>NZ_CP010777.1:0-1346250 GCF_001078055.1 Rufibacter radiotolerans | reverse complement strand
AAGTCATAGTTACCCCTAGTTTTATGCTTGTTTCCCAGCTATGGCGTGACTCAGAAGCACCTTGGAATTTCTGCTTTCATGGAAACCCGATAGATCTTACCCTTTAATTTCTCATTTCCGTTTCAAGGCCGTTTTTCCAAAAACAGGTTTAAAACGGATGGTCCTG
This sequence comes from Rufibacter radiotolerans, assembly GCF_001078055.1. NCBI lineage: Bacteria > Pseudomonadati > Bacteroidota > Cytophagia > Cytophagales > Hymenobacteraceae > Rufibacter > Rufibacter radiotolerans. Next base: position 1,346,084 of record NZ_CP010777.1, on the reverse strand, counting down.
ATTTGCTTTGGGAAGGCTTCTTTTAAAATGCACCTGCCTTTTTGCAACACCCAGTTTCAAAGGCTTGGATTGGCCATATATTGCTCCCGTTGGACAACTCTTCGTCATTTACGTAAAGTTGTTGTACTTTCGCGGCCAAAGGCTTTGGAAGACGTCTTATATATTTTAGAAAGGAAGATTATGCCAAAAATACGCTCAACCACCGTGCTTGGAGTTTACCATAATGGAGAAGTGGCCGTTGGCGCCGACGGACAGGCAACCATGGATAAATACATTGCCAAGAGCAACGTCAAAAAGATACGCAAGCTGCAGGACGGGAAAATCATTACCGGTTTTGCCGGCTCCACCGCCGATGCCTTTACTCTGATGGAGCGTTTTGAGGAAAAACTGAACGCTTACGGCAACAACATGAAACGGGCGGCCATTGAGTTGGCCAAGGACTGGCGCAAAGACCAGTACCTGCGCAAGCTGGAAGCCATGATGGTGGTGGCCAACAAAGAGGAACTGCTCATTATCTCGGGCACTGGCGACGTGCTGGAGCCAGACCACCAGATTGCCGCCATCGGGTCTGGAAGCACCTATGCCCAGTCTGCGGCCCTGGCCCTGAAGAAACATGCGCCCCACCTGACCGCCGAGGAAATGGTGCGGGAGGCCCTGACCATTGCGGCAGATATCTGCATTTACACCAACCATAATTTCATCATTGAAAAGCCTAACTAACCTTGTTTTTTAGGGGTTTAGCTCCCGGAATATCTTTTACCCAAGGATTCCGTTTTAACAACCTTATCACATCCATTAAAATAACCATCGCATAGCATGAAGGTAACCCAGTTCCTGAAAGACCATTATAAGCATTTTAACGCAGCTGCCCTTATTGACGCGGCTGAAGGCTATAAACTACATTTAAATGACGGCGGAAAGATGATGATCACCCTGGCAGGCGCTATGAGCACCGCCGAGTTGGGCATCATTCTGGCTGAGATGATCAGAGAAGACAAGGTGCAGGCCATTACCTGTACCGGTGCCAACCTGGAGGAAGACATCTTCAACCTGGTGGCCCATGACTTCTATGAGCGCATCCCTAACTACCGTGACCTTACCCCGCAGGACGAGCAGGACCTCCTGAACCGTCACCTGAACCGGGTAACCGACACCTGTATTCCAGAAGAAGAGGCTATGCGCCGCCTGGAGCACACCGTATTAAAGTACTGGCAGAAAGCCGACCAGGCCGGCGAGGCGTATTTCCCGCACCAGTTCTTCTACCAGATCCTGAACTCCGGTGACCTGGAGCAGCATTACCAGATTGACCCTAAGAACAGCTGGATGCTGGAAGCGGCCAAAAAGAACCTTCCTATCTTCGTACCTGGCTGGGAAGACTCTACCTTGGGTAACATCTTCACCGGTCACGTGATCAGCGGCGACATCAAGAACGTGCACACCGTGCGCACCGGTATTGAGTACATGATGGAGTTAGCCGAGTGGTATACCGCCACCGCTAAAGACGAGTCAACCATTGGCTTCTTCCAGATTGGCGGTGGAATTGCCGGTGACTTCCCTATCTGCGTGGTGCCTATGCTGCACCAGGATTTACAGCGCACTGGGGTTCCGTTATGGGGCTATTTCTGCCAGATCTCAGACTCTACTACCAGCTACGGGTCTTACTCCGGCGCGGTGCCGAATGAGAAAATCACTTGGGGGAAACTGGGCGTCAACACGCCTAAATACGTGATTGAGTCTGACGCTACCATTGTGGCACCGTTGATCTTTGCGATAGTGCTAGACAAATAGACCTTCCTGAATACCATAAAAAAAGAGCGCGGCAAATTGTCTCGCTCTTTTTTATTGCCCTTTCCACAATATAACAATATTTATTTTCGTTTAACCTTTTCTAAGCACACACTAAGAACTGTCTACCTCAGCTATATTTCATCGGCCTGATTTACATTTTCCTCTTCACCACTAAAAAGGAGGTTTATACTCTATTTAATCCCCTGATTCCGGCCCAGGGAAAGGGTCTAATGGAATCTGTCTGGTCCTCTGCCGGTAACTCAAATATCCCTTGACATAGTAGAAATACTTTTTTTCATTTTTTTATAAATTTTTAAAATCTTCTCAGAATGTTAACCCGTAAATACTGGAGGGACAGGACATTAAAACTGAAGAAAAAATGAAAAATCGGTACTATCTATCACATCTGTTTTTATTGCTCTTGGCAGGCACCCTAAGTAGTTGCCTTGGATTTGGCAACCATAAATTTGGTTCTGATTATAGTTACTCCGGTGCCTTCCACAAGTACAAGACTTTCAATTTTATCACCCACGCCTCAGAAAATGACTCTGCCACCCTGCAGAATTATGAGGTGATCAAAAAGTACATAAGGGAACGCCTGGAAATGCAGGGGTATGAGTACAGTGAACAGAAGCCCGACCTTCTGGTGAGCTATTACATTTACTACAATGACCTCAACATGAAGGGGTATGAGCAGGAGGAATTTGACATCTGGTTGGTCAACAATGAAGAACCCACCGCCGAGCATGAGGCGTACCGTCCCATTAAAGTATACATGACCCAGGGCACCTTATTGGTGACCTTGTTAGACCATAAAAAACAGAATGCCGTATGGCAAGGCTATACCTCCGGGGTGATGGCAGATCCCTCCTCTGAAAGCACCGCTTACCTTAACCGGGCCGTACGCACCATATTTGACCAATACCGTGTGTTCCGGAAAGGCTACCTGAGGGACCATTCCAACTCCAACTGAGCAGTTAACCGTAAGGGTTAAAAACTTTGACTAAGCGTTTCGGGGCGGTTTTCCTAAAAACAGCCCCGAAACGCTTACCTGTTTTCGGACAATTTTATCTTCTTTAGAAACCGAGACATTTGCGAGTAATTTGTACCTTCGGGTCCGCATTGACCCATATACATTTTACCCCTCATGGATGCTTTTCGCTCCCTCTTAGAGCCTGATGAAACGGAACGACTACGCCTGCAGCAAGCCGTTGAACAATACGCCCAAGGTTTCATTCAGCAACTGCCCACGCTTCCGGCCTTTGTAGCCCAGCCTGACATGGGCGCCGGTCTATTGGAGGCCCCCATCCAGGAGGAACCTATTGCCATAGAAGAGGCCTTACAGCTCCTCCAAAAGCAGGTAGACACTCCCGGCATCAATTCCGCGTCGGGTAACCACTTGGGTTACATTCCGGGCGGCAGTCTTTATACTTCCGCCTTGGGCGATTACCTGGCCGCGGTCACCAACAAATACGCCGGCATTTTCTTTTCGGCCCCTGGGGCGGTGCGCATGGAGAACATGTTGCTGCGCTGGATGGCGGGTATGATAGGTTTTCCGGAGGACACCGCCGGTAACCTTACCTCTGGTGGGAGCATTGCCAGCCTCATTGCTCTGGCCACCGCCCGCGATGCCCAGAAAATCACCTCCCGCATGATCCCAGACGCGGTGGTGTATATGACCGCCCACGCCCACCATTGCCTGGACAAAGCCCTGCGCATTGCCGGTTTAGGCGAGTGCCCAGTACGTCACATAGAAATGGATGCCGCCTACCGTATGTCTCCCCAGGCGTTGGAGAAAGCGATTCTGGCAGACAAGGCCTCCGGGTTAACCCCCTGGCTGGTGATCGCCTCGGCGGGAACCACAGATGTGGGCGCAGTAGACCCTTTGCAGGACCTTGCGCACCTGGCTAAGAAGCACGGGCTATGGTACCACGTAGACGCCGCCTACGGCGGATTTTTCGCCTTGGCAGCATCGGGAAAGGCCAAATTGAAAGGAATTGAGCTGGCAGACTCCGTGGTGATGGACCCGCATAAAGGCCTGTTTATTCCGTATGGCTCCGGGGCGGTGCTTATCAAAAACGCCAAACAACTAGGCGAGACGCACCATTACCAGGCCAATTACATGCAGGACACCCTCTCCTCCCTGGGGGAGGTCTCGCCCGCCGATGTCTCTCCGGAACTCAGCAAGCATTTCAGGGGACTCAGGATCTGGTTACCGCTACAATTGCATGGGGTGAAAGCCTTTAGAATAGCTCTGGAAGAAAAATTATTCCTGGCGCAGTACGCGTACAACAAGTTGCAGTACATGCCCGGATTTGAAACCCCGGTGGCCCCGGCCTTGTCGGTAGTCATTTTCCGGTACAAGCCCAAGGCAGGGATAGAGGCCAACGCCTTTAACCAAAACCTGATCCATGAGGTGCAGCAAGACGGCAGGGTTTTCATGTCTTCTACCAAACTGGGGGAGGCATATATGCTGCGCATGGCCATCCTCTCGTTCAGGACCCACCAAGACACCATTGACACCGCTTTACAGGTATTGCAGGAAAAGGCGGCAGCGTTGGAAGAACAGGCTGCTGTAAAGGCGAGCGTTGAACGCTATTAGTCTAAATCAACCACATTCTGCTTAAAGGCATCCTTGGTTTCTACCCCTACCAAAGGGAAGACGCCGTCTTTCAGGAAAAGGTCGCCGTGTTTGGTAAGTAGGGTGAGGTTGTCCAGTTCTACCGTCCAGTTATAACTCTCCTGGTTCAGGTAGAGGAAGGCTTCGGCCACCAATTCTGGCGTGGTGTCTCCCAAGGCCAGGGAAAGGTGGGGCATCCAGATGGAAGGGCTGTAATGATGGCCAATTTCCTTGCAGATGAGGTTGACCCCGTCATGTAACTGTCTGTGAAACCGGGTAATAAACGCCGAGCGCACCACCGGAATGTATAGCACCGGGTTAGCTCCGGTGAAGATTCCCAGGCCGGCGGTGGTGATTTTTAACCGGCAACAGAGCCCGGCGGCATTGCCCAGGGTTTCCTGCAGGTTGTGCAGGCTGCCGTCATTGACCGTAAGCCAGGTTAAATGGGGAAAAGGCGTCGCCTGCACCTCCTTTAACCCGAACTCCTTTTCCAACTGATAAGTGATCTCATTCAGTTTATCTGAGTGTTCTGCATCAAGCAAAGAAACAATGGCTACCATAGTAATAATACGTTTACCGTTTTAGACGTGTTTTTCAGAAAATAGGCTGAAAACGCCGATAATCACTTGAAAAAGTCTACTTAAAGAACCTAAAAAGCACCTTTTTGTTTCTCCGGGTCAATTAAGTACCATACCCGTGCCCAAATCCTGATTCTTCCTTATTTCCCTTAAACTACTGAACCGGCCATTCACTATTAAAAGGGATGTGCGTACTTTGCGAAGATTATTCCTTTTACCATGGGCAAAGAATTATATTATTTACTGGCGCTTTCCGCGGGCGTAGCCGTAGCCATACAGGCGGGCGTAAACTCCCAACTGAAACTAGCGGTGGGTAACCCGGTCATTACCGCGCTCTTCTCCTTTTGCATTGGCACGGTGGTCTTGCTGGCGGTAGTGCTTATTTCTTACCGTCAGGAATTCCCTTCCCTACAACAATTGCAGGGCATTAGCTCCTGGAAACTAACCGGCGGGCTTTTGGGCGTGCTGTATGTGACTGCGGTCATTTTGGCCGCCCCGCGCATCGGCGCCGCCAACACCCTGGGCATTATTGTGGCCGGGCAATTACTGATGGCCATTGTGCTGGACCATTTTGGTTGGCTGGGGTTTCCGGTGCAGCCTATCAACTGGAGCAAGGTGCTGGGGGTGGTGCTTCTGCTGGCCGGCGTTTTCTTGTTAAGGAAGGTGTAGGGCTTGCTTTTTAAAAGTCAGGAGGCAAGGGCTCCGGCGGTTTACCATAAGTAAAATGCAGGAGCCCTTTTCCGTTTTCGGCCTGTTTTTCTAAAAACGGCCCCAAAACGCCTTTTTTCCCTAAAGCCGTAAGCAGTGAGGTTTCTATTCAAAATCAGTACCTTTGCGTTTTGATACGCATTCTTCCATGATTTCCATTAATAGCCTCAATTTCCATTTCGGGAGCCGCACCCTGTACGATGACGCCAACCTGCACATCAAGCCTAAAGACAAAATTGGACTAGTAGGCCTGAACGGGACCGGAAAATCCACGTTGCTGCGCCTGCTGGTGGGCGAGTACAAGCCAGACGGCGGCAGTATCCAGATGAGCCGCGAGACCACGCTGGGCTTCCTAAACCAGGATTTGCTGTCTTATGACACCCATGAGAGCATCTTGAAGGTGGCCATGCAGGCGTTTGAGGAGGCCATCCAGATTCAGCATAAGATTGACGAGATGCTGCATGAGATGGAAACCAATTACCAGGACGAGCACATTGACAAGCTGGCCAAGCTGCAGGAGCACTTTGAGGCCCTGGACGGCTACAACATACAGGTAAAGGCCGAGGAGATTCTGGAAGGGCTGGGCTTTTCTACCGAGGAGCTGCAGCAGCCGCTCAAGACGTTCTCGGGGGGCTGGCGCATGCGCGTGATGCTGGCCAAGATTTTGTTGCAGAAACCTTCCCTCCTGCTTCTGGATGAGCCTACCAACCACCTGGACTTACCTTCCATCAAATGGATTGAGAATTACCTGGCCGCCTATGAAGGTGCTCTGGTGATTGTTTCCCACGACCGCGAGTTCCTGGACAGAACCACCAATGTCACCGTAGAGGTCTCTGGCGGTAAACTGAACGTGTATGCCGGTAATTACAGCTTCTATTTAGAGGAGAAAGAACTACGGAACGAGATTCAGAAAGGCGCTTTTGAGAACCAGCAGGCCCAGATAAAGCAGGCTGAGCAGTTCATCGCCCGTTTCAAGGCTAAGGCCACCAAGGCCAAGCAGGCCCAGAGCCGCATGAAGGCCCTGGACAAAATGGAGCGCATTGAAGACGTGGCCGGCGACGCCCCGGTCGTGAACTTCAAGTTCCAGTTCACCGTACAGCCCGGCCGCAACATCCTGCGCCTGGAGAACGTGAGCAAAGCCTACGGCGAGAAACTCATCTTCCAGAAAACCCACGTGAACATTGAGCGCGGCGACAAGATTGCCTTGATTGGGGCCAACGGGAAGGGTAAATCTACGCTCATGCGCATTATTGCCGGCGATGAACCCATCAAAGGCGAGCGCCAATTGGGCCACAACGTGATCATGGCCTTTTACGCCCAGCACCAATTAGAGAGCCTGAACGTGGAGAATGAAATCCTGCAGGAAATGGTGCAGGCCGGCAGTCGCCGTACCGAAATGGAACTTCGCGGCGTGTTAGGCTCCTTCCTTTTCACTGGCGACACGGTGTTCAAGAAGATTAAGGTCCTCTCCGGGGGCGAGAAAAGCCGCGTGGCCCTGGCCAAAACGCTGATCTCTGAGGCCAACTTCCTGCTGCTGGATGAGCCTACCAACCACCTGGACATGCAGAGTGTGAACATCCTCATTCAGGCCCTGGAGCAGTATGAAGGCACGTTTGTGGTGATTTCCCACGATAGATATTTCGTGGAGAATGTGGCCAACAAGATCTGGTACATTGAGGACCATGAATTGAAGGAATATCCCGGCACCTACCATGACTATGAGTACTGGCTGGAGCAGAAAGAGAAAACCGGCAAACGCACCTCCCCAGCGGCCGCGGCCAACGCCCCCAAAGCGCAGCCCAAACCCAAGGCGACCGCCAGCCAGCAACAGGAACTGGAGCAGGAACTGAAAAAGGTGAACCAGAAACTGAAGCAGGTGGAAGGCCTGGTGAACGAGCTGGAAAGCAAGCTAAAGAACTGCGAAAACAAACTTGCCCTCCCCAGCACCTACGCCGACCCTAACGCCCTGCACGAGGCTACCCAGCAGTTCAATAAGATAAAGGCCCAGCTGGATAAAGAGCAAACCTCCTGGGAAAGCCTCATGGAACAAGCCGACGAGCTGGAAAACCAATTGAGATAAAATAAAGTTAAACCTCACAAGTCATTAAGACCTGTGAGGTTTTCCGTTTTAGGCCTGTTTTCCGGAAAATAGCCTCAAAACGCACTTCGCGGCAAAGAATGACACTGGTCCTAACCAAATCTTGTTGCCTCTTCTTCTTAAAAGATACATCTTGCTACCAGATATATATCCTATGCCACTTCCTACTTCCTGGAAACAAGTACTTCTCACCTTTGCCGTAGCGGCTACCTCCTTCACAGGCTGCGTGCCTGTGGAAGGCACGGGTTCTGGCAGTACAGGCGGTTCCAGTTCCAGCGCAGATTTACGCTATGAAGATGCTGTGTATGCGGCCGACGTTAAGTCGGTGCAGCTTTATTCCAGAAGTTATAGCGTGGGAGATGTGCTGGCGCCGCCGGTAGTGTCTTTGGAGCAATCCAGCCCATTAATTCTGGAGTTTGACCGGATGTCGGCGCCGAGGGCAAGGGCGTTGGTCAAGTTGCAGCACTGTGATATCAACTGGCGACCGTCGCAGCTGCAGCCCCTGCAGTTTGTGCAGGATTACAATGAATTCTTTATCATGGAAGTAGAGCCCTCGGCGGGGACCAAGGTGCCTTACTGGCATTACCGGTTCCAGGTGCCGCGCGTGAAGCTAAGTGGCAACTATCTGCTGGAAGTGACCGAGGAAGGCGGCAATCGCTTGCTAAGCCGACGGTTTGTGGTGTTTGAGGAACAGGTGAACGTGGCCCTTCGGCCGGTGGCCACGCCCGGTGCCGGGGACCGCAACGCCCGCCAGCAACTGGACTTCAATGTATTTTACGCCAGCTACCCTCTGGTAAACCCTGCGCAGGAAATCAAGGTGGTTTTGCGCCAGAACCATCGCTGGGACAACGCCAAGTACTTCAACCGGCCCACTTACATCCAAGAAGCCCAGCGCCGTCTGGAGTACCAATTGTTTGAACCAGAGCAGACGTTCTTTGGGCTGAATGAGTTCCGGGCCCTAGATACCCGAAGCGAGCGCTTCAGCGGCATCGGCGTGGAACGCCGCGACAATTCCACTTCCCCTGACCGAGTCTACGCCCTTACTGGCAAAAGCCGCGCGCAGCAGGTGTACAGCACCCAACCTGACGCCAACGGCAAGTTCCTCTTCGGGAGCCGAGAGTACGGCAACGCCCCCCTCAACGCCGATTACCAGCAGGTCACCTTCCAGCTTTTCTCCCCTGAACCCGCGCCTGGCCCGGTCTATGTCTTTGGTGGCCTCTCTGACTGGCAATTGCAGGAACTGTTCAAGCTCACTTATGATCCTGAGAAACAACTCTACACCGGAACTGCCCTGTTAAAGCAAGGGTACTACAACTATTACTTTGCGGTGAAAGGCGCCAGCGGCCAGGCCGATGCCCGATATTTTGAAGGCAGCCATTTTGGGACGGAGAACGTGTATGACGTGCTGGTCTATTACCGTCCGCCGGGAACCCGGGCAGATTTAATTATTGGTTATTCCACCATCACCTTTAATCCGCAGCGGTAAGATTGCTCGTTATTTAAAAGAAAAGGAGGTCCGGCGAAAGGTTAAATTTCATCGGACCTCCTTTTTCTGTTTTAGAGGCGTTTTCTTAAAAACAGCCCCTAAATAGATTACTTCTCTTGAGAAGCCAAATACGCTTGCAGTTTCTGCACCAGCACCTCATTTATCCTCACATAAGACTCGTGGGTCCAGCCGGCAATGTGGGGGGTAAGGATCACACGGGGATGTTGCAGGAGGTAGTCCAGTCTTTCTTGTTGGGGTGGCGTGAGCGCTTTCAGCTTTTCATTTTCAAGCACGTCCAGGGCAGCTCCCAGCACATGGCCGGTTTTCATGGCCTCTACCAGGGCCTCATGGTCCAGGACTTCGCCGCGGGCGGTGTTTAAGAGCCAGAGGGGGTGTGCAAAGCTAGCCAGCAACCTAGCGTCTACAAAATGGTGGTTCTCCTTTGTATAGGGAATATGCAGGCTCAGCACCTGGGCTTTTTCCTGGATTTCTTCCAGGGAGGTAAGGCGCACGTGCGCGAAAGGGTTCTCTACCGGCTGGCGGTCATAGGCCAACACCTCGCAGTCAAACCCCATCAGTCGCCTGGCAAAGGCTTTGCCCATGTGGCCGTAACCAATCAACCCCACCGTCTTCCCGCCTAACTCTTCGCCCCTATTATCCTCGCGCAGCCATTGGCCTTCCCGTATCTGGCGGTCCCCCTGGTTGATCTTCCGGAACAAGGTCAACAGTAGCCCCAGTGTGTGCTCGCCCACGGCGTCGCGGTTGCCTTCGGGGGCGTTGATCAAGGTAATGTTGCGGGCCTCCAAAACGCCATCGTCAATGTTGTCTACGCCGGCCCCGGCCCGGGCCAGCACCTGCAGGTTAGGGGCGTGGGTCAGCAGCTCTGCGGTGATGCGCATCTTGCTGCGCACCACCAGCATGTGGTATTGGGGCAATAACGCAGGCACCTCCTCCTTCTTGATGTCGGGCACATAGGTCACCTCTACCCCCATTGCCTGGAGCATAGGCATAAGGCTCTCGTGCATGAGGTCAACCACCAGGCAACGGAAGGGGGAAACAGGTAGTGTAGGCATAAGCAAAATGGTCCAGCGGCCAAAAGCCGGGCCTCGTGATTAAAGGGTTAAGAGCATGTGGGCCACCATAAAATACACCCCAAGCCCCAGAAGGTCATTGGCGGTGGTGATAAACGGGCCCGCGGCCACGGCCGGGTTGACCCCGTATTTATCCAGGATCATGGGCGTGACCGTTCCCATAAAAGAAGACAGCAGCACCACACTAAATAAAGCCACGGCCACCACAATAGACAAGGTCAATTCTACGCCAAACAGCACATTGAAACCCAAGACTAAGCCAGACATCACTAACCCGTTGATAATGGCCACCAGCAGGACTTTGATAATCCGGGAGGTGAAATTGTCAAACATGATGGTTTTGTTAGCCAGGGTTTGGATGATGATGGACGAAGACTGAATGCCCACGTTTCCGCCGGTAGCGGTGATTAGCGGGGTAAACATAGCCAGGGCCGGAATAATAGCGATATCACCCTCAAACAGCCCAATGAAACGGGCCCCCAACAAACCACCCACCATGCCTACCATCAGCCAGGGCAACCGGGCCCTGGAGAGACGAAACACGCTGTCGTCTTCCTCAATGTTCTCGGTGATACCGGTCATCAACTGGCGGCTCAGTTCGGCCTGCTCCTGAATCACGTCAATGACGTCATCAATGGTGATACGGCCCAACAGACGCCCCTGGATGTTGACCACGGGAATGGCGTCCAGGTCATATTTCTGCATGACGGTGGCCACTTCCTGCTCGTCTTTGTAAGACTCTATGGAGATCACGTCTGGTTCATAGACCTCAGAGATAGGCGTGTTGTCATTGGTGAGGATAAGGGTCTTCATGCCCAGGCGGCCCACCAACTTGTCACGGTCATCTACCACGTAAATGGCATAGACTTTCTCCACGTCCTCGGCCTGCCGCCTTATCTCCTCAATGCACTGCCCTACCCGCCAATTGATGTTCACCTTGATCAACTCCTTGGCCATGAGACCGCCGGCGCAGTCCTCGTCATAGTGCAGCAGGTCAATAATGTCGGCGACGTGTTCCTGGTCCTCCAGCAGGGCGATGATCTCCTCTTTGCGCTGTACGGGCTGCTCATTGAGCAAATCCACGGCGTCATCAGAGTCCATCTCATTTATATAGCGGGCAATCTCCTCGGTGGTGAAGTTCTTCAGGAAATTGGTGCGTACGTCAGAGTCTAGGTCGCTCAGGATCTGGGCGCCCACGTCTGAGGGCAACACATCCATCACGTATTTGCTTTGTTCGGTGTTGAGCTCGTACAAAACGGTGGTGATGTCCACGGCGTACATCTCCTCCATGTTGGAGAGGATAAACTCCGTGTCGCGGCGCTCAATGGCGTCCTCTATCTGGTCAATGAACTCACGGGTGATTTCAGACTGCATGCTGCTGGATCAGAAGGGTCAGGTTAATAAAATCATTCACTGAAAGCTGCTCGGCCCGCTTGTCAAACAATACGTCCTGGGTTACCTCTACCGGTAGGTTAAACGGCTTGAGGCAGTTCCGGAGGGTTTTACGGCGGGTGGCAAAACTAGTCTTCACTACTCTAAAAAACAGCTTCTCATCACAAGGTAAGGTTGTTACTTCATTTCGGGTGAGCCTGATAACCGCAGACTTTACCTTAGGCGGTGGGTTGAACACGTGCTCATGCACCGTGAACAGGTATTCTATGGTGTAAAACGCCTGCAGGAGCACGCTCATGATGCCGTAGGTTTTAGAGCCGTGGGGGGCGGCAATGCGTTCTGCAACTTCTTTCTGAAGCATGCCCACCACCTCGGGCACCTGGTCGCGGTGGTCCAGTACCTTGAACAAAATCTGGCTGGATATATTGTACGGAAAATTCCCTATCACGGCAAACGGACCGGCAAAAAGCGTTTTAAGGTCGGTTTTCAGAAAATCGGCTAAAAGCACGCGGCCTTCCAGTTGCGGAAAATGCTCGTTGAGCCAGGCAATGGACTCGCGGTCAATGTCCACGATAGTGGTCTTGTACTCAGGGTGCTGCACCAGATACTGGGTAAGCACGCCCATGCCGGGGCCCACCTCCAGCACGTCCTGCACGCCGTTGGGCAGGCGCAGAGCATCCACAATCTGCTGGGCAATATTGAGGTCAGTCAGGAAATGCTGACCCAGGTGTTTCTTGGGCTGGACGGGCTTCACTGGTTTTCGGTTTTCCGTTTGTTAAGGCTATATTGCAGCTCAAAGATACACATCTTATGCGCACTGAACTGACCTACGCTGCAACATTACCCGCAAATACCAGCACCGCCGTGTTGGTGGCGGGCCGCGAGCAAATTCCCGGGGAGCTTTTCTCCTTAGAGGAGCAGGAATATATCACCCGCCAACTGGACCTGAAAAGCACCCTGGTCACCATCAATAAATTCACGCACCAACTGTATGTAGTGGCCACCGAGCCGCAGCGCAAGGAAACCCAAACCCAGGAAGCGCTCCGCAAGGCAGGCAACGCCCTGCACCAGCGCCTGGCTGCTGACAAGGTGGACCACGTGGTGCTGCTTGACGGAGCCGACGGAGAATCTGCCCTTTACGTAGCCGAAGGCCTGATTTTGACCAACTACTCGTTTCAGCGCTATAAGACCGAGAAAGCCACGCCTCCCGGGTTAAAGACCGTGAGCATCACTGGGGCTGGCATCTCCCAAACGCAGGTTACCGAACTTGGGAACCTGCTGGACGCCGTTTGCCACACCCGCGACCTCATCAATACCCCGCACAACATGCAGACCGCCGTGATGCTGAGCGAGCAGTTAGGCGAGTTGCTGGAAGGCACCGGCGTGAAGCTGGAGGTGCTGGACCTTGTGCAGATACAGTCGTTGAAGATGGGCGGCCTGCTGGCCGTGAACCAGGCCTCAGATGAAGCCCCTACCTTTAATATCCTGGAATGGAAGCCCGAGAAACCGGCCAACTCCCAACCGGTGGTGCTGGTAGGCAAAGGCGTGGTGTATGATACCGGCGGACTGAGCATCAAGCCCACCCCCAACTCCATGGATTTCATGAAGTCAGACATGTCGGGCGCGGCCGCCGTGGCCGGTACCCTGTACGCCCTGGCTAAGAATAATATTCCCCTGCACGTCATCGGGTTGATCCCAGCCACCGACAACCTGATCAGCGGTAAAGGCTTCGCCCCCGGCGATGTGATTACCATGCACAGCGGCCACACCGTGGAAGTGCTGAACACCGACGCGGAGGGCCGCCTGATTCTGGCCGACGCCCTGCATTTTGCCAAACGCTACAACCCGGCCTTGGTCATTGACATTGCCACCCTCACCGGGGCTGCCGCCCGCGCCATTGGCCGCGAAGGCATTGCCATGATGGGTACCGCCGATGACATGTTGAAAACCGACCTGAAACTGGCCGGCGAGTTGGCGCACGAGCGCCTGGTGGAGTTCCCGCTGTGGGATGAGTACCAGGAGCACCTGAAATCTGAGATCGCGGACCTGAAGAACATTGGCGGAGCCGAGGCGGGCGCCATTTCGGCGGGCAAGTTCCTGGAGTTCTTCACCAATTATCCCTGGATGCACCTGGACATCGCCGGTACGGCCTACCTGTTGAGCCCAGACTCTTACCGCGGTAAGCACGCCACCGGCAGCAGCGTACGCCTGCTGTACCATTTCCTCTCTTCACAAGCTACCGCGTAAGCCATGGAGCAAAAGACAAAGCCCCGCATAGGAATCACCATTGGAGACATTGCCGGCATTGGTCCGGAGGTAGTTTTGAAAACCTTAGCGGACAGCCGGGTGCTGCATTACTGCACGCCGGTGATCTATGGTATGGCCTCAGTGGTGAACAAGTACCGCAAGCTCTTGGACCTGGAAAACTTCAGTTTTCAGCAAATAACGGCCTTTGACCAGGTGCACCCCAAGAAGGTGAACGTGATCAACTGCCTGGAGGAAGAGATCGAATTTACCCCTGGCAGCCCTACCCCCGCCACTGGCACCCTGGCCCGTACTGCTTTATTGCGTGCCGCCCAAGACCTGAAAGACGGACACATACAGGCGGTAGTGACGGCCCCCATTGACAAAGACAACACCCAGGGCGAAGGCTTCCAGTTCCCGGGCCATACCGAGTTCTTCACCACGTTTTTTGATGCGCCGGAAAGCCTCATGTTTCTGGTGGCCGAAGGTTTTAGGGTAGCCACTGTTACCGGTCACCTGCCGCTCAAAGAAGTAGCCAATGTCCTGACCGCTGAATTACTGATGCGGAAGCTGGCCATTCTGGACGCTTCCCTGCGTAAGGACTTCGGGATTCAGAAACCTAAGATTGCCGTTTTGGGCCTCAACCCACACGCCGGCGAGAACGGGTTGCTGGGCACCGAGGAGACCGAGATTGTGCTGCCCGTGATTGAGCAGCTCAAGAACAAGGGCAACCTGGTGTTTGGCCCCTTCCCCGCCGATGGTTTCTTTGGCACCCGGAGTTACCTCAAGTTTGACGCCACCCTGGCGCTGTACCATGACCAGGGGCTGATTCCGTTTAAGACCATTGCCTTTGAGCGCGGCGTAAACTTTACCGCGGGCCTGCCCATTGTGCGCACCTCGCCAGACCACGGCACCGCGTATGACATTGCCGGGCAGAATAAGGCAGATGAGACCTCTTTCAGAGAGGCGCTGTTTGCGGCGGTAGATATTCTCAAGGCCCGCGCCGAAGGGTAACACCCTGCCAAGCGTTGGCATATAGAAATGCGTTTTAGGCTTGTTTTCAGAAAAAGGGGCCTAAAACGCATTTTGTATTTTAAAGTAGAGAATTCATTTATATAAGGTATTCTGCTGTAAATGAACCACTACTGTTTTTGCACTGTTTCTGCCAAAACATACCCAAAACAGGTATTCACCGGCGGGCGCAAAAAAGGGCATTTGTATTTTATTTACCGAATATTCTTGCTAATTTTGCGACTTGCAAAAAAAGAGGCAACGTGAAGGAGATTAAGAAATACGATATCAACCTCGTGAAGCTTGGCAACAAGAGCCACAGCTATGAGTTTGAGTTGGATGACCGCTTCTTTGAGTTGTTTGAGCAGGACCTGGTCCTGGGCGGCAACTTGAAAGCGGTGGTAGAGCTGCACAAGTCTGAGCTTCTTTTGCAGCTTTACTTCCATATCACAGGAACGGTCCGTCTGACCTGTGACCGGAGCTTAGAGGAATTTGAGCACCCCCTGGAAGTGGAACAGACGCTGCTCGTGCGCTACGGCCCTGAAGACCAGGAACTGGACGTGAACGTGCTGCAGATAGTACCGGAGACGCAGTACATCAACATTGCCCAGCACCTGTATGATTACATAGGCCTGGCACTGCCCATGAAAAAGCTGCACCCCCGGTTTGTGGAGGAAGACCAGCAACTAGAGGACAACCCAGAGGCAGAAGGCCTTTTGATTTACTCTACCGGCGCAGCCGATGAAGAAGAGGACGATGATGAGGACGGTCCGGTGGACCCCCGATTTGCCGCCCTTAAAAAGTTAAAATAAGTTTCTAAACCAATTTTGTAATAATTACCTGAGATGGCACATCCAAAGCGAAAAATCTCCAAAACCAGAAGAGATAAGAGAAGAACGCACGACAAAATTACTCCTAAGGCGATTTCTATCTGCCCTAACACCGGTGAGGTGCACCAATACCACAGAGCTTACGTGGTAGACGGCGATTTATACCACAAGGGTAAAGTGGCCATCAAAAATTATACCTCTGTTGCCTAATAAAGCTTGCTCAGTCAGGCTTTATTTTAGTTACTTGTAGGATAATTTACGTAATACGCTTTACATGAAAATAGCTCTGGATGCAATGGGCGGCGACTTCGCCCCCGACGCAGTTGTAGAAGGCGCACTTTTGGCGACTAAGACTTTGACGGATGAGGTGGAGATTTTCCTTATAGGAGATGAAGACCAAATCCATTCCCTTCTTCAAAAGCACGGTTATACCGGTTCCAGAGTAAAGGTTGTTCACGCATCTCAAGTGATTGGGATGGGTGAACACCCTACTAAAGCCCTTACCCAGAAACCAGATTCCAGCATTGCGGTAGGTTACGGCATGCTGGCCACCAAAAAGGTAGACGCCTTCTGCAGTGCCGGTAACACCGGGGCCATGCTGGTAGGCGCTGTCTTCAGCGTGAAACAGGTAGAGGGTATCCTTCGGCCAGCCCTGGCCAGCTTTGTACCCAAGGTTTCGGGCGGCATGGCCATTATGCTGGACGTAGGCGCCATTGCAGACTGCAAGCCAGAGATTCTGGAACAGTTTGGCGAGATTGGCTCAATCTGCGCACAATACCTGCTAGACATCAAGAACCCCAAAGTGGGTCTCATGAACCTGGGCGAGGAAGAAGGCAAAGGCACCATGGTGACCCAACCCGCCTACAAACTCCTCAAAGAAAACAAAGGCATCAACTTTATCGGGAACATAGAAGGACGCGACCTGTTCAATGACAAGGCCGACGTGATTGTATGTGACGGATTTACCGGTAACGTTGTCTTAAAACTGGCGGAGTCAATCTATGACATCCTCCATGAGAAAAAAATCACGGATCCTTTCTTTGACCGTTTCAATTATGAGGCGGTAGGCGGCAGCCCAATTTTGGGAGTTAATGGCAATGCTGTCATTGGACACGGCGTATCTAGCCCTACTGCTATCTGTAACATGCTGCACCTGGCCAATAAAATGGCAGAGACCCACATGGCAGATAAACTGAGAAAATACTTCAGCGCGTAATGGCGCGGCCCTTCACCAGACATTCCTTCTTAACGATATGAGCAAAATTACCGCCGCGATCACCGGAGTGAGCGGATATGCCCCCGAGTATATCATGACCAACAAAGAGTTGGAGACCATGGTAGAGACCAATGACGAATGGATTGTCAGCCGCACGGGCATCAAGGAAAGACGCATTCTCAAGGGTGAAGACCAGGGCACCTCGGCCATTGCCATTCCGGCCGTTCTGGACCTGCTTAAAAAAACCAACACCCGGCCAGAGGAAGTAGAACTGCTTATCTGCGCCACCACCACCCCAGACTTCGTGTTCCCGGCCACGGCCAACATTATCTGTGCCGAGGTTGGCGCGGTAAATGCCTTTGGGTATGACCTGCAAGCCGCCTGCTCTGGTTTCCTGTTCGCGCTGGCAACCGGCGCCCAGTTTATTGAGACCGGCAAGTACAAGAAAGTGATTGTGGTGGGCGCTGATAAGATGTCTGCCATTGTAGACTACACAGACCGGGCTACCTGCATTATCTTCGGGGACGGCGGCGGCGCCGTCATGCTGGAGCCCAACACAGAGGGTTTAGGCGTACAGGACAGCATCCTGAAATCTGACGGTACCGGTGCCCAGTTCCTGCACATGAAGGCCGGAGGAAGCCGCAGACCGGCCACCGCAGAGACGTTGGCCAGACGTGAGCACTATGCGTTCCAGGAAGGCCAGCAGGTATTCAAGTTTGCCGTGAAAGGTATGGCCGACGTGGCCGCCGAAGTAATGGAGCGCAACCACCTTACCTCTGAGGACATTGCCTGGCTGGTGCCCCACCAGGCCAACAAACGCATTATTGACGCCACTGCCAACCGCGTGGGCGTGGGCCCGGAGAAAGTGATGATCAACATCCAGAAATACGGCAACACCACCTCCGGAACCATTCCGTTGTGCCTCTGGGAGTATGAAAACCAATTGAAAAAAGGAGACAACGTGATCTTGGCCGCATTTGGCGGGGGCTTTACTTGGGGTGCCATGTACCTCAAATGGGCCTATGACCCTAAGTAATCACCTTGTTTTTAAGGTATATTTCTGAAATCAATAAAAAAATTCGGCTATCTTTGGCCGAATTTTTTTATGTCAAATTGGGAAAAACCCGACAGACATTTTAAACCGAAACACACACAAAGCTATGGCAACTACCGCTGATTTCCGCAACGGGCTTTGCATTGAATTTAACGGCGACCTTTGGATCATTACTGAGTTTCAGCACGTGAAACCAGGTAAAGGCCCCGCCTTCGTCCGCACTAAACTTAAGAACATCAAAACCGGCAAAGTAGTAGACAATACCTTCACCGCCGGTGTAAAAGTGACTACGGCCCGGGTGGAGCAGCGTCCGCACCAGTTTATCTTCAAAGATGACTACGGCTATAACTTCATGGACAGCAACACCTTTGAGCAGGTAACCCTGGAAGAGAGAATGGTCCCGTTTGCTGACTTGATGAAAGAAGGCCAGGAAGTGACTATCTTGTTCCATGCTGAGACGGAAACCCCGTTAACGGCTGAACTTCCTACGTATGTAGAGCTTACCATTACGTATACAGAACCCGGCATTAAAGGTGACACCGCCACCAATGCCTCTAAACCAGCCACGGTAGAAACAGGGGCCACTATTTCTGTGCCTCTCTTCATTGGCCAAGACGAGAAAATAAAGGTAGACACGCGTACCTACACTTACGCCGAACGAGTAAAATAGAACTATGAAAGCTAAGGAAATCCAAGATCTGATTGATTTCATTGCGAAATCAGGCCTGAACAAAGTTGACATTGAGACTGAAGAATTCAAGATCTCTGTGCAGCGCGAAGCCACCCAGAAAACCAAGTATGTGTCTGAGTCTTCTCAGCAGCAGTCGGCCCCGGCCCCAGCGCACCATTCTGCGCCAGCCCCGCTTCCAGTAGCGGCCGCTCCTGCTGCCCCAGCCGCCCCGGCCGCTGATGAAAGCAGCAAATACGTGACCATCAAAGCCCCAATGATTGGTACCCTGTACCGCTCTGCCAACCCAGAGTCGCCGGCGTTTGTGAACGTAGGCGATGAGGTGAAAAAAGGCCAGGTGATCTGCATCATTGAAGCCATGAAGCTCTTCAATGAGATTGAGTCTGAGGTTTCTGGTAAAATTGTGAAGGTGTTGGTAGACAACTCCTCACCGGTAGAGTATGATCAGCCGTTGTTCCTGGTAGATCCTAGCTAATTTGCTAATTCTTTAATGTGCTGATGTGCTGATTTTGGTACGGCGGGTTTCCTTTAAGTTTATTCTTATGTTTCCCACCTCTCCATAATTGGCTTATCAGCACATTATTTTTGTGAATCATTAGCACATCAGCACATTTACACATTAGCACATTAACCACATGTTCAAAAAAATACTAATTGCCAACCGTGGCGAAATAGCGCTAAGGGTAATCCGGACGTGCAAAGAAATGGGAATAAAGACGGTAGCCGTGTATTCTACCGCCGACAAAGAAAGCCTGCACGTACGCTTCGCGGATGAGGCGGTATGTATTGGACCTGCACCCAGCTCTCAGTCGTATCTGAACATCCCTAACCTGATTGCCGCTGCAGAGATTACCAACGCAGACGCCATTCACCCAGGCTACGGCTTCCTTTCTGAAAACGCTGATTTTTCCAGAATCTGCGCTGAAAACGGCATCAAGTTCATTGGCGCCAGCCCAGAGATGATCAACTCCATGGGTGACAAGTCTTCGGCCAAGGAGTACATGAAGAAAGCCGGTGTGCCTACTATTCCGGGTTCTGAGGGTCTGCTGGAATCTGCGGAGCAAGGCAAGAAACTGGCTGCCAAAATCAAGTATCCGGTGATCATCAAAGCCACCGCCGGTGGTGGTGGCCGCGGCATGCGCATCATCAAATCAGCAGATGAGTTTGACAAGGCCTGGGCCGATGCCCGCCAGGAAGCGAAAGCCGCTTTTGGTAACGACGGCATGTACCTGGAGAAATTTGTGGAGGAGCCCCGCCACATTGAGATCCAGATCGTAGGCGACCAGTACGGCAAGGTTTGTCACCTTTCTGAGCGTGACTGCAGCATCCAGCGCCGTCACCAGAAACTGATTGAAGAAACCCCCTCCCCTTTCATTGATGACGACCTGCGCGAGCGCATGGGCCAGGCCGCTATTGCCGGGGCCGCCGCCATCAAATATGAAGGCGTGGGTACCATTGAGTTCCTGGTAGACAAGCACAAAGATTTCTACTTCATGGAGATGAACACCCGTATTCAGGTGGAGCACCCCATCACCGAGGAAGTAGTGAACTATGACCTGATCAAGGAGCAGATCAAGGTGGCAGCCGGAATTCCTATCTCCGGTAAGAACTATTACCCACAGATGCACGCCATTGAGTGCCGCATCAACGCCGAGGACCCGAAAGCCAACTTCCGCCCTAGCCCAGGCAAGATCACGGTATTGCACATACCAGGCGGCCACGGGGTCCGCGTAGACACGCACGTGTATGCGGGGTACACCATTCCGGCCAACTATGACTCTATGATTGCCAAGCTGATTGTGAGTGCGCAGACCCGGGAAGAAGCTATTGTAAAGATGAAGCGCGCGCTGAGTGAGTTCGTGATTGAGGGCGTAAAAACGACCATTCCGTTCCACATGGCCATGATGGAAGACGAGAACTTTAACAGCGGTAACTTCACTACCAGTTACCTTGACAATTACGATTTCACGCAGTTTTAGCAAAAACAGCCTATAAACAGAAAAAGCAGCCTATTGGCTGCTTTTTCTGTTTATAGGCTGTTTAAGGGATACTATTGAGTGGATTTCCCTTAAAATCATAACCCCGTTTCGGGCCTGTTTTTCAGAAAACAGGCCCGAAACGGGGTTCATTGGTTTATGGTAATAGTTAGGCTAATGTCTTGGGAGCATTCTCCGTGGCCACTATCTCTTCCAGTTCCTGGAACCACTCCTCGCCGTACTTCCGGACCAAGGGTTCGCGCAGGAACTTGTACACCGGCACGCCCAACTCCATCCCGAAGGCGCAGGCGGCGTTGCAGATTTCCCAGCGGTCATAGTTAAGGGCCTCAAAGCCGTCATACTTGGTGATTCTGATGGGGTACAGGTGGCAGGAAATGGGTTTCTTCCAAGAGATCTTTCCGTCCAGGTAGGCCTGTTCAATGGCACACTTGAGGGTGAGGTTCTCGTCATAAATGGCGAAGGCGCACTCGCGGTTGCCAATAGTGGGCGTGCTGTAGTCGCCGTTGAATTCCTCTACGTAGAGCCCTTGCTCATCAATGGCCTGCACGCCTTCCGCAGACATATACGGCTTTACGTGCGCGTACACCTCCTTCAGGATAGGGAGTTCCTCCAGGTCCAGGGGAGCGCCAAGGTCGCCTTCTACGCAGCAGGCGCCTTTACATTTCTCCAGGTTGCAGACAAAGAACTTGTCTTTGAGGTCGTCAGATAAAACGGTATTTTGAAGTACAATCATGAGCTATTTCTTACAGCAGAAAGACAAAAGTACCGCTATTTAAGTTCGGCCGCAAAATGCCGGGGAAAAGGTGCAAAAAATAAAAGCAGCCGTTTTAGGGCTGCTTTTCAAAAAGTAGGCTAAAAACGCTTAGGCCTCCAGCACTTGTTCCATCACCCAGGCAAGAGCCTCTTCCTCGTCATTGAAATAGTGGGTATCAAAACCAATCACGCCTTCTGCTTTCATGACCATGTTCTCCACGGCCATTTTATTGAAGATATCTTTTGACACGATCACGGCCAGTTTCTTCACGTTGCCCTCCTGTGAGAACATGGGGGCCCAGACCTTGGTGGTCCATTCCTGATCGGCGGGCCTGATGGCCTTGGCCTTGGTATTATCGCCTATCCAGCGGGTCACGGGCTTTTCCCGCACCAGTTGCAGGTACATGGTAAGGATTTCACGGTACTCCTCACTGCCGGCAAAGCCATGCCACTGGGTTCTTACCAATTGGTTCTCCTCATCATATTTGATGGTGATGGTGTCATTACGAAAATATACCATTCTTAAAATCTCTGTCTGTTAAAACTAAATCTGTGGCCCACGGCCTGAGAACTGCAGGCGGGAACTATGCTATTCTATAAATCCTTAAGCTAATAAGGTGCCAGTTTTTTAAGGCCCCTTGCTAAGCATTTGGAGATCAACAACTTTGCCTGGGTAAAAAGTGCCCGCAACTGAGGTAAATACGGATGCCCACGAAAAAGTACTTATGTTAAATGTATAATTTATTTCTGAGCCTCACAAACGTAAGTATACAATGCCCATGCCTGTGAATGCGGGCATAATTGCTTAAATTTGTAGTCTTCCCAAGAAAGAACGATTAGTAGCGCATGGATTACCTGAAACTCCTGAATGAGTCACAGCGAGCAGCTGTTTTGAATACTGAGGGCCCTTGTATGATTATTGCCGGCGCAGGTTCCGGTAAAACCAGGGTACTCACCTACCGCATTGCCCATTTGCTCAACCAAGGGGTGGACCCCTTTAATATTCTGGCCCTTACCTTTACCAACAAGGCGGCCAAGGAAATGCGTGCCCGTATTGAGAAAGTAGTGGGCCCTGAGGCCAAGAACCTCTGGATGGGAACTTTCCACTCCATCTTCTCCCGCATCCTTCGCTCCGAGGCCCAGAAAATTGGGTACCCCAGCCATTTCACCATCTATGACTCTGATGACTCTAAAACCCTCATCAGAAACATTGTGAAGGAGATGAACCTGGACGATAAGCTCTACAAACCCAACATGGTGCTGGGCCGTATCTCATCGGCCAAAAACAAACTGATCTCTGTGGCCCAATACCTCCGGGACCCGGCTATCCAGGCAGATGATGAGGCGGCGCTCAGACCTAAGATTGGGCAAATCTACAAGACCTACGCTGAGCGCTGCTTCAAGGCAGGCGCCATGGACTTTGATGATCTGCTATTCAACACCAACGTGCTCTTCCGGGACCATGTGGATGTGCTCAACAAGTACCAGCATATCTTTAAGTATGCCATGGTGGATGAGTACCAGGATACCAACTACTCCCAGTACCTGATCACCAGAAAGCTGTCAGCCAAGGACCGCAACATTTGTGTAGTGGGTGATGACGCCCAAAGTATTTATGCTTTCCGGGGCGCCGATATCAGCAACATCCTCAACTTTGAGAAAGATTACCCTGAGCTGGAGGTCTTCAAGTTGGAGCAGAACTACCGCTCTACCCAGCACATTGTAAAGGCGGCCAACAGTGTCATCAAGAACAACAAGGCACAACTGCGCAAGAGCGTGTTCTCAGAGAATGAGGAAGGCCAGCTGATTGACGTGATCAAGGCCAGCTCAGACAACGAGGAAGGCAAGCTGGTGGCGCACGCCATCTTTGAGGAGAAGATGAACCACCACCTCTCCTATGAGGACTTCGCCATCCTGTACCGTACCAATGCCCAGTCAAGGGCCATGGAAGAAGCCTTGCGCAAGATGAACATCAAGTACCGCATTGTGGGTGGCCTGTCCTTCTACCAGCGCAAGGAAATCAAAGATCTGATCTCTTACCTGCGCCTGGCCATCAACCACAATGACGAGCAGGCCCTGCGCCGCGTGATCAATTATCCCAAGCGCGGCATTGGTGATACCACCATTGAGAAACTGATAGTCACGGCCAATGAGATGAACCACAGCATCTGGGAGGTGGTAAGCAACGCCAACCAGTTGGTGGGCGGCCGGGCTAGCGTAGCTATTCAGGACTTCGCGACCAAGATCAAAAGCTTTGCCGTGATGGCCGAGCAGAAAGACGCCTTTGAGGCCGCCACCTATATTGCCAAGCACTCAGGCCTGGTAGATGACCTGTACTCGGATAAATCGGTGGAAGGCCTGGCCCGCTATGAGAACATTCAGGAATTGCTGAACGCCATTAAGGAATTTGTGGATGATCCCGAGAAGGAAGACAACTCCCTGGCCCTGTTCCTGCAGGACATTGCCCTGCTCACCGATTCTGACACCAAGAAAGAAGAGGAAGGCGAATACGTGACCATGATGACCATCCACTCGGCCAAGGGCCTTGAGTTCAGGAACGTGTTTATTGTGGGCATGGAGGAGAACCTGTTCCCCAGCCAGATGATGCTTTCTTCGCGCGCCGACCTGGAAGAAGAGCGCCGTCTGTTCTACGTGGCCATCACCCGCGCCGAAAAGAAGCTGACCCTCTCCTACGCCACCAGCCGCTACCAGTGGGGAAACCTGCGGGCCGCTGAGAAAAGCCGGTTCATAGATGAGATTGAGCCTACGTACCTGAATTTCAAGTTCGGAGATGAGCGGGGGCCGTTTGAGAAAGTGCTGCAGCGCAAGACGCCGGCAGCGCAATTAATCACGCCCGCTCGCAAGCCCACCGCGGCTCCGTCCTACACGCCTTCCGCTGACTTCACGCCCAGTGACACCTCTAACCTACAGGCTGGTATGCGCGTAGAGCATCCTAAATTTGGGTTTGGCGTGGTAGCCAAGATGGACACCCAGGGCAACTCCACTAAGGCCATCATTGACTTTGAAGGCGTGGGTGAGAAGACCCTGCTCCTGAGCTTTGCCAAGCTGAAGATACACGCCTGATACGTATCAAGTGACGCGTATCTGGTAGCAAGACTCTAATCTGGTATTTTTACCCAAACCAGCTTTCCGTTTTGGGCCTGTTTTTCAGAAAACAGGCCCAAAACGGAAAATCTTTTATCCTGATACTTGGTACATGATACGTGATACGCCCAAATTTTTCCTAATTTTGACCTTGCATAACACCTAACTATATGGTAGCCAGTTCCACTTTTAAACAAGAGCTTTTGCTTCGGGAGTACGGCCGCAACGTGCAAAACATTGTCCAGTACATTCTTACGGTGGAAGACCGCACGAAACGTACCCAATTGGCCCAGCTGCTGGTGAACCTGATGGGGAGATTGAACCCCAATGTGAAAGATATCCAGGATGCTCAGCAAACCCTCTGGAACCACTTGTACGTGATGTCTGACGGTAAACTGGACGTAGACGCGCCCTATACCCTCAGCGCGATGGAATACCTCAATGAGAAACCACAGCGCGTGGAGTACCCTACCCAGACGCCCAAGTACAAGCACTACGGCTCTAACCTGGAGCGCCTAATTGAGAAAGCCAAGCAGATCAATGATCCGCAGGAGCGCGAGGCCGCCATCATCTCGGTGGGCAAGCTCATGAAAGTGCTGTACCGCACCTACAACAAAGACAGCGTGTCTGACCAGGTAATCATGGAGAACCTGCGCGACCTTTCCAAAGGAGAACTGGATTTAGATCTGGCCCTGGTGGAAAAAGGCGGCCTGTTTGAAAGCAATATCAAAACCCCGCAAGGGCCCGGCAATACGTACCAACGCGACCAAAGAGAACCAAGAGACCAGCGGGAGCAGAAGTACAAGAGCAACAAGAATCAGAACCAGAACCGAAGTAAGAATAAATAAGAACGCATGGCGTCTTTTGAAGTAATAGGCGGCCGTACTTTACACGGCGAGATTACCCCCCAGGGGGCGAAGAACGAGGCATTACAAATTCTTTGTGCGGTACTCCTCACATCGGAGCCGGTAGTTATTTCCAATATCCCCAACATCAGGGACGTAAACAAGCTGATAGAGCTGTTGCGGGACATGGGCGTTGACGTGGAGCAGACTGCTCCAGACACCTATGTTTTCAAGGCGGAGAATGTCAACTTAGATTACCTCACCTCAGAGAAGTTCATTGAGCAGGCCCGCGCCATCAGAGGGTCTGTGATGATCCTGGGACCTATGCTTGCCCGCTTTGGGGTAGCTAAACTGCCTAAACCCGGCGGGGACAAGATTGGCCGCAGACGCCTGGATACCCACTTCCTGGCTTTTGAGAAACTGGGTGCCAAGTTCACCTATGATGCCAATGATAGCTTCTACCACCTGGAAGGCAAACACCTGAAAGGTACCTACATGTTGCTGGACGAGGCTTCAGTGACGGGAACGGCCAATATTGTGATGGCCGCCGTCTTCGCCGAAGGCATTACCACCATCTACAATGCCGCCTGTGAGCCGTACCTGCAGCAGCTTTGCAAAATGCTGAACCGGATGGGCGCCAAAATCAGCGGCATAGGGTCTAACCTTCTCATCATTGAGGGAGTAGAGCAATTAGGCGGCACCGAGCACCGCATGCTGCCAGACATGATTGAGATTGGGTCTTTCATCGGCCTGGCCGGTATGACGGGTTCTGAGATCACTATCAAAAATGCGCAGATCAGGGAGTTAGGTTTGATCCCAGACACGTTCCGGAGGTTGGGTATCAACATGGAATTCCATGGCGATGATATCTTTATCCCGGCGCAGGACAGCTATGAGATTGACACCTACATTGACGGCAGTATCTTAACCGTTTCTGACCACACCTGGCCTGGCTTCACGCCAGACTTGCTGAGCATTGCCCTAGTGGTGGCTACGCAGGCCAAAGGAACGGTGCTTATCCACCAGAAGATGTTTGAGAGCCGTCTGTTCTTCGTGGACAAACTCATTGACATGGGAGCCCAGATCATCCTGTGTGACCCGCACCGCGCCACCGTAATTGGCCAGAACAAGCAGGTGCCGCTACGCGGTATCTCCATGACCTCGCCTGACATTAGGGCAGGTGTTGCGTTGCTGATTGCCGCGCTTTCTGCAGAAGGCCGCAGCGTCATTCATAACATTGAGCAGATAGACCGTGGGTACCAGAACATTGATGGTCGCCTGAACGCCCTGGGCGCGCAGATCACCCGCATTTAGATTATCGTTGGCGAAAGCCAATCACGTGCATATAACAGAAAGAGGGAGCCTGATTCAGGTTCCCTCTTTTTTTGCTCTCCTGATGACAGATATACTCTTTTCCGTTTCAGGCGTGTTTTCCCAAAAACAGGCCCAAAACAGTTAAGGACGAATTATATACGGATTGCATTCACTAATTGGCGCCCCCATAAAACGAGGTGGATGTTACACTTAGCCCCTCCCTATCCTCTGGCGTGCCCAATTTCCTTCTAGCTAACTAAGGGTAAACTCTTGGTAGTTCTATCAGCAAAAAACTTAATCTAGAATTGGTCCAATTTCAAATTTCTCAACGGACAGCGTTTGGACACATATAATCAGTTTGTTTCTTCCAGGCACCAAACGCATTTATTTTCAGACAGATATATTTCTATATCAAAGAGTTTTACCACTTTCTGGCACGGTTTTGTCATTAACAGAAATACAAAATTGGAACCAGACGATTAGCAAAATTGTCTGTAAAATAGCAACAGGCTACCGAAAGCTTAATCGGATTAGAATTTTTTCTTACCTTAATCTAAATATAAAACTATGAACTTACTTGTTTTAATCTTCAGCAGTTTGTTTACATTTGGACCACCGGCATGGGTGAAAGACATTGAGCAAGCCAAGAAGATGTCTAAGGAAAATCACAAATATATTCTGGTGAACTTCTCAGGCTCAGACTGGTGCGGACCCTGCATTAAAATGGAAAAGGAAATCTTTGAAAATCCTGCGTTCCAGACCTATGCTACCCAAAACCTGGTGATGGTGAACGCAGATTTCCCGCGTCAGAAAAAACACCAGCTTGACCCTAAGCAGAAAAGCCTGAACGAGAAACTTGCTGACCAGTACAACAAAACCGGTATTTTCCCTTTAACCGTACTGTTAGACGAAAACGGGAAAGTAGTGAAGCGCTGGGAAGGCATGCCGG
Source organism: Rufibacter radiotolerans (assembly GCF_001078055.1). Classification (NCBI taxonomy): domain Bacteria; kingdom Pseudomonadati; phylum Bacteroidota; class Cytophagia; order Cytophagales; family Hymenobacteraceae; genus Rufibacter; species Rufibacter radiotolerans. Next base: position 1,318,317 of record NZ_CP010777.1, on the reverse strand, counting down.
CCAAAGAAGCACAAAGCTTTATCGCCCAGTTACAAACCGTGAAATAAATACGTGACACCAGACATTGCCCATCAGGAGCTGACCAACCGCTTATACAGGCGGGTTCAGAAACTGATGGGCAATCGTTTTGAATTGACCGTGCAATGCGCCTCTGAGGCCGAAGCCAACACGGCTCTGGACGCTGCCATTGCCGAGATACAACGCATTGAGGCCCTCCTCACCACCTTCGCAGACACCAGCGAGACCAATCACATCAACGCCCAGGCCGGCATTGCCCCGGTCGTCCCCTCCCCCGAAGTCTATGACCTTATCGCCAGGTCGCTCCGCATCTCAGATCTTACCCAAGGTGCGTTTGACATCACCTACGGTGGCGTAGACAAAAGCCTTTGGAATTTTGACCCGCACATGACAGCTTTGCCTTCTGTTGAAGTAGCGAAAGCCTCGGTACGGTTGGTCAATTACAAGAACGTGCTGCTAGACCCTAAAGAGAAAAGCGTGTATCTGAAACACCAAGGCATGCGCATAGGTTTTGGCGGCATTGGCAAAGGCTATGCCGCAGAGCGGGCCAAAGGAATTTTGCAGCAGTTAGGGGTCAGGAGTGGGATAGTGAATGCCGCCGGCGACTTAAGCGCCTGGGGTACCCAACCCAACGGCCAACCCTGGACCATCGGCATCGCCGACCCCAATGCCAAGCAAACCCCCTTCTCCCAATTAAACATCTCAGATATGGCCGTGGCCACCTCAGGCAACTATGAGAAGTATGTGGTCATTGATGGCAAAAAATATAGCCACACCATTAATCCAAAAACCGGATTGCCCGTTACAGGAATAAAGAGTGTGACTATTATTTGCCCAAATGCAGAACTAGCCGATGCCATGGCCACCCCCGTCATGGTCATGGGTGTGAAAGTGGGTCTTTCTCTCATTAACCAGATGAGAGGCATAGCCTGCATTTTGGTAGATGATCATAACCGTGTACATTATTCTAACAACATACGTTTAAACAAATGATTCTCAGAAAAAGGGCAATTTCAGGGCTCCTGCTTTTAGCGGTAGGGAGCCTTTTTTCGTGCCAGTCAGTGAAGGAGTATAACAAAATGTACCTCAATGACGCTGAGATGGGCCTGGCAGCCCGGAAGGTGCAAAAAACGGAAATGAACTTCCTGCTGTACCGCGAAGGTGCTTCAGGGGCTAACGGCGGCAAGATCGGGGGCGGCTGCGGCTGCAACTAAACAATCAGACTATGAGAAAAATCTACCTGCACGCCTCTCTCTTTTTCCTTTCCATCCTCAGCTCCTTTGCGCAGACCACCCCTCCCCCGCCCGACAGTGCTGCCTTCAGGAGCAGGAAACTTAAGACCCAGGAAATAAACTTTGTCACCAGTTACTATACTCAGGACGGAAACAATTCTGCGGTGACCGGCGGCATTGGCACCGAGGAACTCACCGACGTGGCCACCACCTTTGACATTACCATGACCAAAGGCGATTTTCGTAACCGGCTGCACTCCTTCCGGTTTGAACTTGGGTTTGACCACTATTCCTCGGCCTCGTCAGACTTAATTGACCCCACCACTATTTCTTCCGCCTCGGCGGCAGACAACCGCATTTATCCGTCCCTTAACTGGACCATGCAGGATGATGCCAAAAACTATGCCGTGGGGGCCGGGGTTTCGGTGTCAACGGAGTATGATTACTTCTCTAAAGGTGTAAACTTCAATTTCACCAAATTCTCCCAGGACAGAAACCAGGAGTTTGGGCTAGCCCTGAGCGCCTTTCTGGATAACTGGAGCATGATTTACCCCATTGAACTGCGTACCCTGGAAACCCCAAGTGGGCCCATTTCCAACCCAGATGCCGGCGGTACTAACCCACGCAACTCCTATAACGGCACCTTCACCTTCTCGCAGGTTATTAACCAGCGCATGCAGGCGTCGTTCATCCTGGATCTGGCGCACCAAACGGGCCAGTTGGCTACGCCTTACCAAAGGGTGTATTTCCAGGATAACTCGGTGCACGTGGAGAAGCTGCCAGACAGCAGAACCAAAATCCCGATTGGGGCCAGGTTCAACTTCTTCGCCACTGACCGCATCTTGCTCAGGTCCTTTTACCGGTTTTACATTGATGACTGGGGAATCTCTGCCCATACCGCAGAACTGGAGGTACCCTACAAGCTCACGCCGTTCCTGTCCATCAGTCCCTTTTACCGGTACTATACCCAAACCGCCGCCGATTATTTTGCGCCTTACCGCGAGCACACGGCCCAGAATGAGTTCTACACCAGTGACTATGACCTTTCTGATTTTTCCAGCAATCTGTTTGGGGTGAACGTCAGGTTCAATTCCGCTAACGGCATATTTCACATAAGTAAACTGAACACCCTGGAACTGCGCTATGGCCACTATGACCGCAGCACCGGTCTGGTGTCAGATGCCATTACCCTGGCGGCTACTATCAAGTAACATCTTTACAAGCAGCTTAAATGAGGCGGGCTCCTTTTGTATAGGAGCCCGCCTAATTTTTTTAAGAAAAGTGTAGCACTGCAAACTAGCCCATCACAGCTACATCTTGGTTAAACCCAATTAAAGAGCTAAATACAAGATAGTTGCCTCTAAATTTTTTTTAACCACCAAACCACGCGACCTTTGCACATACTCAACTATTTACCTCTATAGAAAAGTAAAATATTGGTTAAATTTACATTCACCTGCCTAGCCGCAGCTCTTTAAATTTTTATGTTTCAGCTTACCACGCTCTTGCAGAATGACATTGTCATTATTGAAGTATCAGGGGCGAACCAGTACCTCAGTGTTGTTTGGCTTAAACACCCAGACAGCAATGAGTTCAAATCTATTTTAAGGGAGTTGCCGAAATTAATGGACGGCAAACAGATACGGTTTCTGATTTCAGACAGCCGTAAAATCCTTTACCTGGATATTTCCTCCCAAAATTTTCTGGCCCAACAGTTTTATCCGCTATTGGCCAGGGAAGACACTTTTACGATTGCCTATGTGGTAAGTCCTGCCAGCTATGACACCATGGATATTTACCGCATCAGTGATATCATGAAAGAGACCCCGGGTCTACGTGACAGGCTGGAAACCAGCATTTTCTTAAGCCAGGAAGATGCCCAGGAATGGATAACCGAGCAAAGCCGTCAGCATAGGCGCCTTGCTCAGGCTTCTGGCACCTCTATAGCCGGAAGATAGGGTTCATAGATGGCTACCGGGTGGGCGGAAACCTTAAAAGAACTGATGATCTCCAGACCTCTCCTGGCCCACACTTCCACAAGGTGGTTATTTAAGGAAAAAAGCGTAACGGTCCAGTCCAGGTGCTGGCGCTGCGCAAGCTCCCGGCCCTTTTGCGCCAGAATCTCGGCCTGGTTCCAGGGGGGTAACTTTTCAAAGAGGGAATGTTCCAGTACTGACATTTACTTCCGGTAGAAACCTGTGTGAGGGTGCTCTCTCATAAACCCAAAAGCCCCCTTTTAGTTTCCGGCTTAGCAGAGAATTGCCTGCAACCGATCTGCACGCCGTAGTCCTTCTCCCCAGCAGAAAAACTATATATCCGATAGATTTTCCGGGGCAACCGGCTTATTCCTACCTGCTTCAGGGCCTGGGCGTTTCTGAGCCGTTTTGGCCAAAAAAGGCCCAGAACGGAAACCTGCCTTTAGCTGTTGATGAATACCGGATGGATCATGTTCTCAAAAGAATAGATCTCATCCCATTTCAAATGGTCCAGCAGCTTCCGTTCCACTACCACTATCTGGTGAATAGACTTACCGGTGGCCAGCGCCTCCTTGGCAATGCTGGCGCAGGTTTCATAGCCTAAGATGGGGTTTAATGCGGTAACAATACCCACGCTGTGCATCACCATTTCCTTGCTTATTTCTGTATTGGCCGTGATGCCGTCTACGCACTTAACGCGCAGGGTATTGATGGCGCGGGTCATGTAATTAAGGGAGGTAAACAGACTGAAGGCAATCACGGGCTCCATCACATTCAACTGCAACTGCCCGGCCTCGGCGGCCATGGAAATAGTCACGTCGGCGCCAATCACGTAAAATGCGGTCTGGTTCACCACCTCAGGTATGACCGGGTTCACCTTACCGGGCATAATGGAAGAACCTGGCTGCATGGCCGGAAGTTTAATCTCATTCAAACCGGTTCTGGGGCCTGAGGACAGCAACCGCAGGTCATTGCAGATCTTGGAGATTTTGATAGCGCTCCGTTTCAACATGGCAGACACATGCAGGTAGGTACCCATGTCTGAGGTGGCCTCCACCAGGTCCGGGGCCAGCACCATCGGGAAACCGGTGATTTCCGCTAAGTAGCGGGTACACAGCTCGGGGTAGCCGGCAGGGGCGTTGATGCTGGTGCCAATAGCGGTGGCGCCCATGTTACATTCGGTGAGCTTGCGCTGGGCCTCACGCAGGCGCAACACGTCATCATTTACGGTAGTGGCAAAGGCATGGAACTCCTGGCCCAGCGTCATGGGCACGGCATCCTGTAACTGGGTGCGCCCCATCTTCAGGACCCGGTCAAACTTTTTTGACTTGCGCAGAAAGGATTTCCGAAGGTCTGCCAGGGCCTTGATGTAGGCATCCATTTTCAAATGAATGGCCAGCATTAACGCCGTGGGGTAGGTGTCATTGGTGGACTGCGAGAAGTTCACGTGATTGTTGGGGTGCAGAATGTCATACTCGCCTTTCTGGTGCCCCAGGTATTCCAACCCAATATTGGCGATCACCTCATTGGCATTCATGTTCACCGATGTTCCGGCCCCGCCCTGAATCAGATCTGTCACAAATTGGTCATGGTACTTGCCGGCAATCAATTCATCGCAAGCGAACAGGATGGCCTCCGCTAGTTTAGGGTCTAACACTCCCAGGTCACGGTTGGCCATGGCCGCTGCTTTCTTCACGTAGGCAAACGCCTGGATAAAGAGTGGTTCAGAGGCGTTGGTGATACCCGTGATATTGAAGTTTTCTAGTGCCCTCAGCGTCTGCACGCCATAGTACACGGTATTGGGGATCTCTTTTTCGCCCAGGAAATCATGTTCAATTCTAAACGGTGCGTCCATGCCAGATTGCCTTTGGTTTGTAATGCCTTAGCATACCGGTTTTTGGAAGACTTTGTTGTAGGAGCGCCCGGTAATTGACAGAATAGCACCAAGCGTGTTTTTTTGGCTTTCCCGTTTTGGGCCTGTTTTCCGGAAAACATACCCAAAACAGGAAATGGCTTTTACCCGCCAGGCAGGAAAGTTTGCCAACAATTAATTGCCTTTAGCCATGGCAGAAAACGCCTTACCCAAGAGTAGAAATTCAATAGGTAGAGGCTTCGTTTTCTTTCCCTTACCGGAGGCAAGACAGCCCCGGAAGAGCGCCTGTAAATGGTAAAGTATACGGGTTGTAAGCAAATGGAGAGCCATCCACCCAGTGCTCTAAAACGGTCATTTTTTGTTTAATTTAGCAGAAACTTGTACATTGTTCTGTATTTTACCCGTTATCTTCTAAACGGTGGCCGGTAGCAAATACAAGTTTTAAATGACAACAAATTACAGGTGGCGCTGCCAACAAAATTTCAATTGGTCTGTATAGTATCCTTCAGCCTTAGTTAAATTGACGCGCCGGTTGCCCTACCCTCCCTCCCATGGAAAGCAAAAAAGCCCCTATAGACGTAAGCATTGAAAAGGATTATGACTCTCCGCTCTGCGGAAGCATTCCGCTGCACTTGGTCAACCTGATTCAACCGCACGGCCTATTACTTACCCTGGACAAGGAAAACTTTGAGTTAGTGCAGGTCAGCGAGAATCTGGAAAACTTCATGGGCCTGCCCGTGAATGAACTGCTGGGCCAACCCCTCTCTCACTTCCTGCCTGCAGACCAATTTGAATTCCTACGGGATAAAATAGAAAACCAGAGCAACCGCGACAAGATCCCCTTTCACCTGACCTTAAAAGGAAGCGACAGAGAGGTATCCTTTATTGCCCAGCTGCATCTAAAGCCTGAGTATGCGCTCATAGAATTGGAAGTGAATCTGCAGCCGACGGCCAAAGACTCGTTCATGGCCCTATACCAGGAAATCAAGCATATCACCTCCCTCTTTAAGCAATCCAGAAGCACACAGGAGATTGCCCAGATTGTGACCGAAGAGATAAAACGGCTTACCGGTTTTGACCGGGTGCTGGCGTATCAGTTTGACCCTAACTGGAATGGGATTGTGGTGGGCCAGAGCAAGGTAGAGGACATGGATGACTACATGGACCTCCGTTTCCCGGCCTCAGACGTGCCCAAACAAGCCCGAGACCTTTATTTCAGGAATCCTTACCGGTTAATTCCCGCCCGTGATTACCAGCCGGTGCGCCTGCTTCCGGTCATAAACCCCATCACCAACCGCTTTACAGACCTGTCAGATTCCACCCTTCGCAGCGTGGCCCCCGTGCACCTGGAATACCTCACCAACCTAAAGGTACAGGCGTCTATGTCGGTGGCGCTGATTATTGAGGACAAGCTTTGGGGGCTGATCAGTTGCCACAACAAAACCCCTAAAAACCCAGGTTTTGAGGTACGCGCGGCTATGGAATTGCTTTGCAACGTGGTCTCTGTACAGATTGCGGCCAAAGAGCGGGAAGTTGCCATTGAACTGAGGTCTCACCTTAGGGGAATACATGCCAGGCTGTTGGAGCAGATCTATACCACCGCTAATTTTGCAGAGGCCTTGGTATCTGGCGATTGCGTGTTACAGGAGCTTTTCAACCTATCAGGCGCCGCTATTCTCTTTGAAGGAGGCATCTGGACCTGTGGCCAGGTACCCAGCCAACAGGAGCTCAAGGAACTTATCTACTGGTTAAAGAGAAGCAAGTCAGAGAAAACATTCGCTACTGACACGCTGCCTGGCCAGTATGTGCGGGCCAAAGACTACAAAGAGGTAGCCAGCGGGTTACTGGTCATCCCTATCAACTCTGAGCAGGGAGAGTACATTCTGGGCTTCAGGCCAGAGGTACTGCAGACCATCAGTTGGGGCGGAAACCCAGACAATGCCATCCAGATGGAGCCAGACGGAAAAACCTACCACCCGCGCAATTCCTTCGCCACGTACCAGCAAACCGTCAAAAACACCTCCCTTCCCTGGCTAGCCGAGGAATTGGAGGCCGCTGAGGTGTTAAGAGCTGCCGTTTTAGAAAAAATTATCAAAGAAAGGTACTAGGAGTCCGGTTGATTTCAGCCTAACCCTAAAGAATGTCCGTATTTACCGCATGCAATCTAAGAATAAGCCGTTTGCCCCCCCTAAAACTGATCATTACCTTATAGGCATTGGCGCGTCTGCCGGTGGCTTAGAGGCCATTCACAGATTGTTTGATCATTTCCCCAGCAATTCCAGCTTCGCTTTTGTCATTATCCAGCACCTGTCGCCGGACCATAAAAGCTTAATGGCGGAGTTGCTCACCAAGCACACCCAAATGCAGGTGCAGGAGGCCGAGGACGGCATGCGCACCAAGCCTAACTGCATTTACGTGCTGCCCAGCGGGAAAACCCTTACCCTTAAAAACGGTCGTCTTCACCTTACAGACCAGATACGCACCAGGGAGCCCAACTTTGCCATAGACGTCTTTTTTGAATCTCTGGCCAAAGACCGGGGCCGCTACGCTATTGGCATTGTGCTGTCTGGTACCGGCACAGACGGCACCAAGGGGGTGCGTAAGATCAAGGCCGCGGGTGGTATGGTCATGGTGCAGGAGCCTACTTCGGCTAAGTTTGACGGCATGCCCAAAAGCGCCATTGAGACCGGCGTGGTTGACTACGTGTTCCCGCCGGAGCGCATGCCCAATGAGATCATAGAATACACCCGCCAGATTCCGCTGGTAAAAGAACTGGTGGAACGTACCGAGGAGGAACTCCAAGACGAGAAAGTGCTGGAAGAGATTCTGGAGCTGATCTGTACCCACACCCAGACCAATTTCAAGAACTACAAGCAGGCCACCATTTACCGCCGGCTGCAGAAGCGCATGGACCTGCTCAAGGTCTACAGCCTCACAGATTACCTCAACTACCTACATGAAAACCCCGCCGAGATCAAGATCCTTTGCCAGGAATTCCTGATTGGGGTGACTAAGTTTTTCAGGGATGAAGAGGCGTTTGAGATTCTGGAGAAAGAGACCATCCCGGAGATCATCAGTAATACCACGGAGGACGAGACCATAAAAGTGTGGGCTACTGCCTGCAGCACCGGCGAGGAAGTGTACTCTCTGGCCATTCTGTTTCTGGAGTGTTTTGAGAAATTGGGGCGTGAACCCTTGGTCAAGCTGTTTGCCACCGACGTGGACCAAAGAGCCATTACCGTGGCCTCTAAGGGCGTTTACCCCAACTCTATTTCTAAAGACATTGCCCCGGAGCGGCTGACCAAATATTTTACCCACAGCCACAACAAATACACCATTAAAGACCATGTGCGGCGGCTGGTGGTGTTCGCACAACATGACCTGCAGAAAGACCCGCCTTTCAGCCGCATAGACCTGATCACCTGCCGGAACATGCTCATTTACTTTAACCCAGACCTTCAGGCCAAAGTCATGTCTGTGTTTCCGTACGCCTTAAAAATGAACGGCTATCTGCTGCTAGGGCCTAGTGAGCATATTGGGGACCTTAAAATATTTTTTGAAGAGAAAAACCGCAAGTGGAAACTCTTCCAGAAAATAAAGGAAAGCAAGGGAATCCGGCAAAACTTTGGTGTGACCCAGCAAACCTCTTCCTATTCGCAGGCCCACAGCGCCACCTTTAAGAATACGCAACTGGCGCGCTACAACAACCTCTTTGTTGATGCCGCAGCCGAGGAATTTAAAGTTACCGGGCTTTTCATAGATGAGAACTACCAGCTGTTGCATGGCCTGGGAGACTATAACCGGTTTCTGAAATTACCCGAAAAACGCCTGCAGCTCAATATTCTGCACATGGTGCCCAAGGAACTGGCCGTGACGCTGAGCGTAGACATAAGAAAGGTGTTGAAGCACCTTAGGCCCGTAGGCCGGCAGGTGCTCATGAGCCTTAATAAAAAGAATGTACGGGTCCAGATTTCGGTGAAGCCCATCTCTGTGGAGAAGGATTTGCCTAAAGTACTGCTGGTGCTATTGCAGGAAATTGGGCAGGCAAGCCCCTCGCTTAAAACCCTGGAGGCCCACTCGGCTACTCCAGATGATGCAGAGTATTTCCAGCAGCTTTCGGCCCTGGAGCATGAACTGAAGGAGGCCAAGGAAAACCTTCACCTTACTGTGCAGGACCTTAGCACTTCTAATGAAGAACTACAGTCTACCAATGAGGAACTCATGTCCTCCAACGAGGAGTTGCAGAGTTCCAATGAAGAGATGCAGTCACTTAATGAGGAACTACACACCGTCAATTCTGAGCATCAGCTTAAAATAAAGGAACTGCAGGAGCTTAATGAAGACCTGGATAACTACATCCGCAGCTCCAACATTGCCCAGCTGTTCCTGGACCATCACCTGGTTATCCGGAAGTTCACGCCCACGGTGCGGGACCTCATCAATATCATTGACATTGACTTAGGCCGTCCAATCCACCACCTCTCCCACAATTTCAGGTACTCCCGCCTGCTGGAAGACATCCAGCACGTGAACAACTCCCTGTCTGAGGTGGAGGTGGAGCTGGAAACCAATGACGGAAGGTACTATTTGATGCGCATTATCCCCTATCTCAAGCACAACGGCAACAAAGATGGGGTGGTGCTGAGCTTTGTGGACGTTACCACGCTTAAGACCCTGAGCAACGTGGTGCAAGGCGTTTTGAACAGCTCCCTTAACAACATTATGGCCTTTAAAGCGGTGCGCAATGAGGACCAGGTCATTGTGGACTTTAAGTGGACCATGCTCAACAAGCAGGCCGAGCAGCTGATAGGGAAATCTCAGGCGCAACTCCTGCAAACCAGCATTCTACCGGAAATGGGTTTCCTGAAGAAAAGCGGCCTGTTCAAGAAATTCATTCAGGTGGTAGAGACGGGGGAGCCCTTGCACCTGGAACAGCACCTGGACATTAACGGCCATAAGGCCTGGTATGAGATTTCGGGCGCCAAAATGGGCAATGGCCTCACCATTACCATGGCCGATATCACCGAGAAGAAGATCAGCGAAGAGAAAATCCACATGGCCTATGATGACCTCAAAAAGGCCGAGGAAGACCTCATTAAACTTAACAGCCAACTGGAAGGCCGCGTAGCAGACCGCACCAAGGAACTCACTGATAGCCAGGAGCGCTTTAGGCTAGTCTCAATGGCCACCAATGACGTGGTCTGGGACTGGAACCTGATCACCAATGAACTTTGGTGGAGTGAGACCCTGCAGACCATTCTGGGCTACACCACCGGCGAGATGGGCTCCGGCATAAACGCCTGGTTTGAAAAGGTACACCCCAGTGACCGGGAACGGGTAAAACAGGGTATCTACGAGGCCATTAACAGTGGGCAGGACCAGTGGGTAGATGAGTTCAAGATGGCCCGCGCCGATGGCTCCTATGCCTCGCTCTACAACCGCGCCTATATTCTGCACAATGAGTACCAGATCCCGCACCGGGTGCTGGGCTCCTTCATTGATTTGTCTGACTTAAAAGACACCCAGGAGAAACTGCAGGACACCAACAGCCACCTGCTCAGGGTAATTGAGGACCTGGACAACTTTGTCTACACCGCCTCGCATGACCTCAAAGCCCCCATCCACAACATTGAGGCCCTGCTGCGTGAACTCCAGATTGAGCTGCCCGAGGAAAACGTAGAAACTGAAAGCGTGAAGCAGATCATAGGCATGATGGACGGCGCTGTAGAGCGCTTTAAACGCACCATCAGTAACCTCACAGAGATCACCAAACTCCAGAACGAAAACAGCCCGGAGGCTACCTCTGTGGATCTGGCGGAAGTAACCCGCGAGGTGACCATGGACCTGGACCGCATCATCAAGAAGGCTGATGCCCGGCTGGAGATCAATATTCCGTCGCACACATTCATCTCCTTTTCCAAGAAGAACCTGCGCAGCATTGTCTATAACCTGCTCTCCAACGCCATTAAATACCGGTCTCCTAACCGGCCACCAGTGGTAACCCTCTCCTGCCACATAGAAGAAGAATATGTGGTTATGGAGGTAAAGGACAATGGACTGGGCATGAGCAAAGAGCACCAGGACCAACTCTTTACCATGTTCAAGCGCTTCCATGACCACGTAGACGGTTCTGGCATTGGCCTGTACATGGTTAAGAAAATCATTGACAACGCCGGGGCCAGAATAAAAGTGGAAAGTACCGTAGACCAGGGCTCCACCTTCAGCATCTATTTTAAGCGAGACTAAGGAGTTTAAAAGCTTCTAGGCTACATTTTCCAGATTCCTGTTTTGGGCCTGTTTTCAAGAAAACAGGCCCAAAACAGGAATCCTCCTTTTACGGGGTTTAGGTTGCCGGCCTTTGCCCTTTTTGCTATCCCTGATTTGCTAAAAGTTACCCTACCTTTCAGGTGTGAAATTGCTAACTCCTCTTTCCTTTCCTCGTTTTAGGGTAGATAAACTTTCTTCTTTTCTTATGGTACTTCTATCTGAAAGCAAGGCGCTAAGCACCAGATTCTGGAGCATGTTCTTTCTTCTTCTCCTATTTTCTTTGCCCCAGGATAGTTTCTCTTTCCCTTTGAACCGGGCGGTAACTGCAACAGACCTGTTGCAGGCCAAGAGCGTGGAAGGCGCCTGGAAATTAGTAAATACCTCCGGCCCCAAAGATGCCAGGCTTGCCGGGGCAACCGCAATCAGAATTGCCGAAGATGGCTTTTTCACGGTCGCTTATTTTAACCACGCAGATAAGAAATTCATAGGAACCTACGGTGGCACCTATACCTTTAGTAACGGCAAAATCAGGGAGACCCTGGAATTCAATACCCTGGACACCGCCTTGGTAGGCAGCACTTTTACGGGCAACAGTCAGTTTAAAGGCACCACCTGGAAGCACGGATTTACCCTGGGGAAACGGAAAAGCGTGCAGACCTGGGAACGCATCACCGGGGTCTCCCCTGTCTCGCCGCTTAATGGAGCCTGGCGCATTAGCGGGCGCATGGGACCAGACGGTAAGCTTACGGAAATGCCTTTGCGAGTGCGCCGCACCATCAAGATTTTGTCGGGGAGCCGGTTCCAGTGGATTGCCTACAACGTGGAGACGAAGGAGTTATCGGGTACCGGGGGCGGCACCTTCACCACCCAGAACGGCAAGTACACAGAACACATTGAATTCTTCTCCCGGGACTCCAGCCGGGTGGGCAACCAACTTACCTTTGACTTTGACATCATAGACGGCAAATGGCACCACAGCGGCCTCAGCAGTACAGGTGTCCCCATTGACGAGTATTGGCAACGCCATCTGGAAACTAAGGAAGAGTAAAGTTTTATACCCAAAGCCTGAAAGCCTGGTTTTATTTTACATATTAAAATAGCTAAAGACACCCTGACCCATTTTGTATAAGCCTATCTTCTCACGGAAGCTGTTTAGAGTTTTCCAGTTGTGTCTCTGCCGGTAGGAGAAATCCCTATGTAACGTTTCCGTTTCAGGGCTGTTTTAAGGCCCCCCCCCCTGAAACGGAAGGCGCTTATGGAGCTCCTGCCTTTAATATGGCTAAAAGATTGACGTAAGGATAACTCTAAATAGCTTCATAGAATAAAAGGTGACCATCGTCATTTCTGTCATTGACTTTCCTCAGCATTTGCCCAGGGCGTTTTCCTGAGATTTGCTTTATTTTTCTTACCGGAATGGGAAACAGACAAAATAAAGCGATCATCCTTTGGCTCCTGACGGGGGCATTCTTGATAGTAGCCATGGTAGTGATTGGAGGTATCACCAGACTCACCGGTTCCGGGCTTTCTATGGTTGAGTGGAAAGTCATTTCGGGAGCCATCCCGCCGCTCAACGAAGCAGAATGGCAACTGGCCTTTCATAAATACCAGCAATTCCCTGAGTTCCAGAAGGTCAATTTCAGCATGACCCTTTCGGGGTTCAAACAGATTTTCTGGTGGGAATACCTGCACCGTCTGCTGGGCCGCGTGATTGGGCTGGTGTTTATTATCCCCTTCCTTTATTTTCTGGCAACCAAACAAGTGAAAGGCTGGTTACTACGGCGCCTGCTGCTTTTGCTGATGTTAGGCATGGGCCAGGGCCTGATGGGCTGGGTCATGGTGAAGAGTGGCCTGGTAGACAACCCGCACGTGAGCCATTACCGCCTTGCGGCCCACCTGTTCCTGGCGCTCGCCCTCATTGGCGTCATTCTCTGGACGGTGGCAGATCTTCTGGCTTCAGGCCACCCCTATCAACCCAACTCCAAGCCGCTACGGTCGCTCTCTAAGGTGGTGCTAGGTGCAATTCTCCTGCAGATCCTGCTAGGAGCTTTTGTGGCCGGTCTAAAAGCCGGTTTCTCCTATAACTCCTTTCCGCTTATGAACGGGGAGCTTTACCCTAGGACCCAAATGGACATTCTTACCTGGCAGAACTTTATGGAGAATGGGCCGCTTATGCAGTTTCTGCATCGGTGGGTAGCCATGGCGGTGCTTGTGTTGGTGGCGTGGTTCTGGTACAAATCAAGGCAGGAAAACCTTTCTACCAGCACTAAGAACCTCATCAATCTACTTTTGGCTAGCGTTTTGGCGCAGGTGCTGTTAGGGGTGGTCACCTTGCTCTGGCAAATACCCGTGACGCTAGGCGTGCTGCACCAGGTAGTGGCGGTGGCAGTATTTGCAGTAGCCGTTTTATTGGTACACCAGCCAACGGACAAGTCACCAGAGAAGTCCCTATCCATACATCCTCTGAAAAAGAGCTACCACTAAATAGCCTTCCACGAAATGTAGGCAAAGGTTGTTTGAGGATAATCCTCGCACAGCCTTTTTCCCTAGACTCCCTTCCGGTAGATGCGCACCGGGAAAAGGCGCATGTCATTTAGATTCACTGCGTATAGGAAACTCTCCCAATGCAAGACGGGCACTAAACCAGTGGGCGTGATGCCGTTGCTGTTGGGAATGGTCACCAGGGTATTGCCCACGTAAGACGCATCTTCCAGGCCTAGGGTGGCCGCCATGTACTGCTGGAAAGCTTCTTTCTCTGCTTTGGAAGAGGTGAACCCTACCTGGTTAGGCACCAGGTTACCGGCTTTGTCTTCGGTGTAATAAGTGATCTTCTCAAAGGTGTTGATGGATATATCGGGCACATATAGCCTTGGCACTACCGCTCTGGCCTCCCCGGAGTCATACTTCTGCACCGAGGTCTGGATTGGCTTGACCAGGTCTGGCAGGGCCGCTAGTTTCTCAGATCTCTTAAGCCTGATGGGTCTGTCCGGTTTTCCTTTCAGGGCAAGCTCTGCCATTTCCTTTTCCGTATCTGCGGGCCGGTGGTGCACGTCTATGATAGCCGTGTACGCAGAAACAAAATGGTCTGTGTTCTGCAGGTGGAAAATCTCCAGGTCATGCACCCGCTTTCTGGAAACCAGATACGCGTGGATCTGCCGGGTCTTCTCATAAACTGCCTTCAGCTTGGCCTCATGGGGGGTGCCGTGGTATCTGGCAGTCAGGTCCTGCAATTGGGTTAAGCGTAGGTTGGAATCTTTGATGTAGGCCACATCCCTCAGCCCGAAATCAACCGGCGCGCCCACCACCATACGTTCGCCGGCCTCATCCTTCCCCCCGAAAAGGGATCGCAGAAAATCTATCATTCAGACAATATTCTTTTAAGGTGGAGCGTCTCAATTTCCACCTGAATTTTCTCAGTGGTTTTAAGATTCTCAAAATAAGTATCCAGGTGACTAAGGTATAAATCCAGGAGGGCATCCTGCTCGTGTGTCAGGATGTCCTCCATAGATTTACCATTTGGTTGCTCTGGGGCCATTTCTAGCTTTCAATCTGTTTAGACTTAGTACTGCTGCCCAGGCTGCCAATGATCTTGCTGTTGAGCTCTTCCTGCACCAGGGCCAGTTCTTTCACGGCTTCGGCGCGCTTGCGACTGCCTTCCTCAGAGATCTTGAGCACGGCATCCAGGGTCTCTACCATGTCTTTGTTTACTTTCTTGAGGGTGTCCACGTCCACAATGCCGCGTTCGTTTTCCTGGGCTGCCGTTACCACGTTGGTCTTTAGCATCTGGGAATTCTTGATCAGCATCTCGTTGGTAGTGTCGGTCACTTTTTTCTGGATCTCCAGGGCCTTGCGCTGTTTCTCCAACCCCAGGGCAATGGCCACCTGCTGGCGCCAGACCGGAATCACGGTCACAATGGAGTTCTGGATTTTCTGGGCCAGCACGTCATTGGTGGTCTGGATCATCCTGATCTGTGGCATGGACTGCGTGGCGATGGTATGAGACAACATGAAATCATGCACCTTTTTCTCCAGTCGCTCTTTGAACGCCACCATATCTGCTAGTTTCTGCACCACCAGCTCATCCTGGCCGCTGCTTTCCACCTCAGCCTGCAGCTGCGGAAGAATGGTGCTTTCTATCTCCTCAATCTTCATCTTTCCGGCGGCAATTAGGGCGCGCACCTCATGGATGTACTCCACCACCTGCTTAAACATGACCTCCAGCCCGGTAGTGTCCTTTAAAACGCTTTGGCGGGTTTTCTCCAGCTTTACCACCACGTCATCTACGTTCTCAGAAACGGAGTTGTATTGGCTGGCCAGCTTTTTAGACTTGTCGGTGATCTTTTTCATGAAGGGCAGGCGCGAGAAGAAACCGGGTTTTTCGGTCTCGTCAATTTTAATCATGTTGATCTGCGCCAACAGTTCATTGATGGCCGCCCCGGCGTCTCCAGAATCTTTGGCCTTCACCTTGGTGAGGAGCTCATTGGAGTAATAACCCAGTTTGCGCTGGGTTTCCACGCCAAAGGCACTGAGGCTTTCGGGTTTGGTGGGGTCAATGGTCTTGGAGATTTCCAGCGCTTTCTGCTGGACCAGCTCCTTGTTTTCAGACAGGGTGATTTCTTGGTTCTCCATAGGTTTATTAGCTTGCCAAGTGCGTTTTTTGCACCTCGTCTAGGGTTTGGATCAGTTCTCTCATGTTATCCTGGCGGGCCGAGGTGTCATACCACTCAATCTCGTTCTGAGGCAGGTAATCCCCCAGCAACCCCTGCACTTCCTGCAGCAGGGCCTCGCCTTTTCTGGTCCTGAACGCCGGATTCTTATAAAAAGCGCCCAAGTATTCCACTTTCACCTGTCCGGCCTGGGTAAGGGCCAGCTCTTTCACCTCCACCACTAACTCAGAAGATGCGCTTTGGTCAGTCACAATGGTCTTATAGACGCCCTTACGGGCATCTTCCAGCAGCAGGTTGCCTTTCTCCCTGATCTCCTTCAGGGCATTGCGCAACTGGTTGTTGGGCTTGATCTTGTACCCGTAGAGGTAACCGGCAAAGGCCCCAATAAAAAATATAAGAATGAATATCATAGGTCTTTCTGTTTTACAAGTAACGAATATCTGGCTGTTTTCTTTCTATTTATACGCGAAACCCTTCTGGTTTGCTGTACCTCCCCTTCCCGGCCAAATAACGAAGGCAACGTGGAGCAGGCCATTCCACACCGTTTCCCTCGGTTAAAACAACTTCATGAAGGTTCCATTCCCTTCTAATGTCTTTAACCGCTTCGCTGGAAGATATGAAGCTCACAGGTTATTAGTCGTTGGTCCATCCAAAAAATTAGGAAAAGGAAGCAAATTAATCTTACGGCTGTGGCGCGTGGCTTTACTTTTCACTACCAGACAGGCTTTCTCTTCTCTCCTGGTTTTTGCCACCAGGTATCTTTTCCCTATTTTTAGCTCAGCTGCTTAAACCCCTCCCCATGCGTAGAAAAAACAAATACCTCCTGTTTGCCTTCGGCCTGTTTTTGGCCGGCCCATCTGATCTTTTAGCCCAGGCGCTGGCTGCCCCGGTGGCCAAGGCGGATAAAACCGAGGTTTACCAAAACCCGCTGCCCGTTTCCTTTGGAGACCCTTATGTATTATATGACGCGCCCAGCAAATTGTATTACATGTACGGCACGGGGGGCGGGGCCAAGAAAGGCTTTATGACGTATTCCTCCCCAGATTTGGTTTCCTGGAAAAGCGAAGGACAGGTTTTCTACGGCAACACCCCCGGCTCCTGGGACGTGAAAAACTTCTGGGCCCCTGAAGTGTACCGGGTCAAAAACAAATACTACATGTTCTACAGCGCCGACTGGCGCCACAACCCCACCAATGAGCTGGAGAACTTCAGGATAGGGGTAGCCGTAGCCGATAAACCCACCGGCCCTTTCAAGAACATAAGTGACAAACCTATCTTTGACCCCGGTTACCCCATCATTGACGCCAACGTGTACTTTCACCCCAACGGCAAGATGTACCTCTATTACTCCCGCTGCTGCTACAAGCACCCCGTAGAAAGTGAGGTGGCAGCCTGGGCCAAAAAGACCGGCCTGTACCAGGAAATTGAGGAAAGCTGGATCTACGGCGTAGAACTGAAGCCCGATTTCAGTGGCGTGATAGGCGAGCCGGTGCTGTTACTGAGACCGCCGGTAAACATGAAAGACGCCCAGTCTGAATGGGAAAGCCGCTCTGTAACCTCTAAAGAAGTGAATCGCCGCTGGACGGAGGGTTCCTATACCTTCAAGCACGATGACACCTATTACATGATGTACTCTGCCAACCACTTTGGCGGGGAAAACTATGCCGTGGGTTATGCTACCTCTAAAAGCCCCTTAGGTCCCTTCACCAAAGCCACCAACAACCCGGTGCTGGAGAAGAATGACCATAAAGGCGGCGAGGTGTCTGGCACGGGCCATAACAGCATTGCCTGGTCTCCGGACGGCAAACAGATGTACTGCGTGTACCACGGCCGCACCACCGCCACCGGCAAAGACCGGGTGGTGTTCATTGACCCCATGAAGATTCAGAAAGATGGCAAACTCGTGGTGGAAGGACCCAGCACCACACCCAAAACTACACCTTTGAGCAAGAAATAAAGACTATAATTAGCCTCTGTCCTCTTTAAACCAGGATTTGAAAAATTTCCAGATTTTTATTGTACTCTTTTGAACGAATGCCCGTATAGAAGTGTCTTAAGATTATAATAACAACAATATGAATCAAGGAACAGTAAAATTCTTTAATGATGATAAAGGCTTCGGCTTCATCAAAGACAGTAACACAAATCAGGAGTACTTCGTGCACGTATCTGGTTTAATTGACGAAATCAGAGAGAATGACGAAGTAGTCTATGAGCTTCAAGAAGGAAGAAAAGGACTAAACGCCACCAACGTAAAACTGGCTTAGTCTTTCGCTATAAAGACACATTGCTGAAAAGCCTCTCCAACACGGAGAGGCTTTTTTTTGTGCTTTATATTTACAGCAGAAACCTGTTTTAAGGCCGTTTTCCGGAAAACAGGTCCAAAACAGGTTTATTTTTTTCTTAGAGATATAGGGTGCAACCTTTCAGGCAGTTAGGGGCTCTTGTAAGTAAGCATGCCATTTTCTTTTGCGGTATCTTCCACCACCTAACCCACTCCTATGCAGCCAAAACTTTTACTCTTTCCCCGGCGGGCGCTTTTGCTGCTGCTTGCTATCTTCTCCATAGCCCTTAGCTCCTGCGAAGACGAATGCGAATCTACCATCACCTATGTGGTGCAGCAACCGATATACATGAAAAAGACCGAACTGCGGTCATCGGTGAAAGTGCAGGCGGCCCGGGAATTACACAAGCCCGGGAAGATCTATGCCTACGGAGATTACCTGTTTGTGAATGAGCAGGAAGAAGGCATCCATATCATAGATAACCGCAATCCAGCCGCTCCCCAAACGCTGAGTTTTATAGCCATTGCAGGCAACGTGGACCTGGCCGTAAAAGACAATATCCTGTACGCCGACAATTACATTGACCTGGTGGCCTTTAACATTGCCAACCCCAAAGAGGTGCAGCTGGTGAAACGGGTGGAAAACGTCTTTAACCTGAACGGCTATTTCAATGACATGGCTAGTGACATGTTTCTGGCCCGGTATGAGGCCAAAACCGTAACCGAGCCCTTCACCTCAGACTGCAGCGGAAACCCTAATAATTGGTTCTGGACCCTGGAAGACCGAAACGGCGGCATAACCACCTTCTCCTCCGCAGGCATGCCAGCCGGCGGCGCAACTGGCAAAGGCGGGTCTATGGCCCGGTTCACCATCTCGGGTGATCACCTCTACACTGTGGGCACCAACTCCCTGCAACTATTTGATATCTCCCAAAGTGACAACCCTACCATTGGCCAAAAAATCAACCTGCCTTGGGGCGTGGAAACCATTTTCCCGTACCAGGATAAGCTTTTTATCGGCACCAACAGCGGCATGCACATTTTTGACAACAGCAACCCCGCCAACCCAGTGCGGCTGTCTACCTATGCCCACGTTAGAAGCTGTGACCCGGTGGTGGTAGACGGTGACCGTGCCTGGGTAACGCTGCGTTCGGGTAATGCCTGCGCCGGTTTCACCAACCAATTAGAGCTCATTGACATCAGCAATCCGCGCAGCCCGCAACTGGTGAAAACCTATCCCATGCAGAACCCGCACGGCCTGGGCATTGACCAAAGCCTGCTTTTCCTCTGCGAAGGCGCCTACGGCCTGAAGGTATTTGACATCAAAGACCCTCTTAAACTCAATGACCATCTGGTAAAGCACTTCAAGGACCAGGACGCCTTTGACGTGATTCCGCTGGGGTATACCCTGCTTATGGTGGGCAAAGACGGACTGTACCAATATGATTACCGCAACCCCGCCCAGATTACTTTACTAAGCAAAATACCGGTTACCCCCGCCAGCAACTAAATGAAAAAACATATCTTACTCCTCTCCTTTCTGCTGGTATGGTTTTACGGGGCACAGGCCCAGGAAACCCCATCTGTGGCAACTTCCGGCAAGAAATACCTGGGCATGATTGAATTGGGATACCTGTACCAAAATAACCAGAACAACACGGCCAATTCAGCAGACGCCTCGCCCACGTTCAATATTTTTACCGGCTACCAGTTTCACCGCATGCTGAGTGTGGGCGCCACGGTGGGGCTAGATTTTTACAATTCACTGCTGGTCACACCGGTGGCCCTGGGTTTGCGGGGCACGCTGCTCTCTTCCCGGGTAAGCCCCATCTATAGCCTAGATGCCGGATATGGCTCCGCCTTCCTCAGCGATGAACCTGACCAGGCCGACTACACCGGAGGCTGGATGGTTAACCCGGCCTTGGGGCTCAGGGCCAACACCGGTACAGAGACTGCCTTTACCTTTACCCTTGGGTATAAAGTGCAGCGCGCCACCACTGAAAACACCCAGTGGAACAACAATGTGATCACCAACAAATTTTCGTTTAAAAGACTTTCCGTGAGAATGGGATTTCTGTTTTAAGCATGTTTTATGGAAAACATGCTTAAAACAGAAATCCTCAAATTACCCCAACCTGAAGAAGCAATTACGTTTTGGGGCCGTTTTTCAGAAAACAGCTCCAAAACGCCTTCAGGCTCAGCCTCTTCCTAAGCACTGTAGATTAAAAATCCGGAAAGAGAATCCAGTTCTACAATCCTAAAGTCCTTGTAAAGCCGCCCTTTCTTTCTTCTTAGCTCTAGCAGACGGAACTGCAAAAACCAAACGACACCCCCAGAATGTACTAACCCTTTAGGGGCCTCCGCGTATAGACTTGGTAAATACTAACCAACAGAACCTATACCGTTATGGCTAAATTAAAAACTTTAGAAGATCTATTTGAGCACCAACTGAAAGACCTTTACAGTGCCGAAAAGCAACTGATTGAGGCGCTTCCTAAAATGGCTAAGGCCACTGAGGACACCAAGCTTCGTCAGGCTTTTGAGACCCACCTGGAAGAAACCAAAGAGCAGAAAGCACGCCTTGAGAAAGTATGTGAACTGGTAGGCATCAGCCCGGGCCGCATCAAGTGCAAAGCCATGGAAGGCCTGGTAGAGGAAGGCGAGGAAACCATTGAAGAAGATGCTACCCCAGAGGTAAAAGATGCCGGCCTGATCGCTTCGGCGCAGCGCATTGAGCATTATGAAATTGCCGGTTACGGTACTGCCGCTCACTTTGCTGAGCGTCTTGGCCACGTAGAAGCCGCCCAATTATTGAGATTAACCCTCAATGAAGAGCAAAAAACAGATACTCTTTTAAACAAACTCGCCAAAGGCTATATCAACCAGAAAGCCGAGTAGTTTAGATACCCCTACCAACAAAAGCCTGCCCTTTACGGGGCGGGCTTTTTTGTTTTCCATGATGCCTTGCTTTAGCAGCACCCGGCTTTATTTGAGAGACGACTTTAATCTCTGGATAAAACTTACCGGGTGGGACCACAAGAAATCCAAGGAAGAATCCGGAACTTTGGGGTTGTATGCCAGATCAAACCATTCTTCAATCCTTACCCGAGCTACCGGTCAAAGAAGCCCTTCCCAGGCTCCTTCAGGCCATGGAAACCAATGCCCGGGCCGTGCTGGAAGCACCCCCCGGAGCCGGTAAAACCACGCTGGTCCCTTTGGCGTTGCTGGAGGCCGAATGGCGCGCCGGTGGTAAGATACTCATGCTGGAGCCTCGGCGCTTAGCCGCCCGGGCCGCCGCCCAACGCATGTCTGACCTGCTGGGAGAGCCCGTGGGCCAGACCGTAGGCTATTGGGTGCGCATGGAGCACATGGTATCAGACAAGACCCAGATTGAGGTAGTCACCGAAGGCATTCTGACCCGCCTCCTGCAGAATGACCCCGCCCTGGAAGGCATTGCCGCCATTATTTTTGACGAGTTTCATGAGCGCAGCCTGCAGGCAGACGTAGGACTAGCTCTGGCTCTGGATGCCCAGGCCGTGCTCCGTCCGGACCTGCGCCTGCTGGTGATGAGTGCCACTTTAGACGCTATTTCAGTGGCCACGTGGCTGGAGGCCCCGGTCATTACCAGTGAAGGAAGGCAGTACCCCGTGGAGACCCATTACCTTTCCCCCGCTGAGGTGGCTGCCGCCGGTCAAAAACCCGCTGAACGCCTGAGCAACCTGGTTCCCAAAGCCATTCGGCAGGGCCTGAGCCTGGAGCCCACCGGAGACCTGCTGGTATTCTTGCCGGGCATGGGTGAAATGCGCCGCATTGCCCAGGCCCTGGAAGGCAAACTACCCGCCATTTTGGACCTGCACCTGCTGCACGGAGATTTAAACCTGACCCAACAGTTGGCCGCCATCCGTCCTGCCCCGGCTGGTCGCCGGAAAGTGGTACTGGCGACCAGCATCGCCGAAACCAGTTTGACTATTGAAGGCGTGAAAGTAGTGATTGACGGTGGCTACGCCCGGGTACCGAAGTTTGTGCCCCGCATAGGTCTCACCACCCTGGCTACTATTCCCGTCTCTAAGGCTGCCGCCGACCAGCGCCGGGGCCGGGCGGGTCGTTTAGGTCCCGGCGTGTGCTACCGCCTATGGACCTCCGCCGACCAACTTCAGCTAGCCGACCGACATACCCCTGAAATCTGCGAGGCAGATCTGACCGGCCTGGCCCTGGAGCTGGCTATCTGGGGAATACAAGATGCTTCTGCCCTAAAGTGGCTGGACCATCCGCCCGCTGCCGCCTTGGCGTTGGCCCGGGATCTTTTATTGCGGTTAGAGGCGATAGATGCTTCGGGCAAAGCCACGGTGCACGGCAAGGCCCTGGCTGCTTTGGGCCTCTCCCCTAGACTGGGGCACCTGGTGGTCAAGGGGCACGCCCTGGGCCTGGGCACTACCGCCTGTGATTTGGCGGCATTGCTCTCTGACCGGGATTTGCTGCGGCCCGTTCAACTTTCCTGGGCCGATCCGCTGCCAGATTTAACGTTGCGCCTGGAACTCCTGGACGGCCAATCGCCGCCCACGCCGGGGTACACGGTAGACGCTAATGCCGTACGCAAAGTAAGGGAACAGGCCCAGAACCTCAGGCAGCGCATACGCGAGAAACGGGCCCCGCTGCAGGCAGATGCTATTGGCATTTTAACCGCCCTTGCGTACCCAGACCGGTTAGGCCAGCGCGAATCTTCAGGGCGGGTGCGGCTCATTTCCGGGCAGCGGGCTTCGCTCCAGACGGAGCTGTTTGGGGAGGCGGAATTCTATGCTGTGGCGCATCTGGAACTGGGCAACAAACCCAGGGTTTTGACGGCTGCCCCTATTAGTAAAGAAGAAATTCTGCACCATTTCAAGGCGCAGGTAGAGCGACTGGAGGAAGTACGTTGGGACGCCGGCACAGAGAAAATCATTTGCCGCCAGATTACCCGCCTGGGCGCGCTCACCCTTTCTGAGACCCTGCAACCCAACCCAGACCCCGAGCTGGTGGCCCAAGCCTTACTACAAGCTTTGCGCGAAAAAGGAATTCAGCGCCTGCCCTGGTCTGAGGAGGCCAAACGCACCCTGCAGCGCCTGGCCTTTCTGCACCAGCTAAACCCGTCTGGGTGGCCAGAGGTATCTGACGAATCTCTGGAGTCAACCTTTGAGACCTGGCTCCTCCCGCACCTTCTGGGTCTCAGGTCTCTGGAGCAGGTGGCCCGGCTAGACTTCAAGGAGATTCTGCTCACTGACCTTACATGGGAACAACGGCAGGAAATGGACCGACTGGCGCCCTCACACCTGGAGGTGCCCAGCGGCTCACGTATTGCTGTAGATTATGCAGAACCGGCAGTCCCGGTTTTGGCCGTGCGGTTGCAGGAAGTGTTCGGGATGTTGGATACGCCTTTTATTGGCGGTGGCAAAGTGCCCGTGCTCATGCATCTTCTTTCGCCGGCCTCGCGCCCCGTGCAAGTAACCAAGGACCTGCGCAGTTTCTGGGCCACTGGTTACTTTGAGGTCCGGAAGGATTTGCGGGGCCGTTACCCCAAACACCACTGGCCCGATGACCCACTTTCAGCGCCCCCCACCAGAGGGACCAAGAAACGCCCGTGGCCCAGTTAGTCTTTCATTGGGTTCATCTGTTTTAAATCCCCTCTTTATTTAAATAAAAACACCGAAGCGTTTTGGGCCTGTTTTTCATAAAACAGGCCCAAAACGCTTCGGTGTTTAAAGGGAAAGCAACAGTAATATCCAGCCTTCTACCTAAAGTATTTTATTTCCAGTCTGGCATTTCGGCGTTAGAGAAAAGCTTCACCCTGGTAGATTTATTGGCTACGTCCAGGGTCCAGATGCTGCGTTCGCCTAGGCCGTCATTATTGGTGTTCACGAAAATCACTTTTGAACCGTCTGGCGAAAAACGCGGCATGAGGTCATTGGTGCCGTTTGGTTTAGAGGTGGAAAGATCAACCAAGCCAGTGCCGTCTATCTTCACCATAAAGATGTGGGAGTTCAATTGCCTTCCGGTGCTTACCTCAAAGCCATCAACATCATTGGTAAACAACACGTAGTTGCCGTCAATGGAGAAGGTGGGGCTCTCTACCCTACCCGGCAGGTTCCCAATTAAGACCCTCATATTGGCGCCGTTGGCATCCATCAGGTAAATTTCAGAGTCATTGATGTTAGAGCCAATGGTCTGTACCACCAGTTTGTCGCCTTGGCCGGTCCAGTCTACCATTCTGAAGTGCCGGCCCGCGGGCGCAGTAGCAATAAGGGTTAGGTTGAAGCCGTCATGGTCAATGGTGTAGAGCTTGTCATAATTGGCATAGACCAGCCTGCCCCCATCCGGAGACCAGGCAAAGCCAATTCCCAGGTTATGGTTTCCTATCACCGGCAGCGTAGTGATCTGCTTTTTCCCGGAACCGTCGCGGTTCATGGTAAATATCTGGGGCTCAATGGTGGCGTTGGAAGAGTAGGCAATCTTATCGCGGGCCGGGCTCAGGATGGGCCACCACTCCCGGGAAAAGGCATTGGTAAGGCGGGCACTGGCCGCTTCGGTTCCGGAGGAACTGTAGATATCATAGTTTCCGTTTTCTGAGCGGGCAAAGAAGAACCGGAAATCTGGGATGTCAATGGTTTTGAAACTCCAAACCGGTCCCATGGTACTATCTCCCTGGGCATCTTTACTGACCACCTGCCAGAAATAGGTAGTGTTGTACATGAGGCCATTGGCCACCACAGAGGTATCAGAAATTCCTTCGGCTAATTTTTTTTTTTGCGTGGACCCTGCCTCATACAGAAGCACATCATAGGTGAGGGCAGAATCTCTGCGGTCTGGGTCTGCGCCTTGCCACCGCAGGGTGACGGATATAGGCTGGTTCTGGGTGTCTGTACCCGGACTGGGATTGAAGGCGGGGTCGGGGGCCCGGTTCGACCCAGAGCTGCTACCCGGTTCTAACTGAATATAGACAGTGGTTTGCTTCTGGTCTCTTACCGCTACGGTTACCGTTTCCGGTGAGTAGCCTGTTTTCTTGGCGGTAATGGAATAGTCCCCGTCCGGAATGGCGCTCATGACAAACTTGCCCTCCGAATCTGTGATAATAGAAGAGGTGGCCGGGCTTGTTTTGATGGTGGCCGCCGAAATGGGCTTCTCGGTTTCGGCATCTAAAACTACCCCTATGATGGCCCCTTCGCCAATAGGGTCAATGGTGTCTTCATTACAGGAAACAACCAAAAACAACAAGCAAGCAAGCCGGAGGATAGATACTATTTTAGGCATGATATAGTAATATAATGTTTAATGTATGCTGTAGCTGCGGGCGTAAAACAGGGCATTGAAAAAGGCTACTTGAAAAGGCCCAGATAGATATTTATCCCTAGCTTGCCCGTCCAGTAATAGTCATTGAAGCGGCCCTGGTTAATGCCGTCAATCTTATCATTGAGAATATAGGAGCTGTGCGCGCTCAGATCCAGGCCAATATGGGGTGTGATAAGGTATTCATAGCCAATTCCCCCTTTTATATAGGCCTGGAGCCCCTCCTGGTCAAAGACGCTGAAGATGCTTTTCCCACTGGAGCTGGCGCCTATCACGCCCCCGCCCACCTGCACATAAGGCGAGTATTTCAGTTTGGGGGAAAGCAGATAGTTGAGGTTTAGCTCTGCGTAGTTCACGGTCCGGTGGTAAACCTCACCAGTGGTAGACAAGGCTCCTCTCCCAAATTTAAAGTCTGCCCCCAGATTCTGTTTGGAGCTTAGCTTTACCCCCACTTCGGCCATTGGTTCTACCTGTGAGCCGGAGTAGTCACCGTTATAGTACATACCGCCGCCGGCCGCGCTGAACCCAAGCACCCCGCGTCTGGAAGCCATTAATTCCCCATGGATGTTGGTGCTCTTCACGTCCAATTTTTCCTGCTGGTATTCCTTTATGAGGGGAGACTCCATATCGGCTTTATTTTTGAGGCCCCAATAGCCAGCCTGAATGCCTTCAATAATAAGGCCCTGCACCGCTTTGTCAATGGCTTCTTTTACCGCCATTTCTGAAGGTTCATTATAGGTAAAACCAGTCTCTGCCTCTAATAGCCTCTTGAACTTGACATACCTGAAAAGCCCGAAGTCTACGGTCTGGGAAAGGATGGTTTTGGAGGTGTAGACGGTTTTGAGGATCTCGCCGGTGCTGGTAGAGATGGCCCTAAGGTACACCGTTACTTTGTCTTCACGGTATTGACCTGAGGCCCCGGCCCCGAAGTAGCGCAGGCCTGCCCCGCCGGTGACCACGTTGGCGTCATAAGAAATAATACCCCCTTCCAGAATGATCCCCGCAAACAGCAAGGAAGGCAAGGCCGGTTCTTTGCGGCCAGTAATCGCCTCGGCCTCGGCGCGGGTGGAGCGCACAATTTTTCGCTCATTCAGAAGGTTGCCCAGGTTCTCGCGCTCAATGGGCGTAAACCAACCAGACTCCTCCAACGATTTCAATAAGATAGTGGTGGTACCCTGCGTAATGGCCGTGGACCAGTTATTGCCGTTAACGGAAGGCTTGTACTGGCCCGTCTGGTCCCTGAATTTATAGACTGCGGCAACCACCTTTTGCTGGGGCGGCGGTAGGTTCACCAGGTTCTCATTGCCTGGAGCCGGCACCCCCAGCGTAGCCCGGGAGGTATGAAACGCGTTATTGAAGAAAGGGGTACAGGAAACCCCTGAAAAGAGAAGGGCTGCTACTATTACGTGCGTGAGGTACTTACAAGAGCAGTTCAGCATAAAGATGGGGGTATGCTCAATGGATGAAAAGTAGGAAATGACGAGGGCGCCAATGTGGCCAGGCTCTTCTAAAAGTAGGGAATGGTGACGGTGGTCTGGTTGCCCGTGCTTTGGTCTACAATGACCACTGAAATTCCATTCGTTCCTTCTGTCACGTCTATCTGATAGGTACCAATCACGTATTTACCGGGGGCCAACCCGTCATCTCCAAATTGGGAGGAAACCAATTGCCTTGACAACTGGCTTAAGATCTGCCTATTGAGGCTTTCCTGGAATTGCTTTAGCGGGTCTTGGTTAGCGCCAGTTCCCGTGGTGGCATTAGGGTCCTTTAATTTATCTTGCGACTGGGCCGAGGATTGCAGCCACTGGTAGTTAAAAGGATTTCCCCCGAAGGCAGGGTTCTTGGGTTCATATACAAAGTCCTGCGCCATTACCTGGGAATGAGACAAGACAAACAAGACCAGAAGAACCGCGAAAGAGTAAAGCTTTTTCATAACCATGTAATATATTTTTTGGATAGGATATTCAATATAACTCACGTAACTGTTTCCCCTCGGCCTCCAGCTGCTTTGTCAGTTGATCATTCACCAAATGATCAAACACCAGGGTCACAACGTAATTGGCTACCTCCTCTATTACTTCATACCTGGGTTGTAACTGGTACTCAAAGACACTTTCATCATTAACCACCACAGAAACAATAGATACATTGCCCCGGGCGGGCTTCTCTTTGATGGTAATGGAAAAATTCTTCACGCCCACCGGGGCCTCCCATTGCATTTGGAAGATGTCATAAAAATTCCGCCCCGTTTTAGTGACCGTTTCGTCTACTATCAGGCCGTCTATCTCTAAGTCTGCGGAGGACTTTAATTTTTGCTCGTTTAATTTGTTTTGCTGCTCATTGACCAGGCTTTTAGCAGTAGAATCCTGCTTGGTTTCTACCTGCGCCCGCGCTACCCCCGTAAAGGCCAGGCATAAGTAGGCCACTAACAGGCATTGTAGGCAAAATCTAAAAGAAAAGCTTACTACCATACCTTTAACAATAAAGTGGTCACTGAAGCATTTACTAGACTTTTACAAGTTTGTATTACATATTTAATATATTAAAATCGTAAAACCTATATAAAAGCCTGGTTTTTATTATTTCCGTCACAAGAAGTTGCTTGGACAACTTAAAGCTGGTTTTTATTTGAAATGGCAGGAAGGAGGATTTTGAAAGATAGGCGGGTTAACCGTATTTATGGCGCACCCTTATAACTTTTGGGTTGGAGAATCCCTAAAAACAGAAGAGGGAGCCTGGGCTCCCTCTTCTGTTTCAACTTATATAGGTGAAAGGCTTATCTGGTTCCGGCACCGGCTGGGCGTCTGCCCGCAGTTTTTTCGCCTTCATGGCCTTCTACTTTTACAATCTTGTTATATAGTCCCAGCAACAGGAAAGGTGCTGGCCACTGGCCTACAAATAAGGCTTCATCATCTTTTTTCATGATTTTAAGGGTGGCAGAAACTGCCATTGATCCCAGGGCTGCCCACAGGAATAAGTCTGAAGGTAACTTAGCGGTATACTCTTCAATGGCCCGGGCAACAGGACCTTCTTTATGTTCTGGATTGAAATTATCAGCTGCGTTCTTTAATTCTCTAGCTTCGTTTTTTAAGTCTCTTGTTTCCATAGCGTTATTTTTAGATTATTAGATGGGATACTTGGGTATGAAAACGTAGGAAGTAATTCTAGGGTTGGCTAAAAATCAAAGTATGTCTTTGGACCTGTTTTAAAATCCTTGATTCCTTGGCCTTTTCTTTCCACTAACTATGGACTTTTCAGGAAAAGAATCTAGCAGAAAACAAACGCATGGATGAACCCTCGCACCTGAAGGGGCAAAGACATTTATAATAGGAGGGAAAATAAAATACTTGTAGCGGAAGGATGTACCTTTTCAGGCTAAAAAAGATCTAAGGAAAGCTGCTGGACCTTAGGTTTGGACACCGCTTTGCGGGCCGCCACTTTTTGCACTACAGGGCTCGCCTTAGCAAGGGAAACCGGCTCCCCGTTTACATAATAGACCTTCGTTTCCTGGTACCTGGAGGCCACTACTACTTCGGTGCCATCGGCGTGGGTAGAGAACAGCTCTTTTACCAGGTGCGGGCAGTTATTGTCTTTGGAAAGGTGCCCCAGCAGCACATGGGTCATAAAACTGGGTTTATACCCGGTGAACAGGTTAATGGCCTGCAGGTTAGAAAGGTGGCCGAAGTTCCCCCTGATGCGGGCTTTCAAATGATACGGGTAATGGCCCCGGTCCAGGAGTTCCTCATCATAGTTGGTCTCCAGAAAGGCCGCATGGCATTGCTGGAAATTCTGGATCACATGGTCACAGGGCGCCCCAATATCGGTGAAGACCCCTATATTGATTCCGTTGCCAGACACGATGAAACTATGCGGATCTGCGGCGTCATGAAACTTAGGAAACCCCTGAACAGAAAGCCCGCCAATCTGCACAGGCACATAGGCCTCAAACGACCTCAACAACTCCTGGTCCAGCCCAAACCGCAGATTCTGCCGGGTCCCCGGCGTAATGTACACCGGCAAACGGTGTTTCTTGGCCAGCACTGCCAGCCCTTTTATATGGTCTGAATGCTCATGGGAAATGAAGATGGCCTTCACCCTGGACATCGAGAGCCCCAGCCGCTGCATACGAGTTTCGGTCTCGCGGCACGAAATGCCCGCATCCACCAGCACCGCTTCCCGCTCATTACCAATGTAATAGCAATTCCCATTACTCCCCGATGCCAACGATGTGATGAACAGTCCCATAGATCTACAAAATTAACACCTATTTCCCTGAATCCAGTTCGTGTTCTTGGTGAGACAGGGTAATAATTTTAAAGGCGAGCTTTAGTTAACATATTTATTTAGATGGGGGCATTTTATATAGAGGTGCGGATGGCCAATTTATGGATTATGAAAATTGCATAATAAAGCGGGCGTTAGGAAATCTGTAATAAGGCCTCAAGCACAAATTGTGGCTTTAGGTTAGAAGGACGATTTTTAGCATTGTCACATTAGAGCAGTTTTACAGAAAACAGGCAGAAAATGGCTAGATCTGCAAAAATGGATCATCCCCCTACCCCCTTCAAAGGGGGACCAAATGCGTGGACAGCAATTTTAGTTGTTGGCCCCTGGGAACACCAACAACGGCGGGCAGTATTGGGCAAAGAGGCAGGAAGCGTCAAAGAACGCTCTTCCGGATTTGTAATCCGGAAGTTCCGAAAGGGGGATTTGCAATCCCCGGCGGCAGCGCCTCTTGAGTATATCGTTGGAAGATGGCAAGGCTGACATCCATGAGTGCTCTCCTGTGTAAACACCCCCCCTTCGCCCCCCTCAAGGGGGGAGTCTGCGATAAGTGAGCGGTGCTGGCGTTATTAAGCCCCAATTGCATTTTGAGCCTGTTTTCCGGAAAACGGCCTTAAAACGCAAATCTTAAAACCTCCATTTTCCCCGCGCATTTCCCCGTTTCCAGTCTTTACTCCGAGCGCCTCGCTTGTGGCCCTGCAAAAGCTTTAGGTAAGGGCAGAAGGCAAGGAGGCCGCAAGGGCAGTGCGAGGGGGAAAGACGGGGCCCCGCGGCCGTGAGCGCTCGGAGGGAAAGATGAAACAACCAAGCATAAGGACTCAGGAGAGAACAGCCACCACGCCAGCGAAAGCAAACTGCATGCACCCAAGAATCCACCAGGTAAGCCTAAACCTATGCTAAACTAGTATAAAAAAATAAAAACTGACAAGAACTACCCCTGTCGCTGTGGTTGCGAAGATTTCCGCGCCACTACAAAAGGATCCAAGACAATATGCTCGGGGGTACTGCCGTAATAATCTTTATTGGCGGTGAGCTTAAGGAAAAGGCGCGCGGTCTCTTCGCCCATCTTAATGGTCTGCTGGTCTACCGTGGAAAGCGACGGGGTCACAAATGCCCCAAATGCCTCATTGGCGAAACCGATCACGCCTACCTGCAGGGGAACCTGGACCCCGCTTTCCAGCAGTTGCTGCAAGGCTCCCATTGCTGTGTAATCCTCGGCGGCAAAGATGGCATCAAAGGGAAGATGCTCCGCCTGCAGGCGCCGCACAGATTCCTGCCCTAACTCCAGCCCTACCGTGCCCTTGAAAACCATATTCTCCTGGAAGGGCAAGCCATACTTTTCCAGAGCCTCGCGGTAGCCCCTGAAGCGTTCGTTAAAAATGGTCAGGTTCTTTTCTGACGTGATGTGCGCAATGCGGGTATATCCTTGTTTTATCAAGTGCTCCGTGGCCTCAAAGCCCGCCTTGTAATCATTGATGGTGACTGAGGGTATCTCCAATTCTTTGATAGCCCGGTCAAAAAACAGAAGCGGCACCTGGCGTTTTCTTATTTCAGAGTAAAATTCAAAACCATCGCTTTCTGATGACACCGAAGAGATGATGCCGTCCACCCTTGACTGCAGGAAAGTGCCTAACCCCTTTTGTTCCTGCTTGATGGACTCGCCGGTCTGGTACAAAAGCACGCTGTAGCCGTTCTCGTTCAGCACCTTTTCCATGCCATGCACCACTGAACTGAAAAAGCTGGTGTCCAAACTCGGCACAATAATGCCAATCACATGGCTTTTGCCGGACCGCAGCGAGGAAGCCAGCTTGTTTTGCTGGTAGTTCAGACGCTTGGCGGTTTCCAGCACGGCGGCTTTGGTGGCCGCGCTAATAGCAGGGTGGTCGTTCAGGGCCCGGGCAACAGTAGAGAATGTCACATCTAATTCCCGCGCAATGTCATGTATGGTGGTCTTCTTCAATTTTACTTCTTTAACGCCTTAAATATAGGCAATTGCTTTCTGGTAATAAGGGCCCTGGCTCTTGCCTTCCTTTGTTTCGGGCACGTTTTTAAGAATTCAGGCCCAAAACAGCCGGGCCCTTGCAACTTTCACCTAGGCTACTTTCCTACTTAATCATACCAGCACGTTTGAGGTCCCTTTTTTAGGTGCATTTTGAGGAAATCAGGCTTGAAACGCATCACCTAAAATACAAAACTCACCTTCATTTTCCTTAACTGAAGCGGCAAAAAGACTATCCTCTAAACTTGCTTTTCCTCCCTTTTTATAAAGCCTTGAGATTTTCCCTGCCTTAAAAATTACCAGATTAAGGGCCGTAAATTTTCAATTCTCAGAATAAAACCTTAAACTTATGCCAACGTTGGCATAAATAGTATTCTGGTGGTTCTTTTGCCCCAGTGTAAATTATAAAAGCCTCCTGCACCAACCTTACCAAACAACGCTTTTTATGCTCTTACTAGGAATAGACATAGGCACTTCTTCTGTAAAAGTATCGGTGGTAGATGCCGCCACGCAGAAGAGCCTGGCCTCTGCGCAATTTCCCGAAACGGAATCAAAGATCACCTCGCTGCAACCCGGTTGGGCCGAGCAGTCGCCCGAGATGTGGTGGGAGCATACCCAGCAGGCGGTAAAGAAAGTAAACGCTTCCGGGGCCTATAACCCCCAAGATATTGGGGCCATTGGCATCGCCTACCAAATGCACGGACTAGTGGTGGTTGACAAAGACCAACAGGTACTGCGTGATTCCATTATCTGGTGCGATAGCCGCGCGGTGCCCTATGGCCAGCAGGCCCTGGAACACATTGGCCAGGAAAAAGCCCTGGAACGCCTGCTCAACTCGCCTGGCAACTTCACCGCCTCCAAACTGGCCTGGGTCAAAGAAAACGAGCCCGCCACCTTTGACAGAATTCATAAAATCATGCTGCCCGGCGATTTCATCGCGATGAAATTGACGGGTGACATTACCACCAGCGCCTCTGCCCTGTCTGAGGGAATCTTCTGGGATTTCCAGAAAGACGAGGTGTCTGAGGATGTGATGAGCTTCTTCGGGTTTAGCAAAGACATTATTCCGGAGGTGAAGCCGCTCTTTTCAGAACACGGACGGGTGACTTCGGCGGTAGCCGAAGCGCTGGGCCTGAAAGCGGGCATTCCGGTGAGTTATAAATCAGGGGACCAGCCTAACAACGCGCTTTCTCTGAATGTGCTCAACCCCGGTGAGGTGGCGGCCACGGCCGGAACCTCGGGCGTGATTTACGGCGTGAGCGACCAACTGACCTATGACCCGCAGTCGCGGGTGAACACCTTTGCCCACGTGAACTACCAGCCCAATGCCAAGCGGGTGGGCGTGCTCATGAACATCAACGGCACGGGCATCATGAACAGCTGGGTAAAGGAAAACCTGGGCCACGGCTTGGATTACCCGCAGATGAACGCCGAGGCCCAGAAAGTGGCGGTAGGCAGCGAAGGCCTGCGCATTTTCCCTTTCGGGAACGGCGCCGAGCGCGTGTTTAACAACCGCATCATTGGTGCTCAATTCCACCATCTCAATTTCAACCTCCACTCCAAGGCGCATGTGTTCCGGGCAGTGCAGGAAGGCATCGCCTTCACGTTCAGGTACGGCCTGGACATTATGCGCGAGAACGGTATGAACCCCAAAGTGATCAGGGCCGGTAACGCCAATATGTTCCTGAGTCCTCTCTTTACGGAGGCCTTTGTGAATGCTACAGGCGTACCCGTGGAACTGTACCAGAACGATGGTAGCGTGGGGGCTGCGCTGGGTGCCGGCATAGGTGCGAAGGCCTTTTCCTCGCCGCAGGAAGCCTTTAGCCGGTTTGAGCGCCTCCGGCTCATTGAGCCAAATCAGGCGGATTCCTATGAAGCCGTTTACCAGGACTGGAAAGCGCTGCTGCAAAAACAATTACAAGACTAAATCATTACATCCCATATAATCAAAACCATGGCAAATCTTACAATTGGTGACAAAGAGTTTTTCAAAGGCATAGGACAAATCAAGTTTGAAGGTCTGGAGTCTGACAACCCGCTGGCGTACCGCTGGTATGATGAAAACCGGGTGGTAGCCGGCAAAACCCTGAAAGAGCATTTCAAGTTCTCGGTGGCGTACTGGCACTCGTTCAACGCTAATGGCTCTGATCCTTTCGGGGGACCTACCCTCAACTTCGCCTGGGACGAAAGCTCAGATGTGATTACCCGCGCCAAAGCCAAAATGGATTCCGCCTTTGAGTTCATCACCAAACTGGGTATGCCTTATTACTGCTTCCATGACGTGGACGTGGTAGACTATGGCAATGACATAGTAGAAAATGAGCGCCGCCTGCAAACCATGGTGGAATACGCCAAGCAAAAGCAAGCCCAAAGCGGCGTGAAACTGCTATGGGGCACGGCTAACGTATTCTCGCACCAGCGCTACATGAACGGCGCCTCTACCAACCCAGATTTCCAGGTATTATCGCACGCCGGGGCTCAGGTGAAAGCCGCCCTGGATGCTACCATTGCCCTGGGTGGTGAGAACTATGTCTTCTGGGGAGGCCGTGAAGGCTACATGACCCTGTTGAACACCAACATGAAGCGCGAGCAGGAGCACCTGGCCCGCTTCCTGCACACGGCCAAAGATTACGCCCGCCAGCAAGGCTTCAAAGGCACGTTCTTCATTGAGCCCAAGCCCATGGAACCTACCAAGCACCAGTACGACTATGACTGCGCTACCGTGATCGGGTTCCTGCGTCAGCACGATTTACTGGGCGATTTCAAAATCAACATTGAGGTAAATCATGCCACCCTGGCGGGCCACACCTTCCAGCACGAGCTGCAGGTGGCCGCCGATGCCGGCGTTTTGGGCTCAGTGGATGCCAACCGCGGTGACTACCAGAACGGCTGGGATACCGACCAGTTCCCGAACAACCTGAACGAATTGACTGAGGCCATGCTGATCTTCCTGGAAGCTGGTGGCCTGCAGGGCGGTGGAGTGAACTTTGACGCTAAAATCAGAAGAAACTCAACTGACCCCGCAGACCTGTTTTATGCCCACATCGGCGGAGCCGACACCTTCGCCCGCGCCTTGATCACGGCAGATAACATCCTGCAAAAATCAGACTTCTTGAAAGTGCGCGAGGAGCGCTACGCTTCTTTTGACGGCGGCAAAGGAAAAGAGTATGAGCAAGGCAAACTGACCCTGGAAGACCTTAGGGCCTTCGCCATTGAGAAGGGTGAGCCAGCCGTGAAAAGTGGTCGTCAGGAATACCTGGAGAACCTCATTAACCGGTTTATTTAACCCTTTGAAGTAAAGCTCAGCTATTACTGGGCCTTGAAATATTTTTCATTTTAGTTCACGGAAAGGCTGCCTCTTGTAGAGGCAGCCTTTTTTTATAGAGCCCGGTCTAGACAGTTTTGAAGTGGGCGTTTTGAGCCTGTATTCCTAAAAACAGCCTCAAAACAGAATTGCCAGGCACAAAAAAAGCGGGCCCTACTGGACCCGCTTTTTAATCCTTTCGGTTTCCTGTTATTACTTTGCTTTGGTCAAGGACGGCTTCTCAAAAATGTCATCATTGCCTTCATAGTCAAACCAGTCAAAGGAAGCTCTGTTGGTAGAAGGAAGTCCGTTAGAAGTGGCATAAAGCCCAAGGGTGACGCCTACAAAACCGCCGGCCACGCGGGTACTCAGGTATTTGCCGTCTACGTTGTCCTGTAGCAGTTGCCATTTTCCTTTTTTGGTGGCGTAGTAAAAGGCATACGTGCCGCCATTAAAGCTCACCTTAAGGTAGACCGGTTTTTTGCCTTCTTTCTCCGTGAGTACTTTCTCAGCCAGCACCGTTTTGTCTGCCTTGAGCAGTTGCACCACCGGCTGATTTCCTTTAAGGGTTTTGCCCAGGGCGTAATAATGCTCACTGTTTTGGAAGGCCACTAAGCCAGCGAACTCGTTTTCTTTGGTTGGGGCAAACTCCATTTCGGTACTGGCGCTTCCCTTCACATGCTGCTGCCGGCGGGCAAGAAAAGAGACATTCATCTTTTCAGAGAAACTCTCTGGCCGCACCTCCAGGGTTAGTTTTCCCAAGGGTTTGCTCAGGCTATACCACTGGTAGCGCGGGGTTCTCAGTTGTAGCCAATACATGGGCAAGGTTGTGCCTTTGAATTCTTCATGGAAGCTAAAATTACCCGTCAGCGGGAAGGCCGGTTTCTTCTGGGCTGGCAAATTGGGCACCGGGTAATTGTACTGCACCAGGTCATGGTCTGGGTTGATAATGGGCCAGCCCTCTTTCCAGGTAACGGGCGCCAGGAACGTCTCGCGGCCGGTGTTGTAATGGTCCTGGGCGCCGCTGTACGGACGAGTGGCCAGGAATACGGCCCACCAGTCTCCGTTCTGCGTCTGCACCAGGTCTGCGTGGCCCGTAGCCGATACGGGGTTTGGCCGATCACCGGGCAAATGCCGTTGGGTTAAGATAGGGTTCTTTTCATACGGGATATAAGGGCCGGTCACGGTTTTGCTGCGCAAAACCACCTCAGAGTGGTTGACGCTGGTGCCTCCCTCGGCGGCCATTAAGTAGTAAAAGCCGGTCACTTTGTAGATATGCGGACCTTCAATCCAAACCGGTTTCTTAGAAAGGTCCACGCCACCGTTCACCAGCAGGTGCTGCGGCCCGACCGTCTTCATGGTTTTCAGGTCAATCTCAAACATACGTATGGTGCGGTGCCCATCATACAGCGGTTTGTTGTCTGGGGCGTCTGAGTTGTACATGATGTAACTCTTCCCGTCATCGTCATGGAAAATAGAAGGGTCAATGCCGTTCACGTTGGGCAGCC
The DNA here is from genome assembly GCF_001078055.1 of Rufibacter radiotolerans. Classification (NCBI taxonomy): domain Bacteria; kingdom Pseudomonadati; phylum Bacteroidota; class Cytophagia; order Cytophagales; family Hymenobacteraceae; genus Rufibacter; species Rufibacter radiotolerans. The sequence goes on along the minus strand of NZ_CP010777.1, from coordinate 1,281,591 downwards.
AGTGGGGTTTAGACCAGGGACCGGCCGGATTAGTGGCGGTCACCACAAAGTTGCCTCCTTTATCAATAAGGGTGGTGACCATGTAGAAGGTGCCGTCTTTGTAAGAAATGGTGGGCGCGAAGATCCCGCGGGAAACGTTGTGGCCGTCTAAGTTCAGCTGTTCGGGCCGGTCCAGAATGTTGCCAATCTGGGTCCAGTTGACCAGGTCTTTGCTATGGAAGATGGGCACCCCCGGAAAATAAGCAAACGAGGAATGGATGAGATAATAGTCCTCTCCCACCCGCAGCACGCTGGGGTCTGGGTAAAACCCCGGGAAGATGGGGTTTTGGAACGTCTGCTTTTGCTGGGCCGCCGCGGGCAGGAGGCTGGCAAAGCCTAGAACTGCCAGGGTAAAGAAAGCGGCGGCAGCTGAAAGTAATTTATTTTTCATACGTGGAGCAGTAAGTTTCAATTTGGTGGCAGGAAAGTTATTCCAACGACTAGCTTTCTTGTTTTGAGCCTGTTTTCTCAAAAACAACCCCAAAACAGGAAAGCTCTATTTATTCTATCTATGGCTCAGAAGCTACTTCCGAGCCATAGTCTTCTGTTTGATATTAAGAAAGTAAAACCTGTTTTAGGCCTGTTTGTGGAAAAACAGGCCTAAAACAGATGGTGTTATTTAGCTTCCTTTACAGGTACATAGGTACTTTCCGGCGGCCCCAGGTAGGAAGGTTTCAGGCCACCGGCGTCTACCACTATTTTCTGCAGCACCACCCCAGAATCTACCATCCAGAACTTGAGCGTGTGCGCCCCGGGCTGGGCAAGCTGATGCTTAGAAATGGTCAGGTTGATGTTATTGGCCACGTTCCTGTTCCATTCGCCTTCGCCCTTGCCCCTATGGATGTTGATGATCTGCGGCGCCTGGTCATCAAAGGAAATGGCGTAGCGCAGCCCTTGGGTATTATGGAAGTTCAGGGTTGGCGACAACATAACTTGCACGCTCACCTCACCGGCTTTCTGCAGGTGCATCTTGTATTCTAAGTGGGGGCTATTACCGCCCGGCGTCTGGCTTGGCGCGGTTACTGGTATGGTGGTCATGGCCGAGGCGGTGCGCCCCAGATCAGGGATTACTTGCCATTTAATTTGGTTGGCGTCCACGGCTTTGGTGAAGTGCTCTGCCTCTATAGACACGTAGCCGTTGCTTTCTATAAAACCGTCTACCTTACCGGCCTGAATCGCTGCCGGATTCTGTACCACGGCCTGCACCACCACCTTAGTTCCTTTAGGACCGGTAATGGTTACCGGAACGCGCTGCGTGCCTGCAGGGGCTTTGGTCCAGTCTACGCTTACCCACACCCGCTGCTCTTTGTCCACGGTGCCGGAAGGCTGCGAGATCTTTACCCACGGAAACCCGGCGGTGACAGAATAGTCAAACGGTTGCTGACCACGGTTAAAGATCTCCAGAAAATGACCTTGCGCTACATAGGGAGAAAACTCTGGCAAAACCGCCGCCTCTTTTTCCTGGGGCCACCACTTGCTGGAGCCTTCCACGGCCACGCCCATGCTGGCGGCAGCGGGCAAGGTCAGTTCCTTCACCTCGGGCATCACGTCTTTCTCAGGTTGTTGCCAGTAGGTGTAGCTGATGTGGGTCTGTGACATCATGTGGTTCCATTTACCGCCGGCCATTTCCTTATGGAAAAACCTGGTCAGCTCTGCATCTTTCGCGAAGAGGTCTCTGGCTTTGGCGGCCTGGTCGTTGGTGCTGGCCCTGCCCTGCTGGGCGTACAGCCTGTTGCGGCCTACCGTCACGTGTAGGTCATTGAGGTTGGCGCTGGCCGCCACCGGGAACAATACCAACTGGTAATAGGCGTCTTTGTATTGGGCAGGCAAGGCGTTGTAGATTCGGGTGGCTTCTGTGGTCAGGGCCTTGTATTCGTTCACTACTCGTTCTGCTTCCTGGTAGTTGGTGAGGCTGTAGGTATCCGGGGACAAAAGCTCATGCTTGCGGCGGCTGTTGAACTTGGTGTACTTGGCCATGATATCGGCAATGGCCGTGGCATGCTCTGGCCCGAACAGCTGCTCAGACCATAGGCGGGTATATTCGCCCAGGCGCTCGGCGGGCCATTTCTCAGGGCTCCAGGCGTAGTCTAGGAAAAACTCTATGGGGAATTCCATGGGTTTGATGTCGCCCACGTTCACAATCCAGATACGGTCTGCCTTGTGCTGATAGGCCAGGTGCATTTGTTCCCAGACGCGGGAAATTTGATTGGTGTTCAGCCACTTGTAGTTACGGGGGCCGCCCACGTAGTCAAAATGGTAATAGATGCCGTACCCTCCGGAATGCTGCTTCTCCCCTACTTTGGGCAGCTTTCTGATATTTCCCCAGTTGTCATCTGCTAGTAGCAGGGTTACGTCATCTGGCACGCGCATGCCCTTATCATAGTAGTCCTGCACCTCTTTGTAGAGGGCCCATAACTGCGGTGTTTTGGAAGCATCTTTGCCCGTCACGTCAGAGATGATCTGGCGCTGGTCTTTTACAATGCGCTCCAGCAGTTCAATATTGCTTTCACGGCTCATGGGCTCGTCGCCGTCGCCGCGCATGCCCACGGTCACAATACTTTCTTTGGTACCCATGCGCTGGATGCCGCTGCGCCAGAACTCGCGCAACTTCTCTGGATTGGTACTGTAGTTCCAGGGACCGGAGCCGTAGCGGCGCCATTCATCATGCGCGCGCATAAGCGGCTCATGGTGTGAGGTTCCCATTACCACGCCGTACATATCGGCTACCTCAGGGTTGATCTTGTCATCGTCATTGAACGCGCTGCCCCACATGGCCGGCCACAAGTAGTTGCCTTTCATGCGCAGAATCAACTCAAACACCTTCTCGTAAAACTTGTGGTTGAAGCCGCCAAACTGCTCTTTAGACCAGTTGGATAGCGCCGGGGCCTCATCATTGATGAAGATGCCGCGGTATTTCACGGCGGGGGTACCTTTGGTGTGGCGGCCTTCCTGCACGTACAGGTTGGGCGTCTGGGTCACCGGCACATCGGCCCACCAGTACCAGGGCGAGACGCCAATCTGCGTCGACACGTCATAGATGCCATAGATGGTACCGCGCTTGTCGCTGCCTACAATTACCAGGGCCTCGTCCACGCCTTTCATAGGTTTTTTGATTACCTGCACCACAAAGGTTTCCCATTTGCCGACCAGGTCCTTCACGTCCAGCTTTTTGCTTTTCACCAGTTGGTCAATCAGCGGGCTTTGGCCGATGGTCCCTACCAACACCAGCCGGTCCGCTTTAGGCGCTTTGCTTGCTATGGTTAAGGCTGGTTCGGCATTGGTCACGCGTTTTACATCGGCTTGCAGGTCTTTCAAGGCTCTGATTACCCCAGGGAAATCCTTCTCATGGATGAAGAAAGGGGCAGATTTTCCGCCTTCTGCCAAAGTGAAGGCCTTATCCTTTTTCTGGCTGGAAATGTATTTGACATCCTCTACCGCAAAGGCCGACGTTACCGGCAGCAGCACCGCCAGAAATAACATAATGGCCTTCAGAGAGCCGGCAGACCAGGACCTCCTGAGTTGGGTATGTTTGCTAGTTGTTTGCATGGTGATCATTTGGGGGTTTCCTTCAATAGCTGGGTATGTAGCTTGATCCTTCTGACGGAGAACAGAAAAAGCCTTTCTCAAAACAGCCTGTTTTTTGGAAAACAGGTCCAAACCAGCAGCCGTTTTGAGAAAGTTATTTCTCCAATTTCATGGGTTATTTGCAGTCCTCCAGAGAGCGGGCAATGCCCATCTCCAGACCGCGCAATTCAGCCAAGCCGCGCAGTCGGCCAATGGCCGAGTAGCCGGGGTTGGTGACTTTGTGCAGGTCGTCCAGAATCTGGTGGCCGTGGTCTGGCCGGAACGGAATTGGCACCTCACGCGTGGCGTTGATTTGCACCAGTTCTTTCATGACGCCATACATGTCCACGTCGCCGGCCAGGTGGTCAGACTCGTAGAAGTTGCCTTCGGGGTCTTTGAGCACGTTGCGCAGGTGCGCGAAGTACACGCGGTGGCCCACTTCCTTCAGAATCTCCACCGGGTTGTTGTGTCTACCGGCGCCCAGGGAACCCGTGCAGAAACAGATACCATTGGGCGCCCGGTCCACCCGATTGATAATGTAAAGCAGGTCTTCTTTGTTAGAGGCAATGCGCGGCAAACCCAGAATAGGGTATGGCGGATCGTCTGGGTGAATGGTCATCTTCAGGCCATTCTCTTCGCAGACATCCATGATGGACTCCAGGAAATACGCCAGGTTCTCGCGCAGGCCGGCGTGACCGATCTGCTTGTAAGTATCAATACTCTGCTGGAGTTGCTCCAACGAAATGTAGCCTTCCATGGGAACGCCCATGCGTATGATCTCGCTAAGTTCTTCCAGTTCTTGTGGGGAGTAAGCCTCATGGCGTTCACGGGCTTTCTGTACCACGCTTGGCGCATAATCCTGCTCCGCCCCTTCCCGCTTGAGAATGAAGAGGTCAAACACGGCCAGATCGGCCCAGTCAAAATACAGGGCTTTGGCGCCGTTCCAGAGTTCCAGGGCCAGGTTGGTACGGGTCCAGTCCAGCACGGGCATGAAATTATAACAGATGGTTTTGAGGCCGCAGGCAGCCAGGTTGCGCAGGCTCTGGCGGTAATTCTCCAGGTACTGCTCACAGTCGGCGGCACGGGTCTTGATAGACTCATGCACCGGCACGCTTTCCACCACTGCCCACGTAAGGCCAGCTTCCTCAATGATTCGTTTGCGTTCCTGGATTTCCTCCACTGTCCAGACGGCGCCGTGGGGTACGTGGTGCAGGGCACTCACGATGCCGGTGGCACCGGCTTGTTTTACATCCAGCAGGGTAACGGAATCCTGGGGGCCGTACCACCGCCAGCTTTGAAGTAGTGACATAAAAGGTTAATTAGTTAAAAGGCACTTGAAACATTAAGCGTATTTGTTACCGAAGTAACTTCTGAGGAGCTAGTCTTCCAGAATGTGAAGTTTAATCCTCTTTTTAAAGCTATCGGCACTGGCTATTCTTTACTTTCAAAGATTTTTGGATGAAGGCGGAAGTAGTCAAAATCAACGTAGCCCCCTGGCGTTTTGGTAGCGTAGCTGAATAACCCAAAACGGTACCCCATAAAGTGCGGAAGGGTGTAGGCCATCTTCAAAGGCTTCCCTATTTTCTTCCATGATTTCCCGTCCAGGCAGTAGTAGAATCCTACCACATCCCGGCGCTCTTTGAAATCACATTCAGCTTTGAGGTACACTGTCTTTTGGTGGAGAGGCACCCTTTCCTCTTCTACAGGGCTCCCAGATTGGGCACTGACCATCACAATGTACTTTACTCCCTTCTCATATTTCACCCCCACTAACCCGTACATTTTCTGCAACAGGGAGAGTCCGGCAAAATCTCCTTCCTTCATGTGTGACAGATCCAGCAATGTAGAGCCCGTGCTTTCAGGCCCTATAGTCCGTTGGGTTAGGGTGTTTCTGGCCAGTAGAAAATCAGATGTAATTGGACCATTGGTTAATCTTAGGTAACCCTTTCGTTTGGTAACAGACCAAAGCGCATGGTCAGGGTTGTGGTTCCATTGCCAAACCAAGGGTAAGGCGGGCTCTCCTTTTTTCCGGGCAAACTCATCTGAGGCCACAATGCCGGGGATAAGGCCTTTACTTGCGGGCAGGCTCAACTCTTCCGGCACTTTGCCATTGGTGCCCAGAACCGGCCAGCCATCTTTCCACTGTACCGGCACCAAATACGGTATGCGCCCTACCGCCCCAAAATCCCGGAACATATAGGCATACCATTTGCCATCTGGCGTATCTATCAACCCACCTTGCGCCACCCCCTTATCCTGCAACACTACCTTCCCTTCATAAGGACCGGTGATCTTATCTGCTCTGTGAACCAGTACCGTCCGCATGCCCTCTTTAGGCCAAACAATGTTGAAGAGGTAATATTTGCCGTTTACTTTAAAGAGCTGAGACCCCTCGGCGGGAAGGTTAATATGGGGACCGGCAGGCGCGCTGGCATTCTCAATCAGTACCTGATCTGTTCCTTCTTTTACCCCAGACAAATCCGCTTTGAGCTCTACCATCCGTAGCTTGCCGCCGCCATAAATCATATAGACACGGCCGTCCTCCTCAAAGAACAAGGAATGATCATGCAAAGAGGGTTTAAAGGAGTGCGTTTCCCAGGGGCCTTTCTCCAAGTTTCTGGTGGTATAGATATAGGTTTTCCCGGTAGTTTGGGAGAAGGTGGTCACATAGTACAGACCCTTATGAAACCGCAGGCTGCTTGCCCAGGAACCCCTTCCGTAGGTGCTTTTTCCGTTGGTAAGGTTTAACTCATTAAGTGAGTCCAGGGTAGCATACGCATAGTTAACCAGTTGCCAGTTCACCAGATCTTTAGATTTCATGATAGGCAGTCCCGGACTCATATGCATGGTGGTGCTACTCATGTAATAGGTGTCCCCCACCCGTATCATGGCTACGTCCGGCACATCGGCATAAATAATAGGATTGCGGGCTCTCTGCCCTTGTGCCATTAAGGCAAGTAAGAGACAAAGAACCGATAGAAAACTAGATTGAAGCAACGTTTTTCTCATCTCTACTATTGGTCTTCTTGTGCTAGGGAAACGGAAGGATCTTAGGTATAAGTGGTGCCAGGAAAGGCTGACTTTTCCTCTACCATGTATGGCAGAAAGTGGTCCTTTTATTGAATTCACCACGGTACTTAAAAAGATTGGCTGCCTCTTTGGAGCAGCCAATCTTTTTAAGTATCGTGGTGAAGGATTAATTATACCCTGGGTTTTGGTAGGCAGCTCTTTGCTCAGCGGTCATATCCATGGCCTCTAATTGTCCTTGCGGAATAGGGCGCAGGTAATGCATGGGCTTAATGTCGCGGGTTACCGTTATTGGGGTATGGTCTCCGTAGTTGTTTCCTGCAATTCTGTAGGTAGAGGCCAGCTCGTTCCATTTCTGGGTACGCACTAGGTCAAACCAGCGGTAACCTTCGCCATAGAACTCACGGGACCGCTCTGCCAGAATGTAGTTAATATCAATAGTGGTAGGTGTGGCGGCAATCATGGCAGCACTGTTGTCCACCACTTTGGTGGTGTTCCCGTTGTTGTCAAAACGCCACTTGCCGGCGCGTGCTCTAATCACGTTGATTAAATCAAGGGCACTTTTGCCAGCTTTGGTGGTAGCACCTTTCACGGCGGCTTCAGCAGCTATGAAGTAAAGTTCAGAAAATTTAGCGATGTTGAAAGGACGGGTGCTACCGGCGTTTGGCTGACCTAATCCGGCGCCATTATCTGTACGGTAGGTCCCCAGTTTCCAAAGCTTAGGATACACAATCCGGCTGATGCCGCTAGGCGCGATCACGTAGTCTGCTCTGCCTGCCACTTCTCCAGCCCCAATGTTACTCTTACCGGCCCCAGATGGGTAGGTAATAGGCAAATTTTCATTCAGGAAAGTAAGCACAGGCTCACCCGGACGAACTTGTAGGTTATTGGCATTATATACTACACTTGGAATGTTGGTTCCACCACCTTTAGGCCAGTTAGCCCGGTAAACGGTAGTGAATGTACCGTCATAGCGTGAGTCAAGGATTTTGTCTGCGAAGGTGTTCTCCACTACGTTAATGGTGGGAGCCATACGCGTCCAGGGACGACCCAGATCCTGAGAGGCTTCCCGCTGTACAGAGCTCATAGCACCGGTACCGTTTGCATTCAAATAGCTTCTGATGTTGGTGTAGTTCCAGGTCATCATCCAGCCGGCAAAATTATCTGGGGCGCCACCGCTACCAAACGTTAAGCTACCTGCATTGTAGAACTCGCTTTTCTCAGTGTGGTCAGCGTACAGCAAGATCTCACTGTTGCGGTCATTTGAGCCCAGGTTCACATCATAGTAAGTGCCTTGCAACTTGAACGGACCAGGGTTATCAATGGCTTCTGTAGCTATGTCATAGGCCTGCTGGAAATACCATTGGGCATTCTTGCCGTTAGGGTCTGTGCGGGGAGTAGCTGGGTAGGTAGGAATGTTATTCGGGTTTTCCAGCCACCAGGCATACGTCAGGTAAGCTTTTGCCAAGTAAAGGCGAGCCACCGTTTTGGTAACGCCACCCGTCACGCGGCCAGCAGCCGGCAGATCATTGATGGCGGTGAGCAGATCTGGGAAAATGGCTTTGGTATACACCTCAGGAACCGTGTTACGCACTGAAACCCGTACGGGGTTGGTGTTGAACTTCAACTCCCCCGCCCCTAAATCCAAAGGTACGCCACCAAAGGTCTGTACCAACTGGAAATAGTCAAACGCCCGGAAGAACCTGGCCTCCGCTATCAACGCATTGGAAATGGTACCTACCGCGGCGGCATTTTCAATTATCCCGCTGGCGGTGTTGATGTTAGGGAAAGCGGCGCCCCATAGCACATCGGCCCGGCTGTTAGCTGGCGTCAGGAGCCCTTGCCCGGACAAGTCCATCACCCTGAAGTTCTCGTCAGCATCTCTGGCGTAGGTTACTTCATCTGTACCAGTAAGGGTGGCGTTATAGTAGTAGGCTTGCCCGTAGATATAGCGCAGGTGCGCATACATAGAGGTCAACCCGCCCTGAACACCTTTTTCAGTGGTAAAGAAACCAGGCTCATACAAACTACGAGGCTGTTCCTCCAGAATATCAGAGCACCCCACCAGGAACAACGTAATAGCGGCCGTTCCTACTAAAGATTTTATATTAAAACGTCTCATTCGCTTCTTAATTAAAAGGTAATATTTAAACCAACCAGGTAGTTGCGCGTTGCAGGTGCGTTTGTACCTAAAGTAAGCAGGCGTCTGCGGTAAGCAGTGGTCACGGCAGCATTCTCATCACCAAAGGAGTTAGTTTCAGGATCCATACCTGACTCTTTGTGGTAAGGCGAGAACATCACAAATGGGTTCTGGGCCGTGGCGTACACCCTTAATCTGCCAAAACCGGCGTTTTGCAGCCAGGCGTTGTTATCAAAGTTATAGCCAAGGGAAATAGTTCTGATTTTAAGGTAAGAGGCATCAAAATACCCCAGGGTGTTGCCGTACTTAGGGTTATCACCACTTAGGTTACGGCCCGGTCTTGGGTACTTGGCGTCTGTGTTCTCAGGGGTCCAGTAGTCTACTTTCACGTTTCCGCGGCGGCCGCTCATCATGTTAAGGTAGCCAGAAGAACCGTAAAGCGTACTGATTAGGATACCACCGTTCTGGAAGGCACCCACTGCGCTCAGGTCAAACCCTTTAAAGGAAACCCTGGTGTTAAAGCCGCCCTGGAACTTAGGATTTACGTCCATGATTTGGCGGTCATTTGGCCCGATGGCTCTTACTGGTGTACCATCTGCGTTAAAGCCTCCGGTGTATTTCACCTTTATAGAACCTACAATCTGCTCATCTGTACCTGGCTCCAGAAGCTTGCGGTTAGCATCATCTGCTTGCCATAAGCCAATTTTCTCGTAGTCATAAATCACGTTAATAGGGTGACCTACAAACCACCAGTTGGCTTCATCTCTCTCCTGCCCGCCGGCAAGCGCTACCAGTTCATTGCGGTTGGCATACATGTTCACGCCGGCTTCCCAGGTCCAGCCATTGAGGTTTTCCAGGATGATACCATTCAAGGACAGTTCCACCCCTTTGTTCTGGGTTTTACCAATGTTGGCCACGTACCCGCCTACTCCAGAAGTTTGCGGCAAGCCCACTCTTAGCAAGATGTCATTGGTATTGGTCACATAATACTCCACAGTACCTGTCAGGCGGTGGTTTAAAAGACCGAAGTCCAACCCGTAGTTCCAGGTCTCAGAGAACTCCCAGCCCAAATTTGGGTTAGGCAGCTCGGTTACATATAAGCCGGTAGCGTAGGTGTCCGGACCGAAGTTGTATGGTCTGGTGCTTAAGCGGCCCAGCGTGGCATAAGGGTCAATGGATTGGTTAGAGGTTTGACCGTAACCTGCACGCAGCTTCAACATGTCAATCGCCTTCAGGTTCTCCATGAATGATTCTCTGGCAATGTTCCAACCCACAGAAACTGCCGGATAGGTATGCCATTTCTTACCAGGTGCAAGCCTTGAAGATCCGTCTGACCGTACCGTAGCGGTTATCATATAGCGGTCATCATAAGAATACATCGCACGTCCCATCCAGGACATCAAGCCGCTTTGGGCGTACTGCTGGTCTCCAGGACTTACCGTGATCTCACCGGCTGCCAACCCAAGGTTATAGAATTGGAATGCATCTGAAGGGATATCTCTGGCGGCCATGCGCGATCTATGGAAGGTGTTTTCTGAGGCAGAATACAATCCAACCACATTCACCATATGCTTCTGGGCAAAGGTGCGGTCATAGGTCAACAGGTTCTCAATCGTCCAGTCAGTGGTGAGCGAGTTGCTAACAGACGCGGTAGAGGGAGTGGTAGCGGTAGCGCTGCCTATTCCCTGGGCGGTAAACCCACCGCCATGGCTCTGCCGATAGTTTAAGCCAAGGTTGGCACGATACTTCAAACCTTCTACTCTCGGTATTTTTACCTCTCCGTAAAGGTTGTTGTACGTACCAAAAGCTCTGGTCTGGCTTAACCAACTTTCGCTCAAATCTTCCACAATTTCTCTGTTGTAAGACCATTGCTCATCCAAAGGCATTCTAATGGTTCTCTTCCAGGTACCGTCTGCGTTATAAGGGTTGGCAATGGGTGACATGCTCAATACCCCGTATAAGCCCACGTTGGAACCTTCGGTGATGTTGTAGTTATTATAAGTGGTAAAACCAAAACGCAGGTTTTTACCTACAGCCTGGTCCAAAGCACCACGCATAGAATAACGCGTGTATTGCTGGGTTGGGATTACCCCTTCTTCTTTGTAATACCCAGCGTTGAAGTTATAACTCCCCTGCTCGGTGCCGCCAGAAACCCCCAGGTCATGGTTCATCTGAATGCCGGTTTTGTATAACAGATCCTGCCAATCGGTGTTGACATCATCAGACTCATCCAGGGCGTTTGTATAAATACCGGCTGCCTTGCGGAGCGCGGCAAACTCAGGACCGTTCATCATGGGGTATTTGGCAAAAACTGACTTCGCGCCAACAAAGCTATTGTAGGTTACTTGGGCTTTCTGCCCTTGCTTGCCCCGGTTGGTAGTTACCAGAATAACCCCGTTTGCGCCGCGCGATCCGTAAATGGCGGTGGCCGAAGCGTCTTTCAGGATATCAATGCTGGTAATGTCATTTGGGTTGATGTCCCCAATGGAACCAGCAAACGGAATACCGTCCAGCACGACCAGCGGGTCATTGCTGGCGTTTAGGGAACGGGCACCCCTAATCCTGATTTGCATGGTGGCGCCTGGCTGTGAGGAAGATTGTGAAAACTGCACACCTGGCAGACGTCCCTGCAAGGCTTGGGAGATGTTGGCGGAAGGAACCTCCCGCAAGACATCTCCCTTTATGGAAGATACTGATCCAGTAACCGCTTCTGCACTCTGGGTACCGTAACCTACTACCACCACTTCACCCAGGGTCTGCTGGTCGGCCTGGAGTTTCACATCAATAGACGTGCGGTTATTAATGGCTACCTCCTGGGTCAAATACCCAATATAAGAGAAGACCAGCGTACCCGTGGCAGCCGGCACCTTAAGAGCGTAATTCCCTTCTACGTCTGTAGGGGAAGCCGTAGACGTGCCTTTCAGCATCACGGTTACCCCTGGCAGCCCTACCCCGGCGTTGTCGGTTACCTTACCAGAAATGGTTACGGCATCAGACTGGGCATTCGCCTGCACGCCCACCAGGAAAGCAAACACCAGCAGCAAAGCCAGCTTGAGGATTTCAGACCCCTTCCGGAGCGAAATCATGGATCTAGGATTCTGGGTAATATTACCTTTCATAAAATGTTAATTTTTTTGAAGTGAATTGTGCTAGTATGGGTAAGAACGTATGAGAAAATTGGTAATTCCAGGATTGGGTGACCTACTTACCTTCTGCGAACCCCTGCTCTTCCAGGGAAAACCCTGTTAAAACAAAAGGCCACCGTATGTCTTTTCTAAAGCCCTACCCCTCTAAGAAAAGGGGCTTGCCACTATCAGGGACGCATTAGCAGAGGAGGGACTAAGCCTCGTGTGCTCTATGTGGCCTTACAAACTTGAATATTATTTTTCAGGATTACAACCGATTTCATAAATAATTTTCAATAATCCTTCCTAACAACCGTCTGTATTTCAAATTTTAACAAAATGGCTCTCGACAGTGCTTTCTTATAGCTGGGGCCTTTTATTTACAAATTCGCATCTTAAGCCTTTATATGGCCATTTTTCCCTCGTTTTCTTAACTAAATAGACCTGAATTGATATTTTTAAAAATAACCTAAACCTTGAGAATGCTAACTTGGAGGAACAAATACCTAATTTTTAACGCAGTATTTGATTGGTTTTTATGAAACCGATTTCATATATTTGTTTTCAAACGAATCAAGTGGCATGGAAAAAGATATCACCATATATGACATTGCCCGGGAACTGAATTTATCGCCTACCACTATTAGCAGGGCGTTAAATGACCATCCGGCCGTCAACAAAAAGACCAAGCAGCGCATCTCAGATGCTGCGGCGCAGATGGGCTACCGGTCTAACTTCTTTGCCAGCAACCTCAGAAAGCAACACACCAACACCATAGGTTTGATTGTTCCCAGACTGGACAGTCCCTTCCACTCGGCGGTGATCTCTGGTATAGAAAAGGTCTTGAATGAGGAAGGATACAACCTGATCATAAGCCAGTCGCTGGAAACCTTTCAAAAAGAAAAAAGCAATGCCAAAACCATGTTTGACAGCCGGGTAGACGGCCTGCTGGTTTCGCTTTCCTTTGAAACAGAAGACCTGCAGCATTTTGAGCCTTTCATTAACCGCGGCATACCGGTGGTTTTCTATGACAGGGTGGCTGAGCACCGCAACTGCACTAACATTGTAATTGACAACCTTCAGGCAGCCCATAAAGCCACCTCGCACTTAATTGAACAGGGCTGCACCAACATTGTGCACATAACCGGCAACTTGAAACGCAACGTGTACGCAGACCGCCTGAAAGGCTTTAAATACGCCCTTCTGGACCATGGCCTGCCTTTCTCTGAAGACCAAGTGATTCTGGGCGAAATGACCGAAGCAGCAGGGCAGAAAGCGGCCAGCCAGATTCTGGCCATGTCGCCCCGCCCAGACGGGATCTTCGTTTCCAATGACACCTGCGCCGTGAGTTGCATTAAAGCCCTTAAACAGGCCGGCCTTTCCGTGCCCCAGGACATTGCCGTCATCGGGTTTAACAATGACGCCATATCAAGGGTGATAGAGCCAAACCTGACCACCATCACCAACCCCGGCCAGGAAATGGGCGAGGTGGCCGTAAAAGTTCTGCTGCTGCAGATAAACGGCACCGGCGAAAGAATTCCTGGCAATACCATTAACCTTAGGTCTGAGCTGATCGTGCGGGAGTCTTCTTTGAAGAGTAAAGCTAAGAGCAAGAAAAAGTCTGTCTTAGCCTAGGCTATTTCCAGACCCTAACTGCCCTCACTTGAAGTGGCAATAGCACTAAGGGCAAGTTTCTGTTTCGGGCCTGTTTTTGGTAAAACAGGCCCAAAACGCTCGCCAACCAAACCTTACCCACCAACCACCCAAAACCACCTCTCCCACCTTTTATCTGATCTCATGGACAAAAAGCCGGTTTATCTTTCCCTCTTGATTCTTTGCCTGCTGTTTACCTTTTCTTCTGTTAAAGCCGAAGACGGCTACCAGCTCTGGCAGCGCTACAACCAGGTGACAAACAAAGGCCAACTAAAGCAGTACCAGCAACTGCTGGAAGAAGTAGTGGTACAAGGCAACTCCCCCACCCTGCAGATAGTCAAAGATGAATTACAGACGGGGTTAGGCGGGCTGCTGGGAAAAACCACGGCGGTAAAAGAATCGGGGGGTAAGAAAAACGTGCTGCTGGCAGGCACCCGCAATGGGTCGGCGCTGGTAAAAGCGCTGGGCCTGGAGGAAGACCTGAAAGCGGTGGGCCCCGAAGGTTATCTGCTGCTCAGCCAAAAAGCCAACGGCAAGAACTACACCGTCATTGCCGCCAACTCAGACCTGGGGGTATTATACGGCACCTTTCATTTCCTGCGCCTGCTGCAAACCCAGCAAGACATTCAGCGGCTGGCCGTTAAAAGCAGCCCTAAAACCAAGCTTCGTATCCTTAACCACTGGGACAACCTGGACCGCACCGTGGAACGTGGCTACGCCGGCTTCTCGCTCTGGGATTGGCACAAACTCCCAGATTACATTGACCAGCGCTACCTGGACTACGCCCGCGCCAATGCCTCCATTGGCATAAACGGCACCGTGCTAACCAACGTGAACGCCAATTCACTGGTGCTCACGCCCGAGTACCTCAAGAAAGTGACGGCCCTGGCCAACGCCTTCCGGCCCTACGGGTTAAAAGTTTACCTCACCGCCCGCTTCAGCTCCCCTATTGAGATTGGTAAACTGAAAACCGCCGACCCCCTGGACCCTGCCGTAAAGGCCTGGTGGCAGAAAAAGGTGGAGGAGATTTACCAATACATTCCAGATTTTGGGGGCTTTCTGGTGAAGGCCAACTCTGAGGGGCAACCCGGCCCGCAGAACTACGGCCGCACCCACGCAGATGGCGCCAACATGCTGGCAGATGCCCTCTCCCCCAAGGGCGGCATTGTGATGTGGCGGGCCTTTGTGTATGACAACAACGTGCCAGATGACCGCGCCAAGCAAGCCTATTCAGAATTCAAACCCCTGGACGGCACCTTCCGGAAGAACGTGATGGTGCAGGTGAAAAACGGGGCCATTGACTTTCAGCCGCGCGAACCGTTTCACCCACTCTTCGGGGCCATGCCCAAAACCCCGCTGGTGATGGAGTTCCAGATCACGCAGGAATACCTGGGCCAAGGCACCCACCTGGCGTATCTGGCCCCCATGTTCAAGGAAACCCTGGAGTCAGATACCTATGCCCAGGGCAAGGGCTCTACGGTAGCCAAAGTGGTAGACGGCAGCCTGAACGGGCATTCCCTTTCGGCCATGGCCGGCGTGGCCAACATTGGTACAGACCGCAACTGGACCAGCCACCCGTTTGGGCAGGCTAACTGGTACACCTTCGGCCGCCTGGCCTGGGACCATTCCCTTTCCTCAGAGCAGATCGCCGATGAATGGATAAGGATGACGTTTTCCAACGAGCCCAAGCTTATCTCAGAGGTAAAAAACATGATGATGGGCTCCCGCGAGGCCGTGGTCAATTACATGACGCCGCTGGGCCTGCACCACATCATGGGGTGGAGCCACCACTACGGCCCGGGTCCCTGGATCAAAGACAAGCCCCGCGCCGACTGGACCTCGGTGTACTTTCACAGGGCAGATGAAAAAGGACTGGGCTTTAACCGCACCAAAACCGGCAGCAACGCCTTGGCACAATACGCCCCAGAGGTACAGGCGCAGTGGCAGGATCCCGCCACCTGCCCAGAGAAATACCTACTGTGGTTCCACCACGTGGCCTGGGACCAGAAACTGGCCTCCGGAAGAACCCTCTGGGATGAGCTCTGCTATAAGTACACCGCGGGCATAGATTCCGTGAAAGCCATGCAGCAGACCTGGGCCGGACTGGCCAGCCAGGTAGACCCGGAAAGGCACAAGCAGGTAAGCACCTTTTTAAAGATACAGCATGATGACGCCAAATGGTGGCGCGATGCCTGCCTGCTGTATTTCCAGACGTTTTCCAAAAAACCCATTCCTGCGGGACTGGAGAAGCCCGAGCATACCCTGGAGTATTACCAGAAACTGGACCCTAAGTTTGTCCCGGGCATTTAACCTTTCACCCCATAATACCCTATGAACCAAGCTAGTAACCCCCTTTCCAAAACTGCCATTGTCACCGGCGGTGCCTCCGGGCTGGGCCTTGCCATTGTAGAGAAGTTTATCCAGCACAATATCAAAACCATAGTGATTGGCCGCGATGAGCAGAAACTCAAAACCGTAAAGGAGAAATTCGGGGACCTTTGTATCCCGGTGGCCTTTGACCTGACTAACCTGAGCCAGATCCCGGCCCTGGTGCAGGACCTGGTGCAGCAGCACGGCAAGATTGACATCCTGGTGAACAACGCCGGCATCAATCAGAAAAAGCCCTTTGTAGAGGTAACCGACGAGGACTTCCAGAACATTCTGCTCACTAACCTGACCGCCGTGTTTGCCATTAGCCGCGAGGTAGTCAAAACCATGCTCCCTTACGGCGAAGGCAACATAGTGAACATCAGTTCCATGGCGGCCCAGTACGGTCTTCCGAAAGTGATTGCCTACAGCGCGGCCAAAACCGGTATTGAGGGCATGACTCGCGCCATGGCCACTGAATTGTCGCCGCTGGGAATACGGGTTAACTGCGTGGCACCCGGGTTTATTGCCACCGATATGTCGGCCAAAGCCCTGGACAATGACCCTGAGCGCAAAAACAAAGTGCTGGGCCGCACGCCCATGGGTAAACTGGGCGTACCCGCCGATGTGGCCGACGCCGTGTATTTCTACGCCACCGAAGGCGCAAGATATGTGACCGGCACGGTACTCCCCGTGGACGGCGGTAATTCGATTGGGTTTTAAGCCACAGTTATAAGGCTAAGACTCCTTTCTGTTTCGGGCCTGTTTTTTCAGAAACAGGCCTGAAACAGAAAGGGAAACGGCTTCCGCAAAAAGTTTAGCATCCTTCTCTTTCTTTTATGCCAACGTTGGCATATATTGCCTAACCTTCTTTAAGCAGATCAGAAACGTAGTCTATGAGAAAGAACAGAATCATATTTGCCGCCGGAATTGCCTTCGCAACGCTGGGTTGCGTATCCGGAACGGTAAACCAGGGAGAGCCTTCCTTAAAGGAGGTGTTCAAAAAAGACTTCTACGTGGGAGCGGCCCTCAATTACCCCCAAGCCAGCGGCAAAGACCCCAAGGCAGAGGCCATCATCGCGAAGCATTTCAGCACCATTACCCCAGAGAACCTGCTCAAATGGGCCAACGTGCACCCCAAGCCCGACACTTACAATTTCAAACCCGCCGATGATTTCGTGGCCCTGGGCAAGAAGTACAAGCAGTTTATAGTGGGCCATACCCTCACCTGGCACCAGCAAACCCCTAACTGGGTGTTTGAATCTGAGCCCGGTAAACCAGCCTCCAAAGAGCAGCTTCTTCAACGTCAGACGGACCACATCATGGCAGTGGCCGGCCGGTACAAAGGCCAGATCAACGGCTGGGATGTGGTGAACGAAGCCCTGAACGATGACGGCACCATGCGCCAAAGCAAATGGTACCAGATTGCCGGCGAGGAGTTTCTGACCAATGCCTACAAAACCGCCCAAAAAGCAGATCCCAAAGCCGAACTGTACTACAATGACTATAACCTTTGGAAGCCTGCCAAGGCCGATGGCGCCGTTAAACTGGTGAAAAGCCTGCAAGCCAAAGGCCTAAAAGTTACCGGTATAGGCATGCAAGGCCACTACGGCTTAGAGTCGCCTTCCATCCAACAGATAGAGGAAAGCATCATCAAGTTTTCCAAATTGGGTAAGGTCATGTTCACCGAACTGGACATTGACGTGCTGCCCAACCCCAGCAATCGCCAAGGCGCCGACATTGACGCCACCTTTGCCTTCGACAATAAATATAATGTCTATACCAATGGCCTACCGGAAGAAGTGCAGCAGAAATTGACCAAACGCTACGCCGACCTTTTCGCATTGTTCCACAAGCACCGCGACAAGATTACCCGGGTCACCTTCTGGGGCGTCACCGACAAAGATTCCTGGCTAAACGATTGGCCCATCAAAGGCCGCACCAGCTATCCCATGATCTTTGACAGAAACTACCAGGCCAAACCCGCCCTGCAAGCCATTGTGCAGGCAGTGCAGAAGAAGTAACCCAATCCTTTGACCGGTGCCCCTGCTTAAGGCTGTTTTCTAAAAGCGGCTCAAGGCAGGGGCACCGGTGCGTTTACTGGAATGGATTTGGTTTGCACCTGTTTTGGAGAAAACGGGCTGGAAAAGGAATTGATCTGCAGGAGTAGTCATCCCCCTACCCCTTCAAAGGGGGACGAAATGCGTGGAAGCTATTTTGGTTGTTGGCCCCTTGGAACACTAACAACGGCGGGGTATTGAGAATAGAGGCTGAAATACAATACTGTGCACTTCCGGATTTGTAATCCCGAAGCTTCGAAAGGGGGATTTGCAATCCCCAACTGTGACACCTTTGAATGACAAGATAGGAAGGCCATTATCTTTCTTCTATGGCGCGGATTAAGTTCCGTGCCTTTTGAATATCGAACGGGTGGCGTTGTCCAGAACGTGTTCTACTATGTACCCCCTTCGCCCCTCAAAAGTAGAGTCTGCGGGTAGTAAACGGTATTGCGTTTTAGGCCTGTTTTCAAGGAAACGGGCCTAAAACAGATAGTTCACTGTCTGCCTTTTCTGAAAAGAAATCTGGAAACTGGCAACGGCTTTCTAATTACCGGCCTGCTCCGTAACTTAAGGCCAATTTCAAACTAACTATGTTCAAAAAACTACTTTATACAGGAGCTTTGCTGGCTTGCGCTGCAGGGGCAGCCAGCGCTCAGAATGCGCCTTCCTGGCTGCGGTATCCGTCTATTTCTCCTGACGGGCAGACCATTGTCTTCACCTACAAAGGCGACCTGTACCGGGTGCCTTCCGCGGGAGGAGCCGCCGTAGCTCTCACGGCCCATGAGGCCCATGATTTCATGCCGGTATGGAGCCCAGACGGTAAGACTCTGGTGTTCGCGTCTGACCGCTACGGCAACTTTGATCTGTTCCAGATGCCGGCCACAGGCGGCGAGGCCCAACGCATGACCTTCCACTCCAGCAACGAGTTACCCTATGACATTGCCCCGGACGGGAAGACGGTCTATTTCGGGTCAGCCCGGCTTGATGCGGCCAGTAACCGCCAGTACCCTGCGTTTTACCAGCCCGAACTGTACAAGGTAGCCCTGAGCGGTGGACGTGTGCAGCAGGTACTCACCACTCCCGCTGAGGAAGTGCAACTGAGTCCAGACGGCCAAAGCCTGATTTACCAGGACAAGAAAGGTGGCGAGAACCAGTGGCGCAAACACCACGTTTCTTCCGTGGCCCGCGACCTCTGGAAACTGGACCTTAAAAGCGGCAAGCATACCCAACTCACCAACTACGCCGGCGAAGACCGCACTCCCGTGTATGCCGACAATGGCAAGACTATTTATTACCTGAGTGAGGCCAGCGGCACATTCAATGTACACCGCATGGCGGCAGATCAGCCCTCCGCGGCCGGTACGCAGGTCACCAAATTCACCAAGCACCCGGTGCGTTTCTTAACGGCGGCCAACAACGGCTTGCTGTGCTTCAGCTTTGACGGCGAGCTTTACACCAAGGCTCCCAACGGTGAGCCGCAGAAAGTGAACCTCACCATTGCCGCCGATGCCAAAACCAACAACGAGCGCATTGTACCTGTGGCCGGAACCGGCGTACAGGACCTGGCCGTGTCGCCTAACGGCAAAGAGATCGCCTTCATCTACAGAGGCGAAGTGTTTGTCTCGGCGGTAGAAGGCACCGCTACCAAGCGCATCACCAACACCCCGGAGCAGGAGCGCAACGTGAGTTTCTCGCCAGACGGCAAGTCGTTGCTGTACGCCAGCGAGCGCGGCAAAGGCTGGAAGATCATGCAGGCCCAGATGGAACGCAAGGAAGAGCCTTATTTCTATGCCTCCACGCTAGTAAAAGAGACCGCCCTTATTGACAACGGCAAAGACAATTACCAGCCGCAATTCTCGCCAGACGGCAAAGAGGTGGCTTTTGTGGAAGACCGCATCATCCTTAAGGTCTATAACCTGGCCAGCAAACAGGTTCGGGCCTTGTTGACAACCAATGAATTGTTCTCCATGCGCGAGAACGACCAGTACTTTACCTGGAGCCCAGACAGCAAGTGGCTTTCATTTGAGTTCTCTGAGCCAGGGTTCGCCAACGGCGAGGTAGGCATAATCGCCGTTGACGGAAAAGGCAAGAAAATCAACCTCACGGAGAGCGGCTACCAGGATTCTCAGCCCCAGTGGATGATGGGCGGCAAAATGCTTATCTGGCACAGCACCCGCGAGGGAATGCGCGCCCAGGCCAACAGCGGCGGGTCGCAGTCAGATATCTACGCCATGTTCCTGACCCAGGAGGCGTTTGACAAGTTCAGGCTGAGCAAGGAAGACTACGCCCTTATCAAGGAGGCCGATGAGAAAGCCGTCAAAGAAAAGGAAAAACAAAAGGAGAAAGACAAAGACAAAAAGAAGAAGGAAGAGCCTGTCTCTCTGCCAATTGACTGGGAAGGCCTGAAAACCCGCAAGGCCCGCCTGACGCTGCACTCCTCTACCCTCTCAGACGCGCTAGTGTCAAAAGACGGCGAGACCCTGTATTACCTGGCCAAGTTTGAGAAAGGCTTCAACCTCTGGAGCACCAACCTGCGCACCAAGGAAACCAAGATGGCCGTGACGCTTAACGCTAATCGCGCCAGCATGGATTGGGACAAAGACCTGAAGAACATTTTCCTGCTGGCCGACGGTAAGGTGATCAAGCTGGACCCTGCCGCCAACAAACAGGAAGCTGTGGCCATCAGTGGCGACATGAACCTGAACGTGGCTGCTGAGCGGGCCTTCATGCTGGACCACGTGTGGCGCCGCACACAGAAAACCTTCTACACCGCCGGTTTCCACGGCGCCAACTGGGAGGCCCTCCGTCCGGACTATGACCGGTACCTGCCGCACATCAGCAACAACTATGAGTTCTCTGAGCTCCTGAGCGAATTGTTGGGTGAATTGAACGTGTCGCACTCCGGCTCCAGCTACTCTAACGTTCCCACCAACGCAGACGCTACGGCCTCTCTGGGTATCTTCTTTGACCAGACCCACACCGGCAACGGCATGAAGATAGATGAGGTGATTCTGGAAGGTCCGTTACAGAAGGCAGGCCTGAACGTGAAGCCTGGTATGGTGATTGAGAAAATTGACGGCGAGGCCCTAACACCTGAAAAAGACTACGCGCAGTTTTTAAACCGCAAAGCCGGCAAGAACACGCTGCTCACCATCTATGATCCTGCCACCAAAAAACGGAGAGACCTTACCATTAAACCAATTTCCAGCGGCGAAGAAAATACCCTGCTCTACAAGCGCTGGGTGCGCCGCAATGCTGAGGAGGTAGACCGCTTGAGCAACGGCCAACTAGGCTACGTGCACATACCCAGCATGAATGACCCAAGTTACCGTACCGTGTATGAAGAAGTGATGGGCAAGTACGCCAACCGCAAAGGCATGGTAGTAGACTCCCGCAACAACGGCGGCGGGGACCTGGTAGCGGACCTGGCCATGTTCCTGAGCGGAAAAATGTTCCTGAACTATACCACAGACAACCGCTCCACAGGCATTGAACCCTCTTTTAGGTGGACCAAGCCCAGCATTGCCCTGGCCAACGAAGCCAACTACTCAGACGGCCACTGCTTCGCGTTCAGTTACTCAGACCTGAAGCTGGGTAAACTGGTGGGTATGCCCGTACCGGGCACCTGTACTTTTGCCGGCTGGGAGTCCTTGCAGGACAACAGCGTACGCTGGGGCGTTCCGCCGCTGGGCGTGAAAGACGTGCAAGGCCGCTACCTGGAAAACCTGCAGACCGAACCAGACGTGAAAGTGCGCAATGAGTATGAATTGGTAGGCAAAGGCAAAGACCAGCAATTGGAGGTAGCCGTGCAAGAGCTCTTGAAAGAAGTAAAATAGATACAAGACGCACTACTCTTTACTGCAGATAATAAAAAAGGCCTGAGATATTCTCAGGCCTTTTCTATTATCTGGTATTGATGGAAATAATTCTTAAGACTTCAACCAGACTATATATAAATTAGTATAATTCAATATCTTACAGCAAACATTCCAAAAATTATGAGAAAACTTTTATCACTTCTATTATTGGTTATTTCTGTCATAGCATCGTCTTGTGAGGAGGATCCCGAAATGCACCAAGTCAAATATGAGTTTACCTCAGACAAGGCAGACCAATACAGGTTTAGTTACGCTGTTACCTCAAATGATGAAGCCACGGAAACCATAAACGGCACCACATGGTCTAAATCAGTCAGCATGCCAGCTGAGGAAGGTGTTGGTAACCCCACTATAGCCGCGGTTACGGTGTACCCACCAGCCACCTGGGTTAATACCCCTACTTCTGCCAAGATTAAGCTGGCCATTTATGTAGATGGCCAATTGGCTACCTCCACAGAGACCACGCTCTCCGGGAATCATTTTAATACGGGCATTAAGGAACTGGCATCTTTCTAAAGCTCCCTCGTTTTTAGCTTAATTCTGAGAAAACAGTCTAAAAACAGAAAAACCATTCCTAAATCTATAATTGCTAATAAACACTTTTAAATAGCGAAATAGCTACTCTAAAAGCTATACTTGAAATTAAAAAGCCGCTCATGTAGATGAGCGGCTTTTTAATTTCAAGTATATATTCTAAAAGGAGCTGGTGAACTTCCTACCTATATAAGAGATGCGTTAATCGCACACCAGGCGCTTACATTAAGGCACACAACTGCTTTCAAAACTTAGGTTAGCGGTAGCCCAATCTGGCGAGCCTGCGCGACATGGTCTCTTGCTCCCCATCTCTGCTGTATTTTACCATTAACAATCTTAAACCACTCCATCGCTACTATCTCATAAGACTTTCCAGTTGGTGCATGGCCCATAAATATACCTTTAAAGGTGCCACGCTCGGTGTACCTAACAGAAACAACATTACCCTCCGCTATTATCTCTTCAATGATTAATTGCATCCCCAATCCGTCTATTAACTGGCGCCATACAGTCACTGCCTTTTCCATCTGAGCCTTTCCAAACACACCCTGAATCTCTGCTTCTGGTGCAAAGAGTTTGACTAAAGCGTCAAGGTTACCTTGGTTAAAGGCGCTTGCGTATTGATGTACAATATCTTTATTCTGCTCTTGCAGACTGGTCTCCAGGACTATTCTTTCTTTTTCCATGGTTATATTTTTAGGTTATTAAAGACAGTAATCCTTTATTTCCTCTTCAAGTAAAGAAAGCATTGTATGGCCAGATTTTTAAGCCACCAATTGCTTAGCCACGGATGTTTCAGAGTCGGAAAGGTGCGTATGGTTCTTGTAGACGCCATAGGCCATCCAGAAGTAGGCCGCTCCCCACAGGAGGTTGGTAAAAAATTGCAGCGCCACACCAGGCAAAGGAATCATAGCAAAGCCTAGAAAAGCCAGCCAGCCTGACCATTTAGGTAATGCCCTAGACTTCCAGACAGCTAGCGCCATGACCGCCAAACCAAGCAAGGTGCTCATAAGCGATAGGCCCATGAAGTTTTGTAAGGCTCCACCCATGGTGACGTACTTAATAACTCCCGTCTGCCCCATCAGGAATAATTCACCGGCGGCAGGAAAAAGGAAATAGGCAATGGAAAAGACACCAATGCCCAGGAGTTGGTGAACCAGGGTTAGCAGCAGACCATAAAAAGCTAACCGTTCTGCTTTGGTGTTTTGGAGGTACAGGTATAAGCCAATGGTACCTATCATCTCCATGGTTACGCCCACAAAGCCACGCAGGGCCCAAATAGAATATTCCGGTGACGTTACCAATCTTGAAAACTCTTCAGGCCTTGAGGCGGCTTCCAAAATCACGTTTTCCTGCGGAATCAGGAGATCCCCAAAGGCAAATACAAACCCGGCCAACCCAATAGTGCCCAGGCAGATAATAATTCTATTTTCCATATTCTTGAGTTTAAGTGGTTATAAATAATTCTTAAAACACCCTGTTTATCAAGCTCTTACTAACTGATTCAAAGGTATAGGAGATGCGGGGGATATAATGTGCAGATCTTGCTGTCCAAACAAATGAGTGTATTGCCTAAGGGAGGCCCAAAAACAGAAAAGACCTTTGCAAAAAGGTCTTTCAATCAGGAATAGTGGAAGAAAAGAAACAGCACCCAGAAAGGCGGGTTGGGCTTACAGGAAGGGTTAAGTTAGAGGCGTGCTTATGTTTTGTATTTGATTTCTGAAAAAGAGGCAGGAAATGGCTTCATTGAAACGATAGCTTTTTGTAAAAAGCGGAACCAAAGCTAGATAAGTATAAATATAGCTAATGAACAGGTAGGTACCATTCAACAAACAGGTTGTCAAGAGAGGCCGGCGTGGGTAATTTGTAATACTTAAAATACGAAACGCTTTCCCTGTGTTTCAATTTCATTTCACAGAAAAGGTGTTCATTGACTAGTTTAGATATCTGTTCATATTCTGCCACTGGGCAACAGAACTTATACTTGGCAAACTTGCCAGCCGGCAGCGAGGAAACAAAGTTTTTACTAACCGATAAAGAAGAGGCTTTTTTTGCTTACAATGGCGGCATCATAACGGCAAACACTTTCAGGGCTGATGCTCTGGCAATCATAAAAAACGCTGTAAAAGGTACATTGCTCTGGTGCCAAGTACTGTTCTTCAAGAAAGGAGGCTACTTTATCCCATACTTTGTAAATGTCCCTGGAAAAATAGTTACCAATGCAAGGAAACAAAACCGCCTGTTGCTCCGGCAGTCGTACCACTTCGCACTTCAGGGACAGGTATCTTTCTGTGGTAATGCCAGCAGCGTGCAGCCTTTGGTTTTTCCTGAATACCCTGGGGCTTGCGCCTTTAATTTTCTTAAATATCCTGCTAAAGGCGCTATCGTTTTCATAGCCCACCAATAGCCTGATATCTGTAACAGATAAGCTTGTAAAACAGAGCAGGTAGGCTGCCGTCTGTACCCGTTGCCTAATGATGAAATTGCCAATAGGCTCCTCCAACTCTTCCTTTAACTTACGGTGAAGGTAGTAAGGCGAATACCCCGTCACACCAGCCAATTCCTCCAGAGTAATATTCTCTTCCAAGTGGTTGTTGATATAAGCTAAGGTTGCCTCCAGCATAATTTATCTAATTTAATCTTATACTAATATACGAGAACAAGAAGCATAAAACTGTGCAGATTTTATATTACCGAAAGACGCTTGCCTTACCTTTCCTTCATAATACAGGAAGGCAAAAGGTGAGCTATAAGTAGCTCTTTTTCAGTGAAAAAACAAGGAGATATTCTCTATTTCCAAACAGCTACTCAAACAACTGCGGCAATTGATTTACTAAGGTCACGCCTCCCATATACGCCATCATCAACACTGCAATCACTCCTAAGATTGCAAGCCAGAGCGGGTGTCTGTAGGTGCCTATAATCTTGAATCTATAGGCGGCGATCAAGATGGTAGCCAAGGTGATAGGTAAGATCAAACCATTAAGGGAGCCCGCTAAAATCAAGAGGTGCACGGGTTTGCCAATCAACACAAAGATGATGGTGGAAATGGCGATGAACCCGATGATAAACCACTTCTCATTGGAGGCAATGCGCGAATGGAAAGACTTTAGAAACGAAACGGAGGTATAAGCAGAGCCTACTATAGACGTCACCGCCGCGGCCAGCATCACCAACCCGAACAGCTTGTACCCCACTGCCCCGGCCGCCAATTGAAACACCGAAGCCGGCGGATTCGCCTCATCCAGGGCCAGGCCTTTGCTTACCACACCCAAGGTGGCCAGGAACAGAAACACCCTAATGATGGAGGCAATGGTAATCCCAGACACGGCACTGGTATTGACACTGGGTAAAGACGCTTCTCCCCGTATGCCGGCATCCAGTAACCGGTGCCCGCCGGCAAAGGTGATGTAGCCACCCACGGTCCCGCCCACCAGCGTAATAATGGCCATGAGATCCAGTTGATCAGGTAAAATGGTTTTCACAGCGGCCTCCCCCAGTGGTGGAGCCGAAACCACCGCCACGTAAATAATAAGCAGAATCATAAGCAGGCCCATGACCTGGGCAAAGCGGTCCATTACCTTCCCTGCTTCCCGCACCAGAAAGATGACGATGGCCATAAGCGCGGCCAGGATGGCACCTGTCTCTGGCGTAATGCCCAACAGCACTTGAAAGCCTAGCCCTGCCCCGCCCACGTTTCCAATATTGAAGGCAAATCCGCCTAAGACAATCAGAATGGAAATGAACACGCCCAGCCCAGGCAAGACGAGGTTGGCAATCTCCTGCGCGCGCTTCTCTGAGACGGCTATCACGCGCCAGACATTCAACTGCACCACAATATCCAGGAGAATGGACACCAGTATCACAAACCCGAAACTGGCACCCAGCTTCTGCGTGAACACCGTGGTTTGCGTGAGAAACCCAGGCCCTACCGCCGAGGTTGCCATTAGGAAAGCCGCCCCTAGCAGGACACTCCAGTTTTTAGTTGACTTCATATAATGTCCATGGCTTTGAGCGTGATGCGTTCCTGGGTAAGGGTCTGGTGCAGACTGCGCGCGAATTCCAGAGCGTGTGCGCCATCGCCGTGCAGGCAAATGGTATCTGCCTGTATGGTGATATCCTTTCCGTAGAGGGTCTGCACTTTGCCTTCTTTCACCATGCGCAGGACCTGATTGACGGCTGTTTGCTGGTCGGTGATTAGGGCATTGGGAAATCTGCGCGGCGTTAAGGTGCCATTTGCCTGGTACGTTCTATCCGCGAAGACTTCCTGTGCAACCCGCAGGCCAATTCTTTGCCCGGCATGGATGAGTTCGCTGCCAGCTAATCCATACAGTATGGAAGAAGGCTGGACTTTGTAAATGGCCTCGGCAATGGCTTCGGCGAGCCCAGGGTTTACCGCAGCCATGTTGTACAATGCGCCATGGGGTTTTACATGGTGCAGTTGGCTTCCTTCTGCCTGTACAAACGCGGTGAGTGCGCCTATTTGGTAGACCACCATGTCATATACTTCCTCAGGAGAGACCGCCATGTCCCTTCTACCAAAGCCCACCAGATCGGGGAAGCCGGGGTGCGCGCCAATGGCTACGTTCTGCGCCAGGGCTAAACGCACCGTTTTCTTCATGACAGATGGGTCACCGGCATGAAAACCGCAGGCGATGTTCGCGGAGGTTACATAAGGTAGAATAGCCTCATCATGGCCAAGCTGGTAAGCGCCAAAGCTTTCGCCTAAATCGCAGTTCAGGTCTACGGTAGTATGCTCGTTCATTTTCTTAGTTTTAAGGCAATCGAGGTTTTCAGGCGCGCCAAGTGTTGCTCCTGCTCCAGGAATAAAGTCTGAGCCTCGCCTACTGTTACCTCCTGCCACTGGATTTTTTGACCGGGCGGCAACTGGGCTAGCGCCGGAAAGTCGGCGGTAATGACCTGGGCAATTCTGGGGTAGCCTCCGGTGGTTTGATGATCAGCAAGCAGCACAATGGGATTTCCCTGCGCCGGCACCTGCACCGTCCCGAAGGTGACTGCCGTGGACAGCAACTCCCGCTCTTGCACCAGACCTAAAACAGGCCCTTCCAGCCGGTAACCCATGCGGTCAGATTGGGCAGTAACTTTAAAGGGTTGGGTCCAAAAGGCGTTTTGGCTTCCTGGGGTGAACCAATCATATTCAGGTCCTTTCATCACCCTAATTACTTGGTTTTCCTGCTTCTTGGATAAGGCCATAGGAGATGGATACCAGAAGGCCTGGGCATAAGAAGATTTCTGGGCGGCCTTCTGCAGCACCTCAAGATAAGGAAATTCTGTTGAGGGTAGAGAGAGACAAGGCACCACCTCGCCTTCCATGAGCGCTTTCCCGTTCAGGCCGCCAATCCCGGCTTTGAGATAGGTAGAGGCGCTGCCCATCACCAAGGGCACCTGAAGGCCGCCGGCCACGGCCAGGTAACCCCGGCAACCCTTTTTAGCGGCCCCTATTTCCAACAACGCCCCTTTCCGCACTAAAACTATCCTATTACAGGCAATAGTTTTCCCATTGATTTTGGGAGTAAAGGCAGCGCCGGTAAGAGAGATAAGATGGTCTTGCTCAAACCTTAGCGAAGGGCCAAGCAGCGTAAACTCCAGCGTGGCGGCCGACTCTTGGTTACCTACCAACAGGTTGGCCGTTCTATGGGCCAGGGCATCCATGGCGCCGCTCACAATCACGCCTTCCTGCTGGAAGCCCCAGCGGCCAAGATCCTGCACCGTGGTCAGGAGGCCCGGCTTTTCTACCCTAAGACTCATGTTCCTCCTTCCAGTGCTTAAATTGCTCTTCCGTGATAGAATAGAACCGTACCGTGTCTCCGGCTTTCAGTAAACTGGGCGAATCCTCCTGGGGCCTGAAAAGTGCCATAGGGGTGCGGCCAATCAGTTGCCAACCGCCGGGCGTCTCCAATGGGTAAATACCGGTCTGGGCCCCGGCAATGCCCAACGACCCCGCCGGAATGGCTGCCCGCGGAGTGGCTTTGCGGGGCGCCGAAATCTTCTCACTCATGCCGCCCAAATACGGGAAGCCAGGCGCAAACCCGATCATGTACACCAGGTACTCGCCGCCCGTATGCAGGGCCACTACTTCTTCAGGTGTGAGGCCATTGGTTTGGGCCACAAATGGCAAATCCGGGCCATAAACGCCGCCGTAACAGACGGGTATTTCTTTGACGCGCGGCGTGGACAACGCTAAATCCTGAAGGATGTTTTGCAGTAACTGCTCTATAGCCTCCGCCACTGCCTGGCAAGGAGAGGCCGCGCCTGCTTTGAACCAAGGCAAAGGATCATAATACACCGTAACGGTAGTGAACGCCGGCACCTGCTCCACCATGCCCAGAAAAGGGTGCGTAGCTAAGTAGCGAGAAAAAGCCTGCACCCGGGCAAAAACCGAGGGCGCAATCTGGTTTCCAAACTCCACTACCAGCGCAGAGTCCCCTAAAGGGTAAAGCCGGTAGTGCGGTAGGTGTGGCATGGGCGTGAGGCGTAAACGCTAGGTTAATAAAGTTCAGGGCTTTTGAAAGGCACCAAAGCCAGCAGCACGGCCTGTACATACAGTTCCTGCCGGTCCAACATGCCTTGCGTGAGAATACCCACGGCCCCTCCTTTTTGCTTGGAGTTGACCTGACTGAAAATCTGGTCATTGGCGTGCCCCAACTCCATTCCTTCGGCCACCAGTTGCGCTACTGGCGGGGGCAGGAAAAACGTACCGGAACGGGCCTTGCCTATCTTCTCACCAGCTTGTACTACTACCCAGGCAAAAGTGGTCAGGTCGGAGCCAACTCGGTCAACACCCCCTTCCAGGCCCACCCAGAAATCTGCCTCGGGTTGCTTTTCCCGCGCCCGTTGCACCCGGTTAAGGGCCCCTTGCAACGTCTCCTGGTCAGACATCGGCTGGTCCGCCACCCCCGAAGGCACGGAAATACCTTCGGCCAGAAACTCCTGCCCGGGGAACATGCGCTGCAGTCCAGCTAAAGCGGCTCTTACCTTTACCGGGTTGGTAGAGGCCACTACTATTTTCTTACCTTGATTATCGGTCATGGTGCCTTGCTTTTTCTTTTCGGCTGCCGCCGATGCTTTGCTTTTCCTATTTCTCACCGAAGTGCGTTTTGAGCCCGTTTTTCTTAAAACAGCCTTAAAACGCCCTATCACCTTTCCAGGATTTTGGCAAAGAAAGGACGCCGGCAAGTAAGAAGAACTTTGTATTTTTGGAAAGCATGAAAACTAAAATTATTAAAAGCTTTTTAAAAGGCACGCTTTTACTTTCACTTGCCGCAACGGCGGCTTGTAGCAAAACGCCCATTACCTCTCAGCGCGCCCTAGAAACCGTGGAGAATGGTGTTTCCAGAAACCTGGCCCAGGAACGCAAAAGCCGTCTCCAGACCCTGGCCTATCAGATAAACCTAACCATTCCGGCCACCAAGCAGGCACCCATCAAAGGCCAGGAAACAATTTCCTTTGACCTGAAAGATGCCCGTGCAGACCTGCAACTGGACTTCAAGGAGAAAGCCGACCATCTGGTAGGCCTGAAGGTGAACGGCCAGCCGGTGGCTATTGATTTCAGGAACGAGCACCTGGTGCTCCCTACTAAGGCGCTGGCCAAAGGGAAGAACCAGGTGGAGATTGATTTCATTGCCGGTGACCTGTCATTGAACCGCAACCAGGATTACCTCTACACCCTGCTGGTGCCAGACCGTGCCCGCACCGTTTTCCCCTGCTTTGACCAACCCGACCTGAAAGCTACCTTCCAACTGACGTTGACCATTCCCAAAGAATGGAGCGCCATCGCCAACGGCAACCTGCTGGAAGAAACCGCCCAGGGCGATGCCAAGACCTTACGCTACGCGCCTTCAGACATTATTCCCACGTACCTGTTCTCTTTTGCGGCCGGTAAGTTCCAGACCGTAACCCGGGAGTTGAACGGACGCAAATTCACGTTTCTGCACCGCGAAACCGACCCCAGCAAGATCGCCCTGAGCCAGGATTCCGTTTTCCTGCTGCACCAAAGCGCGCTAACTTTTCTGGAGAAATACACCCAGATCCCCTACCCCTTCCAGAAGTTTGACTTTGTGGCCATCCCTGATTTCCAGTACGGGGGCATGGAGCACGTAGGGGCAATCCAGTACAAAGCCTCTACCCTTTTCCTGGACCAGGGCGCCACCCAAGACCAAAAGATCTCCCGCTCCAACCTCATTGCCCACGAGACCGCCCACATGTGGTTTGGCGACCTGGTGACCATGGAGTGGTTCAATGATGTCTGGATGAAAGAGGTCTTCGCCAATTTCATGGCCGATAAGATCACGCAGGTGTCGCTGGCCAATTCTAACTATGACCTGAAATTTCTGGTAGACCACTTGCCCGCTGCCTATAGCGTAGACCGCACCACCGGCGCCAACCCCATTAGGCAGACCTTAGAGAACCTCCAGGACGCCGGTACCATGTACGGCAACATCATCTACCACAAAGCCCCGGTCATGATGCGCCAGCTGGAACGGGTCATGGGCGAAGAAGCCTTCCAGAAAGGCCTTCAGGAGTACCTCAAAAAATACGCGAACGGCAACGCCACCTGGCCAGACCTCATCCAGATTCTGGACGCCCACACCCCCACAAATCTGCAAGCCTGGAACCAGGTTTGGGTGAATGAGCCGGGACGCCCGGTGTTTGACTATGAGCTGAAAACCCAAAACCAGAAAATTGAAAGACTGCAGATCTCGCAACGCGCCGAGGATGGCTCTTCCCGGATCTGGCCTCAGTTCTTTGAGGTGCTGCTGGTGTACCCAGACCAGGTGCAGGAACTCACAGTGAACATGAACCAACGCGAGCTCACGCTTCCGGAAGCCCAGGGGGCGCCCGCGCCTTTATATGTGCTCTTTAACACCAACGGACAGGGTTACGGCGTCTTCCCCAATGATGAGAAAGCATTGGCCCACCTATATGAGTTAAAAGACCCGGTGGCGCGGGCCTCGGCCTATATTGGCTTGTATGAAAACATGCTCAACGGCCGGTCCATTACGCCACTGGGCCTGCTGGAATTCTCCAGAAAAGGCCTTACCCGGGAGCCCGAGGAACTGAACCTGAAACTGCTCACCGGCCATATCAATGACATTTTCTGGCGCCTCTTAACGCCGCAGCAGCGCACGCAGCTAGCCCCTGCGCTGGAGCAGGAATTATGGGCGGCCATGGGGCAGAACAAGGCGACTAACTCTAAAAAGCTGCTATTTAAAACTTACCAGAGCATCGCCCTCACCCCGAAGGCCCTAGACCAGTTGTACCAGATCTGGGATAGCCAAAAGGCCCCGGCGTTGGTAACGCTTACGGAGGAGGACTATATTTCCCTGGCGCTGTCTTTGGCCGTGCGGGATTATAAACCAGGTGCCAAGCTCCTTGAAAAACAAACCCAGCGGGTCACCAACCCAGATAGAAAAGCGAGAATGGAGTTTTTGATGCCGGCCCTGTCAGCTGATGTGGCCACTCGCGATGCCTTCTTTGCCTCTCTGGCCCAGGAAGCCAACCGGGAGAAAGAGTCCTGGGTGCTCACGGCGCTGGGGTATTTGCACCATCCGCTGAGGGCCGCCACTTCTGAGAAGTACCTGCCCAAAACGCTGGATCTCTTAGAGGAGATTCAACTTACCGGTGATATTTTCTTCCCCTACGGATGGCTGTCTTCTTCGCTGGGTTCTTACCAAACCGCTTCTGCTGCGGCTACCGTGCGGGCTTTCCTGGCTAACCATACTGGGTACAACCCTAAACTGAAGGCTAAGGTGCTGCAGGCAGCGGATAACCTGTTCCGGGCAGAAAAGCTAGTGAAAGCGACCAAATAATGTAAGTCACCTCACATTTTCCGGACCTGCTCCCAGATAGCGTGGTCCACCGGAATGCCTTTGGCTTCATTCTCTTGGCGGGTGTGCAGGGTAGACTCGCCGGGGTACCGTATTTTGCCATCGGTTTTAACGGGGGCGCTGGTTTTGGTGAATTCAATAATCTGGTCGCAGATCTGGTCATCCAAAAAGGGCGTGTGCATGCAGAGGAAAAACTGTGAAACCCCGGCCTCCTGCGCCTCACTGGAAATCTGGGCCACGGTGCGTCCGCCGCTAAGCGAGGCCACCAATACATCCAGCACCAGCGACAGCCCGGAGCCTTTCCAGTACCCGATGGGCAAGGGCCGCTCGGCTTCCCGTATTTTGGTGGGGTTTCGGCTTAATTCTCCGTACTCGTCATAGCCGCCGGCCAGGGGCAGCTCCTCTTCTTTGAGAGCATACTCCTGCATCTTGCCATAGGAATACTGCGAAAGGGCCATATCTAAGACCACGTGGCCTTTGGCCCGCGGTACCGCCAACACCAGCGGGTTATTGCCCAGCGTGGGCTCTGTGCCACCCCAGGGAGGCATGTTGGCAATGGTATTGGTAGTACAAAAGCCAATACAGCCCGCATCGGCGGCCTGCCAGCCATAGGTACCGCCCCGCATCCAGTGGTTGGTGTTCCTCACGGCCACCGCGCCCAACCCGAACTCCCGGGCCAGGTCAATGGCCCGGTCCATAGCCAGGGTGGCGGTGTACATGCCCGGGGCCAACTGGCCGTCCCATTGTTCCATGGCCCCGTTCTTGGCAATCCGCTCAGGTTCTGCCATAGGTTTTACCAACCCGTCCTTCAGCATCTGGATAAACGTAGGAAACCGGTTGAGCCCATGGGAATACACCCCGTCCCGGCTGTTGTCTGAGAAAATACCGGCGCAAATAGCGGCCCGGTCTCTGCTCATGCCATGGACTTCCAGAATCAATTGCAGTTCGGCTTTCAGTTTAGAGTAAGGAATGCGCATAATAGAATGGGAAAGAAAGGTACAGACGAAGGTTTTACACAAGGGGGTATCTGTTTTATACGAGCAGCAAAAGGAGAAGGACTGCTCGTACGTTTTAAGCCCGTTTTCCGTAAAACGCCCCTAAAACGGAAAGGTGCTGGAGAACACCGGTTGTGACGAAGGACAAAAATAGGCCATTTTGTTCCTCTGAAGGCGTTTTTTAAAAAACCTGAAGTTTTTTCTGGCAGAAGTTTGGCAAATAAAAAAGCGACTTCTATATTTGCACCATCAAAACGGAAAATGGTCCGTTCGTCTAGGGGTTAGGACACCAGATTTTCATTCTGGTAACAGGGGTTCGATTCCCCTACGGACTACGAAAAAAGGCTCTCTGCAAACGCAGAGAGCCTTTTTTATTTTGCATTAATGCAGTCTTGAAACTAAAACTACTTGACTTCAAGCCTAAGTAATAAACATTATGAAATCACCTGCCTGGTAGCTAAAAG
Source organism: Rufibacter radiotolerans (assembly GCF_001078055.1). NCBI lineage: Bacteria > Pseudomonadati > Bacteroidota > Cytophagia > Cytophagales > Hymenobacteraceae > Rufibacter > Rufibacter radiotolerans. The sequence goes on along the minus strand of NZ_CP010777.1, from coordinate 1,247,897 downwards.
AAGCAGATGGAATTTTACTTAACTACCGTAGGCCCTTGCTAACATTCACTTCTAACCCACTTCCAATTTTCCAACATAAATTGGTTCTAAGGGCATAACTAAAAACTATTATTTGACATAAACCCCTAAACACCAATAGTATCTATATAGTCGTTTTGAAGATGGCAAATGCTGTATATGCAGAGATTTGGCTTCAGTCTTAAGGCGGGTCACGCATTCTCAGCAGAACATGATTCAGAAAACCTATGCAAGTAGGCCACTCTTAATTATTTCTCAGATACCACTTCTTACCTTTATTATCTCCTCACGGACCATTCTGTTATTAAGTACAAAACTAATTATAGACTAGTAATTTATCGGTATTCTTCCAAAAGCCAATCCTTGGCGCTTTCATAATACTTAAACTCACTGAACTGAAAAGGCAGGCCATCAATATCAAGTTTTTCCTTCATACCATCTGAGCTTATCTGGCTGAATATATCCTGGGCCTGCACGCGGGCCATTTTCTCAATCCCTGTGGATAAGGGCAGAAATCTAGTGAACCAGTCTTTGGCGGCCCATTCCTGGTCTTCCAGCTTCACAACTTTACCCAACCTGTAATCCCCAAGCCATAAGCGAACTTCATTTCTGCTTACTGCTTCCAGGTATTGGTTCAGGCCTGCCCGGTATTCATTACTTGTAGCGAACTGAAGCCACCGCGTCTCAATCAACTTATACTCTTTATGGTATTGAATTTCAAGACAATCGGATTTATACAAAATCATTATATGCACTTTTTAAGGTAATTAAACGCTGACTGACTGCCTAAAGAGTTGAAATGCGTCATCAGGAGAAATACGGCAAAAATTGTTGTAAAGATTTAGGCAATTTCATTATATGCCCTTTCCTCGCATATTTTAGCTACTATTAGCAATTGCCAAAACCGTAATTCCAACATGCAGTATGCAAACGGATTAATACTCCCTTTTAATGACTCCTGGATGTTCAGCTCTCTAGCAATTTTTATAAAATCAAAAGTTAACAGCGTGTTTTCTACTCATGAAATAAGCTGGCTAGCTGGCGTTTTACGAGATGAAAACAAAGGCTGCCGGTATTGGGTTAAATGTTTGGGCTATCCCATTTTGGTATCTTAAATAATAAGGGACTTGGACAGTAAGCTATGAAAAAGATTAAAACACTGGCAGTACTGAATACGTTGTTCTTTCTTCTTCATCTGGTGCCATCACAGTTAACTCAGCTGAAGCTCCTCAACAACCAAACCATAGGCGAGGTATCAGGTAAATATCCGGCGCTTTTCACTCCGGCAGGTATCACTTTCGCTATCTGGGGCCTGATCTACCTGGGGTTGGTAATCTTTTGCATTTACCATTTGATCAAAGCTTTTCAAGCACCGGCTGGGCATGAGGCAAACGTGGACCTGCAAAAAATAGGCTACCTGTTCATGGCCAACAATCTGGCCACGGGCGCCTGGACCTTCGCCTGGGTGTATGAATGGCTGGTGCTTTCAGTGGTGCTTATCTTTATCCAGTTGATTACTTTGCTGGCTATTCACCTGCGGTTGGGAATTTATGAGGCCGGCCGCTCAGTTGCCTCCAGATGGTTCACGCAGGTACCGCTAAGCCTTTACTTTGGCTGGATTATCATTGCTACGGTGGCCAATGTGAGCGCCGCTTTGGTGGGACTAGGCTGGGACGGCTCCCCTTTGAGCGGGCCGGTTTGGACCATGGTCATGATTCCGGTGGCTACCCTCATTGTGGTGTTTGTGGTCTTTAGCAGGTCTAACCCGTTTGTAGGCCTGGTAGGCATTTGGGCGCTTTACGGCATCATTCTAAAGCACCGCGCCCTTGGTCTGGCAGAAAGCCCCCAGATTATTACGCTTGCCTGGGCCTGTTTGACGGTAGTTGGGCTGGTAGTACTGGTAATCATCTATAGAAACGCAAAGAGCCAAAACGCAACCCATCGGCAGGTGAAGGCGTGAGCCCTGCAACCCAGAAACGGAATAGCCAGACAAGGGAAATACTTTGCCTCTGAACCATAGAGGGTGCTCTCCATATTCAGAAAAGGCTCTCAGTTAGCGCTGAGAGCCTTTTCCTTTTTCAACAGACCTACCTGGTCCCCCTTGTGAAAGCCTGGCAAATCAGCCTTAATTCTGCCTAGTCATTTAAAGCCTTATCACCCCCGGAACAGCAGGTAGAACGAACCTGACTGCAAGGCTATGAAAACGCTTTAGTCTTTGTGGTCAAGTAGCAGGTAAAGGGAGAAGGCGCCTATGGCCATGACCACATCCCTAACCGCCACGTCAAAATACTGGCCGGTCAGGAGTAGGTTAATGGCTATACCTACCAGCCACAAGGCTACCACCAGTGACCCTATCTTAGGTTTCACCAGCACCAGGAAACCCGCTATGATCTCAATCACGCCTATTATGGACATGAAGGTGTGGGCCTGGAATGGGAGAATGTCTGCCACTACCGGCGCCAGGTACTTGTCCCAGTTGGTTAATAGGTGCGTAAACTTGTCTAGGCCGGCTACAATGGGTACCAGGCCATAGGTGTATTTGAGCAAAGTGGTGACGGTGTGCAGACGGCTGGTGGTGGTGCCCTCTTCCCTGTTGGTTCTTGTTGCGGTGGTTGCTGCTAATGTGTCCATGGTTTTATCCTCCTTATGTTAAATGGTTTTTGCTCATTAGATGGAATTCAAAGAAATCCGTTACAAAAAATGTAACCCTTTTTTGTCTTTGTCATCTAACCTAAAAGTTAACCACATGGAAAGAGTAGAGAGTGTTGCCGTATCGGGTAAAACCCAGCTGCCAGATCCTGAGGTGGTGGCGCGGGTGCTGTCCGGGGAAAAAGACCTGTATGCCCTTTTGATGAGGCGCCACAACCAGAAACTCTACCGGGCGGTGCGCAGCTATCTGAAAGAGGAGCAGGACGCCGAGGATGCCATGCAGGACACCTACCTGCTGGCCTACCAGAAGCTGCACCAGTTCAGGCAAGGCTCCCTCTTCTCTACCTGGCTGATAAGGATAGGCATAAACGTGGCACTGGGAAAACTGCGGGAACGTAAGCGTTACGCCCCGGCTTCAGATGATACCTCCCGGCAGGAAGATCTCTTGGCTATAGATGAATCAAATTATATGAACCCAGAGAACATGGCCATTAGAGACGAAGTAAAGAAGCTATTGGAAAAAGCCATCAGCAGCATTCCTGATAAGTACAGAATTGTGTATGTGCTGCGGGAGGTGGAAGGCCTGAGCCTGAATGAGGTGGTGGCGTGCCTTGGCCTTTCTGAAAGCAATGTGAAAGTACGCCTGCACCGGGCCAAGGCCCTGCTCAAGGAGAGCCTGTACCATCATTCTATCCGCAAAGAGGTCTTTAAGTTTGGCACACACCGTTGTGATGCTCTGGTGGCACGGATAATGGCGACTTTACCTTAAGGGGCTTACACTATTGCGGCAATCCCGCTCAGGATGGGCTTTCTGTTTTAGGCCCGTTTTCCTGAAAACGGGCCTAAAACAGAAAGCCCCTATGGTAAGGTACCAAAGGGCCGGAGGGCATTCTTCACGTAAACAGGGGGTTAATTCATTTTCTGGAGCTTCGCCTTGGCGGCTTCCATCTCCTGGCTCATGAATGCCATCTCTTGTCTGGCAATGAATTGCCTCTTATTTACTCCAGATGATTCACATAGGTACCGGTGAGTTTATATTTCGGTTGGATTTTTATTGTTACGGTGGCCAATGTGAGCGCCGCTTTGGTGAGCCTAGGTTGGGACGGCTCCCCTTTGAGCGTGCCGGTTTGGAGCAGGGTCATGATTCCGGTGGCTACCCTCATGGTGGTGTTTGTGGTCTTTAGCAGGTCTAACCCGCTTGTGGGCCTGGTAGGCATTTGGGCGCTTTACGGCATCATTCTAAAGCACCATGAATTAGACCTGGAGAAAAGTCCACTGATTATTACTGCTGACTGGACTAGTTTGGCCGTTTTGGCTCTGGCCGAAGTGATGATCTTTTAAAAAAATGCAAAAAACCAGGATAAGTTAATGGGATGACTAAGGCGTGAACGAACAAGTTTTTCCACCCATAATACCTTCCATGTGGCCCAGGCCGCTTTATCCAAAGTAAATGCTGCTATAAATTCACAAATTTTGAGACCATCCGGTGCACCAGTTTCACCATCAGGCTGGAGGTGACACCATCCTGCACCGACTTGCTTATGTGGTAAGACACAGAACGCTGGGGATCCAACATCACCTTTACCTCTCCCTTGCGGAATTTCCCAAAGGCTGAAGGGTTATTTGATTTAATGATCAGCCAATTAACCAACCGCGAACCCGCCTTCAACAGAAAGCCCGGGTTATCTGGATTATGCCTATTGAGAAGCTGCACCTTCAGGTTTTTGTAAGGGAAATGCACCTGACCGGTGGCCTCCTCCCCAGTAGCCTCCATTGAGAACGAGGCCTTATTTATCCAACCCCGCTTTATTCTTATGTAGACCATGTTCTCTAATAATGGATTCAGGGCCGAAAAATCCATTGGCTCCAACGTACCTTGGTAGGTATACCGGTCCTTAGCATGATCCATCTCAAAAAGAAACCGGACTTGTAAGGTGCTGGCGCCCATAAAAAGAGCTGAGGCATTTACAGTCATTATATTGTTTATTCTGATAAGGGCCGTATCGTTGGTGACGTTATACGCCTGCAACTGGATGCTGTCCAGCACAAAAACAGCCGGTTTTATGCCATCTATTGCGATAATAGGGTGCAGAAAGTTGTTCTTCTCCACCAGTATGGTATCCACCCGGATGTAAAGCTCCACGTCTCGCAGCGCACTTTGCAGGGTAGGCGGCCTAAGCTCCGGATTAAAGCCTAGCCTGTTATCGCGGTAAACCTCCACCACTGGGTTCTTTATCATCATTTTCTCCGCTATTATATCCTGATTATTGAAAAGTGCCCGTAGGCTTATTTTCTGCATAATAATTTCAGGTACTACAGCGTCTACCCGGTTACGGGCATAGGTAAATAAGGTGTCATAGGCTTCTTTGCTGAAAAGAGGCCTCACCCGGAGGCTGTCAGCCATGAGTGACCTATTACGCATAGATGCTTTTATTTCCTTCACCTCCAGCGCATACAGGCTATCACGCGTGAAGTAGGTATACCCCTGTATAAGTAGGCCAAGGTCATCGGCAGCAAATATATCCAGTGGATCGTTGGCTTCCAGAGATACCAGCCGTAACCCGTCAATGGCAAGCGCTACATGCTCCAAAGTCTGGCTTTCCCGGATGGTATCTTCCAGAATTTGGAAATCAAACGTACCGTCTGCCACCTCCAGGCGCGCCACCTTTAAACTTGTGACCATTTCATTTAGCTGCCCCATAGCGCCATTAGCTGCGGCCGTATCTTGGTTAGTGGTTGTTTTATTGGCAGTGAGGGGTACTTTGTGGTCTTGCAGAATGGTTACTTTAGGACTTGAAAGCAGTAGCTTTTCCATTTGGTACTGCCCAGTTGCATATGCCTGGATCAGATTAAAACCGGTAATGCGTGATCTTTTTGACGAAATGTCTATCAGGTTACGGCTGGCCAGATCTGGGTTTTCTGCTTTCAGGCGCTCATTCACTTCTCTATTGGCACTTACGCTGAATGCATGGGCCACAATCTCCTGGTTTCTTGTTGAATAATGTACGCTGTCAAGCCGGATGGTATAAAGGTTATCGGTCGATTGGAAGGTGTAATCTTTTGCCAGCAGGGTCATCTCCTGCATGGGGAGCACACTCTGCAGGTGAGCAAAACTGGAAGGCGTCAGTTCAAAACCTGATACCGTGGCGGTAACATGCTCCAGGTAGTGGGTGCGCAAGACCGGTTCCAGCTTTTCATTTAATGTGAAAGAGCCATCTTCCAGCTGAATGGTATTTACAGAAACTTTATCCAGAAGGTTGAACAGCGCTTTCCCTTTTCCCTGCGACCCTTCCTGTGAAGCGGCAACGGTACGGTCCAATTGGATGACCACCTCCGGATTCTGCAGTAACAGGATATTTGCCTCCAGATGACCTGTTTTCAGTGCCCTGATCAAATCCAGGCCTGCCACCCTTAATGCGGAGGCCGAAAGATCAATTATATTTCTGCTCCCATGATCAATGCTTTTGTGCCGTTCATTGGCATTCTGGCTTGACACAACCTCCACCCCATTAGCCCAGAATTCCTGTTGGCGGGTAGAGTACCGCAGGCCTGCTAAAGCAATGGTAGGGTTACCGTATGGCACCCGGTAGCGGTAGTTCAGCGCTGTTACAGTCCCTTCCTGCAACGGTAGCGTTACCTCTGGATTAAAAATAAAGGCAGAGTCTATCAACAGGCCAGTAGCTGCCAGAGAGGCGTGTTCCAGTTGCTGCAGTAGCTGAATATCACCGGTCTTGCTATGGTGGGTAAGGGAAGCATTTGTTATCATGACCTCTCCTACTTCAAGGCTACTGACCAAACCTGAAACCTGCGGGTACAACTCCCGCAAAAAGGGACCCTCCTCCGTCTTTGGCACTGCCTGGTCGGTGCGCACATCTATCGCAGGCTGAACGGCACGTATTCTTCCTATTGTGAGCCGGGAGGTCTGCAGTGCCTTAAACAGGTCAAACTCGCTTACATGTAGTTCAGGCAGGGCAATGTCATAAAAGGTGTGCTTAGCTTTACCCCTATTTTTCAGTCGATCGTTTTTATCCCAGTCTCCGGCCAGGTGCAATTTCTCTGCCTGCAACGTTTTATCGCGGGTAGATAGCTGCATACGACCCGCCTTTAGGGTATAGGGGCTGTTGGGGGGGGTGTAAGTATAGTGTTCTGAAACAAGCTGCACCGCTTCTGCAAAGGCTTTTGCTTTTGGCATAAAAAGAGTCCCGGAATCAAGCTGAAGCGCCTGCACATGCAGGTCTGCCCGTTCCAGCCGATGAAGGATATGCACGGCGCTTTCTTTTTGGCTATAGCCGAAGCTGCCGCTGGTCAAGTGCAGTTCCCTTACGCTGATCTCCCGCAGGTAATGCGATAGGCTGGCATACATATCAGACAGGCCAGGGAAGGCGGCAGAATCAGGCGTAGAGGTGTCTTCAACAATATGCAGAGCGGTGCGGTTGAGCAACAACTGGTCAAGCAGAAGCCGCTTTGTGCGGAAGGCTACTGCCAGGTCCAGTCCTTTGAGGCTTAGTAAGGGTATACCCACTTGATACAGTATGCGGTGTCGCCTATTTTCAGGGAGCACCCTGTTTGCATGGAAGTGGGGCAGCGCGGCTACACCCGATGCATTTAACACCTGCTGCCCTGAGGAGTAAGCAAGACTCCTGATCCGGAAGGTATATACGCTGTCAGGAGTTTGGTACGTATAGTCCATAAGGTTCAGATCAAGCGCACCTGCCAGAATCATTTTGGTGAGGCTTTCCTGTTGCTGTAAGTCTAGCAGCAGGTCCTGAATCTTAAGCGAAAATTGGTGTATTTTATGCCGAGGTCTGCTCTGCCGCCCCAGCACCAGATACCTGTATTTAGCCTTTTGTAAGGCAAGCTTATGAATGCTAACTGCTTTCAGGCTTCCGCTACCAAGGCTCCGTCCTTCCTCCACCGATTCATCCAGCAGCTGCGTGATTAGAGGACGCTCTGCCACCAGGGTATTTATATGTAACCGGTTCTTAAAAAGCAGGTCCGCCAGGTTAATGCGGGTGAGCGTTACCCTTTGGCTTTGCACCTCAAGAAGAGTGCGGCGGGCCTGCCCGTTCTCCTTTTGCCGGCGGTGGGTAGCGGTATCTGGGTAGAGATGCAACCCTTCCAGGGTCATGCTGCGCGTACGCAGGTGCAGGTGCAAATCATCAAAATTGATATGGTACAGCCCCTCTGTTTGCCCTACTACCTGCCTTTTAAGAAAACCCTCCACCAGGGGGCCGGCCAGGAAGTACAACGCCACCATTGCCGCCAAAAATAAAGCTGCCACACTAGCCAACAGAACGGCGGCAGTTTTTAAGGCTTTTTGCCCCAACCCGGATATTGCTGGCTCTGCCATAGCATGCTTGACATTCAGGGAACAGTGAAAGGCAAATAGCAATGCCTTATTCTGTTTTACGCACTGGAGCAGTATATGGTATTGTACTACATAGGTTCTGACGGGATAAGCCTATTACTTCCTTGATGGAATATCAATGCGTAAAACTTCCGGCTTAATACCCCCTTCTCTTTTTGAGCGCAATTCTTAAACAAAAAATTATAAAGCGCTTCAAAGGCCGCACTTGCTCTAATAGAGATTAGGGTTTAGGGAGAAGTAAATAAGATTAAAGCAATTTTAGGATTTCAAAGATGCGGTTACCCCGGCCAACGGCCATGTTAAGGAGAGCTTTTACAAATTATCTTCCAGCCTAGAAGTATTTTACCCTGGCACGCACCGTTGTGATGCCCTGGTGGCTCGGGTAATGGCGGCCTTGCCCTAGGTCCCGTTGGCTCTCCCCTACTGCAGTTTTTTCGCTCTGGGTGCGCTTTCCGTTTTAGAGCCGTTTTCCAAAAAAACGGCCCTAAAACAGATCGGCCCTATAGTAAGGTACCATAGGGCCGAGGGGCATTCTTCCCGTAAACAGGGAATTAATTCGTTTTCTGAAGCTTCGCTTTGGCGGCTTCCATTTCCTGACTCATGATTGCCATCTCTTGTTTGGCAATGGCCTGTCGCATCTGGGCTTTTTCCAGTTTCTTGGTCAGGTCATTGAGTTCTCTTGTTTTGGCTGCCAGGGCACGTTCCTGCCGGGTAGGGATGGCCTCAGCTTCCTGATCCAGGTCTTCCGGCTCATCGGGAAGGGCTGCTAAGGTTGATTCCAATTTGGCTTTCTCTTCCTGGGTTTTGGTGATTTTAGCCTGAATCTTACTGGCCGACCGTTCCATCTGCTTGACCTCCTCTTGCGAGTAAACCATTACATCTTCGGCAAAATCTACCTCAGACTTAATGTTTTCAAGGTAAAGGTTCTGGGAAAATTTCTGCAGTAAGGCAGCGCTACGGTTCCACTCTGTTGGGGTACCCGCTTGGCTCAGGCTTTTACCGTCCACCTCAAGGGACCACCATAAAGTGGTATTATTGGGCCCGCCTTCCACCTTGGAAAAGATGTTCAGAGGTTTGCTACTTATCGTATCTATCTCGCCTTCCTCTACAAGGTAGATGCCTTTAGGCGCCTTTGCTTTGCCAAAGGACCAGAAAGATTCCCCTTTGATGGGACTGCCAGATTGCGTTTTCAGATAGTTTTTCCAGGCTTTCTCTACCACCACATGGTCTACTGGTAGGGCAATGCTCTGTCCCTTCCGGCTTACGCCGTTGACAACCATTTCAGCTTCTGCTACACTTGGGCTTTGCGCCCAGGCAGAATCTGCCATCCCCCAAAACATCAATGATAAAGATACTGCCACTAGTCGAGTAGAAGTTTTTCCCATATATAAATTTTCTATGTTGTTGAATACAAATCTAACATTTAAAATAACATACAACCATCTGAGGGCTAATTTTTTACAAGGGATATTGCATTATATTAATATAGAAATACTAAATTGCATTTACTATAGCTATTACATTTAGGGTCTTTATCTTTTATTAATCCTACTATCAAGTTCTAGTCTTAATTACTGCGCTTCAGATTTGAGTTTTTGAGCTTTGTTGGATTGTTAATGAAGCTGCTATTTTAGGTAACTAAAGATTCCCATTTTAGGCCTGTTTTGCAGAAAACACCCTAAAAACAGGCCTTCTGTTTACAACCGGAGATAGCAAAGCCCAACCACTAGAAAGTAAGGCCAGCCATGGCCATCCGGTAACACAAAACCCTCCGAAGCGTTAGAAATAAAACAGGCGCTGCTAAAGACCCCGCCTGAAAACAGGGAGCAGTGACCGGCCTCCTGTAAAAAATGAAAGTGTCTAACCAATTTAAAATACCACTATGAAAAAGAATATGGGAAACCTGGACCGCATTATCAGGTCCTCAGTGGCGGCAGGTGCCGTCGCCTTGATTGCCACCCATAAGGTGCGCGGGGGAGCCGCCCTGGCCTTAGGGACGATGGCCACCGTGTTTGCACTCACCAGTTCCGTGGGCCATTGCCCGGCGTATGCGGCTACGCACGTCAGCACTAACCCAGACCTGCCAGAGGCGCACCAGTTCAACCTGGCTATTTAGATTCCAACCGGCAGGCCTGCTTTCCTCCTCCCCATGCCATCACCGCCTGGAGGACCAACTCTAGACAATTTCTGTTTTGGGCCTGTTTTCCGGAAAAGGGCCCTAAAACAGAAGGCAGAAAGAAGGCGCTTAATGGGGAATCTTTAAATGCCTGCAAATGGCAGAGACATGTATTAAACCACCTACCGGTAAAAGGAAAAAACTCCAATCTCTTGGAGCTTTTTCCTTTTACCGCCAAGCATGAAACCGGTCAGGCAATCACATTTTCCTTTCTCAGGAAGCTCTCCAGCGTGGTAGACACGTGCAGGCAGTTACAGGCCCTGGGGGCGTCATTACAGAATCTGGTGTCAACGTTCTCGTTCTTGCAGTGCAGCGCTGTAAGGTCTACTTGCTCAAAACCCTGGTTGATTCTTTTGCACGCCTCAAAAAGGGTACTCATGGTGGCATTCTCTCCAGGATCTACCCCGTTATGCAGGAGGTAGCCCCGCAGGAAATTCTCAATGGAAAACTGCGCATTCTTGCAGACTAAATACGCCATAAGGTCTTCTTCCGGCTTGTAGTACTCTTCTTTGGCGCGGTTTAGTTTATCAACGGCTTCATAAAATAATTGACTGGCTTGGGCTTTGGCTTTTGCTTCCATAACAGTAGAGGTTAGGGGGTAATCTGCTTTGGAAAGGCAGATTACCCCTGGTTATTTATGAATTCTTCAGAAAATCAAGTTTCTCCCATTTAGACTCCACCTCTTCCTGGGCACGTTGCAGCAGCTCTGCTCCTAAGGCAGCATCCTCTTTTACCACACGGGTAAAGCGGGTTTCTTTGTACATGAACTCACTTACCGGCGCAGAAGGTGCTTTGGAGTCTAACCTGAACCTGCTGCCTTTGGGTTTGGATGGGTCAAATCTGAAGAGTGGCCAGTAACCGGTCTCTACCGCTTTCTCCTGCTGTGACACCCCGTGCTTGAGCTCATAGCCGTGCTCCACGCAGTGGGAGTAGGCAATGATCAGCGATGGGCCCGGATACGCAGCAGCTTCTTCAATGGCCTTTAGCGTCTGCAGGTCTTTGGCCCCAATGGCCACCTGCGCTACATACACATTCTCATAAGAGATGGCTTGCAGCGCCAGGCTTTTCTTGCTGCTTTTCTTACCCGCTACCGCAAACTTGGCGCTAGCCCCCAGCGGCGTAGATTTAGATTTCTGCCCGCCGGTATTGGAGTACACCTCGGTATCCAGCACAATGATATTGATGTCTTCGCCGGAGGCCATGATGTGGTCTACCCCGCCAGAACCAATGTCATAGGCCCAGCCGTCGCCGCCCAGGATCCAGACCGCTTTTTTGCGGAGGTGCTCTGTGAAGTGCCGAAGTTTCACTACATCGGGGTTATCCCCTACCCCATCCAGAGCAACTTTGAGCCGCTCAATATCCGCCAGCTTCTGGCTTTTCTCCGTCTCGGTAACCTCTGGATTATTGAGGATATCGGCTACCAGATCACTGCCCACCAGGGGCTCCACTGCTTTGAGCAGGCTTACCGCAATCTCCTGTTTCTTGGTAAGCGCCAGTCTCATGCCCAGACCAAACTCGGCATTGTCCTCAAAGAGGGAATTTGCCCAGGCAGGTCCGCGCCCGCACGCATTTGTTTTGTAAGGCGTGGTGGGCAGGTTACCGCCGTAGATAGAGGAGCAGCCGGTGGCGTTGGCAATCAAGATACTGTCACCGTAGAGCTGGGTCAGCAGTTTCACATAAGGCGTCTCGCCGCAGCCGGAGCAGGCCCCTGAGAACTCAAACAAGGGCTCCAGGAACTGTGAGCCCTTCACGTTAGAGAGCTGCAGTTCTTTGCGGTTATACTCGGGTAGGTTGGTGAAATAATCCCAGTGCAGGTTTTCGTTCACGTCTACTTCCAGCTTCCGGTGCATGTTGATCGCCTTGGTATTGGGGATTTCCTTGCTCTCTACCGGACAAACCGCCACGCACAAGTCACAGCCGGTACAGTCTTCCGGAGATACCTGCAAGATGTAGGACTCTGTTGCCTCATTGAAGGGTCGGCCTTTGGCAGGCACGGTTTTGAGTGAGGCGGGCGCTCCCAGCAGTTCCCCGTTAGACACCACCTTGGCCCTGATAGCAGCATGCGGACAGATGACCACGCACTTGTTACACTGCGAACACAGGCTGGCGTCATCCCATACCGGAATAAAGTCTGCGATGCCGCGTTTCTCAAACTGCGAGGTACCGGTCGGGAACGTTCCGTCTATCGGGAAGGCACTCACCGGAAGCTCATCACCGGTTCCGGCCAGAATCTTGCCCAGTACCTCTTTCACAAAGGCGCTGCTGTTGCCAGACATCATGGGCTTTAACTGCCGATTGTTGGTGATCATGGCCGGGTAGTCTACTTTCTGCAGGCTCTCCAAAGAGGCATCTACCGCGTCAAAGTTCATTTTCACCACCTTATCCCCTTTGTGGGAGTAAGATTTCACAATGGCGTCCTTGATTTTCTGGATGGCCTCCTCTTTGGGCAATACCCCAGAGACGGCAAAGAAACAGGTTTGCAGCACCGTATTGGTTCGCTTGCCCAGGTTGGCCGCCTGCGCCACTTTGGTGGCATCTACCACATAAAACTCAAGATGATTCTCTACAATCTTTTCCTGCAGATGCTGCGGCAATTGCTCCCAAACCTCTTCCTTAGAATAAGGTGAATTGAGCAGGAACGTTCCCCCAGGTTTTATCTTCCGGAGGAGGTCATACTTCTCAACAAAATTGAATTGGTGGCAGGCAATGAAATCTGCCTCCTCTATTAAGTAAGTAGAATGGATTGGCTCCTTCCCGAAACGCAAGTGCGAAACGGTCTGTGACCCGGCTTTTTTAGAGTCATACACAAAGTACCCCTGCACGTAATTATCGGTGGTTTCGCCAATAATCTTGATGGAGTTCTTGTTGGCCCCTACCGTTCCGTCTGCTCCTAAGCCATAGAACAGACAGTTAATGGTGGTTTTCTCGGCTTTGAACGCAGGGTCATAGGTTAAGCTGGTGAAGCTTACATCATCATTAATGCCAATAGTGAAGTGGTTTTTGGGCTTGCTTTTTAACAGCTCATCATACACGGCTTTCACCATGGACGGGTTGAATTCTTTAGAAGATAAGCCGTACCTGCCCCCAATGATCAAAGGCATCTCGCGGTCGCTTTCCGCAAAGGCGGTCACCACATCCAGGTACAGCGGCTCACCGGTGCTACCGGGCTCTTTGGTGCGGTCTAGCACTGCTACTTTAGTCACGGTAGCCGGCAGTTTATCCATGAAATGCTGGATGGAGAAAGGCCGGTACAGGCGCACAAACAGCACGCCTACCTTCTCGCCCTGGGCGGTTAAGGATTGTACCGTTTCCCAGGCCGCGCCTTCGCCGGAACCCATGATAATAATGACCCTTTCGGCCTCCGGGTGGCCCACATAATCAAAGAGCTCATATTTACGGCCGGTGTGGCCATAGAACTCGTCCATGACGTCCTGCACAATGCTGGGTACACGGTCATAATAGAGATTTGCGGCCTCGCGGGCCTGGAAGAAGACATCTGGGTTCTGGGAGGTACCCCTGATCACGGGGTGGTCTGGGTCCAGAGACCGGTTGCGGTGGTCCATCACCTTCTCCTCGGGCATCATGGCTTTGATCACCTCATCTGGAATGCTGTCAATCTTGGAGATTTCATGGGAGGTGCGGAAACCGTCAAATATATTGAGGAAGGGTACCCTGGAGTGGAACGTGGCTACCTGTGAGATCAGGGCAAAATCCATGGCTTCCTGCACAGACCCTGCAAACAGCATGGCATAGCCTGTCTGCCGGGCCGCCATCACATCTGAATGGTCGCCGAAGATGGAGAGCGCGTGGGTGGCAACGGTTCTGGCGGCCACATGGATCACAGAAGGCAAAAGCTCACCCGCTATCTTGAACATGTTGGGGATCATCAGCAACAGCCCCTGAGAGGCCGTGAAGGTGGTGGTCAAGGCCCCCGCCTGCAAAGACCCGTGGACCGCACCCGCGGCGCCCCCTTCACTCTGCATTTCCACAATCCGGGGGATATTCCCCCAAATGTTTTTCTTTTTATTGGCGCTGTAAACATCCACATGCTCCCCCATGGGGGAAGCCGGTGTAATGGGGTATATAGCGCAAACTTCATTGGTTTTGTGAGCTATAATGGCTACCGCCTCATTAGCGTCGCAAATCAGTTTTGGGAAATCTTTTTTCATCATGATTATTTTATTGGTACCCTAAGAATTCTGTAATTCCAGAATTGCAGAATGGCAACAGTATATTGCTGGTTTAAGGCAATAAAAAAGCATCATCCTTTATCCCTAAAGAACATAAATAAGCAACTGTGCGGTAGCTGTTATGTCGTGTTTATTCGCCGTGCATCCAGACCTTTTTCAGGAGCAGTTGATCCTCAGACTCTATATGGCTGTCATCTACTATGCAGCAGTCAACCGGGCATACAGAGGCGCACTGGGGCTTTTCATGAAACCCATGGCACTCGGTGCATTTATCAGACACAATGAAATAGAACTCATCTGATAGGGGCGCATTTTTAGCGTCTGCATCCAGATCTGCTCCGGTAAGAGATTTTACCAGCCCCCTTAAGGTAGTACCATCCGCAAAGGACCACTCGGCATCTGGTTCTGAAATAGCATTATTTGGGCATTTGGAAATGCAGGCATCGCAGTTGATGCATTCATCGGTAATTATTAGTGCCATGACTTTAAATGTTTTGGTTAGACAGAATGAAATTAGATTTCTTTCTACCTATTAAACATGATGATGGTCACTCTATCGCATGATGCTAATCATTTCAATTGCCTTCAATAGAAAATAGTTTTGGTAACAATAATTCTCCCAAAAGTGCATTCTATCACCTCTTAAAATCTCAACCATGATCACAGAGAAAATTAAAATTGAACCCGAAGTTCTGGAGGCAGTTGTCGTTCGGTTTGTTGGCGATTCAGGTGACGGAATGCAGCTGACCGGCACCCAGTTCACAGACACCTCGGCCATGTTTGGCAATGACGTGGCTACTTTTCCAAACTACCCCTCTGAGATTAGAGCCCCCCAAGGGAGTCTGTATGGCGTATCTGGCTTTCAGGTACACATAGGCAGCGTGGAAGTAAGCACCCCCGGTGACAATGTGGATCTATTGGTGGCCATGAACCCCGCGGGCCTGAAAGCGAACCTGCATGCGCTCAAGCCAAAGCAGACCATTATAGTAGACACAGACGCCTTCACCTCTAAGAACCTGGAGAAAGCCGCTTATGCCACCAATCCCCTGCACGACGGAAGCCTGGACAACTATAAGGTGATTGAAGTGCCTATGACCTCTTTAACTAAAGAGGCCGTGAAAGATATCCCCGGACTGGATAACTCCGCCATCACCAGAAGCAAGAACATGTTCTCGCTAGGCATGATCTACTGGATGTACAACCGGTCCACAGAGCATACCATAGACTTCATTAATAAGAAATTCAAGTCCAAGCCCCAGCTAATAGAGGCCAACACCAAGGTCTTGAATGCCGGTTTCTATTACGCAGAGACCTTAGAGCTCATCCCTAACTCCTATACCATTTCACCGGCCAAGATGCGGGAAGGAACTTACCGCATTATCATGGGCAACACCGCCACCGCCTGGGGTCTGCTGGCCGCCGCCGAAAAAGCCGGGTTGGAGCTGTTTTTGGGGTCTTACCCCATTACCCCGGCCACCGATATCTTGCATGAGCTGGTGAAACACAAGCACTTTGGCGTGAAAGCCTTCCAGGCCGAAGATGAGATTGCCGGCATTACCTCTGCCATTGGCGCCTCCTTTGCCGGAGACTTAGCGGTCACCACTACCTCTGGCCCTGGTTTAGCCCTGAAAGGGGAAGCTATCGGCCTGGCCGTGATGACGGAGTTACCGCTGGTAATCATCAATGTCCAGCGCGGCGGGCCTTCTACCGGTCTGCCTACCAAAACAGAGCAGTCTGACCTCATGCAGGCCATGTACGGCAGAAACGGCGAAAGCCCTGCGATTGTGCTAGCGGCCAGCACCCCGGCCAACTGTTTCAATTATGCCTATGAAGCCGCAAGGCTGGCGCTGGAGCACATGACCCCGGTTATCCTGTTAACCGACGGGTACATTGCAAACGGCTCTGCTCCCTGGAAAATCAAATCGGTGTCGGAGATGCCGGAGATCAAAAACCGCAAAATCACGGACAGCACCGAAAAGAATGCCCCCTTCAACCGCGATCCGGAAACGTTGGCCCGCAATTGGGCCGTGCCGGGCACCCCGGGCCTGGAGCATAGAATTGGTGGCCTTGAAAAAGACTCCATCACGGGTAACGTGTCTCACGTGCCGGAAAACCACCAGACCATGACCTACATCAGGGCCGAGAAAGTGCGGCGCGTGCAGGAAAATATCCCAGAGCTTAAGACTGAGTTTGCCCAATCCGGAGACCTGCTGGTAGTAGGCTGGGGCGGTACGTATGGGTCCCTTTATTCGGCGGTGAAACACCTGAACAAGGAAGGGTATGACGGCATTGGCCTGGCGCACTTCAACTACATTAACCCGCTGCCTAAGAACACAGCCGAGATCTTCTCCAAGTTTAAAACCATTGTGGTCTGTGAACTCAACGGCGGCCAGTTCGCCAGCATCCTGAGAATGAACTTCGGGCAGTTTGAATATACGCAGTTCAACAAGATTCAGGGCCTTCCTTTTGCCAATGATGAACTCACCCAGGAATTTAAAAAACTCATCTAATTATGGAAACCACTACTCCAATCCCTGCCTATACTTTTAAAGATTTCACCAGCGACCAGGAAGTAAGATGGTGCCCCGGCTGCGATGATTACGTGATCCTGCGGTCCATGCAGAAGGCCCTCCCAGATATGGGGGTGAGAAAAGAAGACGTGGTGTTCATTTCCGGCATTGGGTGCTCCTCTAGGTTCCCGTACTACATGGACACCTACGGCATGCACAGCATCCATGGCAGGGCCCCGGGCATTGCTACCGGCGTGAAACTGGCCAACCCTAATCTAAGCGTGTGGGTGATGACCGGCGACGGAGACTCCATGGCCATTGGCGGTAACCACTTCATCCATGCCCTGCGCCGGAACGTGGACCTCAACATTGTCATGTTCAACAATGAGATCTACGGTTTAACCAAAGGTCAATTCTCTCCTACTTCCCTGCTGGGCCAGAAAACAAAGTCATCTCCCTACGGAAACACCCAGCCGCCCTTCTCTCCCGGTGAGCTGGCCCTGGGCGCCAACGCACGCTTCTTTGCCCGCATTGCCGGCAACAACCCAAAAGTCATTTCGCAGATCCTGATTGAGGCTCATCAATTCAAGGGCACGTCTTTGATTGAGGTACTTCAGAACTGCGTGATCTTTAACGACGGGTGCTTTGACAGTGTCACCAACAAAGACGTCAAGGAAGACAAGCAGATCTTTCTGGAGCATGGCAAACCCATGCTGTTCGGGAAAGACAAGGAAAAAGGCATAGTGCTGAAGGGCCTCAAGCTGGAAGTAGTCACTATTGGCGAGAACGGCGTGACGCTGGCAGACATTTTGGTGCATGACGCCAAAGAGAAAGACCCCACCCTACACCAGATGCTGGTGCGCCTGGAACACCCCATGGTTACCGGTGTGATTAGAAGCTACGAGGACTTTACCCTGGAAGAAAGAGAAGATGCGTTGACCGCAGAAGTGAAAGCCAGATCACCTTTCACCAAGACCGATGATCTCTTCTTTTCAGGAGAGACCTACCAGGTAAAATAGCATGCTGGCAACTGATCTTCATCAGTTTTATTCCTCTTCATTTCTGGTAATATTATTTAACAATAAAGCAGCAAAGAAATGGGTTCAGAAGCATTGATAGTTTTCTTTCTGGCCGGCGTGGTACTGGTGGCCGGGGCAAATTTCCTCTCCAATTTAATCTCGCCTAAGTCAGATAATCCGCAGAAACGCGAGCCCTATGAAAGCGGCATGACCACCATTGGCCCCACCTGGGTGCAGTTCAAAGTGGGGTATTACCTGTTCGCCATCTTGTTCCTGATTTTTGATGTGGAGGTGGCCTTTTTATTCCCCTGGGCCGTGGTCTTCAAAACGGTGGGTACCGCTGCGCTGGTGGAGATATTCATCTTCTTATTTATTCTGGGCTTAGGCCTTCTGTACGCTTGGAAGAAAGGAGCACTAAAATGGCAGTAGAACCCACCACCGCACCGGCCGCGCCTACCATGCCGGCAGATTTCCCGGGCAAGGTCATTCCGGCCGGCAATGGGGCCAACGTAGTCGTCACTTCTCTGGACAAGATCATCAATTGGGGCCGGGCCAATTCTTTATGGTCGCTCTATTTTGGCACCAGTTGTTGCGCCATTGAAATGATGCAGACAGGAGCCGCCCGCCATGACTACTCCCGTTTTGGGTTTGAAGTAGCCCGCCCTTCGCCCCGCCAGGCAGATCTGATTGTGATAGCCGGCACCATCACCAACAAAATGGCCCCGGTGCTGCGCCGCCTGTATGACCAGATGGCCGAACCCAAATACGTCATCGCCATGGGTGCCTGCGCTATCTCCGGCGGACCTTTTTTCTACAATTCCTATTCCGTGGTAAAAGGTGCCGACCATATCATTCCGGTAGATGTGTATGTGCCGGGTTGCCCGCCCCGCCCCGAGGCCCTGCTGGAAGGTATGCTGATGCTGCAGGACAAGATCAGGCAGGAAAGCATGAAGCACAAGAAGAATCCTATTGACGGTTTTGATGAAGGCTTTTAACGCCCAGGAGCTATGACCAACGAAGCACTACAATACCTAATTGGAGACTGGTTTCCGGAGCCTGAGGCGGTCAAGCTTCAATTCTCCACCGAGGGGCCACAGTTTCTGAATGTGAGCATTGACCCAGACCAGCTGCTGGTTTTGATGCGTTTTCTGAAAAACACCCCCGAAACGGATTTTGATTACCTGTTCTGCCTCACCGGGGTAGACTGGGGCAAAGAGCTGGGGGTGATTTATCACCTGGAATCCACCACCCACCGCCATATTCTGGTGGTACGGGTCACCACCCCAGACCGGGAAACACCCACCCTGGACACGGTATCTGATCTCTGGCGCACCGCAGAATTCCATGAGCGGGAGGTGTTTGACTTTTTCGGGATCAGGTTCAACGGCCACCCTAACATGAAAAGGCTTTTCCTCACCGAAGATTACGTAGGCTACCCGCTCCGGAAAGATTTTTCAGATGAAGTGAACATGATAGTTAAGTAAACGCATATGGAAACCGCTACTGTCAATACCAACTTTAAGTCTGAAGAATACTTCATTAACATGGGGCCTCAGCACCCTGCCACCCACGGGGTTCTCCGGCTGCTGTTAACCATAGACGGTGAGGTTATCAAAAAGGTAGAACCAGACCTGGGCTATATACACCGCTCCATTGAAAAGATGTGTGAGCGCAACAGCTACCAGCAGATCATTCACTTGACAGACCGGCTGGACTACCTGTCTTCCCACATCAACAATGAGGCTGTTTGCCTGGCCGTAGAAAATGCCCTGGGCGTTGAAATCCCGGAACGGGCCAAGGTAGTTAGAACCATTATAGGCGAACTGACCAGAATTGCCTCGCACTGCCTGTGGTGGGGTGTTTTGGGAATGGACGTGGGAGCGCTCACCACCTACTTCTACGGGTTCCGGGACCGGGAAATGATCAACGACATCTTTGAGGAAACCTGCGGCGCACGGCTAACCATGAACTACAGTCTACCCGGGGGCCTGATGTTTGACATTCACCCCAACTTCATTTCCAGAGTCAAAGCCTTCATCACCCACTTCAGAAGCAAATTACCGGAGTACGACACCCTGCTAACCAACAACGTCATCTTCCAGAAAAGAACCAAAGGCGTGGGCGTGTTAAGCAAAGAGGCCGCCATTTCCTACGGCGCCTCTGGTCCGGTGGGCCGGGCTTCTGGATATTCCTGCGACGTACGGAAACACCACCCGTACAGCGCCCTGAACAAAGTCACGTTCAAGGAAATCCTGAAGACCGAGGGAGACACCTTTGCCCGCTACCAGGTCCGGATTGAGGAGATGTGGGAGTCCCTCTCCATCATTGAGCAGTTGATTGACAACATCCCAGAAGGGAATTTCCAGGTGGCCACCGATGCCGTCATAAAATTGCCCAAAGGTGAATTCTACCAGAAAGTAGAAACGGCCCGCGGCGAGCTGGGGGTATTCATCATTAGTACCGGCACAAAAAACCCGTACCGGCTCAAATTCCGCTCGCCGGGCCTCTCCAACTTATCCCTTCTGAATCATATAGCCGTGGGCGGAAAAGTAGGAGACCTGGTAGCATCCATGGCCACCCTAGATCTTGTAATCCCTGATATAGACCGATAAACCACAAGGCGATGAATATATCACTTACCCTCTCAGAAAAGACGCATGAGCTGCTTTCTGCCATCATGCCACCAAGTGTAGCCAGTATAGTAGAAATGATTCTTATAGCCGTGGTATATCTCACCTTCTTTGCCATTGCCGGCCTTTTTCTGGTGCTGCTGGAACGAAAAGTAGCGGCCCGTTTCCAGCTGCGGTTGGGCCCCAACCGGGTTGGGTTCCAGGGGTGGTTCCAGACGGTGGCTGATGCTTTAAAGCTGGTATCCAAAGAATTGACGGGTACGGTAAAAGCCGACAAATTCCTCTACAACCTGGCCCCTTACTTTGTTATCATCACCGCCTTAATGGCCTTGGCGGTCATTCCTTTTGCGGGGTATTTCCAGGCCTTTGACATCAACATTGGGGTTCTCTTCATCATCGCGCTTTCCTCTATTGGGGTAATTGGCATTCTGCTGGCCGGTTGGGGAAGTAATAACAAGTTTGCCATGATAGGCGCCATGCGCAGCGGGGTGCAAACCATCAGCTATGAACTATCGGTGGGCCTATCGCTTTTGACCATGATTCTGATTACCGGTTCGCTGCAGTTTTCTGAGATTGTAGAGGTGCAACGCAATGGCTGGCTCATAGTGCAGGGGCATATTCCGGCGGTACTCGCCTTCATGATTTACATGATTGCCGGCACCGCCGAAACCAACCGGGCACCCTTTGACCTGGTAGAGGCCGAATCTGAACTGGGTGCCGGTTTCCACACCGAGTACTCGGGAATGAAGTTCGCTTATTTCTTCCTGGCGGAGTTCATCAACATGTTCATCATTGCCTCCATCGCGGTCACCGTTTTCTTCGGGGCCTACTTGTCTCCCTTCGGGATTACGGAGTCGCTGCCGTGGCTGGGCCTGTTCTGGTTCCTGGCCAAAGCGCTGGTGCTATTATTCCTGATGATGTGGTTCAGATGGACCTTCCCCCGGTTACGGATTGACCAGTTGCTTACCCTGGAATGGAAGTACCTGCTCCCCCTGAACCTGATGAACATTGTGTTAATGGCAGTGGTGGTGTGGCTTAAGTTAACCATTCAATTCTAGAAGCTATGAGTTACTTCTCAGATATCTATAACGGCGTCAAAACCCTGCTTACGGGCATGGGGGTCACCGGAAAGTATTTTCTGAATTCTGGAAAAGGCGCCATTACCCAGCAGTACCCAGAAAATAGAGATACACTCCAAATGTTTGAGCGCTTCAGGGGCGAGGTGGTCATGCACCATGATGAAAACAACGAGCACAGCTGTACCGGTTGCCAGAAGTGTGAACTGGCCTGCCCTAACGGCAGCATTGAAATCATCTGGGACCGCGGTCTGGACCCGGAGACCGGCAAAAAGAAGAAGATGATTGACAAGCACATCTACCACTTTGGCATGTGTACCCAATGCGGCCTGTGCGTGAACGCCTGCCCCTCCAACGCCATTGAATGGGCGCAGAATTTTGAAAACTCGGTGTATGACAGAACCCAGCTTACCCGGGTGCTTAACAAACCAGGATCTAAGGTAAAAGCAGGAATAGAAGAATAAGCTATGGAAAAGTTCATATTTTATGGGTTAGCGCTGACCATGATCGGTTTCGCTATCGCGTCGGTGACCAGCCGAAAAATGCTACGCTCCGTGGTGTACCTGCTCTTTGTATTGATTGGCATAGCGGGCGTCTATTTCATGGCCGACTACAATTTTCTGGCCGCCATACAGTTGACGGTGTATGCCGGGGGCATTATTGTGCTCATCATCTTCTCCGTTTTACTGGTGCACCACATAGACATGGAAATGGAGGTACCCAACAAAACCAAGCGCATTCTTACTGCCCTTACTTGCCTGGCCGGACTGGGTGTGTTTGCCTCCACCATCATTGCCCATCCTTTCAAAGTGGTTCCTAACACCATCACTACCACCACCGGTGACATTGGTATGAAACTCCTGAGTTATGATGCGGGAGGCTTTATACTTCCTTTTGAGGTAATAAGCGTGCTGCTGCTGGCGGCTATGATTGGCGCCATTACCATTGCCCGTAGCGGCAAGGCCCCGCTGGACGAAACAGAGATCTTCACGCCTTCCCCTGAGCAACTACCCAGAGAGCTTTTGGAAGAGCCCCTGGAAAAAGAAATTGCTGTTTCCTACAAAGAGTCAACCCTATTGGAGACCATCCACTAACCTAACGCCTTACCAAGATGATACCCGGCATCAGCATCACCGAAATCCTCCTTGTCACGTCTATCCTGTTTTTCATAGGGGTCTATGGGTTTCTTACTAGAACAAACCTGATTTCTATCCTGATCTCGGTGGAGCTGATCCTGAATGCCTCGGTCATCAACTTTGTGGTGATCAATAAATACCTGTTCCCAGACATTCTGCAGGGGGTGGTATATTCAATTTTCATTATTGCCGTAGCCGCGGCGGAAACGGCGCTGGCGGTGGCCATCATTTTCAACCTTTACAAGCAAATAAGCTCTGTAGAAGTGACGGAAACCGAAACGTTGAAATTCTAAACCCTGGAAATCATGAATACAGGTTATACCCTTCTTATTCCTCTTATCCCGCTGGCAGTTTTCCTGCTGCTGGGAATTTTCAACCGGAGAATCAAGCCGGCGGTTTCGGGGTACATTGGGGTTGCCGGCCTGGCGGCCTCCACCCTCCTGTCTTTCTATACCGCCTACCAATATTTCTTTGTAGTGGGCAAGGTCAACGGGGTGTACCAGGCAATAGTCAACAAAACTGTCTGGCTGAACTTTACTGAGACCCTGCACATAGACCTGGGCGTACTCATTGACCCTATCTCCGTGATGATGCTTCTGGTGGTGTCTACGGTTTCTTTGATGGTGCACATCTACTCCAGAGGGTACATGAAAGGCGATGACGGGTACACCAAGTTCTTTGCGTTCCTGGGTCTCTTCACCTTCTCCATGTATGGGTTGGTGCTGGCCACCAACCTGTTCCAGATCTATATTTTCTGGGAGCTGGTGGGGGTTTCCTCGTTCCTGCTGATTGGTTACTATTACACCAAAGAATCTGCGGTGGCAGCGGCAAAAAAAGCCTTTATCGTGACCCGGTTCGCTGACTTCGGTTTCCTGATTGGGATACTGATCATTGGGTTCTACACTGGCACCTTTGACTTTGAAACGCTGAACAACCCGCAGGGAAGCGCTATTCTCAACTGGGCCTCCAGTTCCTTCATGGGGCTGTCGGTGATCACCTGGGCCCTGCTGCTGATCTTCATGGGCGGCGCCGGCAAGTCGGCTATGTTCCCGTTGCACATTTGGTTGCCAGATGCCATGGAGGGTCCTACGCCAGTATCTGCCCTGATCCACGCCGCCACCATGGTGGTAGCCGGGGTGTACCTGGTGGCCCGCCTGTTCCCGCTGTACTACTTTGTGGAGGAAGGTTTTGTGTTGCAGATTGTGGCCTATGTGGGGGCTTTCTCCTCCTTATTCGCCGCAGTGATTGCCGTGACGCAGACCGATATCAAGCGGGTGCTGGCATTCTCCACCATGTCACAGATCGGGTATATGATGATGGCCCTGGGCGTATCTGGCTATGAAGGGCATGATGGTGTGGGGTATATGGCTTCCATGTTCCACCTGTTCACGCACGCCATGTTCAAGGCCCTGTTGTTCCTGGGAGCTGGCTCAGTCATCCATGCTGTGCACAGCAATTACCTGAAAGACATGGGCGGGCTACGCAAGTACATGCCTTTCACCAACATCACCTTTTTGATTGCCGCCCTGGCCATAGCGGGGGTACCGCCTCTGGCCGGTTTCTGGAGCAAGGATGAAATTCTGGTAGCGGCCTATGCCAACAACCCGCTGATCTACGGAGTAGCGGTGGTAGTGGCCGGATTAACCGCCTTCTACATGTTCCGGTTGTACTTCGGGATCTTCTGGGGCAAGGAAACCACTTACAAACATGCTCCCCATGAATCACCGGTCAGCATGACCATTCCTCTGGGGATTCTGGCGATTCTGAGTATCACCGTAGGTTTTATTCCCTTCAGCCAGTTTGTGACCGCAGACAAGGCCGGGTTTGAAGCCCACCTCAATTACCCATTGGCCGCTATTGCGGTGGCGGTGGGCGTCCTGGGCATTGTCCTGGCCTGGATCTTCTACAAAAAGGAAAACAATCTTTCTACCCGTTTCGCTAACGCCTTTGGCGGGTTCTACCGGTGGACCAGTCACAAGTTCTACTTAGACGAGTTCTACCTGTTTGTCACCCGGCAAATCATCTTCAAGCGCATCTCTGGGCCTATCGCCTTCTTTGACAAAAAAGTGGTGGACGGCACCATGGAGGGCATTGGTAACAAGACCATGAGCCTCTCCAGAAAAATAATGGGCGTGCAGTCTGGCAGGTTGCAGGATTACGCCTTCGGCTTCATAGGCGGGGTGGTCGTGTTTGCCGCGGTGTTTATTTACTTATGGACTAATTAACGCATCACCATGGATATTCTATCTCTCTTCGTCGTTTTCCCTATCCTGGTCATTACCGCGCTGGTTTTCACCAAAGGGCTATCCCGGGCCCGCCTGGTGTCTATGGTGGGCAGCCTTATTCAACTTGGTATGGCCATTCATTTACTCTATGCCTATATTCAGGAAAGGGCAGTAAATGAAAGCGTGATGCTCTTCACCCGTGACGAGGTCTGGTTCCGGCACTTCAATATCCATTACTCTATTGGGGTAGACGGAATCTCCGTGGCCTTGATTCTGCTCACCGCCATTATTGTCTTGGCGGGGGTGTTCATCTCCTGGGAAATAGAGGAGCTGCCCAAAGAATTCTTCATCTCGCTGCTGGTTTTGTCTACCGGGGTGTATGGGTTCTTTATTTCTATAGACCTGTTTACTATGTTCGTGTTCTATGAGATTGCGGTGATCCCGATGTACCTGCTCATTGGCATCTGGGGCTCTGGCCCTAAGGAATACTCGGCCATGAAACTGACCCTGATGCTGATGGGTGCCTCTGCGGTGCTGATGGTAGGGATTTTGGGTATTTACTTCAACTCCAATGCCGACGGCGGCCCCTTAACCTTCAATATTCTGGAGATTGCCAAAGTGAGCATTCCGGTAGAGGCGCAGCGGCTGTTCTTCCCCTTGACGTTTATCGGCTTTGCCGTATTGGGCGCCCTGTTTCCCTTCCATACCTGGTCGCCAGACGGCCACGCCTCTGCCCCTACCGCGGTGTCTATGCTGCATGCCGGCGTACTGATGAAGCTGGGGGGGTACGGGGTCTTCAGGGTTGCCATGTTCCTGCTGCCTGCCGGTGCTATTGAATGGTCCTGGTTCTTCATCATTTTATCAGCCACCGGGGTGGTGTACGGGGCCTTTGCGGCCATTAAACAAACCGACCTGAAGTACATCAACGCCTACTCTTCGGTGAGTCACCTGGGCATGGTGTTGTTTTCCCTGCTTATGCTTAACAAGACGGCCTGGAACGGCGCTATTCTGCAGTCCCTGTCGCATGGGTTTATGACGGCCCTTTTCTTTGCCTTGATTGGCATGATCTACTCCAGAACCCACACCCGGGATATTACCAAACTGGGCGGACTCTTAAAGGTGATTCCGTTCATCTCGGTGATCTACGTGATTGCGGGCATGGCCTCTCTGGGCTTACCAGGGTTCAGTGGCTTTGTGGCCGAGATGAACATCTTTGTGGGCGCGTTCCAGCGGGAAGAGATGTTTTACCGGGTGGCCACTATCTTATCAGTGTCTGCCATTGTGATCACCGCCGTGTACATTCTGCGGGTGGTAGGCATCATGCTCATGGGGCCGGTGAAAAACCCTGAATTCAATGACCTGCCCCAGGCTACCTGGTATGAGACCACGGGCATTCTATTATTGCTTATCCCGATAGTAGCGATTGGCGTGGCGCCATTCTGGTTAAGCGAAATGATCACCAAAAGCATTCAACCCTTCATTCAGGGGGTTCTTTAATTCTTAACAGTTACGGCAATGGATACAAGTAGCCTTTTACTCATGCGGCAGGAAGTATTATTACTAGGGATAGCCCTGCTCCTGGTAATAGCTGAGATTTTTATTCCTTCCCACAGGAAAAGCAGCACCGTGCATTTAGCCATTCTCCTGTTTGGGGTGCATACCGCGCTGGGGTTTCTGCCAATAGCTGAAGACAGCTTGTTTGGGGGCATGTTCCGGACCAACAGCCTCATCCATTTCTTTAAAAACGTCCTGAACATTGGGGTATTAGTGCTCTTGTTACAGTCTGCGGACTGGCTGCAGGAAAAGATTGTGAAACAGAACCGGGGCACCGAGTTTTTCATTCTCCTGTTCTTTTCGCTGCTGGGCATGTATTTCATGATCTCCGCTGGTGACTTCCTGATGTTCTACATTGGGTTGGAGTTGTCCACCCTGCCGGTAGCTGCCTTGGCTTCTTATGAATTGATGAAGCGAAGCTCAAGTGAAGCAGGGATTAAACTGATTCTGTCGGCAGCGCTGGCCTCCGGGGTGTCTCTGTTCGGAATTTCCATGCTCTATGCCACCACCGGCTCCATCTATTTCAATGACGTGGCGCAGGTCATCACTACCGCTCACCTGTCGGTGCTGGGCTTTGTGCTGTTCTTTGCCGGGCTGGCCTTTAAAATCTCCCTGGTACCGTTCCATTTCTGGACCGCCGATGTGTACGAAGGAGCCCCTATCAGCGTGGCCTCTTACCTATCGGCCATCTCCAAAGGAGCGGCGGCGTTCATCTTAATGATCTTGCTCTTCACCGTGCTGAAGCCACTCATGCCGGTATGGGAAAACCTGATTTACGTAGTGGCCCTGGCCACCATGTTCCTGGGCAACCTGTTTGCCCTGCGCCAGCAGAACATGAAACGATTCCTGGCTTTCTCGTCTATCTCGCAGGCTGGTTTTATTCTGCTGGGCTTGATCACGGGCACGCAGTTAGGTACTGCCACGGTGGTGTACTTTGTAATGATCTACATCTTCTCTAACCTGGCCGCCTTTGGGGTGGTGCAGGCCATTTCGCTGCAAACTGGCAAGGAGAACATGGACGATTACAATGGCCTCTACCGCACCAACCCTAAACTGAGTCTGGTCATGATGCTGGCCCTTTTCTCGTTGGCTGGTATTCCGCCCGTGGCCGGCTTCTTTGGCAAGTTCTTCCTGTTCACGGCGGCGGCCAGTGAGGGTTATTACCTGCTGGTGTTCCTGGCGGTGGTAAACGTGACTATCTCCCTATTCTATTACCTGCTGGTGGTACGGGCCATGTTCCTGCGCAAAAGCGACAACCCCATTCCCTTGTTCCAGAACAAAATCTACATGCGCCTCGGCCTGACCATAACCGTGATTGGCATTCTGGTGCTAGGGCTCTACAGCCCATTGTATGACTACATCTTTGAATTAAGCGGCGTCTTTAACTAAAAAGCTATGGCACTAGAAGGAAAACATGCTTTTGGAAGCATAGGAGAAACCAGAGTCACATTTGTGGAAAAGCAGGTAAATGAAGGCCGGAAAGGCTTCTTAAAAGACCTGCTGGAGCATAATGGGTTTGAGGTGGTGATTGAGGAAGAAAAGAAGAAAGCCGAAACAGACCCCACCCTTTATACCGTGGCCGTAACGGATATGGTGTTTAACCCTACTACTTACGTGTTTGAGCGCCGGCTTAAAACCTTTGATGGCAGAAAGGTAACCCAGGATTACTGGCTACAGAAAACGGAAGACACGGAGCCCCAATACTGGAACCTAAGGTACAAGGCCCTGGAGGTGATCTAACTCCTAGGCCAATCTTAGTTTTTGTCTTTCCTAGAATCGGCTGTCAGATTGCTACCTGACAGCCGATTCCCGTTTTCATCATTTACCGCTAAACCCATTTAACTCAGGAAAAATCGTCCGCTGGTGCTTTTCCTTCTTTCCGTTTTGGGCCTGTTTTCCAGAAAACACGCCCAAAACGGAAAGTAATTTCATTGCGGCATACATCCTTTAGCAGGCTTATAAAACCATTTAACAGTTATAATAGAAAGCATGACTAAAAAGTAAACTTGTTACGGAGGCGTTTTGATTAGTCAGGTCAGAAACGGGGAGAATTTCTGTTTTGGAGCTGTTTTCCTGAAAGCAGCCTCAAAACAGAAATCGGATTAGTAAGTCTTTTCAAAGGTCACCCAATCAGGATTCTGGCGTCCACGGCCACTAAAGCCTGTGGGGTGCCCAGTAAGGGGTTTATGTCCATCTCGGTTATTTCTGGGGCGGCCTGGAGCAGGGCACTCAGCTTCATAAGGGTAGCCACCAGTAATTCCTCGCTCACGCCTTCCTTGCCCCGCACTCCCTGAATGATAGGGTAGGATTTCAGGCGCCTGATCATGCGGGTGGCTTCTTCTCTCCCTACGGGGGCCAGGGCCGCGGACACATCCTTGAAAACCTCTACAAAGATCCCGCCCAGGCCGCACAGGATCTGGTGGCCGTAGGCGTCTTCTGCCTTGGCGCCCATGTAGACTTCAATGCCCCTGACCTGTTGCTGCAGCAAGACGCCTTCTACTCCTTCCAGGCTCATGAGGGTAGCATAGGTGTTGGCCACTTCTTCCGGACTTTTAACCCCGGTGACCACACCGCCCATATCTGATTTGTGAACCGGACCTACCACTTTCATGACCAATGGAAACCCTATAGCCTCTCCCTGCGCTATGGCTGCCTCTTTAGACATGACCGTTGCTTGCCGCACAGTAACGATTCCAGCCGCCTCCAGCAGTTCAAAGACCTGGGCCGGGGATAAATACCCGGCAGGATTCTTCTCCACTATTTGCCTTATCTTTTGGGTATCTACCGCGGGCAAGACCGGGTCTGGGTAAAGGGGCTGCATCTTGTTCACCCGGGTTAACACGTAGCCAAAGCTGACTTCATCAGTGAAATTCACGTGCCCCATGGCCTGGAAATGGCTTACTTCTTCGGCGGCTTGAATAGCCGAGGGAAGTATTGGGAAGATAGGCTTCCGGCAGGACCTTATTTTTTCATGCAATACCTGGTACACGTCGTCCACCCGCCACATACCGGTAGTACCAAACACCACCACGGCGCCGTCAATCTCGTCAAATTCATTTTCCACGAAGTCCAGAATCTCGCCCAGTTGCGTGGCGTTGCCGGTGGCCAGGAAATCAATGGGGTTAGCCACCGAAGACCCCGGGTACAATCTGGAGAGCAAGGCGTCTGCTTTGGGCCCTTCCAGGTGCGGAACCTGCATGCCGCCTTTCACCAGAATATCGGTGAGCATCACGCCCGGTCCGCCCGCGTGGGTGATGACGGCCAGGCGGTCGCCTTTTAAGGGTTTAATGGAAAAGATAGCCGCTACGTACACCAGTTCAATGCGGCTGTAACACCGGATAATGCCCGCCTTCCGGAACAGCGCACTCACGGCGGTATTAGAGCCGGCCAGGGCGCCCGTGTGCGAAGACACTGCCCTGGAACCTGCCTCGGTACTTCCTGCCTTGATGGCCGCAATCCGGCAGCCTTTCTGCACCAGAGACCAGGCATGTTTCAGGAACCGCTTCGGGTCCGCAATCTGCTCCATGTACAGGAGCTTGACCCGGGAGCTGGTCTCGGGATCAAAGGTTTCGTCCCAGTACTGCAGTACGTCTTCCACCCCAATTTGGGCACTGTTGCCAACTGAGAAGATATCTCTGAATTTCAATCCCCTCGGGATAGCCATCTCCAGCAAATACACCATGGTGGCCCCAGAGGCCGATACGCAGTCACAGCCCATGGCATCATACTCGGGGACCGGGCCGGCAAAAACGCCTTTGTATTTCTGGGTCAGCACCCCAATACAGTTGGGCCCAATCAGCGTACCGCCCACGGCATTCACAATCTCCACGCACCGTTTTTCCAGGGCTTCCCCTTGGGGCCCGGTTTCACTGAAACCCGCTGAAAACAGGATAAACGCTTTACAGTTCTTCTCAAAGGCCAGGGTGCTCAGGGCCTCTTCTACGTACTGGGCGGCCACCGCAATAATGGCCAGGTCCACCTCCGGCAAAGCCGCACAGGCGGGGTAGCAGGCTATTCCCTGCACCTGCTGCTCTTTGGGGTTCACGCCATAAAGCTGTCCCTCAAAGCCGTGGGCAAGGATGTTGTGTAGCACTTTCCCGCCGGGTTTAGAGATATCATTAGAGGCGCCTATAATGGCAATGCTGCGCGGGTTCAGGAGTTGTTCTGTTATCATTTTCGGGCGATTGGGTTGTGCCATAGGCCGTGCCCCCAAAGTAAGGCATTACGGGACTTATAAAAGCTGATAAGAATCAGTTCCTGACCTGTGCCTTCTATGTAATTCACCTCTATTTATCCTTCCGGCACTGCCACCTACGGCCGTAAAAAAAGGAATTCTCACACTCCTCTCACCCACCTATCTCCTTTACCTTCAACGCTTTTCCTTCCTTTGCCTATAACCTGAACCCAAGCTGAAAAAGGACGAAAAATTTAGCAAAATAAGCCAAAACCCACATCCACTTAATGGTAGAAGAAGTAAAAGAATATAGGGCTTACCGTAATACCGTGGCAGATCCAACTCCCCATACAGACCCAACTCCCAACAAGCCGCCCCAATCCCGGGTGTCTCCTATGATGCTGTATGTGCTGTTCATGGGTATTTTGATTTTCACCATGTATAACTCGGGCAATTCGGCCAGGCAGGCAACCTCCTGGCTGGAGGTGGAGAAGTACATGCTCAGCCGCAAGGCCATTGATAAGATTGAGGTCATCAACGGCGAGGAGGCCAACATCTTCATCAAAAAGGAGTTTGCCGACAGCCTTCCTTTCAAAGACGTCATGAAACCAGGCAACGCCAAGCAAGCGGCCCCGGGTCCCCACTATTCCCTAACCATTGGGTCGGTGGAAAGCTTTGAGCATAACCTGGAGCAGGCCCAGCAGGGAGTGCCCTTAGACCAGCGGGTGGAAGTGGTTTACATTAAACAGGAAAACTGGTTTGGCAATATGATCCTATGGCTCTTCCCTATTTTTCTGATGGTCATGTTCTGGCAGTTTTTGATGCGGAACGCCGGGGCTGGGGGCGGAAGCTCTATTTTCAGTTTCGGGAAGTCTAAAGCCATGCTCTTTGACAAAGAGCATAAAAGCAAAATCACCTTTAATGATGTGGCTGGTCTGGAGGAGGCCGCCATGGAAGTAAAAGAGGTGGTGGATTTTCTTAAAAGCCCCGAGGCGTTCACCAAACTGGGCGCCAAGATTCCCAAAGGCGTTATTCTAGTAGGACCTCCGGGGACCGGGAAAACCCTCCTGGCCAAGGCCATGGCCGGTGAGGCCCAGGTACCCTTCTTTTCCATGTCTGGTTCTGAATTTGTGGAAATGTTTGTGGGCGTAGGTGCCTCGCGCGTGCGCGACCTGTTCAAGCAAGCCAAGGAAAAAGCCCCCTGCATTATCTTTATTGACGAAATAGACAGCATTGGCCAGTCACGGGGCAAACAGGCGCTCTTCTCCGGGTCAAACGATGAACGCGAAAGCACCCTCAACCAGCTGCTAACGGAGATGGACGGTTTTGAAACCAACAGCGGGGTAATTGTGCTGGCGGCCACCAACCGCGCCGACCTGCTGGACCCGGCCCTCATCAGGCCCGGAAGGTTTGACCGCCACATTTACCTGGAATTGCCCAACATACGGGACCGCGAGGAAATCTTTAAGGTGCACCTCAGGCCCCTTAAAATTGACCAGAGCATTGACCCTGGCTTTCTGGCGGCCCAAACCCCGGGCTTTTCCGGCGCCGATATTGCCAACGTCTGCAATGAGGCCGCACTCATAGCCGCCCGCAAGAAAAAGGAAAGCATTGACCGCCAGGACTTCCTGGATGCCATGGACCGGATTGTGGCCGGGCTGGAGAAAAAAAGCAAGATCATCTCTCCCGAAGAGAAAAAAATCATTGCCTACCATGAGTCTGGGCACGCCATTGTGAGTTGGCTGCTGCCGCACGTTGACCCGCTTATCAAGGTATCCATTATTCCCAGAGGAAAGTCACTGGGGGCCGCCTGGTACTTGCCTGAGGAGCACCAACTCAAATCTGCCACGGCCTTTTCTGAGCACCTGAGCGCTATTCTGGCCGGCCGGGCCGCCGAAGAGGTGACGTTTGGTGAGGTAACCTCCGGGGCCCTAGACGATCTGGAGAAAGCCACCAAAGAGGCCTACATGATGGTAGCCTACTACGGGTTTGACAAGCAGATTGGCAACATCAGCTTCTATGACTCCACGGGACAGCAGGACACCCGGCTTTCTAAACCCTACAGCGAGGAAACCGGAAAATTGATTGACGCCGAGGTGATGAAATTGATCAACGACGCCTACGGGCAGGCCAAGAATATTCTGGTGCAACAGAAGGAAGCACTGGGCAAACTGGCAGAGCGGCTGCTGCAAAAAGAGGTTATCTTTAAGGAAGACCTGGAGGAAATCCTGGGCAAACGCAGCGCTCCCTTAAAAGAGGTGCCGGTGCTGCATGTGGTATAATTTCTCTTAAACCAGGCCTGGAAAGCCTTTATCTAAAAAGTAAGGATCAGGTACTTGTCCTGCAACGCCACCCCGGCCCCAAATTTCTCACATTCCCTGTTGAGCGTATCTCTAAGCCATGCCGCATCTTGGGCAGAGGCATGCTGTAACCGGAAATTCTTTATCTGTAAAGGGACCATTTGAAGGGAAACCAGCTGACCGGTGGCGGGGTCCAAATCAGGGAAATACATGAGGGAAAGGTCCCCCCTGAACTGTTCATGGCCGCCAATGCCTTCATAGTCGTTCAGGAAATCTCCGGCGCCGTACACGATCAGCTTTTGCCGGAACACCTCTATACCCCGCGGGTGGTGCGAGGAATGGCCAAATACCAGGTCCACGCCTGCTACGTCTATCAGGTCATGGGCAAACCTGCGGTGCGAAGGCGGTATCTCATAGCCCCAGTTACTGCCCCAGTGCACCGAGAATACCACCACATCCCCGGGGGCTTTCAAGGCGATAACCTGCTCGGCTATGGTTTCCACCGTGTCACTGCCCAGGTCAGGCAGCAGATGAAGGCCGGGCTGTGCTGGAGTGGCCGCCCAGGCTTTGGGAATGCCGCTGCTTTCCAGCCCGCAGGCCAATATTATCACCCGGCCTTTCTGGGTTTGCAGCAAGGTGGGTTTTACGGCTTCTGCCTGGTCTTTCCCGGCTCCGCCGAAGGGAATTCCCGCCTTTTGGAGCGTCTCCATGGTTTCCAGTAGCCCTTCGCGGCCCCAGTCCAGGGTATGGTTGTTAGCCAGCGAGCAGAAGTTGAAGCCGGCGGCCGTGAGCACGGCCACATTGGCTGGGTGCATTCTGTATTGCACTTCCTTGGCGGGCCAGGGCACGCTGTGCGTAGTGAGGCTTGTCTCCAGGTTGATGAGTTTCAGGTCCGGGGTTCTTTGGCGCCAGACTTCCAGCGCATCTCCCCAGACGTAATCCAACGGCACGGGCCTCTGTATCTTCTGCCCGGACTTCTTTTCGGCCATCTGGATGTAATGCCGGGCGTCCTGCACATAAGACTCATAAAGTTGCGGGTCTACCGGATGGGGCAGAATCTGGTCAATGGCGCGTCCGGTCATGACATCCCCGCACAGAAACAGTGACAGAGAAGCCGAAGAACCCGCGGGAGGAAGTGCCATAGATCAGCGCCGGATAATCAGGTGAAAGCGTGAGGCCCTACGACAAAGAAATTCAATTAAAACGGCTGCTTGGCAAGTAGCCGGATTGGAACATAAAAAGCAGAAAAGGACCGGTTTAGGTTACCGGTTTTCTTTCCAGCGGTCTAAGAAATCAATGGTCTCCTCATCTGAGAGGTTGTAGAACAGTTCATAGCCCTGTGATACCCCCTGAAAGAATTCGGGGGTCTCCAAAATGACCACGTCATCCACCTCCTTCAGCAGTCTGCTTTTCATCTCCGGGCCGGCTACGGGGGCGGCTACCACCAGTTTACCCACGCCTTGGTTGCGGCACATTTTAATGGAGGCGAACAAGGTAGACCCGGTGGCAATGCCGTCATCTACCAGAATCACGGTTTTGTTCCTGATTTTAGGCAAGGGCTCCCCGTTGCGCAGCACGTCAATCCTACGCGTTATCTCTTTTTTCTGCTGCGCAATGGTATGCTCCAGCACCTCCGGCGACAGCCCCGCCTGCGCCTTTTCATTAATGTAAATACTACCGTCCTCGGCAATGGCGCCAATGGCGTATTCAGGGTTGTTGGGGTGGCCCAGCTTCCGGGAAACCAGCAGGGAAAACTCAGCGCCTAAATGCTGGGCGACGTAGAAGCCGGTTTCTGCTCCGCCTCTGGGTATGCCCAACACAATTACCCCCAGGCCTTTATATTTATTCAGGGCTTTGGCCAGGTGAAGGGCGGCGTCTTTTCGGTCTTTGAACATGCTACATTTTTTAGAGGTGAACGCACACATGGTATCCAGAACAGCCTGTTTTGTAAAGCAACAGTCAAAGAGAGAATAAGCTTCCAGGGCCCGTTTCCGTTTTGGGCCTGTTTTCAGGAAAACTTACCCAAAACGAACGCCTTTTCCTCCACACGATCATTTCCTGTTTTGGGCCCGTTTAAGCAAAAACAGGCTTAAAACGTCACAGAGTTGTATAACCACCCAGGCCAGTAAATCATCAGTTTCAGGGAAGGTTCGCCTGTCTTATTAAGTACGGTTTAAAGAAATTTCGGCTATAAAAACGGCCTGTTTGCGGCGGGTAACCAGAAGAAAATTACAACGGCAACTAAAGGCCCTTGCGTTACCAAACAATACCAAGTTGCTGGCTTTAAGCTAGGAAAGGCTAGTCTATATTTCCGTAGCGCGAGGCTTCTTTTTCATGGATGTGGGCGTGCATATGGCTGGTTTCGGCGTATTCCTCCTGGTGCAGGGTAATATGCTTTGATTTCTCGAAGTACCTGAAAACCCCGTAGCCGCAGACCAACAGGCCAATAGGTATCAAAACCCCGCCCGCAATATCAAATGCTTTCGTGTCAAAGAACTTGATAAAGGAAAGGCCCGCCACCAGAAACGTAAGGGCTGTGCGCAGGTAAGCCATAAGGGTGCGCTCATTGGCGAAAATGGTGCGTTGCAGGGCCAATTGGTCCCGTATCTCAATGTTCTTTTTCTCCTGTACCTTCAGCTTTTTCTTCAGCTTCTTTATTTCCTGTTCTTCCTTTTCAGACATAGCGTTATGAGTTAGAAAGCCCTTTCTCAAAGATGAAGAATTTACCCAACAACGCCATTCCAAAACCCCTCAAAATTGGCCGTAATAGCAGAAAAGGGCGCAGACCAGCAGGCGATGGACCAGGCTGTTTTTCAGCCAGGAAAAAAGGCAGCCATTAAAAGAAATAAGCCGAAGCCATATCATGACTTCGGCTTACAAGGGAACCGTTACACCGGTTTAGTCAATCTTGATTCTCTGCTTTGGTTTTTCCTGTTCTTGTTTTTTGGGAACGGTTAAACTCAGGATACCATTCTCGTAGTGGGCCTTTATTTCTTCGGGTCTGAGGTTCTCTGGTAGGGTGAAAGAGCGGCTGAAGGACGAGTAGTTGTACTCCCGTTTGTGGTAGCTTTCCTTGTCCTCGGTCTTTTCGTCTTCCTTCTGGCTGCTGATGGTGAGCACGCCCTGTTCCATGTCAATGTTGAAGTCCTCTTTTCTCATGCCCGGCGCGGCCACCTCAATCAGGTAGTCTTTCTCCCGGTCTCGGATGTTTACCGACGGAACGTTCATTTCTATCTGCCGCCGCATGGACATGGGCATCATGAACATGTCCTCATTGAACAAGCGGTCCACGTCTGAGAAAAAGGAAGGAAAAATGGAGGTGAGCGGTGCTGAAACCCCGCCGTCTCTTCTTGCTAAGTTTGCCATAGGTTTAAAATTATGAAGTGGAAAAAATGAAAACTGAAGGGATACAAATACACCTGGGAGCCCAAGGCAGGAGGAAGAGGGGGATTTTTGATTTCCTGTTTCAGGTCCGTTTCTAAGAAAACAGCCCTAAAACGCAACACAGATTCCAGGCCCGTGACCATGAAGCCGCCGGGCGGGGCGCGTGGGGCACTATTAAGCCCCCAATGGGAAGCTGAATACAAACACGGTGCCGTCTGGGGTAATGCCTTCAAAGCGCACCATGCCGGTTTGCGACGCACCCAGGGCTTTGTTGATATCTGAGAGGCTGCTGACCGGCCTACCGTTAATTCTGGTAATGATGGTGCCCTTGGGTATGCCCACCGAGTCAAAGAAGCCGTTTTGCTGCACATCCGTGACGTATACCCCAGATTTAAGGCCGTACTGCTGCTTTAACCGGTCTGGTAAAGGAGAGAAAGTGGCGCCCAGTTTAACCTGCAACCCTTTGGCGGCTTTGTCATCCAGGGCCAGTTCCTTCGGTTTTTCCTCAGGCTTCAATTCTATCTGGGCACTTTTGAGTTTTCCGTTGCGCAGGTACGCTATCTGCACCTTGTCGCCGGGGTGGCGCCGGGCAATGCGTTCAGACAGTTCAGTGGAAGAGGTGACCTGTATTCCGTCTATGCTCTTGATGATATCGCCTTGCTTCAACCCGGCGGTGGCGGCCCCGCTGCCCGCCTGTATGCCCATAATGTAGACCCCTTTAATGGTGGCCGGGTCAATGCCGCCCTCCCGCAGAATCTGGTCCTCTACCGCCGGGGCCGGGAAGTTAACCCCCAGGTAGCCGCGTTTCACCTCTCCGTATTTCCTTAGATCGCCTATCACTTTCTGCATCAGGTTGACGGGTATGGCAAAGCCGTAGCCGGCGTAACTTCCCGTGAGCGAGGCAATGGCGGCGTTAATGCCAATCAGCTGCCCGTTGGTATTCACCAGGGCCCCGCCGCTGTTGCCCGGGTTAATAGCGGCATCTGTCTGCAGGAAGGCCTCCACGGCCGAATTGGAGACCGGCTGGCCAGGGTCTGCGTAATCTTCCTGGCTGGGTCGGCTTAAAATGCCGATGCTCCGGCCTTTGGCACTGATGATACCCGCGGTCACGGTAGAGTTAAGCGAATATGGGTACCCTACCGCCAGCACCCACTCGCCTACCTGCACGCTGTCTGAGTTGCCCAAACCCACCACCGGCAGGTTTTTCCCTTCCACTTTGAGCAGCGCCAGATCGGTGCTGGGGTCGCGGCCCACCAGTTTGGCTTTAAAGCTTCTTTTGTCTGGCAGCACCACGTCTATAGTGGCCGTGTTCTCTATGACGTGGTTGTTGGTGACAATAAACCCATCTGGCGTAATAATCACCCCAGAACCCGCACTGCGTGCCGGAACCGGGTTATCTGGCAACCCGAAAAGGTCCAGGATGGGGTTTCCCCCCTGGCCATTACTTATGGGGTAAGTAGTGTTGACGTGCACCACCGCCGGAATCACCATCGACGAGGCCCTTATGAAATCTGGGTTTCCGGCGGAGGAGGAAGAGGAGGAAACCAGGCGGTTGTAAGAGACCGTGTTCTGATTCTGGTTTTGGGGCTGTACCCTTTGGTCTAGGAGCCTATACCCCGCTATGGCCAGTACGGCAGAGCCTAGCGCAAGCAAAAATAACAAGATCGCCTTTTTCATGCCCCTCAGGTGTTTTCTTGGTACAGTGGTGGTTCCTTGCCCGGGATGGGTAAGCCTACCCGAAAAAAGAGTTTTGTTAGGGAACAGACTTTGCAGGAACATCTCATATCTTACTTAGTGCCCTTGCCAGGATTTTTGAAGTAAGGAAAAGCTAGCCCGAGGACCGGGCAAAAAGGAAACCTGCCTGCCCCCTATTGGCCGCCGGCAAGCGCTGACGCTTTACTAAGGCCTACAGAGCGGCCACGCAAAGGCAGTTACCTCATTAGTAAGGCAGTTGCCTTTGCGTCAGGCGCCAGGTGCTCCGTTAGTCAATCTTGATTCTCTGTTTTGAATTATCTGCCGTTTCTTTTTTGGGAACGGTCAGACTCAGGATGCCATTCTCGTAGTGGGCCTTTATTTCCTCGGGTTTTAGGTTCTCGGGTAGGGTGAAGGACCGGCTGAAGGAAGAGTAGTTGTACTCCCGTTTGTGGTAATTCTCCTTGTCCTCGGTTTTCTCATCTTCTTTCTGGCTGCTGATGGTGAGCATGCCCCTGTCAAGGTCAATGTTGAAGTCTTCTTTTTTCATGCCCGGCGCGGCCACCTCAATCAGGTAGTCTTTTTTCCTGTCTCTGATGTTCACTGACGGAACGTTCATTTCCATCTGCCTTCTCATAGGCACGGGCATCATCCCGAAGAATTGGTCCAAGTCAGAAAAAAAATCTGGAAAAACAGATCTGGTGGGTGTAGACACCCCCCCATTTCTTTTTGCTAGGTTAGCCATAGATTAAAATTTTTAGGTAAGACATCTAGTGAATGATTAGGCTTGGGAAACATTTAAAATATAATATTTTGAATGTTATTTTATATTTTACGTTGTTAGAACCCCAAAGTTGAAAGAAATCCTATCTTTCTCATGTTGCCTAAAATTGGGAACAGGCGTGTGGACATGTTAGAGGGTTACCTCTTCTGGCGAAATTTCAGGCCAGGAATAGGGTTGCTTATCACCCCACCTCAATTAAATGCCTGGGCCGCTGGGCCTGCAGCTTTTCGGCTTGCAGCATGTTCTCCAGCCCCCGGAAGAAGGCATCTGGGTTAAAGGAAATGCTGTCTATGCCGTTCTCTATTAAAAAGGAAGCGTATTGCGGGTAATCGCTGGGGGCCTGGCCGCAGAGCCCGGTTTTGGTGCCGGTGCGGTGCGCCTTCTGCAGGGTCATGACAATCAGTTGCTGCACGGCCGGGTCAAAGGGGGTGAAAATATCACTGATCAACCCCGAGTCACGGTCGGCACCCAAGGTCAGTTGTGTAAGGTCATTGGAACCGATGGAGAAGCCGTCAAAAAGCTGGGCAAACTCCTCGGCCAAGAGGGCGTTAGACGGAATCTCCACCATTACATAGATCTCCAGTTGGTTTTCGGCGCGCCGCAGCCCGTAGTCTGCCATAAGATCAATCACTTTTCGGCCTTCCTCCACGGTTCTGCAGAAAGGAATCATCAGTTTCACGTTGGTGAGGCCCATTTCGTCGCGCACCTTTTTC
Organism: Rufibacter radiotolerans; assembly: GCF_001078055.1. Lineage (NCBI taxonomy): Bacteria > Pseudomonadati > Bacteroidota > Cytophagia > Cytophagales > Hymenobacteraceae > Rufibacter > Rufibacter radiotolerans. Next base: position 1,208,299 of record NZ_CP010777.1, on the reverse strand, counting down.
ATAGCCAGGCATTCCATCTCAAACCCCTCCTGGTACAGTGGGTGGTAATACCTGGAGGCGCCCCGAAGCCCAATCATGGGGTTAGATTCCTCGGGTTCAAACTGCCGGCCGCCAATAAGGTTGGCATACTCATTGGACTTGAAATCGCTCATGCGCACAATCACGTCTTTGGGGTAGAAAGCGGCGGCAATGAGGGCGGTCGCCTCGGCCAGTTTCTCCACGAAGAAGTCTTCCTTGTTAGTGTATTGGCGGGTGAGATTTTCTATTTTCTCGCGGGCCGCCGGGTCCTGCACCTTCTCAAAATGCTTCAGGGCCATGGGGTGAATCTGAATGGCATTGTTGATGATGAACTCCATGCGCATGAGTCCTACCCCATCATTGGGAAGGAAAGAGTATTTGAAGGCCTGCTCTGGGTCGCCCAGAATTAACATGGCCTTGGTCTGGGGTTTTTCCAGGTGCTGGAGATCGGTTTTTACTTCGGACCACTTCAGCTTGCCGGCATACACGTACCCGGTCTCGCCGCCGGCGGTGGATACGGTCACCTCCTGGCCGTCCTGTATCTGTTGGGTGGCGTTGTTGGTGCCCAGCACAGCTACGGCGCCTACCTCACGGGCGACAATAGCGGCATGGCTGGTGCGGCCGCCCTGTTCGGTGACAATGGCGATGGCCTTTTTCAGGATGGGGTCCCAGTCCGGGTCGGTTTTACGGGTTACCAGCACCTCGCCTTCCTGCAGCTTGTCTATCTCTGCCGGCGAGTGCAGGATCCTGGCAATACCTGACACAATGCGGTTACTCAGCCCAATGCCCGCGCACAGCACCTCGCCTTTTTCCTCCAGGGTGTACTCGGTGAAAAACGCCTGGTTCTTATGCTGGCTCTGCACGGTTTCGGGGCGGGCCTGCACAATGAACAGTTCCTGGGTGAGGCCGTCTTTGGCCCATTCAATGTCCATGGGTTGGTGGTAGTGGTCCTCAATCTTGATAGCCCATCGGGCCAATTGCACTACTTCCTGGTCCTGCAAGACCAACTGTTCCTGTTTCTCGGGGAGGGTGTCCAGGTTTATAATTGCATCTGTTGGGCTCTGAAGTTCCCCCTCGGCGGGGTCGGCGTAAACCATGGTTTTGGCCTTGCTGCCCAGCTTGCGTGAAATCACGGGTTGGGCGGCGGTTTCCAGCAGAGGCTTGAACACCATGAACTCATCGGTGTTCACGGCCCCCTGCACCACGTTTTCGCCCAGGCCCCAGGCCCCCGAGATGACCACCACGTTCTCAAAGCCGGTATCTGGGTCCAGGGTGAACATGACCCCGGAACTGGCCTTGTCTGACCGCACCATTACCTGCACGCCCACCGACAAAGCCACCTGCATGTGGTCAAAGCCGTTGTCTACCCGGTACTTAATGGCGCGGTCTGTGAACAGCGAGGCATAGCTGTGGTGGCAGGCCAACAGCAGGTGGCGCAGGCCCCGCACATTCAGGTAGGTCTCCAGCTGGCCGGCAAAACTGGCGGTGGGCAGGTCTTCGGCGGTGGCGCTGCTTCTCACGGCCAGGGAGATCTCCTCGCCGTATTGCTTTTTGAGGTAGTCATAGCCTTTCTCAATTTCTTGGCAAAGCTGCTCTGGAAGGGTGGCCCGCAGAATAAGGGCCCGGGCTTTCTCGCCCACGGCTGCCAGGTTAGAGAACCGGTCCAGGTCCAGGCTGTGCAATATCTGGGTGAGTGGCTGCCGCAGGTTCTGGTTGTCCAGGAAAAACCAATAGGCGTCTGCCGTTGTGGCGTAGCCGTCGGGCACCTTTACCCCCACCGGGTTCAGTTGGTTGAACATTTCGCCCAGCGAGGCATTCTTGCCCCCCACTTTTCCCAGGTCTTGGTAACTGATTTCTTTGAACAGCTTGATGAATGGCTCCATGGCATGGACTCTTTTAGGCACCGGTGCATTGGCAATAAGGGGGAGGTGAAACAGGCAGGCAGATCATTTACAGACACCAGACAGACGGCATCTTGGGCAGGAGGCGCAAAGCGGAGGCTGGTTTTCCGGGTGCTCAGCGCACAGGGAAAATACCAGCGGTTCTATTGTTAATACTATATTAAATAACGTATCTGCCTGGGTCAGGTTATAGGATATGGGCGGCCTCCTGGTGCTTTTAGCGTATATTTGACTTTTGCCCAAGGGGGTGGCTTGCCGTATAGAGCGGCTTTTTGCTTACTTTCACAAAGGCCTATTCCGTTTTATGAACCGATTCCTTTCCAGAGAGACCTCTGCCCACCTGCTCCAAAAGATTCTGGCCGGGGCCGTGCCGTATGCCTATGACCAGGAGAAGCACCGCGTGCTGCTTTTAGACGCCGCCGGCAATGAGCAGGTGATCTTCCGGTTACCTATTGTGTTTCCGGCCGTGGGCGGAAAGGAGGACGCACCCGTGCACTACGTGCTGCTGCTTATACAGGCGGGCAACTGCGCGGTGGGCTACTTTGAGGACGGGGTTAACCTGGACCATAAAGTGTTCCGGTCTTACATGGTGCGTAAAAAGCAGGGCAAAAGCCAGATCAAGTACCTCAAGACCAAAGGCAAATCCAGGGCCGGCTCCCGGGTGCGGCTAGGCGAAACCCTGGAATTCTTCGAGAACATAAACGAGCGCCTGCAAACATACTTTGAGGACCATACCGTGCACCGCGTGGCCATCAGTTGCTCCAAGACCCTGCTCCCCTACCTCTATGACGCAAAGGTTTCCACCCCTTTTGACAAACGAGACGAGCGCCTGTTCAAGATTCCCATGCACGTGCACACCCCCATTTATGACGTGATGATGGACGTGCACAAGTTCCTGCTCAAAGGCGAACTCATCTATGAACCCACCCACCAGGACCTGGTGAACGAGCTTCTGGGTGAAAAAAACCTGCCAGACGAAGACGAAAGCGAAGACGGGGACCGTTAAAACGAAGATGGGTTTCCCCTATTGGCCGGCAAGAAAAGCCTCCTTTAAGGGAACCCACTGGCTAGTAGCTGGTTGCCTTCCTGGATTTCTGGTTTCAACTGGGCTTCTGCCCAAGACTGGGGCCAATTGTGTTTTTATAAAAATGATAACCCGTATATTGCAGCATGTTTGCAAATGAACTTCGGCTTGGTAATATAGTTTCTGAGGCAGGGACCTACGTGGTCATTGATGCGGGTCGCATGATGGCTATTCTCAGCGGCGAGGCGGCATTGTATGACCCTATCCCCCTGACAGATGAATGGCTTTCGGGGGCCAACTATGATGAGCTGGAAGACGAGTTCATGTTCCCAGAGCTAAGCCAGTGGGCCCTGGACCCAAAGTACAAAGAGATTGTCTTTAACGGCGGCTACATTGCCACCAGCGCCCCCGTGGCCTACGTGCACCAACTGCAGAACTTCTTTTTTGTGATGACCGGCCAGGAAATGGAGCTTCCCTGCCACCTGCAGTTGTAATCCCCTCTTTCAAATTTTCCCGCTTGGCGTTTAGAGGCCGTTTTTCTTAAAAGAGACCCAAAACACCTTTCTACAAGGCCTTAATCGATTTCTCTTTCTCCTCCCTTCCTTTGCCCTGCCCAGCGGTTTTACGCACCTGGCAAATGTGTCTGTTTCCCACTCCTTTCCGGTAAGCAACCCAGTTCAAAGCAGTTACCTTTTCAGGATATCCCAATCTTATTATCTTACTGCCAGGTTTTAAACTTTAGGCCTTGTTCTAATATCTAAGGCTTTCTGTTTTAAGGCTGTTTTACTAAAAACGGCCTTAAAACAAAAACCGGCTGGGCCGGAATTTTCATCTTGCCCGGTTAGCCTCACGGCGACCTGTTATTATTTACCTTAACCTTCGCTTATACCACACTACTACCTAAGCCCTTCCCCAATGTTTTACCCCAAATCTGCGCTGCTGCTTTTTTGCCTCCTGCTTTTTGCTGCCCCCTTATTTGCCCACCCTGGCCTGCCCTATGAATTGACCACGCCTCAGGTGGTGTCTTTGAACCGGATGCCTATGCGGGTCCACGCCTTCGCGTATGAGAATCAGTCACTGGCCCAGCTTTACTCCTCTGATTTTGAATCGTGGGTACACGTAATCCAAAATATTTCCTTCCCAAAAACCTATTATTATCACCCACCTCGCAAGGCAAATTCTTACCTATTCCCGTACACTCTAGTACTTCCCTTTGCTTTCAGTCGATAACTGCTCCATAAATAACTATGATGTCACCACGCCCCACCTTACTTGTCTTAGCAGCTGGCATGTCTAGCCGGTACGGCCGCCTGAAGCAACTGGAGCCCTTCGGTCCGCACGGTGAAACTATCATGGAGTATTCTATCTATGATGCGTTGCAGGCGGGCTTCGGGAAGGTGGTATTTGTGATAAGGAAGGCCATTGAGAAAGAGTTCAGGGCGGCCATGGACGCACGTCTGCCGGCGAATGTACCCGTGGCCTACGTACGGCAGGAACTGGACAAGTTACCCGAAGGTTTTAGGGTACCGGAAGGCCGCCAAAAGCCCTGGGGCACGGCGCACGCGCTCTGGGTAGCCACTTCTGCCTTGCAGGAAGGGCCTTTTGCGGTCATTAACGGAGATGATTTCTACGGCCGGAAATCCTTTGACCTGGTAGCCCGCTTCTTCCGGGAAAACCACACGCCGCAGGAACATGCACTGGTGGGCTTCCATCTGCAAAATACCTTGTCTGATTACGGGGCCGTTTCCCGCGCCCTCTGCGAACTCACCCCAGACGGTTACCTGACCAAACTAACCGAACTCACCCAGATCCTGCGTACCGAAACCGGCATTCAGGTGCAGGATGCCGGCGCGGCCTACAGCACGTTAACCGGGCGGGAGATGGTGTCTATGAATTTAATGGGCTTCAAGCCCGATGTGCTGCCGTACCTGGAGCGGTGTTTCAGGGAATTTCTCATTCACGAGGGCTACTCGCTTAAGGAGGAATGCGTGTTGTCTACCGTGGTGGGCCAGATGATCACGGCTGGGCAGGCCCGGGTAAAAGTGCTGCCTTCCAAAGAAAAATGGTTCGGTGTGACCTACCCCGAAGACAAGCCCGGCACGGTGCAGAATTTAGCGGCCTTGGTACAGGCAGGCGTTTACCCAGAGAACCTATGGGCTAACTTTCAAAAGGCTTAGACACCTATCAAGTGAGATTTTTTGAGGCTGTGCCGGGCCGAATTAGTGAATATTGGAGGCCCCAAGAGCGAATCTGTTTTACGCCTGTTTTCTGGAAAACAGGCGTAAAACAGAAATACTATATCGGGCTGCTGAAGCGTAAAGGACGATCTCCTTACCGGCTTTACCTTACCAGTTTATTTGCGCTTTTTGCCCAGCACCTTCAGGGCCTTTTCGTTTTCCCGCTCTTTCTTGAATTGGTCAAATTCATCTGGCGGAAGGGTGATGGTGTAGTCTACTTCGCTTAAGATGTGCTGGTCTTCGTCAAAGTCATAGGCCATGGAGAGGAACAGGTACTTGTCTTTGTTCAGGACATATTCTTCGCCTACTTTGTCATAGACGTGGAACTCATATTCGTCTTCGTCCAGCTTCTTGTCCGTTGACAAGGCCAGGCAGTCGCCAGTGATGACCAGGGGTGTGTCCAGGTCATCTATGTAGTTGAAGTCCTGGTAATAGCGGCCGTCTTTCTTGCTGGTTACGTACTCTACGCGGTCAATGTGCAGCTCAATGGCCTGTTTCTTGGAACTACGCTGGGGGGTGATGCTTTTGATGTTGCCTACTACTTTCATGGTATTTCCGTGAGCGCAAAGGCTTGCGCCGCCTCCGCTTGTTTTCCTTCTAAGGTACGCAAGATACGGCCAAGCCACCATTGTAGCGCTAAAAATCGTACTTCTGCCTTCCTTCTTCGGCTACCGGCCCCGTAAAATAGAAACCTTCTGAACAACCTGTATCACCCGTTCCGGAACAACCTCGCCTTGCGTTCTGGAGTAAATTATAAGGATGGAAAACTACAGAGCTTTGGCTTGTCAGGCCCTGATAAGGTCCATCTGCCGTACCGTCACCTGTATGCTGTATGCAACCACAAGATCTCATACGGAAGCAACTGGAGGCTTCGCATACGCCGGAGCAGGTAAGGTCACGGCTGCAGCAGCAGACCAAGCATAGTTATCTCAAAGATTTTGTGTACGGGGCGGTAGATGGCGCCGTGACCACCTTCGCGGTGGTGTCTGGGGTGGCGGGGGCCAGCCTGGCTCCTCAGATTGTGATCATTATGGGCATGGCTAACCTGCTGGCCGATGGGTTCAGTATGGCCGTGAGCAACTACCTGGGCACCAACACAGAACTACAGCTCCTGGAAAAGACCCGCACCGATGAACGCAACCACATAGAATTGTTCCCGGAGGGGGAGCAGGAGGAAATCAGGCAGATCTATGCCGCCAAAGGCTTCAACGGTGACATGCTGGAGCAAATAGTGCAAACCATCACCGCAGACAAGCAGCTCTGGTGCGAGACCATGGTGCAGGAAGAACACGGCATGTCCCTCAACCCCATGTCGGCCTGGAAAGCGGCCTTTGCCACCTTTACCGCTTTTCTTTTGGTGGGCTTTATTCCGGTAGCGCCCTTTCTGTTTGATTACTATTTCAAGGGAAACCTTCAGTCGCCTTTCCTGTGGAGCAGTGTTTGCACCGCCATTGCTTTTTTTGGGATTGGCGCCCTCAAAAGCAAGTTTGTGTACAAGCCCTGGTATTCGTCCGGCCTGGAAACCCTTTTGCTGGGGGGCGCCGCGGCCTCCCTGGCCTACCTGGTAGGTATCCTACTTAAGGACTTGTAGAAGTACCAGAAATTTTGGATCTGCCCTGTCCAAGGTGACCTGAATGTTCCGTTTCAGGCCTGTTCTCCAGAAAACGGGCCTAAAACGCCTTTTACTTTTTTCATGCTCCAGGCCGTCCCAAACCGGAAAGCAATAGCGCATCCTCCTGTAAAACTGGTTGCCGCCCGGGTGGCTTTTAAACTGCAAGGAACGTATGAAAAGAAGTGGCATTTTTTCTGGTAGTACATGGACTTTAGGCTGTTAGCAAAGACCAACCATGGCCAAAACGCAAGCGCTTCCGCATACCCTCCCTAACCCACACGCCCTTTCACCGGAGGAGCTGGCCACCGCTTTGGCCGGTAATCTGGAAAAGGGATTAAGTGCCCAAGAGATAGAAGCCAGATTAAAGCAATGGGGCGAAAACCAGGTGGATAAACAGCAACAGGAAAGCCTGCTGGTAGTGCTGCTCCATCAGTTCACCGGGCCCATTACCTTCCTGCTGCTGGCCGCCATGGGCCTCTCTTTTCTGTTTCAGGAATGGCTGGATGGCTCGGCTATTTTATTGGTGATTCTGCTTAACGGGTTCATTGGGTTCTTTATGGAATACAATGCCCGCCAATCTATGGAGGCGCTCCGCGAAATGGCCATGGTGCCGGCCAAGGTACTACGGGGCGGCCGTCTGGAGGAAATCTCCTCTGAGCACATTGTGCCCGGCGACGTGCTTTTTCTTGAGGCTGGTGACATGATCTCCGCAGACGCCCGCTTGTTTCATACCATGCAGCTGGAGGTAAACGAGTCTGCGCTCACCGGCGAGTCTCTGCCCATACCCAAGAAAATTGAAGTCCTGCCAGATAGCCAACCTCTGGCCGAACGGGTGAACATGGTCTTTAAAGGCAGTTTCGTGACCAAGGGCAATGGCCATGCACTGGTAACCGGCACAGGTATGAACACCGAGCTGGGCCAGATTGCCAACCTGGTGCAAAGCGCCCAGCAATCGGCTACGCCGCTGGAGAAAAAGCTGGAATCGTTCAGCCATAAGCTTATCAAAATCACCATTTTTCTGTGCGTTTTGGTTTTTGGGGCAGGCCTGCTCCAGCACCGGCCCTGGATGGAGAGTCTCACCACGGCTATTGCCCTGGCGGTGGCCGCCATTCCTGAGGGGCTGACCATTGTGGCCACGCTGGCCCTCGCCCAGGGCATGTTGCGCATGGCCCGGCACCAGGTCATTGTCAAGAAACTGTCGGCGGTAGAGACGCTGGGCAGCACCAATGTCATCTGCACAGATAAAACCGGCACCCTTACCAAAAATGAGATTGAGGTAAACCGCATTGTGGTGGCGGGCGCCGAGGCCCAAATTAGGCCCAATCCCTTAAAGGGTGAAATCATTTTTCTTTCAGACCCGCAGCACCTGCAGGAAAAGGAAAGCTACAAGCAGTTGCTCTTGTGTGCCGTCTTGTGCAACACCGCTCGGTACGAGATTATTAACCAGCAGGAAAAAGAAGTAGGTGACCCCGTAGAGACCGGCCTCCTCAAATTCGCGCTGGCCGCCGGGCTACACCTGGAGCAGGTAAAAACCCAATACCCTAAACTAGCCGAGGAATCCTTTAACTCAGAGACCAAAGTGATGGGCACTTTGCACCGGAATGGAGACCAGGCCGTGATCTACGCCAAGGGCGCCCTGGAAGAACTGCTCCAGCGCTGCACCCACCAGTTAACCAACGGCCAACCGCAGGCACTTACTCCCCAGGACCGCGAGGAATGGCAGAAGAAAGAGGAACAGATTGCCAATGAAGGCCTGAAAGTACTGGCCTTTGCCTACAAGGACACCCAGGAAACCAAGAATATTCTGCTGGAGGAATTGGTATTTCTGGGCATTGCCGGCCTCCTGGACCCGCCGCGCGAAGACGTTAAACAGGCCCTGGCCGAATGCGCCTCGGCGGGGATAGACGTAAAAATGATCACCGGTGACCACCCGGCCACCGCCCGTAACATTGCCGAACAGGTAGGCATCACAAAGGGGCAGCAGGCGCTGGTGATCCATGGCAGCAACATGCCGGCCTATGACCAGCTTTCAGAGCAACAGAAAAAAGAATGGCTGGAGTCGGCGGTGTTTGCGCGGGTAAGCCCCCGGCAGAAACTGGACCTGGTCACGCTTCTGCAGGCCAACCAGATGGTGGTAGGCATGACCGGCGACGGGGTGAATGATGCTCCCGCCCTTAAGAAGGCAGACATAGGCATTGCCATGGGCATACGGGGCACGCAGGTGGCCCAGGAAGTAGCTGACATGATCTTACAGGATGATTCTTTCCCATCCATAGTCCTGGCCATAAAACAGGGCCGCATCATCTTTGACAACATTAGAAAGTTTGTCATTTTTCTGCTTTCCTGTAACTTAAGTGAGCTTTTTCTGGTGACGATGGTGTCTTTGCTGGCCTTTGATTTCCAGTTGGTGCCCATCCAGATCCTGTTCATTAACCTGATCACAGACGTGTTGCCGGCGCTGGCGCTGGGGGTGAGCCCCGGTAACCCCACTGTCATGAAACACAAACCCCGCCATCTGGAAGAGCCCATCCTGAAGAACGCCCACTGGATCTCATTGGTGGTGTATGCGGCCGTTATCTCTGCGTGCGTGATTGGAGCCGTCTCCTTTGGGCATTGGGTGGTCTATGACCAAAGCGATTGGGACCTCAACTATTCCAACAACATCCTGTTTTTCACCCTCATTCTCTGCCAGCTGTGGCACGTGTTTAACATGGGCAGCACCAAAGTCGCCTTTTACAGGAATGAGGTCTTCACCAACAAATACGTTTGGCTGGCGCTCTTGCTGTGCGTGGGCATTCTGGCGCTGGTGTTGCTGGTGCCCACCCTGGCGAAGGCCCTACGCCTTAGTTCCTTTGATAAAGAGATGGCTGCCGTCATTTTGGGGTTCAGCCTGCTGTCTTTCTTCCTGAACCTGGCACTAAGGAAACTTAAAATCATCTATTAAACCATGAAGAAGCACAAGGCTAACTACCTCATCACCAAATCATCCGGGGAGACCGCGCCCTTCTCTTACAGCAAGCTGAAGAAATCCCTGTCGGCGGCCGGGGCCAGCGAGGCCATTATAGAGGACATTATTGCCCAGATTGAAGACCAGCTATACCAGGGCATTCCTACCCGCAAGATCTATAAAAAAGCCTTTGCCTTGTTAAAAAGGAAGCCCGGGGCGCTGGCGGCGCGGTACAAACTCAAGTCTGCCATCATGGAATTGGGGCCATCGGGGTACCCGTTTGAGCGTTTTGTGGGCGAGATCTTCAAAGAGCAGGGCTATAACGTAGCCGTGGGCCAGATCATGAAAGGCCATTGCGTGAGCCATGAGGTAGACGTAGTAGCCACCCGGGGCAACCTGCACCTGCTCATTGAGTGCAAGTTCCATAACCAGGCCAATTACCAGTGCGACGTTAAAACCCCGCTCTACATCCACTCCAGGTTCAGAGACATGGAAACCGAACTTAAAAAAAGAGAAGGCCGGGAGGATATAGAGTACCAGGGCTGGGCCGTCACCAATACCCGTTTTACCTCAGATGCCATTGCCTACGGTACCTGCGCCGGGCTGCACATGCTGGGCTGGAACTTCCCGGAGGGCCGGGGCCTGAAGGAACTGGTGGAGCAAAGCGGCATCCACCCCATTACCAGCCTCACCACCCTCACCAGCTTTGAAAAGCAGCACCTGCTGCAGGAAAAGGTGGTACTCTGTAAGGAAATCTGCCATAGCCCCGCCCTGCTGGAAGATCTGGGCATTGGCACCGAACGCCTGCACCGCATCATGCGCGAAGCCTATGACCTCTGCCAACCCAGTTAAACCTCATTTTTTACCATACCTATGGAAACCGATATCTCGCTTCAGTTTTTAGGGGCTGCCGGCACCGTGACCGGCTCCAAATACCTGCTTACCGTCAAGGGCCAGAAAATTCTCATTGACTGCGGCCTTTTCCAGGGCCTGAAAGAAGTACGCCAGCTTAACTGGGAACGACCGGCCTTCTCCCCGGAAGAGATCAACCTGGTACTGCTCACCCACGGCCACCTGGACCATACCGGCTACCTGCCCAAACTGGTGCAGCTGGGCTACCGCGGCGAAATCTGGGGCACTGACCCCACCCTGGACATTGCCGAAATCATCCTCAAGGACAGTGCCAAGATCCAGGAGGTGGAGGCCCGGCAGGCCAACGAGGAAGGCTTTTCCCGGCACAAACCTGCCCTTCCGCTCTATACGCTAAAAGACGTGGAGAAAACCCTGCGCCTGTTCCGGATGAAGCCCCTCAACCACTGGATTTCTATTGCCGAAAAGGTACGCTGCCGTTTCCGGTACAACGGGCACCTGTTGGGGGCCACGTTCATTGAGCTGGAGGTGGATGACAAAATGCTGGTCTTCTCCGGAGATATTGGTCGGCCCCAGGACCTGCTGCTGCATGCCCCCGAGAAACCAGACCAGGCCGATGTGCTGCTCCTGGAAAGTACCTACGGCGACCGCCTGCACCCCAAAGAAGAAACCAAGGCGCTGCTAAAAAAGATAGTCACCAAAACCTTTAGCCGGCAAGGCACCCTGTTGATTCCCAGCTTTGCCGTAGAACGTGCCCAGTCGCTTATGTACCTGCTATGGCAGCTAAAACTGGAGGAGGCCATCCCAGAAATGCCCATCATTCTGGATACGCCCATGGGCGCCGATACGCTCAAGGTTTTCTACCAGTCCTTGTCCTGGCACAAGCTCTCTGGTGAAGAATGCCTGCAAATGTTCTCTAACTTCAGAATTGTGACTTCGTACCGTGAAACCTGGGAGATCATTGACCGCAAGGGCCCCAAAATTGTGATTGCCGGGAGCGGCATGCTCACCGGCGGCCGCATTCTCACCTACCTCACCAAATACCTGGACAACCCCGCCACTACCATCCTGCTGGCCGGCTACCAGGCCGAAGGCACCCGTGGCTGGCAACTGGAGCAAGGAGCGCCTGAACTGAAAATCTTTGGGAAAATGTACGCAGTGAAAGCTGAGGTGCTCAACCTGGAAGGCCTCTCCGGCCACGCCGACCAAAAGGAACTCCTGGACTGGCTAAGCGAGATGAAGACCCCACCCAAACAGGTCTTCCTGGTGCACGGCGAACCCACCGCCGCCCAGATGCTCAAAGACAAAATCAAAGAAAAACTAGGCTGGGGCTGTTTTATCCCGCAACGAAATGAAATAGTGGATTTGTAAGAAAAGTAAGAATAATCTTTTTCTTTTTTTTGTCATCCTGAAAGGATCTTGGTAGCGAACGGTAATGACATTTAATACCCGCTACTGCCGTCCGCCCACAAGATCCTTTCAGGATGACAAAGGGAGGAGGAAGCAGTAAAATGCAAAGGAAAGCACCTAAAACAAAAAACCCGTTTTGGTCCTGTTTCCCATAAAACAGGCCCAAAACGGGTTTCTTTTTATTCTGCAGACTCAGGACTAAAGACTCAGAACCCTAATTATACCTCCCCTTGCGCTGGGGGTCTTGCAGGAAAAGCTGGAGGAAGATTTTCTGGTCGGTGATGGTGGAGCGTTGGATGGGGAAAGCTTCCAGGCGGCGGTTGGTGGTGTACCCGAAATGCTCATAGCCCAAGCTTACATTCTTGAATACCTGTACCGTGAGACGGGGCCGCACAATGCCAATGGAGTTGCTGCCTTCCAGGCCCTCAAAGGTTTTGAGCCAGTAATGGTAATACACAAAGGCCGCCGAGGCGTATTTGCCCAGACTTAGCGTAGTTTCCAGTTTGCCGTGCAGGCCGGTGGTATAAACATAATCCCGGAGGCCATTCTCATCTGGGGCAAAGCGCGTGCTGTTACCGGCCAAGGGTATCACGCCCAGGTGCGCGTTGGTGTACAGGTTCACTTGCCTGGAAAGCGGGTACCGGGCGAATAACCCTCCTCCAAACCCCAGGGCTCCCAGGTCAAAGTTGCGGGTGTTCCAGTAGTCATAGTATTGGAAGAAGCCAGTAAGCAGGTCCAATTTGCCTACCTGGTTGTTCCGGCCCAGGAGTACACCATAGCCGGTAATGTTATTGATGATGCCAGACACGGTGTCCTGCTTGCTTTCGCTAAACTCGGCGCGCAGCCGGAAAAGGTCAAAGGGTTTGCGTTTCTGCAATTCAAACGGGTTGCCGTAGTCTAACTGCACGTTGAGCATGGCGTTGTTATAGCCCGCCCCAAAGACATCGTCCTGATTTCTGTTCTGGCGGTGCACCCCGGCAAACAGGGTCACGTTGATAGGCTCTTTCTCATACACCTCTTTGTTGGTCACCTGGAAGGTTTTGCCCTGCAACAGCCGGTTCAGGCCGCGCACCGGGTTGATGAGGCCGGCGGCAATTTCGCGCACCGCCCTCTCCCGGCCTGTGGTACGGTCATCCAGGATATTGGAGCTCACCCGGTACAGGACCTCCCCCAGGAACGCCCCGTTCAAAGGCGTGTAAATCATGTCATTGTAAGACGGCAGCGTATTCTCGCCAAAGTACTCCCAGGTCAGGCTTCCGCCCACGGCGAAGGGTAGGGACTGCCAGTAGCTGTAGCCCTGGGCGCGGGCGGCGTTAAAGTAAAGCGTGCCCTGGTACGGGTGCCCAATAAAGTTAATGCCAAACTCATCGGTGTCCCATTCTGGTTCAGACCTCAGGTTCCGCTTCCAGGTGGAAGGGCTAACGTAGCCGTAATCTGCTTTGGCCACGTATCGGTTAAACCCCATGAACACGGCATTAATGCCCAATACCTGGGCGGCGGGTTTCCAGAGCGGCTGGCGCGGGTTATACTCCGGGTCATCATGCAACAGATCACCGTATTTATTGAACAAGGTGGTATCCAGCAGAACGGCGTTGGCGGGTTCGCTTCCGCCCAGCGAATCGGTGAAGAGGCGGTTTTTGCGGGCCTTGATTTTGTCTAGTTGCTGTTTTCGGGTACCCTTGCCGGCCTTAATGGAATCTGGCGCCGTAATAATTTGCGCCTGTGCCCCCAAAGTCAGGAAAAGAAGTAAAATAAACGTAAAAACTGATCTCATGTAAAACTGGTATGGTGCTTAGAGAAGCGGCGCTAAACAGCAAAACGCAGATGACGCAGGGCCAAAGCTTCTCTATTTTAGCCCTACATACGGGATAATCCACGCTCTGGTACGAATACGGTGCTGGGTTTTGACGGTCCGGGGGCCAACTGTTTTGAGCCTGTTTTCAGAAAAACGGCCTCAAAACAGGTTTCACCTAGCCCATTTCAGCAATAATGAAATACTAACATTCTACATTCAGACCCTATGCTCCGGTGGATAGACGTGATCAAATATGCCAAGTACAGTAACCCGGAACCACCCTTTACCGTGGAGAAAACCAAGGCCGAGTGGCGGCAACTGCTCAGCCCGGCCCAGTACCACGTGCTTCGGGAGAAAGGAACTGAGCCGCCCTACCGCAACCTCTATTGCCGGTCTTATGCCCCGGGCACTTATGTCTGCGCGGGCTGTGGCGAAGCGTTGTTCGCTTCCCAGGAAAAATACCACGCCATCTCTGGTTGGCCCAGCTTCACCCAGCCTTTATCTAAAAGCGGCCTGCGCTTCCTCTTTGATGACAGCCACCACCTGCAGCGCATAGAAGTGCAATGCAATGTCTGCGGCGGGCATCTGGGCCATGTCTTCCCGGACGGGCCCGCGCCGCATGGCCTGCGCTTTTGCATTAATTCTGAAAGCCTGAGGCTTGTGAATGAGTGATTGAGTGAATGAGTGAATAAAGGGCTGGCGATTTAGTGAGTGATTGAAGGTTAAGAGGGATTCTTTGGGGAACTGTTATCTCAGTCTGTTGGAAAGAAGCATAAAATAAAAATCCCGTTTTGGGCCCAGTTTCTGAAAAACAGGCCCAAAACGGGATTTTGCAATTTAATAAAGGGTAAGCTATTGCTTATTTCTTAGCCTTCTGGGTTTTCTGATTAGGCACCGGGAAACCGCGGTCGCGCATGAGGGCGTCTATTTTGGCATCGCGGCCCCTGAACAGGCGGTAAGCTTCTGCGGGGTCCATGGAGTTACGCGGCGCGAAGAGGTATTTCACCAGTTTGGCCGCCACCTGCTTGTCATAGAATCCCCCAGGGGCTTCTTCAAAGGCTTCTGCCGCATCTGCGGTGAGCACATCTGCCCAGAGGTAACCATAGTACCCAGCGGCGTAGCCCTCACCCGAGAATACGTGGGTAAAGTGCGGCGACCGGTGACGCATCACAATCTCCTTCGGCATTTTTAAGGCAGCCAGGGTCTCACGCTCAAACTTATCAGGGTCCAGGTCGGTAGGGTCTTTCACGGTATGGAACTTCATGTCCATGAGTGCCGAGGCCAGGAACTCAGTGGTCTCAAAGCCTTGGTTAAACGTGGCGGCTTTCTTGATTTTGGCGACCAACTCCGGAGGCATCACCTTTCCGGTTTTGTGGTGCTTCAGGAATTGGTTGATCACCTTGTCTGTAGACAACCACCGCTCCAGTAACTGGCTCTGGAATTCGGTGTAGTCACGCACGCCGCTGTTCAACGTAGGGTATTTCACGTTGGAAGACAGGAAGTGGAGCGCGTGCCCAAACTCATGGAAGAACGTGGTGGCGTCATCCCAGGAAACCAGCACCGGCTCGCCGGGAGCGGGCTTGATGAAGTTAGAGTTATTAGAGGCCAATACCGTTTTCTTGCCATTGAAGGTGGTATGGCTGCGGTACGGCGAGGCCCAGGCGCCGGAACGCTTTCCCTGCCGGGCAAACGGATCTAAATACCAAAGGCCAATGTGCTCCCCGCTGGTTTTATCAGTTACTTCCCACACCTTCACGTCTGGGTGGTACACAGGAACTGAGCCGGCTGGCACCGGGGTAAACTTGAAGTTGAACAACTCCCCGGCAGTGAAGAAGATGGCCTGGGTAAGGTTGCCCAGCTCCAGGTACTGCTTCACCTCATCTGAGTCAAGGTCATACTTTTTCTTGCGCACTTTCTCAGCGTAGTAGCGGTAGTCCCAGGGGGCAATGGTGATTTTAGCGCCGCTGGCATTAGCCACCGCCTGCATGTCTTTCACTTCCTGTGATACGCGCGCCAGGGCTGCCGGCCATACGGCATTCATCAAGTTCATGGCGTTCTGCGGGTTCTTGGCCATGCGGTTCTGCAGGCGCCAATCGGCGTAGGTGTCATAACCCAGCAGTTTTACGCGCTCATCTCTGAGTTGCAGAATCTTGGTGATGTTCTGGTTGTTGTCATTGGCATCGCCGTTGTCTCCGCGGGAGTAATAGGTGTTCCAGACTTTCTCACGCAGGGCCCGGTTGTCTGAGTAGGTCAGGAACTGATCCATGCTGGAACGGGTATTGGTGATGGCGTACATGCCGGGCTTGCCGTTGTCTGTGGCGGCTTTGGCGGCGGCCTTCACAAAGGACTCAGGCAAGCCACTCAACTGGTCTTTGGTGATGTAGGTCACATACTTCTCCTCATCTGCCAGCACGTTGTTACCATACGTGGTGTAGAGGGAAGACAGTTCTTTATTGATGGCAGCGTAGCGTTCTTTGGCGGCAGCGTCAAGCCCGGCCCCTTCCATAGCAAACTCTTCATAGATCAATTGCACCACCCGCTGCTGGTCGGCGGGCAAGGCCGTTTTCTGGGAATTGTCATACACGGCCTTGATGCGGTCAAACAGGGCTTTGTTCTGCGAGATTTTAGACCGGAAATCAGAGATCTTGGGCGCCAGTTCGCCTTGTATCTTCCTGAACTCAGGGGTGGATAGGTTGCTGCCCCATATGCCGTAGTAGGTAAAGGCTCTGCTCAGCGCCTCGCCGGCTTTCTCATAGGGCACAATGGTGTTCTCAAACGTGGGGGCAGCGGGGTTGTTGGTAATGGCGTCAATATCTGCAAGATGCATTTTCATACCCACCTCCATGGCAGGGGCCAGGTCTGTGAGGCTCATTTTGTCAAAAGCCGGCACACCACCGTAAGGTCCGGTCCACTCTTTTAACAAGGTGTTTTCTGGCAAGGCCGTATTGTCAACGTCTTTCATTTCCGTTACTTCAGGGGCCTGGGTTGAGGTGGTGGCTGTGCCTTGCTGCGGTTGGGTGGAGGTACAGCCCACCAGCGCCAGCATCACCAGGACACTGGATTTCCTGGCAGAGGATATTATTCGGTTTTTCATAAAAGCTTGAAATAGAGGTTAGAAGTTTTTGATTGCTTCTGTTCATGTTACAAGCTTAAAGTTAGGAAAAAATGGGGATTGGGAGTTGCTTAAGGTAGTTTTTGAAGATAAACCTAAGTCAAGTATTTTTTTTAGACCACGTCCTTACTCTAATAATATATAATAAAGGAAATAGCTCCTAACTATTAAGTTAGGAGCTATTTCCTTTATTATATATTATTAGTTCTTAGAAAGAGCAAGACATTGCAGAATATGCTTGGGTGTTATCATAACCAGCTACTGCAGCAGTTAAGTCATCTGGGTATGTTCCTTTGGCAGACCATGCTCCAGTGATAGTTTTCATTGTGCCACAGGCAACTTTCTGGGAGTAAACCACAGTGAAAGTTTTCGTGGCACCTGCCGGCATGTCACCTACATTCCAGGTAAGCACGGTATTAGACTTATCTCCTTTACCGGTCGTTTTAGGAACCACACCAGATGTAGTTTGGTCCTTTACAAACACAGCACCAGCGGTTAAACCACCCTGCAACTTGATACCGTTTACGGCTCTTCCACAAGTAGTTACTACATAATCAGTTGTGAACTCATAATTGTTATTACCTAAATATTTCACTGAAACCATTGAAGGATCAAGATTAAAACCTGCACAGTCTTCCTGTACTTTCAGTTTGATAGAGGTTGAGACAAAATCATTATTTTGAGCTGCCTTATTAGTGCCTTGTGGTCTTGTTAAATAGCCTCTGAACTCTCTTCCATTATCTAAGTCAACAGACGCAGATTCAATTACTAAAGGATTAGCTACCGTAACCCAGCTTTCAACACCTTCATTAACTATTTTCTCTTCTAAGGCAATTGTTCCTTCTTCTTGCCCAACTCCTTTTGAAGCGGTAATTACAACAGAACTACCTGCTGAGACAGGCCCTGCTTGATTAATGGATACAATAACCTTATTATCATTTACAGTTACTCCTTCAGCGCTGCTGGCCTTAGAATTGCTTAGCTCATCCATTGCGTTTTCACAACCTCCTAGCAGAAGGGCTACAGTAACAATAGTTGCACCTAAATTGAAGCGGGTAAAAATGTTTCTTGTCATTAATTTGTTTTTAAGTGGTTAATTTTTAGTTGTTTATATATTAGTTAAACTTGAAGAAGGCATAATTATACCAGGCGCACTTTATTCTAAAGGCGTACCTTATCTTGTAACCAAAGTCATTTTGATTTCACGCAGCACCTAAAAGGCAAATGATCTATTGTCACATAAGACCCTTTGGGTAATGCTCTTTTAAAATAAACTTGTTTTAAAACTGATAATAAACTGATAGTGAGACACTATCAGTTCTGCCAAAGAGTAACGTCAGAAAATAGTAATCTTCAGACTCTCCCTACGTTACATCTTAAAAGACCATAGCTTGTTGGGGGCAAGCTTTGTATATGGCCTTAGGCAATGGAAATAAAAACTATCCCTAAAATCCAACCTAACCTTAGGTACATTAAAATTCTGCAAATCTATATTGTTAAAATAAGCTTCTAAATACTTACTTTTAAGTAACTATATAATATTACTATTTTTTATCACCTTAGGTCTTTATAAGTCATAAAATTAATTACAATAATTATATCTACAATACCTTATGTATAAATATTTTCTTAAAAAATCTTTATACCAAGACTCCGTTTACTATACTAGTATTATTAAGCGATTTTGCAATATTCTCTTCTTTAAGATTAGAAAAATATAAAATTTCCTTTAAATAATTATCAAATATCTAAAGGAACCTGGTAAAGGATAGGAAATCCCCCTTTAATAGTTGCCCAAA
This sequence comes from Rufibacter radiotolerans, assembly GCF_001078055.1. Lineage (NCBI taxonomy): Bacteria > Pseudomonadati > Bacteroidota > Cytophagia > Cytophagales > Hymenobacteraceae > Rufibacter > Rufibacter radiotolerans. Next base: position 1,189,574 of record NZ_CP010777.1, on the reverse strand, counting down.
TGGCGACACTTACTGTGGCCTATGAAACGCTTACCTTCTCTTTTCCTGTTCACCTTGTGTACCAAGGCTTTTCTCCCCACCTTTTTGTGCCTTCTCCCCAGCCAAAGTTTCTGCTTACCTTTGGTGCCCAGTAAACAACCAGAAAGATGGCGGAGCAAGACGGAACACGTGCAAAGACAGTACCTCACCCCACGCATTACCTCCTGCCAGATATCTCGGTTTCTTCGCTTACCTATGCTACTATTGCCCGCCATTCCTCTGCCGAGGCCATGGCGGCTGGAACTTCTGGTTTCGCCCTACAGCCTACCCAAATAGAACTGAATAAAGCCACTATTTCGGGCATCTCTCCGTTTGGGCGGTTCCCGGCGGTAACGGTGGTGCAGCAGCAAAACGGGCTGGTGCTGTCCTGTGGGTGCCCAACTCCCAAGAAAGGCCTGTGCGAACACCAGACCCAAGTACTGCAGACTTTGCTCAACCGTCCCGAACTGAGCGTATTTTTTGACGTGGCCCTACGTAGGGAGAAGATTAAGCCGGTAGCCGCTGCCTTTGGCTTAGCCGAAGAAGAAGACCTGGACTTACACTTTAAAGTGGAGTACCTGAACAAGAGCCTGCACATTACACCCAGAAATCCTAACCTCCTGCCGGTAACAGAAGAATCCCAGGCCTTGCTCAGAGAGAAACTTATCCCTGCGCAAAAGCTCCCCTTTTTGCCGGGCGCAAGAGAAACCAATACCAATACTCAGAGGATAGTGGTCCTGGGCGAGCATAAATACTACCGGCACCTAACAGTGGAACTGCTGGAGTCTACTATTACCCAGGCAGGCAAAGTAAAGAACCCGCTTAAAACGTTAAACCCCCTAGATTTTATCTGGCAGACAGACCACCCCAGTGAGTTGAAGTTCTATACAGCCCTGGCCCGGTTTCAGAATAACTATAACGCTGAACCCACTGATGTAGACCTGGAGCCCTTAAAGGCCCTGGTGCAGAACCCACTCCATCTGGCGGTTTACCAGCATAATCCAGAAGTATCAGCTAATATAACCGCCAGTTCAGTGGCCCCGGTACAACTCAAGAAAACCAACCTGGAATTGGTGCTGGAGGTAGATTACAAAGACCATTTCTACGCCATTTATGCCCAGTTGCACATAGAAGGCCAACCTTTCCTGCTGCGGCACCTGCAACTCAGGTACGGCCATTTTCTGCAGGTGCAAGCCTGCTTATATTTGTTGCACAACCCAGACCTACGCCGGGTCATTGATTTCTTCCAGAAGCGGGGCCACCAGGTGCTGGTACATGAATCTAAGTTTGAGGAGTTCCGGCAGAATATTCTGGCTAATCTAGAGGCCAGGATCAAGATTTCCTACTCATTCCTGAAGCCCGCCACAGCCCGCCAACTCAAGGAGCAGGGCTTTACCCAGGACAGAGAACGACTGTTATACCTGTCTGAATCTGAAGACTACATCCTGCTCACGCCCGTGATGCGCTATGGCCATGTGGAAGTACCTGTGCTATCCAAAAAGCAGATCCATGCCACCGATGCCCAGGGCAAAGCATTTATAGTGGCCCGGGACCAGGAGGCGGAGCTGCAGTTCACGGCTCAGATTCTCAAGCAGCACCCCCACTTTAAGGAGCAGCTGCACCTGGACTGCTTTTACCTGCACCGCGACCGGTTCCTGACCCAGGATTGGTTTCTGGAGGCCTTTGACGCCTGGCGGAATCAGGACATCACCCTTTTAGGGTTCAAAGAACTGAAACAGCAAAACCTCAATCCGCACAAGGCCAAAGTCACTATTCTGGTCACCAGCGGCATTAACTGGTTTGACACCTCCCTGGACATAACCTTCGGTTCACAGAAAGCATCCCTGAAACACCTGCACAAGGCCCTCAGGCACAAGACCCGCTTTGTCACCTTAGATGACGGCACCCAGGGCATCCTACCCCAGGAATGGCTGGAAAAACTTAACCGCTTCTTTGAAAATTCTGAAGTAGTGGGCGACCGGCTTCGCACTCCCAAGATGAATTTCGCCAGCATAGAGGAACTGTATGAGACGGAGGTTCTGAGCCAGGAAGTGCGGGAGGAACTGGCGCTCTACCGCAAGAAGCTTTCCCGGTTTGAGGCCATTGAAGAAATAGAAGTTCCCCAGGACCTGAAGGCCACCCTGCGCCCCTATCAGAGGCAGGGCCTGAACTGGCTGCACTTTCTGGACCAGTTCAACTTCGGGGGCTGTCTGGCAGATGACATGGGTCTGGGTAAAACGGTACAGGTTCTGGCCTTTATCTTATCGCTTAAACGCAAAGGCGGCCACAACACCAACCTAGTGGTGGTACCAACCTCACTCCTTTTCAACTGGCAGAACGAAGTGGCCAAATTTGCCCCCTCCCTCCGCATCATGACCCTCTACGGAACCAGCCGGGTAAAGGCGATCAAAGACCTGGACGGTTTTGACTTGGTGCTTACCTCCTATGGCACGCTGCTGTCTGATATCGCGCTCCTCAAAAACTACACGTTCAACTATATTTTCCTGGACGAGTCACAGGCCATTAAGAATCCTGAGTCGCAGCGCTACCGGGCCGTGCGCCTGCTGCAGGCCCGCAACCGGGTAGTGCTCACAGGCACGCCCCTGGAGAACAGCACCTATGACCTGTACGGCCAGCTTTCCTTCGCCTGCCCGGGCCTGCTGGGCAACAAACGTTTCTTTAGAGACTATTACTCCAAGCCCATTGACCAGTTCAAGAGCAGCAAGCGCGCCACCGAACTGCAGCGCAAGATCAGTCCTTTCCTGCTGCGAAGAACCAAGGAGCAGGTAGCCAAAGAGCTGCCTGAGAAAACAGAAATGGTGCTGTACTGTGAGATGGGCAAAGAGCAGCGGCAGGTATATGCGTTACATGAGCGGGAGATACGGGATTATATCTCGGCCCAGGCCGAAGAGGAAATACCCAGAAACAGCATGAGTGTCTTGAGAGGCCTGACCAAACTACGGCAGATCTGTAACTCGCCGGCGCTGCTGCCAGAACAGGAAGCCACCTCGGGCAGCAATGAATCGGCTAAGCTGGAGGTGCTGCTGGAGCAGATTGAGAGCAAGGCGCCCCACCATAAAATACTGGTGTTCTCGCAGTTTGTTTCTATGCTGAACCTTATCCAGAAAGAACTCAACGCCCGTGGCATTAAATACTCGCTCCTCACCGGCCAGACCAAAGACCGGGCGGGGGCCGTGGCGCAGTTTCAGGAGCAGGAAGACGTGCGCGTGTTCCTGATCAGTTTGAAGGCAGGTGGCACCGGCCTCAACCTCACCCGCGCCGACTACGTGTTTCTGGTAGATCCCTGGTGGAACCCCGCCACCGAGAACCAGGCCATTGACCGCACCTACCGCATTGGGCAGGAAAAGAATGTAGTAGCCGTGCGCCTCATCTGCCCCAATACCGTGGAGGAAAAGATCATGAAACTGCAGGCCACTAAGAAAGACCTGGCCCAGGACCTGGTGAAGACCGATGGCGCCATGCTGAAGTCCATGACCAAACAGGAGTTGCTAAGTTTGTTGGGGTAGCGTTTCTGTTTTAGGGCTACTTTCAGGAAAACAGGCTCGAAATAGGAAAGCCTTTCTGCCAAGTTTGTTGCCTTCCGGTTTTGAGAAAGTGGTAATGCAGACTTTGCGTTTTAGAGCCGTTTTCCTGAAAACAGGCAAAAACCAGACATATCCCAAGGGGCACAATCAAGAAATAAAAGATGGTTACATACGGGCCGGCAGGTTTGGTTATGCCTTAAAAAAAAGCGATGCCGCCAGAGAACTTACTCTCTGGCGGCATCACCTTGTTGGAAGCGTTTACTGCTACCTCCGTTTTAACAGTTTAATTGATTTTTTACCAGTGCTGCTTAAGATTCTGGCAACGTACATTCCATCTGCCAGATCTTTTCCATCTAGTTCCACTATGTTTTTCTCGCCAGCTTTGGCAGTCCCGGATTTAACCTCGCGCACCAGTTCTCCATTCATGTCATACAGGTTGATAACATACTTGCCACTTTGCTCTACTGTAAACTCAATGGTAGCCTTGTCATAGAATGGAACAGGATAGGCCACTGCCCGTTCTTCACTTTTGATGCTCTCTGTTTTAAGTGATTTAACCTCTGATTTCATAGCTGGGGTTGGGGACCCGCAAGTCTCTGCCTCAGAAACACAATCACCAATTGTAGCCATTACAATATAACCAGACCCGGCGGCTCGGTTAAGGAATATGACATCTTTGCCTTCTTCTGCGGTTATCTCATCTGAATTGTTGCCATCCTTGTCTGTGATTTTATACATAGCACCAATAATTGGAGAGTTTACCGTCACACTAAAGACCACTTCATCACACGCTGGTGCGTTATAAGTGACAGATGGCTTGCCAGGTGACTGGTTCACAGTTAGTTCATTCTCTGCTACACCATAACAGGTGCCTTTGGCTAACTTGGCATAAACCGTGGCAGTGCCAGAAGAATAGTTGTTAGGGGTAGAAATAAGACCAGAGAAAACTTTAGTAGAGCTGTTGTAGCCTGTGTACCAACCTGCTACCGTCACCCCTGCAACTCCTCCGGTTACGGTCGCTTCCTCAGTGGTCAGGTCAAAGTAAGCTGTAGTGCCGCCAGCCGTAGTGGGGCAAGCTGACATGCTGGTATTAGTACCCACAGGTGAACCTGTGATTGTAAGATCCAGCGTCTCTGTATGCGTACAGCCGTCTGCGTTTGTGGTCTCGTTGGTGTAAGTTCCTGAAGAAGTATAGGTTTGCCCGTTCCCAAGCGGACCGGCCCAGGTATAACTATCACATGCAGACGCAGTGGTCGTGTGCGAGGTACTGGCCTTAATGGTTATATCTGTGGTGGCTGTTTTTGCACAACCGTTTGTGGTAAATGAATAAGTAATAGTGTAGGTACCTGGCATACTAGCAGCCAAATCTATGGCGCCTGTGCTTGAATTAAGAGAGATGGTATTGGTACTTGGAGTAGGTGATTTAGGAGCATAAGAATAGGTTCCTCCTCCAGTACCACTTTGGGTAACAGTTGCTGTTCCTGTATTGCAATAAGGCCCTGAATAAGCAATAGAGGCAGTACCAAAGGTAATGGACACCTGAATAGGCTCTACCAAGTCTTTAAGCGCTGCCGTGTTAGAATCTGAGGCCTTGGTTTTAATAAATACGGTTTTAATACTTAGGCCCAGGCAAGGGTCTCCTAAGGCCCCTATGAGTTTGGTCATGTTAATAGCTGCCTCCACAAAGGCAAATTGCTTGTAGGTAGTGCTACCAAATGCCTCAAAAGGCACATTTTCTGTACCAGTTCTGTTAGTTTCTGCAAAGGCAATATCATTTAAAGTGACGGTTGGGTTAGTGGAGATTACGGTAGAACCCGGTATTAACTGATACCCGAACTTTCCGCCGGACAAAGACGCCCATTTATAAATAGCTACGTTTGGCTTGCCTCCTCCATTGCTATATTCCATAGAGATCACCAGGTCATTTACCGTCCTACCTCCATCTGTTCCTCCTGTGGAAAATCCGTTATTGTTTGTATTGCGGGTTACGGTTTTCTGCAAGAGCTCAAAATCAATATAACTGGTACCATTGGTTGATAAGCGGTCACCGCCTACTACTAACCAGTCATCATTATTGGTGCCTTTGGTCACCAGGTACATGGCATTATTGATATCATTTTTATCTGGGGCGCTGCTGGCCGTCCAAGCCCATGAGGCTGGGCTTGCATTAAATTTACTACCCTCTGTAAATATGATATCAGTTGAGCTATTATATAGATCTCTTTTAAGCTCTGCATTAACCCCGCTTATTGGAACACCGGCATCAGTAAACACGCGCCCGCCAGTACCAGAAACCACAGGGCTACCAAATACCCAGTCACCAACATTTACGGTAGGGGTATTTGCCCGTAGGCCCCCATCAATATGAAAGCCATTTATTGGCGGATTAACGGGGGCTATTTGGGCAAAAGCGCCTACCCCCATCAACATAGAAGCTACCAGCGCAAACGTAGAGCGCCATAAGGAGGTGGATAAATTAGGCACAACGATCCCCGTCATGCTTTTGCATTGGTAATGGTTTTTCATAAACGGTAATTAATTAAAGTGGACTTATACTATGAAAGACAAAAAATAAATTAGTGGATGGTGTTACCAGAACCTAAACCAGAGAGGTTTAGTAATTAAGCGGATAAGTTAGATGCTACATACAGCAGTCGTTTACAGGACCGAGACAGAATAAACTTCAGGTTTTTACATTGTGTGTCAAGAAAGACCTTAAGGTGATGTACCCATCCCTAGCCAAGCGTTCCATAGGAATAGCTGAAACTAGAAAAAGGCATACCATTCAGCTTTGGGCCAGACGTAACGTATCCTTAGAGCCAATAAAACCTTAACTTTTCGTTTCAGATAAGTGGTAAGACTTTTATAGACTTGACCATGATCTAAAAGCACTTGGGGGTAAGGGGGATAGGGGAAGTAGAAATCTTTTAAACTAAAATAGCTTTAAAGTAAGCCTGCATAGATATTGACGGGGTGTTGCAATACCCATTAAAACAGTAAAAGGTCCTTAATATTTTAACTATTTAAATATAATTTATAATATTATTTGCAGGCCTTTGGTTTTCATACGACCTATATACTCATAGGTTTATAAATTTTTGTTAAAGTTTTAAGGAAAAGCCGCTAAATGAAGACCTACCTATCAGTGAGTAGTTCATTCATTTACAGGTGCTTTCTTAAATTATAATAGTACTGAGGCCTTTTGCACTTAGATAAAGGTCATGTGTTTTAAGCCCGTTTTCCTGAAACCATAGCTAAACTGAAAGTTTACTCTGGAATTTACGATACGAAACTAAAATAAAAAGCAGCCATCAATAGGTTTCCCCATAAACGGCTGCTGCTTCTAATACTTAAATGTACAAGTTTGTTGATCTGCCATTATTGCTGGAGCTTCTTGAAATCTACCAGGCATTCAGTAAGGCTTTTGTTGTGGTAGTGCCTCTCAAATCATAGTTTGCTAGATGGTTTTTTGCACCATTAATACAAGACGAATCTAAAGCTTCACCGCCTGCTCGTATTTCAATATTAATCAAGGCCGCAATCCAGTAGTGCGCTAACTTTAAATTAGCACCTGTTACAGGTCATTAAGTATGGTAAAAAGTTCAACTACAGAATAATAAACCTCTCCAATTATTTTTCAGAGGCTTTTATAAACCACTAATCAGGTTGTTCCAAAATTAGAAATGCTCCACGCAAAGGCAATAACAACACATATATATAAATTTAATATTGCTTATATTTAATTGCATTACATTATTAAATCGATATAAGTATATGAACAGTAGCTTCAAGCCAATTTTATTCCTTGAAACTTAAATTCCCCACGACTTCCCATGAAAGAAAGAGCATGAAAGATTCAATTTGGACATACCTCCTACTTCCCTTCTATTCTCTAAGGCTTTTTTCTTCTAATTAAATTTTCAGGAGGTGCACTGGTTTTCAGTTTGGTAAACCGGTAATTGAAGCCTACCGTGAATTGCCTGATCACTGTATAGGACTCCCGTCTCTGGTAGAAAGTTAAACCGGTTGTCTCAGAAGAAGTGTGCCGCCTTGCTTCAAACGGACTCCTGACAGACAGGCTCAGGCTTGCTTTCCCGTTTTTCAAGAATTGCTTGTTGAGCGCTACACTACTCCAGGTATATCCACTAGTGCTACCTTGCAGCAATACGTTAGGGGAGTTATAATTCAAGTTGCCGCTTGCTCTCCAGGTCTTACCCATGCGGTAGGCCATGGCTCCCCTTACGCTGTAGATAAAACCCTTGTTGGCTTGAGGCCTGCCTTCCAGCATGCTGGTATAAGATACGTAGCTAGTACCGATGTTGAGGTTAAGGGTTAGTTTTTTAGAAAATGTGGTATTGCTGTTAAGTGAGAAATTATACATTCGGTCATGGCCCAGATTGCCGTACGTGCTGCGGGCTACCGAATCCTCTCCCAGTGTGGTGAAATACTGGATAGCATTGTTTGTGAAGTGGTGGGAAAGACCCGCACTCAGAGAGGTGGCTTTAATATACTTAATGTAATCAAGTTGCAGGATATGACTAGTGGCCGGGTCCAAAGCAGGATTACCGTAGCTGACATTGAGCGGGTCTGTGGCGTCCACGTAAGGGTTGAGGTCATAGAGGCTCGGACGCTGTATGCGCTGGGTATAAGAGAGTTTGAGCGTGCTGCTCTCTTTTAACATAAGGCTGAGGGTGATATTAGGAAACAGATTGCGGTACTGCTGCGAGGCCTTAGTGGATGAAGAGCGGAAGTTGGCATGAAGCCTTGTTTCCTCCACCCTGAGCCCTGTTCTAAGTACCCACTTGTTGTTGCGGAGGTTGAAGGAGGCATAGGCGGCATGGATGTCCTGACGATAGTCGAAGCTGTTGCTCAAGGCAGAGTCCAGCACCAACATACCTGTCTCCTGCTCCAGGTTCTTATAAAAATAACCGCTGTTGTTTTCCTGCAGTACCGATTTTATACCCAGCTCCAGCGTTTGCTTGCCCAGTGGGTGGGTATAATCAGCCTGCAAGTTATACTCCCGTGCCACATCCTGGTTTTGTGTGGTGGTTTGACGTCCTGTGTAATTGATAATGGGCTCCAATGAAAAACCTGATGCACTCTCGTTCTCACTGTTGTTCCTGCTGAGGTCGAAGGAGAAGCTGCGCATGCTATTGTTTTTGAAACTGCGCTGGTAGCCAAGATTTAAGTATGAATTGTTGCCATCGTTGTTGCCCTTGTTAATGTTCTGATAAGACTCTGTCGTTTCACCAGCAATGTTTAAATGTGAGACTTGCTGGATATTATTATTTGAACCGTTGTTACTGTTCATACCATAGGAAAGGGTAAATTGGTCTAGCAGACTTATATCATATGTTAGTTCACCGCCGAAATTTTGAGCCCTGTTCTCGCCGCTGCCATTTCCGGTTTGCTCTAATCTGCTGCCACGCACGTTGTCCAGCCTGTAAAAGATGCTATTATTCTCCGGCTGTTTAGCATAGTTATTACTATACCTACCGGTTACGCTGACTTTACCCGCGGTGGCTGTTAGTGATGCGCTCCCGTTATAGGACTCAGGATGCCCTGCCACCAAATTAATTGAGCCGTTATATCCGCTGATGCTTCGCTTGTGGGTGATGATGTTGATGACACCACCAGTGCCGGCAGCCTCATAGCAGGCAGACGGGTTAGTGAGGATTTCAACCTGTTTGATTGAGTTGGCGGGAAGTGTTTTAAGGACTTCGCTGGGATTAGAAGAGAAAAGTGCTAATCGTTTCCCGTTGACCAGGATTTGGTAATTCATCTGCCCGTTGAGTGTCAGGTTATCTTCTGCATCCACCGTCAGGAACGGCACTTTGCGCAGCATATCGAGCGTGCTGAGCAGATTTACCTCTGGGTCTGCCTCCACGTGGTAAGTGGTCTTGTCTATACTTTGCTCTATCAGTGGCTTTTGGGCAGTTACTTGAACTTCCTCCAGTTGGGTAGCAGTGGGGGAGAGAAGAATGGTGCCAAGGTCGTGAACAGGGGAAGTCAAGGTTGATAGATGAATATTTTTAGTTTTATAGCCTATAAAACTAAAGGACATCTGATAATATTTATCAGTCAAAATAGAAAGCCTATAGGTACCATCTTGCTCTGAGATAGTGGAGTTAGTTACTTGGTTGTTACTATTTTCTTTTATAACAATAGTCACGTAGCTGAGCGGAATCTTATTAGAAGAATCTGCTATTGTGCCTTTTAGTGTTATTATTGATGGCAAATGTTGAGCAGAGGTGATAAAATAAAAGATACAAAAAAAACCAGTAAGCAGCATTCGACATATCCTAAATACTATTTTACTTTGTAGTCTCATATTGTATTTAACTGGAGTAGGAAACAGTATTTTGAAAACAGCCAAAGCACCTTAATGGTCTGAGTTAAATTAAGGTGCTTTGGCTGTTTTATTTTTACTACCTTACAGGTGTTGGGTTTGGCAAGTCGAATCTCCGACCTAAAATGGTGAAGTAAACATTTGTAAAAGTAACATCAGATACTGTTCCTGTCATATTTGAACTAGGACACTCTCCCGGTGTAAAATTAGTTACAAGAGTCTGGCAGCCTCTTGTTCTTCCATTTCTCACATCAAATGTAAGTGTGGAACTTTGACCAGGTAAAGTTTGAGTCAGACCTGGGACTTGATCCCCATCTTTTTTCGCTTGCCCTTGGTTAATACAACCTGTTTCAACTGTAGCTGTATAGTACACTGTAATATCCACCTCATCAATATTACCTAAACCAGCAAAATCAACACAGATTTGTAAATTTTTTCCTAAGTCAGTGGCAGTAGGTTGTTGTTTCACAACAAGGTTCTGTGCAAAAGCATTATTAAAACTGAACAGCGCAATAAGCGCAAAGGCGAAACTTAAGATTCTTGCTTTCATAATTATGAATGATTAAATGGTTAAAAAAATTTAAAACCCTTGTTAGTAATACACCTAAACACTCAGCAGATAACATCTTTAATTAGTCTTTTATCTACAACATTATTTTGGCAATATCTGCGTTTTATTACCATACAATTGGTGAAAATAAACTATCAAATAACTAAACCAATTCAGGCTTTATTCTTAATATAACATAGTTATTCCAGCTCCTAATTGTTTAAGCATATGTTAGCCATAAAAATCTCTTAATTTTTATGACCAGCTAATAAATAACTGAAAATAACTGACCATGGCCATTAGTAGGCTTTTCCAAACCAGAAAATAAAAACTGGCTTTTCTTTGGAACTGCTTCCTTTCAAAGGCATTTTAAAAAAACAACAGAACAGCTTCTACATAAGCAAAAAATTATAATTTAAATATATTATTTAACAATATTCCAATAAACCTCAAAAGCAAACCGCTTCTGCTCCCTGTCTGAAAGTCCATTTCTGGCAATAAATTCTTCTTTGCTAATTTCTTAAGTTAGCTTACATATGAATAAACCGATGTAGGAGGGAAAAGCAGATAGATTTTCTGCTTCTAACTTGGTAGGGTATTAAAACTTGAATAGTTAGTAAATAACGCTTTATCTGAAAAAATAAACGTCTCTTTCCTTTCTTCTGCTTAACCTGTTCCTGAGAAATTAGGGCTATTTCTCATCTCTTTATCTCCCATACAAGGGAAATACTTAAGAGCATTAAGGGAGTTGCTTCCCAATTAAACACCTTTAGTAAAGGTGCATGTGTAACTGAATTATAATCTAATTATACGAACCACATATTTTAAGTTACACTTATTAGTGTTAAATTATTCTACATTTAACACTAATAAATTATATTAAATATACCTATTACTTTTTATAGTCAAGTGTATTGTGAGCCAACTCAGGTTTGTTTATCGGGTGGTCTTACTGCATTAACTAAAAGAACCTTTTAAGCCTCTTCCCTAACTAAGAAACCACCTCGTAAACCGGATGGCACACGGCGCGTTAAACTAAGTAACACCATTTCTAACCTTAACCTAACAGCTATGGACAGACGAGAAATAGATTGGTTTGATATCTGGAACTACCGGCGCTTCATGCAACAGGAGCAGGACCATCAAGACCGTCCTGACTATGATATGCGTGGAGAATACCAATACCCACAACACCACCGAAACGACTTTGACCGCTTTGGCCAGGACTACAGCAGATATGAACGCCAGCACATGCCTTCAGCAGGTCACTATCGTCCCCATTTAAGCGGTGCTTACCCTTCGCAAAGCAATTATAGCCAGGGCCGGTTTGGTCAGCACTACCAAACTCATTTCAGGCCAGACCATATGGTACCTCGTTGGGAAGAGGATCAAGAGATAAGAAATGAGAGCCGGCGGGGCCATGGCAGTTTAGGCTATGGCGGAACGTCAGATCAATTTGATAATGTCCGCAGGGAACATCGCTATAGATACCAGCAGGAGGAACAAGATCACCCTTATGCCCAAGGCCGGGGGGAAAGAACAAGACATAGTGGACCGTCTGGACCATTTGGGTGGCAGGCAGGCAGAATTAACCCTAGCTACGGTAACAGGTCTTTCTATGACTCTTATAATGCAGAAAGGGGCAGCACCTATGGTGGCGCCTCCTATGCCGGTGGGCAAGGCTATAAAGGCAGCCAACAGCAAGACGATTGGCATGGTCCCTCTTATGGGGTAAACACCGGCAACAACAGAGGTAGCACGTATGGCCATGATGAAAGCACCTACAGCCGTAACAACCCTCAGGGGTATGGCCGCTGGCAAAACGATTCAGACGAATTTTAAAATATAGTCTACCACCTTATAGAAGGGCCTCCCAAAGAAAGAGTAACATACTTTATCGGGAGGCTCTTTTGTTTCTTTCTTTTTCTAGGATAGCAGCCTTGCTTCTTATTTTAGACCTAACTGGTTGTAAAGTGATAAACTTTATCTTTTACCTACTATCTGAAGCCCAATCCAAGGTCAGAAAGCCAATATTCATCTTTTCATATAATTATTATTCATATTTAAGTAAGTCTTTTCTTTACATATTTATTTTTATAAGCTTGTGAATTTAATATATAACTATTTCAACTAAAACAAATAAATATCATTCCTGAAAAAAGTACTCTATAGTAGGAATAATTCTTTAGCCTTTTTATTGGGGCTTCTTCTAACAGCAAAATGGCAAAGTAAGAAAACTCAATACTTATATACTTAGTTCTAAGTATTTTATAAATACCATCTACAGGGCTCAATCTGCCTTTCATACTTTTTTACCTTTATTTACTAGCCTTTAAAATGGCTTGTTTGGGCGGCAAACCGCTATTAAAGCAAGAAACGGAGGTTAGTGACGAATCAATCAGATTTTTGTTTCAAAAATTCGCTCAATTATCTCCAAATCTGAATATTTTTTTAGATATTGTTTATAAATAAACGAGAAAGCACAGCCCCCCGTTCTTTCTTAAAGGCTTAAAAATTATAATATATTTATACATCACCCATTGAATATGAACACTAAGGTTCAAGTAGAAATAGGAGTTAACGGGAAAGAAAGGGCAGTTGAGATGTGTGGATTGGTAATGCCTTCGTCTCCTATAGATGGCGTGTCTGCTGAGCATTGGCGGGAGGTATTGTCTATTGTGACAGACGTGATCAGGGACTCAGAGTTTGAGCCTCAGGTAACGTGTCATTCAGATGAAACCTGCCTTGTAAAAAAGGACATCATTCAGACCATGTACAACAACCCACTTATGGTGTTTGACGTGAGCGGTAAAAACCCCAATGTAATGTTTGCCCTGGGCATGCGGTTGGCCTTTGACAAGCCCACCATTATTATAAAAGATGATGCCACCAACTATACCTTTGACTCCTTTCCTATAGAGCCTATAACTTACCCCAGAGGTCTTCGGTTCACCGCCATTCTGGCCTTCCAGAAAGCGCTGAAGGGCAAGATTGAAGAGATGGCCCTAAAGCTGAAGGAGAATGCCACCATTGGCACTTTTCTGGAGATTCTGGGGGAGTACAAGAAAGAGAAGCCAAGCGCTAGTAAAGAATCAGCAGAAAAGTTCATGCTTGATTCCATTGAAAAATTAATGGAAGAAGTGAAAACGCTCAAGAACACTATTCACAAAGAAGCTGCCCCGGTGGTTGCCCACCATGCCCCACAGGCAGGCATGAACAACTTAACAGAGATTTTCCTGCGGCCAGAGAACCTGGAGATCTTTGTCGCCTACAAAATTGACCAGTACGTGAAAATGGAAGGCCTGCAAGACAGATCTGTGGTAGAGAAACAGCGTCTCCAGCATAAAGTATTTGAGTTCATTACCAGCAGCAACCCAGAGCTGGATAATGATGTGATTGAGCGCCTGATCCTGGAGGTAATCAATAGCCAGATAAAAACAGGCGCTTCTACCATGGTGGCATAAGCCCTAATCTATAATCATCTATAATCTTCCTTTTCAAAAGACAACTTCTCTTCTTTTAAGAACCGCCTTGGTTACTTTAAAAGAAGAGACACATTACTGTAACTGCCTCTAAGCTATGCCCTGAAAAAGTCAAAAAGGCAAAAGCCATAGGCCTGTTGAAACAATACGCCGGTGCTCATAAATTCCTATTGAAGACTCCTGCCTTTCGCCATTAAATCCGGGGGGTGATGACTTGCCACGGGTATGGCCAGACGTAGACTTCATAGTTCAAGCCCTCCCCTAAAAGCTGATGCCTGAAGTTCCCCTTCAGGCATCAGCTTTTAGGGGAGGGAAAAAATTTAAATTCAATCTTACTCACACTTGTAGGTAAAGGTACGCACCGAACCACCAGAATACGTGGCGGTATTTGGCCTGCCTTTGTCTGTGTAGGCATAGGTAGTAGTATTGGTGAAATTATACATGTTGGTATTGAAGTTAGCGCCTGGCCCTTTTTTCGTACCTTCCAGGGTAGTGGCAGAAGTAGTAGCTACTATGTTATTCTGAGATAAGCCAGGAATAAACAAACCGGTAGGAAGGTACTTCATATACCAACTCTCTTTGTAGGGATTCATTTTGTCATCATAGGTATAGGTCACGTTGATAACAATATCATTGTAATTGTCTGGATTGTTGTCAATGTAACCTAACACCCGGTATTCATGCACTTGGGTCACATTTCCTTTGGCATCATAGGTAAAGTTAAAATCATTCAATAGTAGCCGCGGAGAACCGGTCACCAACCAATTCTTCACATTGATTAGCTTCTTATCAGTATAGGTATATTCTTTGGTGGCATACAGGGCCAACTGCGGTGACCCGGGGTTCTGCTTTTTGTTATACCAGTCTACCTTCTTCACCAATCCATTGGCATCATGCTCAAAGGCAAACGCTTCCAGTGGCAAGCCCTGAGGATCTACCAAAGTGGTAGAGATAACTTCGCCCTTGACATTGTATCCATACACCACGGTGGAAGTAGTAGGCCGTTGCCCCTGCAGCACATCACTTATTTGCGTTACCCTGTCTCCATCAAAAGTAATGGTGCGGGTAAGGGACTCTCCTGGCGCGGGAAAGGTTATTTGCTCCTTCAACAATAGGCATTTCACCTCGGCTGGCTCAGGTTTAGGTGTAGGTTCTTCTTCTTTTTTGTCTCCGCACCCTAGGGCCAGAAAAAGAAGTGTAACAAGTGATAGGTACGAGCGTCTACGTGTAGTCATAGTTTTGTCGGTCCTTTGTATTTAGAGTCAATTTACAAAATACACTTCTTATGTAAAACTGGAGCCTATTAAGTTGCAGTATTTTATTCCATCAACTTTTGTAAAATCAATAGCTGCGTTTCAATGGGTTAGAAGGTAAAATTTCTTTGGTTTAAGTACGGTAGTTTCAGTGGTAGGTCTGTTTTCAACCTGCCTTAAAAAGGGTTTAGCTGTACAGCAGTCAGTTGCAAACTGGCAACAAGTTTATCCCAAGTTACTCCTTGGCCCAATCTTGCGCCAGATTAAAAACTCAAATTGCGTTTTGGGCCTGTATTCCGGAAAACACCCTTAAAACGTCCATCCTACTTTCCTAAAGCGTCTTTCAAAAAGGGTGCTGTCTTGCTCTTCTTCACCTTCGCTACTTCTTCCGGCTTACCGGCGGCTACAATCTGGCCTCCCTCCTCCCCGGCCCCGGGGCCGATGTCCATTACCCAGTCGCTGGCGGCGGCTACGCGCATGGTATGCTCTACCACAATGACCGTGTTACCAGCGTCTACCAGCACCTCCAGCTGGGCCATGAGTTTCTCCACGTCTGAGGGGTGCAGACCGGTGGTGGGTTCATCCAGCACATACAAAGAATTGCCCCGGCTCAGGCGCTGCAGTTCAGTGGCCAGTTTGATGCGCTGGGCCTCCCCGCCCGAGAGTTCAGTAGCAGGCTGACCCAAACGCAGGTAGCCCAGGCCTACTTCGCGCAGTACTGAAAGGGCGCGGTGAATAGCGGGTTCCTCATCAAAGAATTCATGGGCAGCATCTACCGTCAGGTTCAGCACTTCGGCAATGTTCAGGTCGCGGTAAGTGACTTCCAGGGTTTGGGAGTTGTAGCGGGCACCGTGGCAGACCGGGCAAGGAGCGTACACGCTGGGCAGAAAGAGCAGTTCCACCATCACGAAGCCTTCGCCGGTGCAGTTCTCACAGCGGCCTTTGGCTACGTTAAAGGAGAAACGGCCCGCATCATACCGGCGCTTCTTGGCCAGCGGCGTGGCCGCGAAGAGTTTGCGCACGTGGTCAAACAAGCCGGTATAGGTAGCCATGTTGGAACGGGGCGTGCGCCCGATGGCCTTTTGGTCTACCCGCACCAGCCGCTTGATCTGCTCCATGCCACTCACAATTCTTCCGCCGGTAGTTTGCGGAGCCGACTGCTCCAAGCCATCGGTTTCCTCTTCCTCGGGTTGCAACTCATGCCCCAGATGTTCGGCCACCAGTTCTACCAGCACCTGACTTACCAGACTAGACTTACCCGACCCCGATACGCCCGTGACGGTAGTGAACACACCTAGCGGAAAGGCAGCATCCAGCTGGTGCAGATTGTTGCGGGTCACGCCGCTTAGTTTCAGCCAACCGGTGGGGGTACGGCGTTCGCGTGCAGGTACCGGCGTGGCGCCAAAAAGATAGGCAGCGGTCTGGGAGTCATAAACGGTTTTCAACCCCTCGGGCGGACCGCTGTAGAGAATCTCCCCGCCTTTCTCGCCGGCGGCCGGGCCTACGTCCACCAACCAATCGGCTTGCCGGATCACGTCCAGGTTATGCTCCACCACAAACAGGGAATTTCCCGCTTTCTTGAGATTTTCCAAGGCGGTAAGCAGGGCCAACGTGTCACTGGGGTGCAGCCCCGCCGAGGGCTCATCCAGCACATACACCACGCCAAACAAATGCGAGTATAATTGCGTAGCCAGGCGCAGGCGCTGCAACTCCCCCGGCGACAAGGTAGGCGTACTTCGTTCAAGGGACAGATATCCCAGACCTAAATCTAATAGTACCTGAATACGCGCCACCAAATCCTGGGCGATGCGCTGCTTCACAATCACCTGCTCCGGGTGCTCCTCGTCATGCCGGGTGTGGCTAGTGGTAACGGCGCTCACATACGGTTTCAGGGTCTGGGCCACGCGTTGCAGGGGCAGACGCGACAACTCCGTTATATCATAGCCCGCAAAGGTCACCGACAGCGAGGCGGGATTCAGGCGTTTCCCCTGGCAAGTGGGGCAGTTGGTGTGAAGCATGTACTGCATTACCCGCTTCTTCATAAGCGGGCTGTTGGTGTTGGCAAACGTATGGAACACGTGCCGCCGGGCGCTAGAGAAGGTGCCCATGTAGTTGGGTTCCTCTTTGCGTTTGAGCGCGCGCTGGGTTTGCTCTGGGGTGTAGCCGGGGTACACGGGCACCACGGGTTGCTCCTCGGTGAATAGAATCCAATCACGGTCTTTCTTGGGAAGGTCGCGCCAAGGGCGGTCCACGTCAATGCCCAGGGTCACCAGAATGTCGCGCTGGTTCTGACCACCCCAAGCAGTGGGCCAGGCGGCAATGGCTCTTTCCCTGATGGTGAGGCTTGAGTCAGGCACCATGCTTTCTTCGGTCACCTCGTAAATCCGGCCCAGGCCGTGGCAGGTAGGGCAGGCGCCTTCAGGGGTGTTAGGTGAGAAAGCCTCGGCGTAGATAATGCCCTGACCTTTGGGGTAATCACCAGCCCGGCTGTAGAGCATGCGCACCAGGTTGGAGAGCGTGGTCACGCTGCCTACGCTGGAACGGGTGGTAGGAGTACCGCGCTGTTGCTGCAAGGCCACCGCCGGGGGCAAACCCTCAATGGCGTCTACCTCGGGCACGGCCATCTGGTGGAACAACCGCCGCGCGTAGGGGCTCACACTCTCCAAATAACGGCGCTGGGCCTCGGCGTACAGCGTGCCAAATGCCAACGACGACTTGCCGGACCCCGACACACCCGTGAACACCACCAGCGCATCGCGGGGAATGGTGAGGTCTACGTTCTTGAGGTTATGCTCGCGGGCCCCGCGGACGGTGACGAAGCCGGTGAATTCTGAAGGCGGGGTTGCGTGTGTGTTTTTTGCCATGTGCGGTAGAACCAAAGGAGTCTTTGCCCTTACGCAAGCAGCGATGGCGCTGTTATCTTTGTAAACTATCCTACTGCTGCTACCGCTGTTCGGGATTTGCAATCCCGAACTTTTGAAAAGCGGATTTGCAATCCGCCTGCTGCTTGTGTTGAAAAGTTTGTTCGCACGGGGATTACAAATCCCCCTTTCGGTACTTTCGGATTGCAAATCCGAAAGAGCAAAAAAAAGAAAAAAGTGGTTACAAAATCGAAAGTGCAAGTACGATAGATTCAGTGTTACCCTACAACCTTTAAAAGGCCTATATGGGTATAAGGGCAGAAAATATATCCTGTAAGCAATGGGCATCAAGAATAAAATCCAGGAAGGGTATTTGTATTACCTGACGCTTACTGTAGTGGACTGGATAGATGTTTTCACAAGACCGGTGTACAAGCACCTGTTAGTAGATGCCCTTAGGTACTGCCAACAGGAGAAGGGACTAGAAGTATATGCCTGGTGTTTAATGACCAACCACCTTCATTTAATAGCAAGCGCTAAAGAAGGGCAAAACCTATCCCATATTTTAAGAGACTTCAAGAAGTTTACAAGCAAAGCCCTTATCAAAGCTATTCAAGAGAAAAATGAACGCAGAAAGGAAAGGTGGTTGAGTAGATTCACATTCAGAGGAGCGCAAGACCCGAAAATTATGCAATACAAATTCTGGCAAGAAGGCAATGAAGCCAAGGAAATTCACTCCAATGCTTTTTTGGACCAAAAACTGGAATACATTCACCAAAACCCGGTCCGGGCAGAAATTGTGAGTGAACCTGAACATTATCTCTACAGTTCTGCCCGTGACTATGCGGGCGAACAAGGCCTGCTGGAAATTATTTTGGTGCAGTAACCCTTCCTTTTTCTAGAACAAATAAGCTTACGAATCAGCTGTCAATTTTGAAAAAAAGTGGCTGGTTTTAAGGGGACAGTTAAGGGTAGTTTAGTTTTAGAAGAAATGCGTAGGGGATTGCAAATCCCCCTTTCGGTACTTTCGGATTGCAAATCCGAAAGAGCTACAGAGTTCTATAATACTTTTAATTATTGCTGTTTGGGATTTGCAATCTCGAACCATTGAAAAGCGGATTTGTAATCCGCCTTCCATGAACGGTAAGTCTATTCAATCAAGTTCAAGTATTTGGAATCTTCCTGTAATGCTCCCATTCCTATTCTGACCGCTGTTTGGGATTTGCAATCCCGAACTACCGAAATACGGATTTGCAATCCCCTATCCCTAATCCCCCTGCCCAAAAACCACCCCTCCCTACCCGCACCCATTCCCCCAGAAGTCCTACTCTTTCTCCAATCCTATGGTTAAATATGAAAAACCATATTTTTAATTATAACGTGAAAGAAAATTACAAATATTAGCTTCAAACGCTTGCTTGCTACATTTTTCTTCTTACCTTTTTGCACAATTCAGCAAAAGCATATATCTGGTTACGTTATCCATCTAAGAATAATGAAAGAGCTAAAGCAGCGCCACCTATTCAGCAGCAAAGAATTCACCTTGAGGAAATCTGGGATCAGGGTCATTACCACGAACTGGAAAGAAAACATGGAGTACCGCATTCGGTACGAAGACATGGGCTTTGAACTGGTGAAGAAACGCGAGAAAGCCGCGCTCCTGCCGGCATGCCTGCTCAGCCTTTTCTCCGGCATCAGTCTGTATTCCTTTGTGGTTTCATTCCTGCACGAGGGCGCGGGTCCGGTTGCCTTGCTCTGGATTAGCGCCACCCTGGTGTCTATGGTGCTGGCGGCGCTGGCCTTCTCTCATACCAACCGCGACCTTGTCCTGCTCACCGGCGGGGCCAAAACGCTGGAACTGTTCCGCGGGAGCCCTTCCAACATGGAGGTAGATAACTTTATCTTGTCTATTCATGCCCACATTCAGGCCTACTATAAAAACAAATATGGCGTGGTAGAACAACACCTGCCCCAGGAAGTGCTGATTGAGCGGTTCGGGTGGCTGCGCGAAATGGGTATCCTGAGCCAGGAAGAACACGAGGAACTCTGGATGCAGCTGCAGATCAAAGACCTGCTGTCGTAAGGAGAAGTCGTTTAGAAAAGTCTTTAGAAAGAACTCCCGTTTTGGGCCTGTTTTACAGAAAACAGGCTCAAAACGGGAGTTCTGCGTTTACCGGGTTTCAATAGCCACAAGTAGTGATTTCAGGAGAACCAACCTTGCCCAGATAGCCGGCCCCTGAATTCAAAAGAAAAACCAAAGCACGGACGCGCTTGCCATGGCCAAAGGTGCCTGCTGCTGATTCTACCTAAGTGCCCTAACAACCAACAGGGCACCTCGTCGTAAAAAATACTATCCCCACAGATACCAAATCCCCGGGTATTTGCTCCCCCACATGTGATCCACCTGGGCTACAGAAGCAGAACCGGCGCAAAGGTTTTTCTCCTGAGCAAAAGACCCCTGACCGGCAGTACCCCTGCCCTTGGAGAACCTAGCTTCCGTGGCTCCGGCCCATGACCAACTAGCCTGCTCATTCCTTTCCTAACTCTACCTCTACCTATGAAAAAAGCATCTCTCTTGCTTGTCATCGCCGCGGCTGTTCTTCTGGCTGGCTGGTTGGTGTTGGGGCCCGCCCGTCCCGGTAATGCCTTGTGGACCCTACACCCTTCTGCCCAGGCTTCGGATCAGAATCTTCGGCCTCCTGGCCAAATTTCCGGCACCCAAACCCAGGACTCTATTGCCCTAATTACCGCTCTGGTAAAAGACGCGGGCGGGCTTATCCAGCAGAAGGGCGAGGCGGCCTTCCAGGAGTTCAAGGTACCCGGCAGCCGCTGGCGGAAAGGCCAGACCTATGTTTTTGTGCTGGACCCACAGGGCAACATGCTGGTGCACGCAGATTCCACCATGGTGGGCAAAAACCAGATAAACCTCAAAGACCTGAAAGGCAAACCCATCATTCAGGGCCTCCTGACGGCCGCTACAGAACACCCCAACAAACCCGAAGGCTGGTTCCATTACCAGTGGCCGGTTCCGGGGGGGCTCCTTCCGCGCTGGAAAAGCAGTTACGTGCGCCAGGTAAAAGCCCCGTCGGGCAAGAGTTACGTGGTAGGCAGTGGTTTGTATGATGACCGCATGGAGCGCGCGTTTGTGGTAGACATGGTCAAAGACGCGGTCATGGAGATCCAGCAAAAGGGCAAAGGCGCCTTTAAGGCCTTCCATGACCCGGCGGGCCCGTTCCTGGTGAAAAATGCCTACATTTTTGTGCTCACCATGGAAGGGATAGAGTTAGTGAACCCGGCTTTCCCCAACCTGGAAGGGCGCAACATTTTAAACGTGAAGGACCCCACCGGCAAGTACCTCACCAAGGAGATCCTGAAAACGGTGCAGACCAAAGACTCGGGCTGGGTAGATTACCAGTGGCCTAAACCCGGCGAGAACGTTCCGGCACCCAAATCAGCGTACGTGCAGAAAGTTATGCTGGACGGCAAACCGGTGGCCGTGGGCTGCGGCGTTTACCTGGCAGACGCCCCCAGGCCTACCACTGCCGTCCGCGCCATGACCGCCCCAGAACTTATGGCCCTGGTCCGCGAGGCCGCCACGGTCTTTGAAAAGAAAGGCGAAGACGCCTACCTCGAGTTCAAGCGTAAAGGCTCAAAATGGTATAAAGACAACACCTACTTTATTGTCTGGGACCTGAAAGGAAGGCGGGCTTTCCATGCCGCTGATCCTAAGCTGGCCGGCAGCAATGCGGCAGGCGCCAGAGACGTGCTAGGCCGGCCCTATGGCAAAAGGATTCTGGAAGAAGGAAACAGCCCCGCCGGCGAAGGCTGGCTGCACTACATGTACCCAGAGCCCGGCGATATTTTCCCGGCCTGGAAATCTGTGTTCGTTAAACGGGTCACGTTCCCTAACGGCCAGCCATACATCATTGGCAGCGGCATCTACCACATGCAGATGGACCAGACCCTGATCAAGGACCTTGTGGACCGGGCCGCCGCCCTGGTGGCTTCCAAAGGCAAAGAAGCCTTCCCGGCGCTGCGTGACAAGACTGGCCGCTACGTGTTCATGGACACCTACGTGTTTGTGGAATCGCCGACAGGCGATGAACTGGTCAACGGCGCCCAGCCCAGCCTGGAAGGCACCAACCTCTGGAACACCAAAGACCTGAAAGGAAATTACTCGGTGCGCGACTACATTACCGCCGTAATGCAGAAAGACAGCGCCTGGGTGGAATACTATTGGTACAAGCCCAACGAAAACACGCAAAGCAAAAAACTCACCTACGTTAGAAAAGTAACCCACGGCCCCGACACCTACATTGTAGGGGCTGGCTTCTACCCTACCCAGGACGCGACAGAAGCCCTTAACGTGCCCAAGGGGAAAAGCAGTAAGCAAAAGAAATAGCACGGTCTTCTTGTTCAGGAGACCTTAAAATTCCTTCATACCCAAACTTCCTTTACCCATGGAAACACTAGAAATCAATTCTAAAGAGACAGCCTCTCTTGTAAGTGCCCCGCCAGAAAATAAAGACACAAGTGAGGTAACCAGGCTGGTGCAGGACGCCGTCGCCCTGGTGGAGAAGGTGGGCGAGGCGGCATTTAAGGATTTTAAGGTACCGGACAGCCGCTGGCGCCAGGGCGAGACGTATGTTTTTGTACTGGACCTGGAGGGAAACATGCTGGTGCACCCAGAGCCAGACATGGAAGGGAAAAACCAACTGGACCTAAAAGACCTGAACGGCAAATCCATTGTCTGGGGCCTGATAGGCGCCACCAAGGCGCACCCAGACAAACCGGAGGGCTGGTTCCACTACCAATGGCCCAAACCGGGTGAGCTCCTCCCCCGCTGGAAGAGCAGCTACGTGCACCAGGCAAAGGCCCCCAACGGGAAAACCTACGTGATTGGCAGCGGCATGTATGACAACCGCATGGAGCGCGAATTTGTGGCAGACCTGGTCCTGAACGCGGTGGGCGAGATAGAGCAGCATGGGAAAGCCGCCTTCCCGCTCTTCCATGACCCTAAAAGCCAGTACCTGGCCAAGGACGCTTATATCTTCGTGATGGACCTGGAGGGCAATGAGTTGGTAAACCCGGCTTTTCCAACCATAGAGGGTCGTAATATCCTGGACTATAAAGACACCAAGGGCAAGTACCTTATTAAGGATATTCTGGAGATTGTGAACACCAAAGGCGAGGGCTGGGTAGATTACATGTGGCCCAAACCCGGCGAGAGTGTCTCTAGCCAAAAATCGGCGTACGTGCACAAAGCCCTTTTGGACGGTAAACCGATGGCCGTGGGCTGCGGCGTTTACCTGCCAGATGCGCCTAAAGGCACCAAGCCTGCCGCCACCATGACCGCTCCGGAATTAATGAATCTGGTAAGGCAGGCCGCCGATTTGCTGCAGCAGCAAGGCGAAGAAGCGTACCCCCAGTTCAGGGAAAAAAACTCAAAATGGCTGAATGACGAAACCTACTTCTTTGTCTTAGGCTTTGACGGGACCCGGGTTTTCCATGCGGCAGAGCCAACCACCGAGGGAATAAACGTGCTGGAGCAGAAAGATGCCCTGGGCAAGCCTATGATTCAGATGATGCTGGAGGCGGGGGCCAGTCCGGGCGGTGAAGGGTGGGTCCACTACCAATACCCACAGCCAGGCTACATCTTCCCCACCTGGAAATCTACGTTTGTTAAGCAGGTCACCTACCCCTCTGGCCAGACCTTCATTATTGGTTGCGGCGTTTACCACCTGCAACTAGACAAAGCCATGATTGAGGATCTGGTGAACCGGGCGGCCTTGTTGGTAGCGGAAAAGGGGCAGGACGCCTTTGGTCAGCTACGGGATAAAACGGGCCCCTTCTATTTCATGGACACCTATGTTTTTGTGCAGACCCCCGAAGGTGTTGAACTGGTGAACCCCGCGCAACCCAGCCTGGAAGGAAAAAATCTGATGAAACTGAAGGACCTGAAAGGCAAGGAAATAGTAAGAATTGAAATATCAACGGCCATGACCGACGGCAGAGCTTGGCTGGAGTGCTATTGGTACCAACCCGGCTCTAATACGCCGGCGCTTAAGCAAACCTATGTACAAAAAGTGCAGGCGAAAGACGGCAAGACCTATATTGTGGGTTCCGGACTCTACGGCGGGGACGGCCCTTCCAGCAAAGACGTGAAAGAGAAGATACAGAAAAGCTCCTGGGAGGCAGTTCACACAGAGGAGCTGACAGACTTACTTAAGCGCCAGGTGCTCTTCGGGGAAAAGACTACCCTGGCCAGGTTCCAGGGGAAAGACGGAGCGGAAGTAGAACGCCACCAGCATGTAAACGAAGAAAATACCTGGGTACTTTCGGGGACCTTGAAATATGTCTTTGATGACCGCGAGGTGGTGGTGCGGACCGGTGAAATTATCCTGGTTCCGCCAGATGTTCCCCATTCTGTCATTTTACTGGAAGACACTGATTTTGTGACCCTCTTCTCCCCGGGCCGCGAAGACTGGCTACAGGGGCAGGACCAGTACCTGCGCAACCAGAAGAAACCCACGGAACAGGACCATGCCTGATAGCCCTTTGAGGACCTAAACCGTTAATTTCTTTCTATTTGTGTAAATGGCGGGGTGGCAATAGAGGTGCCGCCCCGCCATTTAGCAGGAGGTCACCAGGCATTTGCCTTCTGTTCCCGCTATAACCCGGCAAGATCGTTTTGAGCCTGTTTTATTCAAAACAAGCCCAAAACGAAATCTTGCCCTTTCTACACCTTTAAATTAAATCAATATAGCTTTTCCTACATACAACTTTTAGTACTACCTTCCTTTTTGTAAGTAGAACCGTGCGCCAGAACATGGCCCCCACACATGAACAAAGGACGGCTAGAAGCATTTAGTGATGGCGTCATGGCCATCATCATCACCATTATGGTACTGGAGATAAAGGTACCGCACGGCACCGAGTGGCGCGCCCTGGTCCCGCTCTTGCCCGTATTCCTGAGCTACGTGCTCAGCTTCATCTACATTGGCATTTACTGGAACAACCACCACCACATGCTCCACAGCGCCGCCAAGGTGAACGGAAGTATTCTCTGGGCCAACCTTCACCTGCTTTTCTGGCTGTCTTTGATTCCCTTTGCCACCGGCTGGATGGGCGAAAACAGCTTCGCGCCGGCGGCTACGGCCTTGTATGGCGGCATCCTGCTCCTGTGCTCTATTGCCTATTGGGTGCTGGAGCAGACCATCATTAGAAAGAACGGCAAAGACTCCCTCCTCGCCAAAGCCATTGGCCAAGACCTGAAAGGCAAACTCTCCCCGCTCTTGTACCTGACCGGCATAGCCCTCTCCTTCTGGAGCCCCTGGGCCGCGAACGGTGTCTATGTGCTGGTGGCGTTGATGTGGTTGATACCGGATAGGAGGATTGAGCGGGTTTATGAGGAAGAGTGATACATTCTTAAAATCACTAATTAATTATTTAGTGCAATTATCAGTTTTAGTCTAACTACAAATCTTATCAAAATTCATCAAGGTATATCATAAGCAAAACTTATCTATTAATCAAAATTTAATCATACTAATATTTTTGAATAAGCCTTTAGCTTATCATCTAATAAGTATGGCGAGTATTGAAGAATAGCAAGAGTATTCTTCAATTTCAAATGCTGATTAATTAAATTGTTTAACTTTTTAACCATACTTTTTGTATGACTATATATTAAAGGATTACTATTATATAGCAACACTGCCGGCTCTACATTATCCGATAGTCTCTTTATAAGTATTTTCAAACTCTTTTCTTGCAATTCATTTTGAGCTTTTAATATCAAAGACCTTATAAGAGATATTTTTAATGTTGGACACAAATACTTTATGTGCTTCTCATTAATAAAGTACCCCTCAATATCGTTATATTTAGTTACAAATGGCATTGTTTTAGTTAGC
This sequence comes from Rufibacter radiotolerans, assembly GCF_001078055.1. Classification (NCBI taxonomy): domain Bacteria; kingdom Pseudomonadati; phylum Bacteroidota; class Cytophagia; order Cytophagales; family Hymenobacteraceae; genus Rufibacter; species Rufibacter radiotolerans. The sequence continues at coordinate 1,163,600 of NZ_CP010777.1, read as the reverse complement.
CCTTGCTTAGCAATAAGGCCTTCTACTGTGGCCAATTTCTTTGTATATTCAAAATCTCCATCTAGATGCCAAACAATTAACTTGACATTATCCAAATCCTCATAAGCTTTTATCATACCAGCGGCCAGTCTTAAATCACCTGATGTATGATAAGTTTTAATTTTCACTTTATCCATGCAGAAACCATTTGATTTCAACACTAAACCAAGATTTGAATTGATATTATCATCAGCCTCAGCATCCTCCGTAAGCACTATACAAGTAATATCAGTATTATAACGCTTTTTGAATTCATCAATCTCATTTTTATAAGCTTGAATCTCCTGCACTACCTTTATTTCATCATATAAGGTCGTCAACTCATCAAAAAAACCACTTTCAAATTGTTCTCTAAACGACCCATTGTAACCTAACTCCATATATTTTATTAATGTATTGTTAGGTCCATTTTTATTAATATAATAAATACGAATGCATTCAGAAGACACAGTTTCATTAGCAACATGATATTGGAGCCTTCTGACAAAATACTCACTGTGTGTTTCAATTATAAACTGGATATTAAATCTATCACAAGCGTCTATTAGCATATCAGCTAGTAGTGATTGCCATTTGGGGTGAAAATGAGATTCTGGCTCTTCAATAATTAAAAGCTGAGGAGTACAATCGAGTTCCCTATATTCTCCATAATATTGCCCCTGTTGTCTTGCAAGGGTTGCTATTTTTGACAGCAATAATATCAGTTGGGCCACACCGAATCCCAAGTCAGCTAAAACTTTCCTTTTAACAATTTTATAAGGACTTCCAGTAGTTTTTAATAAGGCAAAAGTACAAACATCATGTTCTGGGAAATGCTTGATTTCGTAATCATTAAAATCATCAATACCAAATTTTCTAATCCATTCTAAAATAAAAGTTTTAGGCAAGGAAAAACCCTCGTTCCTTTCATGAAAATATAAATCAGTAATAACTCTATCTAATATATTCCCATCACCAAGATGTAATCTTTTCAATTCTCCTCTTGAAAGAGGCAAATGATTTAAATTTTTAGTAAAAAATGACTTAATAACATAAAATGCATCTGTAAATAGTAAACCTAGAAGCACAGCAACCACTTTACCTTTTACTTCCTTTTTTCTAATAACCCGAATATTCTGAAAAGACAAAGAATAAATTGCGTTCTCTAATGTATTAAAATCTTTTAATGAACTCTCTGGACCATATAAAGAGTCAACATCGTAACCTGTAAATATTGAACTAAATTTTATATCATCCTTTAATTTTAAATTCAAAAACTCCTCAATTGAAGTTTTCAATTTTAGCATTGTTTCATTAGAGCCAAAATTATACTGAGGACCGCTTAAATGTATATCTACGTATTGCTTCTCAACTCTGAAATCAAATTCTTCAAACTTTGTCCCATATTGCTCCTTTGGGTCTTCCAAATACTCTATACTACTAGAAGAGACTCTTTTAAACCAATTTGCATTCTCCTCTTCTTTTTCCTTTATTTTTTTTAAAATAAATTGAACCTCTTGAGTAAATTTTGAAATATTAATAAATAAATCAAATGAATCTTGAATTGAATCGAAATAATGGTCTACTTTTTCATTGGAAAAACTCTTCCTTGCCAGCGAAAACAGCTCAACATTACTACTCTTTTCGAAAACTACTAAACTTATACACTCAGCTTTATAAGATTTTACGTCTTTTTTGGGCAAATACTTTAAGTGAATCTTATACTTATCTGTTTTAAATATTGGAAAATCAACCAATATAGATATTGCCTCACTACTATTCTGTTCGAAAACCGCATTTTGATAATCTCCAAGACTATGCGATTTTCCAGCAAAATCTAAATTTTGCAAAAATTTATTATCAACAAAACTATCTTTAATTAAGAGTAATAATTTTGACAATGAGCTTTTACCCGAATTATTTACACCTGTTAATACATTTATTGACTCTAATTCAATAGAAACCATTGAATTAAAAGTCCTAAAGTTCTCAACCCCTAAAGATTTGATAAATGCCATTTATATTAAAAAATTTAATTTATTAACAAACGCTTATAAACCAAAAATCAATTTAGTTTTTACAAAAACAACCCAATAAACAAAATTAAACCTTCCAAATATACAATATTCTAAATTTATTAACATTATCAAATTATAACACCTTAATTTCAGAATGTTATCAAGGTATATATCTTCAACTATTAACAACTTTAGTAAATTTACCATTGACTCATAGAATCTCTATTTTAATTTTTTACATTAATACTCTTCCCCTTGCCTTTCGACCCATTTACCATAGACCTGCCCGTTAGGGAGATTATCCCTTCCGTGCGGGAACACCTTGCCGCCCAGAACACACTGATTGTGAACGCGCCTCCGGGGGCGGGCAAGAGTACCCTGTTGCCGTTGGCCCTCTTAGACGACGCCTGGCTCAAAGGATAGAACACCAAGCTACCGGAACACTGCCTACTTACTGACCGCACATTGACATAACAAAAGGAGAGAAAGGCATCCTTTCTCTCCTACTCTTCTCTAGGAAAGAAAACCGAAGATAATTACCTTAGAACCAATTGGTAACCCTTCCCAACCTTTCCGCCTATGACCCAAACGGTACTTACTTCTTCTCCCTTGCTCACCCGCCAGCACCGGGTATCCACTATTGACGTGGTGCGGGGCCTGGCCATTGTGATCATGGCCCTGGACCACGTGCGGGATTTGATGCACACCACCTCGCTGGCGCAAGACCCGCTGGCGTTTGCCACTACCACCCCCGGGTTGTTTTTGACGCGCTGGGTCACGCATTTCTGCGCGCCCACGTTTGTGTTTCTGGCGGGCACCTCGGCGTACCTGGCGCTTAAAAGCCACGGAGACGTGGCCCGGGCCCAGAAGTTTTTGTTGCGCCGGGGCCTTTGGCTGATGGCGCTGGAGGTAACGGTCATCGGCTTCGGGATTTGGTTTGATATCCAGTTCAGGACCGTCATGCTGCAGGTTATCTTTGCCATCGGGTTTGGGTTTGTGGCGCTGGCGGCGCTGTTGCGCTTGCCCAGCAGAGTCATTGGCGGCCTGGGGCTGGCCATGGTGGTCTTGCACAACCTGTTGCCCCAGGTGGGTCCCGCGGAGACCATGGGCGGTACGTTTCTGTATTCGCTGTTGTTTCGCCAGGGCTTCTTTCCCTTTGAGGTAGGTCCGGCGGTGTTGGTGGCCTATCCGTTGGTTCCCTGGTTGGGAATTCTGCTGCTGGGGTACGGGTTTGGCGAAGTCTTTAAACAGGAAGCCGCCGCCCGCCGAAGAACCTTATGGCTCACGGGGCTGCTGTTCCTGGTGGTTTTTGCCGGGTTGCGGTACTTTAACCTGTACGGCGAGCCTTCGCCCTGGGCCCCGCAGAGTACCGCGGTGTTCACCTTCCTGTCTTTCCTGAACGTGACCAAATACGCCCCTTCGTTGCAGTTTATTCTGCTGTTTCTGGGCCTTATGTTTGTGCTGCAGGCGCTGATTCACTTGGCCAACAATGCCGTCACGGGGTTCCTGGCCACCTACGGCCGCGTGCCGCTCTTCTTTTACCTGGTGCACTGGTACGTGATTCACACGTCTATGCTGGTGATGGTGCTGCTGCAGGGCGTGAAGTGGCAAGACCTGCCCTTCGGGATGCTGGAGTTTGGCCGGCCCAAAGAAGGCGTGGGGTTAGAGTTACCCTACGTGTACCTTTTCTGGTTATGCCTAGTGCTGGCGCTCTACCCCGCCTGCCGCAGGTACAGCCGCTACAAAACGGCCCACCCAGAGAAGAAATGGCTGAGTTATCTGTAGCCAACCGCCCCACATAAGGTGAACCAGTCAACCCCTTAAAGGACCTTACCCGCTTTGCGGAAGTAGTCCAACCCGACGCGGGAAAGCAGGGCGCTAAAGTTGCTGGTCCGGTAGCATGAACCAGGCACTCTGCCTGCTGGTAGAAAGCGGCATTCACTAAATCTGCCACTTCCTCCTATGCAGCTATCCTTATACGTCGCTCCAGCTAAAATTCTTTCCCGTACTTTTGTCTTCCTGAAAGGACCTTGCGGGCGAACCAGATAAGCGTTGCATAAACGCAACCACCGCTCGCCCCCAAGGTCCTTCCGGAATGGCACAGCGAAAAGGGAGCCATGTAAGCCTTCGTTTTCTGCCACATTCCTAATTCTTAATTCCTACTTCTTAATTGTCACCCTTGTCTTTCGATCCCTTTTCCATAGATCTACCCGTTCGGGAAATCATTCCGGCGGTGCGCGAAAACCTGGCCGCCCAGAACACCCTTATTGTGAACGCGCCTCCGGGGGCGGGCAAGAGTACCCTGTTGCCGCTGGCTCTCTTAGACGAGGCCTGGCTGAAGGGGCAGAAAATCATCATGCTGGAACCCCGCCGGCTGGCGGCCCGCACCATTGCCGAACGGCTGGCACAACTGCTGGGCCAGGAGGTGGGCCAGACCGTGGGCTACCGCATCCGTTTTGAGAACCGCACTTCAGAGAAGACCCGCCTGGAGGTAGTCACTGAGGGCATCCTCACCCGCATGCTGCATTCAGACAACGCCCTCAACGGCGTAGGGCTGGTCATTTTTGACGAGTTCCATGAGCGGAGCATCCACGCAGACGTGGCCATGGCCCTGGCACGCGAAGCCCAGAGCACCCAGCGCCCAGACCTGCGCATTCTGGTCATGAGCGCCACGCTCAACATGCCCCAGCTCACCCGCCTGCTCAACGCCCCCGCCGTAGAGAGCCAGGGCCGGCAATACCCCATAGACGTGCATTACGCCGGCGAGACCGATGCCCAACTGCTCCATGAAATGACTGACCGCGCCACCCGGAAAGCCCTGCAAGAACAGCAAGGCGATGTGCTGGTGTTTCTGCCCGGCGAGCAGGACATCAGAAAAGTGGAAGCCCTGCTTAGGAGAGGCCTGCGCGAGGTGGCCATCCACCCGCTGTACGGCATGTTGCCCCCCGGCAAGCAGTACGCCGCCATTATGCCAGACCGCAACGGCAAGCGCAAAGTGGTGCTGGCTACCTCCATTGCAGAGACCAGCCTCACCATTGAAGGCGTTACCGTGGTCATTGATACCGGCTTTGCCAAAACCCAGCGCTTTGACCCCGCCACCGGCCTGAGCAGGCTGGAAACGGTGCGCATCTCCAAAGACGCCGCCGACCAACGCGCCGGTCGGGCCGGAAGGTTAGGTCCGGGCACCTGTTACCGCCTCTGGACCGAAGCCCTGCACGAACGCCTGGCCCCACACCGCACCCCCGAGATTCAGGAAGCCGATCTGGCCCCGCTGGTGCTGGACATGGCCGCCTGGGGCATCTCAGACATCAGGGCGCTCACCTGGCTCACGCCGCCGCCCAAAGCCGCCCTGCTGTACGCCCAGGAAACCCTGCATCAGCTCAATGCCCTGGAGAACGGCCGCATCACGGAGCATGGCCGGAAGATGCACGCCCTGCCCACGCACCCGCGTCTGGCGCACATGCTGCTGGCCGCCCAGGAAAGCGACCAATTGGCCCTGGCCACTGATGTTGCCGCCCTGCTGGAAGAACGTGACCCTTTGCCCCGCGAAGTCGGCATTGACCTGAACCTGCGCCTAGAGGCCCTGCGCCGCACCCGCAAAGAAGTCCTGCACCAGAAGCGCTTCTCCAAGATTGACAAGATTGCGTCTTCCTACCGGCGCCTGTTTAACATTGAGCCCGAGAACACCACGGTAGACCCGTATGAGACGGGCGTGCTACTGGCTAACTGCTACCCAGAGCGCATTGCCTACGCAAGGCCCGGCAACAACGCCCAGTTCCAGCTGGCCAACGGCAAGTACGCCTCTGCCGGCCACCGCGATGACCTGGCCCATGACCCCTGGCTGGCCATTGCCCACCTGCACGCCGGCGGCGATGGTCCGGGCCGCATTTTCCTGGCCTCGCCGCTCAACCCCAAAGACCTGGCCCCGCTAGTCAAGCAGAAAGACGTGGTTTCCTGGGACCCCGAGGAAGGCGAATTAACAGCCTCCCGTGACATGCGCATTGGAAGTATTGTGCTCCAAAGCAAACCCCTGCCCGAGCCCGACGAACGTTTCCTGGTGCAAGCCATCTGCGAAACCATCAAGCGCGAAGGCGAGGACTGGCTAAACTTCTCTGAGGCCGTGAAGCAGTTCCAGAACCGCGTGCTGTGCCTACGGAAATGGCACCCCACCGAAGGCTTCCCCGATATCAGCATCCCTACCCTGCTCATGACTTGTAACGAGTGGCTGGCCTACCACCTGGAAGACGTTCAGATTGGCCAGGACCTCCTGGACATTGACCTGCTCCCCCTGCTCCAGAACATGCTGACCCGCGAGCAACGCGAACGCCTGGAAGAACTGGCCCCGGCCACTTTGACGCTACCAGATGGCCACGCTGTGGAACTGTACTACCCAGACAATGCTCTGGCCCCTATCATGGAGATTAGGCTGCAAGACGTGTTTGCCTGGGAGCACAACCCTACCGTAGACGGCGGCGACGTAGGCGTGGCCCTGCACCTGCTCACCCCAGACCTAAAGCCTTTGAAGGTGGTGAACAGCCTGCATTACTTCTGGCAGGAAGAATACCGCTTAATGCGCGGCTCCCTAAAAGCCCGCTTCCCGAAGGTGGATTGGAGGTAAATAAATTGTTTATTGTTGATTGCTCATTGTTAGATCGAGGGAGTTGCAGACCTCACAGGTTTTGAAAACCTGTGAGGTCTGCGTTTATAGAGTGGCTTCCGTTTTAGGCTTGTGTTTCATAAAACAGGCTCAAAACAGAAGTGAGGGGTAGACTGCTGATTTCTTGAATTTAAAACCGGAAGAGGCCGCGGCTGTAGTTTTTGCCGCCGCAACGCAAGAGGCTTAGGCGCTCAGCCAAAAGAGTGGCTTTGGTCCTTTTGCTGCCGTGGCAGTTTGTTGTGGAAGCAGGTATACAGGTAATGAAAGGTCCTCCGCCAGCTTGAGGCCTTGTGCTGCGCAAGGCCATGAGTGGAGGCCCTGTGTTTTAAGGCTGTTTTAACCTGACCTTCAAAAAGAGACCAAAAAAGCAGGGAGCCAAGCTACCTGAAGAAGCAGGAGGCAATAGTTCTGTAAAAGAGAGGCTACTTTTTCGCTAGCACCTGGGGTCCACCCTCTACCTTCCGGAGCACCCACTCCCCTACCTGCAAGCCCTGAGTGCGGCCGTTTTCTATGGCATCCATGAAATGGATACCCCCATAGAAGCGGCTTACCCCTGCTTCTATGGCAGCGTCCTGGAAGGAGTTAAACGTGCGGGCGGGCAGCCCGAAACGCTCTTCCACGGTATCAGAGTATTTAAAATGATCACCGAAGTAATGGGTTAGAATAACCGCAGAAGCTGACGAGATAGTGGAATGGCCACTCAGGTACTCAGGGAACGGCGGGGTCTGGAGCAGGGGCCGGAACGATGGGTCAAGCTGCTGTCGGATGGCCGTTTCGGGCCGTATACGGTTGCTGCGGAACTTCTCATCCCAGCAGGAAATAAAGCCGTCCATCAGTGCCAGGGAAACCACGGTATGCACCTTCAAAGCTTTGCTGAAATCAGTCTTGGCCTGGGCACAGGCAATGCCGGTAATACCCAGCCAGTGGGCACCGGGTGATATTTTCTTCAGGCCCGCCTGCAGATGCCCGTTGTCCTGCAGGGCAAACGGGTTGCAGTCCCAGAAAAAAGCGATTTCTTTCTGTTCCTGGGTAAGGGTTTTGCTGGTGGTATAAGCGTGCTGCAGCAGCTGGAAAAAGGGAGAGGCCTTCTCTGTGGAAACCACCACGGGCGGTACCGGCTTAAACTGGCTGCTTCTGTCTAAAGTAAACGACCTGATGGTGCTAAAATAGGGCTCTACCGGGGCAAAATATCCGGGTGGGGTGGGATACCACTTTCCCTTTCCTTCAGTAGGCGTGTAGCGGGCGTAATTACTGATGCGGTTGTATTTATCTGCTTTGGCGTAAGCCAGAACCCCTTTGCTGACCTGCTGCGCATACGCCAGTGAAGCGGCAATCACATCTTCAGACAGGCCTTCCTGCCGGCAGGAGTCCAGGAAGTGTGTCTTGAGCGAGTCCAGCAGCGCGCCTGAAGGCTGCATTTTCCGGGCAGTTTCCATCATGGCCAACAACGCCGTCAACTCCACAGAATACCCGGTAATAGAATCAGGTTTGTGCAGTTGCGGGTACTGGTTCAGCACCCCGTGCATAGAGTGATAGGAACTGTCGTTCTGAGACACCACCTCATACCCGGCAAGGGTGGCATACGAGAAAAACCTGGAAGCCAAAGGCGGATTGGTGACATCATTCACCATGACATCTGTCATGCGGTGAATGATCTGGCTAATCTGTTTAGAACTGAAAGCCAGGTTCTGCTTTTTCTCCTGGCCCCGCTCTGCACAGCCCCAAAGGGCTAGTATCAGCAATAAGAACGGCAATCCTTTTTTCATTAGCGTAACTTGTAAGCGGTAAGCGGCATCTGGTTTATGCCAAACAGAACCGTATTTTTCAAAGGCATAATGCTGCGCACATCGCCGTAGACTTTAAACCCTGACCGCTGCTGCGGCACGTACGTAAAATTACCCTTGCCGTCGTTCTGCAGCAGCATGCCATAGTTGGCGTCTGACTTCCCGAACCGCAGCCGGGCCTTATTCACGTTACCGCCCAGCAGCACATCTGGGGCTCCGTCGTGGTTGGCATCAAGCGTGGCCAGGGCAAATACTGGTGCGTACTGGGCCTGCAATGGCAGGGGCATTTCTTTAAAGGTTCCGGTGGCTGTACCCTGAAAGTAAGCCGTTTGCAGGTGATTGCTAGACAGCTTGCCCGCTCCTTTAAGTTCCTCTGCAGAGAAGATGTTTTCAAGGCTGGCGTTGGCGTAACTGGCGTAGTCCTGAAAGCGGGTGCGCATCATGCTCACCTGGTCCAACAGTTCATCACGGGTCACATAAGGGTAGCTTTTGCCCTGAACATAAAAGCAAAGGATAGGATCTACCGCGCCATTGTCGTCAAAATCTTTATAATACAGCTCAGCGGGTTCTTTGTCTGAGGCTTTGCACTGGGTATTCAGCCCCTGGTTACCCACCAGCAGATCAGGTCGGTTGTCGCCGTTGAAGTCAGCCACCAGGAGCTTGGTCCACCACCCGCTGTATTTTCTGGCGAAGAAGGCCTTGGTGTTTTGGGTTAGTTTCCCGTTTTTCAGGCTGAAAACGGTCAGGGGCATCCACTCCCCTACCAGCAGCAGCTCAAGGGTACCGTTCCGGTCTAGGTCATGCCAGGCGGCATCGGTAACCAGGCCTATCTGCTGCAGTTGGGGGGCAATTGTGGCTGTCTGGTCAGTGAACTGCCCTTTGCCATTGTTCAGGAGCACGTAACTGCGCGGTGTTTCGGGGTAGCGGCCCGGCACCACGCGGCCGCCCACAAATAGGTCAAGGTCCCCATCGCCGTTCACGTCGGCCGCCCGGGCACAACTGGTACTGGTGCGCATGGCCGGCAATGTGCCGGTGGGGGCTTTGGTGAAATTGCCTTTGCCATCGTTCAGGTACAGCCGGTCCTGCAGGGCGGCATCATCTGGGGTAAACTGGTGGTACCCCCCGCTCACCACGTACAAATCAGGGGCTCCGTCTTTGTTGGCGTCAAAGAACAGGGCATCTACATCATCACTGGCCTTGTCAAGGGCGAAAGCCGGGGTAGGTTTTGCCGTAAATTGACCGTTGCGGTTCTGCAGGTACAAGACACCAGCCTGACCAGCCCCCCCGCCCACAAACAGGTCTTCCAACCCGTCTCGGTTCACGTCTGCTTTTACCATGCAAGGCCCACTGAACGATTGGGGGCTCACCATGAGCGGCTGCCGCTTAAAGTCGTTTACATTGTTTTTCTGGTGCGCAAAAGGCAAGGGGGAGGCTGTAGGGCTGAACAGCGGTTTTTCAAAAGGACGAGCCACGTAGGTACCCGCCGCATTCTTCTCCTCCAGGGTGAGCACCTGGTTGGTGGGTACCTGGGTGAGCACCTGTTGTTTGCCGCTCTGCCATACCACCCGCACTGAGTCTACCGCGGTAAGGGTGCCTAGCCCAAAATGCAGTACCGGCGACACCGTGCTCTGGTATCCGCGGGAGGGCATCTGCTCCTGAAACTGCTGTTGCCCCTGGTGGTACAGGGTTATTTTGGCCCCCAGGCCTTGGGTATTCAAACCAACCCCTGCCAGTTTTACCTGCAGGTACCGGTTTTTCAGCTGCTTCTCGCTTTGGTTCATGTAGACGAAAGCGGTTTGGTTTACGTTGTTTGTGACCAGGTCCAGATCACCGTCATTATCAAAATCTGCGTAAGCGGCCCCGTTGCTGTTTGATGGAGCGTTAAACCCCCAATCTTGCCCCATGTTACTGAACTGCAGGTTGCCATTGTTCCGGAACATATAATTGTTCACGTTTGAGGCCGGCATTTTAGAGAGCAGGTTCATTACACTCTCAGGCGTTACCCTACCGCGCAGGTACTGGAAGTACGAACTCCGGAACTTGATAAAGTCCATGTTGGTGAAATCACGCAGAAAGCCGTTACTGATGAACAGGTCCTTCCAGCCGTCGTTGTCGTAGTCCGCCACCAGCGGCGCCCAGCTCCAGTCTGTATTGGAGACGCCGCTCAGCTGGCCAATTTCACTGAAGGTACCGTTGCCATTGTTCACCTGCAGCATGTTGCGCATGTACTGGTGGTTGAACCCGGCCTTGACCAACAGGTCAAAGTATTCATAATTATCAGGCCCAAACAGCAGCTTCTGGCGCTTGTTGTCTTCCGGCAGCATGTCCAGGGCCATGATATCGGTCAGGCCATCATTATTGATATCTGCCAGGTCATTGCCCATAGAGTAAATAGGCGTGTGCTGCAGGGCAGGTTTTGATTGATCTGAGAAGGTGCCGTTTTGGTTATTGATCAACAGGCGGTCAGGGGCTGAGTAATCATTGGAGACATAGAGGTCGGGCCAACCGTCCTGGTTAATATCAGACACCCCCACGCCCAGTCCGTAGGAGAACGCTGATTTGTGCAGCCCCGCCTTGTCTGACACCTCTTTGAAAACGGCCTGGTTGTTCTGGTACAGCTTGGCCTGCATATTGCGCTCCGGCTTTTTCAGAATTTCTTGGATGGTCACTGCATCAAGGTTCACAAACTGCACCGGGTTGTGGTTGAGCAGGAACAGGTCCAGGTCCTGATCGCGGTCATAGTCAAAGAACACGGCATGGGTGCTGTAGGCCGAATCGGCAAGGCCCATCTCAGCGGCTTTGTCAATAAACACCGGCACCCCATTGGCTCCTGCGCCCTGGTTTATGAACAGCTGGTTAACCCGGGCACTCCCGGGCATGTGCCCCGAATAGCACTGGTATATATCAGGCAGGCCATCTCCGTTTACATCAGCAATGGAGACTCCTGTTTTCCAGGTATTGGGTCTGCCTGCCACCCCGGCAACGGCCGTTACATCCTGAAACTGCATCTTTCCTTTGTTCAGGTACAGCTGATTAGGCACCAGGTTCCCTGAAAAATAAATATCCTGCAGGCCATCCTGGTTTAAATCGCCTACGGCCACGCCCCCACCGTTGTAAAAATACTGGTAGGCCATAATGTTGGCAAAGGGCGTTTCAGTAAGAGCATTGTTAAAGGTTACGTTGGTTTTTTCAACAGGGAGCAGGGTAAAGAGCGTGGGAGCGGCAGTACCTGCACCAGCCTGGCCTGCCTTTTCTGATTTTGTGCTTTTTTCACACCCTAAAACAGACAGAAATAAGAAAGCAAGCCCTACCAAGGGTGTGTATTTACCTAAGCACATGATGGATTGTTAAAAAGCCTATAATAATACAGAATGTATTGCAATTCCCATAGGCCTTTGTACCGGTTTCAGGTAAACCATTAAATATTTAAGAGAAGGGCAACAGGCAGCCAACCCCTCCACCCCTGCTGTACCTTTGTATGGTCACGCTAAGGCTTCCTTTATCCGGGAGGCAGGGCCTGAACCTCCATCTATGGATAAGCCAAATGTAAAGGAGCAGAGGCTCCGGATTTGCCCGGGCAAAAGAAACCTGCGCAGTGCCTGTCGTCTACCTTGCCCAATGGCTGCTCCTGGTAAAGCCTATAAAAAGAGCCGCTTTTCCTTAAAAGGAAAAGCGGCTCTTTTTATAGGCTTTGTACCCTGTTACACAGGAGAACTGCAACAAGTGGCTAAGTTACTCTATCCAGCTGCGGCGTTCGTCAAAGTGGTTGCACCCGAACATAGCGCCGGTGATCATCTCAAACTGTTTGGGCTTGGTATCATGGAGGGCGTCAACGTGTACCAGCGGCAGCACATATTCCGGGTCCATGGCGTGCTTGCCGGTCAGTTCATCACATACCCCAAAGTCTTTGCTTTGTACTTCAACTATCTTTTGGTCTTGCACCCAGTGGGCACAGTGATTACAAGTCGCTTCCATAAGTATATGCTTTAAGTGAAACATCTCTAGACTAGTTATAGCCCTTCTTAAAGCAGGAGGTTTCAAAATGGCTGCTGTTTTATCTTATTTAGGAAGATTCTACCCAACCATTATGGGCGACGTCGCTCCTGCCCTATGATACCACAAGCAAATAAAATAAGCATAAGAGCTTTCCTGCGTGGGTTGATGCCAAATAGTTTCTGCATTTCTACTATCTTTAAAATCGCCTTTCAGCTTACCCAAAACCACAGTAGACCTGCCATTGTCTAACCTTTTACCGTGCTATGCTCCGTTCCTTAAGGGCCTTCTTTCTCTTCCTATTGCTCACTGCCTCCCTTCCTGCTTTTTCCCAAAACCAAGACCCACTCCCATCGCCGAAGGGATCCTGGTCTTATGGCGTGAACGGGTATTACGGGGCTTTTTTCCGGTATAGGTCGGGGCTTTCCTTGCTCAATTACTCGCACCTGCATGGGGTGGAGCTTTACGCCAACAAACAGACCTCGGGCAGAAGGTTCTGGGAGCCGAAATACAAACTTCCTTCCATTGGGTTTGCGCTGGCTTATTTCAATTACATGGTGCCCCAGGAACTGGGAAAATCGGTGGCGGTGACTTCTTACCTGGATGGCCCCATTACCAAAATCGGCAAAGGAAGCCTGCGGTATAACCTGGGCACTGGCTTAGTCTACAGCACCATGTATTACAACTCCACGTCCAATGAAAATAACAAAGCCATTGGCAGCCCCCTCACCTTCTCGCTCAGGGGGAATTTGCGCTATGAATACCCAGTCCATGACCGTTTGTTTCTGAATGTTATCTTTGGGTTCCGGCACTTCTCAAACGGCAGCCTTAACCAATCCAACAACGGCATGAACATGCCGCTGTTGGGTCTTGGGGTACGCTACGGCTCCAAACCACCGGTGGCCCCGGCGGCAGGGCAAGACCCTACCGCCCCCGAGCTTGACAAGCGCGTGCGCATGAATATCAGGCTGGCCGCCGGCGTGAAAGAGGTGCTGCGCGATGATTTCAAACACCAAGTGTACATGATGTCGGCCTTCGCTAGCAAACGGGTCACCCACACCAATTCCTTTTTACTGGGCGCCGATGCCATTCATGATACCGCCATTGGCGAAGAGTACCTGAACAAAGGGGTCAACTACCCAGAGGGCTACTTAGACAAGCGGACGGCCGGTATTTTTGTGGGGCATGAGTTACACGTGGGGAATTTGGCGGCCGTCTTCCATTTTGGGCGCTACATTTACCAGCCGCACCATCTTTTCCCTGACTATTACCAGCGCTACGGCCTCAAGTACCAGCTCTTTGAACATCTCTCGGCCAGCGCTTTGCTCATGGCCCATGATGGCCACGCCAACGTGATTGAATGGGGCCTTGGCTTTCATTTATAGGTTGGTCACTTGCCAGCGCGGCCTTCCCTTCTCAGGAGAAAGCAATTAGCGTTTTTGGGGCCTTTTTCTGAAAACAGGCTCAAAACAGCTTTCATAGGTTTTGCAGGATGGGCTCTTTTTTGAAGTTCGAGTGAATCTGGCGTAATCTTTCCTATGGTATATAGGTATTCCTTATATTTACCTCTGCAACCAACCTCTGAAACTATGTATACAGGATTACAGCACTTACACTCTTATATGGGCTATCTGGTGCTATTAGGCTTATTGATCTCTTTGGGCGCGGCCCTGGTAGGCTTGTCGGGCAACAGAACCTTCACAGACAAAGACCGCAAACTTGGTCTCTTCGGGCTCATCGCCACGCACCTGCAGGTGGTAATAGGCATTATCCTTTACCTGGTGTCCCCGCTGGGGTTATCCAATGCCTCTGGCGCCGCCATAAAAGACGCTACTTCCCGGCTTTATTTCCTGGAACACCCCCTCATGATGGTGCTGGCCGTGATCCTGATCACGGTGGGCTACTCTAAGGCCAAGCGCCAGATTGGAACCAACCGCGGCTTCAAGACCATCGCTATCTTCTACGGCCTGGGCCTGATTCTGGTACTCAGCCGCATTCCCTGGAATGCCTGGTTAGACTAACCTGTCCGTGTGACAAGGTGCAAAAGCCGCTTCTGCTAAGGCAGGAGCGGCTTTTTTGTTTTTAAATGGCTCTATGTTTCTTAAAAAACTTCTGGTGTAGGTCATTACCAGTCTCCTATACATTGGCAAGGAAATACTAAAGAGATCACCTTTTCCTTTGCTATTTTTGCAGAATCACCTTCAAGAAATTTTCAAGGCTGCCAACCTAAAAAAGGCTTAATGATTTGCCTTCCTACTTGATTTACCATTCTCCTCCATGATTGAATTTTTACATTCTCTTAATAAGAAAGAAAAGGGCCTCTATGCTTTATTCCTGCTTTTCTTTATTACCCTCTTTTTTGCGCAGCTAAGCGCTCTTAGTTCTAACCTCGCCGGGCTTCTGGTGATTTATAGCTTCTCTATCGGCAGTCTGCAAGAAAAATGGTTGACCTTCAAGAAGCGCTTTGACCTTCAGGCCATGTTAGCCTTTTTTCTGCTTCTGGTAGTTAGTACTCTGGTGTCTGATGATGTGCCCATGGGTCTGCATCACCTCAAGATCAGGCTGCCGTTATTCGCATTTCCTATAAGCATTGGATTATTGAAGCTCCGCGAAGACTTCAAAGAAAACGTCCTGCTTTCTTATGCCACCATCACCACCTTGGTCTGCCTGCTGTGCTTGGGAAGCAGCATCCATACCGCCTACTCCGCCAGCCGAACCGATTATCTTTACAATGACGCACTCACGGGGCTTATCAGGCAGCAATCCATTTACGTGGCCTTGGCGGTAAATCTGGCCATTTACATTTTCGCCAAAGCCATATTCTTCCAAAACACCAAACACCCTTTCAAGATGTTGCTGGCTGTGGTTTTCCTGTTTGCCTTTAGCTATCTCCTGGCCAGCCGTATTATGTTTGCGGTATTGGTGGCGGCAACGCTCTGTTTCAGCTTCTACTACATACTCCAAAAGCGGAAATACTTGGAAGGCGCTACCCTGGTGTTAGGCCTGGTAATAGGAACTGTAGTCATTAATAAGCTCCTTCCCTCTACTTTCAACCGGTACAAAGAACTCACCTACCAACGCTTTGACTTTGAGAGCAAAGGCCCCGAAAGCCACTACAATATGGCCATTACCCCAGACCAGTGGAACGGCGCCAACTTCCGGCTGGCCGCCTGGACCTGCGGTTGGGAGGTCTTTCAGAGCAGCCCAATTACTGGCGTCGGCGTGGGCGATAAAGACGAGGTGCTGCGGGAGAAGTACCGCGAAAAGAAATTCCACATGGCTCTGCAAACCGACAAGAACGTGCACAGCAACTATCTGGACGTGCTTTTCTCCACCGGCGTGATGGGCTTTTTGGTTTTCTTGCTAGCCTGGGTGCTGCTGCCTCTGGGACAAGCCTACAGAACCGGAAACGCCCTTGCCCTGGTCTTCCTACTCACTTTCTATACCGCATGGATCACGGAAGTCTACTTTGGGAAGAACTTCGGGACCATGCTGGCGGGTTTTTTTATTCCTTTTGTGCTCTTAAACTCAAATAAGAAATAAGGCCCCGAAATTTCGTTTTCGGTGTCTATCTATATAAATCAGAAGACAGTCCATAAAGAGCGTTTACTTCTTTATGGACTGTCTTCTGATTTATATAGATATTTAATTAAGTATGTCGCTTACTTTTTGGAAAGCACCTTGGTAAGGTTCCAGTTGATCTTTCGCTTTGTTGAATTCTTCAATAAATTGGGTTGGCGACCAAATCGGAAACGTATTCAGAACCTTTGGGCTGTAATTCCACCATTCTGTTTTCTGGATTTCAGAAATTAATTCAAAAGGTAATCTGAACTTTATAAAGCTGGCAGGATTTCCTCCAACTATGGCATAGGGCGGAACATCTTTTGTCACAACTGAACCAGCTGCAATGATCGCCCCGTCCCCAATTGTGACGCCAGGGAGTACCATAGCACCATGCCCAATCCAGACATCATTACCTATGACAGTTCTCTGCAGGCTGGTGGGCGGGACAGGTAAGTATTGTATTTCTTGTGTGGTGACCTCTTTTAAATCCTCATTAAAAGGAACAATCATGCTGTTATTGAGGTACAGGAATGGCGATGTACTGATCCAGTTCAAAGGATGGCTTTGGCGCCCTATCTGTATGTTTTCCCCGAAAGAACAGTATCTCCCAATCTTAGTTCCGCAAATGAATCCGCTGACCATATAACTAAAAGCGCCCAGTTCAACCCCTTGCTCGGTAACAGACCATTTCACACCGCAGGGGGAGGAAAATGAAAGGTCGCTATCAATATGAACCATTCCAGGGAGAACCTCTAATCCATGGCTTTTTAAAACCTCAATTTTTTCAGCGTCTAAATTTATCAATCCCATATAATTACCTTTTAATTTCTTTTGATTCTCAAACTGAATAAATACTCCTCTATACCTATAACATACACCCAAAAAGAATTTACTTGGCAATAGGCAAACTATATAAATACCTTAAAGTTGCAGTAGAGAATTCTAGCTTTGGCGCTTCTAATTCCTAAATGATATAAATTCCCTTAAAAATAACCCATTTTAAACTTTGCTTTTGCAGGCGTTGAATTTACTGGTTATCCTCCAAGTACATATCTATAGCAGTAGTAGGGTCACCTATATATTTTAATTCGCCATTTTTCATATAAGCCGCCCTATGACAATATTTTCTTATGGTTTCCATGCTATGGCTCACAAGAATAACGGTTCTCCCTTCAATCCAGGAGCTTTCAAAAACCTTAATGGCCTTCTCTTGAAATTTGGCATCGCCCACCGCGAAAACTTCATCTAAAAACATAATATCTGCTCCTGCATTAACGGCCACAGAAAACCCTAATCGGGCAACCATACCAGAGGAGAAGAACTTTATTTTGGTGTCTACAAAGTCTTCTAACTCGGCAAAGGCAATGATTTCATCAAAAATGGCATCTACCTGTTTTATTTTTAAGCCTAGTACTGACCCCGAAACATAAATATTTTCTCTGGCCGTAAGTTCATGGCTCATACCTACTCCAAGGTTCATGAGCATGGTAGAACCATTAATTTGAATGTAGCCACTGTCTGTAGGGTACACCCCTGCCAATAATTTTACCAGCGTAGATTTACCACAACCATTACGTCCTAATAGCCCAATACACTCCCCTTTTTTTATTTCTAATGACAAGCTTTTTAAAGCAGGCACAAACTTCCTTCTTGGCGGATTAAATATATTGAAAAGACGATGCTTGACTGTATTATGGCTGTCTTCTGTAATCTTAAACGTTTTACTAATATTTCTTGCTTTTATAGCTATCTGCTTATCCATAACCAATTACAATTTCTCAGAAGCCTTTGCTCCTAACTTATTCAATAAAATTAATCCCAACATTAAAACCAGAAAGGCGTACCCAAAATCAAAATAGAAAAGCTCCCACTCTGGATATACGCCCTCCATTATTACTTTACGCGCATTTATAATAATACCTGCAAACGGATTGATATAATCAGCACCAGGAACACTTTCTCTAAAGGTCTGAAGCCTATAGAAAATTGGAGACACAAAGAAAAACAGCGTAGTAAACACCATCCAAATCTGGCTTATATCTTTTGCTATTATATAAACATTTGACAGGATTAAAGAAAATCCCAACGCCAAAATGAACATATTAAAGAAAAGGGGAACAATAAACACTGCCTTCCAGGTAATTATATTATCTCCGGGTTCTATTACTAAATAAAAGAAAGTAAAAACGGTGAGGTTAAAAAGAAAGCCAATAGAATTACTCAGCAAAGTAGATATATAAATTTCCAGCTTATTCATATTACTGTATTCATATAAATACTTTTTAGTATTTAAAATAGAAACAGTGCCACTGGTGCTTTCTAAGAAAAAATTATAAAATATTAGACCAATAAAAAGAAAAGACGCGTAGTTATCCACGCCCTGCTTCATAATAGTTTTAAAAACTATATAATAAATAGCTAAGTCCATTAAAGGCTTGATAACGGCCCAAAACAAGCCTAGCCTATTTTCATAGTATCGTAATTTAAATTCAATCTTAGCCAATAAAAAGAGTCTCTCCAGTTTATTGCTTTGCCTAATCCAGTCTTTGTAAACAGTTGTAATCATTTAATTAATATTTAAGTAATCTTAATCCAAAAAGTGCCATTTTCTTTAAGGCAGCGTTTTTATTCACCACCTTTTTTCCAAAAGATTTAACTGAACTTGTTAAACCTGAACCTAATTTTAAATTAATTTCTTCAGTAGGGCTCTCATAGAAGAAACCAGGCCCGTTTGCAGTAAGCAAATGGGAAATTTGAGGCCCGAATTTACTAAAAAGCAAAGAATGTTTTTCTGCAATGTATTTGTAAGAGAATACCAACTTGTTCTTGTTCAGGCTCCTGAACATAGAACCCTTTCTTACCCTATAATGGAAATGGAATTCTGGAATTGCTACTCCATTGAATCCATGTTTTACCAAGCCCAAAACACTATCATAGTCTTCCAGTCCAAACTCCAGTTGGGCATCATTCTGCCCGGCCATTAGGAAAGCGTCTTTCTTATAGACTAACCCACTGCTATTGATCATGTTGTGCGTTAATAAATAAGGCGGCTGGGGATTAAAGGTGATCCAAGTCTTTTCTGACCTTCCAAAATATTGGACCCAGCACCCTACAAAAAAAACATTGGAGTATGCTTTTAATATTGAGATGGCTTTAAAATAATACGTAGGGCTTACTTTATCATCCGCATCCAGAAAGGCTATGTAAGAGCCTGCAGCCTTTGAGGCGCCAAAATTTCTGGCCGTAGCCAGGCCTTCATTTTGTTTTCTTAGAACGGTGATTTTAGGATCTTTCTCTATTTCCTGCAGCACTTGAATACTTTGAGCCTCAGTGCTTCCGTCATCAATGATTATAAGTTCAAGGTGCGGGTAATCAGAAGCGAGAACAGACTGGAGAGTTTCATTGATATATTGTCCCATGTTATAGAATGGGATGATGACTGTTAGCATATCATTCTGCGCCGGTACCGTGGCAAAAGCTTCCTGGTACACAAAAGGGAATTTCTCTGCCACCGGCGGCACCCCGGTTTCTAAAAGTGCCTGAATTACTTTTGCCTTTTGGGGAAAGATGGTGGCGTAAGAATATTTTTCCAGGATACTTTTTTGCGCACGCTTCCCTATGTCGATAAGCTCTTGAGTGCTTAACTCTAGAATACGCGTGAGTTGTTGTTTAAAATCGCCTGAAATACTATGGTCAAACAGAAACCCTGTCTTGCCGTCTTCAATAATTTCCCGCTGACCGCCCTGTTTAGAGGCTAACACCACCTTGCCTAAGTCCATCATTTCAATAACCGCATAAGGCAGGTTATCTATCAGGCTAGGAAAAACCACTACTTGCGCATCTGCTACATAAGCCGCTGCCTCTTGGGGCGTAATTTTGCCAACGAAATGCAATAATCCTTTTTTGATGTAGGCTTGGTATTTCTGTTGTAGAATATCACCCATGGTGCGCATTTCTACATGGTAGACAATATCTATTGCACCCACCATGTACAATTGGCAGGTATGGCCTTCGTCCCATAGATCTTTAAAGTAAGCCAACAATGCAAAGCTTCCTTTTTGCCTGGATAACTTTCCATAATAGACTACTTTGCCCGGAGTAATATCTGCTTGGATGTCAAGTTCCCGGTTTACCCGTTGATATGGGTTAGGCACAAGTGAAACTTTGTTTTTATCCAGGGGAAACGTCTTATCTATTTCTTTGGCCAAAAACTCTGTAGGGGTCACCAGATAAGAAGCCGATACAATAGCCTGTTTCTCCATTTCACAGATCCAGAATTCAGGAAACTTATAGGTGGCTACCCTATTGTACTCCAAATACAAGAATGCAGGAGAATGTAAGGTAAGTAGTACCGGTATAGAGACAAAAGGCTCAGAGAGGGTATGCTTGAACTGGAGGAGGTAGTACCCAACTCCCAGGTAATCTTGCGCCTCTATGATATCTGGTTTCCCATGTAGGTCAACCACCTTTTTTAAAACATTTACAAAGGCGTAACTGAGCCGGGCCGAGTAATCAAGGTCCATCTTCTCAGAAAGGCTGTTTACATTGAACCGCACCACTTGCACACCTTTCTCTATAGAGTTGCTATAGTCTTGGACCTGGTTATCTGACAGAAAGACAGTTACCTGATATCCATTATCCTGCAACATGCGCGCTGTATGAAGGCAATACGTGCTAATCCCGCCCCCATGGAAAGGGGGATATTCTGTAGTTAGAAGCCAGTATTTAATCATGTTACCTTGCCTCAGCTTTAGGTAACAAGGACTTCCAGGTGCGCTTGCCCATTACCGCCTTAATGATGTGCCCCATGCGCTTATACCATAATGGCAACACCTCGTATTCCTGCGTGTAGAAATTCAGAATATACTCTGTTTCCTTATGCTGGGCATTTTCCCGGAACAGTTCATGAAGGGTAGTTATTTCTTTTGCCCGTATGTCAGCTAGCAAGGCCAAATGGTGATTTTGCTTATGCAGGGCATACAAGTCCTTAAACAAAGCCGCCAAGTGAGGCCGGTTTTCTTGGAAGGCTTTGCTGGCTTTCTCTATTTCCTCTACTACCCCTTTCAGGGTGTTTAGCTTACCTGGAGTAAGAAGCAAAAAATCTTGGTATTGGTATCTGTGGTTCAGGTACTCCTGGTAAAAATAAGTAAAAGATGAAACCTTGGTGTCATTCATTAGCAAAGTGCCAGGAAGCAAATGCCAGGTAAGGTTCTCTGAGGGCATTATGTCACACGTTACCCCCTCCAGAACAAACTCAGTGAACCCTTGCCTGGTAAGGAAATTTTCTAGAAGCCCCCGTAAGCCAAGTGCTGCGTTATTATAAAAAACGCACAGGCCTCTTTCTGTCCTTAAATAGCTAGGATGGGCAAACAAGATACCTAATTGGTTCAGAAAATCCGGACCAGAGGCGTTCTGTACCAAAATGTTAAAGGAGGCCGTAGGCGCATCCTCCCCATAATAGAAAGAAGTTAAATCCAGAACAAAACCTGGCTCCGGTTCCTCTACGCCATGGGTAAATGAAATAGATGTATTACCTATAAGGGAAAATACTTCTCTTACCTGGGTGAGTTGGTTTGAGCGAATGCAGACCTGATTAAACATCTAAATACCAATAATTTTAAATCCGCTGGAAGTGACAATCCAACATAAAAGTCTTTCCCAGGAATGGGTGATAGTACCATTTTTGCCATCCAAGATGTTTCCGCTCTCCAAGGATCCCCGGATTTCAACAGGATTATTTTTGCCAAAAAAACCAAGGAAGACAGAAGTCTTTACCCAAAACATGGTCCCCCCCACAAACTGGTATCCTGCAGGTGTTAGGTTATACCGCTGGCTTAACTGCTTTAAAAGGGTATTATTTGTAGTATTGAAAGTACCCGTAGTTGGCTGGAACTCGTTTCTGAGCGTAGACTTGGTACCTACAATACCCACGCTTTTATCATTTTCCATCAATTCTAAAATGGCACTAAATTTTGCGGGCTGAATGATTTCAAACAACTTTTCCTTTTCAAGATTTCCAGAGAATTTTTGGTAACTCCTTTTATCGTGCAACAAGATCAGGTAAGGAATTTGGGGGTACAATTTCTGAACCAGGTCTATCAACAGAAGCTTTCCACCAATATCTTTTCCTTTATTGGTGGAAATAACAAACTTCTCCGTTTCAGAATTCTTAAAATTGCCTTCCAGAAACAATTTCTCAGACAAACTAACCAATAGTAAAACCTTATGGCCAGTTAACAGGCTAATACGATTCCTGATATCTTCAATCCCGTCTATGCTATAGTAGTTATGGTATAGAATAGCACACTTGAACGTCTCCATCTGGGTATACTAGTTGAAGTAATTAGTAACTGCGTTGATAAAGGCTTCAGGATTAATCTCTTCTACCACAATTCCTTTATCGTAATGCCTTACTTGGTCAAACTGGCCTCCTAACTTAAAGCAAGCGGTTGGAATTCCAGTCTCTATAGCTTCCAGCGTAGTGTAAGAGAAGGTTTCAGACCATACAGATGGAATAAAAATGACATCAACCTTATTTTGCGCCAGTTTAAAGTGAAGCTCATTTAATGAATAGCCTCCTGTTTTGATTATAGCAGGATGATCAAACGTGGATTGTATCCCCCCAAAATTAATCAGCTTAAAATGATGCAGATTATTCTGCTGTATATAAATGGCCAGTTCTTGAATAAACCTAGCCCCCTTCGCTACAGAATGTATATTTCCTAAAATACCAATATTTAATATACGTTTCTCATTTTTGGTAAACCCAACCAAAGAATGCGGCGTTAATTGAATTTTAGTACTTAACAACGGCCAAACCTTCAGAAATAAAGCTTTAGTAGATTCACTAAACACCACTAATTCATTGGCATAGACAGTAAGTAGGTCGCCCCAGGTTCTCCTCCACTCTTCTACAGTGGTGAAGTCATTTGGCACCAATTGAGGATCAATGTTTTTACTAATCCCCTTCAGACAGGTAATACACTCACTTAAATCAGTGGGCACGCCACAAAACTCTTTGTTGTCTCTAAACAAAAGGAAATTAGGACATATAAAAAAGAAGTCATGCCCTAAGGCTTGCAGGAAGACATCACTATTCTTCTTCTTGTACTCAATAATTTGCTTAGCCAACAGCAAGCTATTATGGTAACTTACTAAGTTATTTATTACAATCTTGTTTATTTTAAGGTTGTAAAAGTCAAACAAATCAAACAAGGTCTGAATTTCATCAATCCCAAACTTTAGATTATAGTTCTTATAGGAAAGAGAAAACAGAATTCTTTTGTCGCCGTTTCTGTTCGGATTTAAATACTGCCCATAAAGAAAGCAGTTTTCCTTTTCTTTTAGCAAATAGTTACTTGCATATACATTGGTTCCGCCTCCTAAATCATGATCCAGAAACACAGAAACCAGTTTACCTTCAGATTGTAGTATCTTTATAAAATAAGCAAGCTTTTGTAAAATAAAGGTGTTATTGTTAAAATACTTTTTAAGCACCTGATTAAATTCAGGATGAAGCACCTCTAATTTCTTTTGGTTTTCATTCAGCAACTTTACCTTTTCTGCGCTGGCAAAACTCCCTCCGTGTTTATGGTAAATAAATAAATTAGAATTAAGGACACTTTTATAGCCCTTTTTTCTTGCCCTAAAACACAGGTCCACCTCTTCCCCGTAACCTCTAGGAAAAGCCTCTTCATTTAAGGTACCCACTTTTGTAAGCATCTTACCATTTATGGCCATACAGAAGCCAACACCTGTAGGAATTTCTTCATAATAGGTCTGGAAATCTTTAAGAGGGGCGTTTAATGATTCTACATCATACCCATCTAATATGGGGTTATCTCCTAAATTTGGAAAGCTACAGATAGTGGCACAGTTAGACATGGGCGTAACAGTGCCTATTTTATCATCTAACAATAAAGGGGCTATTAGTGTAGATAACCAGTTTCCAGGGACTTCAATGTCACTATTTAGCAAAACTATTACATCTTGCCGGCAAATACTTAACAGCTTATTAACGGTCTTAGTAAACCCTAAATTGGTTGTATTTCGTGTTACATTAAGGTTATTATATTTAAGTACTGCTTCCTGCAGATAATCTACAACTTCTTGATCAGGGCTACAATCATCTATGATATGTAGTGTAAAGGGCAAGTCACTATTACTAAAAATTTGGGGTATTAATTTTTCTAAAAAATGCAAACCATTGTATACAGGCAAAATAATGTCTACAGGCACCTGGTTATCGGCTCTATAATTTAGTTTCGATATGATTTCATGGTTACGCTTAGTTTCCTTAAGCTTCTCCGCGTGGATTGTACTATAGGTTAATAACTCGGCTATATCAACTTCTTTATTAAATTGAGTTTGCTTTTCATCAATAGCTGGTAACTCATGGTAAGGAAGGGGCACATAGGAGCCGTCAAAAACCGACTTCAGGATTTTCTTTCTTTCCTTTACGTTTTTTTGATAAACAACCTTTTTGAGAAACGAAGCCCTGCTTTCACCAATTTTTTCAAGCACCTTAAAGGACTGGAAAATGGCTTGCGGTTTTGTAAGTTTAAAAATAGTCAAGTCAGAAGCTTCAAATACCACATTAGTCTCTGAAACATCTAATCTAAGTCTGTAACAATCCCAGGGAAGCTTAACCAGTCCTAAAACTTCTGCATCTCTGAAGTACAATTTCCAGTGGTATTCTTCAGAGTATCCGTTTCCAAAGTCAAAATAAATTTTAGGAATAATAATTTCACCTTGCTGCAACTTAAGCCCTAAAGCAACTTTATACCAGCCAGCTTTTAATATGCCGTCCAGAGGCCAGATCTCAAAAAAAGGATCATTATCAAAAGACTCATACGTTATTATCCCGTTAATTTCTTGCTGCTTTAATGCTGGGCTAGGGGTAAGACTTATCTTTATTTTTTTGGAAAACATAATACTCATTAATTACTCTCGTAATTAAAGTTTTAAATTAATTTGGACAAAACAGAGTCAATTGAACTTAGCTCAATTTCCCATTCATAATCTTGCTGCCGCCCCTCATATGTAATGGTTGGAAACACGCAAGGAAAATACTTTAGCTCATTGTGGACAGCTAATGTAGCAAAGCAGGGATTTGTATACTTATCAGGTATAAGTTCTATAATGGTGGTGCCTTTTTTACAAAAAAGGATATTGGTCATTCCAGCTCCGTGGGGAGAAATAATAATATCAGCCTCATGAAAACTATTGGCCTGATCTTTAACACTCTGACCAGTATTAGTATATATCTTTGCGTGATACTTCTCCTTTAGATGATTAATTAAAAGTTGTTCATTTTTTATTATCCGATTCTTACTATCTAACCTAGCGCAATACATTAGGCGCTTTTTACCTAAATTTAAAGAAAACAGGCTACTTTTCTTTTTAATAGAATTTTCAAAATAGCTTTTAGAGAAGTTAAGGACACTTATAGAAGCTTCAAAAGCAAACTCCCCTCCTAATAAAGAAGGATAAATCATTTCCTTAGCCAAATACAAACGCTCATCTACAACAATGAACTCTACTTCATTCTTCAAATCAACATTAAGAATTTGAAGGTATTGAAAAGCAAAGTCGGGCAAACTTTTAGGCAGAAGTAACTTTAGATTTGTATATATATTCTTTAAAGAAAAATACAATATTAAGGTTGGCAGACATTGCAGGCACCAATGGTAATAATTACCATATCCAAGATTATAACCTACAAAATATACAAACTTCTCTGACAGCTGCGTTACCCCTTTTTGCCTCTTATTTAGTATTTCCTGAACTAAGCTTTCTGGTTTAAGATAGGCAGATTGTAGAACAACATTAAGCTCTTTATCAAACACCAAAGCCCAGTGAGGATCAATATATTGATCCTTCAGAAGGATTGCCCTGAGTGGGCAAAGGTTATAAGTAACATCAATGTTGAACACTTTTTTCAACGCTTCAATTTCAGAAAGACTTACCTTAGGAAATAAAGTAGAGCCTTGTTGAAAAGACATTTCAACAAGTGGATCTTGATTATAGATGTTGATATTATTCAAAATAAACCTCGGATATATATAATGGCAACAGCAGGTATTCTTCTCTTAAAAAGATGATTATGCCTTTTTGAAGATTTTTTCTTTAATATACCCAATTAAGCTCCTTTTCTCATACGTGCGCTTATACCACTCTATATCCTGCTGTTTTCTAACAATTTCACTGATCAGCTTTTTATTGAGCTGTTTATTGCCTTCGTTGTTGCGTTCCACTACCAAAACCCGCTGGTTCAGTTCTTCTACCATTTGGATTTTAGTCTGCAAAGCAGCTTTCAACTGAAGGATCTCCTGGTCTTTGGCGTCCAGCATGTTTTGCTTATGGGAAAGCTCTTTCAGCAATTGTAATTGAATGGCATCCAGTGTTTTATGAATATCTTCCAGATGATCTGAGGAGGATATGTAATCCTGTAAAAGTAAAGCGTTTCCCATATATGTAATCTGTAATAAAATATTTTGTACTAGCACCTCAAACAGCGGAAGCGTAGGGATTCCCCTTTTCTACCGGCTTGGGCCCTTCATAGACAGTTCTATACCCCCTAAGGTTTAAATCAACATTAAAATCTTCTTCACAAATTGAGAGAGAGTATTGGCCCATCACCTCCAGCATCTCCCGGTTGTTGAAGTAGTACAGGATTTTTCCTATGGCTTCAATGTCGGTTTTGAATACATCTCCGTTCAGGCCGCTTTGCACAATGTCGCGGTTGCCCACGCAGTCACTTAACAAGACAGGCTTTTTTAGGGCCAGGGCTTCCAATACGCTAAATGACAGGCCTTCAAAAACGGAGGTAGAAATAAAGAGGTCTGCCTGTGCTACTAGGGCAGAGGCGGCGGCGGGTTCTAACCAACCAGTAATAGTTATATTTTTAGAGGTAAGCAGGTGCTTCCCGTTGCCATCACCAGCCCAGATAAATTCTATCTGGGCAAAGTCTTCCAGAAAGGAGGCAATGGCATTAAACAGCACAGGATTTTTCTGTTCTTCTATTCTGCCTATAGTGATAACGGTAAACTTGTCCGTAGGCTTTTTTACCAAGTGGGCAGTTGAAGACGGTTTTAAGGAGACACCGTTATTAATAAAGGAGGCATTGATACCCAGCTTGCTGTATTCCTCCTGCTCTGAGGCCGAACAGCAGACCACTTCCCCCCCCAAGCCATGGCCAAGGCGTTCAATCTGCTTAAAGGTGAAGTTCAGGAAGGAGTTTCCTGTGCTCAGGAAAGGTGCGCCGTTTGGTGTATAGATTACTTTTTTAATACCCGCCAGCCTACAGGCCAGCCTGCCTAACAGACCGCTCTTGGAGGAATGAAGATGCACAGCATCTACCAGGCCTCTTTTCTTGAGTCTTCTAAGAATATGGTGAAGCTCTGAGAGGGCAAGAAAATCTTTGAACGGATTAATGGACCGCTGCACAGACTTCCAGCGCAGGAACCGAACGTTTTCTTTAGGGAAGGTGCGTTTCACGTCCTTAGCCGACATCACTTGCTTGCGTTCCCCGTGTATGATGATATGAAGGTCCTCAGGCATGGTTTCTGTGAGGGATTTCACAAAAACGGCAACCCCAGAAGCAAATGGTTCTATTACGTGGACAATCTTCATGAGCCTGGGAAAGGGCAGATGTTTTTTCGCTTCTTACTTCAGAGGCTTATGAAAGCAAAGATAGTTATATTTTGCATGTTCCCACTTTATTTACACTAGGCCAGTACAATATTTTTTAGCACTAGACCATTTTTTCTCCAACAACCCTCTTTAAAGCAAGTCAGCATCTGTTCTGGAGCAAAATACCCTTAATCATGTAAAAATTGAAGAAAGGAAGAGGTTATTATAAAAGTTTTAAAACGGCTTAAACAATACCTAACAATTGGTATAAATATTAAGATAGTTCTAAAAGAGGCTCCTTGAAAACTTTAGTCAGGTGTCTCCGTGGACCGGTGGCGGCGGCTTTTAACCCACAGAACAAAGTTGTAGGGCACCACCTGAAGCAGGGAAAGTTTGAACAGCCCTTTCATTTTCAACCAGGGGCTGGTACCAAAGTCAGCCACCACCCGGTATCTGCCTTTCAGCTGACCAGATCTGTTCCCCATGGAGATGCCGCCTTCATTAATCTCACAGGTAACCAGAAGCAGATTTAAGATGGCCCCCTGCATGTGGTGCAGCATCTGGTAGAACAAGGCATAGTCTTCTACAAACGGGTAAGTAGTGGGGTAGCCGCCAATTTTCTTTACCAGACTTGCCCTGAACATAACGGTAGGGTGAATAAACACATTGCGCGCATGCATTTCATCCAGAATGGCGGCGTGTGTGGTGGGCGTGGTATACGTAAACCTCAGACCATTCTCAGGAGACTGAAACCTGCACCAGGAGCCCAATAGGCCTACAAGGGGGTGCTGGTACAGAAACCGGACTTGTTGGTAGAAGCGGTCCTGGTGGCAGACATCGCCACAATCTAGCCGGGCAATATACCGCACCGTCAGGTTTTCCTGGATCCAGTGCAGGCCGGCATTCAGGGCGTGGGTGATACCGCGGTTTTCGGGCAGGGAAAGAAGATGAAAGGAGTAGTTTTCGGGGAGGCTGTCTTTCACCAGGGCTGCGGTCACCGGAGCGGTGCTTCCGTCATCTACCACCATTACAAAAAGCCCCGTCGCCTGGTAAGAAATGCTCTGTAAAGACCGGGTTAACCCTTCTTGGTTATTGAAACATGGGATCAAGACGCAAACGTCCAGGCCACCTGCACTGCCCTTGCTTTCAAATCCCCCATCACGTCTCTCTACGTCTTCCATGCATTCCTTCTTCTTAGGGCCCGGCTGTTTTAGGCCTGTTTTTCAGAAAACAGGCCTAAAACAGCCGGGCCGGTAAGATCAATTTTTCAAGCCCATTTATTAGTCCAGGCAAAATTAACGGATTAAATGGTCTTCTGTGTATGAGCAGAAAAATGGGAGAAGCACAACATGGTGTCTGGCGCGGGCAACTACTGCCCTACCTTCAGTTGGTTGATCATGTCATCCAGCAGTTCCTTGGGGTACCCCACGCGGCGGGCATACTCCAGGCAAAGGTTGTATTCCTTGTCGGCCAAGTTTCCGTCCTGCAGCATCATCATGACCAGCGTCTGCAGCTCCAGGGTCTTCTGCATGCCGTCTTCCGGAATGATAAAAGACAGGACCCCTAGATTCTCGGCAATGGGGCTGGTGTCCTGCTCAGAAAGCTCCAGCTGCTGCCCAATGGTTACCAGAAAGTCGCTTTCCTGCTCATCCAGGTAGCGGTCTGCGGTGGCCACAATAATCAGGTTCTGGAAAAAGGAGAGCTTTTTCTTCTTGGTATTCAGAAGTTCATCAAAAGAGTTACCGGTTGCCATAATCGTCATTTAAGGTACATTACCCTCCTACATACTTACATCTGGGGGTATAAGTTGAGAAGAACCGTGAAACGGCCGCTTCCAGTACTTGTATGATTAGAAGTAAAAACATGAACGCGGCTTACCCGTACCTCCCTTAAACATCTTGCCTTTCCTGTTGGTTACCTGTACTTTAAATATCTCAACCACCTACCTGCAAACGCTATGGATTTTACCTCCTCTAACCCAGAAGACCTTCTATTTGACGCGGCCCGTAAAGGAGACGTGCCCACTATTCAGCAACTCCTTTCTGAAGGGGTGAATATCAATGCCCAGAATGGCCGCGGGTTCACGCCCCTTATCCTGGCTTCTTATGAAGGGCACCTGGCCGCCACGCAATCCTTGCTGGATGCCGGCGCCGACGTGAACGCCCAGGACTTTGCCGGCAACACCGCCCTGATGGGGCTCTGCTTTAAAGGCTACGCCGATATTGCCGAACTGCTCATTGCCCGGGGGGCCGACCTGAACCTGCAAAATGGCAGCGGCGGCACGGCCCTCATGTTCGCCACCATGTTTGGACGGCATGAACTCGTGCGGCTAGTAGCCGATAAAGGTGCCGACCAGAGCATTAGAGACAGCCGGGGCCTAACCGCGGTAGAAATGGCCGAAAAGATAGGCAATGAAGAAGCCCTGAAGGTGCTGCACTAATTCTATCTCCCCAGCTTAAGTTACCCGGCCCTGGCCGACAAAAATAAAACGGCCTTAATGCGTACTCATGGGTGCTTTCTTTCAGTACAGACCGAAACGTAAAACCCAGAAACTTAAATTAGTTAACCCTTTAGGGTACCGGTTCATCCACTTTGAAAAATGCTCCCAAAAAACGGGGGCATTTTTCATTTTACCCCTTGTCATGGAAGAACAATAAAAAAAATGTGTTAAATTACTTCCCTCAGGGTTTTCTTAAGGCTAGATTACCCATATCTTAGATAGGCCCCCCGGGCAAGTGATTGCTTTCTGTCTATAGGTGGCTTCAAACTGAGAACAAACAGTAATTAACCCAATGGCATGCGCATAGATTTAAACCCCGTTCTGGTTTACTCAGATGAGTACATAAAAGTCGAGATAGATGAACATGTGGGCTACCTCTACCTGGAGTGGTTGCAGAAGCCAAATAAAGAGGCGTTTCGGCGGCTATTCCATTACACCGTGAACCTAGCGCTGGAAAAAGGCTGCAGCTACTGGCTGAGTGACGCCCGCCAAATCCCCTATCTTGATTTCGGCGACCAGAATTGGATCTTACGCGAGATGGCCCCACTTTTCCTGTCTTCTTCCATTAAAAAGTACGCCCGGCTTACCACCAAACAGGGTGTAGGTATGCTGGACATCCATCGTATTTCCTCTAACCTTCCGGGAGATGCGGAGGCCCAGCTGGAGAACTTCACCAACAAAGACGCCGCCCTGGACTGGCTCTTTTCAGATTTCTTCGTCAATTCCTCTTCCGTGGAATAAGGGCTGGCCCTTTCCATAACCCTTCCCGTTTCAGGCCCGTTTTCCGAAAAATAGGCCTGAAACGGGAAGTCTTTTTCTAGCCACCCTGCCACCTATCGCAAGGCACAAACAGCCCAGTTTCCGTGCTGAAGGGCATTTCCGTTTTAAGGGTGTTTTTCTGAAAACAGGCCTTAAACGCATTGGTTTCTAAACAAAAGCAGGCGCAGAAGTTGAAATGGTTCCGGCAAGCGAAGCAATACATAGCGTCTATCAAATATATTTTGGCAATACTACCTTCCCACTCAAACAATTAGTAAGTTTAGAGGAGCAAGACACCCCACTTCTTCTGCCCTATGAACTGCTCATTTTCGGCCCGGCCCCGGCGATTATTCCTTGCCCTTTTTATGCTGATGACCCTTACGCAGCTGTTCGGCTGTAAGGGCCACCCAGATGAACTGCGCCTGGAGAAAAAGAACTTTGAGACCGAGATAGCACAGGAGCAGAACCTGGTGTTCACCTTTGACAAAGACTTGGTCACCGACTCCCTCCTGAACCAATGGGACACCGTGCCTTACCTTTCCTTCACCCCTAAGGTGGAGGGTAGATTCAAGTGGACCGCGCCTAATGAGCTGGTGTTCTCGCCAGCCAACCCCTTTGCCCCCAGCACCAATTACCAGGCCGAACTAACCACGCATTTACTTAAACACGCGCGCTCCAAACTCAAGATCCCTGCGGGGCAGGAGATCAAATTCCACACGCCTTACCTGCAACTTACCGGCACCAAAGCCTATTGGACCCAAAACGAAAACAACCCCTCTGAACTGGTGGCCAACGTGGTGTTTGACTTCAACTACCCTGTTGCCGCCCAAACAGTAAGTGACAGATTAAAGGTCTACAAAGGCAACACGCCCCTTCCGGTGCAGGTAATCAGCGCTAGCAAAAAGAGCCTCTCTGTACGGGTAAAAGGCCTGCAGCAAAACAGTACCGGTGAAGTACCGCTGCGGGTCACTCTGGCCAAAGGCTTATCTACCCCCGGCAGCACGTACCAGACCCCGCAGCCCACGCAGCAAACGGTAGTGCTGCCCAGCCGCGACCGCCTGATGGTTATGGAGGTAATCACCGTCCAGGAAGAAGGCCTGGACAAGATCTACGTGCTCACCACCCAACCCATCACCAACCCAGATCTGACTTCGCTGGTGACGTTAAACCCACGCCGCGAATTTACCGTGGAACGCCTGGAGAACGGCCTTGTTTTGAGCGGCAATTTCACGGCTGGGCAGGCCTATACCCTCACGCTGTCGGGCGAGGCCAGCGGCGTGGCGGGCAAACCTCTGGGCAAGCCGTACCTGCACCCGGTTACCTTTGAGTCAGATAAGCCCACGGTGGCCTTTGTCAATCAGAAAAGCATTTACCTGAGCAGCCAGGGCGCCCGCAACATTGCCCTGAACCTCACGCAGGTGCCCCGGGTTAAGGTGAGCATCAGTAAGGTATTTGAGAACAACATCCTGCGCTACCTGCAAGACGGCCAGACTTATGACGGGCATTATGATGAGGAGTCAGAAGAGTACTTCGAGAGTTCTTATTATGACGTGAATGAGAACAACGGCAAAACCATTTTTGAGCGCGAGCTAGACACTAAAACCCTTCGCAAGCAAGGCAAAAACCATCTATTAAACCTAGCGCTGGATGACCTGGACTTTGACAGCAACTTCAAGGGCCTGTACGTGATCAATGTGGCCAGCACCGAAAACAACTGGCTTAGAGACTCCAAGATTATCTCGGTATCAGACATCGGGCTTATTGCCAAACAGGGCAAAGACGAGGTGCTGGTGTTCGCCAATTCCATTAGGAGCGGCCTTACCTTGTCTGGGGTAGACGTGCGGTTTATCAGTACCAACAACCAGGTGGTGCACAAAGCCACCACAGACAGTGACGGCGTGGCGCGCTTCCCTCAGATGGCCAAGACCGCGGCGGGTTTTAAGCTGGGACTTATTACGGCGCGCCGCGGCGATGACTTCAATTACCTGCCCTACTCCCAGACCCAGGTCAACACCTCGCGCTTTGACGTGGGTGGCAAGCGTCTGGACCAGCTCAACTATGACGCCTTTATCTACGGCGACCGCGACCTGTACCGCCCCGGCGACACCGTGCACGTGAATACCCTGGTACGCACCCCAGACTGGAAAACGGTGGTGGGCCTACCCCTTAAAGTAAAGCTGTTGCTACCCAACGGCAAGGAGTACCGCAGCCAAAAAGGCACGCTTAACAAAGAAGGTTCTTATGAGGCCATGTTCGTGCTCAGCACCTCGGTGGTGACCGGCACCTACACTCTGGAGGTGTATTCCGGCAATGACGTGCTCCTGAATTCGCGCAAGATTGGCGTGGAGGAATTCATGCCAGACCGCCTCAAAGTCACTACCACCTTAAATAAAAACGAGTTCCGGGCCGGCGAGAACGTGACCGTGAACCTGACGGCGCAGAACCTCTTTGGCCCTCCGGCCGCCGGCCGAAACTACGAGGTGCAGCTCAGCCTGAAGAAGAAAACCTTTGAAGCCCCCCGCTACCCAGACTACACCTTTGAGCTCAACAACGCCCAGGAGGTGAACCTGCAGAACAGCATGCGCCAGGGCGAAACTAATGCCGAGGGCAAGGCCCAGGAAACCTTTGAACTGAATAACTTCCGGGATGTGGGCCTGTTGGAAGGCTCGCTTTTTACCACCGTCTTTGACGAAACTGGTCGGCCGGTCAACCGACTGAACCGGTTTTCGGTGAGCACCCAACAGGCTTTTTACGGCATCAGAAAATTTGATACGTACGTGAGTACCCGGAAGGAGATGCAGGTGCCCCTCATTGCCTTAAACGCGCAAGGCCAACCCATCGCCACCACGGTGCAGGTGCAGTTGGTGCGGTTTACCTATGAGACGGTGGTGGAGCGCCGCAGCGAAGACTACAACTACAATTCCCAGCGCCGGGCCAGCACCTTGCTCAACACCACCCTGCAGGTTTCCAAAGAAGGAACGGCGGTGCGTTTTGTGCCTTCCACCTCTGGGGAGTATGAACTGCGCGTGATGCGTCCCGGCGCCTATAACTATGTGGCCCAACGCTTTTACGCCTATGGTTGGGGAGACACGGAGAGCACGTCTTTTGAGGTGAACAATGAAGGCGAGGTAGACATTGCCCTGGACAAGGAAAGCTATGAGGTAGGCGATGACGCCAAAATCCTGTTCAAGTCGCCGTTCCGGGGCAAGATTCTGGTCACCGTGGAGCAGAACAAGGTCCTGAGCTACCATTACCTTAAAACCGACAAGAAAGCCGCCTCCCTTAAACTGGCTATCAAAGACGAACACCTGCCCACTGTATACATCTCGGCGGTAGCCCTGCGGGAGATCAAAAACAACCAGATGCCGCTCACCATTGCCCGGGGCTTCAAACCGCTGGCCGTGACCAAGAAAAGCACCAAGCTGGACGTGGTCCTCACCGCTCCTGACGCCTCGCGCTCTAACCGCACCCAGCAGGTGAGCATCAAAACCGCGCCTAACGCCGAAGTGACCCTGGCTGTGGTAGACGAAGGCATTCTGCAGCTCAAAGACTACCAGACGCCAGATCCGCACGCGTTCTTCTACCAGAAACGGGCCCTGGAGGTACTGGCCTTCGACCTCTACCCTTTCCTGTTCCCAGAAATTACCGGCACCCGCTCCAGCACCGGCGGCGACGGCTATGACCTGGAGAAACGCATCAATCCCCTTACCTCTAAGCGCGTGAAGCTAGTGTCCTTGTGGAGTGGTCGGCTGAAGACCAATGGCCGCGGCCTGGCCACGGTCCAGGTAAAGATTCCGGAGTTCTCGGGGGCGGTGCGCGTGATGGCGGTGGCCTACAAAGGCAACGCCTTCGGCTCAGCGGAGAAACTCATGCGCGTGGCTGACCCCATGGTGATCAGCACGGCCCTTCCCCGTTTCCTGAGCCCGAAAGACACGCTCCTGGTGCCCGTGACCATCAGTAACACCACCGCTAAAAACGCTGCCTTCACTAGTTCCATCTCGGTAACCGGTCCGCTTAGGATAGTAGGGACTGCTACTACTTCCGCGCAAGCGGGCGCCAACGCTGAGAAGCAGGTGGTGTACAAACTGGTGGCGAGTCCCGCCATCGGCCCCGCCACCGTGAAGGTAGCCGTGAAGGCGCTGGGCGAGCAGTTCACCAATACCACCGAACTAACCGTGCGCACTGCGGCGCCCCTGGCTCAGATGACCGGCTCGGGCACTTTGAAAAATGCTGGCAGTGCACAGATTAAACCGGTGCATGACTATTTGCCGGCTTCGTTGTCTTCTAAATTAGTAGTGAGTACATCGCCGTTGGTGCAGTTCACAGATGACATCACCTTCCTGCTCCGCTACCCGCACGGTTGCCTGGAGCAGACCACCTCCACCGCCTTCCCGCTGCTGTATTACACAGACCTGGCCCGGTCCCTGAACCAACAACAGAAAGGCCGCGCCTTCAACCCGAATTACTTGGTGCAGGAAGCGATTACCAAGATTGAGGGCATGCAGCAATATGACGGCGGGTTCAGCTACTGGCCCGGCCAGCCCCACACCGATTGGTGGAGCAGTGCCTATGCGACCCATTTCCTGCTGGAGGCCCAGAAAGCTGGCTTCCCCGTGAACCAGCAGGTGCTAAGCAAGGCCCTTGCGTATCTGCAGAAGAAAGTGAAAGCCAAGGCTACGGAGGTGTACCGGTATTATGACGCGGCCCGCAAGGTGAAGAGCAAGTACATTACCGCCCATGAAACTGCCTATTCGCTCTACGTGCTCAGCCTAGCCAATAAACCCGACTGGTCTACCATGAACTACTACAAGGCCAAGCCGGAACTGCTTTCTATTGACGCCCGCTACCTGCTGGCCAGCACCTACGCCATGAACGGTGGGCAACAGAGTTTCAATCTGCTGTTGCCCAAATCCTTTGCGGGAGAGACTTCCATGCGTGCCCTTGACGGCTCCTTCTACTCTCCGCTCCGCGATATGGCCATTTCATTGAACAGCCTGCTGGAGGCCAACCCTGACCACCCACAGGTCATTACCCTGGCCCGCCATCTCTCTCAGGAACTGAAGTCCAGCCGCTGGTACAACACCCAGGAACGTGCCTTCGCCCTGCTGGCCCTGGGCAAACAAGCCAGCAGGACCCGCGGCAACGTGACGGCCCAGGTGCTGCAGAACGGAAAGACTATCGGTACGTTCAACGGCAAGGACCTAACCCTGGCTAATCCATTGAATGCTGGTGCTGTCACGCTGCAAAGCAAAGGCCAGGGAACGCTGTATTACTTCTGGGAACTGGAAGGCATCAGCCAGAGCGGGAGTTATAAGCAGGAAGACAATTTCCTGAAGATCAGAAAGTCGTTCTTCACCCGCGACGGCAAAGCCATCACCAACGCCACTTTCAAGCAGAACGACCTGGTGGTAGTGCGGCTGGCCCTGCAGTCACTGGACGGCCGCACCATTCCCAACGTGGCCATCACAGATCTTCTTCCCGCCGGCTTTGAGATTGAGAACCCTAGGCTACTGGCCTCCCGTGAATTCAGCTGGCTGGAGGGGATGAAACCGGCTACCCCGGATTACATGGACATCCGGGATGACCGCCTGAACCTCTACGCCACCGCCCGCCCCAAAACACAGTACTTTTTCTACCAGATCAGGGCCGTGAACAAAGGCGATTTCCAGATGGGACCCGTGGGCGCAGATGCCATGTACAACGGCGAATACCACTCCTACCACGGTGCGGGGGTGGTCAAGGTGAGATGACGTTTTAGGCCTGTTTTTCTAAAAACAGGGGTAAAACAGATTTACCTTTTGCTAAACTTAAAGGGAGAAGGGTTCATTAACCGCGGCATGACGCTTTTTCTCTTCCCTTGGCTTGTCCGCTGACCAGCCAACAGTAACCGAGGGGATTGGAGGCGCTTACTTTCCGTCCTGTCAGGGGACAGGCCGGGGAAGATTGTAAAGAGGTACAGATTTTTAGTTTTCGTTTCTGGGCCGTTTTGGTTAAAACAGGCTTAAAACAGTACTACAATTGCCACGATTTCCAACCTCCTTCAAAATGGGACGGAAAAGTAAAAACAATCCATATCACACTTTATCAAAATACACTTTATCCCTACATGCCGCTTACCAAGACCAGACGTTTCTTCTTCCCCGCCCTTCGCCTGCAAAAAGGCAAGGTGTGGCTCTGGAATGTGGGTGGGGCTTTGGCTTTTCTCCTGGCGCTGTTTATTCTGCTCAACCTTCTGTTCCCGCTAAGGGTGGACATTCCGTACTCACCGGTCATTACGGCGGCAGATGGCACCATTCTACACTCGTTTCTGAGCAAGGATGATAAATGGCGCATGCAGCTGGAACCAGATGAAGTGAGTCCTACCCTCCGGAAAGCCGTCCTGCAGAAAGAAGACCGGTACTTCTATTACCACCCGGGCGTGAATCTGGTGGCAGTGGGCCGGGCAATGGTCAAGAACCTGCTGCATCAGAAAACCACCTCTGGGGCTTCCACCATTACCATGCAGGTGGCGCGGCTGCTATACCCCCAAGAACGGACCTACTGGCACAAGCTCACGGAGGTGTTCAGGGCGCTGCAGTTGGAGTGGCAGTACACCAAAGACGAGATCCTTCTCCTTTACCTCAACCTTGTACCCTACGGCGGAAATATAGAAGGCGTGAAGGCGGCCTCAGTGCTGCATTTCCAGCAGTCTCCCCGGCAGTTGAGTCTGGCGCAGGCGGTGGCCCTAACGGTTATTCCCAACAAACCCTCCTCGCTCAGGATTGGCGTCCAGAACCGGCAGATTGTGGCATTCCGGAACAAGTGGCTCCGGCATTTTGCCCGGCAGCAGGCCTTCCCGGAAGGCGCTATTGCAGACGCACTGCTGGAACCTTTGGATGCCCGCCGGCAGCCAGCGCCCCATGTGGCGCCGCATTTCGCGTACCGCATGTACCGGCAGCACCAGAACCAGACCATTATCAAGACCACGCTTAACCTGGCCGTGCAGGAAAAGGTAGAACAACTGGCCTATAATTACCTCCAGCAACTTAGGTACAAGAACATCCACAATGCGGCGGTGCTGGTCATCAACAACCAAACACAGGCGGTAGAGGCCTACCTCGGTTCAGCCGATTTCTCAGATGCGCTTCATGGGGGCCAGGTGGATGGGGTGCGGGCCCTACGGTCGCCGGGCAGTACGCTGAAGCCGTTTCTGTACGCCACCGCCTTTGAGCAGGGACTCATCACGCCAAAATCTATGATCTCAGACGTCCCCATCAACTATGCCGGTTACCGACCCGAAAACTACTTTGGTACCTATAGCGGCAATATTACCATAGAGCGGGCACTGGCTACATCGTTGAATATTCCGGCGGTGAAGCTGCTGGACCAGGTGGGCGTGGGCACGTTTGTGAGGAAGCTGAAACTGGCAGAGTTCTCCCAGATGAAAAGGAACGGCGACCAGTTGGGACTGTCCTTGATTCTGGGCGGTTGCGCCGTGAAACTAGAGGAACTGACGGCCTTGTACGCGGCCTTCGCCCGCCAGGGCACCTATGCGCCGTTGCGCTGGCTGCAGGAAGACACCGCCCGTCAGGAGAAACAGCTCTTGTCGCCGGGGGCTACGTTTATGGTCAACCAGATCCTGACCCAACTGCAACGCCCCGACCTGCCCCACAACGCCGACAATAGCGGTCACCTGCCCAAGATCGCCTGGAAAACCGGAACTTCTTACGGCCGCAAAGACGCGTGGAGCATAGGCTATAACCAGAAATACACGGTGGGCGTGTGGGTGGGAAACTTCTCCGGTGAAGGCGTGCCTGAACTAAACGGCACCGATACCGCCACCCCGCTTTTGTTTTCCATCTTCAACACCATTAACTACAACAGCCCCAACCAGTGGTATGCCGCACCCAAAAGCGTGGGTACCCGCAGCGTCTGCGCTGAAAGCGGAAGGCCCGGCAACAGCTTCTGCCAGGACCTGGTGGTAGACACCTTCCTGCCGGGTGTCTCTTCGGCGGTAAAATGTACGCATCTCAAACAAGTGTCCGTGTCTCTGGACGGACATTTCGCCTATTGTACCGCCTGCCTGCCAGAGAATGGCTATACCCAGAAATGGTATCCCAACCACTCGCCGGAGATACTTACTTATTTTGTAACCCAGCAACTGCCTTATGTGGCCTTGCCCCCGCACAACCCGGCGTGCAGCCGCATTTTCCAGGAGTACGCCCCCATCATTGCTTCGCCTACGGCCGGCATGGAGTACCTGCTGGAGAAGGCAGAACATCAGCAACTTATGCTGCAGTGCACGGCCCACAATGAAGTAAAGAAGGTATATTGGTACGTGAACGATCAATTTCTGAAAGCCGCGGCAGGCAATGAGGCTGTCTTTTTTGAGCCAGACAAAGCCGGTAAGCTTAAAATCTCCTGCCTGGATGACCAGGGCCGCAACACCAACAGCTATGTGACGGTCCGGTTCCTGGAGTAAAGGATACCTCCTCTGCCCTTAATTTTCCGCTTATAAACACCCGAACCGTTTTTAGGCTTATTTTCTTAAAAAATATGTCATAAACAAGGAACCTACCACAGGCTTTCTCCGTTGTGGTGCTTGAAAAGGCGGAATAACTCCCCAATAAATTCCTGAAAGGATGATATTAGTCATTTTTTGATTTGACCTAAGTCATTCTCTATCAGCCTTTTCCTCCCCACCTTTATCTTTCAAATAAAGTATCTAAACTTTTTAGCTATGGAGACCATTATTTGCCCAACAGATTTTTCAAAAAAATCTGAGAATTCTATCAGGTACGCAGATGAGATCGCGCAGCGCATGAATTCCCGAATAGTTTTATTCCATAGTATTGTGGAGCGCGCCAATGTTCTGGCCATGGCCGGAGGTACGGATTCTTTTCCCTCTGAAGAAGAGATGGAACTGGAGAGAAAGCAACTGAAGAAACTGCGCCGTATACAGACCTACCTGGAGAGCACGGAATGGGGAATCCCGGTTTCATATGAAACGAGGGTAAGCTACGGCGAAACCCACCAGAACGTGACCACCCTGGCCCAGGACGAAAACGCTGACCTGATTGTTCTGGGTTCTGGCCCAACAGATGCCCTCAAGGAAATTGTGGTGAATTCTTTAGCGGGTCAGGTGATTAACCAGGCCCCTTGTCCGGTGCTCATTATCCCAGAGAACGCCACGTTCCGGCCCATCAGGAAAATTGTATTAGCGACAGACTTGCGCGGGTTCTCCCTCTCAGACACCGCCATGGTGCTGAAATTGGCCAGCTATTTTGGGGCGCAGATTCAGCTGTTGCACATTATTTCAAAAGAAGACGAAACGGCCCGGCAGTTTGCCACCGAAGAGCTGCAACGGCTGAGCAAGCGGCTGCCTTACCAGCGGGTTTCCATTAATGTAGAGGTAAACCCCAACATTGAGGAAGGCATCAGTCGGTTCTGCCGGATGCAGAAAGCAGATATGCTGGTGGTAGGGGCCCATGCCACCGACCCTTGGCAGAACCTATTTCAGGTAGAGGCACCCCAGGCGCCCACTTTCCATACGCACCTGCCGCTTATGGTGATCCATGCCAGAAAGATTCCGTTCTAAACAGCCGCTAACCCTTTATAGAAGGCCCCAGGAAGTTGTACTTCCTGAGGCCTTTCCATTTAATAGAAGTAGCTTTTGCTCCCATAAAAAAACCAGGCCATTTAGCAGCGTAGGTCAGGACTCTGCCAAAGCAAAGAGAGCCAGGCTGTTTGCCTGGCTCTCTTTGCCTTCAAGTCTGAATTAAATGTAGTATTCAATATATGATTCGTTCACTCCCCAATTGAAAATATTTCCAGATTCCGGTGCCCCGCGTAAACCTTCGTGAGGTATGGCGGCACCTATTTTTATGCTTTTTGTGGCTCGCTTTCCAGGTTAAACAAGGCGCTGAGTCCTTCAATCAGGGCCTCAGACTCGCCGCGCTGGCAGGCGGCTTTCAACTCCAGGGCCGGCATTTTCACAATTTTGTTCAGGATGTTCTTGGTGATGGTGTCTACCAATTCTTTTTCCTGGGCGCCCATGGATTTCACGTAACGGGCCAGTTCGCGCTGGCGTATTTCTTCCAGACGGTTTTTGAACTGCTGTAAGGCAGGTGACATGCTCATTTCTTTGGTCCAGGTTTCAAATTCGGCCATGGCTTCCTGTATGATTTCCTGCACGGCCGGAATGGCGGCCAATCTTATTTCCAGGGCCTGGGTAGCCCGGTTACGGATGTTATCAATGTTATACACCTTGGTACCGGCCAGTTCCTGCAGGTTGTTGTCAATGCTGCGCGGCATGGACAGGTCCACAAAGAAAGACGGGGCGGCCTCTCCCATTTTCTCCACCCGTTCTTTACTGATGAAAAAGCAATCGCCGGGCACAGAGGAGATGACCACGTCTGCCTGGGCCATTTCTTCCCACACGTTTTCCCAGTAAATGGCTCTGGCATTGCATTTAACGGCCAGGTCTACCGCCTTGTGGTGGGTACGGTTGGCAATGGTAATGTGCTGCAGGGCAGACTTCTGGAAGTTATCACACACATTGGCGCCAATCTCCCCTACCCCAATCATGAGCACTTTAGGCGCTACCATGTATCTGGTCAGTTCTTCCACCAGCTCAACCGTGGCATAAGACACAGAGGCGGCGCCATCTTTGAAAGCGGTCTCATTCACCACCCGTTTGTTGGTAAAGAAGATGGTGTGCATCAGGCGGTGCAGGAAGGGGCTTACCGTGCCCGAGTCTGAGGCCCACTGGTAAGCGTTCTTCACCTGGTTCATGATCTGCATGTCACCTACCACTTGAGACTCCAGGCCCAAGGCCACCTGAAAGAGGTGCTGTAGCGCTTCCTGCGGCTGCGTGAGGTGCTTGAAATACGGGGAAATCTTCTGGGTATCAAAAATGCCTTTTTCAATGGCAATCAGCTCCATTAACTCCCGGGAGTAATCTGCTTCGGCGGAATAATAGACCTCTGTGCGGTTACAGGTAGACAGCACCAACACGTCTTGCGCCTGGGTGAAATCCTTTATTTTATCTAATAGGTTACGGCACCCTATCTCATTGAGAGATACCGCTTCGCGCACCGCAATGGGGGCTTGTTTGTAAGATAAAGTAAGTACTTTGAACTGGTTCTGCATGGTCAATGGTCAAATTGCATTGCAAATTTCGACAGAACCGACCAGCAGAAAGATGATGAAGGTCACTTTTGCAGAGGAATGTTATCAGTTTTGCCTGCTCAACCTCATTAAAATCAAGCCAGTGAAAGTATAGGTTTCCCTGAGAGAACGCTCATTCGGACCTTTCCAGAGAACTTACCAGACCATAGCTTGATTCTAAGTGCCTTTCAGGGTTTGCTGCAAGGCAGCAGTAAGTTCGTCTACCACTTGTTGCCAGACTTCCTCTCTGCCATCCAGAAAGAACTTCTGGTTAATTTCCAGTTCAAAGCCGGCGTATTGGTATTTGGTGAACTTGCCTCGCAGGTAGGTAGGAAAGCCGTCATCGGTGCCGGGGTAGGGCGAATTATAGAGGACCCTACGGGAGGGGTTCTGCTCTTTTAAATGTTGCCTGAGGTGCTGCGCAATGGCCTTTTCCAGCGGCCGTTTGGGGTCATACAGAATGCCAATGTCTGCCTTGCGTACCTCTCCGTCTAGGACTGGGGTAAAGGTATGGATGGCCAGGTGACAGACTTGTTTCCCGGCAGCGGTGACTTTCCTTATCTGCTTTTCCACCTCTTGCCGGTGCGGGAAATAATACTTGTCCAGTACCTCTTTTTTGTCTTTTTCAGACAGGCTTTTACTAAAGTCAGAAAACAGTTCGTCACTGTCCAGAGACCGGTTGGCTTCTACCAGCAACCTGGAGACGGAGGTAACATACAGCGGCAATTTTAAGGCAGCGGCCAGGTGCCGGGCCAGCCGAAGCGCCCCGGGGTCAAAGGCTTTATGGGAGAAAAGCGCGTCCTCCTGCCCTTTGAAAAGAGCCAGGTATTTTTTGGGCACCTCGTTTCCGGCGTGCTCACAGGTAAGCAGAAAGATTGGTTTGGTTTTCTCCATATTGCCAGGGTTTCCGTTTTAGGCCCATTTTCCTAAAAACAGGCCTAAAACAGGTTTTGCAGATGGTTGGCTTATAGGTTAAACTTGATGGTGGAGCCTTTGTCGGTCACTTCCATTTTAACCGGCGCGCCAAAGACCATGGCCTTGTTCACCCCGCTGTGGCCCGCCGGAAACCCGAAACAAACGGGAAAGTCATACTCCTTCACCGCATCCAAAACAATCTCCTCTGGGGTTTTCCCAAACGGCGGGTCGTCTTTCTTGATTTCCACCAGCTGCCCCACCAGAAGCCCCTTCACATACTCAAACTTGCCGGCTTGCTTTAAGGAAAGCAGGTAATTGTCTAGCCGGAAATGCTGCTCCCCCAC
Organism: Rufibacter radiotolerans; assembly: GCF_001078055.1. Taxonomy (NCBI): domain Bacteria; kingdom Pseudomonadati; phylum Bacteroidota; class Cytophagia; order Cytophagales; family Hymenobacteraceae; genus Rufibacter; species Rufibacter radiotolerans. The sequence continues at coordinate 1,120,266 of NZ_CP010777.1, read as the reverse complement.
GTCTTCCAGAAACAAGATTTTCCCGTTGGTGTTCACCTCAGACTTGGTGCCTTTGGCATTGCAAAGAATACTTATGGTGCCGCCTACCAGGGTGCCCTCGGCTTTGCCTAACCGGTTTAGGGGGTGGGCTTTTACAGAGTACTCCAGATCTTCCCCAAAAAGAGCCTTGCGCAGGCTTTCCCAAGATTCTACCTTATACCCACCCTCCAGATCACAAGCCATGGTGCCATGAATGGTGGCCGTGCTCAAAAGGCCCTGCACATGGCTGTGCAGAAAGGTGGTGTCACTATACCCCACCAGCCACTTGGGGTGGAATTTGAACTTGTTGAAATCTACGTCTTCAATCACCCGCACAATGCCGTAGCCCCCCATGGTCTCCAGCACGGCTTTGATCTCATCATTGTCCAGCATGTCCTGCAGGTCTTGCCGGCGCAGGTTGTCTGACCCCGCAAAGCTGCCCTGGCGGGGCCCAATGGTCTTGCCCAGCACCGGCTTCAGTTTCCAGCCTTTAAGGATCTTTACCAATTCATCAATGTAAGGCTGCTCTGTAAAATTGCTGGTGCTTATCACACCTACTTTATCACCGGCTTTGAGAAAAGGGGGTAGTGTCATGGGTTTTCAAGTTTAACCCCCCGCAACGGGAGATGCTTCCTCTGTGTTTACGGACCGCACGAAATCTGGTAGTTTAGGCAATGGGCCTTCCGTGTTTCTACCAAGCTGCCTTTTGGCGATGGGCGCTAATCTTTGAGAGCGGTCCGTTCTAAAAAAACTGACTATTAAAAAGTGCAACGCTAAGGTGCCGGGTCCCTGGCAGCCTTTCCTGTGGCACTTTGCATTTTGGGGCAGTTTTAAGAAAAAGAGGCCCAAAATAACTCGCTTGATTTAACTTACGGCCTGTAATAGCGTACCAAAATGAAAATGCAAGGCAATGGTAGAGATAATTACAACCGATAACCCCATGGTATTTGCCGTGCGGGTAACGGGCACCTTAGGCAAACCGGAATATGAGGTAATGGTACCTTTACTGGATGAGAAAATAGCCCAACATGGCAAACTGAACCTGTACTGGGAAATGACCGGCCTGGACCATTGGCTGGCGGGTGGCCTTTGGGAAGACCTCAAGTTTGACCTCAAACACCTGAACAGCTTTTTGAAAATTGCCATTGTAGGAGACCGGGCCTGGGAGAAGGCCCTGACCACGCTTATGAAACCCTTTACCACCGCCCAGGTGAAGTATTTTGAGCACCACCACCGTGACGCCGCCAGGGAATGGGTAGGTCTGTAGCACCTGAGCTGGCTTCTTATTTTACCTTGCGTTTTAAGGGTGTTTTCAGCAAAACAGGCGTAAAACAGGTTTCGGCAATTGCCTTTGCTTTCCTGGCCGCGTCTTGCTTTTTCTTGCGGGAAAACACCGCTACCACCTTTCACACCTTAACTCCACACAGGCCATGGATTTCTTTGTAAAGGAAGGATCAATAGTGCGCGAAATCTGGGGCAAAGGGGATACCATCCTGTTTATTTTTGCCGGCTCGGCCGCCGAATTTGCGCTTAACAAAGCCGTGGACTGGCTCTACTTTACCGGCCGCCTTCCGGCAGACCCGCTGGGCCGGCTTTTCTCCACGGTAGCCTATGCCCGGCAGATCGTTTTCTCCTCGCTGGAAGGCGCCCACCGCACCATAGACAAAATGGCCCACATCCATGCGGCCGTTGAGAACAAGCGCGGGGCCTCTATTCCAGATTGGGCGTACCGCGATGTCTTGTTCATGCTCATTGACTACTCCATCAGGGCTTATGAAGTGCTGGAGCGGAAGCTGTCATTGCCGGAGAAAGAAGAGGTGTTTGAGGTATTTAACCGGGTGGGCCTCAGAATGGGTCTGACCGGTTTGCCTACCTCCTACCTGGCCTGGGTACAGATGCGCGAAGAGCATTTACAGCAGGACCTGGCCCCCAGCCACTACACCCATGACCTGTTCAAGCAGTACCAGAAACATTTGGGCCTGGTGCGGTACCGCCTGCTTCTGGAAGCCCAGGTAATGGTGGTGCCAGACCGCGTGAAAGACCTGCTGGGTTTCCGTAAAATCTCGCTCATCACCCCGCTGCTGCAGGCCTACAAAGTCACCCGCACCCTTAAGCTGGACTGGTTCCTCAAGTCTATCATCCTGCCTCCGGCCTACAAAAAGGAAATCAAGGACCTGGACAGCAACCCCACCTGATTATGCCCTTTCTCCAGGGAAACAGGATAAAAACAGCGCCAACAAAAGCGAAGATTTTGTATTCTTACCTTTACCTTTCGGTGAAAGAAATGCGCCGTTAAAAACTGATGTATGCAGATAGAGAAAAAACCATTCGGTAATACCCCAGAAGGAACACCCGTTCAGTTATATACCCTGAAGAATGAGCATGGAATGACCGCTTCCATCACCAATTACGGCGGCATTGTCACTTCGCTTTTGGTACCAGATAAACACGGAAAAGCAGCAGACGTGGTGCTAGGGTTTGATTCTTTAGAAGGCTACCTTTCTGCTGCCTACCTGAAAAATATGCCCTATTTTGGCGCCTTGATTGGGCGGTACGGAAACCGGATTGCCAAGGGGAAATTCACGCTCAACGGGCAGGAATATAACCTGGCCACCAACAACGGCCCCAACCATTTACACGGCGGCCTAATTGGTTTTGACAAAGTGGTATGGACCGCCACCGAACTCCCCGACCAAAACGCCCTTGCGCTAACCTATACCAGCCCAGACGGGGAAGAAGGCTACCCAGGCACGTTGCAGGTAATCGTCACCTACTCCCTTACCCCGCAGAACGAACTGGTTATTGATTATCGCGCCACCACAGACAAAGCCACGCCGGTGAACCTTACCCAACACAGCTATTTCAATTTAACGGGCGGCCAGGAAGATGTGCTGAACCATGAGTTGGTGATCAACGCCGACCAATACACCGCCGTAGACGCAAACCTTATCCCGGTAGGGGAACTTCCGGAAGTGGCCGGCACGCCTCTGGACTTCAGGGAGCCGCACCTGATTGGAGAGCGTATTAAACAAATGGAAGGCGGTGGCTATGACCATAACTACGTGCTCCGGAACGCAGATGGCACCCTGAAACTGGCGGCCACTGCCTATGAGAAAAACAGCGGCCGTTTTATGGAAGTCTTCACCACCGAACCCGGCGTGCAGTTCTATTCCGGAAACTTTCTGAAAGGTGAAATTACCGGCCAGAACGGGCAACCCATCCAGAACCACGCCGGCTTTTGCCTGGAGGCCCAGCATTACCCAGATTCCCCTAACCAGCCCGCATTCCCTTCCACCATCTTACAACCCGGGCAGGAATACCGCCAGCAGACGGTCTATAAATTCTCCACCAAAGGCTAAGCCGTAAGGGCCACCACCTGACTTACCAAAATCCGTTTCGGGGCCGTTTTAGCTAAAACAGCCCCGAAACGGATTTTTACTTTTGCAGGTGCCGGTTTTCCAGGGCAATCAGGTCTTCCAGCAACTCTAACGTGACACTGCCCGGTTTCCCGTCGCCAATGGGTTGGCCGTCAATTTGCACAATGGGCAGCACGCGTTTGGTGGTGCTGGTCATAAAGGCCTCTTTGGCTTGCGCGATGTCTTCTAACGTGACCGTTCCCTCCTGCACGGAATACTTCTTGCCCGCCAATTCCAGCACGTTTTTTCTGGTAACGCCTTTCAATATTTCCTGGGCGGGGGTCACGACGGTCTCGTCCTGCTTTACCAGGAAGAAATTGCTGCGCGGGAATTCTGAGACCACGCCTTTCTGGTGGTAGAGCACGTCATCGGAGCCCCTTGCCTTTACCTGTTGCAGCAGCTTAATGCCCATGGAATAATTGATGGTTTTGGCAGCTGCCAGGTCCCGCACATATTCATGGGTAATCACCTTCAGGCCCGTAGCCAGTTGCGCCTCTGAGGGCATGGACAGCGGCTGCTGCAGAATGATCAGGTTAGGCTCCCCCAGGTCATAGCCGTTCTCAGAATACCCGCCTGTCAAAACCATTTTCACGCCCGAGTCTGACAGCCCGTTCATCTGGATCAACTTTTCAATGGTCTGCTTCAGCTCTTCCTCGGGCAGCGGGACCTTCAGACCCATGATCAGCGCCGAACCGTAGAAGCGGTTCAGGTAATCGTCCAGGAAAAGGGGCTCACCTTCCTGGGTTTTGAAAAAATCAAAAATACCGTAGCCCCGCAGAATGGCCAGGTCACTTACGTGCAGGTAAGCGCTCTCCTGGGGCAGGATTTCATCATTTAAAAAGGCGTATAATCTATGGTTGAATGACATGGTGCTTCTTTAAGATCTCTAAGGTTTTTTCCAACGGCAAGGCCGGAACAACGGTTTTATCTTTGCCTTGCAGGGTCTCGGCTTTGAACAAAGAATTGATGATGGCTTCCTCGGTGGCTTCAATAGTGGCCAGGAACAAGGCAGATACCTCATCATTGCGCAGTAGGGTTACGGTTTGTGTTTTCTCTTTAGATGCATGCGGAATCCTTACCGCGGCATTCGCCGAAAAAGCGATCACGTAATCGCCGCTGCCGTTAGAGGCAATGCCGCCGGTTTTGGCCAGGCCCATCATGGCGCGTTTGGCCATGCGCTCCAGGTTGCGGGCATCCAGGGGAGCATCGGTGGCTACTACCATCATGCAGGAACCGTCAGCTTTCTCCAGCACCTGTTTACTGAAGGAGAACTGCTTGAGCTCCTCGCCTACCGGGGCGCCGTCTATCTGCAGCACGCCGCCAAAATTAGTCTGCACCAGCACGCCCACCGTGTAGCCGCCCAAGCTTTGGGGCAGTTGCCGGGACGAGGTGCCAATACCGCCCTTAAACCCGAAGCAGACCGTTCCCGTGCCCGCTCCCACATTCCCTTCTGCCACGGGCCCGGCTTTGGCCTGTTTGATAGCCTCCAGCACGTGGGCCTGGGTGACGTGCCGGCCGCGTATGTCATTCAACGTGCCGTCATTGGTTTCACCCACTACCGCGTTCACCGACTGCACGGCCTCATTGCCAGGCTGTTGCAGGGTATAGTCCACCACGGCATTGAGGGCAGTGCCCACAGCCAGGGTGTTGGTAAGAATGATGGGGCTTTCCAAGTTGCCCAGTTCCTGAATCTGAGTAGTGCCCGCCAGTTTCCCGAACCCGTTGCCCACGTACACCGCCGCCGGCACTTTCTCCTGAAAAACGTTGCCACCATGCGGCAAGATAGCCGTGACGCCCGTCCGGATTTGATCTCCGCTTATTACGGTGGCATGCCCTACCGTTACCCCGGGCACGTCTGTAATAGCATTAAGCTTTCCGGTAGGCAGGACGCCTATTTTGATCCCGTACTCGCGGGCCCGCTTGCGGGATTGGCCCGCAGTGGCCGTGGCCAGGAACAGCAAAAAGAGAAACAGCAGGTATCTGGGCATAGGCGTTCGCATCAAGATCAAATGTATTCTGATTTGGGCAATAAAGACAGGGTTGGCCAAGAAAACAGTCCGGGCGTTTTAAGCCTGTTTTACGCAAAACCGCCCTAAAACAAATTTGCGGCTTATTCTTTTTAATTGGGCGGCCAGACCAGTATCTTACTCCAAATTGGATAAACATGAACCGTAGAAATTTTATAAGAACCGGCTCCCTGGCCGGCGTGACTTTTTCAGCGCTGGGCCTGAGTGCCTGCGCCACCGCTACCACCGCTCCGGCCACGCCTGAGACTCCGGTTGCCACCGCTCCTGATGTTTTCAAGGATGACTTCAAACTGAACGAAGCCACCATTCAGGAGCTGCAGCAGAAAATGCAGAAAGGTGAACTTACCAGCCGCCAGATCACCCAGATGTACCTGGACCGCATACAGGCCATTGACAAAAGCGGGCCTAAAATCAACTCGGTGATTGAGGTGAACCCAGACGCCCTGCAGATAGCCGATGCCATGGACCAGGAACGCAAGGCCGGAAAACTGCGCGGCCCGCTGCACGGCATTCCGGTGATGGTGAAAGACAACATTGACACTGCTGATAAAATGTCCACCTCGGCCGGGGCCCTGGCCTTAGCCGACAACAAAGCCAGCAAAGACGCCTTTATTGTAGCGCGGCTGCGCGCCGCCGGGGCGGTTTTAATTGGCAAGACCAACCTAAGCGAGTGGGCCAATTTTAGGTCTACCAAAGCCAGCAGTGGCTGGAGCAGCCGGGGTGGTCAGACGCGCAACCCCTACGTATTGGACCGCACACCCTGTGGCTCCAGTTCAGGGTCTGGCGTGGCGGTGGCCGCGAACCTGTGCACCGTTTCTGTAGGCACTGAGACCAACGGTTCCATTGTCTGCCCCGCCGCCGTGAATGGCCTGGTAGGGTTCAAGCCCACTGTGAGGCTGGTAAGCCGTTCGGGCATTATCCCTATCTCTCACACCCAGGACACTGCCGGCCCCCTGGCCAGAACCGTCACCGATGCCGCCATACTGCTGGGCGTATTGGCCGGGGTAGACAATGCTGATGAGGTCACCAAAGAAAGTTCAGGCAAAGCCCACCCAGATTACACTAAGTTCTTAGATGCCAACGGCCTGCAGGGCAAACGCATTGGTGTGGAGAAATCTTTCATGAAAGGCCACGTAGGCATTGACGAACTGCTGGAACAGGCCCTGAACGTGCTTAAAAGCAAAGGCGCCACCATTGTGGAAGTGGAGATGATGAAGAAGATCAGGGAAGTGTCTGGCAAGAGCTTTACGGTGCTGCAATATGAATTCAAAGACGGCGTAAACAAGTACCTGGCCACGTCTAACGGCAAGGTAAAATCTTTGAAAGAAGTCATTGAGTTTAACAAGCGCAACGAGGCCCAGGCCATGCCTTTTTTCAAGCAGGAGATTCTGGAGATGTCTGAGAAACTGGGCGACCTGAACACCAAGGAATATAAAGAAGCGGTGACCAAACAGGTATCTGGCTCCCGCGAGGCCATCAACCAGATCATGCAGGAGCACAAGCTAGACGCCATCACCGGCCCATCCTATGGCCCGTCGTGGTGCATTGACCTGGTGAACGGCGACTCCTTTACCGGCTACGGTCTGTCTACCCCGGCTGCTATCTCAGGTTTCCCGCACATCACGCTGCCCATGGGCCAGGTGCAGAATCTGCCGATCGGGTTGTCTTTCTTCGGGAAGGCGTACACAGAACCGGAGTTGCTGAAGATTGCCTACGCTTATGAGCAGGCGTCTAAGTTGAGAAGAGCGCCTATGTTCAGGAAATCTGCGGTATCTGCGTAGAAATTGGTTTGTACCCGTTTTGCAAAAAACGGGCGTTTAATAAGTATAGATGGGGCACTCCTGGTGGGTGCCCCTTTTCTTTGGGCAATGGTTTCTGGTGACTTTCAGGTAAGGGATTTACAAAATGCGGAAGGGTATTTAACGCCTCTTTTCCGCAAAACGGCTTCAAAACGAAACAGCGCAGTTCCTTCTCCCTGAGGGAGAAGGGTAGGATGAGGGGGAAAGTTTCTAATTAGGAAAGCTTTAGCATCTTCAGCGCCTTGGTCATCCCCCTACCCCCTTCAAAGGGGGACGAAATGCGTGAGCAGTTTGTGTTGTTGGCTTCTTCTCCTTGGCCTGTCCCCTAACAGGCCAACCAATATCTTTTTCAAATGGATAGGCTTATCTTCCGTCCTGTCAGGGGACAGGCCGGGGAGGTAAAAAGCTGTTTTAATACTTAACTCTTTTGTTCTTTCGGGCACCCACTCTGCCTGGAACCTCGAGCAAAAGAAGGGGATTGCAAATCCCCATTTCGGCAACTTCCGGATTGCAAATCCGAAAGAGCGAAATAGAACTTCCGGAAAACTAATTGTATTTAAAGGTAGCCAGCACTATACGGACGGCTAAAAAGACCTCGTAGCATCTGAAAGACCTGCGAGCGTCTTAGCCATTGAAGCCTCAGCCCCTAAAACTATTCATTTCCCCAGAGAGAAGAATTTTCTTTTTAATAAAAAGGGCCTGTTCTTCTCAAAATAGGCCCTTTTTATTAAAAATACACAAAGCAATTTTAATCCCTTAGTTCCGCATTTTGGCCAGTTTCTCTGAGTTGAGGATGAAGATTTTGCTGCCGCGGGTGTCAATGAGTTTTTCGTCTTTGAAGTCTGCCAGCGTGCGGATGACGGTTTCTTTGGAGGCGCCTACAATGCTGGCCAGGTCCTCGCGGGAGATAGACATTTCAGTGGCGGGCTTGCCTTCCTGTTGGTACTGCTTTTCCACCAGAATGAGGGCTTCTGCCACGCGCTTGCGCACGGAGTTGTAGGCCAGTTTCAAGAGACGGTCTTCTTTGTCTGCCAGGTTATCAGACAGGATCTTGATGAACTTGTTGGCCACATCACGGTTCTGATGCAGCAGCGTAAAGAAATCTTCTTTCGGGATGAGGTACACCTCGGAATCTTCCAGGGCCATGGCAGATTCGCGGTACGGGCCTTCTTCCAGCAGGTCAAGGTAGCCAATGAAATCGCCGTCTTTGTAGAGGTTGGTGATGTACTCGCGGCCTTCCTCGTTGGCCTTGTAGGTTTTCACCTTCCCCTTGCTCAGAAAGTATAGGGCGTTGGGGTAGTTGCCTTCCAGAAACAGGTTGTGTTTCTTTTTGTACATGGTCACCTTGCGCTTGTCTGAGATTAGTTTGTTAAGGTCTTCGTAGCCTTTGGCTTCCTGAATGAACTCGTCCAGGCCTTCCACGCTTTTGTTGAACTCGGCCCGCAGGATCTCATTCTTCTTCAGGCGCATCTCCACGGCATCCAGCAGCTCCAGGTCATCAAAGGGTTTGATCAGGTAATCATCGGCGCCCAGGTTCATGCCTTTTCTAAAGTCTTCTTTCTCAGATTTGGCCGTCAGAAAAACGAAGGGAATACTGGAGGTCTCTGGGTTCTTGCTGAGCATGTGCAGCACGCCGTAACCGTCTAGCTGCGGCATCATGATATCACAGATGATCAGGTCTGGTTTCTCCTTACGGGCCAGGTCAACGCCTACTTTTCCGTTCTCGGCCTCCACTACGGCGTAGTTGGCCAATGAAAGAATCTCGGCGGTGTTTTCCCTGATTTCCTGGTTGTCTTCAATAAGAAGTATCTTTTTCATTTTTTAGCTGTTTTGGGGAAAGTGATGGTAAAGGTAGTGCCTTTGTTGAGGACAGATTTAAACTGCATGGTGCCCTCCATCACCTCTACATATCTTTTTACAATGTTCAGCCCAAGGCCCGTGCCCTGGATATTGGTAGCGTTCTGGGCCCTGAAGAAGGGAGTGAACAGGTGGGTTTGGTCTGCATTGGGAATACCTATGCCCTGGTCTTTTACACTTATGGTGACCGCCTCATGGGTGATCTTGGTTTCCAGGTTTATGGTCTTGCCCTCGCTGGAATATTTACTGCCGTTGGAAAGCAAGTTAATGAGAATGTTCTTAAGCAGTTGCTTGTCCAGTTCCACCAGTTCCTGCAGGCCTTCATGGGTATAGGCGATCTGCTGCCCTTCCTTCACCAGCGCCTCCATTTCCTCCACGTTTTCTTTGCAGAAGGAAACCAGGTTGAAGACGGACGGCACATTGTACACCTTGCCTTCCTCTATGCGGCTCATGGAAAGGAAATCATTGAGGATAACCGTGAGGTTCTGCACTGCAGATTTAATGCGGTCTACGTGCTTGAGCCGCTTGTCATCTTCCTCAGTGGTTTTGTAGCGGGCAATAATGGAGGCCGAAGATAGAACCGTGCTCAATGGGGTCCTGAACTCATGCGACGCCGTGGTCACAAACCTTGATTTCAGTTCATTGAGTTCTTTTTCCTTTTGCAGGGCTTTCTCAATATCCAGCTGCGCCTCATGCAAAATACGGTTAGTCATTTCCAGCTGCTGAATGGCCTCTGCCAACTCCTGGGTGCGCTCATGCACGCGCTGTTCCAACTGGGCATTTAAGGATTGAATCTCCGCCAGGCTTTTGGCGTGGTCAATGCTGTACCTGATGGACCGTTCCAGGTCATACGGGTTGATGGCGCCTTTCACCAGAAAGTCAAGGGCCCCGGCCCGCATGGCTTTTTCGTCGGTCTCGCGGTCGGTTTGGCCGGTAAGCAGAATAAGGGGGGCGGTGGTGCCTTCTTCTACCGCCCGCGTAATCAGTTCCAGTCCGTCATGGGCCCCCAGGAAAAAGTCTACCAGGTACACGTCATGGATTTTCTGGCGGATAAGGTTCAGCCCCTCCTCAAAAGAAGGCGCCCACTCAATCGCGTAATTTCTACCTGGAATGTCCTGGATAATGTCCCGTGTGATCACGAAATCATCTTCATCATCATCAATCAAAAGAATCCTGATTCTATCGGGCATTGAGATATGGGTTTAGCCTCAGATTCTGCCACAGCAACCGCTTTCAAAGTTGTTTTAACGCCTACACGGCTGGCCGATCAAAAGCTAATTTAAGTGAATAAAATAAAAAACCGTAGCGTATGGTAAGTTTTATGGCCGAGCAAGGCCGCAGGCAGGCTGTTTTCTGACCTTCTGGCCCGCAGAATCTCCCTCATTGCCCGGATTATTGCAGTTTATGGGCATGGGTAGCCTTAGCGTCAGGCAGGGCGAGGAGTAGTAAAGGATCGCTAAAACCAGAGTGAATAGTACGCGCAATACCGGCCCCGCTTAGCTGGGTAAAGGATATTAAAACCAGAGAAGGCTGACTAATGGAGGTTGACTATTCTGGGGTGACCGTTTTCTGCATGCACACGCTGTTCTCTATCTGCTCATACTGCCCGTAGTTGGGTATCTGGTTGAAGCCTTTTTTGGTGTAGAGACCAATGGCTTCGGGCTGGGCCTTGCCGGTTTCCAGAATAAGGGCATTATAGCCCAGCTCAGAAGCCCAGCGCTCCAGCTCCTGCAAGATGGAGGTGCCTATGTTTTTGCCTCTGTGTTCTGGCTTCACAAACATTCTCTTGACCTCTGCCGTGTGCACCTTGTACTGTTTGATAGCCCCGCACCCCACGGGCTCCCCGTTCAGGAAAGCCACTACTACCTGGTTCAACAAATCAATCTTGTTGAACTGCGCATAGAAGGCATGGTCCTCGCCGTCTCTTCTCTTAAGGTCTGCATCTAACAGCTGCACCAGGGCAACAAAGGCCTGGTTGGTGGAATCGGTTCTTACTAGTTCTAGCATGATGGTGAGTGCACTTGTACTATCTATTCTGATTAGATCTTATCTGCTCAAAGGTTAGGTACCAGGCCAGGGGGACAGGCCAAAAGTAACCAGGAAAGCCTGGCAAAATCTTCGCCCGGGGCGGCGGTTTCTGCCCTTAGTAATGGCGCGGTAAATGACCTCAGCCAATAAGCTGTTTTAGGCCTGTTTTCAGGAAAACGGCCTAAAAACAGGAACTACTTTTGGCAGTCACGCTTTGTATCTGAGGCCTACCGGCAACTTACTACCCGCCAGCACTTTTCAAGGATACTTCCGCCCGCTTTTCCTTTCCTTGAAGATATCATCTAAAAATCGCTTTTACAACTTTCTGAATTTCTCTAAGGTAAGGGCCCAAAGGCAAACTGGCTGCTCAAAGTTGATCCACCCCGGGGTGGTGATATATTCCTTCAGGAAGTCAAAGCCTACTTTCTCCAGGGTTTTATTGGGGGCTGGGTTCAGGGCATAGGGCTCACAGTACAGGGTTTTCAACTGCAGGTTTTTAAAGAAGTAAGGCAGTGACAGTTTCACCAGGTCTGTGCCCATGCCCTTCTGCCGGAAGTCTGGTTTCCAGAGGTGCAGATGCATGAACGCCTCCTGACCAAACACAATCTTATTGACGTTTGAATGCCCAACGGCCTGCCCGTCTGCCTGCCAGATAACACAGTAGGATTGCTTCTCCTCATACCCTTGCCTCATCTGCGTGGCCAGCATTTCCTGCCATTCATCGCGGGCGGGCATTTTGGCCAGGTCCACGCCTATCCCTTCCAGAAAACCGGGCTCCGCGGAAAACCAGTAGTCACTGAGCGGGGTTATATCCTTCTCCTGTAACTCCCTCACGGAAAGCACTTTTTCTCCCATAGCATATTTGTTTGGCCTTCTTAAAAAAACCTCCTACCCTACTTAAACCGCCCACGGTTACCGCGACAATTGCCTTCCTATTTCAAGGCTTTCTCATGGGTTGCTATCTACTTGAATAGGCTTGGCAGGTAAAATCTGTTTTAAGCCTGTTTTGGCTAAAACAGGCTTAAAACGGCAAAGCGGCAGATTTTTTTCTGGCAGCAGTGCCTGTTTCCTATAACTCAGGCTTGGGCAATTCCACTATTTCAAACCAGTACTTGGTAAGGGTCTTCATGACGTCTACCAGAGCGGCGAAGGTTACCGGCTTGGTAATGAAAGAGCTCACTCCCAGGTCATAGGTGCGCAGAATGTCTTCCTCGGCCTTGGAGGTAGTAAGCACCACTACCGGTATTACGCGCAGGTGTTCGTCGGCTTTTATTTCCTTGAGGGCTTCGCGGCCATCTTTGCGGGGCATGTTCAGGTCCAGCAGGATAAGGCCCGGGGTGGGGTATTTCTCCCGGTCCGTGAATTTACCCCGGTTATGCAGGTAATCAATCAGTTCCTCGCCGTCTTCTACAAACTGCACCTCATTGGTGAGACGGTTTTCTTCCAGGGCGTCTTTCACCAGCATACGGTCTTCGGCATCATCATCGGCTATGAGAATGATTATAGTTCTTTTCTTGCGGCTCATATGTTGCGGTTCTAGTATTGTAGATTCTTGGTGGACAAGGTAATGATAAAACGGGTACCGTGCCCGGGCTTGCTTTCAGCGGTAATGTCGCCGCCGTGCCTGATGGCAATTTTGCGGCAAATGGCCAGGCCTATGCCAGACCCTTCGTATTTCTGGCCTTCCAGGCGCTGGAAGATGTTGAAGATCCGGTCCAGGTACTTTTCGTCAAAGCCTATGCCGTTGTCTTCAATATAAATGGCTATCTGCAGGTCGCCGGGGGTGCCAATAAGGTGGGCGGTGCGCTGCAATTGCTCATGGTAAATCTTAACCACCGGCGTTACCCCTTCTTTCCTGAACTTGATGGCATTGCTGATCAGGTTCTGGAAAAGTTGGCGTATCTGGGTGGGCTCGGCCTCAATGCTGGGCAGCGTTGACCGCTCAATGATAGTCCCGGTTTTCTCAATCGTGATTTCCAGGTCAGAGAGCACCTCGGTGAGAATGGTATCCAGGTTCACTACCTCAAACGACTTTGACTTGGTGGTTACCCTGGAGAAAGCCAGCAGGTCATTGATGAGGTTCTGCATACGAACGGCGGCGTTCAACATGCGGTCTACGTAGTCTTTGCCCTGTTCGCTGAGGTGCGCCTGTTCCTTGGTTTTAAGCCTATCCCCGAAGGCCTGTATTTTACGCAGAGGCTCCTGCAGGTCATGCGAAGAAACGTAGGCGAAATCCTGGAGCTCGGCGTTGCTGCGTTCCAGCTCGGCTGCATAGCGCCGCAAGCGCTCCTCAGTTAATTTCTGGTTGGTGATGTCATGCACAAAGCCGGTGTAGAGCCTGCGTCCCTCCAGCTGCACCTCGCTTATGCTCAGATAGAAAGGAAAGATGGTACCGTCCTTTTTGAGGCCAGAGACCTCGCGGCCTATACCAATGATCCTTTTCTTGCCAGTGCGCTCATAGTTGTGCATGTAGCCGTCATGCCGGCTTTTATCTGGCTCCGGCATGAGCATGTTAATGGTTTTACCCAACAGTTCTTCCTCCACGTACCCAAAGAGTTTGGCGGCAGAGGGGTTCACCATTTCTATGATGCCGTGGCTGTCAATGGTGATAATGCCGTCAACGGCCGCCTGAATAATGGAGTTGATCTTGTTCTCGCTTTCGCGCTGGGCGTGTTCGGCTAGTTTCTGCCGAGAGATATCATGCACAATGCCGGTAAAGATGACCTTGTCCTGCAGTTTCACCTCGCTTATGCTAAGCAGGAAAGGGAAAAGGCTGCCGTCTTTCCGTTGGCCCACCACCTCACGGCCTATGCCAATGATTTTCCGCTCCCCGGTCTGGTGGTAATGCTCCAGATAGCCGTCATGCTGGCTTTTATCTGGCTCCGGCATCAAGACTTTTATGTTCTGCCCAATCACCTCTTCGGGGCCATACCCAAAAATACGGAGAGCCGCCGGGTTCATGGTCTCTATGATGCCCCGGCTGTCTATGGTAATGATGCCGTCAATGGCCGCATCAATAATGGCTTTCAGGCGGGCCTGGTCATCCAGTTGATTGGGGGAAGGTTGCAAAGGTTGTTCCAAGGGTTACTCTTTTAATTACATGAAATGACTCCTGATGCAAAGTAGGCACTCCCGAAGCCATTGTCAATGACAAAATTCAGGACAAAGATGACGAAAGTCCTTTTTTATAAACGAGATCTGTCTAAAAAGCAGGATTGGTGTGGCAAACTACTACGCCTAAAACACATCTCAATTCCTGATTAAGAGTAAAAGATACTAATAACGGTAAACTTTTTATCAGAAAAATCATGGAAAAGATTCTATGCCCCACTGATTTCACCTCCTGCTCCAGAAACGCACTCAACTACGCCCGCGAATTAGCCCAGCCCCTGCAGGCAAAAATGCTTCTTTTCCATAGTGTGCCTCAACCAGAAAAAGAACCTTACGTGCCGGTGGGCGGAGTGCCTTACATGGAACCCATCCCAGACCCGGAGGAAAAGAAAGTGCGTGAGATGCAGATATCCCTGGCTAAGGAAAAGCTGTTCGCGGTGGCCAAGGAATGTGGAGCCACAGAAAGCGAGCTGCGGGTGGGCGCTGTCTCGTCTACCCTTCCGGTGGCGGCCGCAGAAACAGAGGCAGATGTCATTGTGCTGGGCCATGAAGGGCTGCAGGATATTTTCCCGGCCTCCGTCACTTCCCAGATCATCCGGTACTCGCCCTGCCCGGTGCTCATCATCCCGCCCCACGTCTCGTTTCAGCCCTTGCGCAAGATTGTGTTCGCCACTGACCTGCGTGGTGATGACTTCACGGATATTGGCTTTGTCTCACAGCTGGCAGCGGCCTTTCAGGGCCAGATCCAGTTCCTGCATATTCTAACAGATGCCGGCGACCAAGAGAGGGCAAAGGCCGAAAGAGGGCTGCGGCTGATCTGCAAACGCTCGTTTTACCCCCAGGTCTCTTATGCCTTAGAAAAAGACAATAACGTTCAGGAGGGCATTACCCGGTTCTGTTTTCAGGAAAAAGCAGATTTACTGGTCATGGGCTCCCGGAACATTAACTTTTGGCAGTACCAGTTCCTGGTAAATAAAACCCAGAAGGTTGCCTCCAACACGTTTCTGCCTTTATTGGTCCTTCCCTACAAGAAATAGCTTTCCGGCAACTTGCACCTCCCTTCCATCTCAGGTCCCGCAGAAATAAATTCTCCGGGTAAATACTTGCGTTCGCTTCTAAAATTATTTATATTCGTATAACTACATAAACGCCCTCCCACAAGTGATTTCCTGACTGACAAGCATCACTTTACGCTTTGACCAGTGTCATTTTCAAGCAGTGGTATCTTAGGTAATTTTGTAAAAGAGAATAACATCTGATGTTACACCTTTTAAGACTACCTCCATGCCAACCATAATTGTACCTACAGACTTTTCTGAGAACGCTGCCAACGCCATACGGTACGCGTCTCAACTAGCATTACATGGAGGGGGGAAACTGCTCTTGGTGCACACGCTTATTTTCCCCGCTACCACTGCCCCCCAGGGCTTTGTCTCCATTCCCGCTGACCCACGGCAGATTGAGGACTGTGAGGAAGCCCTCCAGAAACTAGCCCTCAAGATTCAGGAGGAACACGAATATGCCTTTGAGGTGAAAACCATCTGCCTGTACGGTGAACTTATCCCGCACCTGAACGAACTCATCAACACCCAGGCCGCCGACCTAGTGGTGATGGGCACCCGGGGCGCCAGCAATTTCCTGGACCGGCTACTGGGTACCAACACCGCCAACTTTATCAAGAAGGCAGATTGCCCCGTGCTGGTGGTTCCGGGCCAGGCCACGTTTAAAGGCCTGTCGCACATTGCCTACGCCTCTGATTTTGAGACCGATGAAACCGTGTACCTGAAACAGCTTTTCCAGTTTGCGTCGCCCTTTGGCTCTGAAGTAAGCATTATCAACGTAAAATCAGAAAGACAACTGAACATAGTATCTGACCACCAGGTGCTCAAGACCCTGAACAAACATTTCCCTGAGAATGCCTATACCGTGGCCCAACTGCTCAACAATGACGTGGTGGCCGGTATCAAGACCTTTGTGGAGGAAAACAACATAGACGTGCTGGCCGTCTCTATTCATGAACGTGGGTTTGTGGAAGGCCTGCTACACACCAGCGTGACCCAGGCCCTGGCCTACCAGGCCTTTGTGCCGTTACTGGCCCTGCCTAAGAACCCATACCACTTCCAGGCCCATAAAAACGGGGAAAAGAAACCTTTGCCCGCCCTGTAACCCAGGGCCGCCGTTTAATTTTAAAACTGGCCCACCCATGAAAGCGCGAAACCATAGAGTAGAAAGTTTAGGCAGAAGGATACCCCTTCTTCTTGCCTTCTTTGTGCTGTTTCTGCTTTCCGGCTTCAGCCTGCCGGTCTACGCGCAGGCCACCAACTTCAACCCCGCGGTACAGGCGGCCCGCCTGCGACTGGCCCTGCAGTATTACCGGGGCCTGGTGACCAACCCGCAGTGGAAAGCCTTTCCTGACAAGTCATGCCTTAAGGCCGGAGAGCCAGATAACTGCCTGCCAGACCTGTACATCAACCTGAAACTCACTGGAGATTTACCGCTTACCGCCAACCCCAAAGATTCAGTGGCTTTTGAGAAGGACCTGCTGCAGGGGGTCAAGAAATTCCAGCGCCGGCACGGCCTGGAACCAGACGGCATTGTAGGTACCCAAACCCTGGCGGCCCTCAATATTTCCATACCCCGGCGCATACAGCAAATGGAACTGAACCTGCGCCGTTGGGAAGCAGACTCGGCCAAAACACCCCAGCCCCTTGTGCTGGTGAACATTCCAGATTACTCGCTGTACGTACTCCAGGAAAGTGGAAAGGTCATCTGGCAGACCCGGGTAGTGGTAGGGCAACTGGGCAGAGAATTCCACACCAAACCGCTGGAAAGCAAGATCAGTTATTTTGTTCTGAACCCCACCTGGAATGTTCCTAAAAGCATTATCTGGCGGGAGATCATCCCTATCATGCAAACAGACCCGGGGTATCTGGCCCGCAACAACATGACCGTTTACCGCCTGACCCGTAACAGCCGCATACCCGTTTCCCCCAGCTCCATTAACTGGTTTACCCTGAACCCTTCAGATGAAACCATGCAAGTGATCCAAAAGCCGGGAAATGACAATGCCCTGGGGCGCATTAAGTTCCTGTTTGACAACCCCTACCATATTTACCTGCATGACACCCCCGTTAAATCGCTGTTCAAGCACCCCGCCCGGGCCTATAGCCATGGGTGCGTGCGGGTCCAGCACCCAGAGGTACTGGCGGCGCTCTTAATGAGACAAAACTGGAAGACGCCCGCCCCTAAACCCTACCCTCTTTTACCGCTCTCCAGAACCGAGCAGAATGTTTTTTTACCCAAGCCGGTGGCCATTAAAATAGCCTACTATACCTGCTGGGTGAATGACGCCGGTGAGATACAGTTCAGGACAGACATTTACGGAAAGGATGTAACCATAGAAGACGCTATATAACATGACCTAACGGCCAAAAAAGGCAGCTAAGGGAGTTGGGTGGTCAGCCCCTGATTTTAAAAGCCTGCCTCCTTTGCCCGGGCACATTTCTGCAGGAGACGTGCAGAAACCTATTTTTTCTTTTCAGGTAAACTTATAGAGAGATTGTCCCCCATTTTTTGCTGAAGGCCTGGGGTGAGTCTTCGCCCTCCCGCTGCCTTTCGTTTTTGTGAAGGCTGTCCTTTTTTCAGCTGTTGGTTCTACTTTTTCCAATACCGCTATGAAAACTATCCTTGTCCCCACAGACCATTCCGCTGAAGCCCGTAACGCCTTTATCTACGCGCTGGAGATGGCCATCCATACCAAGGCCCAGATTGTTTTGTTCCATGCTTTCCACCAGCAGATTCCGCTGTCTGAGTCCCTGAACCTGGACGAGTATATTGCTCACCTGGAGGAACGGAAAACAAGGGAGCAGGAACAGTACGCCCACCACATGCAGGCGGAACTCTCCAGAGATTTCGCCTTCCAGTTCCATACCCCCGCAGAACTCACCACCGACATCCTTTCCAATTACTCCCTTACCCCCAGCGGTTTCCATTACCTGGAGGCCCTTCCGCACGCCGAGGCCATTGCCAACCTGCCCATTAAGTGCGTGGCTATCTTTGGCGACCCTTCGCAGAAAATCCTGGAGGCCATTCATGCCTATTCCGCTGACATAGTAGTGATGGGGATGCGCGGTGCCAGGGCAATGGGCCGGGCATTGCTGGGCAGCGTGGTAACGGAGGTCATGCTGCGGGCCACCATTCCGGTACTGGCCATTCCGCTTTGCGGCCGCTACACCGGTCTGGCCACCATAGCGTATGCCATTGACCTGAGAACCCTGCCAGACCCGCAGCACCTGGCTTTTCTGCAGACCTTTGCGCAACAGTTTGGGGCTACCCTCAAGCTGCTGCACCTCTACAATGAAGACAAGACCCAGGAACTGGAAAGGATACAGGAGTCGCTCCACCAATTGGACAAAGGCCTGCCGGAAGTTGGCTTTACCATTTATTTCAAAGCCACCAGTAACGTGCTGGAGTCTATTGAGCAGTTTACCAAAGACCAGCAGGCAGACGTTTTGATCGTGGCGCCCCATAAGCACTCGTACCTGGACATTATCCTCAAAAAGAGCATTACCGGTACCCTCTCGGCGCACACTACCTTGCCGCTGCTCACGCTGCCCGCCCCGCAACCGGCGTACGCCAAAGACATCGTTTCCTCCTTCCCAGAAACCCAGGAATCCTTCTAGCCACCCCTTTAGACCCCGGATATGAAAATTTTCTTAGTTCCTACAGACTTTTCAGCACACGCCAAAAAGGCCCTGCTCTTCGCCCTGGATCTGGCACTAAAGACCAACGCCCGCATTCTGGTCACCCACGTGTATGCCAGGCCCAAGGCCTTGCTGGGAGCCCCTACCGACCATGAGGAAGAGGTACGCAAACAGGCCGTGCAGCGCATGCAGGTGTTCCTGGAAGAAGTGACTTCAGATGCTTTTGTATCGGTGCCCCTTGATTTCATTCTGAAGGAAGGCGACATCATCCATCGGCTGGGCCAATTGATAGAGCAGAACAATGTGTCACTGGTGATCATGGGTACCCAGGGGGCGCACAACCAGATGGAGAAATTCCTGGGCACCAACACTGAGTCTCTGGCCAAACGCGGGCTTTGCCCCGTCATAGCCGTGCCGGAGCAGGCGTCGTTGGAGCCGGTGAAACACATTGTCTATTCCTCTTCCATGGAGCACGATGAAGTATCGGCAATGAACCAGTTGCTGCAGCTCAAGAACGTGTTCAAGGCCCTCCTCACCATCCTGCACGTGAACAGCGAGGACCAACTGGACCTGTTGGATGACGCAGAGATAAAAGCCAACCTGCGGCTCCAGTTCCCGGAGGAGGAATTCAGGTTTGATACCATTGAGGAGGAAGACGTGGCCGCCGGCATTACCGCTTACGTGATGACCCACCCCACGCAACTGCTGGCGTTTACCATGTTGCACCGCGATTTCTGGGAAAGGATCTTCCTAGACAGCGTGACCGTTAAACTCCTCCAAAGCCTGCATCTGCCCATGCTGGTTTTACCAGAGAACGGCAAGAAACTGGACCTGCTGCAGGGCGTAGCCCATGAAGACCTGGCCCTGGAGCAAAAGGTGACCTCCGTTTTATAAAAAAGCTAACTTTCTTTGATCCCGTGTTTTGGGCCTGTTTTTCTGAAAACGGGCCCAAAACACGGGCTTTTCTTTTTTCAGGATAGGGTATAGTTTCTCTTCAGAAAAATAAAGCATACCCTGGTCTGTGCAATTCTGCCGGTAAAAGCATCTTGTTGAAAATTACCCTTCTTGTCGGGCCGGGCTCTTGGAAGAGACCAGGCAGGCCAAGGGGGTTTTTATCAAAAGACCAATTGCTTTTCGCTTCCATTTCCTTTTATTTATAAAAGCGTTTTACTGCTCTGGTATGTTTTTAAAACTCTTCTCCCGCTCAAAGCCGCCCAATGACCTTGAACTGATCCAGCAGTACAAGGAGACAGGAGATTTGGCCCTGGTGGGTCAGTTGTTTGAGCGCTACACAGAGATGGTGTACCTGGTGTGCATTAAGTACCTGAAGGGCGAGGAAGAGAGCAAAGACGCTACCATGCAGATCTTTGAGAACCTCATCACGGCCCTTAAAAAGCACGAGGTCACCAATTTCAAAAGCTGGCTCCACGTCATGGCCAAAAACCATTGCCTGCTGCAGATCAGGTCCCGGAAACAGCATGAAACCGATTCCCTGGATGAGGCGCTGATCCCCTTGGTGGAGAAAGCCGGAGCGCACTATCCCGCAGAGGAGACTGACCATGAACTGGAGTTACAGATGCTTTCCAAAAGCCTGGAGCAACTGAGCCCCGAGCAGCGCTCCTGCGTGGAGCTTTTCTACCTGGAGAAAAAGAGCTACAAAGAAATAGCGGCCTTAACCGGCCTGGATGTCTCCAAGGTGAAAAGCCATATTCAGAACGGGAAAAGAAACCTCAAAATTTACATGAATAAGAACTATGAGCAGGAATAACCTCCCCGCTGAGTGGGGTCCGGAGGAACATCCGCCCATGGAAATGCTGCGGCAATACCAGGCCGGAGCCCTGCCCCCTGACCTGCGCCACCAGGTGGAACGGCACCTGCTGTCCTGTGAGCTGTGCTCAGACATGGTGGAGGGTATGGCCATTGCCCGCCCCGCCCGCGTGCGGCTAGCGGTGCGCGAGACGCATGGCCGCCTCAAGCACCTGCTGGCCCAGAAGAAGCGCAAGAGAAAAGTTTTCCAGTGGCCCATCTGGCAGACCGCCGCCGTGCTGCTGGTGCTGGCCTTTGCTATAGCCGAGGTGATTTATCACCACTATTTCGCGCAGCCCAGCGGTCATTTCACCCAGAACACCCAGCCTGCTGCCAACTCCTCCCAGTTGACCGGCGTGGTAACAGATGCGGCTGGGCAGAAACTGGAGGGCGCCACCGTGCAGGTAGAAGAAAGTTCTTCTAGGGTTACTACCGGGCCCGGTGGGCAGTTCACGCTGGATCTCCCAGCAGAAGGGGCTACTTTGGTCATCACCAGTCCCGGCTTCCAGCCGAAAAAAATCACCGTTACCCCAGGCAATAAATCCGTAAACATCATTCTGGACAAGAAAGAATAAAGCCCGCTACCTGCTATTTATGGATACCTTTCTGCAAGAAACCTGGCAAGCAATAACCGCCTCCTATGCCTCAGACCCACACGTGGCCAACTACCTGTGGGAGGAACTGAAAAAGGCGTACACAGACCCCGAGCGGCATTACCATACCCTGCACCACGTGGCCGCCTTGCTGCACCTTTCTGACCAGTACCTGCCCCAGATCACCCAGCCCACGGTGCTGAAGCTGGCCGTCTTTTACCATGATGCGGTTTACGTGACCACCAGAACAGACAACGAGGAGAAAAGCGCCCAACTGGCCCAGGACCGGCTGTCTACCTTAAGGGTTCCCGCGCCGGAAATAGCCGTAGTCACAGACATGATTCTGGCCACCAAAACGTACCAGTCTTCCCCAAACCCAGACGTGAACCTGCTCCTTGATTTCGACCTGTCTATCCTGGGTGCTCCCTGGCCCGAGTACCTCGTGTACACCCACCAGATCAGGAAGGAATACCACCTCTTTTCAGACTATCTCTACCGCAACGGCCGCAAGAAAGTACTGCAGCATTTCCTGGACCTGGACAGCATTTACAGAACCCCAGACTTCAAAGACAGGTTAGAAGAAACTGCCCGGGAAAACATGAAAAAAGAGATTCAGTTGTTGGACCAGGAATGACTTTCTGTTTCAGGCCTGTTTTCCAGAAAACAGGCCTGAAACGAGATTTACTACATTGCGGCTGATCTACTAAAAGAGCGGCTAATCTTCCTCCTTGCCCGGGGCAAATTGCCACCAACCATCTATGACAAATACAGCACACACCACCCTTAACTGGGGAATCATTGGCTGCGGTGACGTCACCGAAGTAAAAAGCGGCCCCGCGTTTCAGAAAGTACCTCACTCAAGATTGGTGGCCGTTATGCGCCGCGATGGCGCCAAAGCCCAGGATTACGCCCGTCGGCACGGGGTGCCCAACTGGTATGACCAGGCACAAGACTTGATAAACGACCCAGAGGTAGACGCCGTCTACATTGCCACGCCGCCAGGCTCGCACCTGGAGTACACGCTGCAGGTGGCCGCGGCCGGAAAACCGGTGTATGTAGAAAAACCCATGGCCCTGAACCACACGCAGTGCCAGGAAATGGTAACCGCCTGCGCCGAAGCCGGGGTGCCGCTGTTTGTGGCCTATTACCGCCGCTGCCTTCCCTCCTTTCTAAAGGTGAAGGAACTGGTAGACAGCGGGGCCATTGGTGACATAAGGTGCGTGAACATTAAGCTTTTTCACCCGGCCCAGAAAGACCTTACCCCAGACAACCTTCCCTGGCGCGTGCAGCCCGAAATAGCCGGGGGCGGACTCTTTTTTGACCTGGCTTCCCACCAGCTGGATTACCTTGACTTTCTGCTGGGCCCCATTGCCTCGGCCTCTGGCCAAACCGCCAACCAGGCGGGCCTCTACCCTGCTGAGGACCTGGTGACCGCCCAGTTCACCTTCAAGAGTGGCGCCCTGGGCACCGGGGTTTGGTGTTTTACCGTGGACCCCGCGCAGTTTAAAGACAAAATGGAGATCATAGGCAGCAAGGGACGAATCACGTTCCCGGCCTTCGCGCCAGAACCTGTTAAACTGGAGACCAGCCAGGGCGTGGAGGAGTTCTGGCTTCCGCCGCCGGCCCACGTGCAGCAACCCTTTATCCAGACCATAGTGGAAGAACTGACCGGCACCGGTACCTGCCCCAGCACCGGCGTATCTGCTGCCCGCACCGCTTGGGTCATGGACCAGATAGTGGGCTGGTAAAGCGGCGCTCGTTGCTGCAAAAGGGCTTTTCCTTGCATTCCTGTTTTGAGGTCGTTTTCTTAAAAACAGCCCCAAAACAGGAATTTCCGTGTGACTTAACATCTAGAAAAGGAGTGAGTGTCCTCCTCCTGCGTTATGCTCCACTCCTGTCATCCGGCAGCGAAACCATTGGCTCTCGCACCATTATCTCGTTTCCAGATTTTCCGAATATGGAAAAGTGCACGGCCCCAAACGGAACTCCCTTCAATTTCTCGCATTCTAAAAAAGAAATGTTGGTAATTTTTCCAATTTCTTACATTTATTAATATCTTGCGCAATCGATTGCACATTCTGCCTATTTTATAGATATGTTACACAGATTCCTAAAGATCCATCCGAACGATAATGTGCTGGTAGCACTCACGGATTTGAAAAAGGGCGAGACCGTAGAGTATAACGGTGCAGCCATTGTGTTGGTTGATGATATCCAGGCCAAGCATAAGTTTGCCCAGCAGCCTTTGGCCGCCGGAGATGAGATTTTGATGTACGGCTCCCTGGTGGGCAAGGCAGTGTATGACATTCCGGCGGGCGGCGTCCTGAGCACGGCTAACGTGAAACACCAGGTGAACGGCTTTACTGGCAAAACCAAAACCATTGGCTGGACGGCCCCAGACGTGTCTAAATGGGTGAACAGAACCTTCAATGGCTTCCACCGCGAAGACGGCCAGGTAGGAACCTCTAATTACTGGCTGGTGATTCCGTTGGTGTTCTGCGAGAACCGCAACGTGGACATTATCAAGCAGGCCTTCTTAGACGAACTGGGCTTTGGCCAGCGCGACGTGTACAAGTCCTACGTACAGCAGATGGTAGACCTGTACCAGTCGGGCAACACCGAGGCCATTGGCACGCTTACCCTGCAGAAGACCTTGGCCCCAGTGCAGCGCCGCGTGTTTGAAAACGTAGACGGCATCAAGTTCCTGACCCATGACGGCGGTTGCGGCGGAATCCGTCAGGATTCTGACATGCTGTGCGCCCTCTTGGCGGGTTATATCCACCACCCCAACGTGGCCGGTGCCACCGTGTTGAGCCTGGGTTGCCAGAACGCGCAGGTGGGTATTCTGGAAAGCAAGATCAAAGCCCTGAACCCTAATTTCAACAAGCCACTTATTGTATTGGAGCAGCAGAAAGAAGGCACCGAAGAGGAACTGATGTCCAAAGCCATCCGCCAGACCTTCCTGGGTCTGATAGAGGCCGACAAACTGACCAGAAAACCAGCGCCTTTGAGCAAGCTTTCCATTGGTCTGGAGTGCGGCGGCTCAGACGGGTTCTCTGGTATCTCTGCAAACCCGGCCATTGGCCTTACCTCAGATATTCTGGTGGCCCTGGGCGGCAAAACCGTCCTTTCTGAGTTCCCTGAGTTGTGCGGCGTGGAGCAGGAACTGATCAACCGCTGCGAGCGCGAAGAGTCTGCCGACCGCTTTGTGTCTTTAATGCGTGCCTACGCCAAGTCCGCCGAGGCCGTAGGTTCCGGTTTTGACATGAACCCCAGCCCGGGCAACATCCGTGACGGCTTGATCACTGATGCCATTAAATCTGCCGGTGCGGCCAAAAAAGGCGGTAACTCCCCTATCGTGGACGTACTGGATTACCCTGAATACGTGACCAAGCCCGGCCTTAACCTGCTGTGCACTCCCGGCAATGACGTGGAATGCACCACGGCGCTGGTTGGCTCCGGCACTAACATTGTCTTGTTCACCACCGGTCTGGGCACCCCCACCGGTAACCCCATTGCTCCGGTGATCAAGATCTCTTCCAACACCAAGTTGGCCGAGCGCATGCCAGACATCATTGACATTGATACCGGCGCAGTCATTTCAGGGGAGAAGACCATTGAGGAAATGGGCGAAGACGTATTGGACTTCATTATTGAGGTGGCCAGCGGCAACATCCAGACCAAAGAGAAATTCCTTCAGCAGGATGATTTCATTCCGTGGAAACGGGGTGTATCTTTGTAAGGTATCCTTGAAGAATCTGCTTGCCTTTGGGTAAGTAAGAACGAAGATTCATTAAGGTCCTGTCCCTCAAAACGCTTCAGGTTTCCAGCCGGGGCATAGAGAGACAGGACCTTTGTATTTCTTCCCCTTGTAATATCAAAAGTTCAGCTAACAGATTATCCCCAAATAAGTTACCGTATGAATGATGCATTAGCGCTGCCCGTAGGCACCACCCTGGACCGGTTTATCATGAGAAAGCAGGAAGACTTTCCGTATGCCACCGGCGAGTTGTCTCAGTTGCTGCGCGACATGGCCCTGGCGGCCAAGATTGTGAGCCGCGAGATTAGCCGCGTAGACCAGGACACCAGCGGCAAGTTTGGCAAAACCAACGTGCAGGGCGAAGAGCAGCAGAAGCTGGACGTGATTGCCAACATCCGGTTCATCAGGGCTTTGCGCAACGGTGGCGAGGTTTGCGCCATTGTCTCTGAGGAAGACGAGGACATCATCCATACCGGCAACCAGAACGCCAAATACATTGTGGCCATGGACCCGCTGGACGGTTCCTCTAACATTGACGTGAACATCCCCATCGGTACCATCTTCGGGATTTACCGGCGGTTATCTGAGGGTGGCCAGGACGGCACCTTGGAAGACTGTCTGCAGAAAGGTACGCAGCAGGCCGCGGCAGGCTATATTCTCTATGGCGCCTCCACCATGCTGGTGTACACCACGGGCCGCGGCGTGAACGGTTTTACCTATGAGCCTTCGCTGGGCGAGTTTTTCCTCTCACACCCAGACATCAAAATCCCTAAGAATGGCAAGCAGTACAGCTGCAACGAGGCCAACATGGGCCACTTCCCGCTGGGTATCCAGAACTACATTGCCTTCTGTAAAGAGCAGAAATACTCCTCGCGCTACATTGGGTCTCTGGTGGCAGACTTCCATCGAAACCTCTTGAAGGGCGGCATTTACTTTTATCCGGGCTCCTCTAAAAACACAGCCGGTAAATTGCGCCTGCTGTATGAGTGCAACCCCCTGGCTTTCATTGCCGAACAGGCGGGCGGCCAGGCCACCGATGGCGTGGAACGTATTCTAGACAAACAACCCAGCGCCCTGCATGAGCGTTGCCCACTGGTGATTGGCTCTACAGAGATGATTGAGAAAGTGCGCAAGTACATGACCCTGTAACCCTAAGGGGCTTTACATATCAAACCCTGTTTCGGGGCTATTTTCTCAGAAACAGCCCCGAAACAGGGTTTTACTTTTACCAACCTTTTAGGCCCAGAATTACTGCTTGGGCAGGATTGCTTTGGGCCAGGCTTTCACGCTTCTGATTTCCCCGTTGAACCACGACCGTTGGTCCATGCGGGTACCGATGGACGTATTAGCGGAGGCGGGAATGGGTAGGTATTCTATGTCACCGGACAGTTCCAGGCGGCCGTTCACGTAGCCTTGTAGCTTTTTGTCTTTGTAGACCATGGTCATGGTGGCCCACTCCCCCACCGGGTGCGCTTGGGTGGAGTCAATCAAGGTAAGGGCCGCTTTCTCGGTACGCATAAAAAAATCGGCGTACCATTGCCCGCGGTTGTTCAGCCGAAGCTCCAAGAGTAGCCGCCGTTGGCCCAGCGCCAGATCTTCTATGTGCAGAAACCGCTGCTCCACGTTGGCGGGCCAGGCGGCCCTGGGTTTGAACTCCACCTCTATGGTAAACTCCTCGGCCCCCACAATGGGGTTGGCATGCACCAGCAATCCGTCGTCTATCCCGTCAAAGGCAATGGCCGGTGTTGGTTGCTTCACTACTTGCGGGTTGCCTGAGATGGTAACCGTGTGCCCGCCCACGCTGGCCACAGATTCCAAGGGCCAGGTAATAGGCCTAACCGAAGAACACGAAGAACCCCACCATGTGACCAGAACTAAGAGAATGACTTGACTTATTTTCATATTTTTCGGCTTACCCGTTTTGGGCCTGTTTTCCGGAAAACACCCTTAAAACACTTGCACGGTAAAAGCGGCCTATTGAGGCCGCTTTTACCCATTGGTTTTATAACGACACCAGCTCATACCTTTTCCCCTTCTGGGTTGCCAGGTCAAATACATGGGTTACGGGCAAAGTGATTTTGGCTGAACCAGCAACAGGGTTAACCAAGGGGTCTTTAATGGCGGTGGGTTGGTAAAAGGGATTTGGGTTAATGCCGGTGGCCGCCTCCAATTTCCCTTTGGTCTTCAAGGTTAAAGGATTGCCTATGCGCAGGCGGCAGTTACCGCCAAGGGTAGATGTTATCTTCAGGGAAGTCACCTTGCCTTTTTCCCATTGCATATCTACCACAAACCCGCCTCTAGCCACCAGGCCTTTTACCTGACCGCTGGGCCATTGATCCGGCAAGGCGGGCAGCAGGTGCAAGGTGCCGTCATGGCTTTGCAACAGCATTTCGGCAATGCCAGAGGTGCAGCCAAAGTTGCCGTCTATCTGGAACGGCGGATGCGCGTCGAACAGGTTGGGGTAAGTGCCGCCGCTTTGGCCTGAGGCCTCGGCCCCTGCCGGGGTGAGTTGGTCAGCGATCAGTTTATAGGCCCTATTTCCATCCAGCAGCCGGGCCCAGAGGTTCACTTTCCAGCCCATAGACCAGCCCGTAGATTTATCCCCGCGCTGCACCAGCGTAGATTTGGCGCCGTTAAAAAGAGCAGGGTGGGTGAACGGCGAGATCTGGTTGCTGGGGAACAGCCCGTACAGGTGCGAGACGTGGCGGTGATCGTCGTCTTTGCGGTCCCAGTCAAAAAGCCATTCCTGGAGCTGGCCATGCTGGCCTACCTGCATGGGCGGGAGCCGGTCGCGCAGCTGGCGCAGGGTATCGGCGAAGGCTTGGTCCACCCCTAAAATGCGGGCAGCCTGCAGGGCATTGGAGAACACGTCAAACACCAGTTGGTTGTCCATGGTGGTGCCCGCCGTAATAGACGCATTGCCGTGGTGCTTGTTCTCCGGCGACATGGACGGGACCACGACCAGCCATTTATGCGAAGGCTCTTCCTGCAGCACGTCTACGTAATACAGGGCGGCGCCTTTGAGCACCGGGTAATCCTTCTTCAGGAACTCTTGGTCGCCGGTGTAGAGGTAATGTTGCCACAGGTGCTGGGTGAGCCAGGCGCCGCCCATGGGCCAGAGACCGTAAAACGCCCCGTCCACGGGACCGGTAATCCGCCAGAGATCCGTATTGTGGTGCATGTTCCAACCACGGGCCCCGTACATCTTTGCGGCACTTTCCTTGCCGGTCTCCGCCAGTTCCTGCACCATTTTGAACAGCGGCTCGTGCATCTCTGAGAGGTTGGTGACCTCGGCGGGCCAGTAGTTCATCTCGGTGTTGATGTTCACGGTGTACTTGCTATCCCAAGGCGGCGCAATCTTGTCGTTCCAGATGCCTTGCAGGTTGGCCGGTTGCGTGCCGGGTTGCGAGCTAGAGATAAGCAGGTACCGCCCAAACTGAAAGTAGAGCGCCGCCAGCTGCGGGTCATGGCCCTGCACGAAATTCTGCAGGCGCACATTGGTAGGCTGGGCCGCCGCCGGGCTGGTTCCCAAATCCAGTGACACTCTTTTGAAGTACCGTTGGTAATGTTTGATGTGGTTTTCCTTGGCGGAGATGTAGTTCTTTTTGACCGCCTTTGCCAGTAAATTTTTGGCCTTCGCCTCCTCATTTCCTGACAGGTCTTTATAGCTTTTGAAGTTGGTGCCCATGGAAACATAGAGGGTCACTTCATCGGCGTTTTTGAAGGTGAGCGTATTGGCGGTGGAAGATACCTCGCCGCCTTTAACGGTAGGCTGCACCCGGGCCTGAAACCGCACTTTCCCCTTCTTGTTGTCTACGTCTCCAGACACCCCTGCCAGCACCAGTTGCCCTTTGGAAATGGTAACCTGGTAATTCTTATGCGGACTATCGGCTCCCAGGGTAACGTTTATGCTGTGGGGCTTATCGGCGGTGAGCCGCACAATGACCACGTCATCTGGGAAAGAGGAAAACATTTCCCGCTTAAAGGTTACGCCGTCTACTTTATAAGAAACTGAGGCTATTGCCTGCTCAATGTTTAGGTCCCGGTAAAAATTGGTGGCTTTTTCATGGCCCTGGAAAGTCAGAAACAGATTCCCGACCGGTTGATACGGCATGCCGTAGTTGTTGCCTGCGGGCGCCTGGCGGGGGATTTTCTGCAGAGCCAGATCCTGGGCCTGCTGGTGCTTGCCGGCGAAGATAAGGGTGCGTATTTCGGTGAGGGCCGGGAAAAGGGCTGTGTTGATGTTGTTTCCGGGTTCCCCAGCCCAGACCGTTTCCTCATTCAGTTGCAGAAGCTCCCGGGCCGGGTTGCCAAACACCATGGCCCCCAGCCGCCCATTGCCCAGCGGCAAGGCCTCATTCCAGTTGGCAGCGGGTTGATCATACCACAAGGTTAAGGAGGAACGCTGCTGCGCGAAGGCGGGTATGGACAGAAAGCTCAACAGAAAGGCTAACCACTTCAAAAGACGCTGTATCATACGGGGACCTTTAGGGGATGAAAGGAAATTTGAAGGCACTAAAATGGGAGCATAATTTGGATTAAGGGGTAACGGCAGGGGCAGTAATCCTTTTCGCCAGGTCCAGCTTCAGGGCTTTTACCTCCGCCAGAACAATCTGCGCCATCTCCAGGGCGCCGCGCTCGTTAAAGTGCGTGTCATCGGCTTTGCCTTCCGGATAGTTTGGATGTTGCCCCGGTTGCAAATGGAGGAACAGCTTTTTTGAATCTTCGGGGCCGTAGCTTTGGAGCAGTTCCTGGCTCTTTTTGTCCAGGTCAATGAGGCAGACTTTCTCCTTTTTAGCCACTTCGCGCACCAGCGCGGAATACGCCTCATGGGTGGGCTCAATTTTACCGTTGGCGTCAAACTTGCGCCGGGCCGCCGGGGTGATAAGGATAGGAATGGCTTTCTTCTTTCTGGCTTCGGTCACGAAGCGGGTCAGGTTTTGGGTAAACTCCTCTTCGGTGGCATAGCTGGCCTTGGTCTTCACCTCATCATTATGCCCGAACTGGATGAACACGTAATCGCCTTTCTTGAGGGCGCCCTCCACGGTTTGCCACCGCTTCTCGGTAAGGAAGGTTTTGGTGCTTCGGCCGTTCTTGGCGTGGTTGTCTATGGCCACCGATGGGTCAAAGAACGTGGCAAACGGCACGCCCCACCCTGTTTCTGGATAGGCCTTGGGGTCTTTGATAGACATAGTGGAATCCCCTACCAGGTACACCGTAATAGGTTTCTTTTTAACCGAAAGAAAAGACATGAGGGCCAACCCGCAAAAGGCCAGCACCAGGGAGAAGAAAGGAAGTTTCATGGCAGTAAAATTCAGCAATAAAGGAACAAAACAGGTTTTAGGTTACCGCGGTGGCTTTGCCATTAGCTCTACTCTTTTTCGTTTTGGGGCCGTTTTGGCTAAAACAGCCTCAAAACGGGAACCTATTCTTCCCGAGCTGCCAGAATAGGCGTTCCGCGTTTGCAGAGTTGCAGCGCCAGGCCCCAGGGATCACGGAGCATTACCAGGTGCGAACCGTCGGGAAGGTGCTGGTCGGTGACTAGGGTGGCCCCGGCAGCGCAGAGCCGCTCCTGATCGGCGGTGGGGTTTTCAGACACAAAGGCCAGGTGCACCAGCAGTGGGTTCATGGTGCGGTAGGGCGGCACCTCATGTGCAGGGTTCAGGTAAATTTCCACTAGAATGCGGCCGCTGTCATCTGCCAGAAAAGTTGTAAAAGGCGCTTCCGGCATTTGCCGTACCACCCGCATGCCCAGGTGGCGGATGTACCATTCGGCCATGGCCACGGGGTCTTCTACGTTAAGGGCGAAGTGCTCTAGTTTCATCTGGAATCTGCTTTAAGCGACGGCCGCATTTCTGCGCCAAGTCTGGTAAATCATAGTACTGTAAAATGCCCTGCACCACATTGGAAAACATGTCTTTTTGCAGCGGGCGGGTCAGGTAGTCCTCATAGGTTGTGAGGGACTTGGAGACAGTGGCTTGGGAGATGCGCTCATCCAGGAACACTGTGTGCGTCACCACCGGACCATACACTCCTTCGGCCTCAATAGAAATGGGTAACCCGGCCAGGCTTTTATTGCTCTGGAGAAAGTCTAACAAAGTAGTGAGGTCCTGCACCCGTTGCCCCAGCAGGGGGCGTTCCAGTTGCAGGGCCAGCACCGCGTTGCGGTACTCGCTGCTCCAATACTTGGCATCATTGAGTTTAGGGTCGTCCTGGGTTTCACCTATACCCCGAAGGTCTGCCAGCACCAGCACATGGCCGGCCTGCATCTCCTTTTGGATTAGGCTATCGTTCCTGGCCAGAGCCTCTTTTCCTTTGTCCTGGTCGGTTAACCGGATGATGATT
Source organism: Rufibacter radiotolerans (assembly GCF_001078055.1). Lineage (NCBI taxonomy): Bacteria > Pseudomonadati > Bacteroidota > Cytophagia > Cytophagales > Hymenobacteraceae > Rufibacter > Rufibacter radiotolerans. Next base: position 1,088,803 of record NZ_CP010777.1, on the reverse strand, counting down.
TTCTTGGGTTTGGCCTTGCCGATTGGGGTGTAAATAAGGGCCGGGATGGGCAACTCGCCCTGGCGCATGATAACCCGTTTTTCCAGATGGTACTGCGGGGCCTGGCTTTGGCCGCTGAGTTCGGTAAACACCGGGTTTTGGTTGAGTTTCAAACCTATCACGTCCCGCACTTTCGCCTTGAGCGCGGCATCATAAGGTTGACCCCAAAAAGCCTGCCGCTGCGCGGATAGCTGCTTGTACATGGCCTGGTTCAGGGCGGGCACGGTGGTTTCCTGGGGATAGGTAGTGGTCACCTGGCCGGTGGAGGTGGCCCATAAATCCTGTTCTGTAAGCACGCCAATATTCCCTTCTTTCACGGGTCTGGCATCATTATACAACCATTGCCGGAACCAGGTCACGGCGGCTTCGCGCTTGGGTTGGGTAATGCCGTGCCCGTCTGGCCAGGTGAAGAGCTTTACCTTGTCTGGCTGCTGTAGCGTAGTGTAGATTTTCTGCAGTTCTTGTATGCCTTGGAGCGTGCCCTGGTAGTCCACAAAATCATTCTCGCCAGCCAGGATCAAGACCGGTTTTGGTGCGGCCGCAATAATGTAATCAGCGAATTCCAGGTTGCCCTCCCCGGGCAAGAACTGGCACCCGTCCGGCTCCCCGGGTAAGAGCATGTCCCGTTCGCGCTGGGAAAAGTAGCTGCAGGGCGCGGCCACTTTGATACGGTCATCATAGCCCAGCAGGTAGGCCGTCTGGGTTCCTCCGCCGGAATTGCCAATGGCGCCCATTCTGTCTTTGTCCACTTCGGGGCGGGTTTCCAGGTAATCCAGGGCGCGCACGTTGTCCCAGAGCATATAGGCAGCCACGCTGGTACCCACCAGGGTAGCGCCAGCGTTGAGCAACGTGTGCTCGGTGGTGGAGCCGCGGGTCAGGGATTTGCCGGTTTTATCGGTTAGCTGCACCCGCTCGCCTTGCGAGAATGGGTCTACGGAAAGGACCACAAAGCCATTGGCAGCGAAGAGCCGGGCTGTTTTCTGGTAAGAATCCGTGGCCTTGGCCGGCATCTCGTGCCCGTTCATGAGCAGCACCGCCGGGAACGGCCCCTTGCCCTCCGGCACGTACAGGTTGGCCGTCACGTGGTGGTTAGGCCGGCTCTCATACACCAGGTTCTCTATCGTGAACCCCTTCTGCTTCTGCTGTTTCGTGATCTTCGCGTTTAAAGGCTGTTTTTCCGGAAACGGGCCTAAAACGCGCAGGTACTCCTTTTTCACCTGAGCCTGGTAGGCTTTCATGGCTTCAGGAGAGCCAAGGGCCTGGGTTATTTTTTCGCGGCGGGCATCATAGGCTTGGTGCAGGTTCCGCACCAGGTAGGCGTTGTACGCCGTTTGCGCCTTGAAAGGCAATACCTGGGCCTGCGCCTCGGGCACCATTCCCGCCCCGGAAAGTAGGCTACAGATAAGAAAGGAAAGCGTTCTCTTCACTAAAACCATCTCACAAATTTAAATTAAGGGTAAGTCCAATGCAGGAGCCCAACCCTCGCGCAATCGATTAAGCATGACATTAAAAAAGAGGCAGTTCCTCAGTCACCGCCATTTCTATTGTCTAGAAAATTTAAGTATTTTCTGAGAGTCACGAAAAGAAATTACTTTCTGCGCAGAGGCTTTCTTTTATCTTTTTCCACGCCTTAAAGTGACTTGCTTCCTGTAGAAATTGTTAAAAGCTTTTTATTTTATTCTGCCAGTTCCAAACGCTATTTCACCTTCAACCCCTTCATGCCTTCAAATACCAACCTGGCCACTTCTTTAGCGCCATCAGGTTGAAAATGGGTGTTGTCTTTCTGGCCTTCGGGGTAGTTCTTAAACTTACCGGCCGGCAGGTTCATGAAGTAATTGGTAGAAACATACTCCTGGCCTTTGGCCGAGAAAGAATCTATGGACAGCTGCTGCAGGTCTATCAGGAGCACGTTCAGTTCCTTGGCCACGTCTTTTACCGCCTGAGGGTACTCGCCGTGCACGTTGCCAATCTTGCCGTCTTTCCAGGGGTAGTTGCGGGTAACGGGGGTGAGCAGGATGGGCGTGGCGCCTTTGTGCCGGGTCTGGTTCACAAAGAGACGCAGGTATTCTTTGTACCCCTGAATGTTCACGTACCGCTCTGGCTTGTCAACGGCCGCGTCATTATGCCCGAACTGGATCATGACCACATCATTCTTCTTTAAGGCCTGGAACACCTGCGCCCAACGACCTTCCTCAAAGAAGGTGCGGGTGCTGCGGCCGCCCCGGGCTTTGTCCAGCACCACGGCACTGTCCGCCTTGATCAGGGATTTGAGCTTGGACAGGCTGTCGGGCCGTAGGAAAGGCTGAAACACCTGTCCCCAGCCCATGACCGGATAGCGCTTGTTCAGATAGTCTTCGCCGTCATAGTCAGAGTAATCGGCCACGGTAGAATCGCCTACCAGGTACACGTGCACCACCTTCTTTTTAGAGGGCGCAAAAGACATGGCCACCACAGCTAACAACAGCAACAAAAACGCGAAAGACTTCTTCTTCATGATGAACAGGTTTAATAAGTAAAAAAAGGGTGGTCCGGTGCTACCTCCCACCCTTTCTATGAACCGGTTTAGCGTTTTGAGGCCGTTTTCCAGAAATCAGCCTCAAAACAGATCTTATCCTTAGTCAGCGGCTGCTGGCCAATAGGCATAATACTTTAATAGCTCTGGGCTTTATTTCAAGGTAACTGCTGCCTTGCTCAGGTCTTTCCCTTTGGAAATCTGGGTGGCGGCGTTGGAGAAGTCTTTGCTCTCCAGCTTTACGTTTTTGGTTAGAGGGCCAAGTACTTTCACCATGGGTTCTTTGGTCTGGTTGCCGGTCAAGCCTTGCACCTGCACGTCTTTGCTGTTGTAGATGGTAAGGGCGGGGCCTTTCTCGGTGATCACCTGCACATTTTTAAGCGTGATACCGGTGGCATCTACCGCCGAAATGCCGCGTTTGGCCTTCAGGTAGGCGTTTTCTATGTTCACGTTCTGCAGGTTCATCTCCGGCAGGCCTTGCAGGGCCACGGCCTCCTCCGCGCCAGACACGGTGATGTTCTTCATCCAGATATTCCGGAACGAGGGGGTTTCTTCGGTGACCGGCACCAGTTTCTCCACGCGGGCCTCCGTGCCGGCTTTCTGGTCTTCTTCCAGCACCGGCGAGTTGCCGCCGTAGAAAAGGTTAAAGCTGATGGCCTGGGTGGGGATGTTGATCATGTCAATGTTGGAGATCCAGATGTTTTCCACCAGGCCGCCGCGGCCACGGGTACTTTTGAACCTCAGGCCAATGTCGGTGCCCATGAAGGTGCAGTTAGACACGTGCACGTTTCTTACGCCACCAGACATCTCACTGCCCACCACAAAACCGCCGTGGCCGTGGTACACCACGTTGTTTTTCACAATCACATTCTCGGTGGGTACGCCCCGGTCACGGCCGTCTTTGTCTTTCCCGGATTTGAAGCAGATGGCGTCATCGCCTACGTCAAAGGTGTTGTTGTAGACCAGCGCGTTTTTGCAGGACTCCAGGTCCAGGCCGTCGCCGTTCTGGGAATACCAGGGGTTGCGCACGTTCAGGTTGCGCAAGATGATATCTTCGCACATAAGCGGGTGCAGGTTCCAGGCCGGGGAATTCTGGAAAGTGGGCCCGTCCAGCAATACCCTCTTGCAGTTCACCAAGCTCAGGAGCACCGGGCGCAGGTAATCTTTCACGGCCTCAAACTCCTCTTTGGTTTTGAAGTTGGGCACGTTGAAATTGTCTTTGCTGTCGCCTTTTCTGGATTGCGCGCTTGGGTACCAGGTCTTGCCGTCATCACTCAACACCCCGGTCTTGGTCAGGTTTTTCCACTGGGCATCGGTCATCTTGCTTTTCTTTACCGGGCGCCAGGCATCGCCGTTGCCGTCAAAGGTACCATCGCCGGTGATGGCAATGTTCTCCAGGTTCTTGCCCGAGATAGGCGATTGGCTCCGCCAGGTGTTCAAGCCTTCAAAGCTGGTTTCTATAAGCGGATAATCATTGAAATCTTTGCTGAAGATGACCATGGAACCAGCATCTGCGTGCAGGTTAATATTGCTTTTCAGCACGATTGGGCCCGTCAGCCACAGGCCGCGCGGAATGATCACGTGCCCGCCACCCTTGGCTGCCACATCGGCAATGGCCTGCTCAAACGCCTTGGTGTTCTTGGTGATGCCGTCGCCCACGGCGCCGTATTTGGTAATGGACACGCTGTATTCCGGGAACTTGGTTTCTTTCACTTTGGGCATAGCAAACTCAATGCCCTCATAAATGGAGGCGTCTACGCTGGCGTTGGAGAAGTTGCGGCCCGCCGTAGTGGAAGCTGATGCCCCAGCAGCTACACTGGCCCCCGACGTGGAAGGCTGTTGCTGGCAGGAAAGCTGTAACATGCTGGCTAGCCCCAGACTCAGCAGCAGGCTGCTCTTAAGTACGTTTTTCATATAGGTAAACTTTACGCGGTAATGCTGTTTGTTTCTGTTTGGGTAAAAGAGCCGCGGTAGTCACGCCCTCCCCCTTTCTGCTTTCTGTTTTAGGGCCGTTTTAAGAAAAACGAGCCCAAAACAGAAAACCGTTATTTTGTGATCCTGAACCAGTCAAAATCGGCGTAGCCGGAGTCATTGGTCTTTTCTTCGCGCAGGGCGAAAATGCCCACTTTGGCGCCAATCCATTTACCGACAGTGGCCGTGAAAGGCCCGCCGGCGTCCTTGAAGTTCTGTCCTTCTTCTGAGTAGCTGAACTGGCATTGGCCGCCCTTGCTCACCTGCACCCGGAAGTGGACTTCAGAGCCGGAGAGTTTCCCCAGGATCTGCTCTTTCTCGGCAGTCCCTTTATCGGCTTTTTGGGTAGTATTGTAGGTCAGGTACAGGCCGTCTTTCTTGCTGACCACTGAAACAAAGCCGTAATCTAAGCCCATGACCACTAAGCCCGTGCGCTCATTCTCCAGCTTAGGATTGGGGGTGAACTTGAGTTTGGTGGTAACCGTAAAGGCCTCGCCCGGAAATTTCTGAAGCAGCAGGTTGGGTACGTCCCAGAGGTTTTTGCCGCCCTGGGGCATCTGGTCGGTGAAGAGCCGCAGGTTTCCCTTGTTGGTGGTAAAAGCCCAGGTGGCCTTGGGGTTGGCGTGCCACTGCCACTGCAAGCCCAGGGTTGGGCTGGTGAATTCATCTGATTCCTGGGGCGTAACCACCGCATAGGATTTGCCTACGTTGGGTTTCTTGTAGGTCATTACCGGATGGCCTTTGCCGTCGCCGTCCGGGTCCTCGCCCATCACGGGCCAGTCGTTCACCCACTTCATGGGCTGCAGGTGCATCACGCGGCCGTAGGCCTCCTTGTCCTGGAAATGCAGGAACCAGTCTTCGCCGGACTTGGTGTCTACCCAGGCGCCTTGGTGCGGGCCGTTCACAGGGGTTTTGCCTTGCTCCAGCACAATTTTCTCCTCATAAGGCCCATAGATGTTCTTAGACCTTAAAATTAATTGCCAGCCTGTGGCCACGCCGCCCGCCGGCGCGAAGATGTAGTAATAGCCGTTGCGCTTGTAGAGTTTGGGGCCTTCCACGGTGGGGTGCGCGTCATGCCCGTCAAAGACCATGACGCCCTCGTCTAGCACTTTGGTGCCCTCGGGGTTCATGCGGTTAAGGGAAAGGATGCTCTTGATGCCCGCCCGGCTTCCGGCCCAGCCGTGCACCATGTAGGCCTGGCCGTCCTCGTCCCAAAACGGGCAGGAGTCAATCAGGCCCTTGCCTTCCATTACCAGCACCGGGGCCTCCCAGCGGCCCGCCGGGTTCTTGGTCTTGACCATGTAAATGCCAAAGTCCGGGTCGCCCCAGTAGATGAAGAACTCGCCTTTATGGTACCTGATAGAAGGCGCCCACACTCCGTTGCCGTGCTGCGGCTTGCTGAAGTGGTCATACGGCGGCAGCCGGTCAATGGCATAGCCGATAATCTTCCAATTCACCAGGTCTTTGGAATGAAGAATCTGCAAACCCGGAATGGCGTTGAAACTGGAGGAGGTCATGTAGAAGTCATCGCCCACGCGGCACACATCCGGGTCTGAGTAATCGGCGTCAAGGACCGGGTTCTGGAACGTGCCGTTGCCCAGGTCAGACACCCACACCTTGGAGGTTTCTCCGGTGGGGGCCGCCAACGACGCGGACGGGTGCATAGATGTTTTCTCAGCCTGGCAGGCGAACAATAGACTTAGCCCGGCAAGGTAGTACCTGGTTTGCATGATTACTTTTTTGGTTAAGAACTTTGATCTGGAGCAAAGCCTTATGGTTTTTTCCTCCAATCTTCCTGCCCTTCCTGCTTTTCTGTTTTGAGGCTGTTTTCCTTAAAACGGCCTTAAAACACTTCATTCATTTACTCCCGCACCAGCGCCACCCGTTTCACCACCCGGGTCTGGCCCAGTTGCAACGTGATCAGGTAAAGCCCGGGGGCTACTTTTCCTCCATTTCTGTTAGTACCGTTCCAGTTTAAGGCGTGGGTTCCAGGGGCAATCACCTGGTTTAAAAGCGTGCTGATCTTCCTACCGGACAGGTCTGAAACGATGACCGTGGCCTGGCCTTTCTGTGCTGCCCTGAAGGTAAAGGTGGTGGTTCCTGAGAAAGGGTTGGGTGACACTGCCGTGGCCAGCGCATCGGTTTCCTCTCCTGCGCCGGTGAGCGTGGCGTTGGCAATGATGCCGTTGAGGTATTCCTCCAGATTGGTGTAGCCGTTGCTGTTGGCGTCTGCGTTGCGGTCGGCGGGGTCATTGGGGTTCAGGCCGTTGGTGGTTTCCCAAGCGTCTGGCATGCCGTCTCTATCGGTGTCTGTGGGGGCCGGAAAGGAAGCCAGCACCGGCCAGCCGCCTACGGTGGTTTGGGTATCAATGATGCCTTTTGCGGCGCCATAGGCCCCGCCGTAAGTGGCGGTTCCGGTGCGTACCTCATTGATGATTCTGGTGTCTACCGGATCGCGCTTCAAACTGGCACCGCCCTGCGCCAAGACCGCCTCATACGCCTCTGCCGCGGTATGGTTTGTGGCCATGTGGTAGTCAATGGGGGCCTGTAACTGCACATTGGGCCGCTGCGCCGTGGGAAGGCTGGAGTCATAGTTCACCCCGCCGTTCCAGTTATCAGCCGTGACCGCCGCGTTGTTGTGAACGTTGTTGCCATTGATGTAGAACTTGCCATAGCCTGCGCCCCAGGTGGGGTCTGCCTCAAACGACACCTGTACAATGCGCGACCGCACCCCACTAGACGTGGCAGGCCCATATTTGTAGTAGTTGTTGACCATGTTGTAATTGCCGTTCTCGCCACCGTAGGCACTGTTGCCCCCCCAGTTGTAGATCACGTTGTTCCTGAAATCCACGTGTTCATTGGGGTAGGTTCCGCCATTGATGCCGGAGCGGCCACCGCCGTTGAAGCGGGGGTTGCGGCTGGTGTGGTGGGCCAACAGATTGTGGTGGAAAGAGGCATGGTCCCCGCCCCAGATGCCGCCGTAGCCGTGGTCGCCTTTGTCGTGCACCGACCGGTACAGGCTCTCGCTCAGGATGCACCACTGCATGGTGTAATTTCTGTTGAGATAGAAGCTGGCCGTCTCGTCTACTGACCAGCTCATGGAGCAATGGTCCAGGATGATGTTCTGGCGGTTGCGACCCCAGATGGCGTCATTGTCTACCTGGGCCTCATCACCTAACCTGAAGCGCATGTACCTGATGATGATATTGTCTGCGTCTATCATCACGGTTTGGTTACTGATGCAAATGCCGTCTCCCGGCGCGGTCTGGCCGGCAATGGTCAGGTCTCCGTTTCTAATGGTAAGGGAGCTCAACAGCTTAATGGTGCCGCTCACCCGGAACACGATGGTGCGGGGGCCAGTGGCCAATACCGCCGCCCTGAAACTGCCCGTACCCGAGTCGTTAAGGTTGGTGACCTCCAACACGACGCCGCCGCGGCCACCGGTGGTAAACCGCCCGAAACCCTCGGCCCCCGGGAATGCCAGTTGCTGCGCCTGGCCAATTCCTGCAAAACCCAACAGCAGGGTTAGGACAAGGGGCATTATTTTTTGTAGTGGTCTTTTCATTTCCTTCTGGTGGCTATAGGGTTGGCAACTGGCCTTCTCTCCCTGCGGAGGAAAACCAATTAAAGTCTCTTTGAAGGGGAGGAGCGCTTTCCAGGCCTGCAGAACGGTTTCCGTATTCGTTATTCAAATGCGTTCTGCCGGGTAGCCTGAGCTACTTCCCTTCCGGCGCCCCTCGCCTTCAAAGAGCGGACTATCTGTGGCCTTGCGGCTGTTTTTTTTTACTAAAGATCATTTTCCTGTTTTGGGGCTGTTTTCTGGAAAACAGCCCCAAAACAGGAAAAACCTGTCTTTTATTTTCCGGCCTGCGGCGCGGACTTCACGGCCAACGGGTTCCAGTCCCCGAAGATCTTTTCCAGGGTGTAGTCTTTGGCTTGCTCGGCGGTCAGTTGCTTGGCCCATTTCACGCGCTCGGTTTTAGAGGCGCCGGGGCCAGTGGAGTTGTACTCGGCGTACAGGACCTGCTTTTCGGCTTCGGGTTTGTTCCAGTTGTGCCAGCCGGCCGGGTTGATGTGCTTTCCCAAATAGCTGTTGATGAAAACAGTTTTGGCGAAGGGTCTCCAGGGACGGCCCAGGTAATAGGATTTCTCGGGCGCATCGCCGGTAAGGCGGCAGTTGAGGAACACGAATCCGTAGGGCTGCCCTTCTATGGTGGAGGCGGCGGTCACGAAGCTGCCCCCTTTCTTGGAGAAGATTTCGCAATTCTCAAACACGGCCGTAGACCACCCGAAGATAAAATCTGTGGTGCCCTCAATATAGCAGTTCTGGTAGTACTGGCGGCTTTTCTCGCCGTGTGGGTACAGCGTGTCCTGGAAGCCCAGAAAGCGGCAGTTCTTAAAGTGTACTTTGTCTCCGTCTACCCGTACGGCCACGGCCTGCCCTACCGGGCCCGAGGAGTTCTCAAAGGTGAGGTTCTGGGCAGTGAAGTCATCGCCGTACACAAAGAAGCTGGTGGAGCCGGTAGTGCCCATTTCCTCGCCAAAGCGGTTTTTCTTGCTGGCGAAGTCATCATAGGTCAGGATGGTTTTCTGCACGTCCTCTCCAATCAGGGTTACCGCGGTCTTAGTGGACGGCAAGGTCAGCTTCTCTTTGTAGACGCCCTTCTTAATAAAGATGGTAGTGGTGTTCTTCCGGAAATCCGGCACGGCGTTGATGGCTTCCTGCACGGTCTTGAACTGGCCGCTGCCGTCTTTGGCCACCACAAAATCATACGCCTGCGCCTGGGCCTGCCCCCAAAGAACACTGAGCAAAAGGAACAGGACTGTTGTTTTTCTGAACTCCATGTCTGCCTTAGTTAGAAGCCGATGCCTTACCTGTTTCCTCAAACTCCAGCGAAGCCATGATGAACGGCGACACCGCCTTGGGGTCATTGTCGCGCTTCTCCTCATTGATGTAGTACTCATAGGTACCGGAGCGGTACGGCGTACCCCCCAGGCCGGCCACGGCGCACACCTGCGTAATGCTGATGGTGCCGTCTGCGTTCTTTTTGATGAGGTTGCTCAGGATGCCGTTATAGCCCTTCTGGGCCACCTGGCGGTATTTCTGGTCTATGTAGCCTTGCTTGGAAGCCTTGATCAAGAAATAGGTGAACATGCTGGAGGCCGAGGCTTCCAGGTAATTGCCTTCGCGGCCGGTCTGGTCCACTACCTGCCACCAAAGGCCGGTAGCGGGGTCCTGGTATTGGGTAAGGGCGGTGGCCATTTTCTGGGTGATTTTCAGGACCTCGTCCCGCTGCGGGTGGTTCTTTGGCAGGAAATCCAGCACGTCTACCAGGGCCATGGCGTACCAGCCCATAGCACGGCCCCACACGTTGGGCGAAAGGCCGGTTTGCTTATCGGCCCAGGGTTGCTCGCGCTTCTCATCCCAGCCGTGGTAGAACAGGTTTTTCCCTTTCACATAGGTGTGCTTATCTACCAGAATGATCTGCTTGGCCACATCGTCAAACACGGCGGGTTCATTGTAAGTAGCGCCGTACTGGGCCAGGAACGGGGAGGCCATGTACAACCCATCCAGCCACATTTGGTGCGGGTAGATTTTCTTGTGCCAGAAGCCGCCTTCTGAAGTGCGTGGATGGGTGCGCATCTGGTCGCGCAGCTCGTCCAGGGCAATCTTGTATTTCTGTTGCCCCGTCTCTTTGTGCAGCGCGATCAGGAACTTACCCGGGTTGACGCGGTCAATGTTGTAGTCGGTTTTCTTGTAGGTCTTGATGGTGCCGTTCTCGGTGATCATGGTATCTGCAAACGCCTTGATGTAGGTGAAGTACTTGCGGTCACCAGTACGTTTCCAGACGCGTTCCAGGGCGCTTGCGAAAAGTCCCTGGGTGTAATCCCACTTCGGCTCTGGCCGGAAATCAATCATCCAGCCTTGCGGGCTGCGTTTCATCTCAGAATCTGCCATCCAAACCGACCAGGGCTTGCCGGAGGGATTCGCCACAGCCTGGGTCTCTGCAGCGGTTTGCCCCGAACGGCAGGCGACGCTAAGCAAGACAACAAGTAACAGGGTATAGGAGGTAAGCTTTTTCATAATCATTATCTGTTCAATTTTTGGGAGGCTGGTTTTGACCGGTTTTGGCAAAAACGACCTTAAAACGCAGGCTGGTTATTTAGTGGGGTTCCACTTGTCCTGGCCGGCCAACACGATTTCGGGTTTGAATCTTTTCGCCTCTTTTCTGCTCAGTTGCCTGGACCATTTTTCACGTTTGTCTGGGGCCGCGCCCGGACCTTTGGATTTGTATTCGGCGTAAAAGGTGGTTTTCTCGGCCTCGGGTTTCTTCCAATTATGCCAGCCTTCGGGCCTGATGAAGGCGCCCATCTCGGTGTTCAGGAACACCGTCTGGGCGTAAGGCCGCCAAGGACGGCCCAGGTACACTTTGGTCGCCTCTGGGGAAGCGGTGAGCTTGCAGTTTAAAAACACAAACCCGTAAGGCTGGCCCTGAGGCGTAGAGGCGGCGGTGATGTAGGAGTTCTTCTTGCAATGGATGGTGCAGTTCTCAAACACCGCCGTGGCCGGCCCGAAGATAAAGTCAGTAGTACCCTCGATGTAGCAGTTCACGTAGTACTGGCGGCTGTTGTCAACCCCGGCGTAAATAGTGTCCTGGTTGCCCAGAATGCGGCAGTTTTTGAATACGCAGCGGTCGGCTTCTACGTGCAGCGCCACGGCCTGCCCTACCGGACCGGCACTGTTCTCAAAGGTGATATTCTCGGCCCGGAATTCATTGCCCTGCACCAGCACGGTGTAAGACGTAAAGGTGTTAATGGCCCCCTTGCCGGAATAATCATCCCAGACAATGATGGTTTTGTCGCGGTCTTCCCCGATGAAGGAGATCCTGGTTTTCCAGGAGGAGATGACCAGTTTCTCTTTGTAGACGCCGTTTTTGATATGGATTTCCAGGCGCTCTTCCGGGAACGCGGGAATAGCGTCCAGGGCGGTCTGGATGGTAGTGTAGTCCCCGCTTCCGTCCTGGGCCACCACCAGCTTTTTCTGCTGCGCCTGGGCCAGGAAACCTAGCAAGGCCAAAAAGAATACCGCTGTCCACTTCTTCATGAGGTCTTTCTACTTAACCAGACTGTTGAGATACACCTCCACGTTGGAGTACTGTTTGTCTAAGGTGAACGCCGCGGCATCGGTGGCTTTGGTAGGGTCCAACTTTTGCTTCAGTTCCCAGGCATCGGGCATGCCGTCCTGGTCTTTATCCTCAGGCGCCGGAACCGATTTTAAAACAGGCCACCCGCCTACTTCCTGCTGCGAGTCAATGATGCCGTTCTGTTTTTTGCCGTTGGTAGATTTTCCGGAGCGTACTTCGGCTACCACCCGGGCATCTACGGCATCCCGTTTCAGGCTGGCGCCAGCGTTGTTGAGCACCGCCTCAAACGCGGCTTTGGCCTCCTGCGCGGGCACTGCCGTTACGGCAAAGGCTTTGGTGGTTTTCACGGAGTCTGGGTGATCACACTGCACGCCGCCGGCCCAGTTGTCTTTGGAAATCTCCGGGAAGCCCTCAATGTGGTTACCGGCCACGTAGAACTTGCCGTAGGGCTGCGAGGGGTTCACCAAACGGTTGGTTTTGGACTTAGGTGTGGCGGCACCAGCCTTGTAGTAGTTGTTGACCATGTTGTAGCGGCCTTTCTCGCCGCCGTAGATGTTGTTCTGGCCCCAGTTATAGATCACGTTGTTGGTAAAATCTACCAGTTCGTCTGGCGTGTTGGGCGTGGTGGTAGAACCGCTGAACCGTGGGGTTCTGCTGTTGTGGCTGGCCATGAGGTTGTGGTGGAACGAGGCTCCTCTGCCGCCCCAGATCCCGCCGTAGCCATGCTCTCCCTTGGCGTGTACTGACGCGTTCAGGCTTTCAGAAATGATACTCCACTGCAGCGTGAAATTCTGGTTGCGGTAAAAAGAAGCGCTTTCATCGGTGGCCCAACCCATGGAGCAATGGTCAATGATGATGTTATTGGCCCCTTTGTTAGCGCCAAGGGCATCGGCCTGCTGCGCGGCCTTGTTCCCTAGCCGGAAGCGCATGTACCTAATAATCACGTTATCGCCTTTCACGCTGACCGGGTAGTTCTGAATACAGATGCCGTCACCAGGCGCTGATTGCCCGGCAATGGTCAAATCACCGTTGTTGATGTCCAAAGCAGATTCCAGGAGAATGTTCCCGGAAACGGAGAAGACAATGATGCGGGGCCCTTTCTTCCGGATGGCTTCACGCAGGCTGCCGGGTCCGTTGTCATTCAGGTTTGATACCACCACTACCTGTCCGCCGCGGCCGCCGGTCGTGAACTTCCCGAAGCCTTCGGCCCCCGGGAACGCCAGGGCCTTGCTTGCCTCAGGGTTGGTAGTCGCCTTTGGGGTAGGGGGCGCGGCCACCGGAATGGCTTTCTGCGCGCATCCGGTCAGGCTGAAACACTGGAAGGCAACGCCCAGCAGGGCTATTTTAGAAAAGGTACGGTGTGTATTCATGGGTACTTTGTTTGCTAGGATAAAACCCGGTGGTCTTCTTATTTCTTTAAGAAAAGAACACGCAGGCTTGCGTTAACTTTATTTCTTGCTCTCTGTTTTAAGCCTGTTTTGGCCAAAACGTGCTCAGAACGGGAGGGCCCAGGGCCTTCTATTTCCTTACTTTCACCAGCACCGGGTTGGCCAGGTCTTCGGCTACCTGGGTCAGGTATTGGTGAAACTGCTTTTCAGTTTTAATGCCATTGGGCTCCAGTTCCCAGGCGGCCAGGAAGTAATACTCGGCCTGTCCGTTGGAGGGCTTGAGCTGCACCACGTGGTTCAAGGGATCCTCGGTGATACTGATCAGGTCCTGGGGCTTGAAGAAAACAGCAATGCCCACGTTGTCTGGCGGTGTATTCAGGGTCTGAGCGCCATAGGTGGCAATGTAGCCGTAGCTTTTCCCGGCCTCTCCCCTGGAGGAAACCAGTTTAGCAGCCTTGTCTTTGATTACCCCCGTGCTGATGTTTTGGGGCTGCCCGTTTTCAATGCGTAGTTGGTGGTGCGTGAGCCGGGTGCCGCCGTGGATGCTGAGTTGCGAATGGACGTTCAGTTTTTGGCCTGCCACTTGCCAGCCGTAGTAGTCGGTAAGAATAGAGGAATAGACGTCTCCGTTCTGGGTGATTTTGCTGTAGGTGCTGTCGGTTTTCTCTACGCGCACGGCCTTTCCGTTCTCAAAAATGGCCAATGACCCAACGCCCAGGGCTTTGCCTACCTTCAGGATGTCCATGCCCCAGGGCTGCGCGTTGTGGTAAGAATCATACCCGTCCAGGCCCACCTGCTGCAACACCATGTTGTTGGTCTTTTTCCCGAATACGTCCACGCCATTGCGCCAGTCCAGGTAAAAACGGTAGGCCACCTTGTCAGATTCCCAACCCGGGCCTTCATAGCGCAGGAAGAAGGAGTGGTCCGTTACCTCATCGGGCACACGCAGGGAGTCAATGTTCTGGAAGGTGCCGCCAATGTATTTGCGGTTCTCAAACTTGCCGCCCACTTTCTTGGAGAGTTCGGCCTGGGTGCGCTTGGTGTAGGTGTGTTTGTTGGTGCCGGTCTTGTTGAACCTCACGGTGAGTTGCCGGGTCTCCCCTGCCTTCATGTTATCCAAGACCAAGCCGATGCCCTTGTTAAAGGTATCTTTGGCGTTGTATTGGCTGGGAACCTCGGTGGCGCCATCGGTCACGATAAACGCATTCCGGTTAAAGCCAGCGCCCTGCTTGGGCAGATCGGTTTCCTTGATCAGGACCAATACATTCCCCCGCTGGCGCTTAAGCGGGTTGGTTACCTGCACCGTGAACGACTCAGGGAATTCAGCTGAAGCAGAAGGCTTGCTTGAGGTGCAACCAAAATGAAGGAGCAGGAACAAGCCAGCTAATAGGGTCAACCAGGAAGGGTACTTTCTAATCATAGTTCAAGTGATAAATCAAAGGTTCATAAGACTGCTGCTTTGGTTTTGAATAGCGGCAGAATTCTGGGTTGTCAGCCCGTGTAATCTTAGCACTTCGGGCTAAAACCGGCAGGCGGTTCCAGCTTTCTGTTTTGAGCCTGTTTTCAAGAAAACGGCCTTAAAACGGATTTTTATTTCTGGCCTTCAATGATCTGCTTTACCAGGCTGTTGAGGTATACCTCCACGTTGTCATACCCGGTGCTCAGGTGCTTACCGTTGGCCTGGGGTTTGGCAGGGTCCAGTTTCATGGCTTTTTCCCAGTCATCGGGCATGCCGTCATTGTCTGTGTCTATCGGCGGCGCCAAAGACTGGAGTTCAGGCCAGCCGCCCACGTCTGCCTGCGAGTCAATGATCCCGTTGGTGCTGCCTTTGGAGCCGGCAAAGGAGAACGTCTTTTTCTGCACGTTGTCCAGCACCCGCATATCCACGGCATCACGTTTCAGGGAAGCGCCTGCCCAGGCCAGCACTTTGCTGTAAGCATCAAGCGCAGTGTGGGTAGCCACATTGTTGTTAATGGGGTGCGGAGTTGCCCGGCGCATGGCGGCTTTGTCGGTTTCTGAGACAGTGCCGTAGCTGCCGTGGAACTGGTTGTACACGCCGAAGGTCCAGTTATCATTGGTTGGGTTGGTTCTGCCCTCCACCACGTTGCCGTCAATAAAGAACTTGCCCCAGATGTCATAGACCTCGGTGCCGGAAATCTTGTTCTTGTCAGGGGAGAAGATGCGGTCCAGTTTGGTGGAAGCCGGACCTGGCTTGTAGTAGTTGTTGACAATGTTGATGTTCATGGCCTCTCCACCATAGGCATTGTTGGTAGGGCCCCAGTTGTAGAAGACGTTGTTGCGCACATCCACCAGGTCGGTGAGGGCGAACGCCTTTCCGGCTTCCTCGCCATAGCGGGGGTCGCGGCTATCATGGTGGGCCATTAAGTTGTGGTGGAAAGAGGCGTTTTTTCCTCCCCAGATGCCGCCATAGCCATGGGCTCCTTTGTCATGCACCGAAATCCGGAGGCTTTCCGCGATGATAGACCACTGCATGGTGAAATTCTCATTGTTGTAGAAAGACACGCATTCATCCGTAGACCAACTCATGGAGCAATGGTCCACGATAATGTTTTTATGGAACCGTCCGCCCAGGGCGTCTGCTTCCTGGTCGCCCTCGTCTCCCATCCTGAACCGCAGGAACCGGATGATCACGTTATCTGCGTTCACGGTAACCGGGTAATTCTTAAGCGTAATACCGTCACCGGGCGCGGTTTGTCCGGCCAGGGTCACGTTGCCGTAGTTAATAGTCAGGTTAGACTTTAAGGCGATGGTGCCAGATACTTTGAAGAGAATGATTCTGGCCCCGGTCTTGTTCACGGCCTCCCGTAAGCTGCCGGCGCCAGCATCATTTAAGTTGTTGACATACACCACGGCTCCTCCCCTGCCGCCGGTTACATCCTTCCCAAATCCTTCGGCCCCCGGGAACGCCAGGGCAGTTTCCTGCACCGGGGTGGGACCCACTTCTTCCTGTACCGGTTTAGGGTCTTGCTGCGAGCCTTTGCAATCTGTAAAGGACAGGCTGATTAAAATGCCCAGGAGAAGTAAAAGCGT
The DNA here is from genome assembly GCF_001078055.1 of Rufibacter radiotolerans. Taxonomy (NCBI): domain Bacteria; kingdom Pseudomonadati; phylum Bacteroidota; class Cytophagia; order Cytophagales; family Hymenobacteraceae; genus Rufibacter; species Rufibacter radiotolerans. The sequence goes on along the minus strand of NZ_CP010777.1, from coordinate 1,072,697 downwards.
ACTGACTTTAAGGGGGGAGGTGTTCATTTCAAAACAATAATTCAGGTGCCGCCTACGGGAGAGGCGGCACCTGATGATTACTAAATTATCTCCATCTTGGGTCACCTGCCGTGGCTTTGCCCGGGAAGGCGGCATCTTTAAGGCGGAAGTTTCCGTTTTTAGGATCTTGCCACAAGTTGAGGGAGGTAGCAGAATAAGGTGTCACCCCAGGGATTTGGTTAGACGTGGCCACGTAATCTGCGGTGGTATAGGTACCAGTAGCCTCTACCAAAGTGGCAGCATTGGCTCTTACTCCCCTAATGGCCTGGCTTCCGTTTTTCCCAATACCCAGAATAGAGTTTTTGATCTTGATGCCATTGGTCACATTGTTGGTAGGCGACGTTGAATAATCCACCAGGTAACCACCTGCCAAAGGTGACTCATTCACGGTCACGTTCTCTATCAGCACAGAGGTAGAATTGTTTCTACTGGTGACAATTTTCTCTGCTTTGTAGATAGTGGAGTTTTTGATCACAATGTTCTCTACTTTGGAGGTCACCACATCTACGTTGATCACGCCATAGCTTCCAAGGCTATCCATCACGCTGTTATTCACCGTGAAATCTGTGATGGTCACTGGCGAAGTCTGTAACCTTACAATGCCTCTGAACATGCTGGCCCTTACGTTATCAAAGGTCATGGTTTTGATGGTAGAGGCAGTATTGATATTGAACACGTATTTAGAGGTTGCGTTGTCACTGCTCATGTTCACATCCTTGAAAACAAGATAGTCTATGTTGCTTCCGGCGGTGATAGCGAAGTTACTTGTCATGTAAATAGAAGCCAGGTTCTGCTCCGTTAAATCTGATCCGCTGGTGATCGTCACTGATTTATCAAGGCTGATAGCAGAGGTGATGTTATACGTGACCCCACGCTTCAGAATGACCGTACTGCCATTCGGGATTTGCGGGAGGGTGTCCTGCAATACACCTGGTCTGTTGAGGATTCCTCTCAAATCAATGAGGTTACCGGCAAGTGGCTCACTGGTTCTGAAAGTGGTAGTACCTCTGCTTTTAGCACCAGCGAAGATCTCTGCCGTGTAGGAAGTTTTGGAAGCCAGGTTATCTACCAGAACTGTTCCTGAAGCTAAATCTGCCTGAGTTAGAGTAATTTCTCTAGGGGCGCCTGTGGCACTGGTAAGCACAATTTTAGTAAGCTCCGTTCTAGAGGTAAAGCGTAACCGTACCGCCCGGTCAGACACATCTGTGCTTTTCACCGGGTTGTCCAGGAACAACTGTGCCCCTCTGATGGAGAAACGGTTACTGGTCAATGGCTTTGACTGCTCCCCGCTATTGTCCTTGGAGATAGTTCTAACCCGGGCAAAGTAGAATTCCTTGGGAGTTAACTTATCATCGGTGATCGTGATGGCCGTAGTATCTGTTACCCCGGTAAACACGATTGGTGTAGCAAAGAGGGTGTCTTTGGCTACTTCCACTGAATAGGACACCTTACCGGCTACGGTATTTGGCGGGGTTTTCCAGGATAGTTTCACCTCAGATTCACCGCTGGTGGAAGCAATCACGCCAGCAGGCTGGAACATGCGCATGGGCTCCAGGTTTTCCTCGTCTTCCTTACAGGAAGCTATGCCCAGCACCAGCAGCAAACCTACTGGGTATATTAATTGAAAAAACTTTGAACGTAATGTCTTCATTTCTATATCTGATTATAAGTCAAAAGCTTTTATTAATACCCGTAGTCTTGCGTTAATCTGTAGTTCTGGCTTATGATCCCGTTGAAAATTGGGAACAGCTCAGAGTGGTTCTTCTTGAACTGGCTGGCAAAACCTCTGGTGGGTCCGGTAATATGGGCCTCTGTGATAGAGGTTCTCCAACTTATTCTGGTGTACCCGTCTGGGGCAGTGGTAATGGAAGAAGGTTCATACATGACCTTGGTCACATTTCCTCCGAACAAATTGAAGTCCAGCATTTCCTGGCGGGCAGAAGCGTTAGGACCTAACAACGGCGTAGGCTTGTAGAACACATACTGGGGTACGTTGGCATACCGACCGGTACCGTCCATCATGGCCCGTAGATCGGCTCTTACTTCCAGGATTCTTGCCTCTAACAGGTTCCAGCGGATAAGGTCATACTTCCGGACTCCCTCTCCCCCGAACTCAAGATAGCGCTCCTGCACAATGGCTCTGAAGAAATCATCCTTATTAGATGGGGTAGCAGGCATTCTGTTCTCATACTGGTCAATGAAGGCTCTTTTTCTCACTTCTTCCAGGGCCGCCTTTGCTGCTGCCGTAGGTCCGTTCAGTTCATTCTCCGCTTCAGCAAACATCAATAGAACATCTGCATATCTGATAAGGGGCCAGTTAATGCCTAGGGTCTGGTTGGTACCGGCAATGTTGGTCCAGTATTTTCTGAATTTACCTTCTCTCATCAACAGAGGGGTAGTCAGTAATTTATTGTCATTGTTGGCTTTGGTGTCTACCTGGAAGTAGGCAAGCGTCACGTCTCTTCTCGAATCTCCAATGGAGTCAAACTCATAGAAGTAGGTGGGCACCGCTTCTACCAGGCCGTTGGCACGACCATAGGTACTTGCCTCGGCAATTCTTGGGCCGTTTCCATACCCAAGTTTCGTATCAGTACGGGCATTTCCGCCGAAGGCGCCCACTTGCCACACATGCTCATAGGTCGCATCCGTTACCCCGTTGCCATGTAAGCTTCTGAATACGTTCTCAAAGCTTGGGTTCAGGGCATGTTGTTTGCTTTGGATGACAGCCCAGGCCTCATCTCTGGCAATCTGGTAGAACTCCTTATAATTGGCTCTGCGCTCTACAATCTTGCTTTCTCTTCTTAAGGCATACCCGCCACGGGCCAGGGCTATTCTGGCACGCAGTCCTTTTACAGCCCCTTTGGTCACCCGGGTAGTGGGGGAACCAGACTCTCCTCTCCAGGGAACCAATTCAGAAGCAGTAGCCAGATCAGCTAACAGTCGGTCATAGATCTCATCCTGGTTTGCTTTTGGCAGGTACAGGTCAGGCATATCGGCGGAAGGCTCAAACTGGGCAGGCACATCTCCCCAGTTTCTGATCAGTTCATAATAGAACTGCGCTCTAAGCGTAAGGGCCTCGCCTAAGAAACGGCGCATGGTCGTTTGCTGGGCAGGGGTACCACTGGTGTAAAGGGAAGAAAGCGGAATGTATTTGATACAGATGTTGGCGCGTTCAATTCCTCTGTACAGTTGCAGGAAAGGATTCTGCAAATCAGTATAACCGGCGCCTACCTCAAAATGGGCAATACCACTTCTTGAAATAGGGTCAAAGTCTCCTCCAAGTTTGAAGTCATCAGACCCATTGGGGAAAAGCGTGGAGATCCTGCTTCCGTACCCGTCATCACCGGGCAGCATGTTGTAAATACCGGTTATGGCAGACTCTGTATAACCAACACTATTAAAAATGGCGTCCTGTGACAGCGTAGAAGGATTTTCAACTTCCAGGTAGTTTTCGCAGGAGCTTATGGCCATCAAACCACTAAGACTAAGCGGGATGATAAAGCTTTTTAAGATATTTCTTTTCATTGTTGCTCTTTCAAAAAATTACAAAGTAACGTTAATACCACCTAAAATGAACCTGCTGCGCGGATAGGCCGCATAGTCAACACTTGGCGTGAGGGGTGAATTTCTTCTGGTGTTGGCCTCTGGGTCATACCCGGTGTATTTGGTGAAGGTGTGCAGATTGTTCACCGTGCCATACACTCTTAGTTTGGAGATTACCCTGGTTTTCTTGACCAGCGCCTCAGGAATACTGTACCCTAAGGTAAGGTTGCTGATTCTTAAGAAAGATCCATCTTCAATGGCAAAAGAATGCATGAAGTAGTTCCCTAATGATGGTCTCCAGTATTTTGCGTTGGCATTTAGCGCTTTAAGTTGCTCTGGGTCAGATACTCTCTGTCCGTTGTCATCATACAATTTAAAGCGGTCATTCATCAGCGCCAGCATATTGTTGTCTCTGGTAGTGTATTGGGTGGTGAACTCCAGCTTGTTGGCATTATACACTTTGTTGCCATAAGAAAACACCAGGAACACACTCAGGTCAAAGCCTTTGTAAGCAAACTGCTGATTGAAACCACCTGTGAATTTAGGTTGCGCGTTGCCCAGAACGGTACGGTCTGAAGTGGAGATCAAAGAGTTGTTATCATCTGTAAGGTCTTTCAGCTTCAGGTCACCTGGCTGGGGTTGTCTGTTACCCAAAGCTACGCTTGAGCTATTGGCCACACCTTCCTTCAACACATAGGTCCAGGTATTGGTAGAAGCATTGAAAGTGGCATTGAAGTCATCAACCGTGTAGTATCCATCTGTAACGTAGCCATAGAACTGGCCTACGGGCTGCCCTACTTCCACTTTGAAATCTTCTAAGGAGTTAACCCAACCGGATTGTACCAGATAAGACTGTTTTGGCTGCCCGGAAGGATCCAGACCCAAACTCACAATCTTGTTCTGATTTTTTGAGATGTTGAAATTGGCATTCCATCTAAAATCACCTTTGTCTACTACTACGCCGCCCAACTGCAGTTCAATACCTCTATTTTCGGTTTCCCCAATATTTTGGAGCTGGGTAGTATAACCACTGGTCTGCGGAATGGTGGCTTCTAACAGAAGGTCTTTGGTTTTATTCTGGTACACATCAACTGAACCTGTTAAACGGTTTTTGAAGAAGGCGAAGTCAACCCCCAGGTTTTTAGAGAGAGTAGACTCCCAAACCAGGAAAGGGTTGGCTAAAGTAGGAGCCACATACCCCGGGGTAATGGCTTCACTGAAAGCGTATCCGTCATTGGTGCCAGCCGTGTACATGGTTCTGAACAAGTCAACCCCAATCCTGTTATTTCCTACTGTACCAATACTTAAACGCACTTTAAGGTCGCTTAACCAATCCTGAGCAGTTTCCATAAAGGGCTCATCTGCCGCACGCCACATCAAAGACGCAGAGGGGAAAGTGCCGTAGCGGTTGCTTTCTGCAAAAAGAGAAGAACCATCACGTCTTAAATTGAAATTCGCAAAGTATTTGCCTTTGTAGTTATACCCTACTCTTCCAAAGAAAGAGAGAAGTCTGGTGCTGGATTCACCAGTAGAAGGGCTCTCCTGGATCAGACCTGCGGGTGCAGTGGCTTTCTGGATTCCGGCAAATGCCTGATCTGGGGTAATGTCAACTGGAAGCCATTTGGTGCGGATTCCTTTGGCTTTACTGTTCCACTCCACTAATTCATGGCCCAATAAGAAATCAATATTATGATCTTCACCAACCTTCTTTTTGTAGGTTAACGTATTGGTGTTGGTTAAAGAAAAAGCCTCTCCAGAGTTCATATCTACTACTGGCTGGTCATTGTTCTGTCTGGCAATACTGGTCACAGGGCCGCTATAGGCATTTGTTTTTCTGTCTAAGGCATTTACCCCTACCACTGTTCTAAAAGTAAGGTTCTTGATGATGTCATAACTGAACCAGCCGTTCACGATAATGTCATTGCGGTAATCGCGTCTGGTTTCACTGTTGGCTAACAGCACAGGGCTGGTCAATTGAGTGCTGCTGGCATAATCTACATCAAATTCATCTACCTGGCTTTCAAACCCGGGCGCCACAAATGGTCTGTACCGCACAGCATTTCTTAATCTGTTGTTGCTTTGTGAACCGGTACTGGAAGTACCTACCCCGTCCACGCGCTGGCGGCTATACCGGGTAGTTAACCCAACCTTGAAACGGTCGGTGACTTTATGGTCAAACTTGAAAGACGCCAGAGTTCTTTCATAACCAGAATTGATCATGATCCCCTCCTCCTCGGCATGGTTCAGGGTAAAGTTGAAGGAAGTTTCTTTAGAACCACCAGTCACCCCTAACACATGGGTTTGATTAAAGGCATCGCGGCCAAACACTTTATCCTGCCAATCAGTCATTGGCATATTTTTATAGATATCTAAATCTTCCCATCTCCCATACCGGTCTCTGAAAGAGGCACGGCTTTCCTCGTTTGTATTAGTGAACAGGTTGTAAGACTCATACTGGTACAAGGCATAGTCATACGGGTTCATCACTTTCAACTTGTTCACTATGCTTCTTACCCCAGCGTAGCCCGTGTACGTTACCTGCGTCTTTTGCTCTCTTCCTCCTTTGGTGGTAATAATCACTACCCCGTTGGCGCCCCTTGCTCCGTAAATAGAAGTAGAAGCCGCATCTTTCAACACGTCTACCGACTCAATTTCCTGAGGAGAAATAATAGACAAGGCATTTTCCATCTGGATACCGTCTACTATATATAGAGGAGAGTTATCCTGGGTGAGAGATCCGCCTCCGCGTACCCGCACCTGAATATCAGCCCCTGGTCTACCTTCCGTAGTGGTTACCTGCACCCCGGCCAATCTACCGGCCAACGCCTCAGCGGCCGTGCTTACCGGTATATCCTGAATGTCTTTTGCGGTCACAGAGGCCACTGAACCTGTCAGTTCTTTTCTGGTCACGGTCCCGTAACCTACTACCACCACTTCGTCTAATGCCTTGGCATCTGTACCTAAGGTTATGTTAACCGTGGTCCGGCCGTTAATGGCTACTTCCTGCGTCTGGAACCCTATGTAAGAAAACACCAGCGTGCCGGTGGCCGAAGGCACCTTAATAGAATAGTTTCCCTCAATGTCTGTGGCATTGGCGGTGGTGGTACCTTTCAAGAGAACGGTCACACCTGGCAGGCCTTCCTTCTTTTCATCGGTCACCTTTCCGGTGATGGTGACAGTCTGTGCGAAGGCACCTACTATGGCAGTAAAGAAAAAAGCCAACACCAATAGATACCGGCTCTTTTTAAGTAATGCTTGTTGCATGGGTAACAATTAAGGTTTTGTTAATAGACGAGGAAAAGCAGCGGCGGCAACGGATATACAAGTAATCTGCGCAACCGATTGCATATTTACCATTATTTAAATTCTTTCCCAAAAAAATTGCGTTCTTTTTTAACACATTCCTAAAATATCGCGTTATCAAGGCAAGCAATTAACATTTTTTAATTAGATTAGCATGGAAGCAGGAAATGGGAAATACCCTCTGTTAAAATTTTTATTCCCTAAAGCAGGTCCACCGGATTGATAAATTTGTAATTTGCGCAAACGATTACACCTTTCACCCTATATATAACATGAGCGTTTACCACACCACCAGGCATACCATCCACCCCCAGGACTTCAAGGGGTATGACACGGCAAAGCTGCGCGAGCACTTCCTGATTGAGAATCTTTTTCTGCCAGACTCGGTGCAATTGGTGTATACTTTATATGACCGTTTAATTGTAGGGGGTGTGCAACCGGTAACGGGGCCCGTACAACTGGAGACCTTCCCTACCCTGCGTTCTGAGAATTTCCTGGACCGCCGTGAGATAGGGATCATCAACGTGGGCTCTGACAGCACCGTGACCGTAGACGGCCAGGTGATAGAACTGAAGGCCAAAGAAGCCTTGTACATAGGCAAAGGCGTGAAGGAGGTAATCTTCCACCCGGCCCCGCAAGGGGGTGCCCGGTTTTACTTCAACTCCGCCCCTGCCCACCATACCTACCCCACTAAGAAAGTTCAACTGAGCGAGGCCGAAACCGTGGAAATGGGTTCCCTGGAGAACTCCAACCACCGCACCATCCGGAAAGTGCTCATCAATTCCGTGGTGGAAACCTGCCAACTGCAGATGGGCCTCACCGAACTGAAGCCCGGCAGCGTCTGGAACACCATGCCAGCCCATACCCATGACCGCCGCATGGAGGCCTACTTTTACTTTGAAGTGCCGGAAGACCAGGTCGTGAGCCATTTTCTGGGAGAACCCCAGGAGACGCGCCATATCTGGGTAAAAAACAATGAAGCAGTCCTCTCTCCGCCCTGGTCTATCCATAGCGGGGCAGGCACCTCTAACTATACCTTCATCTGGGGTATGGCCGGAGAGAACCTGGACTACAATGACATGGACAAATTCCCCATCACGGACCTTAAATAGCCTGCGCATGATGACTCTATTTGACTTAACCGGCAAAGTAGCCCTGGTAACCGGAGCCACCCACGGCCTGGGAATGGCCATGGCCAAAGCCCTGGCGCAGGCCGGCGCCACCCTGGTGGTGAACGGCAACACGCCAGAGAAAATGGAAAAGGCGCTCTTAACGTACGAGGAGGCAGGCATCAACGCCAAAGGCTACCTGTTTGACGTGACCAATGAGGCAGCCGCTCAGGAATCTATTGCCCAGATAGAGTATGAAGTGGGTCCAATCGCTATCTTGGTGAACAACGCCGGCATGATCAAGCGCATTCCGGCCCTGGAGATGGATGTAGCCGATTTCCGGAAGGTGCTGGACGTGGATCTGACGGGCCCTTTCATCATGTCTAAAAACGTGGGCAAGTACATGGTGGAGAGAAGGGCCGGTAAGATCATTAACATCTGCTCCATGATGAGCGAACTGGGCCGCGACACGGTCTCAGCCTACGCCGCCGCTAAAGGAGGCCTCAAAATGCTGACCAAGAACCTGGCCACTGAGTGGGCGAAATACAACGTGCAGGTCAACGGCATCGGGCCGGGTTACTTTGCCACGGACCAGACGGCCCCAATTAGAGTAGAAGGACACCCATTTAACGAGTTTATCATCCATAGAACCCCTGCCAGGCGGTGGGGTGACCCTGAGGACCTGGCCGGCGCCACTATTTTCCTGGCCAGCAAGGCCAGTGACTTTGTGAACGGGCAGATCCTGTACGTTGATGGCGGCATTCTGGCCACCATTGGCAAACCCAGCAATGAACACTAGTTTCAGGCTGCAAAGAGAATTTTGTTATTGCATTTGATTGAACATACATGGCGGCTAATCCTATGGGAAGCAAACCAAAGGTGACTATTCACCACATAGCTGAGAAACTGAACATTACGGCCTCTACCGTTTCCAGGGCGCTGAATGATAACCCCAGGATCAGTGAGATCACCAAGAAAGCGGTGCTGAAGGCGGCCAAGCAGCTGAATTACCAGCCCAACAACATTGCGGCCGCCCTTCGCAACGGCAAAAGCCACATCATTGGCATTATTGTGCCTACCGTAGACCGGGCCTTCTTTGGTTCTGTGATCCGCGGTATTGAGGAGATCGCTAATAAGCTCAACTACAAGGTGATCATCTGCCAGTCTTACGACAACTATGAGAAAGAGGTGCAGACAGTAGATGCGCTGTTGAGCGCGCGGGTAGACGGCATCATTGCCTCTATCGGGAAGAACTCCACCAACCTGGACCATTACAAGAGACCGCAGGAGAAAGGCATTCCGTTGGTTTTGTTTGACCGTACCACCGACGAGCTGGAAGTAAGCCAGGTGATGATTGATGACTACCGCGGCGCCTATAAAATGACCGAGCACCTCATTCAGCAGGGCTACCGCCGGATTGCCCATTTCACCAGCCCCCTGAAAGTGAGCGTGTTCAAGGAGCGTCTGCGCGGGTACATGGATGCCCTGCGGGATTATGAGATTCCTTTCCAGGAGGAACTGGTTATAAAAAGCAACCTGCAGTTGGAAGACGGACGCGCCGGTATGGAGCAACTATTAACCCTCCAGGAACGGCCAGATGCCGTGTTTTCGGCGTCAGACTATGGGGCCATGGGCGCCATGCAGGTATTGAAGGAGCATAAGATCCGGATTCCGGAGGAGATTGGCCTGGCAGGTTTCGGGAACGAGCCTTTCACCTCCTTCTCAGACCCCGCCCTTACTACCGTTGACCAGTTCAGTTTAACCATGGGCCGCATCACCGCCGAGCTGTTCTTTGAGAACTTTAAAACCGGCGACAAAAAGATTGTACCCCAGAAAACCGTGCTCAAACCTGAGTTGGTCATCCGGGGGTCCTCCCTGCGCCGGCCCATGCCTCCGGAAGAACAGGCACGCTAACGGCCGGCACCGATTTAAGGAACTATAAAACATTTATAAAATTCTGTTTTGAGGCCATTTTCCACAAAACAGGCCCAAAACGTAAATCAATTCCACATGCAACCATTGAACAGAAGCACCGCCAATATCAGCACCCAAAGACCCACCAAGGTAATACAGTTTGGAGAAGGAAATTTCCTCCGCGGCTTTGTGGACTGGATGATTGATATCCTCAATGAGAAAACCGAATTTAACGGCAATGTGGAAATAGTACAGCCCCTGGACAAAGGCATTTTCCAGCTGCTCAACAAGCAGGATGGCCTGTACCACCTGGTGCTGGAAGGCATCCAGAACGGGGAACCTACCCAGGAAACGAGGTTGATCACCTGCGTTTCTAACGCACTGAGCCCCTATGAAAACTATGAGTCTTACCTGCAGCTGGGCGAGAACCCAGACCTGGAGTTCATTATCTCCAATACCACAGAGGCCGGCATCTCTTTTGAGCCTTCAGACAAGGGCTTTGAGACCACACCTAACTCTTTCCCGGGTAAGCTGACGGCCCTTTTATACCGCCGGTTCACCCATTTCAACGGCGCTAAGAACAAGGCCCTGACCATAATCCCGTGTGAGCTGATTGAGAAGAACGGCGAGAACCTGCGCACTACCGTGTTGCAGTTTGCTAAGCACTGGAACCTGCCCGCTGAGTTTACCGCTTGGATTGAGAACGATACCCTTTTCTGCAACACCCTGGTAGACCGCATTGTACCGGGCTTCCCGAAAGAAACTATCTCTGAGATCCAGGAAAGCCTGGGCTTCTCAGATAACCTGGTGGTGAAGGCCGAGCCCTTCCACTTATGGGTGATTGAAGCTCCGGAATCAGTCGCCAAGGTATTCCCAACGGAGCAGGCCGGCCTGCAGGTGAAGTTTGTGGAGGACCTGACCCCGTACCGCACCCGCAAGGTGCGCATCTTGAACGGCGCGCACACCGCCCTGGTACCGGTGGCCTACCTGCAAGGCCTGCGCACGGTAAGAGAAGCCGTGGAAGACGAAACTGCCGGCAAATTCATTCAAGAGACCATCTTTGAGGAGATCATCCCTACCCTGGACCTTCCGGCTGAGGAGTTGAACCAGTTCGCGAAAGACGTGATAGAGCGTTTCCAGAACCCGTTCATCCGGCATGAGTTGCTTTCTATTTCTTTGAACTCGGTATCTAAGTACAAGGTGCGCGTGTTGCCATCGGTGCTGGAATATGTGAACCGCAAAGGCCAGTTGCCGCAGCGGTTGCTTACCTCATTGGCGGCGCTTATCCTGTTCTACAAAGGAGAGTATAACGGCGAACAGATTCCGTTGAACGATACGCCTGAGGTGCTGACCTTCTTCAAGGCTGCCTGGCAGAAAGATTCGGTGGCTGAGACCGTGCACGCCGTGCTTTCCAATGAAGACTTCTGGGGTCAAAACCTGACCACGATCAAAGGTTTGGAAGAAACTGTCACCCAGGCACTAACCCAGTTACAGGCCGTTTCAAATTCAACTATCGCCTAAAGTAATATTCCCTACCAGAGGCAATTGTGAAACAGACGCTTATTTTTTTGGTAAGCGTCTGTTTTAGGCCTATTTTTAGAAAAACACCCTCAAAACAGGTTCCTCCTATTTTAGATACAGGCCACCTGTTCTTTGTCATCACCTTATCACCCTTTTGCACATGTCCTTTTTAGACGATAATTTTCTCCTCCAGACCAAAACCGCCCAGCGGCTATACCATGAGCATGCCAAAGACATGCCCATCATTGATTACCATTGCCACCTCAACCCTGAGGATATTGCCAAGGACCGCCAGTTCCAGAACCTGACCCAGATCTGGCTGGAAGGCGACCACTACAAGTGGCGGGCCATGCGCACCAACGGTATTCCCGAGCGCTACTGCACCGGCGACGCCCCCGACTATGACAAGTTTGAGAAGTGGGCCCAGACCGTGCCCTACACCATGCGGAACCCCTTGTATCACTGGACCCACATGGAGCTCAAGCGCCCTTTCGGGATTGAGAAAATCCTTAAGCCGGAGTCAGCAAAGGCTATTTATGACGAGGCTACGGAAAAGCTGCAGACCTCTGATTTCAGCGTGCGCGGCATCTTAAAGCAAATGAACGTAGTCACTATCTGCACCACCGATGACCCGATTGACAGCCTGGAGCACCACCAGAAAATCGCCTCAGATAACTTCGGGATTAAGGTGTTGCCAACGTTCCGCCCAGACAAGGCCATGGCCATTGAAGACGGCGGGTACCTGGGCTATTTAGAGAAGCTGGAGGCCGCTTCTGGCGTATCTATCAGCAATTATCAAGACTTGCTTGAAGCCCTGAAACAGCGCCATGACTTCTTCAACGCCCAGGGCGGACGCCTGTCTGACCACGGTTTGGAAACCATGTACGCTGAAGAGTACACCGAGCAGGAGATCAATCAGATCTTTGAAAAGGCCCTGAAAAAGCAGGCCCTCACCCTGGAGGAAGTGACCAAGTTCAAGTCTGCCATGCTGGTGGAACTGGCCCTGTTGGACCACGCCAAAGGCTGGACGCAGCAGTTCCACCTGGGCGCCTTGCGGAACAACAACAAGCGCATGCTGCGCGAGTTGGGTGCTGACACCGGCTTTGACTCCATCGGGGACTTTGACGTGGCCCGTCCGCTTTCCAGGTTCATGGACAAGCTGGACAACTCCAACCAGTTGGCCAAGACTATTCTCTATAACCTGAACCCAAGCCAGAACGAGCTATACGCCACCATGATTGGCAACTTCAATGATGGCAGCACCCCGGGCAAAGTGCAGTACGGGTCGGCGTGGTGGTTCCTGGATCAGAAAGATGGCATGGAGCGCCAGATGAACGCCTTGTCTAACATGGGCTTGCTGAGCCGCTTCGTGGGCATGCTCACAGATTCCCGCTCGTTCCTCTCCTACCCGCGCCATGAGTACTTCAGAAGGATTCTGTGCAACATGCTGGGCAATGACGTGGAGAACGGAGAGTTACCGGCAAGTGAAATGGCCTGGCTGGGCCAGATGGTAGAGAACATCTGCTACAACAACGCCAAGTCTTACTTCAACTTCTAAGCCAGAGAGGTATGGGAAAGGTTTTATCTTTTGGGGAGTTGCTTCTCCGGATTGTGCCAGATACGGAAGGCAAGTGGCTGCAGGAAAACAGCCTGCCCTTTTTTGTGGGCGGCGCTGAGCTGAACGTGGCTTCGGCGCTGGCCTTGTGGGGTGTGCCTACCAGTTACTTTACCGCCTTGCCAGACAATTTGCTGTCTAAACAACTCATAGGCTACCTGCAGGAACTGGGCATCGGCACCGAGTCTATTCCCATTCAGGGAGACCGCATTGGCTTGTACTACCTGCCCAAGGGCCAGGATGTGAAAAATGCCGGCGTGATCTATGACCGGGCCGGGTCTTCCTTCGCGGGCCTCACCCCCGGTTCCATTGACTGGGATAGCGTGTTTGAAGGCGTGGACTGGTTCCATTTCAGCGCCATCTGCCCTGCTATTAACCAGAACGTGGCCGATGTCTGCGCCGAGGCCCTGAAAGTGGCTTCTTATAAGAACATCCAGATTTCCCTGGACCTGAACTACCGTGCCAAGCTCTGGAAATACGGCAAAGACCCGGTAGAAGTCATGCCTGCCCTGGCCGCGCACTGTGACCTGATCATGGGCAACGTGTGGGCCGCCAACAAGATGCTGGGCATGCCCCTGCAAGAAGAGTTGGTGCAGGACATTGAGAAAGAGAAACTGCTGCAACATGCCCAACTGACCTCAGAAGAAATCCTGAGAGCGTTCCCGAAATGCAAGACCGTGGCCAACACCTTCCGGTTTGACCATGGCGCCAAAGGAATACGCTACTTCACCACGCTATATACCCACCGCGAACTGCTGGTGTCACAGGAGTATGTGGTGAACGAAATCCTGGACAAAGTGGGCAGCGGTGACTGCTTCATGGCGGGCCTGATCTACGGCTTCCACCAGGGTCACTCGCCTAAGCAGACCCTGGAGTTTGCCACGGCGGCCGCCTTCAAAAAACTTTTCATCTTATCAGACGCCACCACCAGCACAGTTGCCGAGATTGAGGAAACCATCCAAGAATATGCCAACTAAAGAGACCGCGCTCAAAGCCATCACAGACCAGGGCCTGCTACCGCTTTTCTTCTACGAGAACGCAGAAGTGAGCCTAGAAATCATCAAGACCCTGTATGACGCGGGCGTGAGAACCCTGGAGTACACCAACCGGGGTCCGGCCGCTTTGGAGAACTTCAAATACCTGAAGGCTGGGCTCAAAGATTTTCAGGACCTGCACCTGGGGATTGGTACCATTAAAACCGTGCAGCAGGCGCAGGACTTCATTGATGCCGGGGCCGATTACATTGTGGCACCCATTGTGGACCCTGCGGTAGGCAACCTGGCCCATGAGGCCGGCCTGCTCTGGATACCGGGCTGCTTTACGCCAACAGAGGTTCATGTGGCCCAGCAGGCGAAGGCGGCTTTGATCAAGCTTTTCCCGGCCAACATTCTGGGGCCTGAGTTCCTGTCCTCCATCAAAGAGCTGTTCCAGGGCCAGTTGTTCATCCCTACTGGGGGTGTGGAGCTGGAGGAAAACAATTTCAGGACCTGGTTTAAGGCAGGTGTGTGCGCCGTGGGGATGGGCAGCAAGCTCATCAGCAAAGACGTGCTGGCCAACCAGCAGTATGACAAATTACGTGAGCTTACCGTCCAGGCGTTACACCTGGCCAAGACCTGTAGAAACTAAAAACCGCGCTCCTTATGTCCCAAACGCAACAAACAACCCCAAAACCGCTCACCCAGGAAAAGGTAGGCAATTACCGGTGGACCATCTGCGCCCTCCTCTTCTTTGCCACCACCGTCAACTACCTGGATAGGCAGGTTCTCAGCCTGCTGCAGCCGCTGCTGGCCGAGAAGTTCAACTGGTCCAACACCGACTACGCCAACATTGCGGCGGTGTTCCAGTTCACCTACGCCATTTCCATGCTCTTTGCCGGGCGTATTATTGACAAGCTGGGCACCAAGAAAGGCTATGCCTGGGCATTGATTATCTGGTCGTTTGCCGCTATCCTGCACGCTTACGCAGAGCCTTTGGGACGCATGGTCACGCCTCTGTTCACAGTGATCGGGTTTGCGGTGCCGGCCTCGGTGCTGGGTTTCATGGTTTCCAGGGCTTTCCTGGGTTTTGGAGAGTCGGGTAACTTCCCGGCGGCCATCAAAGCCACCGCAGAGTATTTCCCTAAAAGGGAGCGTTCCCTGGCTACGGGTATCTTCAATTCGGGCTCTAACGTGGGTGCCATTCTGGCCCCGCTCACCGTTCCCTGGATCGCCTCGCACCTGGGCTGGGAATATACCTTCTTCATCATTGGGGCTATTGGTTTCCTGTGGCTGTTCTTCTGGTTCATTTACTATGAGACCCCAGACAAGCAACGCAGAATGTCAGCGGCTGAAAGAGCCTACATTGCCAGTGACAGCGAGCCTGTTCTGGAACAGGACTCTCCGGCCGCGGCCGAGAAGGTTTCCTGGTTCACGTTGCTTAGCTTCAAACAGACCTGGGCCTTCGCCTTTGGCAAGTTCATGACCGACGGCGTGTGGTGGTTCTTCCTTTTCTGGCTGCCTGCCTACCTGAAAGCCCAATACGGCCTGACAGGTACGCAAGTGATGCTTCCGCTGGGCGTGTTGTACAGCATGACCATGTTCGGGAGTATCTTTGGGGGCTGGTTCCCGATGTACTTCATCAAAAAAGGCTACAACCCCTATGAGGGCCGCATGCGCGCCATGTTCGTGATTGCCTTGTTCCCGCTGCTGGTTCTGGCCGCCCAACCGTTGGGTCACTTGAGCTTCTGGTTCCCGGTAATTTTGATCGGTATCGGGGCCTCGGCGCACCAGGCCTGGAGCGCCAACATCTTCACCACCGTTTCTGATATGTTCCCTAAAAAATCGGTGGCCTCGGTGACCGGTATTGGCGGCATGGCCGGTGGTTTAGGCGGGGTGGTTGTGACCAAGGTGGGCGGCTACCTGTTTGACTATTATGACAAGCTGGGCCACGTGGAAACCGGTTATACCATCATGTTCACTTTCTGCGCCGTGGCGTACCTGCTGGCTTGGTCCGTGATGAAGGCCCTGGTGCCTAAAATGAAACCGGTGAACGTGTAATTCTGCTTTTTCAAATTTTCTATTGCCTAGACTAGAGCCTTTAAGTTTTTACTTAAAGGCTCTAGTTCTTTAAATGGGCCATTTTTTTGAAAACAAGCGTAAAACACCAACTCCCGTACAAACCTCAGTTGGACCTATTAGGACATGAGTGTGTGCAATGCGTAACAGACATCCGCCAGAAGAAGCCCATTATATTTTTATAGATTACACCCATGGATGCAAAGTTGAAGCAGCGGATAGCCTTAGGTATTCTTTTCTTTCAGAGCGGATTGTGCTTTTCCACCTGGGCATCGCGCATTCCGGACATAAAGGCGGCTTTTGCTTTCTCAGACAGTGAGTTGGGCACTTTGCTCTTGATCAGGCCGTTGGGGGCCTTCATTGGCCTGCCCTTTGCCGGGTGGGTGGTAGACAAGTATGGCAGCAATTATTCCTCGGTGGTGGGCATTTTGGCCTTTAGCGTGAGTCTGGTTCTGCTGGGACTATCTCCCTCGGTGTGGTGGCTGGCCGGTGCCATTTTGCTATTTGGCCTTTCGGCGAACCTGACCAATATCTCTATCAATGCCCAGGCCCTGGCGGTGCAGAAAAACTACGGCAAGACCATTATCTCCTCGTTCCATGGCCTCTGGAGCCTGGCCGGATTTTGCGGCGCAGGGTTGGGCGCGGTTCTGATTAGCCTAAAGGTGGTGATGCTGTACCATTTTCTGCTGATCATGGGCACGGTCCTTATTTTTGGGCTACTCACCTTCAAGCATCTGTCCAGGGAGCACCAGGCCGGCAGCCGGAAATTCGTGTTCAAGAAACCCGAGCCGGTGCTGCTACGGTTGGGCCTCATTGCCTTTTGCGGCTTGCTGTGCGAAGGCTGCATCTATGACTGGGCCGGTATTTACTTTAAGCAGGTAGTGCAGGTGGAGGCCGGGTTGGTGACCGCTGGTTTTATTGCCTACATGGGCACCATGGCGCTGGGCAGGATGGTGTCAGACCATTTCACGAACCGCTTCGGGAGCACGGCCATCATCCAGGCCAGCGGGGTGCTTATCTTCTCCGGTCTGATTTTAGCGGTGCTTTTCCCGCATTTAATCACGGCCATCTTGGGGTTTGTGCTAGTGGGCGCAGGCACGTCCTCGGTGATCCCGCTTACCTATGCGCAGGTGGGCAAGAACCCCTCCCTCTCCCCGGGTATCTCGCTGGCCACGGTTTCCACCATCGGGTACTTCGGTTTCCTGCTGGGCCCTCCCCTCATTGGCTTCATAGCCGATTTGCTTAACCTCAGGGCTTCCTTCGCCCTGGTAGCCGTGGCTGGCCTTATGATTACGGTGCTGGCCACCCTGGCCAAACGCCGCGACAGCAAAGCCGCTACCCAGGCCTTGACACCTTCTTAAGCTCTATCATGCGTTTTAAGCACGTTTTCTGAAAAACAGGCCTAAAACGACCAATTGAAATAAATTGAAATAAAAAGAAGTTTTAATAATAATCTAATCAACATACCCGCATTTAACTGCCATTATTTTTACTTTTAAGCTCATTTACTACTACATTTGGCAGACCACTTTCTATTTCTCAGAAAGTAGCCACCTAACCAACCCGAAGAAGTGATTCTGCGTCTAAAGGATGCTTCTACCTAACAAACCGATACCCGTATGGATGGTTCTGCCAACAGCGCCCTGCAAACCTATGACAAGCACGTAGGCCTTAAATTCCAGTTGTACAACAGCCTTTTCACTTCCTTGCCTTTTCATAGGGTTGAAAAAACGGGCGTATTGCTGTCTATCTTTTTGCTGCACTGTGAGGAGGGCTATGAAAAAGGGCTGAGCCCGGCGGAGATCATTCATACCTTCTTTAGCCAGTATACCCCTTACCGCAGCCTGCAGGAACAGACCGATCTGTTGTTTAGGTTTGTGCAGTATGCTGAGCGGCAAGTGGTTTTGTTTGATGCCCTGGAAGACGCCTCCTTTAGGGAGATTCATGACATGGCCGGCGCAGGTACATTAAGGCACCTGCAGGCCGAGGTGGAGCAAACCCAGACCCAACCACAGCTGCGCGAAAAGCTGAAGGATTTCTCGGTGCGGTTGGTGCTTACCGCCCACCCCACACAATTCTACCCTAGCGAGGTGCTGGGTATCATCAACGACCTGTCTAAAGCCCTTTACAACGACAATACCGCCCAGGTGAACAGTTACCTGCGCCAGCTGGGCAAGACCCCGTTCTTCAAAAACGAGAAGCCGTCACCGTATGATGAGGCCGTGAGTTTGATCTGGTACCTGGAAAACGTCTTTTACCAGGCCGCCGGACACATCATGTCTTACCTTAAAAGCCAGTTCCCCGATGCCCTTTCTCAGCAGCACCCCTTGATCCGGTTGGGCTTCTGGCCAGGCGGCGACCGGGACGGAAACCCCTTCGTGACTGCGGAGATCACCTTGAAAGTAGCCGAGGCACTGAGAGGCAGCATCATTAAATCTTACTACCAAGATGTGCGCAAACTCAAGCGCCGCCTTACCTTTAAAGGGGTGCTCAGTGAATTGAATACGCTGGAGCAAAAACTCTACAACAACCTTTTCCTGCCCGGCTACAAAGCCGATATCACCAGGGAAGACATTCTGGCACCCCTGCAGAAGATAAAGGAAACCCTCATCAAAGACCACAACAGCCTGTTTCTGAACCTGGCGGAGAACCTGATCAGAAAAGTGGAGCTGTTCGGGCTTTTCTTTGCGTCGCTGGATGTACGGCAGGACAGCTCGGCCCACACCGAGGTTCTGGAAGCCATAGCGGCCACTGCCCAGGCCCTGCCCCAAAACTACGCCGATCTTTCCCCGGAAGAGAAGATTGCCGCCTTGCTTTCTGCCCATACTACCGTTGACCCGACCACCCTGGAAAATGAACTGCACCGCGACACGGTCCAATCCATGCAGGCCATAAAAACCATCCAGGCCATCAACGGAGAGGAAGGCAGCCACCGCTACATCATCAGCCACAGCACCAGCGCCCTGGATGTGATGGAGGTGTATGGCCTTTTCCTGCTCAGCGGCTGGAAACCTGAGGCCCTTTCCGTGGACATCGTCCCGCTTTTTGAGACCATTGATGACCTTCGGAACGCGCATGACGTGATGCAGGCTTTGTACACCACCGAGGTGTACCGCCAGCATTTGCAACGGCGCGGCAATATCCAGACCATCATGCTGGGTTTCTCAGACGGCACCAAAGACGGCGGCTACCTCATGTCTAACTGGAGCATCTACAAAGCCAAAGAAGAACTGAGCGCCTTGGCCCAGCAATATGAACTGCAGGTGGTCTTTTTTGACGGCCGCGGAGGCCCACCCGCCCGCGGCGGTGGAAGAACCCACCAGTTCTACGCGTCCATGGGTCCAAAAATCGCCAGCAAGGAAATTCAGCTCACCATTCAGGGCCAGACCATCAGCTCCAACTTCGGGACTATTGACGCGGCGCAGTACAACATGGAACAGCTGCTGCACGCGGGCATCAGAAACGCCTTGTTCATGGCCAAGGAAGCCACCTTCACCCAGGAAGAGGAGCAACTCATGCAACGCCTCGCCGATGCCAGCTACCAGGCCTACAACACCCTCAAGAACAACCCCAATTTCCTGGAATACCTTAACTACGCCAGCCCTTTGCGCTACTACGCCGAAGCCAACATTGGCAGCCGCCCGTCCAAGCGCAAACCGGGCAAACTGAACCTCAACGACCTGAGGGCGGTGCCGTACGTAGGTTCCTGGAGCCAGTTGAAGCAGAACCTTCCGGGCTATTACGGCGTGGGGTCGGCCATGGAAAAACTGGAAGCTGAAGGCCAGTGGGAAGCCATTGAGCAACTGTACCAACGCTCCCTCTTCTTCCGGACGCTATTAGGGAACTGCGAGATGGCCATGACCAAATGCTTCTTCCCGCTCACGGCGTTCCTGGCCAAGCACCCGCAATATGGTCCCCTCTGGAACATGATCTACAAGGAGTTTGAGTGCACCAAAAAGTACGTGCTGCGCCTTACCGGCAACAGCCAGTTAATGGAAGACAAGCCCGTGAACCTGCTCTCCATCCAGATGCGCCAACGCATTGAACTACCCCTGCTCACCATCCAGCAGTTCGCCCTCACCAAAATAAGGGAAATGGAGGAACAGGATACCAACACACAAGACAAACCCATCTACGAGAAACTGGTCATGCGTTGCTCCTTCGGGATCATCAACGCAGAGCGGAATTCTGCTTAGAGGTAAGAGATGGTTTGAGGGTGTTTTAGTAAAACCGGGCTGGAAACAGGCTTAACTGCCAAAGCCGTCATCCCCCTACCCCCTTCAAAGGGGGACGAAATGCGTGCTCTCCTGTGTAAACACCCCTCTGCGCTCCCCTCAAGGGGAGAGTCCGCGCTTTGTAAAGGCTATTGCGTTTTTAGCCTGTTTTCCCCAAAACACCTCCAAAACGCAAATCCGTAAAACACCCCTTTTCCTACGCATTCCCTATTTTCAGTCTTTACCTCGAGCGCCTCGCTTGTGGCCCTGCAATGGCTTTACTAAGGGCAGAAGGCAAAGAGGCCGCAAGGGCAGTGCGAGGGGGAAAGACGGGGCCCCGCGGCCGTGAGCGCTCGGAGGGAACCAATGAAACAAGAAAGCATAAGGACTAAGGCGACAGCGGCCACCACATTAGCAAAGGCAGGAAAACATTAGAGGATTATTGGTACAACACGCTAGTTAAAGCAAATTCTTTATCAACCGCTACCTATAAAAAAACATCACACTAAGCGATAGCAAGACTACCCTTCTACTTCCACCATTTCACTACCTGATATAGCAACCCCGCCGCTAATTTGGCAGTGCGGTTGTCTTGGTCCAGGGTGGGATTTAGTTCTACCACGTCTAAGGTCAGTAACTTGCCGGAAGTGATGATTTGTTGGAGAATCGGGAGCGCTACCTGCGGGGTGATGCCTAAGGCGCTGGGGGCGCTTACCCCAGGGGCATAGGCAGTGGCAAACACGTCCAGGTCTATGGTCACGTACACTTTGTCTACCTGGGCCAGGAAGGTTTCTACCTGTTTCCGTACGGTTTCTGAAGGGCCATTTTGCAGATCTTCGGCCAGGACATATGGTACCTCCAGCTCTTGGGCGGTCTGGAAAAGCCGGCGGGTATTGCTACATTCCTGGATGCCCAGGCAGAGGTAATGAAATTCTTTATCATTGACGTGCAGGTCATCTGCGATCTGCAGGAAAGGGCTACCTGAGTGCGGGTGGGACGCGTAGGAACGCAGGTCAAAGTGGGCGTCAAAATTGATAATGCCCAGTTTCTCCTCTGGCTTCAGGACTTTCTTAATGCCTAGGTAATGCCCGTAAGCCGTTTCATGGCCGCCCCCTATCACCAGCGTTTTATAGCCTTTTCTAAGAAGCATTTCCACCTTCTTGCCCAGTTGAATCTGAGCGGTTTCCATCATGTGGTTATTGCAGATGATGTCGCCGCCTGCATACAGGATAACGTCTTCGGGTAGGTGGTCGGCAAAAGAGGACATAGCTAGCCGGAGCGCATTGGGCCCAGTTGCCGCCCCAGACCTTCCCTGGTTTCTTCGGATACCCTCATCACACTGGAAACCCAGAAATACGAAGTTCCCGTGCCCCTCTTCCACCTCTCTTGATAGATCCAAGAAATGGACCACCTGGTGCCACCTGAGCCCTAAAACCCCATCTTGTATGTCTGACCTCCCTTTCCAGGTGGTTTTATCTGACGGCTTATACATTGGTTTGCCTGGTTAAAGGTGTCTTAAGTGAGCCTGGTGAGAGGACCTTGCCACGCTTATAAATGCGGGCAGGCTTCAATTTACCCTGCTGATAAAGGATCTCCTGATAGTTATGCGTGGAAAAGGCAATCATATCTGCCAGCATTCCCGGGGACAACGTACCGCGGTCTGGCAGGCGAAGGGCATGAGCAGCTCTGGAGGTGATTCCGGCCAGGGTTTCTGCGGTGGTCAGCTTTTGCGAAGCGCCCAGTACCGCCGCCTGCAGCAGCAGATCGCCCATGGGCGCGGACCCGGGGTTCCAATCCGAAGCGATGGCCACGCACAGTCCCCCGTCCAGCATCTGCCGCGCCGGGGCGAAGGCCATGCCCAGCCCCAGCGAAGCCCCTGGCAAGACCGTGGCCACTACCCCAGCCTCTCGCAACAAGGTAATCTCTTCCGGACCGCTGGCCTCCAAATGGTCGGCGCTGGCAGCATGAACGGCGGCTGCCACCTTGCTACCTCCGGTTGAGAACTGGTCGGCATGTACCGTCACCTCAAACCCCAAGGTCTGCGCCGACTGCAAATAGTCCAGGGCTTCTGCTTCTGAAAAGGCGGTGTCTTCAATGAAAATATCCACGCGCTGGGCCAGCTGGCGTTCTTTCACTTGCGGCAGCAGTTGCTCCAGCACAGTGTTCAGGTATTCTTTGGTATCGGTAAATTCAGGGGGGCACATGTGGGCAGCCAGACAGGTGGGGATTAAATCCAGGGGGTGGCTCTGGTCAACCTGCTTGATGGCCTCCAGCATTTTCAGCTCGGCTTCCACGGTTAGGCCGTAGCCGCTTTTCACCTCACAGGTAGTCACGCCTTCAGAAAGGTGCCGGTCACAGCGTTGGTTCAGCAGGGTAGTCAATTCCTCTAAAGAAGCAGCCCTGGTTTTTCTTACAGAATCCAGTATTCCTCCCCCGCTGCGGGCAATCTCCAGGTAACTTTTGCCGGCTACCCGCAAGGCATAGTCACCGGCCCGGGAGCCCGCGAAGCAAATATGCGAGTGGGCATCTATAAAGCCCGGCATAAGCACCATGGGCTCCTCTATTTTGTGGAGCACATAGGTGCTGGATTCAGGGGCATTCAGCAAGTCTTGGTAGTTGCCAATCTGCACTATCTTTTCCCCCTGCACCAGGACACCCGCATTTTCCAGCACCTCCAGTTGGTCATCGGCTATTGGCCCGGCCAACGGAAGGTTAGCCATGGTGAGGACTTGGGTGAAGGGGCCGAGGAGAGTATGCATTTTTGCTCTAAATTGGAGTTACTACTTGAGAACTGGTTTGCGTTTTTATCTTTTAATGCATGGCACAAGCGTCCCCTTGTGCCTGCACGCAGACTTATTTATTCTATGCATTTTTTCTTTTGTCATCCTAAAAGGACCTTGTGGGCGAACGGCAGTAGCGGGTAATTAATGTCCTTACCGTTCGCTGCCAAGATCCTTCCAGGATGACAAAGAGAGGATTGCCTCACTCACTCACTCACTCACTCACTCACTCACTCACTCACTCACTCACTCATTTCCTACACCTTCAATCCGAATTTCTCAGCATTCTGCTGGGCCGTTTCATAGCCTGCATCGGCGTGGCGGTAGATGCCCAGGGCGGGGTCATTGTAGAGCACGCGGCGCAGGCAGCGGTCAGCGCGGTCAGTGCCGTCGGCCAGGATCACCATGCCGGCGTGCTGGGAGTAGCCAATGCCTACGCCGCCGCCGTGGTGGAACGACACCCAGGTAGCGCCACCGCTGGTGTTGGCCATGAGGTTGAGGAGCGGCCAGTCAGAGACGGCGTCTGAGCCGTCCAGCATGCCTTCGGTCTCGCGGTAGGGCGAGGCCACCGAACCGCAGTCCAGGTGGTCGCGGCCAATGACAATGGGGGCTTTCACTTTGCCTTCGCGCACCAAATGGTTGAACAGGAGGCCGGCCTTTTCGCGCTCGCCCATGCCCAGCCAGCAGATGCGGCAGGGCAGGCCCTGGAACGCTACTTTCTCGTGGGCCTGCTCCAACCAATTGATCATATGGGTATTCTCAGGGAAGAGTTTTTTCAGGGCTTCATCGGTGACCCGGATGTCCTCGGGGTCGCCGGAGAGGGCCGCCCAACGGAACGGGCCTTTGCCCTCGCAGAACAAAGGCCGCATGTACTCGGGCACGAAGCCGGGAATGTTGAACGCATTCTGCTCTCCGCCCTGTTTCGCGAATTCCCGCAGGTTGTTGCCGTAGTCAAAAGTGCGGCTGCCGCGCTGCTGTAGTTCCAGCATAAAATGCACGTGGCGGGCCATGCTTTTCAACGCTCGGGCTTTGTATTCCTCAAGGTTGCTCTGACGCAGGGCCCGGGCTTCTGCCAGCGTGATGCCATTGGGCACATAGCCATTGACAGGATCATGGGCCGAGGTCTGGTCGGTGAGGATATCTGGGGTAATGTTGTCAGCAATTAACCGTTCCAGCACATCGCCTATGTCGCCAACTAAACCTACAGACAGGGCCTCCCCTTTTTGCTGGGCTTCCAGCACCCAACGTTTTGCCTCCTCGTAGTCATAGGTCATCTTATCAATATACCGGGTGTCCAGGCGCTTCTGGATGCGGTCTGGGTCAACGTCTACGCCCAGGAAGGTAGCACCGGCCATAGTGGCCGCCAAAGGCTGGGCCCCACCCATCCCACCTAGTCCGCCGGTGACCAGCAGCCGGTGGCGCAGGTCGCCGCCAAAATGTAATCGGCCGCAGGCCGCGAAGGTCTCATAGGTGCCCTGCAAGATGCCCTGGGTGCCGATGTAGATCCAGGAGCCGGCGGTCATCTGGCCGTACATCATGAGGCCCCGCTCCCGCAATTCATTGAAATGCTCCCAGGTGGCCCAATGCGGCACCAGGTTACTGTTGGCTATTAACACCCGCGGGGCTTCGGGGTGCGAGCGTACCTTGCCCACGGGTTTTCCGGATTGGATCAGGAGGCTTTCGTCTTCTTCCAGGGTAAGCAGCAGTTCTACAATCTTGCGGGCGTCCTGGGGCGTGCGGGCCGCCTGGCCTATGCCGCCGTAAACGACCAGGCGCTCGGGGTCCTCGGCTACCTCGGCGGTAAGGTTATTGAGGAACATGCGCAGCGCGGCTTCAGACTGCCAGTTTTTGGCGTGCAGTTGGGGCCCGCGGGGCGGCGTGTAGACCGGGTGTGTGGCATAGGCCTGCACAAACTCTTCTATAGTAAGGTTGGCGGGTAGCATGGCCTGGGGGTGAAAGGTCTTTTCCATATCTAGAAATTTACGTCTCTTCTGCCCTCCTCTCCGGCCAAGCACATGGCGTCTTCTTTCGCGCAGCGGGCTAAAACTTCTGGAAGTTAGTAAAATTTATTTTCCCTGAGATGCCGCTTTTCCCCAAATCTGCCTGACGTTTTGAGGCCGTTTTTGCTAAAACAGGACTAAACCATGGCTAATCTTCTTCCAGGCCGCCCGGGCTGCGTAAAACTCGTGCAGAAAGACTAACTTTGCCCCGGAACTATGGAAGAGCAGAAAAACAACCCGTTGCACGGCAAAACACTGGAGATGATTCTGGTACAGTTGGTGGACCACTACGGCTGGGATGGCCTGGGGGCCCGCATCAACATCAACAGCTTTAACTCTAACCCCAGCGTTAAGTCCAGCCTCACGTTTTTGCGCAAGACCGACTGGGCCCGCAAGAAGGTGGAAGACCTGTACCTGAAAACCTTTAAGTAAAACAGCCTCTTACCGGGAGCGCCTGACAACCTCTACCACGGCATCTCACCATCTATCTTTCCCAGTCAGGAAACGTACATATTGCTAACCCGGCAGCCATAGAAAGAGAGATAGGGCCATGCCCTCCTTTTCTCCTAGCTTCAATTAATCCATCATTCATTCACCCATTGCATTCATGTCAACAGACACCACCATACGGCTCAATAAATTCATCAGCGACTCGGGCTTCTGCTCGCGCCGCGAGGCCGACCAATACATTGAAGAGGGCCGCGTAACCATCAATGGCAAAGACGCCAAGAAAGGCGCCACCGTAAAGGCTGGCGATAAGGTAGCCGTAGACGGTGAGCAGGTAAAAGCCAAGAAAGCCACCGACCGGCCTATCTACATTGCCTTCAACAAACCTACCGGTATCACCACCACCACCGATAGCAAGGACAAAAAGAACATCATTGACTTCATTGGCTTCCCCAAGCGTATCTTCCCTATTGGGCGCCTGGACAACGCCTCTGAAGGCCTTATCTTCCTGACCAACGACGGCGACATTGTCAACAAGATCCTGCGCGCTGATAACAACCACGAGAAGGAATACGTGGTGATGGTAGACAAACCCATTACGGAGGAGTTCATCAAGAAAATGGGCAGCGGCGTGCCTTTGTTTGAGGGCATGACCAAAGAGTGCTTTGTGCAGCAGCAAGGCCATAAGGTGTTCCGGATTATCTTGACCCAGGGACTGAACCGCCAGATCAGGCGCATGTGCGAAGCCTTAGGCTACAAGGTGGAGAAGCTGAAGCGCGTGCGCATTATGACCGTGAAATTAGGCGATCTGCCGGCCGGCCACTGGCGTTACCTTACCCTGGAGGAAATCAAATCCATAAACCAACTGGTGGCAGGTTCCTCTAAAACCGAAGACGCCTCAGTGGGCCGCAAAACCGCCAAACCTGAAAAGAAAACCGCCGACGAGGAATACGAAAATCTGCTGTCTGAGGAGGAGTTTGGCGTGAAGGTGCACCAGGTGAAAAGCGCCCCTCCGCGCAGCGTTTCCTCTGGCCCACGCAGCACCTCAGGTCCCCGCAATACCAAGGCCAAATCAGAAAGAAGCCCTAAGACGGAATCTGTGGAGTATGGGGCGGTCACCAGCAGGCCCACGCGCAAAAGCAAACCGTCTGGCGGCAAAAACCTGAAGACCAAGTCTGAGCACACCTCCAACAAAACCGATAGGTCTCCTAAAGGCGCTGCCCCGGCAGGCAGAACCGCCAAAAGCGCCGGTACCCGGCCAGCTAAACCAGCCGCCGGCGGCAGAACCGCCAGACCAGCCGCGGACCAGAAGACCAAGCGCACCGCCGGCACCAGAGGCAAGGGCCGGAAATAAGCCCTCAATTCCGTTGGTTTATCAAAAGCGTTTCGGGACTGTTTTTCAGAAAACAGGCCCGAAACGCTTTTATATTAATAAGCAAAAAAGGCGACCTCTGTAGAAGGTCGCCTTTTTGGTTTTAGATAGCTGGATCAGGTGGGGTATTGGGGTTGTTGATTCGTTCCTGATCTGGGTACGGGTAGAAGTTCCTGTTCCGCTCCGTTAAGTTGCCTGGAGGGGCTGGGCGGTTGAACCGGCGGCTGTCTTCCCATTTCTGACCACTCAGGTACATTTCAGCGGAACGTTGTTTGTATACTTCCAGTAATAAATCTTCTCGGGTGATGGCACCCGTGTAAGGAGGCAAGGCGGCATGAACGCCGAAGGGGTCTCCAGACGTCTGGGTTCTCACCTGGTTGATCTGGGCCAGCGCCTCTGTCAAAGACCCGTTGCTCCTTAAAATGGCCTCGGCTTTTATCAACTTGATCTCATCTGTCAGGAAAACCGGAATGTTGGCCGTCTGGGTGTTGAAGAATCCTTTCAAGGTTTTTACCGGGTCTCCGTTGACCACCGCACTTGGATCTGTCATGTAGAAAGGATAGCGGGCATCGCCTTCCTCAAACAAACCGGCGGGAAGACCAAACTTGTCACGGGGCCGGTAGTAGCCTAGAATGAAAACCGTGTTGTAGATGGGGTTCACGCTCAGGGTGCTGTAGACGTACTCAGATTTCACGGTCGGGTCTACCAGGTTGGCGTTGGCCAGGGCAGCCGCATAGTTTCCGGCGTACAGGTTGTACCGCGCATTCATGGCATAGAGCGCATTCTTCAGGTTTAAGGCGGGGCCCGCTACCAGAGAGACAAACTCCGGAGAAATGGGGTTGGCGTTTACCAGGGCAATGGCCTCGTCCAGGTGCGCAATGGCCGCGGCCAGCACTTCGGCCCGTGGCTTGAAGGTGACATTGCCCGTTTTGCTGGTTTGGGTGTTGGCCTGCTCAAAAGAGGTAGCCAGGGTACCCAGGGCCATTGCGTTAAATAAGTGGGCGTGTGCCAGAATACCGCTAAGGGTCCCCCCGGTTAAGGTAGAAATCTTAGGGGCGTTTTCAAGGATCTGCTCACTCATGCTCATGGTGCGCTGCATTCTGGACCACAAGCCCAGAATATTGCCATTGAACGTAGGCAAGGCAGTGCCTCCGGCTTCCAGTTCCAGCACGTTGGTAAAGGTGGCCACGCCTTTCATTTCACGGCCGGTCACGCCAGTGTACAGGTAAGCCGCTTCTACCCCAGAGGTGGAGTAGAATTGCCGCAGGCCCACGCTCAAAGAAATGATGCCATCTCTGGAGGTAAGGACTTCCAGGTCACTGGCGGCGTTGGGGTTGGCTATGTCTAGCTCGCAACTGCTGGTCATTAGCAGACCCGCGGAGAGCGCGCTTATTTTCAAAAAAGATGTTATATGTCTCATAGGAACAGTCATTTGAAGTAAAACAGATTAGAAGGAAACGGTTACACCCAGGGCGTAGGTCCTGGGGATAGGTACCTCAACAAAGTCAAACCCGCGTACCGCGTTGGTCTGACCTGCAGCATTCACCTCTGGGTCATACCCGCTGTAATCATCAATGGAGAAGAGGTTCCGGCCAGCTAAACTCAGGCGCGTATTCGCCTTTCCTAAAAAGGCCGGCTGGAAGTCATAAGAGACAGAAACTTCTCTCAATTTGATGAAAGAGCCATCTTCAATGTAGTTCTCAAAGATCCCGAACAGGGCCGCCGAGGTTCCTTTGGGAACTTCTCCCCTCAACTCGGGCTCATACCCGGCCAAGCCGCCATACAGATCACGTTCCCCCACCCGCCGGGTGAAGTTGAACACGTCAAAACCGTAAGAGGCATCCACCTGGGCCCTAAAGGAAAAGCCTTTGCCAACAGACACGTCGTTTACCCAGGAACCGGTCCAGTCTGGGTTAGGGTCGCCTATCACCTTGGGCTTGGTAGCGCCGGTAGGCTGACCAGTGGCGGGGTTACGGCCCACCCGTTCTGCCTGGGGCAAGCCCGCGGGAGTCAGTAACAAAGAACCGTCCTCTTTACGCGCGAAATAGGTTGCGTAAAAGGCCCCAATGGGGTACCCGTTCACGGCAGCCACCTGCCCGAAACCACCCGGGAAAGTAAGCACGCCACCTGGTATGTTATTTATCTCATTCCTATTTCTGGAGTAGATAAGGGTGGAGGTCCATTTTGAGTTAGCCGTCTGAATGGGGGCTCCGGTCAGCATCAGTTCAAACCCTTTGTTGGTCATGGTCCCTATGTTGGCGTATTGGTTCACAAACCCAGAAGACGGCGCCAGACCAATGAATAACAAGAGGTCTTTCACGTCTTTCTTATACACAGAGAACTCAAAGCCCAGACGGCCATTCAGGAAACTGGCATCGGCCCCAAACTCTGTTTCCACCTGCCTTTCTGGTTTAATGCCGGCGTTACCCAACAGGGTAGATGATATTACCCCCGGCAAGCCGGGCAAGGCCACCGGCGAATAGTTGGTGTAGCGGTCAAAGGCGCCAATAGAGGTGAGGTTTCCAGACTGCCCGTAAGAGGCGCGCAACTTAAGAATGGGCACTTTTTCCTTCAGGCCCTCCCAGAATTTCTCATTGGAGATCACATAAGAGCCGCTCACCTTAGGGTAAAACTGCCATCTGTTCTCAGTGCCAAACACAGAGGAAACGTCATAGCGTCCTGCCCCCGTTAAGAACAGGCGGTCGCCAAACCCAAAGGTCTGCTGCGCGAAGAACCCCAGGATACTGACATCACTTCTTCCCTCCCCGGACACCACCGTAGCCCCACCGGTAGAAATCTGCGCAATAGGCCCTAACTGGGTACCCGTAATGCCGGTGGTAAAGTTCTTCTCAATTTGGGCCGTAGCCCCAATGCCGGTAGAAGATTCCAGCCAGTCTGTGAAATTGGTCTGGTAAGAAACGTTCAGGTCATTGTTGAGGAAGTAAGACGTCTTGTCTGCCCTACGGGAATACCCGGCATCATAAGATGGCGTAGTATTCCGGACCGGGATAAAGCCGGTGGCAATCTGGGTGGCGTTGTCATACCCCAGCGTGTAGTTGACGTTCAGGTTTTTGATAGGCGTCATCTTCAACTGAAAGTCACCAATGAACCGGTTGGTTCGTTGCCTGAAATCAAAGCGGTTAATGGCTTCCAGCGGATTAGTTCTCCGTAAGATGGCCGTTGGCGCGGTAGACGGGTACACCCCGTTCACCGGTTCTGGGTTAATGAAGTTATTGCTGAAGATAAAGCCAGTCAACGCGCCGTAGGCTTCACTTAAGCCACCGTTGGGAATCTCGGCGCTGGTGCTGAGCACGTAATTGGCCCCCAGGGAGACAGAGATCCAGTCATTCATGGTTTGGTCTACCCGCAGGCGGGCGCCTCCCCTTTTGAAATCTGTGTTGTCAATGATCCCCTGGTTGCTTAGGTAGTTCCCGCTCAGGAAATACTGGGTGGTAGCCGTACCGCCAGACACGTTCACATTGTTCTCGGTGCCGTAGGCCGTCCTGAAGATCTTATCCTGGTAATCATAGCGCTGCACAGGCTCCTGGGTAAGATCTGTGGCGGTGGTATTGACAAACCGGAAGGGGTAATCATTGTAATCCAGCGTTTTACGGATCTCATTCACCCGGAACTGTGAGGAAACGGTTACTTTGGGTTTCCCTTCACGGCCCCGTTTGGTAAAGATTTGCACCACCCCGTTACTGGCCCTGGAACCATAGATGGCAGCCGCGGCAGCTCCCTTAATGATCTCCATGCGCTCAATATCATTGGGGTTGATGTCTACCAGACGGTTCTGCGCATAGCCTCCCAAATCTATCAGTTCAGAAGAGGAGTTGTTGATGATGACGCCGTCTACAATATATAGCGGGTCACCGGAGCCTACCACGGTACTGGTTCCCCTTAACCGCACGCTTATGCCCCCCGCCGGGTTACCGGAGTTCTGGGTAATCTGCGCCCCGGCCACTTTCCCGGCCAGGGCCTGGTCAATAGAAGTGGCCACGCTGTTTTCCAGAGCTTCAGCAGAAACCGTGGAGATAGCGTTCCCCAGTTGCTTTTTACTGGTAGCCACTGAGGTACCGGTCACTACCACTTCATCTAACCCTACAATGTCTTCGCTTAACTGCACATTCTCTGTAATAGCCATGGTAGATCCCAGCACTACAGACCGTGTGAGCGGCTGGTAGCCCAGGTAAGAAAAGGTGAGACGGTAGGTGCCGGCCGGTACAGCCAGATTAAGAGTATAGTTACCAGTCACATCTGTTGCCGAGGCTGAATTACTATTCTCTACTTTCACCACTACCCCAATTAGAGGAGCCTTGGTGCGGGCATCTGTCACGGAGCCCGTTACCGTGTACCGGGCATTCTGCGCAAACGAGACCTTGGGTGCCAGGGCCATCAAGAGGACACAAAACAGCGTTGTCAGGAGACAAGCGCTACTTCTAGCGTAAATTTTTCTCATAAAGCTGACTTTTAGTTGGTAAATCCTTATTAAATAAAAACACTACCGCTAGGAAGGAAAACTGATCTTTCCCATGTGCACGGAGGGCACCAAACGGTCACTGTAGCCAAAATCAATGTGGTCTCCTACCAGCGTTTCATTGGCCAGGGTGGCAAACAAAACGGCTTCCTTGGCGTCTGGCAAAATACCTAACTCAGAGGTATCTCTTATCTTATCGGTGCCCAGCAACTCTTTGATGGTAGACAGCAGAAGAGGGTTGTGCATGCCGCCGCCACTGACAAAAATCTCAAAGTCCTTTTCCTGGGCGATGCCTTTGGTAATGGCCTCACAGATGCCCGTAGCCGAAAACCGGTTCAGGGTAGCCATCACGTCTGGCACCGAGAGATGCTGTGTTTTAGATTTTTCCTGCGCTTGTGCCAGGTACGCTAAGTTGAAAACCTCTGGGCCCGTGGTTTTAGGAAAAGGCAATTCAAAAAAAGGATGGTCCAGTAAGGCCGCTAACAGCGGTTGGCTGTAAGTGCCTTGTAAAGCGATGGCCGCATTGGCGTCATAATAGGTACCGGGGTAATGCAGCTGCACGTAGGCATCCATCAACGTATTGCCAGGCCCCACATCAGTAGAGAAAATCTTTTTAGTGTCCAGGTCGCCGGGCAGAAAGGTGAAGTTGGCGATGCCGCCCACGTTCAGGAGAATGCGGTTCTGGCCTTTTTTTGAGAACAGCAGGTAATCGCCGTACACCGCTAAAGGAGCCCCTTCGCCGCCGGCGGCAATGTGCTTCTGCCGGAAATCGCTGAGGGTGATAATGCCGGTCTTCACGGCTATGTGGTCTCCGTCTCCTATCTGCAGGGTAGCGTTGGGCATGCCCGGCTGGTGGTGCTGGGCGGCCGGCGCATGGTAAATGGTCTGGCCGTGGCTGGCAATTATGTCTACCTCAGAAGGGTCTATCTCCCAGTTATGCAGGCATTCTAAAATGAGTTGGCCGTGGTAAGAGCCAATGAACGCATTCAAGAGGCATACCTTCTCCAGATCTACCTGCCGTTTTGAGAAAATAGACTTCACGTTTTCCTTAAAGTCGGGGCTGTAGGGCATGGTTTCAAACTTCTGTAAGGTAATCTGGGTATTTAGCCCGTGCCCCTGGAACTCACATAGCGCCACGTCTAGTCCGTCTAAAGAGGTACCAGACATAAGCCCTATGATCCTTCGGCTTTCTTTTTCTGTAATGGAGAAAAGGTGCTGTATGTTTGTATTCATGCTTGGGGAAACTTCTACGTACTAGGGGAAATGGAAAAGTTAATACTAGGGCAAAAAAGCAGCATCCTCAACCCTGTACTTGCTTTTATCCACATAATATAAAATAAAATATGAATAATTCAAAAATAATTCTATCTAATCTACTTTCTTACCCATTTTTAGGTATTTGCAAGCAATACATTTCCCTAGCTTAAAGTTTAAAAAAATAAGAATAGTTGCCTTGTTTAGTTGTAACATTAGCCTCACTTTCTACCCCTTTGGCCATGCCTACGTCTGCCTATGAAACCCAGATTCTCCAGGAACTGCACGCCTGGCAACAGCAGATGCTCAAGTCGCCTTCCCTCCTGAACCATCTTACCCGGGGGTTGCAGCAGAAAGTAAACAGCTATATACCAGAGAAGGTACACCAGGCCATTACCGCCACCATCAAGCAGATGATCAGAGCGGTGCTCTTTGGCGCCAAGCATACCACCGGCAAACCGGCATTGCCTTTGACCCTGGAGGAGAAAGAGGCAGCGGTAAAGCAACGCATAGAGATTTACAAGAAAACGGCCGCGGCCGAAGGAGGCTTGACCGGAGCCGCCGGGTTCTTGCTGGGCCTCACAGATTTTCCGCTGCTGCTGAGCATTAAGCTGAAGATGCTGTTTGACATTGCGTCTCTTTATGGGTACCCGGTAGATGATTACAGAGAGCGGGTGTACCTGCTGCATATTTTCCAGCTGGCGTTCAGTGGGCAGCAGCACCGCCGTGAGGTGTACCTGCAGATGGTGGACTGGGAAACAAAAAAAGACCTTCTACCCCAAGACATCCATGAGTTTGACTGGCGCAACCTGCAGCAGGAATACCGTGACTATATAGACATCCCTAAAATGGCCCAGATGATACCGGTCATTGGAGCGCCTGTGGGCGCGGTGGTCAATTACCGTCTGCTGCAGAAACTGGGCACCACGGCCATGAACGCCTACCGCATGCGCTGGAAAGAGCAGAGCACCCTAAACTTATCTTCCGGGCCTGGTCCAACTCCCCTGCTTCCTTAGTTTTCTGGCTTACCCTTTTTACGTTTTAAGCCTGTTTTCCAAAAAACAGTGCAAAAACGCCTTTCTCTCACTTTGCTATTAAACCAGCAAAAACCGCCTCCTGGGCCTGAAAAAGAGGGGGTTGCAACCAATACGGGTTTAACACGTTGCAGAAAATGTATAAGAAGCAAGGGCGTTGTCCCTGCTCCTCTTCCCGTACTATCTAACACTAAAAACTATGAAAAAATACCTTTCAATACCCCTTGTAACCGCGGTGCTCCTGCTCTTCAATTCTTGCGCCACTAACCCCGTTACCGGCAAAAAAGACATCAACTTTGTTTCTGAAGACCAGGAAGTGGCCATGGGCGTACAGGCAGATCCGCAGATTGTGGCGCAATTTGGTCTGTACCAGAACCCTAAGCTGCAAAACTTTATTCAGGAGAAAGGCCAGCAGATGGCGGCTATCTCGCACCGCAGCAACCTTAAATACACCTTCAGAATTGTAGACTCGCCGGTGCTCAACGCCTTTGCCGTACCAGGCGGCTACGTGTACTTTACCCGCGGCATTATGGCCCACTTTAACAGCGAGGCGCAGTTCGCTGGCGTGTTAGGCCATGAGATTGGGCACATTACGGCCCGCCACTCGGCGCAGCAGCAAAGCAAGGCTACCTTGGCGCAAGTGGTTTTAATGGGAACAATGATTGCCTCGCCTACCATAGCGCAATACGGTGATGTGCTCTCCCAAGGGGCCGGGCTGATGTTCCTGAAATTTGGCCGCGATGATGAGCGCCAGTCAGATGAATTGGGCGTTGAATACTCCACCAAGATTGGCTATGACGCCAGCCACATGGCAGACTTCTTCCAGACCCTGCAACGCCAGGGCGCTGAGAGCGGACAGGAAGAGCTTCCTACCTTCTTATCCAGTCACCCTAACCCCGGTGACCGCTACAACACCGTGCACCAGCTAGCCGACCAATGGAAACAGAAGACCGGCGCCACCAACCTCAAAGAGGGCCGTGACAGCTACCTGAGAATGATTGACGGCATTATCTATGGCGAAGACCCCAAGCAGGGCTTTGTAGAAAACAACATTTTCTACCATCCGGAACTCAAATTCCAGTTTCCTACCCCGGCCGGCTGGAACGTGCAGAACACCCCGCAACAGGTACAGATGGCCCCCAAAGACGGCAAAGCATTGATGTTCCTTCGCCTGGCCCAGGGCACCTCTCTGGAGGCGGCCGGTCAGCAGATGCTCCAGCAGAACCAATTGCAGGCCATAGAGTCTAAATCGGTGACTGTGAACGGTCTTCCGGCTTTGGCCATTATTTCGCAACCGGCCCCGCAGCAGCAGCAGCAACAGGCCCAGCAACAACAACAGCAGCAGCAGCAGCAGCCCGTTCAGTTGTTAACCTACTTGATCCAGTACGGTGGCAACATCTACAACATCACCGGGGTCACCACCGCCCAGGATTTCAACACCTACTTCCAGACCTTTAGTGGCGTGGCGCAGAACTTCAGACAGCTCACCGACCAGGAGAAGATCAACCGGAAGCCTGAGGTAGTGCACATTAAAACGGTCAAGTCTGCCACCACCTTACGGCAGGCTCTGAAAAACTATAATATTCCGGACAACCGATTAGAGGAAATGGCCATTCTGAACGGCATGCAACTCACCGACCAGCTACCGGCCAACACCTTGTTTAAGGTGGTTGAAAAATAGACTTCCCATCATAACACAAAGAAGCCGCTTCTATCTTAGGAGCGGCTTCTTTGTGTTTGGTGAGTTCCTTAATTCCTAAAGTTCTGGGTGATCATCAGGCGGCCGTCGCTGCCCTGCAGAATGCCAATGCCTACCCGGCCAAACCGGCGGCGCATAATGTTGGCCCGGTGCCCCGGCGATTTCATGAGGCCTTCATGTGCTATCTCCAGGGTTGGCGCCAGGGCGAGGTTTTCGCCTGCCAATCGGTAGGGTACCTTCGCCTTCTTGATGCGCTCAAACGGGCTTTGTTTTTCTGGGGTGTAGTGCGAGAAATAGGCCCGCCGGAACATATCTTCTGAATGCAGCCGCGCCACTCGCCGTAAGGCAGTGTCTGCCGCCAGCGGCCGAAGGTTTTCTTTGGCCCTTTCTTCATTGATCAAGTTCAGCATAGCGGCTTCCAGGTCGGGACGCGGTTCCATTTCCGTGACTTTGTAAGGCAACGCTATCACCTCTTCAGAGCCCGGCTCTACGGTGAGCTTGCGGGCGGTTCGGTTCAGGGCCTCATCAAAAACGGGGGTAAGTAACTTCTCGGCTTTGCCGGTGTACAAAGAGAACCGGGTGGCCAGCATACTCTCGTGCACTTTTTCGCGGAGGGTCTGGGGCAAGGGTAGCGCCGTGAGCAATACCACCGCAATGCCTGCCGTGACCAGTCCGCTCAACAGACCCGGCAGCAAACCCAACGCCCGGTTGCCTTTATGACGGTGCAGGTGCTTTGGAAAGTAGGCCAGAAGCTTTTCACCCAGTTCCTGAATGAGCACACTGGAAAGCACGGCAATAAGGAAAAAGGAAAGCGGCAGTAACCAGAGCTCGTTCCAATGCAGTAACTTCTCCAGCCAATCTGCCACGTACGGGTAAAACTTAAGGCCCAGCACCAGACTTCCCACCCACCGCACCAGATCCAGCACCCCATGGGCAAAGCCATGAAACCAACCCGTTACCAGGCTGAAAAGGATGATGAGCAACAGCAGGAGGTCTACGTAATTCATGTCTGGGGCTAAGCGCGGTTCTGTTACTTTCTAGAAGGTACAACAGCTACAGGAGTGGACTAGCCGTATAACAACCTTCTCTCAAACTACTAAAAACCCATGGAAAAGAAAGAAGTTATTCATGATACCGAGGACCTCCGGTTTTACGTGGCCCTGGGCGAGGAAGAAGCCGAACTTACCTATTCGTTCACGGAGCAAGAGGAACTGGATCTGGACTATACCTATGTCCCCGAAGAGCACCGGAACCAGGGCCTGGCCGACCAACTGGTGAAAACCGCCCTGGAACACGTGAAAGCCAATCAACTTAAATTCGTTGCCTCCTGCCCCGTGGTAGAAGCCTTCGTGAAGCGCCACCCCGAGTATGCTGCTTTCATGGTGGAAATCTAAGCGAGGAGAAACTTCTTGAACCGCCCTCTGTTTTGGGCCCGTTTTCCTGAAAACGGGCCCAAAACAGAGGGCGGTTCTTTTAACGGGCGCAAAAGAAGTGGCTATGGGCTGGGGCTGGTGTCTTCATTCTTAGTACCTTCGTCTTTTTACCTGCGTACGCGTTTGTTCCATGAAAACCATCACCGTTATTGGCCCCGGACTTATTGGGGGTTCTGCCGCCCTAGATCTTAGAAAAGCAGGGTTTGCCAGCCATTTTATTGGGGTGGAACAAAACCCTGAGAACGCAGCCAAAGCGGTGGAACTGGGCATTGTAGACCAGGTGCTTCCGTTGGAAGAAGCCGCCGCACTTTCTGACGTGATCCTGGTGGCTATTCCGGTTACGGCTATCCAGAAACTGCTGCCCTCTTTACTGGACCTGGTACCGCCCCAAACGGTGGTCATTGACTTAGGCTCTACCAAAACCCTGCTCTGCCAGGCCGTGCAACAGCACCCCAAGCGCGCGCAATTCGTGGCCGCCCACCCTATTGCGGGCACCGAGAACTCCGGCCCCCTGGCCGCGCTACAAGGCCTGTACCAGGGCAAGATGAACATTATCTGCGAGAAGGAGCTGTCTTCTGCGCAAGCCCTAGCCACCGCCTTGGACCTGTTTACTACCCTGGGCCTCAAGACCATTTTCATGCAGCCGCAGGAACATGACAAGCACGTGGCCTACATCTCGCACCTATCGCACGTGAGCTCTTTTTTACTGGGCCTTACCGTGCTGGATGTGGAGAAAGACGAGAAGAATATTTTCACGCTGGCAGGCTCTGGTTTTGCGTCTACAGTACGTCTGGCCAAAAGCTCCCCTGACATGTGGGCGCCCATCTTTGAACAGAACGCGCATTTCCTGAGCCACGCCCTGGGCGAATACATTAAGCACCTGCAGCAGTTCCAACACCACCTGCAGCATGGCGAGACCGAGCAACTTTACCAGATGATGACCCAGGCCAACCAGATCAGACCCGTGCTGGACGGCATCACGCAGACGCCGCCTGCCAAATAGCAGTCCCCTGTCGCCTATTCCTTTATTTCCCTTCCCGTGCATTTTCACTGTACGTCTGTTTTAGGCCTGTTTTTAGTAAAACAGGCCTAAAACAGTTATTCTGCCAGCGCCTGTTTCTGAACCTCCCCCCTCCCATGCCGTATTTCCTTACAGCATTTATTCACTAGTTAGCGACAGGAAACCACTATGGGCATTTCAGATATTTTGCAAAAGATTAAAAAAGAGTGGGAGGTTTTAAAGGGCCAGGACTCTAAGGACAAGCTGTTCATGAACGAGCACACGTATCCAGATGAGGCCACCGCCCAGCGCGAGTTCGCGCGCGCCAGGCAAAAACTGTTTGACGTGAACGCCTGGTCTCACCTGCCTGGCATTACTTCCACGTTCCAGTTATTTAACTCAGCCGGCACCAAATCTCAGGCCCAGCAACCCGCCGTGGGCGATTTCATAGAGATTATCTTACCAGGCACCCCCGTGGAGAACTGGGTGACCGTGACTGGGGTACTGGATGAGGAAGACGTGGCGCAATTTGTGGTGAAACCCAGCCAGTCGCCCGAAGGCCAGGCTGACCCGCAGGACAGTGAGGTCAAGCATTTCTTCTCCCCCGAGGCCAGCAGCACGTTCCGGGTGCTGCGCGACGGAAACACGCTCATGGGTTTTGAGATTGGCAAGGACGAGGTCATCAACAATAGTGGCCCTGAGGCCGGCGGACGGGCGGTTCTGAACACGCTCATCTCAGAAGGCGGCTGGGCCGGTTTCCAGGATCTGCAATGGGATAAGATCACCAAATACTTTGTGCACCTGGAAGAGACGAAACAATAGCCTGGTTGTTGGGTGAAAGCCAAAACAAAAGAAGCGTTTCTGGCCTGTTTTTAGGATAACAGGCCGGAAACGCTTCTTTTGTTTTTATAGGGTGCTTTTTTCACCGGCGTATTCTGAGCGCCTTTACATGAGATTTACTTCCCCGCCAGTTTCTTCACTTTCTCCAAAAGCATTTCTGGCTCATTGGTGGTGATAAAGTCAGCGTTCAGATCCAGAAGCCATTCCATCATGGCGGGGTTGTTCACGGTCCAGACATTGACGGTGAGGTTCAGGTCATGGGCCTCTTTCACCCATTGCGGGTTTTTCTTGATAAGGGCCAGATTGTAGTCCAGCCCGTACATGCGGTCTTTGGCCAGTTGGGCCGGTGTTTTTTCGCCGTTGAGGTTAGCCACCCTCGCTGAAGGCTCCAGCTCCTGAACCTTCAGCAGAATCTCATACCCAAAACTGATGTAATCTACCCAGCCCTGGGCTTTGTTTTTACGCACGGCCTCCACCACTTTGTGGGCCAGCGCGCGGTTATGCGCCAGGTTCTTCGCGCGGGGCTTAATTTCCAGAATAAGGCGGGTGTTGTTCTGCGCTAGGCCGGCCTGCAAATAAGCATCCAGGGTGGGTAGCGTTTCCCCGTTAGGGAGCTTCAGTTGGGCTAACTCGGCGGCCGGGGTCAGGGAAATATCAATGCCGTTGATCTTGGGGTCATGGTACACAAACGGAATAGAGTCAAGCGACATGTGCACGTCAAACTCGCTGCCGGTACAACCCAACCGGATGGCGTGCTGCAGAGAGGCCAGGGAATTTTCAGCGACGCCGGTGTTTTGGAAGGCCCCGCGGTGCGCGATGACCTTGTTTTTCAGGAACTCGTCCTTCACTACCCTAAACGTGTCCCGCATGGCCTCTTTTCCAGTGCCGGTTTCCAGCACCAGGTCCAGCCATTTTTCTTGGGGCGCTTTCTTTAATTTAAGGGTATTGTCTTTCTCCAGGGTAAAGTGCCGGGCCCCGTCGCCCACCAGTTTCACCTTGGGAGCCGGTTCCCCTTTTTTGGTAGAGATCACCTGGCCTACCACCAGGCGGCTGGGGGTAAAGGTGAAGTTGGAGAGCGTGATTTTGCTCTGGGCCATACTGGAAAGGGAACTGGCGCCCCAAAGAAACAAAACGAGGCAGAAAAGACGGGGGTAGAAGGTGCGCATATCAGGGTTTAGTAAGGTAAAACGTATTGCAGAAACAAAAGGCAGCTTGGCTATAAGGTTCTATATCCCAGGCAAAAGCTCAACCCCACGTCTATAAATCAAGGGGGTAAACAGGGGTCAGCCCCGAATCTTTTGTTGCTTGGTCTGCCTTTGAAGGAAAAATCCGGCAAAGGTTTAAACAGCAGCCCTGTAAATGTGAAATGCCCCACAACTTTTGACAGAAGCAGGGCATTACTACACAAACAACACACACTAAAACGAACTAATTAAACTAACACTACACTATTACACGAACAGGTTCAGGAAGTCCTGCTTCCCATTGAGGTACTCATAGGCGAAACCTTCCTCCTGCATTCTTTCTTTAATGGTCTCCACATCTTGGGGGTGTTTCACTTCCACGCCAATAAACACGGGGCCTTTTTCCTTGTTGTTTTTCTTGATGTACTGGAAATGGATGATATCATCCTGGGGGTGCAACACCCGGTTCACGAAGGTGCGCAGGGCGCCGGGCTGCTGGTTGAACGTGACCATGAAATAATGCTTGAGGCCCTGGTGCCGAAGGGCGCGCTCCTTGATATCTTCCATGCGGGTGATATCATTGTTGCTGCCACTAATCACGCAGACCACGTTTTTGCCTTCTATTTCCTGGGCGTAAGATTTCAGCGCTGAGATGGTCAATGTACCTGCCGGTTCCAATACCACGCCTTCCTCATTGTACATCTTGAGAATGTCTTCGCAAACCTGGCCTTCGGGCACCAGCACCACGTCATTCAGTAACTCACGGCAAATCTCAAAGGTGAGTTGACCGGGGCACTTCACGGCGGCGCCGTCTACAAAAGAGTCAATGGTTTGCAGGGTTTGCCGCTCATTGGCCCTGATGGAGTTGTACATAGACGGGGCACCTTTGGGCTGTACCCCAATCAGTTTGGTACCGGGGCTCAATTGCTTGAACACACTGGAAACACCGGCCGCCAACCCGCCTCCGCCAATGGGCATGAACAGGTAATCAATGGCAAAGTCAGCGTCTTTGAAGATCTCCAGCCCTACGGTAGCCTGTCCTTCCACAATGGCCAGGTCATCAAACGGCGGAATGAAGGTGCTGCCGCGGGCATCGCAGAAGTCTTTGGCGGCTTTGAAGGTATCATCATAAGTAGCACCGGTCAGCACTACCTCTACCCACTCCTTGCCAAACAGGCGCACTTTGTTCACCTTCTGGGCGGGAGTTTGGGCCGGCATGAAAATGAAGCCTTTCACCCCCAATAACTGGCACGCATAAGCCACGCCCTGGGCATGGTTACCGGCGCTGGAACACACAATTTGCCTATCGCTTTCCTCTTTAGACAGGGTAGACATTTTGTTGTAGGCGCCCCTTATTTTGTAGGAACGCACAATCTGCAGGTCTTCGCGCTTCAGGTACACCTCCGCGCCATAGGTCTGCGACAGCCACAGGTTCTTCATCAGGGGTGTCTTGTAAATCACTCCTTTGAGGTTCTTGGCTGCCTTCTCTACCTTGCCTAGCATGGCCACCGTTTCTACCGGAGCTGTCTCTTTCTGCATCTTGATTGGGTGAAAAAGCTGTTTTGGGGCTACTTTTAAAAAAGGAGCCCCAAAAC
This sequence comes from Rufibacter radiotolerans, assembly GCF_001078055.1. NCBI lineage: Bacteria > Pseudomonadati > Bacteroidota > Cytophagia > Cytophagales > Hymenobacteraceae > Rufibacter > Rufibacter radiotolerans. Next base: position 1,031,271 of record NZ_CP010777.1, on the reverse strand, counting down.
AGGGAATGGAATTTACTTATTATTGAATCTCCCGTTGGGGCCATTCCCTACTCCCAGTGGTGTTTACCATCGGGCTCTTCCGGATTTGCAATCCGGAAGTTGGGAAAGGGAGATTTGTAATCCCCTTCGTTGAAGAGAAACATCTGAATGCGTGATCATCCCCCTACCCCCTTCAAAGGGGGACGGAATGCGTGGTGTGAGGCTTGCGCCTCAGGGAAGTTGCAAACTTCCCAAATGGTGGGTCCAAGTTGAAAACTTGAACCAGGAAATGTCTTCTTCAGGTATTATACCTCCTCGGCCACGGCGGCTTTGCTGCGGAGTTGTCTTACCACGGCGCCGGCCTGCCATAATTCAGACTCGCGTACTTCTTTCAGTTCGGCTTCCAGTTCCTGGCGGTAGCCGGGGGTAGAGCCGCGTTGGATGGTACGCTCTGCTTCTTTGCCGGAGGCTACGCTGTCATACAAATCATTCAGAACTGGAAGGGTGGCTTCTCTGAATTTACCTTTCCAGTCAAGGGCGCCGCGCTGGGCGGTTACGGAGCAGTTGCTGAACATCCAGTCCATGCCGTTCTCGCCTACCAAGGGCACCAGGCTCTGGGTCAGCTCTTCCACGGTCTCGTTGAAGGCCTCAGACGGAGAGTGTCCGCGCTGGCGAAGTACCTGGTACTGGGCTTCAATGATGCCCGCTAAGGCACCCATCAACACACCACGTTCGCCGGTTAAATCTGAGTACACCTCTTTCTTGAAATCGGTCTCAAACAGGTAGCCGGAGCCTACGCCAATACCCATGGCAATGGCTTTCTCATAGGCGTTACCCGTAGCATCCTGGAATACGGCAAACGAGGAGTTCAATCCGCCGCCAGCCTGGAACAACCGACGAAGGCTGGTACCGCTGCCTTTAGGGGCTACTAAGATTACGTCCACATCGGCCGGAGGCACGATCTGGGTCTGCTCTTTGAAAGTGATCCCGAAGCCGTGCGAGAAATACAGCGTTTTGCCGGCGGTGAGTCTTTCTTTCAGGGTAGGCCACACGGCAATCTGGCCGGCGTCTGACAACAGGTTGCAGATGATGGTTCCGCGGTCGGCGGCTTCCTCAATGGAGAAAAGCGTTTCGCCTTCCACAAAGCCGTCTTTTTTGGCTCTCTCCCACGATGGGGAATCATTGCGCTGGCCTACAATCACGTTAAAGCCGTTGTCACGCATGTTCAGGGCCTGGCCCGGACCTTGCACGCCGTAGCCAATCACGGCAATTACTTCGTCTTTCAGGAAATCAAGCGCCTTTTCTAAAGGGTATTCATCGCGGGTTACAACGGTTTCATCTACGCCGCCAAAATTGATAGTTGCCATGTTAGGGTTTGTTATTTGGTGATAATTTATTTACTGGTTCTGGTACAGGCCCGGGCCTGAGTGTTTTCTGGTTTGGTCTTGTTTTAGGAAAAACAGGCCCAAAACGCTAATTGCTTTCTTCTCCTCGGTCTGTCCCCTGACACACCGACACTTTACTCATTGCTGCTACTCTTTCGGTCTGTCAGGGGACAGACCGAGGAAACGTTGATTTATACTGGCGCGAGTCTTCAGACTCGTGACTTCAGGTGCGTGGATTCTCCAGACTCCATTTGCAATCCTTTTCAACTCTTGGTTCCCGGGAGTCTGGAGACTCCCTTCATCTGTTGTCACGAGTCTGAAGACTCGCGCCAGGGACAGATTTGGGTTTTAAGCCTGTTTTCGCGAAAACAGCCACAAAACGAATGTCACATACTGAACACCTTTTCCCTACTGTTCAGGTACTCGTTCTCTACCACCTCATGGCTGGGTTCGGCGCGTTCAAACTCGCGCAGTTTGCGGTTGAAGCCGTCGCTGTCTTTGATGATGGCGATGCGGGCGCTGCGCACGAACTCAATGAGGCCGTAGGGCTGCAGGATCTTGATCAGGTTGTCGGTTTCCTCGCGGTGGCCGGTGGTCTCAAAAACGGTGTAGTCTCTCCTGATCACCACGGCGCGGGCCCCGTTCTCGCGCAGGAGGCGCTCTACTTTCACCTTTTCGGCGATCACATCAGTAGGAACTTTGTAAAGGGCCATTTCCTGCCAGATCACGTCTTCATTGGTATGATAGTAGACCTTAAGCACCTCTACCTGCTTTTCAATCTGGCGGCAGATCTTGCTCACTACTTCCTCGGTCTCGTGGATCACGATGTTGAACCGGTGGATGCCTTCAATCTCTGAGGGCGAGGTGTTCAAACTCAGGATATTCATTTTGCGGCGCGAGAAGATCATGGCAATGCGGGTCAGCAACCCTACCTGGTTCTCGGTGTACACCGTGATGTTATATTCTTCCCGATCTATGTGCGCTTGCTCACTCATAATTTCTCTCCTTTTAGCCCCGTTACTTCAATCTGATTTCACTCACGCTGCAGCCCTGCGGTACCATAGGGAACACGTTGTTCTCTTTGGTCACCATTACTTCCAGCAGGAAGGCCCCCGGGTGGTGCAGCATTTCCTGGAGGGCCGCCGTCAGGTCTTCGCGTTGGTTCACGCTTTTGCCGGCAATGCCGTAGCCTTTGGCCACCATCACGTAATCTGGGCTGGTGATGTCTACAAAGGAGTAGCGCCGCTCATGGAACAGCTCCTGCCACTGGCGCACCATGCCCAAAAACTGGTTGTTCAAGATCATGATCTTCACGTCAATGCCGCTCTGCATAATGGTACCCAGTTCCTGAATGGTCATCTGAATACCACCGTCGCCAATCACGGCCACTACGGTTCTGTCCAGGGTGCCAAACTTGGCGCCAATGGCGGCAGGTAAAGCAAAGCCCATGGTGCCCAGGCCGCCGCTGGTGATGTTGCTGCGGGTTTGGTTGAGCTTGGCGTAGCGGCAGGCCACCATCTGGTGCTGCCCCACATCGGTGACAATAATGGCCTCGCCTTTGGTGAGTTCGTTCAGTTGCTGAATCACCTCGCCCATGGTCATTTCGCCGCTTGCCGGGAACAGTTCCTCGCGGATGACGGCGTCAATTTCCTTCTGCTCAAACTCCCGGAATTTGGCCAGCCAGGCGGGATGTTGCTTTGTTTCCACCATCTGGGTGAGCAGCGGAAGCGTCTCTTTGCAGTCGCCCCACACGGGCACGGTGGTTTTCACGTTCTTGTCTATCTCGGCGGGGTCAATGTCCAGGTGGATGACCTTGGCCTGCTTAGCGTATTTGTCCAGGCGGCCGGTCACGCGGTCATCAAAGCGCATGCCTACGGCGATCAAGACATCGCACTCATTGGTCATCACGTTGGGGCCGTAGTTGCCGTGCATGCCCAGCATGCCCACGTTCTGCGGGTGGTCACTGGGCAAGGCGCCAGCGCCCATAATGGTCCAGGCCGCCGGTATTCCGGTTTTCTCCAGAAAGGCCTTAAACTCTGTTTCAGCGGAACCCAGCATCACGCCCTGTCCCCACAGCACAAAAGGCTTCTGGGCTTTATTGATCAATTCTGCCGCAGCGCGGATATATTCATGACGCACAATAGGCTTGGGCCGATAACTTCTGATATGGTCACAGGGAGTATAGCCCTTAAACTCAAATTTCTGCAGCTGCGCGTTTTTGGTGATGTCAATCAAGACCGGGCCGGGCCGACCGCTGCGCGCGATATGGAAAGCTTTAGCTAAAACTTCCGGAATCTCGGTGGCATCAGTGATCTGGTAATTCCATTTGGTGACCGGGGTGGTAATGCCAATCACATCGGCTTCCTGAAAGGCATCGGTACCCAGCAAGTGCGCGAATACCTGGCCCGTGATACACACCAAGGGCGTGGAGTCAATCTGGGCATCAGCTAAGCCCGTGACTAAATTAGTGGCGCCGGGGCCGCTGGTCGCGAACACCACACCTACCTTGCCGGAGGACCGGGCGTAGCCCTGCCCGGCATGGATTCCGCCCTGCTCATGGCGCACCAATACGTGTTTTATATTGGGCTCAAAGTCATACAGGGCATCATAAATGGGCATAATAGCGCCCCCCGGGTACCCGAAAATTGTATCTACGCCTTCTACCGTGAGCGCGTGCAGGAGGGCCTGTCCGCCGCTAAGCATGGTAGCTGTTTCAGGCAAGGCTGGGGCTTGTTTCTCTTGCGTTAACATAGGCTTCTTCTTCTAAATCGGTGATACAGCCGTGGCTGGCATCACTCACGGTTCTTACATATTTCAACAACACGCCTTGTGACGCATTGGGCTTTGGTCTTTTCCAGTTCTCTCTTCTCAGGCTAAGTTCGGCCTCGCTCACCTGCACGTCCATGGTGTTGTTGGCGGCGTCCAGCACAATCCAGTCGCCGTCTTCTACCAGGGCAATGGTGCCGCCGTCAAAGGCCTCTGGGCAGACGTGGCCTATCACAAAGCCGTGGGTCCCGCCCGAGAAGCGGCCGTCGGTAATCAAGGCTACTTTGTCGCCCAGACCCGCCCCAATGATGGCCGAGGTAGGCTTGAGCATCTCGGGCATGCCCGGACCGCCTTTGGGGCCCACATACCGGATGACCACCACCTGACCGGGTTGTATTTTGCCCTGGGTGATGCCGGTATTGAGTTCTTCTTCTGAGTTAAAAACAACAGCCGGGCCTTCAAAGCGGGTGCCTTCCTTGCCGGTGATCTTGGCCACCGCGCCTTTGGTAGCAAGGTTTCCGTACAGCACCTGAATGTGGCCGTCGGGCTTCATGGGGTTAGACAGCGGTCGCAACAGATCCTGCTCCTCGCCCAGGGGCTGCACGTCTTTCAGGTTCTCGGCAATGGTTTTACCGGTCACGGTCAATAGATCGCCGTTCAGGAGGCCTTCATTCAGCAAGGTTTTCATGACGGCCGGTACCCCGCCAATGGCGGAAAGGTCTTCCATGAGGTACTTGCCGCTTGGTTTCAGATCTGCCCGGAATGCTACCCGGTCGCTTACCGCCTGGAAATCATCCAAGGTGAGGTGCACGCCGGCCGCATGGGCAATGGCAATCAGGTGGATGACCGCGTTAGTGGAGCCGCCCAGGACCGTAATGAGCACCATGGCGTTCTCGAAGGCTTCGCGGGTTAAGATATCTCTTGGTTTGAGGTCCAGTTCCAGCAGGTTGCGCAGGTATTTACCGGTATTGCGGCATTCGTCCTGCTTCTCCTGGCTTACCGCCACGGAGGAAGACGAGTACGGCAAGGACATTCCTAGCGCCTCAGCGGCCGAGGCCATGGTGTTGGCGGTGTACATGCCGCCGCAGGCCCCCGGTCCCGGGCACGCGTTCCGGATGATGCCGCGGTAATCTTCGTCTGAGATGTTGCCGTTCAGCTTCTGGCCGTAAGCCTCAAAGCAGGACACAATGTTGAGCTTCTGGCCCTTGAAGTTCCCGCCTTTAATGGTGCCGCCGTAGACCATCATGCCGGGGCGGTTCAGGCGGGCCAGGGCCATGAGGGAGCCGGGCATGTTCTTGTCACAGCCCACTACGCAGGCAATGGCGTCATAGTAATGGGCACCGGCCATGGCTTCAATAGAGTCAGCAATGATCTCCCGGGAGACCAGCGAGAAGCGCATGCCCGCGTTGCCGTTGGTGATGCCGTCACTCACGCCAATGGTGTTGAACCGAAGCCCCACCAGGTTCTGCGCCTGCACGCCTTCCTTCACCACATCAGCCAGGTCATTGAGGTGCATGTTGCAGGTGTTGCCGTCAAACCCGGTGGAGACAATGCCCACAAACGGCTTGCGTAGATCACCCTCCGACAAACCCGAGCCAATCAACATGGCCTGGGAGGCCGGAAGGCTGTCGTCTTTGGTGTAGATGCTGCTGAATTTATTTAAACACATGGTGTACTTCCTTTTTTAATCTTGATGCGTGTTCTCTGTTTTAGGCCTATTTTGGGGAAAACGGGCTTAAAAGGGATTTTCTTTATTTTCACTGGCGCGAGTCTAAAGACTCGGGCTGTTGGATGGTTGGAGTCTCCAGACTCCATTTCCCATATTCCTCTTCTGGTTCCCGGGGAGTCTGGAGACTCCCTTCATCTTTAGTCACGAGTCTGAAGACTCGCGCCAGAGGTAGGTTTGTGTTTTTAAGCCCGTTTTTCCAAAAACGGGCCTAAAACAGCTTTTAAATAATGGTGCTTAAGCTGTGCTCTTCCGTTTTCAGGTGCCGGAAGCCTTCACCGCCTTCCTGCACGTAGTGGGCAATGAAAGAGCCAACCTGCTCGGTGGTGAAAGGATTCGTTTTGTTCAGTTCGGGCGTGAGCACGTTTTTATCTAAGGTGTAGTCCACGGCTTCTTTCACCAGGGCGGCCTCCTCCTGCATCCCGAAGTGCTCCAGCATCATGGCCACCGATAAAATAGTGGCGATGGGGTTGGCAATGCCCAGGCCTTTGGCCTGCGGATACGACCCATGGATAGGCTCAAACAAAGCCGAGGTTTCGCCCACGGAGGCAGAGGGCAGCAGGCCCAGAGACCCGGCAATCACCGAGGCCTCATCTGAAATAATATCCCCGAACATGTTCTCGGTGAGGATCACGTCAAACTGCTTGGGGTTCAAAATCATCTGCATGGCGGCATTGTCCACGAACAGATAGTCAACGGCTACGCCGGGGTATTGCGGAGCGATCTGCTGCACCACTTCACGCCACAGCCGGGAGGTTTCCAGCACATTAGCCTTGTCTACCAGCGTAAGCTTGTTCCGGCGGGTCACTGCCGATTCAAATGCCAGGTGCGCCACACGTTCAATCTCCGCGCGGGAGTAATAGCAATTGTCATAGGCGCCATCTGCGGTGCGGCCTTTCTCCCCGAAGTAGATGCCGCCGGTCAGTTCGCGGTAGATGAGCATGTCTACGCCCGAGATGCGGTCGGCTTTGAGGGGCGAATGTTCCAGCAGCACGTCATAGGCCGTCACGGGACGAATGTTTGCGAACAGACCCAGCGATTTTCTCAGGCGCAGCAGGCCTTGTTCGGGGCGTACTTTGGCGCTGGGGTCGTTGTCATATTTGGGGTCACCAATAGCGCCTAGTAAAATGGCATCGGCGGCGTAGCAGGCTTCCAAAGTGGTTTCTGGCAGCGGGTCGCCGGTGGCGTCAATGGCGCAGGCACCCATCAATTGGATGTTCAGCTCGAAGAAATGCCCGAAACGCTCAGACACTGCTTCTAATACTTTCAAGGCCTCGGCACAAACCTCCGGCCCAATTCCGTCGCCGGGTAAAACGGCTATTCTTTTGGTTAATACGCCCATGGTCGGTTGCTTTCGTATTGCTCTATGGCTTGTTTCTGGTTTACTAAAAAGTCAATGTCATCATAGCCATTGATCATGCATTCTTTTTTGTAAGCATCAATGTCAAAGGGAATTTTCTCTTCCCAGGCAGGTACCTCCAGCTCCTGGTTGACCAGGTTCACCACCAGCTTCGTTTGCGGGTCTGCCTCTATCTGCGCCAATAGCCGGGCCAACACAACATCAGAGACCTGCAGCGGCAAGAGGCCATTGTTATGGGCGTTGCCTTTGAAGATATCGGCGAAGAAGCTGGAGATCACCACCTTGAAACCGGCGTCATGGATGGCCCAGGCGGCATGCTCGCGGCTAGAACCGCACCCGAAGTTTTTGCCGGCCACCAAAATGCGGCCGCTGTATTTTCCGTTGTTCAGCACAAATTCTGGCTTCGGCTGCCCGGCATTATCAAAGCGCCAGTCTCTGAACAGGTTCTCTCCAAACCCCTCCCGGGAAGTGGCCTTTAAAAAGCGGGCCGGAATGATCTGGTCGGTATCTATATTTTCAATAGGCAGCGGAACCGCCGTAGATTGAAGTATTTCAAATTTTTCCATCTATTCTTGTCTTACTCTTTCGTCCCCCTTTGAAGGGGGTAGGGGGATGATTTTTGGTACTGATTTTTCTTTTTCTAACTATGGCGCGGAAGTTACTTCCGTGACTTATGGATCTTTAAGCAAAGACGCCTTTACCCTGCAAAAGTGCTCTCCTTTGTAAACACCCCTCTGCGGTCCCCTCAAGGGGAGAGTCTGCGTTTAATTAGTGGTTTAGCGGATTGAAGCTATTTCTAACCATCCTTATCATCCCCCTACCCCCTTCAAAGGGGGACGAAATGCGCACTTAATATTTTCTAATTCAGGTATTGCGTAATGTCTACAATCTTGCCCTCAACGGCGGCTATGGCGGCTACCAGCGGGCTGGCCAGCAGGGTGCGGGAACCGGGGCCCTGGCGGCCTTCAAAGTTGCGGTTTGAGGTAGAGACGCAGTAGGCGCCAGCCGGAATCTTGTCTTCATTCATGGCCAGGCAGGCGCTGCAGCCGGGCTCACGGAGTTCAAAGCCGGCGGCGGCCAGCACCTGGTCCAGGCCTTCTTCCATGGCTTGTTTTTCCACCAGTTTTGACCCGGGTACAATGATGGCCTCCACATGCGGGGCCTTCTGTTTTCCTTTCACATAACGGGCCACCTCGCGCAGGTCTTCTATGCGGGAATTGGTGCAGGAACCAATAAACACATAGTCTATCTTCTTGCCCAGCAAGGACTCGCCGGCAGCGAAACCCATGTACTGCAGAGACTTCTGGTAACTGGCCTGCTCACTGGCCGGCACCTCTGTAGGAATGAACGCATCCAGGGCCATGCCCATGCCAGGGTTGGTCCCGAAGGTGATCATAGGCGCAATGTCCTGGGCATCAAAGTAGAGCTCCTGGTCAAAGGAAGCGCCTTCGTCGGTGAACAGGGTTGACCAGTAGGCCAGGGCCTGCTCCCACCGCTCGCCCTGCGGGGCAAATTTGCGGCCTTTCAGGTAGGCATAAGTCGTTTGGTCTGGGGCAATCATGCCGCCGCGGGCGCCCATCTCAATGCTCATGTTACAGACCGTCATGCGGCCTTCCATGCTCAGAGCCTGGAATGCGCTTCCGGCGTACTCTACAAAGTACCCTGTGGCGCCACCGGTACCCAGTTTGGAGATCACGTACAGGATCAGGTCTTTGGCGCTCACGCCGGGCCGTACCGCTCCGTCTATGGTAATGCGCATGCTCTTGGGCTTGCTCAACAGCAGGCACTGTGAGGCCATGACCTGCGCCACCTGGCTGGTGCCAATCCCGAAGGCAATGGCACCGAACGCCCCGTGCGTAGAAGTGTGGCTGTCGCCGCAGACAATGGTCATGCCCGGCTGGGTGAGGCCCAATTCCGGCCCGATCACGTGCACAATGCCCTGGTATTGGTGACCCAGACCGTAGAGTTCAATGTTGTGTTTGGCGCAGTTCTGGGTAAGGGTATCTACCTGAAACCGGGAAAGCGGCTCTTCAATGGGCAGGTGTTGGTTTTTGGTGGGTACGTTATGGTCGGCGGTAGCTACTATCTGGTCTTTGCGGTACAGGGGCAGACCACGGGCCTCCAGTTCATCAAAGGCCTGGGGGCTGGTTACTTCATGAATAAGGTGTTTGTCAATATAAAACACGTCTAAGCCAGCCCCTTCTATGGAGTTGACCACGTGTGCGTTCCAGATTTTATCTAATAAGGTCTGTGCCATGGTTGTTACTTTGTCTTAATGCGGAGGGCCGGTTATCAGCTATGCTTTTCCGCTGCTACCGTTCACCCACAAGGTCCTTTCAGGATGACAGAAAAAAATATATCGTTTGTCTACAAGGTCTTCCTAAATACTTTCGGGAGGAGCCACTTTCAGGATGACAGGGAAATTATATTGTTTGTCTTCAAGCTTAAGAGGCAGATATCAGGTTGTCTTGCTCTACCAGTAAATGAAGGTCTTCGTCTACAATTTCCTTTTTCTTGTCGGCCACTTCCAGGAAGGAGGCGTAGGCTTTGTCAAGGGTGAATTTGTCAAAGGCGTAGCCGATTTTCTGCAGGCGGTAGGCCAGGGCCGCGCGGCCGGAGCGGGCGGTTAAGACAATGGAAGAATCTTCGGCGCCCACTTCTTTGGGGTCAATGATCTCATAGGTCTCGCGGTGCTTGATCACGCCGTCCTGATGGATGCCGCTGCTGTGCGCGAAGGCGTTGGCGCCCACAATGGCCTTGTTGGGCTGCACGTGCATGCGCATCATGTGGGAGACCAGGTGAGAGGTTTCAGTGAGCAGCTTGGTGTTAATACCGGTGCTCAGGTTCAGGTACGGGTGCTGGCGCAAAATCATGACGACTTCCTCTAAGGCCGTGTTACCGGCGCGCTCCCCTACCCCGTTAATGGTGCACTCAATCTGGCGGGCACCGTTCACCACCCCGGAAATGGAGTTGGCAGTGGCCAGGCCCAGATCATTGTGGCAGTGCGTGGAAAGGGTCACGTACTGCACGCCCCGCACATTCTCATACAGGTACTTGATCTTCTCGCCGTATTCCTGGGGCAGGCAATAGCCGGTGGTGTCGGGGATGTTCAGGACGGTAGCCCCGGCCTTGATGGCGGCTTCGCAGACCCGGGCCAGAAACTCATTGTCGGTGCGGCCGGCGTCCTCGGCGTAGAATTCCACGTCTTCCACAAAGCTTTTGGCGTATTTCACGGCGGCAACGGCGCGCTCAATCACGTCTTCTTGGGTGGTGCGCAGTTTGAACTTGATGTGCGATTCTGAGGTACCTATGCCCGTATGTATTCTGGGGTAGCGGGCGGACTTAAGGGCTTCGGCGGCCGTTTTGATATCGTTTTCTACGGCGCGGGAGAGTCCGCACACGGTGGCTTCTTTGGTTTGGGCTGCTATAGCCTGGATGGCGGCAAAGTCGCCGGGGCTGGAAACGGCGAAGCCAGCTTCAATGACATCAACGCCTAAAAGCTCCAGTTGCCGGGCAATGACCAACTTCTCCTCCATGTTCAATTTGCAGCCGGGCACCTGCTCGCCATCGCGCAACGTTGTATCAAATATTTGTATCTTCTGAGCTGACATCGTTAATTTGGCCTCTAAGTCTTTTACAAAGAAGTAGGTACTTTTACGGAGGGCAAAAACTTTTTTGCCCGTGTTTACTATTTCTAACAGGGCGTTTCAAATTATTAACCTACTGGTAATCAATATTTTAACAAGCTTTCATTTACAATGCCTAATCAAAATATTGATCCTATTTTTCAGCTGATAAAATCTCTGACCCCTTCAGAAAAGAGACATTTCAGGCTGTTCACCAACCGGAGCGGCTCCAGCGAGGACCTGAAGTTCCTGCAGTTGTTTGACGCCCTGGAGCAGCAGGAGACCCTGGATGAGACCCAGGTGTTGAAACAAGTACCCACTATTAAAAAGGCGCAGCTGGCCAACCTCAAAAACAACCTTTACAAGCACCTGCTCTCCAGTCTGCGCACCTTTCATACGCCCCAGAACCTGGACATACAGCTGCACGAGCAACTGGACTACGCGCGGGTTCTTTACAACAAGGGCTTTTACCAGCAGAGCCTCAAAATGCTGGACAAGGTGAAGGTGGCGGCCCTGGAATATGAGCTACCCCATATTGCGCTCACGGCTATTGACTTTGAGAAACAGATAGAGAGCCAGTACATTACCCGCAGTTTGAGCGGCCGCGCCGAAGATCTCTCTCAGGAGGCCACAGTGGTGTCTACACGGCTGTCACAGATGCACGCGCTTTCTAATGTGGCGCTGCGGTTGTATGGCCTGTACTTAAAGGTGGGGCTGGCCCGTAACCAGGAAGACCACCAGTCTATTACCACGTTTTTCCGGGAGAATCTGCCCCAGCTGGACATCCGCCGCGCGGGCTTTTATGAGAAGCTGTATTATTACCAGGCGCACGTGTGGTATTACCTCATCACCCAGGATTTTAAGGCCTGCTACAAGTACGCCCAGAAATGGGTAGACCTGTTTGAAGAATACCCGCACATGAAAGAGCGGCGGTCGGTGCTGTACATCAAAGGCATGCACAACCTGCTTAACGCCTTGTACAACCTGTTGTATTACAGCAAGTTCAAGGAGGTATTGCAGCAACTGGAGGATTTTGCCAATGACCCCAAGCGGCGCGTGAACCCTAACATTGACACGCTGCTATTCTTGTACATTTCTACCAACCAGATTAACGCCTACTTTCTGGAGGGCAAGTTCACCGAGGGGCTCCAAGTCATACCAGACGTACTCAAAAACCTGCAGGGCTTTCAGGCGCAGTTAGACCCGCACCGCATGCTGGTGTTCTACTACAAAATTGCCAGTCTGTACTTCGGGAGCGGTAACTTCAGGAAAGCCATTGAATACCTGAACAAGGTAATCCATCACCGCAACACCAGCCTGCGCGAGGACCTGCAATGCTTCGCCCGTATACTTAACCTCATTGCCCACTATGAGGCCGGCGACGATGACGCCCTGGAATACCAGATCAAATCTGTGTATCATTTTCTGGGCAAGATGGACAACCAGCAGCAGATGCAGGTGGAAATCTTCCGGTTCCTGCGCAGCCTGGGCAACATGGCTCCCTCGCAACTGAAAGACGCCTTTATCACGCTCAAGGAAAAATTGATAGCCATCTCTGAAAACCCCTATGAGCGGCGCCCTTTCATGTACCTGGATATTATCTCCTGGCTGGAAAGCAAGATTGAGAATGTGCCCGTGCAGGAGATCATGCGCCGCAAAGCCAAGCGGCTGAAGTAGCAAATCTTAGTTCTGAGTCTTGAGTTTGGGTGGAAGAAGTGGGGCGTTTTTTTTTGGCGAGGCCCATGGTGAGTGGATGGTTCCTGGGTTTGGCTTGGGACCTGCCAACGCCGAGTTTTGGCTGATGGAGGCGCAAACCCTCCCCCCGGTCTGTCAGGGGACAGACCGGGGGGAGGGTTTGCGCTCATTCGGATTTACAATCCGGAAGCACCAAGGGGTGGTTGCGTTTTGGGCCTGTTTTGGGGAAAAGGGGCTTAAAACAGAAGGTAGCACCTTTTGCTGGTTAATCTCCTTTGAAAGTGAATTTTCTGGGTTTCCGGAGAAAAGTAGGGGCAATCCCTTGTGGTTGCCCTAATGCGTCTGTTACCGTAATAGGGCAACTACAAGGGATTGCCCCGACACATCAAAAATACTCTTCTTTTCCTAACCTCCCCTTTTGCCGTACCAGCATGTTTATAGCCAAATAGAGGGGCTTTGTTTCCGGTCTGTCTGGTGACAAGCCCAGGGAGAAGCAGAAGACGGCGTTTTAAGCCTGTTTTAAGGAAAACGTGCCCAAAACAATTCCGGCTCTGTTCTGCTTTTTCCCCTTCACCAATGGCCAAGCGTTGGTGCCCTTCTACCCTTGTCAGGTATTGGCATCCATCTATCGGCCTGGGCCGAGGTTTACAGGCAGACCCTCTCCTGGGGATTATATGTTTTCCTGTGGCTGCATGTATTGTTGCCAGTTCACAATTAGCACTTTGTCTTCCTGGGGGAGCAGCAGGTAGCCGTAGTCATAGCAGAAGTGATAAGTGTTGCCTTGTTTGGTGCGGTAGACATGGGTGAAATAACGGAAGTTGAAGCCGGCCAACTCCAGCACTTGGCGCCGCACGGTGGTCTTACCGTGGGGACTGGCCTTTTTAAGCAGCTGCCGGTTATGGCGCAATACCATGTTCACTTCTTTTATGAGCAGTTCGCCCTGGTCTGAGAGCCGATGGGCGTTGGCAAAGCCAGTGCGGCATTGGCTGGAGCAGAACCGTTTATCTGCCCGGCCTATAATGGAAGCCTGGCAATGACCACATTTCTTTCCGTTTTTTTCCATAGTCTACCAAATAGGCGTTCGTAAACGTTTATAAACGCTTAAAACGTTTATAAACGCATCTATACGTTTATTAAACGGCTAAGGTATGGACCTGCCGTATCTTGGGGCATGCGCGAAAACAAAGCATCTTATCCTCGCCCGGCAGCGGCCACTTTGTACCTCAACCCCCTGGAGCACGCAGGCAAGAAGTACATCAAACTCTGGCACCAGCCTAACCCGCTGCTCAGCAAACGGCTCAAAGAAGCCTCCTGGATCAAGTACAGCAAGACCTATAAGTGCCTGGTGATGCACCACACCCCGCAGGCCATTGACCTTACCTACACGCACCTGCAGGGGCTGGCCCAGGTGAATACCCGTTACCTGCACCGGGCGCCCCGGCTCAGGCCAGCCAAAAGCACGCCGGTATTGGCGGCGGGGCCTATGGCCGAACCCTTGCAAAAAGAGGCAGAGCTGCCCATTGTACGCCTGCAGCCCCTGCTGCTGGCCGACGGTTCCACGGTAGTGGGCCTCTCCTTCAAATACAGCAAGCCCCTGTATGAGGCGCTAAAGAAAAGCCGCGTGGCCCGATGGGAGCAGGTGCCCAAGTGCTTTGTGGTACTTGCCGGCAGCCAAGCCCTGATGGCCCTGCAGCAGGAACTGGCGGGACAGGCCGGGCTCTGGCTGGCCCAGGACCTGCCCGTGCAGGACGTGCGCCTGATGCGGCAACTCTGGGAGCAGACCTACCGGAAGGACGCCGGCTACCTTCCCTGCCCCCTCCCCTTCCTGGAAAAGTTGTTGCTGCTCAACTACAGCCGCAATACCCTCAGGACCTACCACGGCCTGCTGCTGAGGTTCCTTAATCATTTCAAAGACAGGGGAATGGCCGCTATCTCGGCGTACACCGAGGAGGACATCAACGCCTACCACCGCCAGATGGTGCAGGCCGGAGCCTATTCCTGCTCTTTTGTGAACCAGAGCATAAACGCCGTCAAGTTCTATTACCAGCGGGTGCTAAACCGCCACGAGGTACAACTGCGCAATGTGGAGCGCCCCGAGAAGCCCGAGCGCCTGCCGCTGGTGCTGAGCAAACAGGAAGTGGCCAGGATTCTGGCCGCCACCGATAACCTCAAGCACCGCTGCCTGCTGCAGCTCCTTTACGCCGGGGGCCTGCGCATTGGCGAGGTCATTAACCTGAAACTGACGGACGTGCAGTCTGCCCGTAACCTACTGCTCATACGGGGCGGCAAGGGCAAGAAAGACCGCACCACCCTGCTCTCGCAGCGGCTCCTGGAAAGCCTTAGGGAGTACTATAAGGCCTACCGGCCGAAGGAGTGGTTGTTTGAGGGGCAGTTTGGGGGGCAATACTCCGTGGAGAGCATCAGAAATGTATTCCGGTTAGCTATGGAAAAGGCAGGGATCAAAACCAAGGCCACCCCCCATACGCTAAGGCATTCCTTCGCCACGCACCTGCTGGAGCAAGGCACCGATTTGCGCTACATCCAAACCTTGCTAGGCCACAAATCAAGTAAGACCACCGAGATTTACACGCACATCACCACTTATGCGGTGGACAAAATAAAGAGCCCGCTGGATACCTTGTAGTAAAATACTCTTATCTTACCTTTAATACCGACTATGGAAAAAACCAAAGACAAAACTGGCCGGGGAAGGAACCAAGTAAAACGGGCTTTCACACTTACGCACATAGGTCAGATAACCGTAGGTGGTACGTATATACAGTAGTTGGGTGGCATTGATAATTAAATATTATGATAGAAAGGCTGTCATCGAAAAGGTATCTGTTCATTTTTCTGGTTATAGTAATATGGTCAGTATTCACCGATTCACTTTTTCAGAAAGGCGGAGTTGACTGGTATATGCACTATGCTATTCTGTTTTTGACTATATGTCTTTCCGCTTTATACCTTCTACCCCTTTTTAGCTTCACTACTTTTGAAAAAATATTTTACTCGACCCTTTTCTCTGTCATAGGTCTATTTATTAGCCTTTCTTTCACTGAGAAAATCTTAGAGCAGATTTATGGATATGACTATGAAAGAGTGGTTTCAAACATCATTGCAAACCAGATATTTTACTCTTTAGCTATCTCTTGCTCGATTGGCGCTCTGGCAATCATTAGATGGTTTAAAGAAAGAAAAGAATCTACAACAGCCTGATTTTGATTAGTTTTCTTAAAAACAGGCTAAAAATGGAAAAGAAAAAACAACGCCACCCAACAAGGCATAAACGTCAACCTTCGGCCGACGACCTCGTCCGTCGTTTATACTAGACGTTGTATGCAATATGTAAAATTTAATATGCTACTTACCTATGAATAATATAGGTTTAATTCTGAGTATAGTAATAGGAATTGGATATTGTTTTTTGACAATCAGCAATTCATCAAGGCAAAAGGATAAATATTATTACAAATTATTCAACGAGAAAATATTCTCAATCCACATCATAGGCGCACTATTAATAGGAACCTTTGGACTATGGAGAGTGATAAATTTTGACAATAGAGAATTTTTCTATTTCAATCCTTTGATATATTTAATGCTACTCCGACTTCTGAACTACTTATCGCTATTTATTTATAAGAGACCCTTAATCTTGGCCACTAGATGGGATTCTCCTCCAAAGGGGAAGAATGGAATCAAATTTTTTGACAAATGTATGCTCTTCTTGCTTTTACTGATACCAACCGGAGTAAGCTTATTTTTACTAAAATTGATATTAGAAGGGGTGTAAAATTAAACTTCATACAACAACAGCTACAAAGCATCAAAACGCTTTGTAGCCTAACCGTTGGCAGTCATAAATAAAAATGAAGAAAATATTAATACTTGTATTTACTATTTCGTTGCTAAGCTCATGCAAAGAAACAAAACGGAAAGTCGAAGAGAAGCCTTTTCCCTCGTTTACCTATAATGGGAATAAATACTTAAGGTTGCCTAGTTCAGAATATTATCCTTCAGATAACCGACCTTTTGAGGAGGAGGAAAAACCTTACGGGGAGTTAACAATCGATTCTTCTGGGAACTTTGAATTAGTAAAAGTAAAGTTTTGGATGCTTGACAGTGTTTTCAAAAGGCTTGCACAAAAAGAAAACCTCTCATACTCTAAAACTTATTTACTCGATACGACTCAAAAAGAAAGGATTTTTGATTTTAGCAATGGCTTTGAAGTAAAACCAGTAGGCGACACTGCTTACTTTAGTTTAAAAATAAATAACCTCAATGCGACAAAGCAAGAACTCAAGGAGAAATGGACAATAAAAATCAATTGCCATTTTGAGGATAAAAACGGGGTTTCAGTAGACACCTTTTTTGTCAGTAACTTCAACGCTAAATGGATGAACTAAAAATTACGTCTGCCAACAAGGTATAAACGTCACCTCGGCCGACGGCCTTCGCCGTCGTTTACACGAGACCGTTAGCACCAATTAATTAAACATAAATAATGTCAAAAGCTCTAATTGCATCATTCATTCTTTTACAAGTTCTAACAAGCTGTTCTGAAAAAGTAGCTCAACAAAGTAGCCAAACATCAACTACTACTCTTTCCCAATCCGATTTAAAGGCATATATTCTAAAGGAAACAGAAGAAGGAGGTAGATTCGACTTCTTTACATCAATTAAGGGACACGAGAACGACGGAATACAAATAAAACCAGGGATTTACGATACGAAAAGAGGCTTGGCGATTTATAAATGGGGTAAAGCAAACTATGATGCTGGAGTAAAATCTCTAGATGAAGTTTACGCCATTTATTCTGAATACAAGAAGCGTCCTGTAAATGAAATAGAAAAAACCTACCTTAAAATGGGGTTCGGTAGAGAACTAGAAAAATAACAGGTGCTAACAAGGTGCATAAGCCATGTTACGGCCGACGGCCTTGCATGTCTCATGCACTAGACGTTAGCGGCAAGCAATAAAAAATATAGAATTGAGAAATTTCGCTATTTTAATCTTGGTATTACTTTCACTTGATTCTTGCAGTCAAAAGAATTTAGCGGGTTATTATTCAAGTAACGTAGCCGACTTGGGATTCTTCGTTACAAGAATTCAACTAAATAAGGACTCCACATTCAAATATGAATTCAGCGGAGAATTGTCACATAACAAAGGAACAGGAAAGTACAGAGTGGAAGATGTAAGTGTAATACATCTCGACTTTGAACCAGAGCATTCTGCCGATTCTGTAGATTTGATTGCTCGGACTTTATCTAGCAACGGATACAGACCGAAAAGATTTCTCTTTAAAAACGGAAAGTTGTACTCATTCCATTTAGATGGTCACGTAGTTAAACAGGGACAGGGTTTAAGCCGACGCAGAAAATACCTGTTCTTTGGTGAACGGTATATGACTACTAGGAAAATGTATTTGAAAAAGAGAAAAGGAAAAGAATTGCTCTGGAGAGGTGAAAAGAATTGCTCTGGAGAGGTGAAAAAAATGCCAGCCGCTAACATTGTATAAACAACAAGCTACGGCCGACGGCCTTGCTCGCTGTTTATACGAGACCGTTAGGTCTAATTTATAATAGTAAAAAATTCAAAACATAAAATTGAAGTCTACTTCTCCTCTGTTTTTAGTAATATGTTTTGCCCTTACCTCTTCCTGCACTTATTCAGGCTGGACAGAGATAGAGACGCAATCATTCACATTGAAGGTTCCACCAGAATGGAAATACCTAAGATATGAGGGCCCAGTAATTGACGCATTCCAAGGTGACATAATTACCTCCAGCAGTGACACTTTAGGGGTTATCTTTAGCCTAGGCACAGAGAGTCTAAGTGATGACGGAAGGAAACAAATAGTGGTTCCAGAAAGAGTAAGGGAAAAGCTTTTGAAAGAAGGCGCCGACATGTCCCGATTCGTGTTTGTTCCGACGGACAAAGATGTTCCGACCATGCAAGAAAAGCTTGTTACCCAGAAATTTGAAGAGAAGAGAATCAATGGAGTTAAAGCAAAGGTTGTAATCCCAAAACAAGTAGGAAAAGGAGTTACAGGAGCACATTTCAGAGGTATTAAACTACAGGGAAGTGAAACCGCCTATGAATTTACCATAGTTGGAAAAGACCTTGGTACCGCTGACCATGAGGCCTTACTGAAAATTATAGAAACAGTAAAATTCAAATGATAAACTGAGTGGCAACTTCTCCTTGTTTGACTGCAAAAAAAGAGTGACTCAAAAAACGTGTTTTCGGGCTACTTTTACCAAAACAGGCTAAAAACAGTAAGAAGATGTGAGGTCACTGAAAAGAAAAACTAGACCTAACAACGTGTAAACGCCAGCATCGGCCGACGGCCTCGCCGTCGTTTACACAAGTACGTTAGGTGCCACTTCGATAAAAAAAGCTAATGAAAACAGTTTTAGCGATTGTATCAATAATATGGGCTGTTTTTATATTAATCTATGGTTTCTCTATATTCCTCGACACTCCAAACCAAATTCAACGGAACATAGACTTTGTAGAAAAGAATATAAAGCCGTCAGTAATCTTCATCAATCAATTTAAAGTAGAAAACGGCCGATTGCCATCAAACAGAGAATACTTCACTTGGCACAGGGATTATTACGAGGATTACACAAGCGACTTAAATCAGAAAGTTGACTCATTGATTCCTGGGCTTGGGAGGAGACAATATATAAGGCATATTGCCCAAGTAGTAAGTGGAGACGAATATAAATTCAAAAAAGCGGATTGGAAAAAGGATTACGCAATTGGTTTATGGAACGGGGATTATTGGGAGTACTATTTTTCGTGGTCTAACAGCTACGAAAGGACTAGCAATTCATGGCAAGACGGCTATATAGGATTGGGAATAACTACAACCCTAGGGCTAATTCCTCTCATTATATGGCTTTTCATAAATAAAAAGAAAAAAAGCGGCACCTAACACTGTATAAACTGCATCTCGGCCGACGGCCTTCGTCGCCGCTTATACTAACCGTTGCCAGTAATTAATAAAAATATGAATTCAACTTTTGACTACAGAAAAGAAACCAATTACCTAACTATTCTTTGGGTCGCAATTACCAGCGTCTTAGCAAGTGGGTTTATTGGGGCAACTACTAATCTTATTAACGGATTTGTTAGTCCTACTTATTTCCGCAATGTTATGGGCTGGGACTTTGAAGGCATTTGGGCCGCTAGCATAGCTCAGGGAATATTTGAGGGACTACTTTATGGGATAGTGTTCACCCTAGTTTTTGTTGCGACAATCGGTTTTGTGACTAAAGGACAATCGACTTTTAGCTTCGGGTTCAGGCATTTACTTAGAGTGGTAGGATTTGTATACCTATGCTGGGTCATTGGTGGACTGATTGCAATGGGTCTGGCAACTTTGAGCCCCGACTTCTACAAAAGAACATTCATTAATGTACCTGAAGACTTCAGAAAAATGATAGGATATGCTTGGGTCGGCGGCTCAATATGGGGAGCAATGTTTGGCGGATTGTTTGGAATAGGCTTAGGAGCATTCGGTGTGTGGTCAAACTGGAGAAGTATTGAAAAATAACTCCTGGCAACAAGGTATAAACGTCAGCCTTCGGCCGACGGCCTCGCCCGCTGTTTATACTAGACGTTATATGCAACTTTAGATTACAAATAAGCCATAGAACCTTTATGCTAGAACTTGATGACATAATTGAGCTGCAAACTAATTCACAAACTGAAAAGCTCTCTTTTGCAACAAGGTACTTGGTTCAGATAAATTTCACTTTCGACCTTAAGGTGCGTTCGGGTGACTTCAGCGGGACTTCCCACTTTTGTGTAAGACGTGATGAAATAGAAAGCTTTTGCAAGAATCTACTCGACCTTTACTCATCACTAAAAGGTTCAGCAAGAATTGAAGACAACGACTCTGACGGATTCGTAGAGTTCTCGATAGAGCCGAATGGAAATCTATATGTTAATGGACAAGTAGGCGGCACTTATGAAGAACAGTGTATGAAATTCAAGTTCAAGACCGATCAAACTTGCATTCCAAGGTTTGTTCAGGACTTCAATAAATTGCTTTTGAACAAGAATGGTAATTATTGATACAAACAAGAAAAAAAAGCTGCATATAACATTGTATAAAAATCATGCTTCGGCCGACGGCCTTGCACGTTTTTTATACTAACCGTTGTAAAGCATTAAAAATGAACCGACTTTTTTTACTTTTAGCCGCGTTACTATTTGTCAGTTGTCAAACAGACTCCGAACTGTTTGATGATGTAAATGAAATGGCTGAATTTGATAGAGTTTACAAGCCGACCTTGATTCAATCAGGGAAAGAAAGTAGGTTTCTTGAACCTATGATGGAATACAGCCTTTTTACAATCGACTCCTTGGCTTTTCGAAACTTGGAAAATTCAATCGTAACAAGTGACAGATTTAAAAAAGGCACCTACTACTTAAATATTGAATTAGACGATTACTTATATCGTAATAACCTGGATATATTGAATATGGCTAAATCTTCAATCACTGAAAACAAATACGAAAAGACATATCACTTATATCTACTGTCAGACAGGAAAACTTTTGCAATATGCAAAGTCAACCAATAAATGCTTAAAAATAACGCTTTACAACATCACCTAAACGGCAACTCCAGCCGACGGCTGTCGCCGCCGTTTAGCCCAGTACGTTGGCTAAAATATTAGATGAAAAATTCAAATATCATTCTCTTACTCCCCTTGATAGGCGTCTCCTTAGGCTGCTCAAATTCAGACAGTTTGAAAAGAACCGAAAACAAAGTGCCGACGGTTAGCCAAATTGAAAAGCATGCTCCAGAAGCTAAGGTGGACGTGTTTGAGATACCTACCATAAAGACTCTTTATGTCACAAATCCAAAAGGGAGCAATATCTATGAGAAGCCCGATAAGCAGTCAGCAGTTTTAGAGACGCTAGAATATGGCTACAAGGTGGAAGTCATTGGGGAGGCAGCAAGCTGGTACCAGATAAAAGAACGCATAGGGAGAAGCTTTGTGAGAAACGGCCAGCAAATTCAGTCATCTGGCTGGGAGGTAGTGAATATACCCAAACTTGATGTAGGGCCTCTCATACAGGTTAAGCTGACAGCCAAGGATTTATACCTGACTTCTGACAATGCGACTATTAATGGCAAATTGAAGATTAACCTAATCAGCAAAGATGAATTTGAGAAAGATAAGCAAGAGAAAGATAAGTTTATTGTTCCTCGCAACACCTTAGTCTCGCAGAAAGATACTGTACTCATTGTATCCACAGGTAATGGGCAGAAAAAGAAGTATGTAAGCTCACCCAATGCAGAGGAAAGTAGGAAGGACTACACTTACGTTGGACATTCAGAACTCCTTAATTCGTTTCTGCTCTCAATCGGGTACTATGAAGGAAGTGAGTACATGCTCTACAGTTCTGAAAAAGGTGAGGAGATTATCAGCTTCAATGATTATCCCTATATTTCCCCTGACGGGCGGTATATTGTTTCTCTGTACACCAACCCTTACGACCAGACTACCGACTTTCAGTTGTACAAAATCATCGACAGCAAAACTATAAAGAAAGAACTGGAGGCGAGCTTCAGCAAATGGATGGCCGCTTTAGAGCCTCAGGAGATTTATTGGCAGGACGCAAACACAATTGTTGTGAAGGTTCTCCATGCACAGGCATTTTGGGATGAGGGAGGCGACCTCAATAAAGATTTCCAATACCTACAGATAAAAATACTTTAGCCAACATTGTGTAAACACCAGCATCGGCCGACGGCCTCAGCCGCCGTTTATACTATCCGTTACGCATAATTGATATTTGATGAAATTAGATACTGAAATAAAAATTCTTAGCTGGTATCAGATAATTGGCGGATTCATCGGACTTGTGATTCTGATTCATTACATATTACAGACCGAAGCATTCAATGGCTATGCAGTTCTTTTTCTATTCGCCATGTTAATGCTATTCTTATTCTCAATTGCTTGCGGACTAATATTGCTAAAGAACCCAACAAAAGGGATGTTACCCTCTAGAATTAATCAAATTTTGCAAATCATTGGTTTCGCCGTTGCGGGCTATAGTTTTCAGTATATTTCAGGATTAGGGGTGATTATCGGTTTTGACCTAACAGAAGGTATGCTGTTAAAACTTAATGCTGCCTTGTCAAGCTTTGAATATAACTGGAACACGGACCACGAAGAAGCTTTCCTTGTTGTCAACATAGTGCCATTGGTAGTGATATATCTGCTCAATAAGATTGAAAATGAATTACAGCAGGAAAAAACTTCTTTAGAGCTAACAAAAGAGCAGGTGTAAAAATAAAAACAACTTCGCGTAACAACACCTAAACGGCATCCTCGGCCGACGGCCTCCGCCGCCGCTTAGCCTAGTCCGTTACCAGCAAGTTTAATAATGATAAGAGATGTATCAAATTCTGATTTTCATACTAGTAAGCGTAATTCCCATCTCTCAAAGAAAAGAAAAGCTATCTGGGGAATATGTAATTAAATATGACCATCAATATTATCTGGATGACAACTCAATCATTTTCTCTGATAGCACCTATTCAAAAAAATTGAAGAATGGAGGTATAGTTAAAGGCACGATTAGATATTCTCATTCAACAATCTACCTTCAAGATAATTTCTCGACCCAACGTATTGAGATATCATTAGCTGATATATTAAAGGATACACTTAGTTTTTCTACTGTAGAGACCGACCCTAGAAAACATAGCCCTCCCAATGCAAGCTATCTTCACATAAGTAAAATTTTCGGGAAGATTATAAAAGTTAAATAAAACCTGCTGGTAACACTGCATAAACGCCAGCATCGGCCGACGGCCTTCGCCGTAGTTTATACTAGTCCGTTATGGCCAATTTATAAATATGAAAAAGATATTACTTCTAGCCTTCCTGATACTATTTACAATTCCAGCTTTCTGCCAAATTGAAGCAGATTCAATATTTATTTATAAAGACTTCAAACGTGCAGGGACAACGGCAGGACTTCAGCATAACCATCGTGACCTTGCTTCCCAACAAGCTAAAACGGTAAAATTGAATGGACCAGAAACAGCCGATTTGAAAGCACTTTTTAAAGAAACAAAGGTAAAGCGTTTCTATCAGCAAAAGCATGGAGGGGAAATATACTACGCTGTTGTTTGGTTTAAAGGGAATAAGTACAACTATATAATTGAGGGTGGAAACGACTTCGCAAGAATGGTCAACTTAAACACAATGAGAAAGTGGACTTTAGAAGAATCAATGAAAATTGAAGCCCTGTATGCGCTAATAAGGAAAAACAGGCCATAACATTGTGTAAAAATCATGCTACGGCCGACGGCCTTGCACGTTTTTTACACGAGTCCGTTATGCTTCATTATACAGATTCAACGCCAAATAATTGTATGCGCCTGCTAAGAAGGTAAATTTTATGACACTTTTCAGTCTATTTCATCTATGCATTAATGTGAATGAATAAGAATCTTAAACTGATTCAATTAAATTCCGAAATATATGAAGATTATCTAAAAACAGGTATTAAACTATTTATGCTGAAACTAGGCGGATACATAAACTTATTAATTGCATTTGTACATCTTATCGGACTGATTTGGATGGTTCAAGTGTTTAAGTTATTTGGTATTAGTAAACAAATGAATGAACTTTCAGAAATCCATTCATCATTTCCATATTTACTAACAATTGTTGTTGCTTTAGTATTTTTAGTTTTTGGCCTTTATGGACTGTTAGCCGACGATAAACTCCCCAAAATGCCGTTCCTAAAGCCCGTAATATTTTTAATTGGGGGTATTTATATATTCCGTGGACTTGGAGAATTAATCTATGAAACTACGCGAAGCAAACACTCGACAACAGAAATAGCATATTCATTTGTCGCATTGGCAATTGGATTACTATATCTAATCGGAGGATTTAAAAAATGGAAAGTAATAAGGAAAAAAATAACGAACGCATAACAACGGCTTGGTAAAAGGCGGGCTTACTTGCTTCGAAGTAAGGCTAGTGCAAGGCTGAGCGTTTTTACTTTGCATGAACTTTAGTACTAAAAAACCCGCCCTTCACTAAGCTACAAATCGTTAGCGGTAAGCCTTAATTAATAGAAAATGAAAAATCCAAGGAATAGAACTATACCATTGCTGTTCTTTGGGGCTTTTATCTTGGTAATATATTTCTGTATTCCAAGTACTAATTTCCATAATTGTACATGGAATGAAGACTTTGGCAAAATGAAGTTTGAGGGTGTTATTCAGAAGAAGTATCTCGATAAGTCAAACCATTCTACACCTACAGTGGTGTTAATAGATTTTCAAAATAACATGGATACTCTTGACTTATTTGGGGAGGACACTGGTGTGTATGAAGCTATAAGTTTGGGAGACACCATTAAGAAGCCTTCTGGAACACGACAGATGTTGAAGATGAGGAATAATGAATATGTAGTCTTTAAGACGGCTGAATTTGGTTGTGACTCAACTAAGCTGAAAAAGGAAGAGTATCTGTTTGGGGTATATAATTTAATAGGTAATGATTAAACCTGACAGACAAACGTCATTAATGCTATTACTTAAAATAGTCAGTCGCTAACAACACCTTTACCATAGCTACGCCATGGCAAAGCCCAGCACGTTAAACTCTGCATCCTCAGCCCCAGCCCTCTAAAAAAGAATATGGTACCCATGCCCCAAGACCCTATCAAAGTTGAGCAAACGGTAAACGCCCCAGCAGCCAAGGTCTGGCAAGCCATCACGGATAAAGACCAGATGAAGCAGTGGTTTTTTGACCTGGCGGTGTTCCGGCCCGAGGTAGGATTCAAATTCCAGTTTGTAGGCGGAACCGAAGAAAACTCGTATCTACACCTTTGCGAAATCACGGCGGTTGAACCAGGCCGTAAACTGACCCACACCTGGCGGTATGACGGGTATGAGGGCAACACCTTGGTCACCTTTGAACTCATACCCCTGGAGGAAAATGAAACCAAGGTCCTCCTCACCCACACTGGGCTGGAAACCTTTCCGGCGTCTAACCCAGACTTTGCGCGCAAGAACTTTGAGGCAGGCTGGCAACATATCATTGGCGTTTCTTTACCTGCCTTTGTAGAGAAAGATGGGACAGCCTTCCCTTTTTAAACCTTCCACTTTAATTGCATGGGATCAGCTTAAAACATCTTCATGCCTGCTTTCTATTTTACGCCTATTTTAGAGAAAACAGCCCTAAAACAGAAAATTCCCCGGTACCTCTTAGGTGAGAGGAACCGGGGAATCTTTTTTAGAAGGGTATCTGTCAAAGCCTTATAAACGCCCCATGTGATCAGGTGGGTTCCACCTCTGCCAGCGCTGCGGGTTGCGGGGTGCTCTCAAGGTCGGGGGCCAGGTAATGCAAACCAATGGATTCTTTCCGGTTGATGGCCGCCTCTACTACCAACAGTGCCACGGTGAGCAGGTTGTCCAGCTCACATAGCTGCAGCGACAAAGGCGACAGGCCCACCATCATCTCCACTTCATCTGCTAACTGCTTCAGCCGCCCGCGTAGCTCAAAAAGCTCTTTTCTACTCCTGAAAATACCGGCATTGCTACTCATGAGCGTTTGTACTTCTTCGCGCAGCCAATCTAGCTGGGCCGGGTTCTCTGGGGGCCGAACGGGTATGGCAAACCAGGCCGGCACCACGTCTACCAGGTCTATGTTGGTTAGTTTGCCGCAGGTGTCTTCACAGGCCCTGTGCGCAAAGACCAGGGCTTCCAGCAAAGAGTTAGAGGCCAGGCGGTTGGCACCGTGCAGGCCTGTCGAGGCACATTCGCCGCAGGCATACAGGTTCTCAATGCTGGTTCTGGCCTGGGTATCTACTTTTACGCCGCCGCAGAAATAATGCGCCGCGGGCACCACCGGTACCAGGTCTGTGGCCGGATCAATGCCCAGGCTCTTGCACCGTTGGGTGATGGTAGGGAAGTGGGCCTGAAAGGCGTCGGGGTCCAGGTGGGTCACGTCCAGGAACATGCTATGGGCAGCCTCTTTCTTCATTTCAGCCTCAATGGCCCGGGCCACCACATCGCGGCAGGCCAGGGAGCCGCGCGGGTCATAGTCTTCCATAAATGCCCGGCCGGCAGAGTTTCTTAAAATACCGCCATAGCCTCGTACTGCTTCAGAGACCAGAAAAGAGGGTTTATGACCCGGGTTGAACAAGGCCGTTGGGTGGAACTGCACAAATTCCATGTGCTCAATGGCCGCCCCTGCCCTGCTGGCCATGGCCACGCCGTCGCCGGTGGCAATTACCGGGTTAGTGGTAGCGTGGTATACCTGCCCCGCCCCACCGGTGGCCAGCAGGGTTACCCGTGCCGTGACGCGCACCAATTCCTGGGCCTTCACGTTCAGCAGCAGGGCGCCCCGGCAGGTGGTACCGCCGTCTTTCGCTTCGTCTATGATTAGGTCTATGGCGAAGTGGTGGGTAAGCACTTCTATGTTGGTCCGCTGTTTTAGTTGCTGGCTTAGGGCTTTTTCAAGGGACACGCCGGTCTGGTCCTTGACATGCAGGATGCGGTTCTCGGAGTGGCCCCCTTCTTTGCACAAATGGAAATCGCCGCCGGCGTTCAGGTCAAAAGACACGCCCCAGGCCACCAGGTCTGTAATGCGGTCTGGGGCCTCTTTCACCACCAGCTCTACCACCGCGGGGTCACAGAGCCAGGCGCCGGCTTCCATGGTGTCTTCTATGTGTTTCTGGTAAGAGTCGGTGGCCAGGTCAAGCACGGCGGCAATGCCGCCCTGGGCAAAGCTGGTATTGGTATCCAACACCCCGGCCTTGGCCGCCACCAGAATCTTTTTGTCTGGCTGGCGGTCGGCTACCTTTAAAGCATAGCTTAAACCGGCTATGCCAGACCCGATCACCAATACGTCTACTTCTTTCATGGCTTGAAACTTTTTAAGAGTATCCTGCCGCCCACCAAGGTTTAGGCTTGGGCGGCAGTTCTTGGGTTATGAAAGTTCCAACATGCGTTGGATGGGTGCCAGGGCTTTCAGCCGAAGGTCTTCGTCCAGGTCAATGGCCGGTTCTTCGCGCAGCAGACACAGGTAGAGTTTCTCCAGGGTATTCAGGCGCATGTACGGGCATTCTCCGCAGGCGCACTCGGTGTAGGTGACCAGAGGGGCGGGCAGGAAAAGCTTCTCCGGCGAGGCCTTGCGCATCTGGTGCAGAATACCTTCTTCGGTGACCACAATGTAGGTAGAGGTAGCGTCTTTCTGGCTGTAGTCCAGCATCTTGGCCGTGGAGTCCACGTAGTCTGCTATTTCCAGAATAGCGTGGCTGCACTCTGGGTGCGCCAATATCTTGGCCTGTGGGTGCTGTTCCTGCAGAGACTTTATTTTGTCTAAGGAGAAGGAATCATGCACAATGCAGGCCCCGTCCCAGAGCACCAGGTCACGGCCGGTCACTTTTTTGAGGTAGCGGCCCAGGTTCACGTCTGGCGCAAAAATGATGGGCGTCTCCTGCGGGATAGAGTCTATGATCTTTTTGGCGTTGGAAGAGGTGCAGATAATATCACTCAGGGCCTTGATCTCGGCGGTGCAGTTCACGTAACTCACCACCACATGGCCGGGGTGCGCGTCTTTGAATTTCTGGAAGGCGTCTGCCGGACAGGAATCTGCCAGGGAGCAGCCCGCATCCAGGTCTGGTAGCAAAACCTTCTTCTGCGGCGACAGAATCTTGGCGGTCTCGGCCATGAAATGCACGCCGGCAAACACAATCACATCGGCCTCGGTTTTGGCCGCCTGCTGCGAGAGGCCCAGGCTGTCGCCCACGTAATCGGCTATCTCCTGTATCTTCCACTCCTGGTAATAGTGGGCCAGAATAACGGCGTTCTTCTCTTTCTTCAGTCGTAAGATCTCCTCTTTGAGTTGGTCGTCGGTGAGGTTGGTGACGGGCTCCGTCTTTTTATATTTTTCCTGTAGCTCAGTGATGGTCATAGTCTGGGGTTCATATTGGGAGATACGCTGGTCTTTTTCTTTCTGAAAAGGAAAAGATTTGGCGCTACAAAGAGAATCTTTCCCCTGGAGAAGAAATATGATAAATGTCACTACCGGAGGTGATGCGGCACCAATTACAAAAGATAGAAAGGCGTTTTGGGCCTGTTTTAAGGAAAACGGCTTTAAAACGCACTCACTTGAAGTACCCACAAAAACCCGTAAAAGGCCCCCTCCTCTCCTTCGACCTTCAACAATTTATACTAACTTACCTGTCCTTAAAAAAGACACGCCCATGCCTACCCCCGACGAGATAGCCCTGCAGGGACTGCTTGAAGCCCTCATGTTTTCGCCCAACAACACCCCGCTGCGCAAGCATGTGGTGGCCACTTACTCTAACCTGGGCCAGTGGGAAGAGGCTGAAAAGCATTTGCTCCTGGGCCTGCAACACGCCCCGCAAGACCATAGCCTTAAATTACTGCTGGCCGCCACGTACCTGCAGCTTGGCAAGCACTCGGCTGTGTTTGTGATTGTGGAGGAGTTGCACAGCCTGGACTACAGCCCCGCCGAAGTGAACCTGCTGCACGCCCGCCTGTTGCTGGCCCACCAGGAACCCAAAGAGGCGCTGGAGAAATACCAGCTGGCCACCCGCCAGAACCCGGGCCTGCAAGACAAAGAGCTGGAAACTGCCCTTACCCAGCAAGCCTACCCCGGTTTCTCTGAGCTGGACCTGAAGGTACCCACCCAAGCCCCCGAACGCGAAATATACCCTTCGCTGGAAAGACCTACCATTAAGTTCAAAGACGTGGGCGGTATGGAGAAGGTGAAGGAGGAGATTGAGATGAAGATCATTCATCCGCTGCAGCACCCAGAGCTGTACAAAGCCTACGGTAAGCAGGTTGGCGGCGGCATTCTCATGTACGGTCCGCCGGGCTGCGGAAAAACGCTGCTGGCCCGCGCCACCGCCGGTCAGGTGAACGCCTCTTTCCTGTCAGTGGGCATCAATGACATTCTGGACATGTGGATTGGCAACTCAGAGAAGAACCTGCACCAGGTCTTTGAACTG
Source organism: Rufibacter radiotolerans (assembly GCF_001078055.1). NCBI lineage: Bacteria > Pseudomonadati > Bacteroidota > Cytophagia > Cytophagales > Hymenobacteraceae > Rufibacter > Rufibacter radiotolerans. Next base: position 1,001,681 of record NZ_CP010777.1, on the reverse strand, counting down.
GCCCGTGCCCAGGCGCCTTGCGTGCTGTTTTTTGACGAGGTAGATGCCCTGGGCGCCTCCCGCACCGACATGCGCAAGAGCGGTGGCCGCCACCTCATCAACCAGTTCCTGTCTGAGCTGGACGGCGTGGAGCACTCCAATGAAGGGGTTCTAATTTTGGCCGCCACCAACACGCCCTGGAACATGGACTCCGCTTTCCGGAGGCCGGGCCGCTTTGACCGCATTGTGTTTGTGACGCCCCCAGACCAGGCCGCCAAGGAAGCCATTCTGGAAGTGCTCCTCCATGGCAAACCCTCCCAAAAACTCAACCTGGAAGCCATCGCCAAAAAAGCCAAAGACTTCTCGGGTGCCGATTTAAAAGCCATTGTAGACGTGGCGATAGAGCTAAAGCTGCGCGAATCCATGAAAAAAGGCCAGCCGCTGCCCATTGAACAGAACGACCTGCTCAAAGCCCTGGACCAGGTAAAACCCTCTACCAAGGAATGGTTTACCACTGCCCGTAACTACGCACTGTACGCCAACGAGAACGGCCTCTATGATGAGATTCTGGACTACATGGGCGTGAAGAAGTAATCCATCACAGGTAAATCCGCTTTTACTTTCCTCAACCAAAAGGCAGCCGGTAGTGGCTGCCCTTCTATTCCCTCACGCATGCAAACCATTAACCAAGACCGGGCCCTGCTCCTGCTTCAGCAGAAGAAGTATGATTTAGCTGAAAAGGAACTGAGAAGCGCCTTAACCGAGGATGTCCACAATGGCCTCAACCACGCTTACCTGGCACTGTGCCTTCTGCACCTCAACAAACCTCAGGAGGCCCTGCAGGAAGCCCAGCAAGCCATTGCCGAGGAGCCCGACCTGGACTATGCTTTCTATATTCTCAGCCTTATTCATTTGCAGGAAGAGCGCCTGGCAGAAAGTGAGCGCGCCATCTGGGAAGCCTTAACCCTGGAACCCTATGAGGCCACTTACCATTTTGTGCTGGGCAGCATCTGCTTTAGCCGTAGCCAGTGGAAAGAGGCCCTGGCCAGTGCCGAGGAAGGCCTGGCCGTAGAGCCCGAGGACGTGAGTTGCCTGAACCTGAAAGCCCGGGCCCTGAACCGCCTGGGGCACAAGGAAATGGCCACCGAAAGCTTCGGGAATGCCTTTCTGCACGCGCCAGACAACCACCAAACCCACACCAACCAGGGTTGGGTCTACCTGGAGCAGGCCCAATACAAACAGGCCCTGCACCACTTTCAGGAAGCGCTGCGCCTGAACCCCACCTCAGACTTCGCCCGCGAAGGCCTGGTGGAGGCGCTCAAGGCCAAATACTGGATCTACCGGGGCTTTCTTCAGTTCAGTTATAAAATGGCATCATTGAGTGGTGGGGCCCGGTGGGGCATGTACATTGGTATGATCATACTGGTGCGCGTCATGCCCCTGCTCCTGCCGTTTTACTTTATGCTCATCTTTTTCACCTGGTTCTCAGACCTCATCTTCAATACCATGCTGCGGTTTAACCGCTACGGTCGGCATGCCCTGAGCCAGGAGCAGATAGACGGCTCCAACCTTTTCCTGGCCTTGTTCCTGGGGGGTATCAGTGCGCTGGTCACCAATTTTGCCATTGATCTACCGGAGGCCGGAACGCTGGGGATAGTATTGCTGGGCATGCTGTTCCCGGTGGCTGGCACGCTGCAGCTGGAGTACAAAGCCCCGCGCCGCAAATCAACCCTTATCACTTGGGGAATAGCCACGCTGGGCGCCGCCACGGTGATTACCCAATTCATTGACCCCGCGCTTTCAGGCAACCTACTCACTGGGTTCTATATCTGCGTACTGGGCTACACTTGGATAAGGGCCTCTTTATAAACCGCTTGCGTCTAAGCTCCATGTCAATAAAGGAAATGAAGAAAAGTGGGGGATAGCGTTTTTGCCCTGTTTCCCTGAAAACGGCCTCAAAACAGCTTGGGCATCAACAGAATTCAGGTAAGGCCATAGAGAGGTTGGCCAGCACTTTTGCCACCTTCAAAACAGAAAGGCCCCGTGCATTCAATGCACAGGGCCTTTCTGTTTTAAGAATCTTTGAGGTTAAGCCGATATTTTATTCTTGTTTTCCAGGTACAGCTTACATTTCCAAAGCTCCAGTTCATCCATCACCAACTTGGCCATGTACTCCAGGGTAACCAGGTCTTCGGGGGTAAACTCACGGGGGACTTTGTCTACAATGCAGACGGAGCCCAGGTTGAACCCGTCATGGGTGCGCAAAGGAACTGCCGCGTAAAACCGAAGCCCAAACTCACCGGCTACCAAGGGATTGGTCAGCAGGCACTTCTCTTCTATTGCGTTCCTGAAAATGGTGGCTTCCTCCTGAAGGATGGAAAGGGAACAGAGGCTGATGCCGCGGTCTACCCCGGGTACGCCGTCCATGCCCACGTTGCCCTTGAACCACACGGTAGCCGCGTCTACGAAAGAAACCAGGGCGATGGGTACTTTGAAAACATGGGCCGCCAGTGCAGCAATGTGTTTAAAGGTACCCTCTGTTTCTGCGTCTAAAATCTGGTAATTGTATAACTTTTTTAATCTATCTACCTCGTTATCAGGGATAATGTCTATACCGAAAGAATTATTCATAAGGGGAATGCTACGCTTACTCTGTTAAACCTAATGCCTGTTTTCACTACCATTCTACTAGCTAAACTGTATAAGTACGGCAAGCCCTCCCCAAGGTTTTAGATGTTGTTAAATTAATTTAACACTTGTATATTCATAGAATAGTACCAATTTAAGTGCAATATTGCCTTTTAGGGTCCTCAAAAACATTCCCCAAAGAAAAAGCCCGGTACCATGGTGGGCACCGGGCTTTCCTTCTGAATATGGATGGGTGGTTATGCTTGTTTCACTAATTGAATTTCAGCTAACAGCCGGATGTCATCGCTTACCACCACGCTGCCGGCCTCGGTCACAGCGTTCCAGGTAAGGCCGAAGTCTTTGCGGCTGATCTTTCCGCTCACGGTAAAGCCGGCTTTGGTCTGGCCGTAAGGGTCTACCACAATACCACCGAATTCTACATCTACAGTGACCGGCTTGGTGGTGCCCCTGATGGTAAGGTCGCCGTGCAGTTTAGCGGAGTCCTGGCCCGTTTTCTCGTACCGCTTTCCTACAAACCGTACCTCGCCGTGGGTGCTGGAATCAAAGAAATCGGCTGACTTCAGGTGCGTGTCACGCTGCTCATTGTTGGTGTCAATGGAATCTACATCGGCGGTGAACACAATGCTGGAGGCCGTGGAGAAATCATCGGTCTCGGTCTCCACCTCCAGGTTAAATTTCTTGAAATAGCCCGTCACAGTGGTGATCATCAAGTGTTTTACCTTGAACTGAACTTCGCTGTGGGTAGGGTCAATGGACCATTTTACATTTGCCATAGTTTTGGGATTTGGGATTAAGGATTGCTTCGCCCTGAAGTCTGACTTTATACGTAGGCCTCTTGGGGGAGTTGGAATTACATCATTACATTTAATGTACCTACATATTTATACATAAATAACCGACTTTCCAAGCAACTGCCAAAGCAGAAGTATTTAAATGTGAAATTATTTCTGCCAGATTAGCACCAAATCCCTTATAAGAGCTAATCATTGGATAGCTATTGCGGGTTAAGGGGAATGCCTTTGGTAGGATTCTGCTTTAAGATATCTGCGCACAGCTTTCTAATGAACTCCAGCTGCTCGGCCAACAGCTGATCGTCTTTGGACAGGGCAACTGGAGCGGCGGTTTCCTGGAGGGTTGTTTCCTGCTCAGGATAGGTGAACTCAGGATCCAGTTGCCTTATGGCCTCTACCAAGGAGTTAATGGCCCGGCGCACCGGCCGCAGAAACGCCTTGGAATGGGGCGCGTTGATTTTCCTTTTGTCTGAGGCGATGGTGGCGATGTAGGAAGAGAGCACATGGTTCAAGACCACAAATTCATACACCCTCTTACTGTTCAACTGCTTGCTCTTGGGTTCACCTACCATGCGCTGAAAGGCCGCCGACAGGTTAGCCGAATGCACGTACACATCCTTCCGGGCCAGTTTGTACTGCAATTCCGGAATGTCCTTCCCGGACAGGCCGTCGGCCAGCACCTGCAGGTATTTCAGGTTGGCCCGCAGCACGCCCACCTGAAACTTGGCCAGTTGCTCAGATTCCCAATTAGGGAAAATAAGGTAGGTGGCCGCAAACGCGATTCCGCAGCCCACCAACGTGTCTACCACCCGTTCCTCCAGCAGCGCGAACCCGCCGCCCCCCAGAAACTTGAACAGAATCAGCATGAAGGGCGTCATGAGCACCACACTAAGCACATAGTTAAGGCGCTGCACGCTGTAAAAGCCGGTCATGAACACCAGCAAAATAAAGAACAGAGCCGTGTCATTCTTGACCAGGTACAGCACCGCCAACCCAATAATGCCCCCTATCAACGTACCAATCACCCGCTGGTAATTGCGCTGCTTGGTCAGGCTGAAGGCCGGCTTTAAGATGAAGACCACTGTGAGTAGCACCCAGTAGCTGTGCTGCCCATAGGGCACCAGTTTGGTGAGCGTGTAGGCAAAAACGGCCACCACGGCCACCCGCACTGAAAACCGGAAGATGGAGGAATTAAGGGTAAGGTTGTTGAGGAAAATGCCAAGGTCCAGCTTTTGCTTTGTCACAAAAAGCCCAAACTCCTGCTCTCTTACCTTGCTGGGATGCTGTACGCCTTTGGCGTTAGCGTAGGAGAGAATATCGGCTAGCCGTTGCGCTATGGTTCTTAGGTTGACGTAGATCTTCTTCAGCACCAGCGTACTCTCCCCTGCCTCCTGCCCGGCCACAGCGTCCATGCGGTTTTTGAGCCCCTCCAGCTTTTGGGTGAGGTCCACCAGGTTGGTGTGCCGCAAATTGGCCTGGATGGCAAAACCAATGTTATCCAGTTCATTGGCCAGCATCTCAATTACTTCAGAAACTTCCTGCAAGATGCCGGTGGGGCCAAACTTTTCCCGGATGGTGGTGTAGTCATAATGGATGGCCGTGATCTGCTCGTATAAATCTACCAGGTCTACAAAGGTCATGACCAGGCCCCTTCCGGCATCTGTGGATTCGCTCACGATCTGGCGGCTCTTGAACAACAGCTCCCGCACGGCGTCCTGTTTCTCGCTCACCACCATCTGCTGGGTCACCAGCCGCTTATACTCCCCTTCCAGGTCGGTCTGCGGTTGATAGAAAGAGGCTTTTATCCGGAGGAACTTCGCCACTTCGCGTATGCATTCCCCCAAAGCCTGCTGGGCCGGCCGGTAGGGCATCATCTGAAAAGACAGCAAACTGAGGAGTAAGTACCACACGCCCCCTACCAGCACCAGTCCACTGTACATCACTATCTGGACCGGCGTCATTTCATGGTCCATGGTCAGGATCATGACCAGCAGCGCCGCCAACCCAATGAGCGATGCCCGCATGCCGTACACCTGCAACATGGAGCACAAGAAGCTAAGCACCAGAATCTCCAGCCCCAACGTGACCGCATTCATGCGCGCAAACCCCGTCAGGGCCGCTACCACCGTGCAAAGGGCAATGCAGGCCAGCATGCCGTTGCGTTTATGAAGGACGGGGCCGGGAGCATCTGCCAAACTGGCGCCAATAGCACCCAATGACATGGCGATGCCCCATTGCAAATGCCCCAGGTACGCCATGAGCAAAGAAGGGATCAGGACCCCAATGGTGGTCCGGATTCCGTCATAGAAATTTTGACTGTAGAAGAAAGACTGCAGCTCTCTTACCTTGTTGTTCATGCCCCTGCTGTACGGAAATTTTGAAGATAGGCTTAGGTTGTTTTGGGGGTGTTTTCGGGAAAACAGCTTTAAAACGGTTGTAAGGTGGTGCAATTGGTGTTAACGTTTTTCTTTTGGCAGAGGGTTTTGGCTTCTGTTTTGGCGTGGATTTACTTCCGTGACTTTCTTTGCTCGCCGTTGTTGGGGTTCTCACTAACGACTGAAACTGCTGCTCCATTTGCCAATAAGCCCTTACTTCCTATTCTCTTCCTGCCAAGCCTTGGGGCGGGAGTCGCGGCCTGCCTGCGTCTGTCACTTTTCTCCTTGATGAGAAAAGTAACCAAAAGAATCAAGAAGCCCCGAACTCTCTGCCGCTCAGACAGGCGGGGCTTCACCGCGGTACCACCGGGTAAAGGCTATCTGTTGCATAGGGAGCTTACGTCCTTGCTGTTTGGATAGCCGCTGCTTGCCCCTGCCCATGCTTCGGGCTACGCGTGGCGGCCCTCCGCCAGGTCCAGGGCAGTTAGACCTAATGCTGGTTGGTCCGCTGCAATGCCTGTATTGCCTTTCAGGCGGAGGGAAAGAATGCTTGCTTCTTGCCAGACTGCGCTGGCTCAAAAGACCTCGTAGCGTTAGCAGCTCCTACGAGTGTCTGCTCCAATGGCCTTCTTCTATGGCGCGGAAGTTATTTCCGTGACTTACATGTTTAGTGAAGGAAGGATCATCTACTACAGATGTGCTCTCCCATGTAAACACCCCTTTTCAGAGCTTCGCTCGCTGCCTCAAACTCTCGTTTGGGCAATCCTCAAGGGGAGAGTCTGCGCTTAATAGGTAGCGCTGCAGTTATAAAGTGGAATTGCGTTTAGGAGCTATTTTTCTGAAAACGGCCTTAAAAAGCATTTTCTTCTCTTTCCGATTCCAGCCTTTCGTCTGAGCGCCTAGCACTCGACCCGGTGCCGCGGATGCGGCAGGCCCTGCGGGGCCAGGCGAGAGGGTACAGCGCGAGGGCGGAAGGCGGGGCCCCGCGGCCGTGAGCGCTCGGAGAGACAATTGAAACAAAAATGCCCATGAAGCCATAGACAAGCCGTCCTTCCAAGGCGAAAGCAAATTCTTTATCAAACAGCATAGCATATCCCAACCCGTGAACGGAAAAACTAGCGAAAGCAAAAACCTTAATCTTCCACCGGTAGCTTTCGTAGATTTGCGGTATGAGTAGCAGTGAAGGAGTAGATATAGTGGTGATTGGCGCGGGTCCCATCGGGTTGACCTGTGGGATTGAAGCGCAAAAGGCAGGATTGTCCTATGTGATTGTGGAGAAAGGTTGCCTGGTCAATTCGTTGTATAACTACCCGCAGAACATGACCTTTTTCTCTACCTCAGAGAAACTCGAGATTGGCGGCATCCCGTTCATCTCAGATAACCCTAAGCCGCGCCGCGCGGAGGCCCTGGAGTACTACCGCAGGGTGACCCTCAAATTCAACCTGAACGTGCGCCTTTTTGAGGAAGTAGCCTCGGTGGAGAAAGTGGATAAAGGATTCGTGGTTCAGACGTCTAAGGCAACCTATCACGCCCGAAAGGTCGTTGTCTCCACGGGCTTTTATGATTTGCCGGCCACCATGGACATCCCCGGGGAAGACCTTCCGCAGGTGACCCACTACTACAAAGACCCGCATTACTACGCCATGCAGAAGGTGGTAGTGGTAGGCGCTAGCAACTCTTCGGTAGACGCGGCGCTGGAAACCTACCGCAAGGGCGCCCAGGTGACTATGGTGGTGCGGGGCCCCGAAATTGGAAGGCGGGTGAAGTATTGGGTGAAGCCTGATATTGAGAACCGCATCAAGGAAGGCAGCATCAAAGCCTATTTCAACGCATCGCTCATGGCCGTGCGTCCGGGCCAGGTAGATATCCAGACCCCTGACGGGATGGCCACCATTGAAAATGACTTCGTGCTGGCGCTCACCGGCTACAAACCCAACTTTGACCTGCTCCGCCGGTTTGGCGTGCAACTGTCTCCAGATGATAAGCTGTACCCGCAGCACAATACAGAAACCATGGAAACGAACCAACCGGGGTTGTACCTGGCCGGCGTGGTATGCGGGGGCATGGACACGCACCTGTGGTTTATTGAGAATTCCCGCGACCATGCCGAGAAGATAGTTCGGCATATTTTGCAGCAAGACCTCAGCCAGACCTGGCTTCCTGTTTAGGGCCTGTTTTTCTAAAAACTTCCTCAAAACGGTTTTTGAGGGTTGATGACTTAACCTGCGAGTCTGAGCAAGTGTTGGGTGTATTCCTGTTTTAAAGGTGTTTTTCTAAAAACAGCATCAAACCTACTTCGCCTTTCTCCTAAACAGCGGCAGGTTTTATAAGAGATACAAAGCAAGGCCTTTCCTTACAAGGTAATACCTCAAACTGCCTTAAAAATTTTAAAACCCCTGATTTTCATTTTCACATATAGATAAAGGATTAACAAAGCCATACTGCCAATATTTGATTTTTGGCAATTGTATTTTATAATTTTATTAACCCTAACGCTTGTTCGCTACATTTTTATCAATATTTAAGTTGTTTCTTTAGCAATATTTACCCAAATTACTGATTCACCCTACTACAAACATTATTTTAAAGTAGATGAATCAGGCTGATGAGAACAAAAAAGGGTTGTACACACCCGAACTAGAGCATGACGCCTGCGGCGTTGGTTGCGTGGTCAACTTAGATGGCCAGAAGTCGCATGCCACCGTGAAAGATGCGCTCACCATGCTCAAGAACATGGAACACCGCGGGGCCACCGGCAGTGACCCCGAGACCGGCGACGGCGCAGGTATTCTCCTGCAGTTACCCCATGAGTTTTTCAAAAAAGAATTAGCCGAGTTTGCCATTACGCTTCCCCCCGAAGGCAGCTACGGCGTGGGCATGGTCTTTTTCCCGGCCGTGTATGAAGTGCGCGAGAAATCCCGCAAGATCCTCAACAACTGCCTGCGCAAGCTTCGCCTGAACCTGATCGGTTACCGCCTGGTGCCGGTAAACGGTCAGGTACCCGGCCACGGCGCCAAAGCCGTGGAACCCTACATTGAGCAGGTGTTTGTGCAGCCCGTAGACCCGTCTATCAAAGGCGAGGACTTAGAGCGCAAGCTGTTTGTACTGCGTAACCTTATCAGCAACGAGACCCGCAAAAGCGTGCGCGGCGAGAACGGAACATTTTACATTGCCAGCTTCTCCAGCCGCACCATCATCTATAAAGGCCAGCTCAAAACCGACCAGCTGGAGCGCTACTACCATGACCTGCGCCACCCCGAGCTGAAATCGGCGATAGCCGTGGTGCACTCCCGCTTCTCCACTAACACCTTCCCCAACTGGCGCCTGGCCCAGCCGTTCCGGTTTATTGCCCATAACGGCGAGATCAACACCATACGCGGGAACGTGAACAAGATGAAGTCCAAGGAGGCGCTTATGTCCTCTCCCCTGTTCACGCCAGAGGAAATGCAGTGGCTGATTCCTATCACCAACCCCGAGGATTCTGACTCTGCCAACCTGGATGCGCTGGTGGAGCTCCTGACTTTGTCGGGAAGGCCGTTGCCGCATGTCATGATGATGCTGGTGCCTGAGGCCTGGCAGAACAACCAGCACATGGACACTTACAAAAAGGCGTTCTACAAATACCACGCGTCCATGATGGAGCCCTGGGACGGTCCCGCCGCTCTCTTCTTCACCGACGGCACCCAGATTGGCGCCACCCTGGACCGCAACGGCCTGCGCCCCGTGCGCTACTGCCTCACCCGGCAAGGCCGCCTGGTCATGGCCTCTGAGGCTGGCGCGCTGTGCGTAGACCCCAAAGACGTGATCAAACGCGGCCGCCTGCAGCCGGGCAAAATGCTGCTGGCAGACATCTCCCAGGGCAGAATCTTTGAGGACGAGGAAATCAAGCAACTGGTCTGCAATGACAAGCCGTATTTTGATTGGATTCAGAAAAACCGCATCAAGCTGCGCCTGCGCCCCGAGCCCCGCGTCTTGCTGCAGCCTTGCTCCCCAGAGGAGCTTCGGCAGCGGCAGAAGGCCTACGGCTACACCCGCGAAGACCTGAAGATGCTGGTAGAACCCATGGCCGCCACGGGCTATGAACCGGTGGGCAGCATGGGCTCCGATACGCCGCTGGCGGTGCTTTCGCGCCAGAGCCAGCATGTGTCTAACTACTTCAAGCAGTTCTTCGCGCAGGTGAGCAATCCGCCCATTGACTCTATTAGAGAGCGGTTGGTAATGTCGCTTTTCACCCGCGTGGGCGAGTCCTTGAACATTCTGGATGAAAGCGAGCTGCACGTGCGCCAGATCCATATCTCGCAGCCCGTGCTAGACCCCGTGGAATTCCAGAAACTAGTGTTCCTGAAAGAGGAAGGCTTTGAGCATGAACTGCTGGATGCCACCTTCTCCACCCGTGAGCCCGGCAACCTGCAGCGCGACATTGACCGCATCTGCGCCGAGGCCGAGGCCGCCGTGCGTGCAGGCAAGAAAATTCTGATTATCTCTAACCGTAAGATCCAGGCCGATAGGGCCGCTATTCCGTCTTTGCTGGCGGTAGGCGCGGTGCACCACCATTTGATTGAGAAGCGCCTGCGCACCAAGGCCGGGCTGGTAGCCGAGGCCGGCGATGCCTGGGAAACCCACCACTTCGCCACCATCATTGGCTACGGTGCCAGCGCGGTGTACCCGTTCCTGATCTATGACACCATCAAAAGCCTGCATGACCAGCACAAACTGGACAATGCGCAACCCTACACCCATTACTTCCAAAATTTCATCTACGCGGTAGACAATGGCCTGCTTAAGATTCTATCTAAGATGGGTATCAGCACGCTGCAGTCATACCAAAGCTCCCAGATCTTCGAGATTCTGGGCATTGGCCAGGAGGTGATTGAGAAATGCTTTAAAGGCACCGTGAACCGTTTGGAAGGCCTCAACTTTGAGGACCTGGAACGCGAGACGCTCACCAAGCACCAAAGCGCCTACCCAGACCTGGAGAACCTGCTGGAGTCCGGGGGCTTCTACCAGTGGCGCCGCGACGGCGAGGAGCACTTGCTCACGCCCAAGGTGATTCACCTGCTGCAGAAATCCACCCGCCTGAACGACTACTTATTATACAAGGAATATTCCAAGGCCATACGGGAGCACCAGCAGTCCACCATCACTCTCCGCAACCTTTTTGAGTTCCGGAAACGGCAATCGGTGCCTCTGGAGGAGGTAGAGCCGGTTTCGGCCATTTTGAAACGTTTCGCCACAGGCGCTATGTCTTTTGGGTCTATTTCGTATGAGGCGCACAGCACGCTGGCCATTGCCATGAACCGCATTGGTGGCAAAAGCAACAGCGGCGAGGGCGGCGAGGACGAGGCCCGTTACATCAAGCGCCCCAACGGCGACTCAGAGCGTTCCCGCGTGAAGCAGGTGGCCTCCGGAAGATTTGGCGTGACCAGCCATTACCTGGCTAACGCCGATGAGATTCAGATTAAAATTGCCCAAGGCGCCAAGCCCGGCGAGGGCGGCCAGTTACCGGGCCACAAAGTGGACCACTGGATTGCCCGCGTGCGCTGCTCTACCCCTGGCGTAGGTTTGATTTCGCCGCCGCCGCACCATGACATCTATTCTATTGAAGACCTGAAGCAGCTCATCTTTGATGTGAAGAACGCCAACCCGCGGGCCCGCGTCAACGTGAAGCTGGTGGCCGAGGCCGGTGTAGGCACCATCGCCTCGGGCGTGGCCAAAGCCAAGGCAGACGCCATCATGATCTCGGGGGCCGACGGCGGTACCGGGGCCAGCCCTTTGAGCTCTATCCGGCACACGGGTCTTCCCTGGGAAATAGGCTTAGCCGAGGCGCACCAGACCCTCATCAAAAATAACCTGCGCAGCCGCGTGGTATTGCAGACCGACGGGAAGATTCTGACCGGCTATGACCTGGCCGTGGCGACGCTGTTAGGCGCTGAGGAATACGGTGTGGCCACCGCCGCCCTAATTGTAGAAGGCTGCGTGATGATGCGCAAGTGTCACCTCAATACCTGCCCCGTAGGTGTGGCCACCCAAGACCCGGAACTGCGCAAGCTCTTCACCGGCGACCCAGACCACGTGGTGAACCTGTTCACCTTCCTGGCCCTGGAACTTCGCCAGATCATGGCGTCTCTGGGCTTCAGGACCATCAATGAGATGGTGGGCCAGTCGCAGATCCTCAAAATCAGAACCGACCTGAACCACTGGAAACTGAAGAATCTGGACCTCTCGCCTATCCTGCACCAGGAGTACGTGCCGCGCAACGTGGGTACCTACAAGCAGATTGAGCAGGACCATGAAATCAACAAGGTGCTGGACAAGAAATTGATCCGCGACCTGAAGAAAGGCAACACCGAGGTGGAGTACCGCATCATCAACGTGGACCGCGCGGTGGGCACCATGTTGTCTTATGAAATCTCCAAAACCTTCGGGAAGCACGGCCTGCCGGAAGACAGCTTTAAAACCACTTTCTACGGCTCGGCGGGCCAGAGCTTTGGGGCTTTCCTGGCGCCGGGTATCACGTTCCGCCTGCGCGGTGAGGCCAATGACTACCTGGGCAAAGGCCTGTCTGGCGGAAAATTGATTTTACAACCCTTCCAGGATACCCAGTACCTGCCGCATGAGCATATTCTCATCGGGAATGTGGCCCTGTACGGCGCTACGGCCGGCAAAGTCTACATCAACGGCCTAGCCGGGGAGCGCTTCTGCGTGCGCAACTCCGGTGCTGAGGCCGTGGTGGAAGGCATTGGCGACCACGGTTGCGAGTACATGACCGGCGGTAAGGTACTGGTGCTGGGAGAGATTGGCAAAAATTTCGGGGCCGGTATGAGCGGCGGTGTGGCCTACCTCTACGCCCCAGATCCTGCCCATGTGGAGCAGTGCAACCTGGACATGATTGGCCTGGAAGAACCAGACCCCGAGGACCTACTCTGGATTGTGGAGAAACTGCAGGAGCACGTGGCCTACACCGGCAGCGTGCTGGCGCAGGAGTTTCTGGCCAACTGGGAACAGCACCGCCAACACTTCCTGAAAGTGGTGCCGCATGACCTGAAAAAGGCGCTGCAACAAGTAAAAGAAACTGAAACCGTAAACGTACTGGCATAATGGGAAAAGCAGACGGATTCCTGAAATTTGGCCGCGAGCTGCCTGGCACCCGCGACCCCAAAACCCGCATTAACGACTCCAACGAGATTTACCTTCCGTTCCCAGAGGAAAAGACCAGGATACAGGCCACCCGCTGCATGGATTGCGGCATTCCTTTCTGCCACAACGGATGCCCCTTGGGTAACCTGATTCCGGATTTCAATGATGCGGTATCTGAGGGCGATTGGGAACGGGCCGTGCGCGTGATGTACAGCACCAACAACTTCCCGGAGTTCACGGGCCGGATTTGCCCCGCGCCTTGTGAAAGCAGCTGCGTATTGTCTATCAACAAACCGGCCGTGGCCATTGAGCACATAGAAAAGTCTATTGCCGAGAAGTCGTTTGAGCTGGGCCTGGTGAAGCCGAACCCACCGCAGTACCGGACCGGTAAGAAAGTAGCCATTGTGGGTTCCGGCCCGGCCGGATTGGCCGCCGCCGCCCAGCTGAACCAGGCCGGCCACAAGGTGACCGTGTACGAGAGAGACGAGAAAGCCGGGGGCCTGTTGCGCTACGGTATTCCGGACTTTAAACTGGAGAAATGGACCATTGACCGCCGGTTAGCCATCCTGGAGGCCGAGGGCATTAAGTTCAAATACAATCGCCGTATTGGCCATGAAACCACCCTCAAGAAACTGTACCGCAAATATGACGCGGTGCTGCTGGCCATTGGGTCTTCCAAGCCGCGATCCATTTCTATTCCGGGCAACCACCTGAAAGGCATCCATTTTGCCATGGATTACCTGGCCCTGCACAACCGCCGGGTAGACGGGGTGGCCATCGCGCCAGAGCAGGACATCCACGCCGAAGGCAAGCACGTGCTGGTGATTGGCGGCGGCGATACCGGTTCTGACTGCGTGGGCACGGCCAACCGCCACTTTGCCAAAACCATTACCCAGTTGCAGTACCGCTACATGCCCAGCTCTGAGCGCCACCCGGCCAACCCGTGGCCCGAGCTGCCGGCTACGTTCTCTTCTTCTTCCTCGCATGAAGAAGGGTGCGACCGGAGCTACGGTTGGCTGAACAAGGAATTCATTGCCGATGAAAACGGAAACGTGAAAGGCCTGCGCGTAGTAGAGCTGGAATGGAAAAACCAAAGTGAGTACACCGAGAAACCCAACACCGAGCGTATCCTGCCCTGCGACCTGGCCCTCATCGCCATTGGCTACGAACGCCCGGAGCATGATGCCTTCTCGGTTAACTTTCAGTTTGAATATGACCGCCGCGGCAACTTCAAGCTGCGTGACTGGCAAACCAACGTACCGGGCATCTTCTCGGCGGGTGACGCTTGCCGTGGGCAATCCCTGGTGGTCTGGGCCATCTCAGACGGCCGCGAAGCCGCCCGCGCCATTGATGTGTATTTGATGGGAGACTCTGAGTTACCGTCTAAGGAGATATCTAAGTACCAGCTGTTTTAAGTATCAGGTAGTGCGTATCACGTAGCACGAGGCCTAGCAATTTGTTTTTCAGAAGCCCCGCTTTGCCTATTGGTGAGGTTGGGGCTTTTATTTATAGTCCTTAATGGTCTTCGTTTTGAGCCTATTTTATGGAAAACAGCCTCAAAACGCTATTGCAGAATTCCCTCTCCCTAGGGGAGAGGGCTAGGGTGAGGGGGCAGCGGTGGTTCCTGGCACAAACGCTCGCACCAGACTTATACCTCCCGCAAGTTTTCAACTTGTGGGTACAATGTTGGAAGTTTTCAACTTCCTTCTGGCATAGTTTTCATTGCTTTTCCGCGCATGTTGTTTGGGGATATATTCCGCTTCGGGATTGTCTTGCCCGGGAGTTCTACTCCCCTTACTATGCACCGGAAGCTCGTGGCTCCCGGAGTAGTGGAACTACTAAACAGTAGTCTTTTTCTAACCAAAACAGGCATATTTAATAGTATTGGTCTTTCTAACTGGCAACATCCCCCTCATCCTACCCTTCTCCCTCAGGGAGAAGGAACTGCGATATTACATATTGAGACAGTAATGACTAAACTTGCAAAAATCCCCTCCTCCCCAAATATTTCATCTTGAAAAGCGACTTAAGGTAGATAATACCACCTCAAGCTTTCTCCTCCTTATAAACAAAAAGCCGCACCCCAAAGAGGTGCGGCTTTCCCATCATTCATTACTCTAATAAAACAAATTAATTGCGGGTGCGACGACTCTCACGGGCAGGAGCCTCACCGCCTGAAGACCGGTGCTCCGGCTGTGCTTGAGGTTGCTCCTGGCGGGGCGCCGGGGTGGCCGCGGGCATTTGCCGTGTGCGGGGCTGCGGTTGCCCCTGTACGGAAGACTCGCTGCTGCGGTACACAGGGCTACTCTCTGACCGGGGTGCAGGCCCCTCTACGCTAGACCGTGACCTGGATTCACGCGGCTCCATTTCCCGGGTGCGGGCAGGGTAGTCGGTGCGGGTGGACCGGTCAGGCTGGGCCTCTGTATGTGAGGCCGGTGATGTTCTGCGTATGCTTTCCCGTTCCCGTACTCTGCTGTCCTCTGACGTGCGCTGCTCAACGGCCGAACCTGTCCGGCTGCGGCCCACGGAAGAGGTATTCACCTCGCCGCTGGAACGAGTTGCACCCGGTTGGGTTTCTACCGCTGTTCTGTTTCGTACTGCACCGCTGCTGCTTCTGTCGGTTCTGGTACCGGAGGCGTTGCTGTCTGCGTACCGGGAGCGGGTAAGGCTGTTGTCCCGGTTTTCTACCCGGGCAGGTGCCTCTGACCGACGGTTGTTGTCAATCTCAGGGCGGTAGATTCTCACGGAGTTTTCTGCTACCGCGGTTCGGCCGGCCCGGCTGTCGTTTTCTACCCGGTACACGTTCACTTTTCTATTGGTGGCGCGCTCTATGTCCTGGCTTCTGGGCCCATACACATACTTGCGGTTATCGCGCTCATAGTAGTTATTGATGATGGTGGTGTTGTGGTAGATGTTCACTACCTGGGTTCTGGGCACACAATAAGAATAGATGCGCGGATGCGTGATGTAGCGCACCGGAACAAATACCCACCGGGAGGCAGGCACATAATAAGTTACCCGCGGGCCCATGGGCGCCCAGCCGTAATAGCCGTTGTTGTGGCGCCAGTCTACCCAGGCCGGTCCCCACTCGTTGCCCGGAATCCAGAGCCAGCCGTAGTAGTCGTCAAACATCCAGCGGCCGTAGTGAAACGGCGCCCAGCCCCAGTCATAGTCAGAGACCCAAGTGTTGCCGTAGTCGGTCATGACCCAGTGGCCGCGGGTGGCGTACGGTTGGAAATTGCGCTCCACGTCCGGCGACCAGACGTAGCCGTACTCGGGGTCATTGATCCAGCGGCCGTAGGGCTCCAGCTCATCATAGAACGTCCGGAAGGACACCCGGTCTCCTGGGCGGGCCTGAACTTCTGCGCTCCCCATCAGGCTGAAGAAAATGAAGGCCACCACTCCCAGTGCCCACATTCGTTGTAAATAAGATTTCATACTGGTTTTAGTTAAGGTACACGGGGGTAGAGTTTCACCTAGCAAACACCAAGGCCTTAGGCGCTTACGCTTCGGATTTTCTGCCTTGCAATGCAAAAGCAAACACCTTGCCTAAAATTGAGGTTTCACTATATTATAATGTTAAAAATTTAAGCTATCTTAGAAAAAGCAGACGCAGAGCCACTGCCTATGCGTTTCTGGCCCGTTTTTCTTAAAACCGTGCTAAAACAGAAAAGCAGAGAAGGATGGAAATTCTGCGGGTTTGCCTTTAACTAAGCCCGGCCAAGTCTTTTTAAGGGAATGATGTTTGGCGGTGACAGCTTCTAAGAACGGGCACAAAAAGATCTTTTTATGCTTTTATCGGCTGAAGGTCTATTGAAAAACGTAAATATAAATGATTGAGGAACGCTTAAGGCTGGCACAATTGTTGTCTGTACAAGAATCATCAACGGTAAGAAAGTTTCTGGCCCGGAGGCAACCAAATATTTTGCTTCCGTAAAATCAAAAACCCTTTCCGGCGTTGATAGTTATAGAAGAAAAGAAAGGCGCTGTGACCTTTGACCGCAGAACGGGGTTTCCCTGCTTACACTTTAGTTAAACTCGTATTTACCAAACATGAAAAATACCACGCTTCCGTCCATCGCCTCGTTACTGAAAAAATTGATTTCCAGTTTAACCGGCCCTACCCTGCAGCCTATTCCGGTGCCGGTGCGGCAGAACCAGCGATAATCTAAGAACAGGTACCTACAACTGATTAAACCTACCAAAGAGTAATGGAATCCCCGCCACCCTTCGTGGCGGGGATTTTTGTTTTTGTTCTTCTGGTATAGGCAACCTTAGAAGCCCCTTCTGTTTAAGAGCCGTTTTCCGGAAAAGAGGCTTAAACCAAAACCAAAACCACTTATTGGTACCCACCTCTATTGGGGCCTTACTTCCTCTGTGTATGCGCGGGCTCTTTCCCCGCTTTTCAGGCCTGCCTCTGGTTCAAACTTTATTTAGTAAATTCCCTGCTTCAATTGTATTGGCAAACGCAATTCTACCCATGAAGCTACTCCCTTACCTGATAAGCGCCCTGCTGCTGGCCGGGCCAATCTCCGCCCAGAAGTTGCAAGTAGACAAAGATGTCACCAAAGCCCTGAGCCAGGTAAAACCCGAGGCCCTTAAAGGACATATCCAGTACCTGGCAGATGATAAATTGCTGGGCCGCATGCCCGGCACGCCCGGTTACCAGATGGCGGTAGACTACGTGGTGCAGCAATTTAAAAGCACAGGCGTGCAGCCGGCCGGCGAAAACGGCACGTACCTGCAGAAGGTGAGAATCAGGAAAGCCATTACCGGCAAAGACGCCATCCTCAGCCTTACCTCCAACCAGGGAACTACCACCCTGGCAGCGGGTAAGGACTTCACCATTTACCCCAACCCGCAGAACCCCACCATTACGGTAGATGCGCCCCTGGCCTTCTCCGGGTACGGCATTACCGCCCCAGAGGTAGGGTATGATGATTACGCCCGGCTGGATGTGAAAGGCAAAGTGGTAGTGATCTTGCGGGGAGCCCCTAAAAGCTTCCATTCCACTGTGGCCGCTGCCAGCTCAGACCTGATGGTGATCTTAAAGAACGCCGCTGATCACGGTGCTGTGGGGGTAGTGGTTGGGAGCACCAACGCCAGTCCCCGGGCTACGGTGCCAGACCTCTCACGCGGCGTGTATGGCGTCATGGATGCCCAGGGCAACGTAGCGGCCTCGCGCAGCTTTGTCACTAACCAGATCAAACTGCTTTCCTACGTCAATGCCGCTACCTTTCATGCTATGCTTCAGGGCGCAGGGCTGGACACGGCCCAGGTTACGGCCAGCCTGAAAAAAGGCACCCCTATTTCGGCGGCGCTGCCGGCCAGGCTGCAAAGCAACTACACCTCTACGTACCATGATTTTGACACTTATAATGTAGTAGGCAAGATTACCGGGTCAGACGCCACCCTGCGGGAGGAATACGTGGTGCACAGCGCGCACCTTGACCATACCGGCGTAGGCACACCCGTGAAAGGTGACTCCATTTACAACGGCGCCCATGACAATGCCTCGGGGGTGGCCAGCGTGCTGGAAATTGCCCGGGCGTATTCTAATTTAAAAGTGAAGCCGAAGCGATCGGTGCTATTTGTGCTGCTGGCCAGTGAGGAAATGGGACTGCTGGGTTCGGCCTACTTTGCTAAACACCCTACCGTACCGCAACAAAAGATAGTAGCCAACATTAATACGGATATGCCCACCATTATTGCCCCTTTGTTGTCGGCGGTGGCGCTGGGCGCGGAGCACTCTTCCCTGGCCCAGCCGGTGGCCAAGGCCGCCAGTTACTTAGGCATAAGCGTGGAGGCAGATCCAGAGCCCGACCAGAACCGTTTTATCCGGAGCGACCAGTACAGCTTCGTGATGCAGGGCATTCCGGCGTTGCACATCAAATACGGCAACAAAACCAAAGACGGCCAGAACAACCTTAACAAGCAGGTAGAGGTCTGGCGCGCCGCATTCTACCACAAGCCCCAGGATGAACTCAATGACTCTTTTGACTTTGAGGCCGGCAAGAAATACGTGCAGTTGAACTTCTTGATCAGTTACCAGATAGCCAACACCAAGGAACGCCCCACCTGGAACCCCAACGACTTTTTCGGGGGCCGCTATAAGAAATAGGCTTTCAGAAGTATTCCTTTGGCAGACTCCCGTTTTGGGGCCGTTTTTCTGAAAACAGCCCCAAAACGGGAGTCTGCTTTTAATGGCTAGCAAGGTCGAATTCTTCTTCTTCTTCTTCTTCTTCTTCTTCTTCTTCTTCTTCTTCTTCTTCTTCTTCTTCTTCTTCTTCTGTCATCCTGAAAGGACCTTGTGGGCGAACTAGATAAGCCTAGGCTGTTGCGCTACTGCCGTTCGCCACCGAGATCCTTTCAGGATGACAAAATGTTTTAGGAGACAGAATGTATAAAAAGGCAGAATTTATAAGAAGATCGGCTTAGGTACTCACACAAGGGTCACCTCCAAGCAAACTCCAAGTAAGATTGATCGACCACGAGACACAGGCTACTTAACTTACCCACCCATAACCACACCAATTCTGTTTTAAGGTTACTTTTAGGAAACCGGCCTTAAAACGGAACTGCTCGGGGTTAGAGGCAAAACGCCAGTTTTGTTGGAGGTTTACGCAGGAAAGGCGTTGGTTTTCTCCTATCTTTGCACCCCAATCAGGAAAAGCAGTTCTTACGTGGCCCCTTTTATGAGAAACCTTCCCAAGGCTTTCCTGTTAAAGTTTTGGGTGCTCCAAAACCGCCTTTTAGTCATAGAAAATACCCCTCCGAAAAAGAATAAATTTTGGTTCTGTAAATTATGAACTAAAGAAACTTAATTCTACCTTTGCAGCGTTCTTAGGCTAAACAAAGAATAACCAAGTGGCGCAATTATCTGAAGAGCAAAGAAAATTAATTGAGAAAATAGGGATTTTCCACGAGCAGCAGGGCTTTCCGCCCGCTACCGGCCGCATTATGGGCTTGCTGTTTGTCACAGATAGACCTTACCTCTCCTTTGAAGAGATCATTGAGACGCTCAACATAAGTAAGAGTGCCACCAGCAATGCATTGAACATGCTTTTGCAGATGCGCCTGATTGAGTACACCACCTACCCCGGCGACCGCAAACGGTACTTTGGGGCGCTGCTGGAGAACTGGCACCAGGAGGTAGTCAATAAAATGGAGCAGGTACTGTCCTTCAGTAAACTGGTGCGCCAGGCCAATGAGCTTAGAGGTACCTCCAACCCAGAGATGAACAAGCTTATGGAAGAACGCGTGGAGTTCATGGAATACCTCTCCCAGGAGGTTCCCAAACTGATGGAGAACTGGCTGAAGGAAAGAAAGAAGTAATTTTTTTAACGATTTGGTTCTCGTTTAACTGAACCAACTACTTATACACAAACCAATTACCCGTTTACACCGTGAATAAAAAGCATTTCCTACTGAGTCTTCTGCTGGTACTGGTGGCCAGGCTCAGTTATGCACAGACAACGCCCCAAGCCACTATTCTTACGCTTGAGGAGGCAATTACCTTTGCCACTACCAACAACATAAGCATTCAAAAAGGCCAGCTAGATGAAGAAAGCGCCGAGTACAGAATAAAGGAAACCAAAGGCTCTGGCCTACCGCAGGTAAATGGCGTGGGTCAGTTCAACGTGTTCCCGTCCATCCCAACCCAGATCCTTCCAGGAGAGATCATTGGTAAGCCCGGCACCACGGTGCCCGTGCAGTTCGGCACTAAGTATAACACCAACGGCGGGCTGGAACTGTCTCAACTCATCTTCAGCAAGTCTTATTTTGTAGGCCTTGAGGCGGCAGCCACCACCCGTGACCTGTACCGCCTGCGCACGCAAATGAGCAAGGAAGACGTGATCTACAACGTAAGCTCCGCGTACCTGCAGGCCCTGCAAACCAAAGAGCAGTTCAAGACCATTGAGGCCAACTTCAACCGTCTGGTGCAACTGGAGAAGATCCTGACCCTGCAGTACAAGAATGACTTTGTGAAGAAGGTAGACGTGAGCCGCATCACCGTGAGCCGCACCAACCTGGAAAACCAACGGCAAACGCTTCTGGCGGCCTATGAGCAGCAGAAAAACGCGCTTAAGTTCTTTATGGGCATGCCCATGGACCAGGACTTTGAGCTGTCAGAGGCCACTACCCTGGCCAACACGGTGCTTCCGGTGAATGCTAACGCCGGCGAGGTATTTGCTAACCGGGTAGACTACCAGTTGCTGCAGACCCAGAAAAAACTGTACGGCCTTAACATCAAGAACATTAAAGGTCGTGCCTTCCCTACCCTGGCGGGCATTGGCCAATATACCTACCAGGCCCAACGCAATGAGTTCAACTTCTATGACACCAGCAGACCCTGGTTCAACACCTTCGTGCTGGGCCTGCGCCTGAACATTCCCATCTTTGACGGCTTCCAGCGCAAAAATCAGGTAAAACAGGCGCAGATGGAAGAAAGAAAAGTGGAACTGGACATGAAGAACCTGGAACTGGGTACCCAAATGGGCCTGGGCAACGCCATCAAGCAAATAGCCACCAGCCAACTGTCTATCCAGAGCCAGGAGCGTAACGTGAAACTGGCCCAGGAAGTCTACAAAACCACCAATGACCTGTACCGTGAAGGCCTGGCCCCGCTCACAGATCTTCTGGAGGCAGAGGTAAACCTCCGCTCAGCAGAAACCAACCTGAACAGCGAAAGATTAAAATATAAAATAGCCCAGCTGGACTACTTAAAAGCCCGCGGCGAACTACAAACCCTTATCAAATAACACCTACCTGTACATTCTTAAAAAGATGAAAAAACTGATTTATATCGTAGTGGTGCTTGTTCTCATTGGCGCTGTGGCCTATACCCTGAACAAAAACAAAAAAGAGATGACGGAAAAGGCCGCCGTGGCCGAGATCAAAAGTGACGCCATTCCGGTATCGCTTACTGAAGCCAAAGCTGCCAAATTAGACAAGTCCTTTACTGCGCAGGGTAATTTCAAGCCCGTGCAGAGCCTTACCCTCATGGCCGAAACCTCTGGCCAGATCCAGCGCGTGCTTAAGCGCAAAGGAGACAAGGTACGGGCCGGTGAGTTACTGGTACAGGTAGAAAGTAACACCATGAACGCAGACCTGGCCACGGCCCAGGCCAACGCCGAGAAAGCCAAAAGAGACCTGGCCCGTTTTGAGAACCTGGCCGCCGGTGACGCCATTACCAAACGGCAGCTGGAAGACGCCCGCCTGAACGTGAACGTGACCAGAGCCCAGTTAGTGGCTGCCCGCCAGCGCCTGACCAAAACCCGCATTACCGCCCCAATCAGCGGCGAGATCAATGAGATGTACATTGAGGTAGGTTCTTACTTGAGCATGGGTACCAAAATGTATGACATTGTGAACGTAGACCGCCTGAAACTGAACGTGAAGGTGTCTGAGTCTGAAGTGCTGCTGGTAAGAAAAGGCCAGAAAGTGAAAGTGACAGCCAACGCCGGCGGAGGCACTGAATACGAAGGCACCGTGACCGCCATTGGCGCCCAGTCTGATCCTACCTTGAAGTATGACGTGGAGATTGAAGTGAAAAACGCCTCTAACAACAACCTGCGCGCCGGTATGTACGGCACCGCCTCTTTTGAGATTGCTGACCAGCGTGATGCCCTGTTACTGGCCCGTCAGGCCATCGTAGGGAGCATCCAGGACCCTAGCGTGTACGTGGTAAAAAACAACAAGGCCTATCTGCGCAAAGTGAAAGTGGGCACCGTGACCCAGGACCAGGTAGAGATTCTGGAAGGCATTGCCCCCGGCGAGAAAGTAGTGCAGAGCGGCCAGATCAACCTGCGTGAAGGCATTCAGGTGACCGCCCTCTAAGAAACAAGAAGTAAGTAATTTTCTAATTAGTACATCCAGAAAATGAATATAACCAAAGTATCTATACAGCGGTCAACCCTGGTAGTGGTGGTCTTCACCGTACTCACCTTGCTGGGCGTTGTCTCTTATAAAGCGCTTAACTACGAGCTGCTTCCTAAGTTCAGCCCGCCCGTACTCACCATCACTACCCTTTACCCGGGGGCTTCGCCTAATGAGGTAGAAAACTCCGTGACCAAGGAGATTGAAGAGGTTTTGTCTTCTTTGGAGAACGTGAAGGAAATCAAAGGCACCTCGCTGGAGAGTTTCTCTATCATTACCGTGCAATTGAACCAGGGCACCAACGTAGACCAGAGTCTGCAGGACGCCCAGCGCAAGATCAACACGGTGCTGTCACGCCTCCCAGATGATGCAGACACGCCTACCCTTAATAAGTTTGACTTTGACGATTTGCCTATCATTAAGATGGGGGCCACCGCCAACATGCCGGCCACGGAATTCTTTGACCTGATTGAGAACAAGATCAAGCCAGAGCTCTCCCGAGTGCAGGGTATGGCTGCAATCAAGATTCTGGGTGGGCAGGAACGTGAGATAAAGGTGAACGTGAACGCCAGCAAGCTGGAAGCCTACGGCATCTCCATTTTGCAGGTGCAGCAGAAGATCAGAAACTCCAACCTGGATTTCCCTACCGGAAAGATCAAGGACGAAGCCGGTCAGACCCAGATCCGTTTATCGGGTAAATTCCAGGACCTGTCCCAGATCCGGAACCTGGTGATCAAAGAAGACCAAACCGGGATTGTGCGCCTGGGTGATGTGGCCGAGGTGCAGGATACCCAGAAAGACGTGGAAGTGTTGACCCGTATCAACTCTACCTCCTCGGTGGGTATTACCATCCAGAAACAGTCAGACGCCAACGCCGTGGAGGTAAGCCGCCTCACCAGAGAGGCCCTGGCCAAACTGGAGACCACCTATGCAGCCCAGGGCCTGAAATTCAACATCGCCAATGACAGCTCGCTTTTCACCATGGAAGCCGCTGACTCCGTGATGCATGACTTGGTGATAGCCGTAATCTTGGTTGCCGTGGTCATGCTCTTGTTCCTGCACTCATTGCGCAACGCGGTGATTGTAATGATCTCCATCCCGGCCTCCCTGGTGGCTACCTTTATTGTGATGTACCTCTTCGGGTTCTCCTTGAACCTGATGTCCCTGCTGGCTCTTTCATTGGTGGTAGGTATTCTGGTGGATGATGCCATTGTGGTAATTGAGAACATTCACCGCCACATGGAAATGGGTAAAACCCCGGCCCAGGCCGCCTATGACGGTATCCGGGAAATCAGTGCCACGGTTACCTCCATTACCCTGGTAATTGTGGTGGTGTTCGTGCCTATTGCCTTGTCTACCGGTCTGGTGTCTGACATTCTCCGGCAGTTTGCCGTGGTGGTGTCCGTGGCCACCATGATCTCCCTGTTTGTGGCCTTCACCTTAATTCCATTGCTGGCCA
Organism: Rufibacter radiotolerans; assembly: GCF_001078055.1. Lineage (NCBI taxonomy): Bacteria > Pseudomonadati > Bacteroidota > Cytophagia > Cytophagales > Hymenobacteraceae > Rufibacter > Rufibacter radiotolerans. The sequence goes on along the minus strand of NZ_CP010777.1, from coordinate 977,412 downwards.
GCCGGTTCTCTCGTCTGGAGCACGTGTCTGACCAGAACTTCTTTGGCCGGTTCATCCTGGCTTTTGAGCGCTTACTGGACAGAATCATTGACGGTTTTACCGCCGCCTTGCAGTGGGCCTTCGGTCATAAGTTCATCACGCTGGCCGTGACCTTGTTAATGCTGGTGTCTTCCTTTATGCTGGTGAAGTTTGGCTTTATTGGTTCTGAGTTTATTCCGGCGGGTGACCGCGGGGAGGTGAGCTTACAGCTGGAGTTGCCTAAAAACTCTACCGTGGAGCAAACCAACCTGGCCACCAAACAAGTGGAGCAGTACCTGAAGAGCATTCCGGAAGTGAAACGCGTGTTCACCACGGTGGGCACCACGGCTTCTTCGCAGCAGGGCCAGAACTCGGCCTACAAATCTGAGGTGTCTGTGACGCTGGTAGACGTGAAGGAAAGAACGTTCAGCACGCAGCAGTTCAGCCGTCAGGCCAAAGCCGATATTGAGAGCAAGATCCCGAACGTAGAAGTTTCGCCGGTACCGGTAGGTCTGGTAGGTAACGCCCAGGCCCCTATCCAGGTGGTGCTTTCGGGCCCTAGCCTGGACACCTTGCTGGCCTTCTCGCAGCGCGTGATGGGCGTAGTGGAAGGCGTAAGCGGAACGGTAGACGTGAAAACCTCTGTAGAAGGCGGTAACCCTGAAGTAGAGGTAGTGGTGGACCGGGAGAAAATGGCCAGCGTTGGTCTTTCCCTGGAAAGCGTGGGCGCCGGCATGCAGATGGCCTTTAGCGGTAACACAGACGCCAGTTTCCGTTCCGGTACCGAGGATTATGACATCAACATCCGGTTAGATGAGTTTGACCGCCGCAGCGTGTCAGACATTGGCAACCTTTCTTTTGTGAACAACCAGGGCAGATTGGTACGTCTGTCACAGTTCGCTGACGTGAAGCAGTCTACCGGTCCGTCTCAGTTAGAGCGTACCAACCGCGTAGCCTCGGTGAACGTGAACGCACAGGTAATCGGTCGTCCGTCCGGTTCCGTGGGTGCTGACATCCAGGCCAAAATGGCTGACGTGAAAGTGCCGGCCGGCGTAACTATTGACTATGCCGGTGACCTGAAAAACCAGAGCGAAGGCTTTGGTACCCTGGGTATTGCCTTGCTGGCCTCTATCATCTTTGTGTACCTGATCATGGTAGCGCTGTATGACTCGTATGTGTACCCGCTAGTGGTATTGTTCTCTATTCCGTTAGCTATCATTGGGGCCTTGCTGGCCCTGGCCTTATCGGCGCAGACGTTGAGCATCTTCTCCATTCTGGGGATTATCATGATGATTGGTCTGGTAGCCAAGAACGCGATCATGGTGGTAGACTTTACCAACCAGATGAAGAAAGAAGGCCATGATGTGAAGCATGCCTTGCTGGAAGCCGTGCGCATCCGTTTCCGCCCGATCCTGATGACCACCCTGGCCATGGTGATTGGTATGTTGCCTATTGCCTTAGCCGGCGGCGCCGTGGGTGCCACCAAAAAAGGTCTGGCCTGGGCATTGATTGGGGGTCTTACCTCCTCTATGTTCCTGACCCTGATTGTGGTACCAATTATCTATTATCTGTTTGACCGCATCCTGGCCAAGTTCGGTTTAGATAAACATACAGAGATCATTCTTGTTGATAAGACAGCAGAGGAGCTGGAACGCGAAACCGCTGAACTGGAAGCCAAGAAAGAAGAAATGGGTCACGTAGCCCTGGTATAATAAAACACACCACCTGAATAAGGAATGATTTTAAAGGCGGGCGCATTTTGCGTCCGCTTTTATCTCCTAGAGCATGTTTAAAATTTGCCTTTGGTGCTGTAAGTGGCCATAACAAGAACCTGACTTCGCCCTTTTATCACCTTCGTAGCGCTGCTACGAGGCTTAAAAACGGCTTCCTCAGAACCTTGCTCTTGCCACTTTCGCTTACCAATCCAAAATTTAAACAGGCTCTTCCCCGCTGACCAGGTCAGCACCCTGTTTATTTACTTTTACTTACCAGCATAACACTTTATGGTAACTGCAACAGCACCATCTATCGCGCAGAAGGTGGTCCATATCATCAGCAGAATTAAACGCATCCAACCAAACCGCCTACGGGTCACTTCTCAGTTACACAAAGAACTGGGCTTTGACACCGCCGACGTGGTAGACATTATCCTGGCCCTGGAAAAGCGCTTTAAGATTGTGATCCCAGACGAAGTGCCCCTGAACACAGTGGGTGATTTCGTGGAGTACGTCTCTATCCATTCCAAGAATTAGGAGACGGAAGTTTACCCTTTTAACCCAGAAAGCCCGGCCGGAGAAATCTCTTGCCGGGCTTTCTGCTTTTCTGTTTTAGGCTCGTTTTTGGGAAAACAGGCCTGAAACGGCTCCTTTTTTTGGGTTGGACCAAACCTACTCAGCAAATCCTCTGCCCTTCTTTCCGGTGCATTACCGCTTCCTGGAGAAAACTGCTACTTTAGGGCTGATTTCCAGAAAACGCCTCCTAAACGCATGACCTTCCGCCTTCCCTTTTGCCTGCTATTCTCCTTGGTTTTCCTTCAGGCCTCCTTGGCCAACGCGCAAAAGAAAACCAATGGTACTTTTGAACCCGAGGAACTGGTGAACACCCTTATGGGCACCGACTCCAAACCCGAGCTTTCCAACGGTAACACCTACCCGACCATAGGCGTGCCCTGGGGTATGAACCTCTGGACCCCGCAGACCGGCACCATGGGCCACGGCTGGGCCTACACCTACGCCGCTGATAAAATAAGAGGCTTCAAGCAGACCCACCAGCCCAGTCCCTGGATGAACGACTACGGGCAGTTTGTGATCATGCCCGTCACCGACAAGCTGCGGTTTGACCAGGACGCCCGCGCCAGCTGGTTCTCGCACAAATCCGAGGTCGCCAAACCCTATTACTACAGCGTGTACTTAGCGGATCATGATGTCACCACCGAACTCACCCCTACCGAGCGCGCCGCCCAGTTCCGTTTTACCTTCCCCAAAAATGACAACTCTTTTCTGGTGATTGATGCCCTGGACCGGGGCTCCTACATCAAGGTGATCCCTTCTGAAAACAAAATCATAGGCTACACCACTCGCGCCGCCCGCAGCAACCCCAAGAACTTTAAGAACTACTTTGTCATCTACGTGGACAAGAAATTTTCCCTCGCCCGCACGTTCCGGGGCAAGGCGTTGGTGAAGGATTCCCTGGAACTTACTGCCGCGCACACCGGGGCGGTGATTGGGTTTAAAACCACCAAAGGCGAAAAGGTGCACCTGAAGGTAGCTTCGTCATTCATCAGTTTTGAGCAGGCCGAACTGAACCTGAGCCGTGAGCTGGCGCAGGACGATTTTGAGGCCACCAAACGGAAAGCCAAAGCCCAGTGGAACCAAACCATGAGCCGGATTAAAGTAGAGGGCGGCACTGACGAGCAGCAGCGGACCTTCTATTCTTGCCTCTACCGCACCCTGTTTTTCCCGCACAAGATGTATGAGCTCAACGCCCAGAACCAGGTGGTGCACTACAGCCCCTATACCGGCCAGACGCTGCCGGGATACCGCTTCGCCGGCACCGGCTTCTGGGACACGTTCCGGGCGCTCTACCCGTTTTTGAACCTGATGTACCCCGGCATCAACAAAGAGATGCAGGAAGGCCTCATCAATGATTTCAAGGAAGGCGGTTGGCTGCCGGAGTGGTCCAGCCCCGGCTACGCCGATATCATGGTGGGCAACAACTCCGCCTCGGTAGTGGCCGACGCCTACCTCAAAGGCCTGCGCGGCTATGACATTCAGAAACTGTATGAGGCGCTGGTGCACGGGGCCAACAACGAAGGTCCTATCTCCGCCATCGGCCGCAAGGGCGCCGAGTATTACAAGACCCTGGGCTATGTGCCGTATGACGTGAAGATCAACGAGAACGCCGCCCGCACCCTGGAGTACGCCTATGATGATTTCACCATTTACCAATTGGCCAAAGCCCTGAAAAAACCCCAAGCCGAGATTGACCTCTACGCCAAGCGCAGCCAGAACTACCGCCACCTCTTTGACCCTGCCACCGGCCTCATGCGCGGCAAGAACCAGAACGGCACGTTCCAGGCCCCGTTCAACCCCTTCAAGTGGGGCGATGCCTTCACCGAGGGCAACAGCTGGCATTACTCCTGGAGCGTGTTCCATGACGTGCAGGGCCTGGTGAATCTGATGGGCGGGAAAGAGAACTTCGTCAAAAAACTGGACTCAGTGTTCACCCTGCCGCCGGTCTATGACGAGAGTTACTACGGCAGCGTGATCCATGAGATACGCGAGATGCAGATCGCCAACATGGGGCAGTACGCGCACGGCAACCAGCCCATCCAACACATGATCTACCTCTACAACTATGCCGGCGCCCCCTGGAAAACCCAGTATTGGGCCCGCGAGACCATGAACCGCATGTACAAACCCACCCCAGACGGCTACTGCGGCGACGAGGATAACGGCCAGACCAGCGCCTGGTACGTATTCAGTGCCATGGGCTTCTACCCCGTCTGCCCCGGCACCACCCAATACGTGCTGGGCGCACCCCTCTTTCCTAAGATGACCATCACCTTGGAGAACGGGAAAAAGCTGGTGATAGAAGCGCCTAAGAACAGTGCTGAAAACCTGTATGTGCAGTCGCTTAAGATGAACGGTAAAACCTACGGGAAGAACTTTGTAGACCATTTTGACTTACTCAAAGGCGGCACTTTGAGGTTTGACATGGGACCCGAGCCCAACAAAAAACGGGGCAAGGGGGAAAGTGCTTTCCCTTATTCGTTTTCCAGGCAATAGGCAGCCTAAAGTTTCCCTATCTTCTAAAACAGAAAAAGGCTTTCCTCTTGTGCGAGGAAAGCCTTTTCTGTTTTGGGCCTGTTTTTCAAAAAATAGGCCCAAAACAAGAACCACCAATTAAGGCAATAATCTGATCTCCGCTACAATGGGCAGGTGATCTGAGGCATAGGTTTCCTGAATGACCTGGTGACTGACTACCTTGAACCTGGCGGCGGGAGCGTACCCAATAAAATCAAGGGTTTTGCTGGGGTTGAGGACCGGGAACGTGGGCGCGCAGTCCTTGCAGGTTCTGGTGAAGAGCGCATCCAGGCGCTGGATAGTTTCTGAACCGGGCGTAGCGTTGAAGTCGCCGGCAATGATGAACGGTAGTTTCACGCCGCCTTTTACCTGGGCTATTTTCTCTAGTTGCAGCAGCCGGTTCTGCGGGTTTCCCTTTTCATCCAGGTGCGTGCTGGCAAAGATAAGGCGTTGCTTTTTGGAGATTAGAACGGTGGCGAAAGCCACTACCCGGGGCTCGGCATTTGTGCCTGCAACAGAGGGCAGCGGCACGGCCGAGGCATCTTCCAGCGGAAACCTGGAAAGAATAGCCACCCCATAGTCTCCGCCATCATAGTCCAGCGCTTTCCCGAAGAAATAATGCATGCCCAATTTCTGGGCAATGATCTTGGCCTGGTCTATCCCACCGGAACGGATGGTGTTCACATCTACCTCCTGTAGGGCCACCACATCTGGATTCTGGGCCTTGATCACCGCCACAATGGCGTCCAGGTCAATAAACTTAGGTTTGGAAGGTGGGTTCGCGTGGCGGATGTTGTACGACATCACCTTCAAAGCTACCTCACTTTTTTGCCCTGTTTGGCTCCCGGACTGCGATGGTTGGGTACAAGAAACGGCTACCATTAAAAGGCTGAAGAAGCAAAAGACCCTGAACGCTGGCAGGTGTATAAATTTGAAGGTCATATCCGTCATAAGGGAGGTGGGCAACATAGGTATTTTCGCCGCTAATCCAGTTGGAAGGAGGCAGCGGGAGGCAGGATTTATTTTTCTGTTTTAGGCCTGTTTTTAGAAAAACAGGCCTAAAACAGAAATCAAAAAAGGAGATTCCCCCTTTAGCTGTTTTGCAGAATGGTTTCAATCTGCGCCAATTCATCTGAACTGAACTGAGTATTTTTCATGCCTTTCAAAGAGTCCGCAAGCTGGGCGGGAGAGCTGGCGCCAATCAATACCGAGGTCACGCGCGGGTCTTTCAGCAACCAGGCAAGGGCCATTTGAGCCAGGCTTTGGTTCCGACCTTCCGCTAATTCATTTAGTTTCTTGATCTGGGCAAGTTTCTCTTCCGTGATGTCTTCCTCTTTAAGGAAACCGTGCGCTTTGGCGGCGCGGGACCCTTCGGGGATGCCTTTAAGGTACTTGTTGGTGAGCAGGCCCTGCGCCAGCGGTGAGAACGGAATGCAGCCTACCCCCTCCTTTTCCAGCAAATCCAGCAGGCCGTCTTCTACCCAGCGCACGAACATAGAGTACTTGGGCTGGTGAATCAGACAAGGCGTGCCCAAGTCTTTTAAAATTTGGATGGCGCGGGTAGCCTCCGGCACCTCATAGTTGGAGAGGCCCACGTATAGCGCCTTGCCTTGCCGCACAATCAGGTCCAGGGCTGCCATGGATTCTTCCAGGGGCGTGTTGGGATCTGGGCGGTGGTGGTAGAAAATATCCACATAGTCCAGGTTCATGCGCTTAAGGCTCTGGTCCAGGCTGGAGACCAGGTATTTTTTAGAACCCCACTCGCCGTACGGGCCTTCCCACATTTTGTAGCCGGCCTTGGTAGAAATGATGAGCTCATCGCGGTAGCCCCTGAAATCCTCCAGCAGGATCTTCCCGAAGTTCTCTTCGGCGGAGCCCGGCGGCGGACCGTAGTTGTTGGCCAGGTCAAAGTGCGTGACGCCGGCATCAAAAGCATCATGCAGAATCTGGCGCGAGTTTTCCAGCACATCTACGTGCCCGAAATTGTGCCACAGCCCTAAAGACAGGGCCGGTAATTTTAACCCGCTGTTGCCGCAGCGGCGGTATTCCATCTCACTGTAGCGAGCAGACGAAGGAGTATAAGGCATATGTTGAATTTTAAAAGGGTACTTATTTTCTGGGCTTGGCACTCATGTAAAAGGTGAGTTTCCCGCCTTTTACCATGTCTTTATGATTAAGAAACGGTTGAGTAAGCAGTTTTCCGTTGAGTTCCACCTTCTGCACATACACGTTTTTCTCGCTTTGGTTTCTGGCTTCAATGGTAAAGGACTTTCCGTTCTCCAGTTGGATGGCGGCCTCCTTCACGGCCGGACTGCCCAATGCGTACTGGTCTGAGCCCGGGGCCACGGGGTAAAAACCGAGGGAGCTGAACAGGTACCAGGCGCTCATCTGGCCGCAGTCATCGTTGCCGCCCAGGCCATCTGGCGTGGGGTGGTACTGCTTTTTGAGAATCATGCGCACGCGTTCCTGGGTTTTCCAGGGTTGATCCGTCCAGTTATATAGGTAAGCCACGTGGTGGGCAGGTTCGTTGCCGTGCACGTAGTTGCCAATAATGCCCTCGCGGGTGATGTCCTCGGTGTCTTTGAAAAACTCGTCCGGCAGGTGCATGGTGAAGAGCGAGTCCAGGTGGGGCACAAACTTCTGGTTGCCGCCCATGGCCTGAATCATTTCCTGCGGGGCGTGCGGCACGTAGAGGCTGTAGTTCCAGGCGTTGCCTTCAATGAAGCCCTGGTTGTGGGTGCTGAGCACGTCAAACTCCTTTTTGAAGGTGCCGTCGCTTAGTTTGGGCCGCATGTAGCCAATGCTTTTGTCATACACGTTTTTCCAGTTCTGGGACCGGCGGCTGAACTCCTGGTATACGTCACTGCGGTTCAATTTCTGGGCCACCTGCGCGATGCACCAATCGTCATAGGCGTACTCCAGCGTTTTGGAAACCGAGGAACCGTTCTTGTCTTCGGGCACGAAGCCCAGCTCCATGTAATATTGGAGGCCGTCATAATAGCTTTGGCGTGCGGTGGTTACGCAGGCATCCAGGGCACGGTTGGCGTCTCCCTGGTAAGTGCCCTTGATTATGGCATCGGCAATCACCGACACGCTGTGGTAACCAATCATGCACCAATTCTCATTAGCGTGGTGCGACCACACGGGCAACATCTTGTGGACGCTCTGGTCATAATGCGCCAGCATAGATTCCACCATATCTGCGTTGCGTTTGGGCTGCACAATGTTGAACCAGGGGTGCAGGGCGCGGTAGGTGTCCCAGAGTGAGAAAGTAGTGTAGTTAGTGAAGCCCTTGGCCTGGTGGTTGTTCTGGTCCAACCCGCGGTACTGGCCGTCAACGTCCTGATAGGTGGTGGGGCCCAAAAACGTATGGTAAAGCGCCGTATAGAAGTTGATGTAGTCGTCTTTGGTGGGCAGCACGGCCCGCACCTTGCCCAGCTCCTGATTCCACTGGGCCTGGCTCGCACGCTTTACGCGGTCAAAATCCCAGTGCGGAATCTCGGCGCGCATGTTGGCCAAGGCCCCGGCCGTACTCACCGGCGACAACGCGAATTTCACCTTCAGCTTCTCCCCTTCCTGGGTCTTGAAATCGAAATACGCACGTATCTGCTTGCCGGCTATCTCGGGGAAGTTCTTGCTTTGGTCAAACTTCCGCCAGAAGCCTTTGTACACCTGCGCTTTGCTGTAGTCTTTGTTGCCGAAGCTGGTGAACGGTTTGGAAAAGGACATAGCAAAATACACGGTGCGGGTTCGTGCCCAGCCGTTAGTCTGCCGGTAGCCGGTAATCAAGGTATCATTCTCTATGCGCAGGAAGGTCCAGGTGTTTTTGTCCTCGTAGTTGTAGATGCCGTGCATGAGGTCCAGAATCACGTGAGCCTCTTCAGATTTAGGGAACGTGTACTGGTGCATGCCCACGCGGTTGGTGGCGGTGAGTTCGGCGGTGATGTTATGGTCGTCTAGCTTAACACTGTAGTAGGCAGGCTCGGCGCGCTCGTTGTTATGCGAAAATTTGGAGCGGTAACCGGTCTCGGGTTTGTCTTCGGTGCCGGGGTTCAGTTGCAGCTTGCCGACGGTAGGCATGAGCAGAAAATCGCCTAAATCTGAATGGCCGGTGCCTGAGAAATGCGTGTGGCTGAAGCCCACAATGGTGGGGTCATCATACTGGTAACCGGCGCAATACTTATACACGTCTTTGTTGTACTTGCCGCCCATTTCATACGGAATGGTATCCGTATCTGGCGAGAGTTGTACCATGCCGAATGGCGCTGTAGCCCCCGGGTAGGTATGCCCCATTTTGTGCGTGCCAATCATCGGGTTTACCCACCGCACCAAATCAAACGCCGGCTTTTGCGCGAAGGCGGAAAAACAGCTTAGCAGCAACGAAAGGAAAAACAGCTTTTTCATGGGCTCGGGAGACAAGACACGTTAGGTCAAGGTGACTTAAGCCCCAAAGATAAGAGAGATTTCAGAAGTGGAAAGGGGTTTGCATTTTAGGCCCGTTCTCTAAAAAACGGGCCTAAAACCTGAGTAGGCAGTTAAGAAGGAGTTGGTTTTTACATAGTTTAGTACACTAGGGCGCAAGCGTCCATTTATGTTCGCACGCAGCCTCTGTTGTTCTACTCTTCCTGTTTCTTTCTTTTGTCATCCTGAAAGGACCTTGTGGGCGAACGGCAGTAACATGTAATCTTTGTCATTACCGTTCGCGACCAAAATCCTTCCTATTCCATGGTCTGTCCCCTGACAGGACACTGCCTTCAAGTGAAATTTCGGTCTGTCGGGGGACAGACCGAGGGACTTACAACCTCTTGCTTGTTGGTGACAACACCAACAAGGGCGGCTAGGGTAGCATTTCATCAGACACAGGAAACCAAAATGCGTTTCCCAGCAGAATTACGTCGTTACGGTGTAACGACGCTACACACCTATTCTGTGGCGACGTTACACTTCAACGTTCTACGCATTCCTATTTCTCCTCCTGCTACTTCAGTTTTCGGTTAAACAATTCCAACGTGCGTTCCCAGGCCAATTTGGCTGCGGGCTCATTGTAGCGGGTGGGTGAGGTATTGTTGTTGAAGGCGTGGTTGGCGCCTTCGTAGACAAAGAGTTGGTACTTGATGTTGCTGGCTTTCAGGGCTTGTTCAAAGGCCGGAATGCCGGCGTTTACGCGCTCGTCCAGGCCGCCGTAGTGCAACAGCAGTTCAGCTTTGATCTTGGGCACATCGGCGGCCTCTGGTTGACGGCCGTAGTACGCCACGGCGGCATCCAGGTCAGGGGAATGGATAGCCAGTTGGTTGGCTAGGGCGCCGCCCCAGCAAAAGCCTACGCAGCCGGTTTTGCCGTTTCCGTTTTTGTGTTTCTTCAGGTACTCCAAGCCGTTCAGGAAATTCTGCAGATTTTGTTTCGCGTCTAGCTTGGCGAACAGTTCGCGGGCCTGGTCCTCATTGGTGGGCGTACCCCCAAACGGCGACAGCGCGTCTGGCGCCAGCGCCAGAAAACCGGCCTGCGCCACCCGCATGGCTACGTCTTTGATATGCGGGTTCAAACCCCGGTTCTCATGGATGACCAGCACCGTGCCTAGTTTTTTGCCTTCGGGCCGCGCCTGAAACGCCTTCATGGTCACGCCGTCCGCCCCGGGGTAGGTCACATCTTCGGCTTTGATGTCTTTATCAAACACGGTGGCCGCCTGGGCATAGTTGTTTTCCAGCAAAGGCAGCATGGCCATGGCCAGCGTAAGGCTGCCAGTTAACTTGGCTAACCTGCCCAGAAACTCCTTGCGGGTAAGCGGAGCGTGGGTGTATTCGTCAAAGAGGTTTATGATTCGCTGGTCCATAGTCTTATTTTATAAAGCCAAAGTACTAAACCAAAGCCATAATTCCCATTCTGCCTTTCTACATTTCTTAGCAAGCGGAAGAGTCAAATATTTGCCTTGGCGGTCCTGCAGGAGCGCTGCTTTTCCACTTGCACCAGGTTCATTGCTGCTGTTTTACCAAAAACAGGGATATAACAGAACATCTTGCCCTTTGGGTGGTTTCCTGTAGGTAAGCCTTCTATGGACTCACTTGGCCCGTTCTATCTCCACGCAAACCGTATAAGGAAAAGGCCTTTGGAGTAATTTGCCCATTAGGGCGGAACGCCAGGCCTGGGCCCAGTTGCGGTCATTCTAAGCATTCATGAACCATTTACCAGACACATCACACCTATGAAAGTATTATTTGTATTAACATCCCATGACCAGTTAGGCGATACCGGCAAGAAAACCGGCTTCTGGATTGAAGAATTCGCGGCACCGTACTATGTGATGGCAGATGCGGGGGTAGACGTTACCCTGGCCTCGCCTAAAGGCGGACAACCACCAATTGACCCCAAAAGCTCAGAGCCAGATGCCCAGACCGACGCCACCAAACGGTTTAATGAAGACAAGGCCCTGCAGGAAAAACTGGCCCACACGCATAAATTAAGCGAGGTGAAAGCCGAGGACTATGACGCCGTTTTCTACCCCGGCGGCCACGGCCCGCTCTGGGACCTGACCACTGACCGCGACTCTATCTCTTTGATTGAGGCCTTCTCAAAGCAAAACAAACCTGTAGCCGCCGTCTGCCATGGACCGGCCGTGCTCACCCATGCCAAAGGCGCCAACGGCGAGCCGCTGGTGAAAGGCAAGAAGGTAACCGGCTTCACCAATACAGAAGAAGAAGCCGTGCAACTCACCAACGTGGTGCCTTTCCTGCTAGAAGATAAACTGAAGGAACTGGGCGGCGTCTATTCCAAAGGCCCGGATTGGGGCTCTTATATTGTAAAAGACGGGCTGCTGCTCACTGGCCAAAACCCCGGCTCCTCTGAGGAAGCCGCGCATGAACTGCTCAAGATGCTGAAGTAAATTTTAGCCCTTAATACAGAGAAGCCTGGTCTAATAATAGGCCAGGCTTCTCTTTTTTATAGCATTTTGGTTTTGCGGCTCTCGCCGCACTGAAGTTGAAAACTTCAGATGAATAGCAGGTCCAAGTTGAAAACTTGAACCAGGCAAAGTGGGCAAGTTGATGGCAGCGTTTTGAGGCCATTTTCCTGAAAACAGGCTCAAAACATCTTACCATCACTTTCTACTCACTAACAACTAAACACTAATCACAATCTTCCCGGTGGTGTGGTGGGTGGCTATCTGTTGGAGGGCTTCTGCGGTTTGGTCCAGGGAATAAGTGCCACTAACGTGTACTTTCAGTTTTCCGGCCTCGGCTAGGTCCTGCAGGATTTCCAGTTGGGCGGCGTTGGGCTCCACGAACACGTATTTAAAGTGGATGTTTTTGTCCAGACCTTCACCCTGGTGCAGGATGGAGACCAGGGTTCCGTTTGGTTTAAGCGCGGACAGGCTTTGTTGCAGGGTGTCGCCGCTGGCACAGTCAAAGATCAGGTCCACGCCTTGGGGGAAGAGTTGTTTTACGGCCTCACCGATGTTGGTGCCGGTATAATCAATGGTGTGGTTGGCGCCCAGCTCTTTCATAAAGGCGTGGTTTTTCTGGCTGGCTACCCCAATGACCGTGGCGCCTTTTTCCTTGGCCAACTGAATGCCCAAACTTCCCACGCCGCCCGAGGCACCCAATATTAGAACCGTTTGTCCCGACTGCAGATTGCCGGCGTCATACAAAGATTGGTACGCCGTTAGGCCCACCAAAGGGATGCCGGCCGCTTCTTCAAATGAAATGCCTTTGGGTTTGTGCGCCAGATAGCTCTCCGGGATTACGATGTACTCGGCGAAGGTGCCCCATTGCACGGTGGGCCGGCGGGCGTAGGCGTACACCTCGTCGCCTACCTGAAAACGGCGCGCCGAAAAGCCCCGCTCTTCCACCACCCCGGCCATATCCCAGCCCGGAATGGCCGGGAACCCCATGGGCAGGAATTGACTTAAGTACCCTGCCAGTACGGCGTTGTCTACCGGGTTTACCCCGGCAGCCTTCAGGCGTACCAAAACCTCGCCTTCGCCCACTTCCGGAATCTCTATATTTCCTACGGTGATTTTATCTGTCCCGCCAAACTCCTTATAGTAAGCGGCTTTCATTTGCTTTGCCATGGTTAACTTCCTTTTAAATGTAGAAACATCGAATTCCTATTTTACTCTTTTGGCCAGAAGAAGTTCCTTTTGATATTGGCGGTTTGCTTAGTGGGCATCTAAAAGAAATAGTCTGTTTTTAAGCCGATCTTGTAAAAAGAAAAGAGAAACCCAAGCCAGTTTTCCTAAACCCGCGCCCTTGGTAGTCCGTTCTGTTTAGTACCTTTACCCCATCATAACTAGCCCCAACCGCCCCATTCGCGACGCCTTACCGGTGACCGCGGGGCCCAACAGCAGGAGATTGTATGAGTACGCAGATAGAATCATTAGAACCCAAAGCCCTCTGGCAAAATTTCGCGGCGCTCAACGCCGTTCCCCGTCCGTCTAAAAAAGAAGAGCGGGTTATCAAGTTCATCCAGGACTTCGGCAACAGCCAGGGCTTTGACACCATCACCGACGAGGTAGGCAATGTGATCATCCGGAAACCGGCCACCCCGGGCATGGAAGACCGCCAGACCGTAGTGCTGCAAAGCCACCTGGACATGGTGCACCAGAAAAACGCCGACACCGATTTTGACTTCCTGAGCCAGGGCATTGACATGTACGTAGACGGCGACTGGGTAAAGGCCAAAGGCACTACCCTGGGCGCCGACAACGGCATTGGCGTGGCCACCATGATGGCTTTGCTTGTCTCTAAAGACATTGCCCACCCGCCGCTGGAATGCCTCTTCACCATTGACGAGGAAACCGGCATGACCGGCGCCATGGGCCTGAATGGCGGACTGCTCAAAGGCACCATCATGCTCAACCTGGACACCGAAGATGACCGCGAGCTCACCATTGGTTGCGCTGGCGGCATTGACGTAACGGCCACCGGTTCTTACAATGAGGAAACCATTCCCTTTGACTATACCGCCTACCGGGTAAGCCTCACGGGCCTCACCGGCGGGCACTCAGGTATGGACATTCATGTGGGTCGGGCCAACGCCAACAAACTCATGAACCGCATCCTGTTTCAGGCCGCTGATAAATTCAATGCGCGCGTGCACAGCATTGACGGCGGAAGCCTGCGCAACGCCATCCCCAGGGAGTCGTTCGCGGAGATTGCCGTGCCGGAAGCCAGAGCCGAAATCTTTCTGGAATTCCTGGCCAAACAAACCGAGATCCTGAAAGGCGAATATTCCATCACCGACCCCAACCTGCAACTTCAGGCAGAGCACATTGACCTACCCGAAGCGGCAATTTCCTATGATTTCCAAAGCCAGTTGCTACGGGTGTTGTATGCCTGCCCCAACGGCATTCACCGCATGAGTCCGGCCATTGCCGGTCTGGTGCAGACGTCTAATAACCTGGCCCGCGTAGAGGTAAAAGACGGAACGTATTCTATCCAGTGCCTGACCCGCTCCTCGGTAGATTCAGAGAAAATGGACCTGGCCCAGGCCATCCAGAGTACCTTTGAACTGGCCGGCGCCGGCGTAACTTTGAAAGGCTCTTACCCCGGCTGGACACCCAAACCAGACAGCGCCATTGTGCAGACCATGAGTCGCATTTACAGTGAGCTGTTCCACGAAGCCCCGCACGTAAATGCCTGCCACGCCGGCCTTGAGTGCGGCATTCTGGGTACCCACTACCCCAACATGGAAATGATCTCCTTCGGGCCTACCATCACCGGCGCCCACTCCCCAGACGAGAAAGTGCAGATCAGCTCCGTGCAGAAATACTGGGGCTTTTTGCTGGAGACCTTGAAACAGATACCAAAGGCGCAGACAGCTGTTTTGGGGCAGTTTTTCAGAAAACAGGCTTAAAACGGTAAATCCTGTGAGGCTTTGTAAACCTCACAGGTTTGATCTTCCATTGATAATCTGGCGCGAGACTATTGTCTCGTGAAAAAGGATGAAATGAGTCTGCAGACTCACCGGGAACCACAAGGGGAAATGTATAGGATCAGTAAAGCGCAGGTTCACTGCATTGCAATGAGGGTAGTCCGGAGACTACCCATTATCCCAAGTCACGAGTCTGAAGACTCGCGCCAGTGGATTTTCTCCTAATTCCCTCTCCTATGTAAACACCCCCCTTCGCCCCCCTCAAGGGGGGAGTCTGCTTTGTAGTAAGAGGTAAAGCGTTTTGGGCCTATTTCCCGGAAAACGTGCTCGAAACAACCATACCCATTTCACCGTGCTGTTCGGGATTTGTAATCCCGAATAAAGGAAAAGCGGATTTGCAATCCGCCGGGAACCAAGAACAAAGTCGCAACCGCTGGGGATTGCAAATCCCCCCTTTCGGTATTTCCGGATTGCAAATCCGGAAGAGCTCAACTGTCATTCCCCGATTCCAGTCTTTACTCTGAGCGCCTCGCTTGTGGCCCTAGACAGACCCTTGCTAAGAGCAGAAGGCAAAGGTAGGCCGCAAGGGCAGTGCGAGGGGAAAGACGGGGCCCCGCGGCCGTGAGCGCTCGGAGGGCGAAGATGAAACAACCAAAGCATAAGGACTCAGGCGACAGCGGCTGCTAGGCCAGCAAAAGCGGAAAAAGAAATTCAGAAAAACATAAACTCAGCTTACCCCTCATCTTCCATGTCACATTCAGAAAAGCCTCAAGTCCCGCAAATCACCCCTAAGACGGAGTCTTCCCTCTCTCAGCTCCAGGCGCAATTCAATGCCAGCATCCAGACCATAGATGAGTTGAAGGCGCAGGTGGCGGAACAGGCGAAGATTATGGACCAGGCGCGGGTGCGGGTGCAGAAAGAGGTGCAGCCATTGGTGCGGGAAATGGTGGCCCGGCGCGTAGTCCTGGTGCATTTCCTGGACCAGGCACACCAGGAGCAGGACCTATCGCGGTTGGAGCAGGAAAACCTTTCGGCCTTTATCAAGGACCAGGCCCACACGCTGGTGCACCACTATGAGGCCGAGGAACTGACCGAGGTGCTGCAACGCTATGAAACCCCGGCATCGCCGCAGGCGCCCTCCCAACCCCAGGGTACCAAAGCAGAGACCCAGCAGCTGCTCAAGAATGTTCTAGGCGTGGACTTCAACCCCGAGGACCTCTCAGACCTGGCCGCGTTCCAGGCCCGCCTAGACCAGCAGATGCAGGAAGAACAGGACAAGCGCGAAGCCCAGCGTACCAACCGCCAAAAGGCCACGGCCCAGAAAACCCAGGAAGCCAAGGTGAAGGTTGAGTTGCAGAGCATCAGCAAGGCCAGCCGCCGCCTGTACACCACCCTGGCCAAACTCCTGCACCCCGATAAGGAAATGGACCCTACTGCCCGCATCTGGAAAGAGGAAGCCATCAAGAAAGTGACCATTGCCTACAACCAGGACGATTTCTTTGAGCTGCTGCGGCTGCAGATGGAATTCATGCATGAGCAGGAACAGCTGTTGCAGGCCGTACCAGAAGAACAATTGAGTTACTACGTGCGCCTGCTCACCGAGCAGATCCAGGAACTGGAGGAGAAACGGAGCAGCTACTTTATGGGGCCAGAGGCGCAGTTAATGCGCGAATTTGGGGGCACACCCAAACAGATGGATGCCAAGTTCAGGAGCGCCAAGAAAGGCCTAAAAGAGGAAATAAGGCAGATAGAGTACGCCCTACAGGATTTTGACGACCCAAGGGCCTTGCGCGAATTTTTAAAAAACCTGAAATAGTCTTCATACCCAACCTAATTATTCTGATAATCAATATGTTATACTAAATAATAGCACAGTACTTTACCGCTGATATGGACCACGGCAAAAATTATTGACTATTTTTTAAAAAACGGAGTGTTTCTGGTTCAACCCTGCGCTGCGGTAGTGCGTACATTGGGCATACATTAACCTAACCGTTTACTAAGATGGACACTCACGAAGGAGAATATAGAGCCCGCGGCAACTGGAATGAAGTCAAAGGCAAAATGAAGATGGCCTATGGTGACCTCACCGATGACGATCTGACCTACGAAGAAGGACAGGAAGACAAATGGCTGGGAAAACTTCAGCAAAAAATAGGCAAAACTTCGTCTGAAATCAAAGACTGGTTACGGTCCCTATAGAAGATAAGCGTTAATTTCAAGTACAGTAAATCCCCGCTCAGCCTGTTCGGTAGAGGGGGATTTCTGTTTTATAGCCTTTTTAGTTTAGGCACTTCCCCTCTTTAAAAGCCAACGCGCTTCTGGGCCGCTTACAGAATAGTTAATACATTTTCTGGGGGGCGCGCAATCACGGCTTTGTCGCCGTTGACCACTATGGGCCGCTCTATGAGAATGGGGTTCTCTACCAACACGTCTAGCCATTGGTCCTGGGTGAGGTGCTGGCCGGCGTACACTTCTTTGTATAGCTTCTCCCCTTTCCTGATTATGTCTTCGGGGCCCAACTGTAATTTGCCCAGCAACGCCTTTAGTTCTTCTTTGGTGAGCGGCTCTACCAGGTATTGCACCACCTGCATGGGTAGGCCGGCCTGTTCCAGAATAGTCAGCACTTCGCGGCTTTTGCTGCAGCGGTTGTTATGGTAAATAGTGATCATATGGGTTTGGCTTAGGCCCGAAAGGTACGCATTATCAGGCGTAGGCGACGGTACTTATTGGGCTTAAAAAATAAAACAGGCGTTCCTTCTTGCGGCCGTAAAAATACTCGCCTTTCCAATGTACATATTCTTTTAAAACCAGTATAACTACTGAAAGAACCCAAAGATGGGCTTTGCCTCTCCTTTTTGTACCTATAAAGTTCTATTCCATATCCCCTTCCTATTCTATATATCATGTAATATTTTATTCACCTACTACATCCATAAAGCCATGAATCTTATCCCCGTTCCTTTGGCAATCAACCGGTTCTATGAGATAGTACTTTACCCACAAGCCGGCATTTTAGGGCTAGCCTGGCAGCAACCACCCAGCCCCTCTGAATACCAGCGAGGAACGGCCGCCTTGCTGGAGGCCGTGCACCAGCACCACGCCAAGAAGCTCCTCTCTGACAATAGCCGTCGCGGCAACCCCATGCCCCAGGACCTGGTATGGATGACCCATGAGGTAGTACCTTTTCTCTGTGACCAAGCTGTTCAGCAACTAGCCTTGGTTGTCCCCGAAGACCCATCTCATGCCCGAAACCTGGAGGGGAGCCTTATGACTTCTAAGGCCTGCTATGAACTCCAATTCTTCCAATGCCACCAAGAGGCCCTGGCCTGGCTTTCCAGTTCTTCAGGTGAAGTTCAGGAGTAGTTGGTTAAAGGGTTTTGTTTCGCTTTAGAGCGATAAGGAGGAAGGGTTAGGAATACGAATTTGCTTTCGCCTTGGAAGGACGGTTTATCTATGGTTTCATAGGCTGAGTTGTTTCATCTCTTCCCTCCGAGCGCTCACGGCCGCGAGGCCCCGCCTTCCGCCCTCGCGCTGTGCCCTCTCGCCTGGCCCCGCAGGGCCTGCCGCTCCCGCGGCACCGGGTCGAGTGCTAGGCGCTCAGACGAAAGGCTGGAAAAGGGGAATGCGTGAGGAAATGCGTGAAAGATTGCGATGCTGTGTTTTAAGCACGTTTTCCGGAAAACAGCCCCAAAACGTAATACCGCTTCTTCACCGCAGACTCTCCCCTTGAGGATTGCCCAAACGAGAGTTTGGGGCAGCGAGCGCAGCTCTGCAGAGGGGTGTTTACACTGGAGAGCTATCATGATTATTCTGATCTGCCATCCGCCCCCCTTGCCATTCAAAGATACCGCCGCCGGGGATTACAAATCATCCTTTCGGAACTTCTGGATTGCAAATCCGGAAGAGCGGTCTCGGTTGCTTCCTTCCTGTAGGCCTAATATCGCCCGCCGTTGTTGGCGTTCTCACCAACAACCACTACTGCCACCAACCACCGCTTGGATCCGCGTATATCGTCCCCCTTTGAAAGGGGACGGGGGATGATGCACTCTTGCTGACCAACCCATTTCCAGCCCATTTTCCGCAAAACACCCCTAAAACGCCTATTCCTTCCTGCCCCTACATCACTCCTCCTCCCCTTTTTTAGCTACCTTATTTTCTGGAAAGCGGCCGGCCATCTGCCGGTCTACCATCCAGTGGGGATAGCCTTTCTCGTGTTGGCTGGCGGTGTTGATCTGTTTTATATCCTGGGGCGTGAGCGTGAGGGTGGTAGAGTGCAGGTTGGATTGGAGTTGGTCTAGGCGCTTGGCGCCAATAATGGTGCTGGTGACGCCGGGTTGCTGGCGAACCCAGGCCAGGGTGACTTCGGCGGCGGAGACCCGGTACTGCTTGCCTATCTCTACCAGAACGTCAATGAGGTCATAGGCTTTCTCTTTGTCAATAACCGGAAAATCAAAGGTGTCTCTCCTGCTCTGTCCGCCGGTAGTGGTCTGGTCGCGGGTGAACTTGCCGGACAGGAAACCGCCGGCCAATGGACTCCAGGGCATCATGGCCAGGTTCTGGTCCAAGGCCAGGGGCAGAAGGTCACGTTCGGCATCCCGGTTAGCGGGGGTATAGAAATACTGCATGGCTTTGAAACTATGCCAGCCATGTTGACGGGCAATACCCAGGGCTTTCATGACCATCCAGGCGGGCCAGTTACAAACCCCCACGTAGCGCACCTTCCCGGTCATGACCACGTCATGCAGGGTTTGCACAATCTGCTCCACTGAGGTAGCCTCATCTACGCCATGCACATACAGCAGGTCAATGTGGTCTAGTTGCAGGCGCTGCAGGCTGGCGTCTACGCTCTGGAACACGTGGTACCTGGACAAGCCTTGCCGGTTCACGCCTTCGCCCATTTTGCCGCGCACTTTGGTGGCAATGAACAGGTCATCGCGGTTCAGGCCTACCTGCCGAATACCTTCGCCCACCAGCTGCTCACTCTGCCCGAACGAGTACACGTTGGCGGTGTCTATGAAATTGATGCCGGCATCTGCAGAGGTTTTGAGCAGTTGCTTTACCTCATCTTGCTGCAACTGGCCAATCTGGGCCCAGATTCCCGCGTTATCGCCGCCGCCAAATGTCATGGCGCCCAGGCACAGTTCAGAGACCAGCACCCCGGTGTCGCCTAAAAGATTGTAGTTCATGGAGAATTGAAGTTTAGACTTTCCTATTATCCGTAAAACGGATTTAAAGGAATTGGGATGAACCCACCAGGAAATTTGGGGTATGGTTTAGCATACTGCCTTATCTTTGGCTTAATCTCCGGTATTTAATGAATGCACCCATGCTATACAGTTTCACCAATGACTACAGCGAAGGCTGTCACCCCAATATTCTGCAACGCCTTCTGCAGACCAACCTCACGCAGCAGCCCGGCTACGGAAACGACACCTTCACCCTGGAGTCTGTGGCGGCCATTAAACAGCTGTGCCAAAAGCCCGAGGTAGACGTGCACCTGGTGGCAGGCGGCACCCTGGCCAACCTCATTGTGCCGGGGGCCTTCCTTAAGACGTATGAATCTGTGATTGCCGCCGAGACCGCCCACATCAACAACCATGAGGCCGGGGCCATTGAAGCCACCGGTCACAAGATAGAAACGGTGGCTACCCTAGACGGAAAGCTTCGGCCAGAGGCCATTCAGCCGCTGCTGAACAAGTTTCCGGAGTACCACACGGTGAAGCCTCGCATTGTCTACATCTCCAACTCCACGGAGATCGGCACCATTTACACCAGGCAGGAACTGCAGGACCTTTACGCCTTCTGCCAGCAAAACAACCTGCTGCTGTTCCTGGACGGCGCCCGGCTGGCCATGGCCTTATCTGCCGAAAAAAACGACCTTACCCTGGCCCACATTGCCGCGCTCACAGACGTCTTCTACCTGGGCGCCACCAAATGCGGCGGACTTATAGGCGAGGCGATTGTTCTGGCCAACCCGGCCCTGCAGAAAGATTTCAAATACTACATAAAGCAACGCGGCGCGCTCATGGCCAAGGGGCGTCTGTTTGGGATGCAGTTTGCGGAATTGCTTAAAGACAACCTTATGTTTACCTTAGGCGGGCACGCCAACCAAATGGCCAAGCGTCTGGCAGTGCGGTTGCAGGGCCTGGGGTACTCCTTCCTGAGCCAACCTGAGACCAACCAGATTTTCCCTATTTTACCAGATGCCCTTATTGTGGAGCTCTCAAAAAAGTACGGGTTCTTTGTCTGGCGGAAAATGGAGGAAGGCTTCTCGGCTGTCAGGCTCATCACTTCCTGGGCTACCCCGCAGGAGCAGGTAGACCAGTTTCTGGAAGAGGTGCAGGTGCTTTCTGAGAGGTTGAGGTAGGGTAAAGCGTTTTTAGTTTTCATTTCAGAAAGCGGTGCCTTTCCGTTTTGGGCCCGTTTTCCGGAAAACAGGCCCAAAACGGAAAGGCACCTGGCAGGCATCACTTTTAGTTGACCAATTCTTAACCTATTGACTATGAAACTCACTCATGTACGGTGGTTTGTTGCGGCACTTTCCCTGTTCCTGGCTGCATCTATGCCTTCGGCCCAGGCCCAAAACACGCCGCCCTCCTTTACCCGGCATGACACCTTGCGCGGCTCTATTACGCCAGAGCGCGTCTGGTGGGATCTAACGCACTATGACCTCTCTATCAAGGTAAACCCCAAGGACAGCACCTTTCAAGGCATGAACAAGGTTACCTACAGAGTCCTGAAGCCGCACCAGACCATGCAGCTGGACCTGCAGCCACCCATGCGCATGGAGCGGGTGGTGCAGAACGGCCAGAACCTGGTGGTACGGCAAGACGGAAACGCCTGGTTTATTCAGTTGCAAGAACCGCAGGTGCCCGGCGCGGTGCAGAGCGTGGAGGTGTATTACAGCGGCAAGCCCCAGGTAAGCGTGAACCCACCCTGGACCGGCGGCGTCACCTGGAAACAGGACGCGAAGGGCAATCCTTTCATCGCTACCTCGGTGCAGGGCGACGGCGCCAGCCTCTTCTGGCCCAACAAGGACCACATGTATGACGAGCCCGACAGCATGATGATACGCGTGAACGTGCCCATGCCGCTGGTAGACGTCTCTAACGGAAGGCTCCGGAAGGTAGAGGAACACCCAGACCGCACCAGAACCTATCATTGGGCCGTCACCAACCCTATTAACAACTATGGCGTGAACGTGAACGTGGGCGTCTATACTTCCTTTTATGAGGTGTACCCCGGGGAGAAAGGCCCCTTAGATTGCACGTACTATGTCTTGCCGGAGAACCTGGAGAAAGCCAAAGTGCAGTTTAAAGACGTACCCCGCATGCTCAAGGCTTTTGAGCACTGGTTCGGCCCCTACCCTTTCTATGAAGACGGCTACAAACTGGTAGAGGTGCCCTACCTGGGCATGGAGCACCAGAGCTCGGTGACGTACGGCAATAAATACCAGAACGGCTATTTGGGCAGGGACCTGAGCGGCACCGGTTGGGGCCTCAAGTTTGACTTCATCATCATTCATGAAAGCGGCCATGAGTGGTTCGCCAACAACATCACCTACAAAGACATTGCCGATATGTGGGTGCATGAGGCGTTCACGGCCTATTCAGAAAACCTCTTTCTGGACTACCATTACGGCAAAGAAGCCAGCAGCGCCTACGTGATTGGCACCCGCAAAGCCATTAAAAACGACCGTCCCGTGGTAGGCAAATATGACCTCAACTACCCCGGCTCCGGTGATATGTATTACAAGGGCGCCAACATGCTGCACACGCTCCGGCAATTGGTAGGCAATGACAAGAAATGGCGGAAAATCTTGCGTGGCCTCAACCAGGACTTCTACCACCAGACTGTGACCGGCGCGCAAATTGAACAGTACCTGGTCCAGAAAACCGGCATGAACCTCACCGCCTTCTTTGACCAGTACCTGCGTAATGTCAGAATTCCCGAATTGGAATACCAACTCAAGGGCAACAAACTCTCCTACCGCTGGACCAACTGCCTCCCCACCTTCGCCATGCCCGTGAAAGTGCTGATCAACGGAAAACCCAAATGGCTCAAGCCCGTGGCTAACAGCTGGAAAGACACTAAAGTGGTGAAAGGCTCCTCTCATATATTAGTGGAACCCAATTTTTACGTGACCGGCAAACGCTTGGAAGTAGAATAAGTAAGCTATTTCTGTTTTAAGCCTGTTTTATGCAAAACAGCCTCAAAACGGTGCAGCGTTTCCTAACCGCAGACTCCACCTAGAAGGCAGGGCAGCATTACCTTCTAAAATTTCCTCTTTTCGGGCAGCATTACCTTCTAATATCCATAAAGTTTGAGGTTATTTCCTTCCGGGAGTTGCAAACTTCAGCCCACGGCAGGTCTAAGTTGAAAACTTGAACCAGAGAAAAGGATTACTCAACGGCCCGCTTTTTTACAGGGATTGGTTTAAGGGTAAAGCTTTCCGCCAGATTTCTTAAAAACGAGCTTAAACCGCTTTAGGCAAGGCTGTCTGTTCTAAAACAAAGGAAAGCTCCATCCTCTCTGGCACCAACGGAACCTCTACAAAGAAGCTAACCCCTGAAGTAGGCTGGGTTTCAAACCAGATGCGGCCCTGCTGCTCTTCCACAAATTCGCGGCAAAGCACCAGACCTAAGCCTACCCCTTTCTCCCGGTTGGTTCCGTAAGAAGGGCCGCTGTTCAGCAGGAAAATATCAGGGGTGATGGTAGCAGGTTCCCCGTTTCCGCTGTCTTTGACGCATAAGAGCAGGTTTGACCCATTTTTAACGGCACTTACCTCAATGGCTCCGCCGGGCTTTGTGAATTTGATGGCGTTGTTGACCAGGTTTCTTGCCACCAGTTGCAGAAACTCCTCGTCGCTGACAATGAAAATATCCTCCCCTAAGCTGTACTTAAGGGTGATGTCTTTATGGATGGCCATGTCCTTGAAAAGCTCCAGGGAAGCAGACAGCGCCGTATTGACGTTAATGGAGACCAGTGCCTTTTCCCCGCCCTCCATCTGGCTTTTAGACCAGGTAAGCACATTGGTGAGCATATCTAGCGTGGTCTGCGTGTTTTGGAGCAGCTGCGTTTTAATCTTTAACCGCTGGTCTGGGGCAATGTCTGTTTTGGTCAGAAACTGCAGGTAGCCCTGAATGTTGGCTAATGGGGCCCTGAAATCATGTGAAATAATGGAAAGCAGCTTGGTCTTTTCCTGGTTCAGTTTCTGGAGGGCCAGATTGGCTTCCTGGGCCGCTTTATGGGCATTGTTGTAATGGTTGAGCAGGAAAACGGTACAGGCCCTAATCAACATAATCACAATCAGATAGGTAGACACCATGTCAATAAAACGTGTCTCGCGGGTAAGGTAGCGCCCTAGAATCACCTCTGGGTACAGGTATTCTACCAAAGCCAGCGTGAGAATAAGTCCCACGTTAATGGTGGTCCAGATCCAGTAGCGGCGCTTGGAGGCCACCACCAGAATAGGGAAGAAAAACAAGGACAACAGCACCAGCGTAGGCCCCGTAATCCCGTCGTTAAAGAAATAATTGATCCCTAGCCCCGCATGGATTGACACCGACAAAATGAGAAAGCTCAGCTGGTATTTGCCTTTAAACCTGGAAAGATACAAGGCAAATGAAACCAGTCCCAAAAGGAATACGGTCACAAAGAAAGGTCCGTACAGTCCGGTAATGAGGTTAAACGGGATATTGTACCCCACCCCGAAAAGCGTGATAATACAAAACGTGTTGTAAACGCGGTTCTCCATAGAGAACTCTGCGGAACAGCCTACCAGGTAAGTCCACTTTTGCTTTATCCAATCAATCACTATACTACCCACGCCCCAGACTTTTATTGCCTTTTAAAAACGCACAAAGATAATGACTAACTCAATACCAATATTGCATTTTATATATATATGTTCGTATTACAATTATTATTTTTACGCCAATTCTAAATCTATCACATCTACTTATAAAGCTCACCCTGTCCTTTTTATAACCCATTATACTTTTCAGCAATTGCCTTGGCCCTCATTCCTGAATTTCACTTTACGATTATTCCTCATTTCATCTTAGGCAACTCTTCAGATTGATTTAGGGTGAAGGCAAAATAAAAAGCTTCCCTTCATTAGCATTGTAAATGCCTTTGAAGGGAAGCTTTTTGCAAGTAATCACTTAGGTCAAGTTTTCAGGAATGGCTATCCAAAACCAGGAACAGCAAACCTCAATCGTGTCTCTTTTAGTCCAGGCCGCCTTTGCGGGTAGGGCTACGTTGCTCAGGCCATTTCATAGGCTCGCCGGTTCTGGCGTTCACGGGCAGCACGCTTTTCTCACGGGGTGTTTTAGCCGGGTCTTCGCTGGCCATGTAGGCGAGAATGGCGGTAAGAATGGCGTTGCTGCGCACGTCATCAAACACTACTTTGTCATAGGTATCGCGGTTGGTGTGCCAGGTGTAGGTACCATACGACCAGCTTAAAGAACTCAGGGAGAAGGCGGGCGCGCCGGCTGCCACAAAAGAGGCATGGTCAGAACCGCCGCCGCCCGGGGTGCCTGGAAAGGTAGTCTGGATAGACTCCTTGATGCTGGACGGCACCGGAAGTAACCAGCGGTTGATATAGTCATAGGCATGCAAGAAGCCCTGACCCGAGATGTTGGCTACCCTTCCGGTTCCGTTGTCCTGGTTAAAGAGGGCCTGCAGGTTCTGCACAATCTCGGGGTGGTCTTCCACAAAGGCGCGGGAACCGTTCAGGCCCTGTTCCTCGCTACCCCAGTGACCTACTAGAATGGTTCTTTTGGGGTTAGGGTACACTTTCTTGAGAATGCGCATGGCCTCCATCATGACCAGAGTGCCGGTTCCGTTATCGGTGGCCCCGGAACCGCCGTCCCAGGAGTCAAAGTGCGCCGACAACAGCACGTATTCATTCGGTTTCTCAGTGCCTTTTATCTCCGCGATGGTGTTGAAGGCTTTGGCCACACCGGTCTCTTTGGCATCGGCACGAACGCTGATTTTAGGCTTGTGTCCAGATTGGGTAAGACGGTACAACATGCCGTAATCTTCCAGGGCAATGTCTACGGCAGGTATCTTTTTAGTATAGGCGCTGAAAATCTTATTTACCCCAAACCCCGAAGACCAGTTGGACATCACCACCCCTGCGGCACCGGCTTTCTCCAGGGCCACGGGCAACGTGCGGGCCGTATGGCCGGTTTTGGCTATGCGCTGGCGCCAGGCCTCAGTCTGGGCGGTGCGCTCGGTCTTCATTTTCTCAAAAGATTCTTTGGTGGCAAACTCCTGCCAGTTATAATCTGGTCGGCCGGTGGGTTGATTCATGGAGATAAGCACAAACTTTCCTTTCACGCTGGGCAACCACTTCAGGAACGCCACAGAATCAGCTACATCGTCCAAGATGATGGTTTCGGCGGTCACGCCTTTGCTTTTGGTGCCTGGGCTCCAGGCCAGTTGCATGCCTTCCAGGGACTTTACGCGAGGGTGTACCATGTCTATGTGCGAGACGCCCCGCTGCCAGCCGCGCCACTCGCCCCAGTTCTCACGCCGGGCAGCAATACCCCAGCCTTTGTATTTCTCTATAGCCCAGTCGCTGGCCTGCAACATCTGCGGCGAACCTACCAACCGCGGGCCAATCACATCTAACAGCTCATGCGCCATGGGCTCCAGCTGTGAATTCTCGGTGGCTTCTTTGATAATGCTATCCACTACGGGGTTCTTCACTTGGGCAGATACCAGCGAGGATGACAGCAGCAAACCGGCTACCAGCACTCCGGAAAAGCTTCTGGTCAAGCCGTTGTTTATAAGGTGTAGTTTATATTTCATGGCTCTAATTTAAGAAAGCACCTTTTAATTGAAAGGGACAGTTGGGAAAAACAATTGCTTTGAGCGCCGCCCTCCTCTCCCGTAGTCAGGAGAGTTCTGGTGAGAGAGGGCATTTGGCTCGTTTAGCTTTCTTATGCCTCTCATCATGCTTTAGCTCTTCCAGATTTGCGATCCGGAGGAGGTAGACGCGGATAGGCATTTTCCGGCGTTTCCGGTCCCGTTTCCCGGCGAATGGCAAACCTGCTTTTCTTTCGTTCGGGAGTACAAATCCCGGCCAATACAGGTGGCTTTGTTTTGAAGCCGTTTTTCAGAAAGCAGTCCTTAAACGCAATACCTGTTCTGTGAGGCATTACCGGCTTTTTCCATTAAATTTTCTCCAGGCATTTAGGCACTTCCCGATAAGTAACCCTGGGTAGCACCGCTTAAAATCTGTAAGGTCTATTCCCTTTGAGGCCTTATTTTCTTAAAACAGGCCTAAAACAACACTAATTCCCAGGAAACCCTGCCGCAAGTTTTGGGGCAGTTTTAGCCAAAATGGCCTTAAAAGGGGCTTTCTGCGCTTCCCTCAAAAAAATTCCAGTCTCTGCTGTCATATTCCTGGGCCAGACCGCACTAACTATGTGAACCGGCCTTCTACTGCCCATGCAAACACCACTGGAAACTACCTTCCTGCAGCTACTGCACTCCAACCAAGACCGCATCTATAGGGTTTGCCGGTCTTACGCGCCAGACCACCAGGCCGCCCAAGACTTGTTTCAGGAAACGGTGCTCCAGCTCTGGAAGTCGTTGGCCACGTTCAGGGGGGAGGCGCAGCTCCAGACCTGGGTGTACCGGGTTACGCTTAACGTGTGTCTGCAGGCCCGCCTGCGTTACCAGAATGACCAGAAGCGCACCCGGCACCTGGACAGTATCCAGTTCCTGAACCTGCCCCAGGAGACTCCAGACCCCGCCACCGAAGAGCGGTTAAAGGCACTGCACCACTGCATCCAAAAGCTGAATGACTCTGACCGCTCGCTGGTCCTGCTGTACCTGGAAGACCTGCCCTACCGAGAAATTGCCACAGTGACCGGCCTCACAGAAAACCATGTGGCCGTGAAGATGAAACGCATTAGAGAAAAATTATTCACCTGTTTAAGCCCCGCCTTATGCTAGACCAAGATCTTAAAAACCTATGGCAGAATGCCACCCCTTCAAGCCCTATTCAGGTAGACCAGGCCCTTTTATTGCAGGAAGTAAGACAGGAGGCCAGCACCGTCTATCAGAAAATAAAATGGCGCGACTGGCTGGAAATAAGCGTAGCCTTGCTCATTATGCCGCTTTTTGGATTGGTGGCCTGGTTTGTTCCGTTCACCTTGACCAAGATAGGGGCCGCGTTGGTGATTCCCTGGTGTGCGTTGGTAATTTACCAGTTACGGCGGGCCCGCCGAAAGCCTCTCCAAGACCCGTCCCTTCCCCTTGAGCAATTTCTGCTGCACTACCAGGTGTATCTGCAACAACAGGTGCACCTGCTCCAAGGCGTTCTGTATTGGTATCTGTTACCATTCAGCTGCTGTATGGTGCTGTTTTTGGCAGGATTTCCGTTTGGGGCGAAGCGGCTGCTGGTTCCTGCGGTGGCCCTCTTAGGGATTAATGTGCTCGTGTATTTCTTAAATAGACGAGCCATTAAAAAAGACCTACGGCCGCTTCTTTCCAAGGTAAACCAAACCCTTTCAGCCTTGAAACAAGCGTAGAACCCGTTACCTTTAATGCCCGGTGCACTTAAAAGCCAAGCACCGGGCAATTTAAGACACCCGCCCACATGACTACCAAATACCCCAAAACCATAATTCCGCTGGAAGGCTGGGAACGCGAGGAGCAGTTCCGGTTCTTTCAGCCGTTTACGCAGCCGTTTTTCAACGTGCACACCGAGATTGACATCTCTCCTCTTTACCATTACTGCAAGCGCGAAGGCCTCTCGGTTTTTCTGGCCTATTTGTTTGTGACCCGGCAGGCGGCATGTGCCACGCCTAACTTTCTGCTGCGCATTGAAGAAGGTCAAATAGTGCAGTACGCCGGGCTGGACCTCTCCACCACCGTGCTCAAAAACGACCAGACCATTGCCTTTGTGCACCTGCCCCACCAGGACTCGTTGCTGGATTTCTGCAACCAGGCGCGTGACATCATAGCCGAGGTTCAGGACAAGAAAGGCCTCTTTCATGGCTACCAGGGCAATGACAACCTGCACCTCACCACTTTGCCGTGGTTTACCTTTAAAGGCATGGAACACGCGTTCTCAGCCAATCCGGCAGATGCGGGCATCCCTAAATTCGCCTTCGGGAAACTGGTGCAGCACGAAGACCAGATCACCCTTCCCCTCAGCATAGCCGTGCACCACGCCCTGGCAGACGGCTACCACATTCACCTGCTCCTGGAACACATGAACGCCTACATCAGCGCCTTTGAGTTTCTTGACTGATTTATTGAGAGATTGAATGAGTGAGAGATTGAGAGAATAAGGAAGTGATTGATTGTAAAGGAGAGCAACTCGTTTGAATAGCGGCTGTTTTTAGGAAAACCGGTCTAAACCATAAAGCAAGCCATCCTTTCTTTCGCAATGCCGTACCTCCTTTCAATTCCTTCACCCCATTCTCTCACTCATTCAATCTCTCAATCATTCAATAGAAAATGACCCAACGCGAAGTAACAGACCAAGACAACCTCACCTGGACCTGCGTGCAGGCCTATGCTGGACTAGAAGATAAAGCCGCTGAGAAAGCCACTGAGCTCACTGAAACGGAGGAAGGCACCGTGACCGTGGTGTGCACACCCAGCGGCGGCGCCCAAACCGTCCGGCTGCAACTGCCCTCCAATTGGCTAGAAAAAACCTCAGACGAAGAACTCATCCAACAAATCTCGCAGGCCAGAGAGTAACCGTTAAAAGTACCTGCTTTGAGGCTGTTTTCTGAAAAACGGCCTCAAAACTGACCACCGCCATTAAGCGCGGACTCACTTGAGAAAACGGCTTCAAAACAGAACAACCGCCACAACGCGCAGACTCTCCCCTTGAGGGGAGCGCAGAGGGGTGTTTACACTTGCTGATCCACGTATTCTCGATATTCTTTTGTTTCTCTCTTGATCAAAGGGGAACACTAGTGAAAGGCATTGAAATGCATATTCCCCTTTGTAAACACCCCTCAAGGGGAGAGTCTGCGTTGAGTAGGCGTTAATGGGTGAGTCAACTGCCTTTTACCATCGATTTCCTTCTCTCACAATTCCCAAACCACGCAAAGCATCCCGCCCTTGCTGCGTGTTCTCACCAGCAAGTAGAATAGCGCCTGTATTTTACGAGGCCACCAGTCTCCAGCAAACGCTACTAGTGCCTGCCTTCCCAAAATTCCCTAAACAGCTTCCCGGCTAAACGCACAAAACGCTGCATTTACCCGGGAATTATTTATAGCTTTAGGGTGGTAACTGATGCCACTTTTATCTATTCCTTCAGCCGTACACTATGAACAAACAACTTTCGGTTTTCCTGCTTTTGTGGTGGGCAAGCCTTTCCTGGGTGCAGGCCCAGGCCAACAAAGACCTGGTGCAGGTCACAGATTTACTTAAGATCAAGCAGGTGGGCGCCGTGGCCTTGTCGCCAGACGGGAAGCAGGTAGCCTTTACCGTGACTACCGTAGAGCCAGACCCCGAAAAGAAAACTGATTTCCGGTACAGCACCCACCTGTTTCTGCAGCCGGTGAACAAAAGCCAGGAAGCGCGGCAGCTTACCTATGGCAAAGACAACGCTACCCAACCGGCCTGGAGCCCAGACGGCAAACAGCTGGCCTTTGTGCGCGTAGCGGAAGGCAAGCCCCAGATTTTCCTGCTTTCCTTCGCCGGCGGCGAACCCATGCAACTCACCAAGTTCAAGTACGGCGCCAGCCAACCGCGCTGGAGCCCCAACGGTCGGCAGTTGCTTTTCACCTCAGGCATTGCCCTGAATGAACTGCTCTCAGATTCTACCCTCAACCCCACCCGCGACCTGCCCAAATGGTCGTATGAGAAACCGGGTTTTTTCCAGAACGAGAACCTGAAGGTGAACACCGCCAAACCCAATCCAGACGGCTCCCTAGCCGAGATCAGAGGTTACCTGGACCAGAACGAGAAAGACCAGAAAGCCAAGGTGATCAATCAACTGCGGTTTCAGGAAGAATCCACTACTTCGTCTAACCTCAACCTTTCGCACATCTTTCTCATAGACGCCAAACCCGGCGCCACGCCCAAAGACTTAACGGCCGGTTTCCTCTCCAGCAGCAACGCCAACTTCTTGCCCAACGGCAAGCAGGTCATCTTTGACGGCGACATGGACGAAACCGAAAACCCTACCCGCGCCCAAGACAACGCCATTTACATAGTCAACACAGACGGCACGGGCCTTAAGCAATTGATTGGCAAGAAAGGCATGTCGTATTCTGGCAACAGCGTCTCCCCTTCGGGTAAATGGATTGCCTTCCAGTACAGCCCGTCCAATGAGGTACGTATTCCGGCGCTGGGTCTGATGCCCGTAGGCGGAAAGGCCTCTGATCTGGTCACCATTGCCCATGACCGCAACAAAAGCAACCTGGTCTGGAGCGAGAACGACAAATACGTGTATTTCACTTCGCCCTCTAACGGCGGCGTGCTCCTGAACCGCACCGATGTGAAGAAAAGAAAAGTAGAACCGCTCACAGAAGTGAATAAAGGCGTGGGCTCTTTTGACCTGCAGAAAGACCAGTTGGCCTACGTAATTACCCAGATTGCCAACCCCAATGAACTGTATGCGGCTAGCGCCGATGGCAAAAAGGAAGTTCGGCTTACTTCCCTTAACCAGGACTGGGTAAGCCAGAAGAAACTGAGTCAGCCAGAAAAACACACCTTCACCAATGCCAAAGGCCAGACCATTGAGTACTGGGTCATGAAACCCACCAACTTTGTGGCCGGCCAGAAATACCCGCTCTTGCTGGAGATCCACGGCGGCCCTACGGCCATGTGGGGTCCCGGCGAAAACAGCATGTGGCATGAGTACCAGTATTTCACGGCTCGCGGTTACGGCGTGGTGTATGCCAACCCGCGTGGTTCAGGCGGCTACGGAGAGGAATTCATGCGCGCCAACATCAAAGACTGGGGCGCAGGCCCGGCCAGCGATGTGTTGACCGCCCTGGACAAAACCGTGGCCGAAGGCTGGGCCGACACCTCTAAGCTGGCCATTACAGGCGGTTCTTACGGCGGCTACCTGGTGTCCTGGATTTTGGGTCATGACAAACGCTTCAAGGCAGCCTGCTCGCAGCGCGGCGTGTATGACCTGAGCACCTTCTTCGGGGAAGGAAACGCCTGGCGCCTGGTGCCTAATTATTTTGGCGGTTACCCTTGGGAGCAGGAGCACAAAGGCATCATCCAGAGCGAATCACCGCTCACCTACGTCCAGAACATTACCACCCCGCTCATCATCTTCCACGGCGAGAATGACCTGCGCACCGGCGTGATCCAAAGCGAGATGCTCTACAAAAGCCTGAAAGTCTTAAACCGCCCGGTAGAGTACGTTCGGCACCCCGGCGCTACCCACGAGATTACCCGTGCCGGTAACAACCGCCAACGCATAGACCAGATGCTCAGGACCTATGAGTTCTTTGAGCGGTACATGCAGGCCAAGTAACGTTTGCTCGTAGCAAGTAGCGCGTATCAGGTAGCACGACTAATCTAGGAAGGCTATTTGATACGCGCTTTTGTTTTGCAAGATCTCTGCTGATGTAGAGACAGGTTGCTACCTATCCGTTGCGGTTCTGGTTAAAAACAAGGTTCCTTTGTGGGATACAGGTGGAGGAGATATGGTGGTTGTTGGTGAGAAGACCAACAACGGCGGGACGGCGGGCAGCAAAGGGCCTTGTAGGCAACAAGCACCAAAAATGTTCTCCAAAGAACGCTCTTCCGGATTTGCAATCCGGAAGCTGGGAAAGGGGGATTTATAATCCCCGTAGGTACAGGCCCACAATTCCCGGCAGGCGGATTGCAAATCCGCTTTTCAGAAGTTCGGGATTGCAAATCCCGAACAGCCCTAGCTTATTCCGCAAAGTATGCTCTCCCGTGTAAACACCCCCCTTCGCCCCCCTCAAGGGGGGAGTCTGCGTTTAGAAGGCGGTGCTGTCCTTATTAAGTGGTTTTACGCTTTAGAGCCATTTTCCTAAAAACACCCTAAAAACAGCAAGGCCCGCTCTCAACAAAATGAGAGCGGGCCTTCTTTATTCAAGTTATTTTCTAATTCTACCGCTGCACCAGAACCGGCTGCAAGGCCAGTTGCTTTAAGTGCGCGATGTGCGAAAGAATGGCGGTTCTGGTTTTAGGATACTCATTGTATGTTACCCCAAATTCAGCGCAGGCCTGCTTGATGATTTTGCTGATGGCCGGGTAATGCACGTGGGAGATACGCGGGAACAGGTGGTGCTCAATCTGGAAGTTAAGGCCGCCGGTCAACCAAGAAACGATTTTGTTTTTGGTGGCAAAATTGGCGGTGGTTTTCAATTGGTGGAGGGCCCACTCGTCTTCAATACGGTTGGTTGCCACCGTGGGCATAGGGAAATGGGCGTGCTCTACGGTATGGGCCAGCTGGAACACAATGCTCATCACAAGCCCAGTGAACATGCCGTAAATCAGGAATCCTATTAACCAAGGCAGAAACCCTACGGTGTAAATAGGCAGAATCACAAACAAGGCAAAGTGCATCATCTTAAAGCCCCAGAAGGAAATGTGGTCCTTGCGCTTCATTTTCTGCAACGGAATAGTACCTACTTTCTGGGTGAAGTATTTGATGTAGTCGGTGATAAACACCCAGTAGATGAAAAGCATGGCATAGGCGCCCCAGAAATAGAAATGCTGGTACTTATGGATTTTCAGGTGCTCCTGGTTTTCACACAGGCGCAGAAAAGGTTTGGCATCCAGGTCATCATCTACGCCGTCAATGTTGGTATAGGTATGGTGGATGATGTTGTGTTTGGTGGTCCACATGTGGATGTTAGCACCCAGCATGTTAGAAGACAGACCGGCCAGGGTATTCACCCACTTACGCTTACTGAAACTGCCGTGCCCCCCATCATGCATGATGTTGAAACCAATGGCGGCGGTCACACCGCCCAGCAAAATACATTCAATGATCGCCAACCAGAAAGGCGGCGTGAAAAAGACCAGGTGCACGTACAAAAAGACCAAGCTGGAAAGCAGCACGGCCGCTTTTATGTAGAGGTTTTTGTTTCCGGTGGGTTGGCTTCCTATTTCTTCAAAATAGGCACTAGTGCGGCTTTTTAATTCGGCGTAAAAGGAAGTAGAGGGGGCAATAAACTTGGGTGTGGCCATGGTGACGATAAAAGTTGATAAAAAGCTAAGGAGCTATCTCAACGGGGAATCGTCAATCAAAAATCCGTAACATCTTGGAAAGGTAACGCTTTCTACGTACGTATTAATTCAGTTCCTTAGGAAAACAGCGTCTTTATTTTGTAGGTATACGCAGCCGCGCAATTCTCCCTTAGCACGATAAAAGGAAAGAGTGTTCACCGTTCAAGAACCTTCCAAACGCTTGTTTTCACCAGCCCTACAATAACTGATTACTGGCCAGCCAGTTCAGGCACCGGTCAAACCAATAGTCTTTGGTAGTTTTGTTGTTGAGCCCAAAGCCGTGGCCGCCCCGTTGGTACAGGTGTAGTTCGGCGGGGACTTTATTTTTAAGCAGGGCTTGGTAAAAAAGAATGCTGTTTTGAGCCGGCACAGCCCTGTCATCTGAGGCGTGCACCAGAAAGGCAGGCGGTGTCTGGGCTGTTACCTGCAGGTCGTTGGAGTACTGCCGCTGTTTCTCCGCAGAGGCGCCTTTCCCCAATAGCAGACTAAAGGAGCCCTTGTGCCACACGGTAGAATCACTGCTGATGACCGGGTAAATCAAGAGCATGAAATCTGGGCGCAGGTTAATATTCTCGGGGTTAGGAATCTGAGTAGCGGCGTATTGCGTGCCCGCCGTGGAGGCCAGGTGTCCGCCCGCCGAGAAGCCCATCATGCCTACTCGCTCTGGATTGATGTTCCATTCCTTGGCCCGTTTTCGCACCACGTACAGGGCTTGCTGGGCATCCTGCAACGGCGCCAGCTCAGGTTTAGAGGAGACGGCGGCACTGGGCAGGCGGTACTTCACCACAAAGGCAGCTACGCCCTGCTCCGCGAATTTCTGGGCCACGTCTGATCCCTCATGGCTGGCCGCCAGCTTGGAGTAGCCCCCGCCCGGACAGATAATCACCGCCGTTCCGTTTCCTTTGCCCTTGGCCGGTAAATACACGGTGAGCGTAGGCTGCCGCACCTTAGAAAGGCTCACGGTTTTGTCGGCGCGGACCTCGCGGGTCTCCTCATTGGGGCCCGGTACTTCATTGGGAATCTTGCCCGTGTACAGCGGGAGTTCCATGGGGTTGGTCTGGCTGAAGCCGCGGGTGGCCACGCAGGCCAACAACAGAAAAACGGAAAGCTTGAACATAACGGCAGTGTGAAAAGGAAAGCTGTTTTGGGGCCGTTTTCTGGAAAACGGCCCCAAAACAGCCCGGAGATAGAATTTCTTAAATAGTTTATCTAACCAATAAAGCCTTCATCGGCCGAAGGCCCGTACATGCCCGGTACCGGCACGTCTAGCAGGCGCAGGTACACGCTCAATTGCCCCCGGTGGTGGATGAGGTGATTCATGGCCAGGTTTCTAATCACAACCTGCCGGGGAAGGGTAAAAAACACCTTCTCTCCGTTGCGCAGGGTCCAGCTTTTGCCAATCTCCACCACGTTGGTGTCATTGAGGGTTTTCACGGCTTTCTTGAAATTCTCCTCAAAGAAGTCCATCAACTCTTCAGCGGTAGTGCCCGCAAACCGGGATAATTTGGTGGTGGCAAAGTCCAGCTCATCGGTTTGCAGGGTTTGCACAATGAAGATGCCCGGTAATTCTGCCACGTGGCCTGCCAGCTCCTTCAGGGTCATGCTTTTGGCGTGTGGCCGCCAATCAAAGTGCTCGGCGGGTACGCGTTCCAGCATTTTTCTGGTGTTGGCGGCCTCCTGCTCAAACTGCCGAAGCAGCTTATGATTTAATTCCATAGCGTTGTGTTGTTGGTAGGGTGGTTGGTGCCGGTAAGTTAGAAAAAAGAACGGGAGCAGGAAATAATCCTGCTCCCGTTCTTTGCCAAAAGGCGGGTGAGAAAGACTACCGCACCTCCCCCATCCACTTCCGGATCACCGACCCCAACAAGATCAAGACCACGCCAATACCTAAAGACCAGAGGCCAATCTGGTTCAGGATGTCTGCATAGTAGGGCAGCGACAGCACCGGATTATTGACTACATTCTCCGGAACACTCATAAGCGACCCAATCTTACTGGCCAGAAACTCCCCCACGGCGCTGGCAAAAAACCAGATGCCCATCATCATGGCCACAATGCGCGGCGGTGAAAGCTTGGTGATCATGGAAAGCCCGATGGGCGAAATGCACATCTCGCCGCAGATAATGAAAAAATACCCAGCTATGAAGGTAAGCAACGGAATTAAACCGCTGCCCTCGCTGGTCTGGCAGCCCAGATAGAACACGTAAAAGCCCATCCCTACCAGAATAAAGGAAAGACCGAACTTGGTGGGCGTATTGGGCTCCATGCCCTTTCGGTTAAGCGCCGGCCACAGCCAGGCAAAGAAGAAGCTCAAAATCACCACCCAGGCCGGCGGCAAAAAATTGTTCACCGACAGCGCCGGCAGCTGCACGCCCGCCACGTGCATGTCCACGTTCCGCATGGCAAACAGGTTCAGAGAGCCGGCGTTCTGCTCATAAAAGGCCCAGAACAAGGTGGAGAAGACAATGAGCACCAGCGCCGCAAACAGTTTATAGCGGGCTTCGGCCTCCATCTTAAACGCAATAAACAAGATGTACAGGATAGAAATAGCGCCAAGCCCGAACATGATAAAATCCATGATCTCATAGCGATGGAACAGCGCCACAATCACGGGAATAATGGCCAGCGTAGCCACGTAAATCACTACTTCCTTGCTGACGCCGGCAAACACTGGGGCCTTCAGGTCGTCTGGGTTAGGCGGAAGGCCGTTTTGGCCCAAAGATTTCTTACCCACCGCAAACACTACCAATCCCAGGATCATGAACAAACCAGCCAGCCCGAAGCCGTAATGCCAGTTGATCTGCTGGCCCACATACCCGCACAGCAAACCACCAAGCGCCGCGCCAATGTTAATGCCCATGTAAAAAATGGAAAAAGCGCTGTCTTTGCGCGGGTCATTGTCGGCATACAGCGTACCTACCAGGCTGGAAATGTTGGGCTTAAAGAACCCGTTGCCGCAGATGATAAAAGCCATGCCGTAAAAAAAGCTCCAGTCCTGGGGCACGGCCAGCACCAGGTGGCCAATGGTCATGAGAATACCGCCGTACATCACCGCCTTCCGGCCCCCCAGAAACCTGTCTGACATGATGCCGCCAAACATAGGCATGGTGTACACCAGCGCCGCATAAGACCCCAGAATGGCGTACCCCTTAGGTTCATCAAATTTGAGCTGGGTTATCATGTACGCCAGCAGCAGCGCCTTCATACCATAGAAGGAGAACCGTTCCCACATCTCGGTGAAGAACAGCATGTACAACTGCCTGGGGTGCCCTGTGGAGGTAGGCGCCTCCGGAATCTGCGGTTCGGTTAAATCCATTTGTCTGGTAGTAAAGCGCGGGGTTATGTCTGTTTTGACCTGACAATTTAAGGGATAATGTTGGGATTTGATGCCGCGGCCAAGATTTCTGTTTTAGGCCTGTTTTGGGAAAAAGAAGCTTGAAATAGGGTATTGGTGAAGATATCCGCTGGGGGTATTAAGGCAAGTTGTCTTATGAGACTTGTTATTGTTGTTGTTGTTGTTGTTGTTGTTGTAAGCTATTCTGCTTTCCCCTTGGAATGGCAGCTTGTCTATAGCTCTATGAGCTTTGTTGTTTCATTGGTTCCCTCCGAGCGCTCACGGCCGCGGGGCCCCGTCTTTCCCTCTCGCACTGCCCTTGCGGCCGCTTTGCCTTCTGCCCTTAGTAAAGCTGTTGCAGGGCCACAAGCGAGGCGCTCGAGGTAAAGACTGGAAACGGGGAAGACGTGGGAAGGAGTACTAGAAGGTATGTGTTTGGGGCACGTTTTGCGGAAAACAGCCTCAAAACGTAATTGCCGCCTCTTCAACGCAGACTCTTTCCTTGAGGGAGCGCAGAGGGGTGTTTACACAGGAGAGCACTCATGGCTGTCAGACTTGCCATCCTCCGACGATATCCTCAAGAGGCGCTGTCACCGGGGATTATAAATCCCCCTTTCGGAACTTCCGGATTACAAATCCGGATGAGCGTTCTTTGGAACTCCTCGCCTCTTGCCAAATACCTCACCGTTGTTGGTGTTCTCACTGACAAGCACAATTGCGGTGCAACCTGTAGTCTATAATTGAAACTTGGTTAATGCCAGAACCGAACAAGTCGTGATCTGTCCCTACGGCA
The DNA here is from genome assembly GCF_001078055.1 of Rufibacter radiotolerans. NCBI lineage: Bacteria > Pseudomonadati > Bacteroidota > Cytophagia > Cytophagales > Hymenobacteraceae > Rufibacter > Rufibacter radiotolerans. Next base: position 939,389 of record NZ_CP010777.1, on the reverse strand, counting down.
AAAGAAGAAAGGAAACACCCATCAGCTAATTAGCTGTTCGGAATGTGCGTAGAGCGCTGGCGCTAACTCTACGCACAACAGCGCTAATACTATATACCAAAGGTTTTAAGCACTTCTCGCAATTTATCTTCCTCAATGTCACTTCAGCCTTTAATAAAAAACTGCTTCCCTGCCAAAACCAAACGGGTTATAAGCAAAGAAGCAGCTACTCCATGAAATTCAGCCGATAGGCTTGAGGCTTTAATTCTTACACCGTAAGGCGTTTCTGCAGGTCAGCTATCTGTTGTTTGAGCTCTTCTACTTTGTTGGATTCAGACTGTTGGTCACGCTTCAATTTGATTTCTTTTTCGCGGGCGACTTGCTTGTGGGTCTTCAGTTCCTCGCTGATGTCTTCGTAGGCGTTGATCTTTTCCTGGGTCACGCGGTTGCTGTTTTTGTACATGATGGCAAACACGGCTGCTACGGCTCCCAAGGCTGCAATAATAAGCAGGCTTATCCAAACGTATACTTGTTTGTCCATGTCAAGGCCCAGCACAGAAAGCGAGGCCACATCATGAGCGCCTTGCTGGATCTGCTTCTCTTTCTGGGCGTTTACTTGCTGCAGTGCCTGCACCTGGGCTTTCTGGTCGGCGAGCTCTTTTTGAGTTTTGGCCAGGGCGATGGCCGTCTCTTTGCCGGCGTTTTTGATGCTTTGCTGTCTTACCTTTAAGGTGTCCTGCACATTTCTGAAGAAGGCGTCCAGGCTGCTCAGTTTTACAACTTTGTATTCCTGGTTGAACTCCTTGTGCGACGATGACCGGTACTTCAAAGAGCTGTACTGCTGCTGTAAGTTGTAATGGGCGCGGTCTTTAGCGGTAATCGCTTTCTGGTCCTGGGCCTGGGCTTGGCCTAGGTTGATCATGGCAATACAAAGGAACAGAGAAAGGGCAATAGCTCTCATAAACGGGAAATTAAGGTCAATATCTTTACCTGTGAAATTAAAATTACTGAATTCTTCCATAGCGTGAAAGACATTCAGCAAGAGTTTTGAAAAAACGACAAAAGCTGGCTTAAAGTATATTTAAGCCCTAATCCCTGCCTTCATACCTCATTTCCAGGGCTTTTTCTTGCCGTGAGACAGATTTAAGGATATCAATTATGTTCAATTAAAGTAAACAACGAAGCCCCTGCATCCTGCCTGTAAAGGGAAAAGCTTCTTAACCTAACGACAAGAAACACTTTAACCTTATTAAACAAAAGAACTAACCCCAGCATGGTAGGCTGCCTATTCAATGCCATTCCGTTTTAAGGCTGTTTTCCCAAAAACAGCCTTAAAACGGAATCTCGCCCATTACCCAAATCGTTGATTTTGAGGGCTAGACAAGAACCAAACAGCCAGGAATTAACCGTAGGAAGAACCTGACCTGAAACCTTAGGTACATTTAGGGGTAAACGTAGGCGTTAACTCCAGCTATACACCCCATGGCCTTTCAACTGCCCTTTACCTCCAGCGCTGCCAACCTGAAAGAAGGCGCCTTCTTCAGCCCAGGAGACGAGTGCCTGAACGCGATCCTGCACAGTATCCGGTCAGCGAAGCACTCTTTGCACCTTTGCGTGTTCACTATTTCTGATGACCGCATCACCGCTGCGCTGCTGGAAACCTTCCGGAAAGGGATAACGATTCAGCTTGTCACAGACAATGAGAAACTGTTTGACAAAGGCTCAGACATACGGGCCCTGGCCCAGGCAGGCCTGACTATACGGGTAGACAATACCCAAAACCACATGCACCACAAGTTTGCCATTATTGACAGCCTCTGGGTGCTCACCGGTTCGTACAACTGGACCCGCAGCGCCGCGCTCTACAACCATGAAAACGTCCTGATCACCGATGACAAACCCGTGGTGGCCGCCTATAGCAAGGAATTTACCCGGCTCTGGCAGGAAATGCAGCCCTTTGTATAGCGGGGGCTTTACGTGAAATGCGTTTTGGGGCTGTTTTACAAAAAACAGCCCCAAAACGCATAATACCCCAAAAAGCAGGGGCAACATTCACTTGTCTTTGGGCCGCCCGTGCCCGGTGGGCGGCCTTTCAATAGGATTATAGGGCAGCCTCCAGGACCTTCTTTCTGGTGGCTTCCGGTTGCAGGTATTGCAGTTTCATGCGTACCAGAAAGTCGCCCAGGTGAGGGTTAGCGTACGTATGGCAGTTATCCAGAATGACGCCTTTCTTGCCATCGGGCGTGCTAACGGCGTAGAGAAATGTCATGGCTCTGGCCGTACCTCTCTTCTGCTGAAACCGCTGGCAGCCAAGCAGGACCATTTCCTCTGGGGTGTATTCTTGCTGGGTTTCCAGGCAACGCCAGCCCTGGTGGGTGCATTGAAAAGTATAGTGGTAGTGGTGTTTCAGAAGGAAGGCCATGGCCCCCTCCAGGTCTTTAAATTCATCTAAAATCATACGCGTTCCTTCTCTGGCTTTCATCTCTTTTCATTCTTTCTGGAACCGGGTGAGCCTAGGAAGCTTGCACCAGTTGGTAGGCTTCCTCAAAATCTGGGACAATGGTAAAAAGCGGGTCCAGGTGCAGTAACTGCAGCAGCCTTTGTTGGTGTTCTGCCAGGCCCAGCAACATAACAGAAACGTTTGCCCCTTTCAGGAGCAGGAGCTGGTTGACAAAGTGGCAAAGTCCATGTGTCTTAATGCACTCCACCGCAGAGCAGTCAATCCAGATGTTAAACTCCAGGCTCCTGCTTTGGGGGCTGGTCAGCCGCCGACTCAGGCGCATATCAGAGGCATCCACATCGCCTTGCAAGACAATGATCACCTTCCCTCCTATCTTTTCAGTGATGATCTTCTGCATCATGCCTGGGCTAAATTGGTTTGTTTGAGGGTTTGCCTAGCACTGTCCAAGGGTATAGCCTGAGAGTAGCTTATGTGCTCCATGGATCCGTTCACTCTCCCGGTCCATGCCTTTCTGGTGGCAGGGTGCTTCAGCCAGGTTTTCAAGAGTTTAGGGTGCTTTATCATCAGCGTATTTTTTAAAAGTGGCAAAATGGGTTTAGCGGGTCAGGGGAGTTGGCCAGAAACGCATCTTAAAAAGATAGCTGAAGTCCTTTGCCGGTTTAACTACATACGCTTTTGCTCCTATGAAAAGTGCCGGAAAAAATACGGTAAATGCAATGCGTAAACACGTAAATCATTGGAAGTCATTTCTTAACGTTTTTTTTAACAATAGCAATTCCCTACAAAAGCGAAAACAGAGGTTGGTGGCATGGCCGCAGTAGCCTCTTCTATGCGCACACCGTAAAAGACACAAAGAATACCGTATTTATTTTGCCAACGGTGGGAGTACGGGTGCGTACATTAACCGCTCCTACAGGACATTCTATATCAAAAGAAACAGGATTTTAACTAGATAGCCATGAATAACAACTGGGGCATTGCCATACATGGCGGTGCAGAAAACAAGACCAAGAAAGAAATAAGTGAGGCCCAGCAGGCCGCCTATGAGCAGGGGTTGGAGAATGCCCTTATTGCCGGCTGGCGCGTTTTAAACGACGGCGGCAGCGCCGTAGACGCTGTGGAAGCCGCCGTGCGAAGTATGGAAAATAACCGGCTTTTCAACGCAGGGAAAGGAGCTAGTCTGGCTACTGATCAAAGCATAGAATTTGATGCTGCCATTATGGACGGCAAAACCATGAAGGCAGGTGCCATTGGCGGGGTAAAGCATATTAAAAACCCCATTACCCTGGCTAAAACCATTATGCAGAAATCTAAACATGTGATGCTCTGCGCCACCGGGGCCGAAGACTTTGCCCGGGAATACGAACTGGAAATGAAATCTGACCAGTACTTCTGGACCGAAGAAAAAGAGAAGGAACTGGAAGAAGCCAAAAAAGAAAAAGACGTTGCCGGAGGACATGATACTGTGGGGGCCGTGGCCCTTGACCGAAACGGCAACCTGGCGGCGGCCACTTCTACGGGCGGTCTGGTCAACCAATTGCCGGGCCGGGTGGGCGATTCTCCCATTATTGGGTCTGGTACTTATGCCAACAACGAAGTATGCGCCGTGTCCTGCACCGGTGACGGCGAAGGTATTATGCGGGCCAACACGGCCCATGAGGTTTACGCGCACATGAAATACAAAGGCTTGTCCTTGAAAGAAGCCAGCCAGGCAGCCATGACCCTCTACAAAGACCGCATTGAAGGAGACCGCAACTTTGTGGCCATGGACAAAGACGGCAACATTGAGTTCAGCTTTGAGACCAATCTCATGTTCAGGGCCTGCAAGAAAGGCGATGAGCCGTCTTACGTGGCCGTCTGGAAAGATGAGGAAGTGGCCTGGGAGAATGAAGCCTAACCCCTTTAGCCTGGCCACCAAAGCAAAAGATGATCAAAAAATGGAATAATTATTACCGGGTGGGGCTCATAGGGCTTGGTCTGAACCTGCTCCTGCTGTTTGTGTTACCGATGGTGGCAGACCCGTATTTTCTGGGTATGGTCACCCCCTTCTTCCCGGTCTGGATCATCTTGCTGGTGGTAGGCTGGCGGAAAGAACACCCACGGCGGTAATTTTTCTAGAGATATAAAAGGGCGGTTCTGTTTTGGGCCTGGTTTTAAGAAACCAGGCCCAAAACAGAACCGCCCTTTGCCTTTGGCCCGTTACGGCGCTTATGCTCTCTTTCTGGCATTCACCGGCGCGGTGTAGATATAAAGCGCGGGTTTGGGGCTCTGGGCCGCCGAAATGCCTAGTTTGGTGATGTAAAAATAAGGGGGGAAAGAAGTGCTTCCGGTACCCGTGAGGTAGCCGTGGTTCACCAGCGTCTTGCAGCAGGCCAGCACCTGTTCTACCGTAAGGCCTGTTCCCTGGCTCACCGTCACCGGCGAAACCGGTAAGTGCATCATTGATTTATCGCCCTTTACTAATCTATATATTTCGTGTAATACTTTTTCTTCTTCTGTCATACCTTGTCTCCTTCTAGCTTCACATTCAACGCATTATCTTTTCTATAAGTTGTATAAGTACGGTATTTTTATCTGTATTTATACAATTTTTGTGATAACATTCAAAAGGCAACTACCACTTTACCAACGTTCTACCCTATATTTACCCCATTCCCCTAAAAGACGGGTCTTTGTTATTTACCATTTGGTTCTGCTTTCAGGAGCAAGAATCAGGAATGGCGTTTTAAGCTCGTTTTCCAAAAATCAGGCCAAAATCAGCCGGCCTCTTTTGCGTCTTCCGGGTCATTGGCGGCTCTGGCATTGGCGTTTGAAAGCAGTAGCTGCCTGATGCGCGAGATGTGGATCTTGAGCTCATCGGCGCGCTCCTGTTGTACTTCTGCCCAATGGTTGTGGCCTTTCTTTTTGTCCTGCTCGGCCATGGCGTTGAGCATGGTGCGGCGCTCCTCCAGCATGCGCATGGCTATCCACAGGGTTTCCTCAATGGACTCCACGTTGGCGTTGAGGAAAGACTCAGCCGTATAGGCATGGCCTGAGTGGCAGCGGTAGTGTTTTACGTGCCCGTGACTAACCTCCCAGAGGGCGCCACCGCAGCTGGGGCAGGAAAACGGCGACCGGGGGCCCAGAATCTCGGTATCTTCCACGGCACCTTCGCCAGTATTAAGCATGAGGCGTTCAGCAATGGAGGCTTCATACAAGATATCCTCCGGGGGCTCAGCAGTGGCTGAGGCGGGCACGAACACCAGTTCCTGCAGCATTTCGCCCATTTCGGCCATGGAGACCACGTAATCTACCTCCATCTCCTTTAACACGCTTTGGGGCATGTCTGGGTACTCGGCGTCTGTGGGGGCCTGCACCATGGTAATGCCTCCGCTGCGCTTGATCATCTCCATGCCCACGGTGCCGTCCTGCAGCATACCCGTTAAGACTATGCCAATCACGCGGGGCCCGTAAGCGGCAGCGGCAGACCGGAACAAGGGATCAATGGCCGGCCGGAACAGGTTCTCGCGTGGGCCTTTGGTCACTAGCATTCTACCCTTCTGCAGCAGCAGGTGGTTGTCCTGGGGCACAAAGTATACTTTACCAGTTTCAATAACCTGTTCGTGGGTGGCCACCTGGCAAGGAAGGGTGCTGGTACGGTTCAGGCGGTCCACCAGAATCTGGGCATTGGAGTCACGGGCCAGGTGCTGTACTATAAAAATAGACGCGGGCAGGTCCAGGGGTAATTGTTCCAGCAACTGGCACAGCACGGCCATGCCCCCGGCAGAGGTACCAATTACAACTATGTCATGGTGCGGGAGTTTCATGCCATTTGCGATTGTATGTAGAGGTACTACGTGTACGCAGACATAGAAGTAAGATTTTTAGGCGTTTCTGCAGCCGGTTCAGAATAAACTCGGTGAATCATCCGTATTTATTGGGTATAACCCTGCAACCAATAGAAACTTTTTAAGGTATTCTTTAATAGCTGTAACTTGTACTTCTATGGGGCTTGAGGCAGAAATTATGGCCTTACGCTGGATTTGCCTATTTTTACATACCCTCACCCTTTATCCCCCTCCGTAAAGGTTTTTGAATTTCACGGTCCTGAGAGAGGCCACCCAATTAGCACCACCTTCCGTTATGGAAAAACCAGAAGCAGTACACTCTTCCCCCCAGGCTGCCCTCACCACTATCGCCGCTACTTCCTCAGATCTGGTGAAACAGGAAATGCCCGCCAAGCCGGCCAATGATTTCCCGGTGGTGGCGCTGGGCGGTTCGGCCGGAGCCCTGGAAGGCTTTGAGTCTTTCTTCCAGCACCTGCCCATAGGTACCGGCATGGCCTTTGTGGTGGTGCCGCACCTGGACCCCAGCCAGAAAAGCATGATGACGGAGATCATCCAGCGCTACACCCCGCTGCCCGTGGTGCAGATCACAGACGGCATGCAGGTAGAGCCCGAGCAAGTGTACCTGGTGCCCGCCAACAAAGAAACCTCCATAGAGCGCAATACCTTTAGACTACACGAGCCCGAGCGCCCCAACGGCCAGCGCATGCCCATAGACTACTTCTTCCAGAGCCTGGCCGTGAACCGCCGCGAGCAGGCCATAGGCATTATCTTCTCGGGCATGGGGGCAGACGGCTCACTGGGCGTGAAAATGATCATGGAGAACTTTGGGATGGTAATGGTGCAGGAGCCCACTACTGCCCGCTTTGACAGCATGCCCCGCAACGCCATTAAGACGGAGTTTGTGGACCATGTGGTACCGGTGGAGGAAATGGCGGAAAAACTAATGGCCTACACCCACCTGCCGTCCATAAAAGGCAAAACCGCGGTAGATACACACAAGTCCTCGCAGATGTTGCAGAAGGTGTTCTCGCTTATCCGCAACAAGACCGGCCATGACTTCTCGCTCTACAAACGCAACACCATTTACCGGCGCATTGAGCGGCGCATGAACACCCACCACCTGCACAAATTCTCTGAGTACATTAACTTTCTGGAGAAAAACCCGCAGGAAGTGGAATTGCTCTTCAAGGAGCTGCTCATTGGCGTGACCAAATTCTTCCGCGACCCTGAGGCTTTCCAGGTCCTGAAGGAAAGGTACCTGCCGGCCCTTTTAAAGGAAAAGAAAGACGGCGAGACCGTGCGCGTGTGGGTGGCGGGCTGCTCTACCGGCGAGGAGGCCTATTCCATTGCCATCCTCATCCAGGAATGCCTGGCCCAGATGGAGAACGCGCCGCAAGTGAAAGTGCAGGTATTCGCCTCAGACATTGACCAAGCCGCGGTAGATTTTGCCCGGGCCGCCTGCTATCAGGAAAACATTACCGCAGACGTCTCTCCAGACCGCCTGAGCCGGTATTTTACCCGGGTGGAAGGCCATTACTGTGTGAAAAAGGAGCTGCGCGAGATGATCGTGTTTGCCGTGCATAACCTCAACCGCGACGCGCCTTTCACCAAACTGGACCTGCTTACCTGCCGCAACCTGCTCATTTACCTGTCCTCAGACCTGCAGAAAAAGCTGTTCCCGGTATTCCATTATGCCCTCAACCCCAACGGCCTGCTGTTTCTGGGGTCCTCAGAGACGCTATCTGGGTACCCAGACCTATTCACGCCTATAGATACCAAATGGAAGATCTCGCGCCGCAATGAAACGTCTTACCCCCTGAGCCGGATGGTGGATTTCCCGTTTACCTTTACCTCCATTGAAACTGTGAAACCGTTCCCAGAACCCAATCAATTACCAGATAAAAAAGATATGAACCTGGGGCCGCTCATTCAGCGGGTCTTGCTCCAGCAGTTTGCGCCTCCTTCGCTCATTATCAACGCCAAAGGGGATATCTTTTACATACAGGGCCGTACCGGCCGCTACCTAGAACCCGCCCAGGGCCAGGCCACGCTCAATGTGTTTGAGATGGCCCGTGAAGGCCTCAAGTTTGAGCTCAACAACCTCATTAACAAAGCCAATACGCTTAAGGAGCCGTTCTCTGTAGAGCAGGTGCGGGTGCAGACAGACAGTGGGGAGCAATACATTAAACTATCAGTGACGCCTCTGCAGGAGCCCGCGCCATTGAAAGGCTTTTTACTGGTGGTGTTTGAGGACTTGCCTACGCCCAAATTCCGGCACCGCAAGCATAAAGCCTTGGATTTGGCCTCTCCCCCAGACTCCAGGGTAGCCGAACTGGAAAAGGAGTTGCTTTTTACCAAGCAGCGCCTGCAGTCTACCATTGAAGAGATGAACTCCTCCCTGGAGGAACTGAAGTCTACCAATGAAGAACTTCAATCGGCTAATGAGGAGCTGCAGAGCACCAATGAGGAGTCTATGACCAACAAAGAGGAGATGCAGTCGCTCAATGAGGAGCTCATGACCATCAACCTCCAGTACCAGACCAAGACCGAGGAGCTTACCAACTCCAACAATGACATGAAGAACCTGTTGGACAGTACCGAGATAGCCACTATCTTCCTGGACAACAACCTCAACATCAAGAACTTCACCCCGCAGGCTACCCACATCTTCAACCTGATTCGGGCAGACGTTGGCCGCTCCATTTCAGACATTGCCTCCTCGCTTAAGTACCCCTCCATTGTGGAAGATGTGAAAGAAGTGATGGAAAAGCTTCGGCCCAAAGAGGTGCACCTGCAAACCAAAGATGAGCAGCAGTGGTACTCCATGCGCATTCTCCCCTACCGCACCGTAGACAATTTCATAAACGGGGCAGTAGTCACGTTCACCAACATCACCGCTTTCAAGAACCTGGAGGCCAGCGTGGCGGCCACCAGCCTGTACGCGGCCAACATCATTGACATTATCCAGCAGCCGCTGGTGGTGTTAGACGGCCAGCTGCGCGTGGAATGCGCCAGCAATGCCTTTGCGCAAACGTTTCAGCTAATCCCCGAACAACTGAAAGGCCAGTGGCTCTTCCATTTAGGCAACGGCCAGTGGGATATTCCGGCCCTGAAGGAACGCATGAACCAGGTGCTGCTGGAAGGAAAAGAAATGAAGAACGAGGTACTGGAACATGAATTCCCGGTGCTGGGCTACCGCCGCATGGTGCTGAACACCCGGCGGGTGGAGCAAACCGAGAACAAGCCCTTTAAAATTCTGATGGCCCTGGAGGTTTTTGAAAGGTAAGGGCACCGCCAGAGGATGCCGGACGCGGTCCTGTTGAGGGCAGAGAAAGGCCAATTGTGGCTTTGGTGAAAATGGGAAAGCATGGGTGCCGGGCATGGCCCCGGAATAAGTAAGGCAAGTTACAACGTTGAAGTCACCACTTTGCCAACTTCCGTTTCAGGCCTGTTTTCCTTAAAACAGGCCTGAAACGGAACTAAGGCTCCATGATCAGCTTTTTATACATATCTCCCCCGCCCTTTTGGTGTTGAACTTTTTAATTGCGGCCCATGAGTACTGACAAAAATTTATCGCTTGGCATTGCCCATGACTTCTCTGTGCTAAGGCAGAAAGCAGAAAAGCTGCAGCGCCCCATCAGTGAGGAGGAGGCCCGGAACATGCCCGAACAGGAGGTGTGCCACCTGATCCAGGAACTGCAGACCCACCAGATGGAGCTGGAGATGCAGAACCACCAACTGCAGATGGCCACGCAGGAACTGGAGGCGGCCCAGGCCAAATACAGAGACCTGTACTTCCATGCCCCCTTCGGGTACGTGACCTTAGACGCCCACGGGCTGGTGGAAGAGGTCAATGCCAAAGGGGTAGACATCCTCAACACGGAGTATGATTACGTGGTGAACCGGCGGTTCAGCCAGTTTGTGCATAATGACAGCCTGGATGACTACTACAGCTTTTTTAAGAAGGTATTACAGACAGACGGGCCGCAAACCGTAGAATTAAAGCTTATCTCCCAGAAGGGGAATGACCTGTACGGGCAACTGGAAGGCATTCTGCTGCGCCAGGAAAACAAACCAGACCAAATCAGGATTGCCTTGCTGGATGTGACCGAGCGGAACCAAAACAACCTGGCCCTGCACAACAAGGAATCCCTTCTTTCCGCCATTATCAACAGCTCCCTTAATGCCATCCAGGTGTTTAAGGCCGTCAGGAACTATGAAGGCAAGATCCTTGACTTTGAGTGGCTGCTGGTCAATAGAACCGCTGAGCTTTTTTTAAATTTTTCGCAGGAGCAATTACGCCGGGTGCCTTTGGTGCAAACCTTCCCAAGGGTGGTGGCAGACGGCCATTTTGCTATTTTTCTGAACGTGGTGGAAAGCGGTCTCCCCTCCACGTTCTCGGCCCAATACAAAATAGAGGACCGCGAGATCTACCTCAACTGCGTGGCCGTGAAGATGGATGATGGGTTTGTGCTCACCTTTGAAGACGTCACCCAGCAGCGCATTGCCATTGAGAAGTTGCAAGAAAGCCAACTGCTGGTTAGGAAAATGGCCGAGGCCATGCCTGATTTCCTGTACGTAGAGGACCTGGAACTAGGCCGAAACGTTTACAACAACCGCAATTTCCTATCCTTTCTGGGGTATGGAGAGGCAGACGTTCCGGGCCATCCGCGCGACCTGCTCAACACACTCTTCCACCCCGAGGACGCCCCGCTGGTTTTTAACCGGGCCCAACGCTTTGCTAACGCAAAAGACGGTGATTTCCTGGAGTACAATGTTCGCGTGCGGGCCAAGGATGATACCTGGCATAATATCCATTTCCGGGAAACGGTGTTCAAGCGCGGCGCTTCAGGGGTACCCACCCAACTGGTGGGCATTGCCCAGGACGTTACAGAGAAACTCAAGGCTGAGAGAGAACTGCACCAGAAAAACGAGACCATTGAGGCCATCCTTAAAAACCTGCCCGTGGTCCTCTGGCGCGTTAGCCCCCAAATGGAAATTCTAGAATCAAGGGGCAACGGCCTGCAGTCCTTGGGCCTGGAGCAGCATGAGTTGGTTGGAAAGTCCATGCAGGAAATAAAGCCCGATATTTTAACGCATCTGGAGGCTGCGTTAAAGGGGCAAAAAGTCCAGTTCATCAGTGAGGCAATTGTGAACGGCAACCAGGTCTTCAAACAGAACTTCTTCTTCCAGGAAATGACCACCGGTGAGCTGATTGGCTTCTGCCTGGACGTGACCGAACAAAAAAAGGCCGAAGAAGAGGCGCGCCACCGCACCATGCTACTGGACCAGATCCTGCAGAACCTACCCATGGTACTGACCGTGCTTGACCTACAGGGCAACTACCAGGAGATTAAAGGGAAAGGACTCCAGAGCATTGGTATTCATGACAATGAGCTGCAGGGGAAAAATCTCTTTGAGGTGTTCCCCTTCCTGCAAGACAACTTCCAGGAAGTACTGGATGGGCAGGAGAAAAGCTTTACCGCTTCCTATCCGTACCAGGGCCGGCAAATCTCCTTCCAGAACTTCGGGTTTCTGGATACCCAGCGCCAACTGGGAATTGCCTTCGGCATTGACATCACGGAGCAGAAGCAGATCCAGGACCAGCTCTCCCGGGAAAAGGAATTCTCCCAGAACCTGCTGGACACCCACATCAATGGCATTGTGGCCCTGGACGTGGACCTGAACATTACGTCCTGGAACAAGAAGATGGAAGAGATCACCCACCTTGAGCGCCAGGAGGTACTAGGCAAATCACTGACCTCTGTGCTGCCCCAAAAGAGCCAGAAAAGGCTTATCCAGAAACTGGCTACCGTTCTCCAGGGCGAGCAGATTACCATCTTCAAACTACCCTACCTGGCTCCGGACAGGTCTTATGAGATCACCCTCACCCCGGTTATCACGCCAGACAAAGAGATCAGCGGAGTTCTGGCCATTGTGCATGACATCACGGAGCAGGAGCAGCGCCAACAGACAGACACCCAAGTAAAACTAGACCAGCAGAAGGCCGTGATGGAGGCGATCCTTACCACCCAGAATGACGAGCGCAAGCGCATTGCCGAAGCCCTGCACAACAGCCTGGCCCAGCTGCTGTACGCCGCCAAACTCAACCTGGAAGAAGTGCAGGCGCACCCCGCTTTTGACCACGAGGCCCAGACACCATTAAACCGCATTTCAGGGTTTCTGGAAGAGGCTATCAAGGAAACGCGCACCCTGGCCCATGAACTGATACCAAGGGTGCTGGAAGACCTGGGCCTCAAAGCTGCCATCAAGGACCTGGAGGGCAAGCTCACCACCCCCACCTTTACCGTGCAGAGCATCATCACCGGTTTTGACAAACCCACCAACCATTCCATTGAGACGCACCTGTTCCGGTTTGTGCAGGAGCTGCTGAACAATGTCATGAAACACGCCAACGCCACTGAGGCCCTGGTGCAGGTGGTAGACAAAGGCCACCAGATCATGGTGCGGGTGGAAGACAACGGCCAGGGCATGCCGCCCCTGGAAAAGATAAAGTCAAAGGGAATAGGCCTCACCTCTATCCAGAACGGGGTGAAACTACTGAACGGCGCTATGAGCATCCAGTCTGGCCCGCAGGAAGGCACCATTGTCACCATTAATCTCAAGAAACAGAAACCCTAACCCAGTCGCAGTTTTTACACCGGCCTTCTGTTTAGGGCCCGTTTTTAGAAAAACGGGCCCTAAACAGAAGGCCGGTGAATTTCTTTCATTTCCTGCTCAGTCTGCCGGGTAAATCGGCATGGCTTGAAAACCCGCCACCTCACCTTGTGGCTGTGTCCCAGGCTTTTTCCAGGCCTTATCCCCTTCCGCTATCCTGTATTTCAGGCATGGTTTTGGCAGAAGAATCTTCACAAACCTTCCCGCAGGAATTTTGTAACAAAACCACGGATTTGCTGTTTTTAGGAAGTGGGGTAAGATTTCTAACCTTTATCAGAAGGCTAGTTGTATGGAGATGATGGATTTGATTTTGCGGGAGATGTATAGGTTGGTGCAGTCTATGGAACGGCCCGAGGATTCACCAATAGATTCTGACCGGGTGAGCAGGGCGCTGCACCTGGAGGGCGAGGATATCCTGCCCCAGTTCCGTTTCCTTTCTGAGGAGGGGATGCTGAAAATAAGCCCCATCTGTGACCCACCGCTGCTTTATCTGACCAAAACCGGCATTTCCAGGGTAAGAAGGCTCATCCAGCCGTAGCCCGTTTCCCACCGAAGGCCAGCCAGGTGCTTTTCAGCTTTGCCGGAGGCCTGGAAGGAAGGTGTCTCCTGGCCGGTCATCTTTCCTGGTACTGGAGTTGAGCGTCTTCTTTGGTGGGCACTATGTTCATAATCATATGCAGCCCTAAAAGTTCAAATACGTTGCGCACCTGTTTGGTCATGCCATACAACACCATACCTATATGCCGTCTTTCCAAAGTGCCCAAATGCGAAATCAGTACGCCCAAGCCTGCGGAAGAAATATAAGTCAAGCCTGTGAAGTCAATCCAAAGCTGCTCTAACTGCCCTGTTAAAGCCAGCTCAATTGCTTTATCCACCTCCAGACACGTAGAAGCGTCCAGTTCCCCGTTCAATTTAATCAGGTACACCTGAGCGTTCTCTTCAACAGCAATTTTCATGATCTTCATCTTAATACCTAAATATATGAAATTACCTGTAAAGAGCAATGGAACCGGGGCCTTTAAAAGGTCGCTCCCTCCATTCACCTGCGGGTCATTTGCTATTTTATAAATACTTTATCTATCAAGGCAAGTTGCCTTTAGGCGGCAAGCCTTCTATTCTAAGTGGTGGTCCAGGAAGTTACTACTGTGTTTTTTAGGGCCGCTAGGAATTCTCGTTGGCGTAGGCCACGGCATCAGCTAGGGTCTTTTTAATAATGACCAGTGAACTGAACCCAGAGTTTTTGATTAACCCATGGATACTATCATTCAGGTTAAATAGAATGATCTGCTTCTGTTGGTAGTGGATAAGCTGGACGTAGGGCAGAAGATACCGCAGCCCCACGGCGCTTAGTTTGGTAACGCCGGCAAAGTCAAGCATCACAAACTTCCTGTTTTGCACCACCACCCCTTCCAACTCCTTTTTGATCACGTTGGCACAAACTTCATCCAGGGGCCCCTTTAAAGAAACCAGGAATCCTGCGTTTGTAACCTCTGTTGAAATTTTCATTGGGTAGCCCCCTCCTCCGGTAAAACAGAAAAGCCAAAACTGGCTCTCTCCCAAACAAATATACCTAAATAAGACGCCCTATAAAAGGTTGTAAGTACGAGTTTTTGCCAATAGGTATTAATACGTATTTTCTGTTTTTGTGTCAGAAATCACCTTTTGCAGATAGTTACTTGAGAGGGAAAAACGTTAGAACCCATATATTGCACTAGCCTTTGGTTTTGAACTTAACCATTGTTATATTTATTATAAAAGCAATCTAACATCAGTTGGCATGACAAAAGTAATTTTGGTTGATGATCACACCATCATACGGGACGGAATAAAATCTCTGTTGAAATCAGAGCGCACTATCCAGATTATTGGGGAGGCAGAAAATGGAGAGCAACTCCTGAAGCTCCTGGAAACCACTACGCCAGACGTGATCATGTTAGACCTTAACATGCCGGTCATGGATGGCTTTGAGACCCTGAAACAGCTACAGCAAAAGCACCCTGAAGCCAAGGTTCTGGTCTTGACCATGCTGGACCAGGAGAGTTACGTGCAGAAGGTACGGGCCTCCGGCGCCATGGGCTTTGTACTGAAGACCGCCGGCCGTGACGAGCTGGTGCATGCTATTAAAACCGTGGCCAATGACAACTCCTTTATCTGCTCAGAAGTAGCGCTTAACCTGCTGCAGAAAGCCAACAACCCGGCCGGAGAAGCCAAGGCCAACAATATGCCGGAGATCTCCAAGCGTGAGATGGAGGTGCTCAAGCTCATTGCCGAGGGCTATACCAACGCTGAGATCGCTGACAAGATCTTTGCCAGCAAAAGAACCATTGAGTCGCACCGCCAGCACCTGATTGAGAAAACCAAGGCCCGCAACACGGCTACCCTTATCAAGTACGCCATCAAGCAAGGCCTGATAGACTAGTTTTTTAGAAAAATAAAAGGGAGCCCCGTGTTTTGGGGGCGTTTTACGAAAAACGCCCCCAAAACACGGGGCTCCCTTTTGATGATCAGCACCTAACTAAAGCCCGCCTTCTAAGAGGTTTCCATGGTCTTAAGGAGGGCTTCGAAACTATTTTACTTTTACATAAACCTGCCGGGGAGCATACTTCAGGCGCAGGCTTGCACTCCCCCGGACGTTTTAGGGCTATTTTCCAGCAAACGTGCCAAAAACAGCGTTCCGCCAACGCCAAGGCATGGGGCGGCTCTGCCACCTGGCTAAAAGAAATAACGGTAAAGCTAGGCTACAGCTCCAGGCCAGGAAGCTTAAAGACATTCCTCCCGGCGGTAGGCGACTGGATATAGGTTTGCCTTAGTGCCTCCAGGCGGGCTAAGGAATCATTTACGGAGGAAGTATCTACAGCCAGTAATGCGCTGTTCTTCAGCAGCTTCTCAATTGGTTTTCCCACTACAACCTTGTTAACCGGGCTATTCATATGCAATAGGTAAAGTCGTAAATTTAGGTTTTGTCGAAAAGGCTAAACTAAGAGGATTGTTAGCCAATTGCAATAGTAGTTATATGAAAGAATCAAGGGATTTGTTGCATTAATCTGAATGTAGTATCTTTACTAAGATTTAACATAAGGCTATGCGTACCATCCTGGGCTTCTTATTTTTCTTCCTGGGCCTTCTGGCCTCCTTTGTGACCTGGTTACTGACGGCCCTTTTCGGGTAAGAAGTCACCTTTTCTTTGCTTGCCGCGCCAGGACCAATCCTTTGTTCCGAAGGCAGCGTTACGGCCACCTCCAAAAATTGCGGTAGCGGTACCAAAAAAGGCTGTACTTTTGTACCCCCTTTTGCCTCCCCTCCGTTTGAGGGCAAAAGGCTTGCCTTAAATCCGCTTTTATGCCCACCCCTCCTTCCAAGGTTTCCCCCATTCGTGTAATGGCCCTCATGCTTCTGATGGCCGTGCTGCTGTTGGGGATTAAATTCGTCGCTTTCTTTATCACCAACTCCAACGCCATCTTAACCGATGCCCTGGAGTCCATCATTAACTTTGTGGCGGGCGGCGTGGCCTTGTATAGCGTGTACCTGGCGGCCAAGCCCCGTGACCTGGACCACCCCTACGGGCACGGCAAGATAGAATTCATCTCCTCAGGTCTGGAAGGGGCGCTCATTACCCTGGCGGGCGCTGCCATTCTTGTCAAATCCATTTACAACCTGCTGTACCCGCAACCGGTCCAAAAGATGGACGTGGGTATTGTGCTTACCCTGGTGGCCGGCGCCGCCAATTACGTGGCAGGCCGCTACCTGGTCAAACGCGGCACCCGTGACCATTCGCTCACCATTATCGCCAATGGCAAGCACCTGCTCTCAGACGCCTATTCCAGCCTTGGCCTGGTGGTAGGCCTGGGCTGCATCTACTTTACCCAACTGGTCTGGCTAGACTCGGTGGTGGCCATTATCTTTGGTTCCTTCATCATGTACACAGGGTACGGCATTGTGCGCAACTCCATCTCTGGGGTAATGGATGAGGCCGACCACCAGCTCATGGACCGCATCATAGCCGTGCTTAACCAGCGCCGCCGCGAGAACTGGATTGACCTGCACAACATGCGCGTGATCAAGTACGGCAGCATGCTGCACATAGACTGCCACCTTACCCTGCCCTGGTACTTTAACCTGCAGGAATCACACCAGGAAGTAGAGTTGCTACAGGAGATCATCACCCAGGAAATGGGCGACGTAGTGGAGTTGTTCGTGCACCTGGACCCCTGCCTGCCCCCTGACAGTTGCCGTCTCTGCACCAAATCTGACTGTAAGGTTAGGGAGCACGCCTTTGTGGGCCGCGTGGAGTGGACCCTAGACAATGTGATTGAAAACCAGAAGCACGTGCTGCACCCCGTCCAATAACGTAGGCGTTTTGGGCCCGTTTTTCTTAAAACGGGCCCAAACCAGCAACTCCGCAAAATACAATTACTTACTTGACTGGCTCGACCTTTTTCAGCCAAAGGTCACTCACAATAGGGTAGTGGTCTGAAAGGTTCTGCCGGATGGTGCGGTACCCTGTGCCTACCATTCTGGCGTCATGCAGGAGGTAGTCAATGCGCAAGATGGAGAAGAGTCCGTTAAAGGTATTGCCTAGTCCCCAGCCGCTTTCCACAAACGCATCCTTCAGCCCTTTGCTAATTTTATTATACGTAAAGGAGGCCGGCGGGTCATTGAAGTCGCCGCAGACAATGACCGGGTACGGTGAGTTTTCAATATGGTCTGCCACCACTTTCACCTGGTACGCCCGCTTGGTGGCCCCCACCTGCAGGCGCCGGATGATGTTGCGAGAGGCCATCAGTTTCTCATCGTTAGAAGGCTTGGCGTTGGGGTTTCCCAAGAACTCGTAGTCCTCCCGCTTGAACCGATTAGACTGGAAGTGCACGTTGTAAACCCGCACCGTGTCCGGGCCGATTTTAAGGTCGGTGAAAATACAGAGGTTGTTGGTTTTCTCATTGAACAGGATGTTGCCCCGCCTAACCACCGGGAACGAGCTGAAGGTGGCGATTCCCCAATGGTCTGTCTTCCGGAGGGTCTCTGTATAGGCCACGTGCTGGTTGGTGGCTTTCTGCAAACGGAGGAGCGTATCCAGGTTATTCCGGCCGGACCGGGAAGAAGTATAGAACTCCTGGAAGCAGATGATATCGGGGCTCTCATCCTGCACCATCTTAAAGATCTTGTCTCGGGTGCGCGGGTTGCCGGTCCAGGCATATAGGTCAAAAAGCCGGGCGTTGAAACTGAGCACCCGCAGTTGCTGGGCGTTGGTTGGCACCTCAGAGGGGAAGAGGTTAAGCTGGATCTGGGCCTGCAGATTATTGAACCCCACCAACAAGGCAAACAAGGAAATGAACACCGCCCGGCTTTTGACCAGGAGCCAGTAGAGAATGAACAGCAAGTTCAGGAGCAGCAACACCGGAAAGGTGAGCGCCACCAGGCTACCCACCCAGAGGACCGCAGGGTTGATATAGGAAGCCACATGGGAAAGCACAAACAAGACCGCGGCTCCTATGTTCAGAACCACAATCAGTTTAAACAAGAAGCTTCGCTTTACTTTCTTCCCAGCCACAGCGCTTGTAGATAAGATGGCCTTCCCCATGCCTAAAGATACGAAGACCACACCTGTTTTAGAAAGGTTCTACCCAGAAAGAGCCTTCTATGTTTTTACCAAGGCTATCCTCTTCTAAAACCCTTGCCCGCATCTCCCGTACAACCAGAACTCCTCCCCAGATTCCTTTCCTCGCTTAAGGGCCCATCCCTCTGCTCAACCAATTATATAGATAAACACCTATATACAGTTGACCCAAAACAGCTTATACCCTATCACCTTCAACCTTTCTTTACCCGTGGAACACCGCTTTCTGGCTGGCTTCGGTTTATAGAATCCTTTCTGGCAGCATTCCCTAAATCTTCCATTGCCTCCTAGGCAAACCCTAATCACGCTTCCCCCTGACAGCCTTCCTTCCTGCTTAACCAGTTCCCTTCCTTACAGGGGCTAATCCGCCCTTATCCCACCTGACAAGCTGTCACCCCTTCGCATCACCAATCCATTCCATCAAGCAGTTACTTCTTTCTATTTCTAGTATTTCTTTAAGCAGTTCAAACAGCCTTCGCGGCTGTCTCCCTCTAAGGCAACCTTTAAAGCCGCCTTTTTATCAAAGAAGCAGAAAGAGGCAATTACTAGAACATGGAGAGCTGTTTACCCGCCCGCGGCGAAAAGGCAGACAGGTTATAGGCCGGCATGGTCCTGCCCTGGAAATGGCGCCGAAGGGAAATCTTGAACAGGGCCTTGATGGTCTCCGCCCACTTCCCCTCCCCTGCCATGCGCCGTCCAAACTGGCTATCATTAAGCGTTCCGCCGTGGCAGGATTTGATCTGGTTGAGCACTTTGTTGGCCCGGTCTGGGTAGGCTTTATGAATCCAGTCTTCAAAGGTTTCGCCCACGGCCCCGTTCAACCGCACAATGGTATAGGCTGCAGACAAGGCCCCGGCCGCCGCCGATGCCTCCAGAATAGCGGGCACCTCATGGTCGTTCAACCCCGGAATAACCGGGGTCACCATTACGTTCACCGGGACGCCTGCCTCAGACAGCGCCTTCACCACGGCCAGTCTTTTGGCACCCGTGGCGGTGCGCGGCTCCAGCTTTAACCGAAGCGCCTCGTCCAGAGTAGTGATGGAAATATTCACGTGCACCAGCTGGTGTTTGCTCAGTTCCTGGATCAGGTCAAGGTCCCGGAGGATAAGGGAATTCTTAGTGATCATGCTTACCGGGTGCCGGTACTGCAGCAGTACTTCCAGCAACTGCCTGGTGATCTTCTTTTTGGCCTCAATGGGTTGGTAGCAGTCTGTGTTACCGGCCAGCATAATAGGCCTTACCACCCACTGGGGGTTCTCCAGTTGTTGCTTTAACACCTGGGCTGCGTTCTCTTTTATGATGATCTTCTGCTCAAAGTCCAGCCCCGCCCCCAAGCCCCAATAGGCATGGGTGTTGCGCGCATAACAGTACACGCAGCCGTGCTCACACCCCTGGTAAGGGTTCATGGAATACATGAGACCCAGGTCTGGGGAGTTCACCTCATTCACTATGGTTTTAGGTTTTTCCTGAAAGAACTGGGTAGCCGCCTGCTGCTCCCAAGGCTCGTCCAGCCCCTCTATATGCTCCAGTACATACTCCTGTTTCAAGTAAGGGTTGGCAGGATTGTATTGCGCTCCCCGGCCCTTGGTAAGGCTGGCATTCTGGAAAGGCTTGCTGCTTTTACCCGATTTCTCTGGTCCGTTTTCCATAGCTAAAATTATTAGCTATTCTTCTAAAATACAAGAATTACCAATATTTTTAGCTTTTGTTTTCCTACGACAACTTTTGGTGGTTTCTTAAAACCAATAGCATCCCTGGCATAACATCCCTCCCATGAGAAATCCCCAACTTTAAGACCGAAGGCTTCTAGCAGCCCGGAACTCCATCTCGGTTTATTTCTGTAAAATCTAACACCACCGCCAACCTTAGAAAAGCACAATCCCAAAAGTAAAACGCATGTGCACTAGCCAGAATAGCGGTGACCAGAATCAAACAAAGGCTAAGCAAAAAAACCAGCAGACCCACCAAATACGTTTGGCAGGTTTGCTGGTTTAAAGCAAGCAAAGGAGGATGTGGTTTTGAGAAAAGAGTCTATGGGCAAGCCTTCACCTGTTCCCGTATTTCCCCAAAAGAGACCCTCTCCTTGGGTGATTTGAATTCTTTTGACAGGTAGTTTATGATATTGGTCAGGTCTGCCTCTGTGAGTTTCTGGTTACCGGGCATGGCCTGGTTGTAGGTCTTTCCGTTTACCGTGATAGGGCCTTTAATTCCCTGCCTGATCAGGCAAGCCAGAATATCCCGGTTCTTCTCTGAATAGTCTGAGTTGACCAGGGGCGGAATCACGCCCCGCAGCCCTTCCCCGTTTTCCAGGTGACAGCTACTGCAATGGCGACCGTACAGCAATTCGCCTTCCTGGCCCCGCTCTGTAAAACAGCCGGCGAGCAGCAATCCCATCATAATACAACCCAAGACCTTGATGACAGGAAACCGCATAGCGTTATTTTTTCTTTTCAGAAAGCAGCACCTCCATATCCTTCAGGAGTTTGTCTACGTCCTGGGCATTGGTGCCGTCATAATGACCGCGCAGGCGGCGTTGCTCGTCTACCAAAAGAAAGGCCCCGCTGTGCTCAAACCCACCCGGCATAGCCTTGTCTACCATGGCGCTGGTGAAGTAGTGCTTCTGGGCCAGATCCAGAATGGTGTCACGGTTGCCCGTCAAGAAATGCCAGGTACTACTCTTCACGCCTAAGCGGTCTGCGTAATCGCGCAGCACCGCCACGGTGTCATGGGTGGGGTCTATGGAATGGGAAAGCAGTGCCACCCGGGGGTTATCTTTGTATTTTTCATACACCCGCAGCATCTGGCTTTTCATTTTGGGGCAAATAGAGGGACAGGACGTAAAAAAGAAATCTGCCACGTAAATCTTGTTGGCCACCGTTTTCTGGGTCACCATCTGGCTATCCTGGTCCAGCAAGGCGAAATCTGGAATGGTGTGGTACACGGTATCTACCTTAGGGGTACCGTCCACCATGGTCACTTTAGGCTCCCTAGGTCCCAGAATAGGCAAGGACTTATTTTCGGGGGGAGAGGTACAGGCGCCTAACAGGGTTATCCCTAGACTAAAAGATAAAAGGGTGTTTCTCATGGTTTTGGGGTTCTGTAATGCGCGGCCAGTGAATCTGAGGTCCGCAGGGTCTTCTCAATTTCCTGGCGCACCTGTTCTATCTTGGTTTTCTCTGCCTGCAGGTATGTAAGGGCCTCTTCGGGTTTCTTGCCTTCGGGGATGCGGTAAGCCCGCATCCACTGCATCATGTGCTCATCGGCCTGTACCAGGGCATTGATCTGCCGGGCCAACTGTTGCTGGGCAGAGGTATCTTTGGTGATGACTGAGTCTTTGAGGAAGGTAAGTTCTTTGCGCCCCGTGTACAAGGCTCCCATTTTGGCCATGGCCGAGTCATGCAAGGCCAACACTTCCTGCTGCAACACCTCTACCTTTTTCTGCGGCGATGGAGCGCACGCTGCCATCACAAGCAGGCACAGCCATAAAACCCAAGGATTTTTCATAGACAGGTCAATTATTCACAACAAGCGCAAAGGTAGAACGCACAACCTTAGAACGCACGGGTTTTAAGGAGATTATATATCCACCTCTTCCCGTAGCGGAAGCCTTTGCGTTTTGGGCCTGTTTTCCTAAAAACAGGCCCAAAACGCAAAGGCTGCATCTTAAAACAGGAAAGGCTGCCTTTTGGGCAGCCTTTCCTGTTTTAAGATGCTTCTCACCAGTTGAAATCCTCTCGTGAGGGAGGCTGGGAGTCATGCCTTCTTATGTGGCCGCTCATGGGGTCATACAACCGGTTTCGGCCTTCCGCCGACCGGTAGTCCCAGTCAATGCCGTAGCTGAGGGTACCGGCCATGTTTCCGTAGTTTTCGGTACGCATGCCTTCGCCCTCCTGGTTGTAACGCTCGCGGGGGGCCTGGTTGTAATCCAGCATTGGCCCGTACTCCCCGTGGGTGCGGCGGTCATAGCCGCTGCCCATATAGGCGCCGCCTCCCATCTGGTTACCGTATTCGCCCCGGCTGTAGTTAGACTCAGCATCATCATAGATCTCATACCGGCTGTCATCTTGCCTTCTGGCAGAACCAGCTGTGCCCCGAACGCCTCCTCTAGGGCCGGTCCACTCTGAAGGCTCTATTCCCCTGGAGGTGTCTGCGCCCTGGGTACCGTAACGGCTGGTTCCGTCATACTGCTCCCGTTCACCTAGCGCGAAGCTGTTGCGGTCACGGTAGGCGCCGTAGATCTGGCGGTTCACCGGGCGCCCCTCGTCTCGGCCATGGCCGCTGGCCCATTGGTTTCCGGGGGAAGCGCCCTGGTGGGAGCCGCCGCGGGAAGTACCCCAGCCTTGCGCTCCGCCGTAGCTGCCCATGTTACCGAAGTTACGGGTGGCCCCTTCCAGGCCGTTATTATCCTCATGGGGGTTAAAGTTATCCAGGCGCTCACCGCGGCGGTTGGGGTCCCGGCCGTAGTCACGGGGCAATTGCCCGGTGTTCTCCCGGCGCAGGTCTTCAGTTGTCCCCTGGAACTGCGCGCTCCGGTAGTCCTGGCTAATGTCACGGTCATTAAAGTTATTGCGGCGGTTCAACTGGTCATATTTGTCGCCGCGGTCAAGGTCCTGGCGGTAAGAGCCCCGGAACTGGTCATCATCACGGCGCTGCATCCTTTCCCAATTCTGGCGTTCTAAGTCATTTAAATCCTGATTTCTATTCATAGCGTTAAATTGTTAGAGTGTGACTGTGAGCACGTTTACATGCCCAGGGCGCTTATCTTTAACGCAAGAAATCCCCTTCGGTTTTTGGCCTGTTTTCTCCAAAACAAGCCAAAAACCGAAGGGGATTCAAACTCTTCAGCACTAATTACTTGGTACGCAGGTTGTTGGCGTTACTGCCATCTAGCTTGGAGGTGTCTTCCTCTTCCTTGGCGGCCACATTGCCTTCTATTTTAGATCCTTCGGGCTCAGTGTCCAGGTAATCTTCTTCCTTGGCCTGGAGCGAGCTTCCGCCCATGTCCGGTTTCCCTACTTCCTCGTCCTCAGTCTGCTGACCTTCATACGGGGAGGGGTTACTGTCTGGCAGGCGTTTGCTTTCGTCTGAGTTGGTGATGTTGTCGTTTTCTATGGGCATGGCTTTATTTTGTAACGTGATCAGCGGCTTTTGTAGCTACTTTTCACCTATGTACGGCCTTACTAAATTTTGTTTGTTACCAATTTATAAAGAATCCCGTTTTGGAGCCGTTTTTAGCAAAACGGCCCCAAAACGGGATTCTTCTTTTCCGCAAAACGGGTTTTCTTAGTTTTCGCTGAAGGGCTCCAGTTTGATTTTCTCTATTAGCAGATATTTCTTGAACTCATGCAGCATGCGGGACATCTCACGGTCCTGCTCCTCCATACGCGCCTTCTCCTCGTCGGCAGAAGCGATGGCGGCCCGTAATTGCTCCAGGCTCACGGACATGTGGTCGCGGGCGCCCTGGGCGCGTTCCCTCAAGTCTCCTTCCATTTCGGCAGAGCCGAGGTTGGTGTCCAGTTCCTGCAGGCAAATCTCCAGGAACGGGATCATGTCCCAGGGGTTGTTGGGTCGGTTCCAGGTGAACTCAATATTACAGCGACGGCATTTATAGCGGTTAGATTTCCAGCCCAGCTCATTGGTGGCCACGCCTACTTTCTTAAGCTTATCTACCTTGCCACAGCTAGGGCACTGGGCGCTGTCTTCAATGATGCCTTTCAGGGTCTCGTGCTTTTCCAGCACCTGTTGCCGGAAATCGGCGTGGTTGTAGATTTTCTCGGTCAGGCGTTCACAGGCCGCATTCAGGTCCTGGTGCTCCTGGGTCAGGGAACCTTCCTCGGCCAGCCGCTCTCCCTTTTTCTTGAAGAAATTAATGAGCTTGATTACTTCGCGCTCATTTTCGGTCATATGCTGGTTCATGAAATCTCTAGTGTATTAGGGTTTTACCAAAGGTACGCAAAATGAATGGCAAATTTGCCCTTACACGCTCTCCGGTGGCTTTCCTGTAGGAAGAGGGCCAGTGACAAGGAAAGAATTTTCAAAAGGAGGTGCTAATAGAACCAAACCGTTAGGGGCCGGGCTGCCCTAAAAAAGAAAACCTCTTCTTCCTGGTCAGGAAAAAGAGGTTGAAAAGAAGGGCAAGCGAGGCAATGTTAAAAGCGTTTGTAGCATATCCCCCAATAAGCATCAAAACTTGTAACGCTTCTGCAAGCAGAAGTGCCCCACCGCTCCTTTATATCTTTAGCAGCAAACTTTCTTTGTTGTTTTAACTGTGTCAAAGGTAACAGCTTCCTGCAAGACTAAAAGAATTTTTAGGTAAACCGCCCAAATCGCTCGACCAATAGGCCGTTTTTCCGGATGAACCAAATTGGCGTATCCAACTCCACAAACCAAACTGGCCACGCCTGGCCCATGCCTTCCTATACAGACACAAAAAAGCCTCTTTCCCTGGGCAGGAAAAGAGGCTGAAAAAGGAGGGGCAAGCGAGGCAAAATGTCATTAGTGTCTGTAGCATATCCCCCAATAAGCATCAGAACCTTTGACGCTCCTGCAAGCAGAAGTGCCTCGCCGCTCCTTTATGTTTTCAATATCTTTCTCAGCAGACATTTTCTGCTGTTTTTACTTTGTCAAAGGTAATAGGTAATTTCTTTTCCACTCTACCTTTTAGGTGAACACCCCAAATTTAACTGCCAACTACTCTTTTTACCCGTTGAATAATCAATAGAGTCCTTTTCTGCCCAAGCTACCGCTTCTTTTCATCTCCTTAGTTGTACTTTATTTTACGATTTTCCCTCTAAAGGGGTAAGAAAAAAGCAAACATTAACAGTTCTGCGCCTCCTATCTCTTTTAATTAAGACACCACTCATATTAAAAATAAGAATAGTTATAAAAAATGTATAAAATTTAAAAACATAATTTTTACGAAATTATTGAACTTAAGTTACGATTCACGTTGTTACTGACCACGAAACGCGCTTGAAACATAAATATTTATACTTCTAAATCAGAGCCTCTAACAGAGGTTATAAAGATATAAATCAATTACCAGATCCACTCTAAATAAATATATGGAAAAAAATTACTTTCAGGAAGAATCTAGAATATATACATTTGCCTCTCCGGCTCACCATCACATAAAAGCACTTTCTGACTGCTCCTTAGCAGACGTATTTTGTACTTCCCCTGTGATTGGACAAACCTCACCCCTAGCGGTTTAGCTTACTATTGCCTTTTGCTTCTGTGGCAGATCTTTTTCTGCTATAACAGCTCAAGCATCCTCCCTATTCCTTATTGATTCGTGTAAATTCCTATTTTACCTGCCGGCACACTAGCGCCTATGAAAAAGTTCTTCTCTTTTTTCACCCTCCTGTTTTTCTGGAGTCTTTACACTTTCGCCCAAACCTGCCCGGATAAGCCGGACGCCTCTTTATCTGATGCTAACGAAGAAAACTTCACCAGATGTAGTTCGGTAGGTGGTTCGGTGGAGTACAATCTGGAAGTAGTGAACGCCTCTACCACTTCCTCTAAGAACAAAGAAGCTATTATTGAATGGGGAGACGGCACCTCCAACACCTATCCTGCCTCATTCACTACGGCTTCGCACACTTATAAGACCCAAGGCAGTTTCAACTTAAAGTACACTGTTGTCAGCCAGAACGGTTGTACCGCCAGTAGCACCTACCCGGTATTTAATGGCAGCACCCCAGGTATTGGTATCCAGAGCCCCAATAACACCTCAGACTGCGCCCCTGCGGCCTTCAAGTTTGGGATTTTGGGCACCGAAGGGAACGCCGCTACCACCAAATACGCCATCTGGTTTGATGACGGCACAGATACGCTCCATTACACGCAGAGCAACCTCCCGTCTACCATTGTCCATAACTTTACCAAGTCTTCTGAAGGGAAGCCCAAGGGCTTTACCATGTTTGCCATTGCTTACGGCTGTATCTCCAAGCAGGCAGAGGTAAGCGGGATTGTGATTTCCTCTAAACCCATTGCCTCTTTCAGCATTCAGCCGGGCAACACGCTTTGCCCTAACCAGACCATTACCCTGAATGATGACACCAAGAGCGGATACAACGGCAACAACGTAGGCGGAAACACCAGTGGCTATAAGCGTTTATGGACTATTTCACCCAGCACCGGCTGGGCCTTTACCAATGGCACCAATGCTTCTTCAGCTAAGCCTTCCATCCTCTTCCAGAACAAGGGTACGTACACCATCCAGTTAGCAGTTACCCCATCTGGCACAAGCACTACCTGTACCGGAGACTCCACCAACCAATCCATAGTGGTCCGTGACGCCCCTTCTGCCCCCGCTGCAGCAGGCGCCGCTATCTGCGCCGGCACTACCGCCACCTTAAAAGCCACTGGCGAAGGGTCTGTCTTTAACTGGTTTGCTTCGGCTGGCGCCACCACACCACTGGCTACGGGCGCCACTTTTACTACCCCCGTCTTAACAACCACCACTACTTATTATGTAGAGTCTGCCAGGAGCGGCGGCTGCACCAGCCAAACGCGAACCCCGGTACAGGTAACGGTCACGCCCTTGCCAAGCGCACCAACGGCGGCTGATATGACTACCTGCTTCGGCAGCCCGGCCACCTTGAAAGCAAGTGCCACCGGCGGCACCGTTTATTGGTATGCTACTGCCACCGGAGACGAAAAAGACTTCCTGGCCACCGGCCCTACATTTATTACGCCGGCCCTCAACGCTACCACTACCTATTATACCGCTACCCTTTCTCCGGAAGGCTGTTTTTCTGCAAGCCGCAACGCGGTGAAGGTGACAGTGCAGCCTACCCTGACCGGGAACAGCATCAGCACGGACCAAACCTTCTGCCTAGGAGAGGCAGCTGCCTCCCTGACCGGGGAAGCCCTGTCTGGTGGTTCTGGCACCTATGCCTACCAATGGGAAAGCAGCACCAACGGTACAGTGTTCACCAAAGCCCCCGGCACCAGCACTGCCGCTGATTACGCCCCGGGTACCCTTACCCAAAGCACCTGGTTTAGACGGGTAGTCACTTCTGGTAGCTGTACCAGCGTATCTGAACCCGTTAAGATTTCTGTAGTGCCCGGCATCAGCAACAATACCGTGCAGGGCCCGGCAGACAATATTTGCTACGGTACCACCACCACTATCTCTGGCTCTTTGCCAGGCGGCGGAAACGGTGGGCAGCCGGTATATGCCTGGGAGGCCAGCACGACCAGCGACACCCAGGGCTTTAGCCTGGTTACCGGTTCATCCAACGTTTCCTCCTATCAGACCGGCCCTATCACCGCCAACACCTGGTTCCGCCGTAAGGTGACCATTGACGGCTGTACCCAAACCTCGCCTGCGGTGTTGGTTTCTGTGTACGCTATCTCTTTCCCGCCTACCGTGGCCAATGTCACTATTTGCAGCGGGTCTTCTGCCACCTTAACTGCTACCGCCCCGGGCGGACCTTATGAGTGGTTCACCAGCGCTACCGGCGGCTCCCCTGTCTTTACCGGAGATACCTTTGTGACGCCTGCCCTTTTTGTGAACGCTACCTATTTTGTGCAAAGCAAAGCCCCGGGCAACTGCGCTAAGATCCGGACGGAGGTAACCGTGACTGTACAGCCACCTATCGCCAACAACTTCACCTCAGAAGCCCAGGTGGTGTGCGAAGGATCTGTACCGGCAGTAATTACCGGCTATCGCCCTACCGGCGGAAACGGCGTGCCTCAATACTCCTGGGAAAGCAGCCTGGACGGCAACAGATTCAGCGCTGCGGTAGGCACCAACACCAACCAGAACTACGCCCCAGCGGCCCTTACGCAGACTACCTGGTTCCGCCGCAAGGTGACCATGGGCGCTTGCGTGGACTTTACCGCCCCGGTAAAAATGGAAATGACGCCGGCCCTTAAACCGGTGACCATGCCCGCTGACATATTGGTGTGCGATGAGTCAACGGCCCCGGTTATTAACGCCCCCGCCGCCACCGGCGGAAACGGCACCTATACCTATAAGTGGGAGAAAAGTATCACCAGCGCCACGGCGGGCTTTACCACCGCATCAGGTGCTTTTGAAAATGCCACATATGCCCCGGGCATTCTGCCGGCAACTACCTGGTTCCGCAGGGTCACGTACTCCGGTGATTGCCAGTTGACCAGCTCAGCGGTGAAGATCACCGTTCTTCCTTTGCCATCGCCGCCTATTGCCAGAAGCGTAGCCATCTGCCAGGGAGGCACGGCTACCTTAACGGCCACCGCGTCTTCTACCACGTACAAAGTGCAGTGGTTTGACGCCCCCACCGGCGGCAACCTGTTAGCGGAAGGCAATACCTTTACCACGGCCACCCTGCAGAATAACGTTTCCTATTACGCCCAGGCGGTGACCACCAATGGTTGCGTGTCTCCAGGAAGAGCCGAAGTAAAAGTAACCGTGACAGCGCTTCCATCGGCGCCAGAAGGTATTGCCGCTACGGTGTGCCATTCAGAAAAAGCCATACTGGAAGTAAAAAATCCGGCTAATGACCTATCTTATGCCTGGTTTGCGGCCCCTTCCGGCGGAACTGCCTTATTCTCTGGACCTGCTTTTACCACACCGGCCCTTACCCAGACCACTACTTTCTATGTACAGGCCGTAGCCGGAGGTTGCGCCGGTCCGCGTACCGCGGTACAGGTGACGGTACAGCCTCCCGTTGCCAATAACGTTTTGTCTGGCGTGCAGGAAATCTGCGCTGGCACCAATGCCGGAACCATTACGGGTGCGTTACCTACCGGCGGCACCAACTCTTATACCTACCAGTGGCAGAGTAGCACCGATGGCATTGCCTACTACGCAGCGGCCGGAGCCAATCAGGAGCAGGACTACACCCCGGGCATCCTATACCAAACCACCTGGTATAGAAGGGTAGTAAAATCAGGCACCTGTTTGGCGCAGACCAGTGCGGCCGTGAAGGTGACGGTAAGCTCCTCTATCATCAACAACTTCATCCAGGACAACCAGGTCATCTTCATCAATAACAAGCCGGCCGCCTTTACGGGCACCACGCCTACCGGCGGAGCTGGAAACTACCAGTACCAGTGGGAAAGCAGCCTGGATGGGGTTTCGTATAGCACCATTTCCGGGGCTACGGGTAAAACCTTCGCCTCAGGCGCCAT
Source organism: Rufibacter radiotolerans (assembly GCF_001078055.1). NCBI lineage: Bacteria > Pseudomonadati > Bacteroidota > Cytophagia > Cytophagales > Hymenobacteraceae > Rufibacter > Rufibacter radiotolerans. Next base: position 909,706 of record NZ_CP010777.1, on the reverse strand, counting down.
TAGTCAAACCACTTGGTTCCGGCGCAAGGTAACCTCCGGCGGGTGTGATGTTCTCAGCAATGAGGTGAAGGTGACTGTGAACGCAGGGCTTTCGCAGAACACTATCACCGAAGACCAGAGCATCTGCACCGGTAACGCCCCTAAATTATTGGTGGGTTCAGAGCCGGTAGGCGGAGACGGCACCTTCCATTATGTCTGGGAAATGAGTACCACCGGCGCTACCTCTGATTTTGTAACTGCCAGCGGCAACCCTGCTACCAGAGACTATATGTCTGGTCCACTTACCCAAACCACCTGGTTCAGGAGGAAAGTGAGCTCTGGTACCATTACCCTGGAGTCTAACGTGATCAAGGTGACGGTATTTACGGCCATCACGCAGAACAGCATCTCTACCAACCAGACGGTCTGCCTGAATACGGCCCCTGCCCGCCTGACCGGCACCACACCTGAAGGTGGAAATGGCTCCTTCACCTATGTGTGGGAAAGCAGCACCTCCGGGCCCGCTTCAGGGTTTGGGACGGCCTTTGGCAATACCACTGAGCAGCATTACGCGCCGGGTCCGCTTACGCGCACCACCTGGTTCCGGAGAAAAGTGCTTTCTGGAGGGTGCGCCATTGCCGAAAGCAACGTGGTACAGGTAACCGTAACAGTACCGCAACCACCTACCGTGAAGGAGGCCTTCATCTGCGCCGGCTTCAGCGCTACCCTGCAGGCGATCCCGAACGGCACAGTTCCCACGGTAATTGAATGGTTTGACAAGCCCATGGGCGGAAAATTATTAGGCTCTGGCCAGCAGTTTACCACACCGGTGCTCAAGGAAACCACTACGTATTACGTGCGGTCTGTGGTGCAGAACTGCGCCAGCGAGATGGTGGCGGTAAAAGCCAACATTCCGGCCCCAACGGCCAACGCCGGCCCAGATGTGACCATTATCACCAGACGTTTTGTGGAACTGGAAGCCAAAGGTGGCATCTCTTACGCTTGGTCACCAAGCCTGGGCCTGAGTGATGACAAGATCGCCAACCCAGTGGCCAAACCCACTGTCACTACCACCTACACCGTTACCGTGACTACGCCAGACGGCTGTACTTCTTCAGACCAGGTGACTATTACCGTGCTGCCTCCGGTGGAGGTGCCCAACGGCTTTACGCCTAACGGCGACCGTATCAATGATGCGTGGGACCTTCCTGGGCTCAACAACTACCCTAACAGCCAGGTGGAGATTTTCAACCGCTGGGGGAACAAGGTATTTGAATCCAGAGGATATGATAAGCCATGGGATGGCCGCCTGAACGGGCAGCCGCTTCCGGCCGCTACCTACTATTACCTCATCCGCCTGGATGACAAAGAGAGTCCCCTTACCGGAAACGTCACTATTATTAAGTAAGCCCAGATGAAGAAGCTTGCCCACCTTATTTTGTTTACTGTTCTGTTCACGCCGGCTATGGCCCAGCAGAAAGCCCAGTACAGCCAGTACCTGTTCAACAACTTTCTGCTGAACCCCGCCCTCTCTGGTATAGAGAGCTACACCGATGTGCGGATGGGAACCCGCCGGCAATGGGTGGGAGTAGACGGAGCGCCGGTCACCTATTACATTAGCGGACACTCCTCCTTCGGGTTCAATGACCGTAACTCCCCGCAGGGCCCCGGCACTGGCAAAGGCTTTGTGCCCAAGCTGCCATCCAAAAACCCACGTTCGGCCAAATACCACAAGGCCAGGCCGCACCACGGGTTTGGCGCCATGGCGCAGGTAGACAAGACCGGCCCGCTCAGTGCTACCAACGTGAACCTGACCTATGCCTATCACCACCCCATTACCAGAAAGGTGAACATGTCGGTGGGGTTGGCCGGTGGGTTTGTGCAGACGCGCCTGAACGGGAACGCCATTCGCCTGAACAACCAGAACGACCCGTCGTTACTGGCCGGTACCATGTCTAAGACCAATTTTGATCTGGGGCTGGGCACCTGGGTGTATTCAGACTTCTTTTACGTGGGGGCGTCAGCGGCGCAGCTTGTGACCAACACCATCTCCGGGAACGAAGGCATGCAGGTGGCCCAGCAAAAGCTGCAGCCCCATTACTTCCTGACCGGGGGCTACCGCATCAGGTTACGCTATGACCTTTCTCTGGAGCCGTCTGTTATGATGAAACTAGCGCAGCCCAGCCCGCTGTCAGTAGACGTCAACTTCAAGGCCACCTACGCCAACCGCTTTTGGGCGGGAGTGTCATACCGCCACGGAGATGCGGTGGCTGCCCTGGCTGGCATGAATGTGAACCACGTCCTTGACTTCGGCTACTCTTATGACCTGACTACCTCTGGCCTGAACAATGCCAGTGCCGGCAGCCATGAACTGATTGTGGGGGTGAAACTGAGAAACAAAACACGCATGCTTTGCCCTGAGTGGCTCTGGTAATCCTTTAGGGCACTCTAATGTAAGAGGTTCCGTTTTGGGCCTGCTTTCCAAAAAGCAGGCCCAAAACGGAACCTCTTCTTTTTGGCTTCATGGTAAAGCTGCCAAAGAAACCAGCATCAGGAAATGGAGCAACCTAGCTATCCAAAGACCGGCTCCCTCTTTAATACCCTCTCTTTGAGCCAAATTCTTTTGCGCGCCTTCTTTCTCAGAAAGAATTTAACAAGTCTATAAAGGTGGAATAATCCCTTCCCATTTATGGGCTGTAAACAGGCCGTTAAACAGTTACTTCAACTCTTAAACCGCTATATGCAGATTAATATATATTAAATATTACAATTTTTATATATCAAGAATTCATTAAATTTATAATTATTCCAATACACCTATTTTAACATATTAATAAAATGAATTTAATAAACACTTGTGCGCAACCTTACACCTATTATGGCGTAAAACACCACAAATACAGCAATTAGACATTCTTTAGAATTATCACTACCACTACAATATCTACAAACCACTCAAAATCTTTACCCATGAAAAACTTTACTCTCTCAATTTGCTTCTTTGTTGCCTGTGCTTTCACTGCTAACGCGCAAGCCCCAGCCGCCGACGGAGCGGTTGAAAAAACTTCCCTTTCCATCTCTCGCCTAATGGCTCAGAACATGGGTCTGAACGAGAACGAATACATTCAGGTGCGTAACCTGAACACTGAGCGCTTGTCTAAAGCCGCTGAAGTGGCCAGAACTTTCCAGAACGACACTGAGAACATGAACGCCAAGCTTTCTGAGATTGACCAGGAATTTGAGAACAAACTGTTCAAAATCTTGTCTAGCCGTCAGGTAGATGCGTATGCCGCTTTCAAAACCAAGCCAGAAGCCAGCTTCTTGTCTTTAGTGCAGGAAGTATCTCCAAGCCGTAAGAAATAATTTTACCACTCCCCTATAAAAGCAAAAGGCCTCTACCAAGTAGAGGCCTTTTGCTTTTATAGGGGTTTCCTCCAGATACAATCACCGGCGGCCTTTCAAACATTTGGCCCTTGCAGCTGTTCTAGGCTTGTTTTCGCAAAAACAGCCTCAAAACGCTGGCTACGCAAAACCTGTTCTTAGTTCTGGACCCTAATCCCTACCTTTGCGGCATGTCGCATACAGTGATCATTGGCAATGGCATTACCGGTATCACGGCGGCCCTCACGCTCCGGCGGCAATCTCCGCAGGCGCGCATTACTGTTATCTCAGGGGAAACCCCCTATCCTATTGCCCGCACTGCCCTTATGTACGTGTACATGGGCCAGCTACAACCCCGCCATCTACAGTTGTATGAACCCTGGTTCTGGCAAGAGAATAAATTCGAATTGCTTCAAACTGTTGTAACCAAGATTTCCCCTGAAGAGAAAACCCTGAAGCTGGAAGACAGTTCCTTTCTACCCTATGATCAGTTGCTGCTGGCCACCGGGTCTACCTATCACCGGTTTTACCTGCCGGGCCTGGAAGCCAAAGGCGTGCAGGGCCTGTATAGTTGGCAGGACCTGGAACTGATGGAGCTAAATACCCGGGGCGTTTCCCGCGCGGTAATTGCCGGGGGCGGACTCATTGGTGTGGAGATGGCCGAGATGCTCCGTAGCCGGGGCGTGCGCGTGACCATGCTGGTGCGGGAGACGCATTACTGGGGCAACAACCTGCCGCCCGAGGAGGCTACCTTTATTGTCCAACACCTTCGGGAACAGGGCGTGGAGGTATTGCTGGAAACGGAACTAGCCGAGGTGCTCTCTGATGAAAAGGGGCACGTGAGGGCGGTACGCACCCAGCAGGGCCAGGAGATCACCTGCCAGTTTGTGGGCATGGCCATTGGGGTGCAACCTCAGGTAAACCTGGCGAAGTCGGCAGGTCTGGACACGGCTAGGGGAATTCTGGTGAACGAGTTTCTGGAGACCAACGTGCCAGGCATCTATGCCGCCGGCGACTGCGCCGAATTCCGGGAGCCGCCCTTGGGCCAGGCCCCAGTGGAACAGCTGTGGTACACAGGCCGGTTGCAGGGTGAGACCGTGGGCATGACCCTAAGTGGGCGTCGCACCACCTATGCCCGGGGCGTGTGGTTTAACTCGGCTAAGTTTTTTGAGGTGGAATACCAGAGCTACGGACCCGTGCCCGCCCGGCACCCCGAAGGAATTTCCTCCCTGCTGTGGCAAAACCCCAAAAAGTGGCAGAGCCTGCGCATCTACTTCCGGCAGGAAGACCAGACTGTGACCGGATTCAACCTATTGAACATCCGTTTCCGGCAGGAGGTTTGTGAGCGATGGATCAAAGAAAAGGCTACCTTGGAAACCGTGGTGCCCCACTTAAAGCTGGCTGCCTTTGACCCCGAATTCCACCGATTGCCGCAACGCGAGATTTTTAACGTATACCAGGAGTATTTAACCAATCGCTCTGCCCGGTAACCAGGCAGTAGCGCTTAACTTTTGACCTATGGAATGGTTTAAAATATATAATCCCAAAGCCATGAACTCCTTTCAGTTTATAGCCGTGACGGGGGTTGTGATGTCGGCGTTGGCGCATTTGCTCCTGTATTTATGGGGCCGCGAGATAGAATCCTTTAACTACCTGTACCTCTGCTGGGGTGTGTTGTTTGTGTTTGGCTCTATCCAGAACCTGCGCGCCAAACCCGAGGATGATGACCATCACCACCATCATCACCACTAAGGAGAAAGAAGAGGTAAGGATTTTGAGAAACAGAGATCAAAGCATCTATTTATGCTTCTCCAAACTTTAAACACTATTTAGCAGAAATCACCTTCCTTACCAAGCCTTTTCAGCTAATCACCAAACACTAATCTTCCTTCGTGAAAGACAACTCCCTTGCGTTAGGTCATTCTGAATTCCCTTCCCTTTCCTGGGCGGAAAAAGGTTCGTTGGCGATGGTGCTGGCGGGGTTGGTCGTGGGGCTATCGCCGTTAGTGATTCCTGTACTGGGTTGGGAGGCATTGGTGGCGGGCTTGGTTTTGTTGACGGCCGGTAGCCTGTGGTATTTCAAGCTGAGGTTTACGCAGCAGCCACACCTGGCCAATATGGGGGTCTGGCGACAAAGCCAAACCGCGAAAGGCTGGAGTGCCTGGGTAGTAGCCCTGCTCCTGACCGGGTTTTACGTGGTGCTGTACTGGTTCCCTTGGGTGCTGGAAGGCCTGATCAGAACCTTTGACGGCCTAAGCCAGTTCATGCGGAACCGCCCCGCCGACAACTGGTTTCTGTACGGAGCCTTTTACACCTTTGCCGTGCTGCTCATGGGCGTGCGGGCGCTTCTTAAATACCGGCACAGCCGCTACCAGGTCATCCGGACTTTGTCGGTGATGTTCTTTCAGTTGGTGTTTGCCTTTATCCTGCCGCATTTGATGGTGCTCTTCCAGGGCCCCGAGTTTTATTTCAGCTATTTCTGGCCCTTGAAATATGAGTACCTGTTCCCGGGCACGGTGGCCGGTCTTCTGGAGCAGCCGTTTGGCCTGGGCGTTTTCCTGGTTTTCTGGAGCGCGATCATGTCTCTGGTGGCTACCCCAATTTTAACTTACTTCTATGGCAAGCGCTGGTACTGCAGCTGGGTCTGCGGCTGCGGGGGCCTGGCTGAAACCGCCGGCGACCCTTACCGCCACCTGGCCGACCGTTCCCGCAAGGCCTGGCGGCTGGAGGTCAGGCTTATCTACCCCATTTTCGGGGCCATTATCCTGCTCACCATTTTGCTGTGGGTGAACTCCTACGCGCAGGGCGCTATTCTGGGCCAGGTCTCAGGCACGTTTGCGCAGTGGTACGGCTTTTTGATCGGGTCTGTGTTTGCGGGCGTGATTGGGGTGGGCTTTTACCCATTGCTGGGTTCCAGGGTGTGGTGCCGGTTTGGGTGCCCCATGGCCGCGTACCTGGGGTTGCTGCAAAAGCATTTCTCCCGGTTCAGGATCACCACCAATGGGGGCCAATGTATCTCCTGCGGTAATTGTTCTACCTCCTGTGAGATGGGCATTGATGTGCGGCATTACGCCCAGCAGGGGCAACCTATAATTAGGGCGGCCTGCGTGGGCTGTGGCATCTGCGCCACCGTATGCCCACGGGGCGTTTTGAAACTGGAGAACGGACCGCGCGAAGGGCGCTATGACGCCACCCAGCTCATTCATCCAGACAACCTCCGTATCTTATCTTAGCGTTTCCTGTTTTGGGCCTGTTTTCCGAAAAACAGGCCCAAAACAGGCGTTGGCTTGCCTGCGGCAGTTTGCGCAACTGCCCCCCCGTGTGTATCTTACTGGTTTCAAACCCGCACTAACATGACCAGAGAAGAAGCGATCCAGACCTTACAACACTATACCAAAGGCGACAGCCTCCTGCGCCACGCCCGCACCGTTGAACTGGTGATGCGCGCCTACGCCCAGAAACTGAACCAGGACCCCGAGCTTTGGGGCAACACCGGCCTGCTCCATGACGCAGATTATGAGGCCCACCCCACCCAACACCCGCACGTGATTACCCAACTCCTGCGCGAGCGCGGCGAGGAAGAAATGGCCCACGCCATCTCAGGCCACTACAGCCGCTGGGGCGTACCGCATGAAAGTCTGTTAGACAAAGGTCTGTTGGGCTGCGATGAGATCACGGGTTTTGTGGTGGCCTGCGCCCAGGTGCGTCCGCAGCGGCTGGAGGGCCTGGAGGCCAAATCTGTGCTCAAGAAACTGAAACAGGCCAGCTTTGCGGCCTCCGTGGACCGCGGCGAGGTGCGCCTGGGCGCCGAACTGATGGGCGTGGACCTGGCCGAGCACATTGCCTTTATCATTCAGGCCCTGCAGCCGCATGCGCAGGAGCTGGATCTGCTGCCGGTGTCTACGGAGGTTTCCTAAAAGGGAGGGGCTTGAGCGTTCCTGAGGTTTTTGCGTATAGAAAGTCAACTCCTTATAAAGGAAAGAAGGTTGAACTCTACTGCTAACCTCACCTTAGAAACGCCCCATGCCTACTTCCTCCCGAGACAAACGGCTTTCCCGTCTATTTTCTACCCAGGCCCAAAAAGGAACATACGCCCCGCGGTCTGCCGGAAACCCCCTCGTTAAAACCACACCCAGAAAAAGAAAAAGACGGCTAAGGCGAGGCTCAGCGGTACAGGGAGCAGAAAAACGGTTGAAGAATTTTAGGCAGGCTTCTATGCTGGCCGTAGCCATCACCGGGTTTTTCCTGCTCCTGATTTCTCCCTCTGAGGCCGGCCTGGGTTTTGAGGACGAGGCGCAGGTGGCAGACACGGTTTCCGCTGTGGCCGCACCCAGGGCTCTGTCCAGTAAAGAAGCCACCGATGAAGCCTTTGGCGCGCTCCAGAACCTGTGGGACAGCTTTTACTACAACCTCCCTAAGCTCCTCATTGCCCTGGTGGCGCTGCTCCTCACCTGGCTCCTGACCCGCGTTATCAGGGCGGTGGTGCGGAAATTCATTGGCCATTGGCACAGCGGCAGCGCCATCAGCACGCTTATCTCACTGGCCATCTGGTTGTTGGGCATAGGCATAGTGGTGAGCATTGTGGCCGGGGATATCAGGGCGTTGGTGGGGTCTTTCGGGTTGATAGGCCTGGCGCTTTCCTGGTCTTTGCAGACGCCTATTGAAAGTTTCACGGGCTGGCTGCTCAACTCGTTTCAGGGGTATTACCGGGTAGGCGACCGCGTGAAAGTGGGCGAAGTCTTTGGCGATGTGTACCGCATTGATTTCCTGACCACCACCGTCTGGGAGATTGGCGCCCCTTACCAGCCGGGCTTCGTGCAGGCCGAGCAGCCCACCGGCCGTATGGTCACGTTCCCTAATAATGAGATTCTCTCCGGCACGGTCATTAACCTCACCGGCGATTTCCCCTATGTCTGGGATGAACTTACCGTGTCTATTGCCAATGAGTCTGACCTTAAAAAAGCGCTGGAGGTGTTGGAAAGGATTGCGCAGGAACTGCTGGCCGGCTACATGGTAGAACCCGCCCGGGCCTATGGCCAGATGCTGCAAACCATTGGAATACCGGACTCTGTCTCAGAAAAGCCCCAGGTCTTTGTCTCATCAGATGACTCCTGGACCAACATCACCATCCGGTATCTGGTAGGCGCGCGCGAGCGCCGAAAATGGAAAAGCGAACTGACCATCCGGACCACCCTAGAATTGAACAAACCCGAATATGTGGGCATCATTATTCCGGTTTACCCCAGGCAGCAGGTGCAGTTTATCAACCCCGATGGAGTGCCAATTGAAGCAAGCGGCACCCCGCCGCAGGGAATGTAGCTTTTGCAAATCTCCATAAAAAGTGCTCCCGTTGTTTTGGGCCTGTTTTTGAGAAAACAGGCCCAAAACAACGGGAGCACATTATGCAAACGCCGCTTGCGCCAGTTACACGTTGGCCACTTTGTAGGGCTTTATGTCTACTTTCTCCCACACTTTTTGCTGGATATACGGCTCTTCGTCCAGCCACTTCTGCAGGTCGGCCTCGGTTTCAAACTGCACCACCATAGAGGAGCCAATCATTTTTTCTTCGTCATTGAGAATGGCGCCGCCCAGCACGAAGTTGCCTTTCTCTTTCAGTTTTTTGGCCATCTCAAAGTGCGCAGGGCGCACAGACATGCGGTGCTCCAGGGCACCCTCATTGGTGGAGTCAAGGCCGGTTACCAGATATTGTTTCACAGGTTTTAGAGTTAGGGTTAAGGATTTAAAGGTAGAAAAAATCAGCGGGAAAGGAATGCCCCAGTTTTCTTTACCTGTGTAAAGGATATCCCCACGGGCATCGGCCAGGGCCGAATTCTGTTTTGGGGCTATATTTCTAAAAACGGCCTCAAAACGCGCAAAGGCTATGGACACAAGAAACTTTTTAAAAAATTTAATCAAGTTGGTGGCCATAGGTTGTTAAACCGGCCTCAATGTATAATATTTAGGTCTGCCAAGCTTAACCAACATTCCATGAAACACCTTCTCCGGATTGCCTTCCTGCTTTCCCTCCTTCAATGCCAGCTGTCCTTTGCGCAGTCTTTCAAATTCGCCTTTGTCACAGACACCCATATTGGCACCCCCAACGGCGGCGCCGAAGAAGACCTGGAACGTACCATTGCAGACATTAACCAACTGCCCGGCATTGACTTCGTGCTTCTCACCGGCGACATCACCGAGATGGGCACCGACCTGGAACTGAAGAAGGCCAAAAGCATCATCAGTAAGCTGAAGGTCCCTTATTATATTGTGCCAGGCAACCATGACACGGGCTGGTCTGAGTCGGGCGGGGTGAGTTTTATCCGGGAGTTCGGGAGCGACAAGTTTGTGTTTGAGCACCAGGGTTACAAATTCATTGGCTGCGCCTCTGGGCCGTACGTGCGTATGTCAGATGGGCATATCCCCAGAGATGCCACGGTTTGGCTGGACAGCGTGCTGGCGGCTACACCCAAAACGCAGCCCATCATTTTTGTGAACCACTACCCCCTGGACAATGGCCTGGACAACTGGTATGATGCCCTGGACCGCCTGAAGAAATACAATACGCAGTTCTCTATCTGCGGCCACGGCCACAGCAACCGCAAGGCAGATTCTGAGGGGGTTCCAGCCACCATGGGCCGCTCTAACCTGCGGGCCAAAGAGCTCATAGGCGGTTACAATCTGGTAGAGGTTCGGCAAGACTCGGCGCTGTTCGCAGAGAGAACCCCGGGCGTGGCCACCAAACCGGTGTGGCGCCGCATTGCCCTGGGCCCGCGCCAATACAACACCAGCCGGAAATATGACCGCCCTTCTTACGCTATCAACACCACCTACCCTACCGTTAAAAAAGCCTGGAGCTACCATTCAGACGCCAACGTCATTTCCACGCCGGTTTACACCAAAGGCCTGGTAGTCTTTGGCAACAGCGTGGGCAAGGTGGAAGCCCTGTCTGGAAAGGACGGCAAAAAAGTATGGTCCTACCAAACCGGCGGCGGGGTGTTTTCCTCACCGGAGGTCTATAAGGATTATATCATCTTCGGTTCCGGGGACGGGAGCATCTACGCCCTCAAGGCCAAGACCGGCAAGCTTGCCTGGTCCACCAAGACGGGCGCTTCGGTGCTGGGGTCGCCAACCATAGAAAAAGGCGTGGTGTATATTGGCGGCAGCGACGGCACGTTCAGGGCCCTGGACGCCAAGAGCGGGAAACAACTTTGGCAGTTTGAGGGCCTGCAAGGGGCCGTGGTGAGCAAGCCGCTGCTGTATGAGGGCAAGGTGATCTTTGGCGCCTGGGACCGGCATCTGTACGCCCTGAACCAGAAAGACGGCAAACTGGCCTGGAAATGGGAAAACGGATCTGCCAACCGCATGTTCTCCCCGGCCATGGTCACCCCGGTGGCCCATGACGGCGTGGTCTATATTGTGGCCCCAGACCGGTTCATCACCGCTATTGACGCCCAGTCCGGCAAAGCCCTCTGGCGCAGCAAGGAAGCTACCGTGCGCGAATCCATTGGCCTGTCCGCAGACAAACAGTTGGTGTACGGCAAGACCATGCAAGATGAGGTGGTAGCTTTTAAAACCAACAAAACGGCGCCGCAGCTAGCCTGGAAAATGAACGCCGGCTTTGGCTATGAGCACGTGCCGTCTATGCTGGTAGAGAAAGACGGGGCCGTGTTCTTCGGGACCAAGAGCGGCGTGGTGTACAGTATTGACCCTAAAACCCAGAAAGTGAACTGGGCCCACAAGATTGACAACTCCATGGTGAATACCGTGAACGTGCTGCCCAAACGCAAGCTCCTCGCCGCCACCATGGACGGCAAGGTAGAATTGCTCACCTATTAACAACTGTCCCTTCCGGGAATAACCCATTTCCGTTTCGGGCCTGTTTTTAAGAAAACAGGCCCGAAACGGAAATTCATTATGGTTTCAACCCACCATTCTAACATTTCTTTTATTACCCAAAACGGCCACTCATTTCTCTATTCTCAATTGATAAACCTTCTTGTTGACAGAATAAGCGTGGCTGGGGAAGTATTTTGAGAATTTAACACCCAACCTGTTAAACCATTAAAGGTAGGTGCTGTCAAAGAGGCGTTTATCTACCTGTTGTTCCCACCGGTGTGGGGCCTGCATGGGTAGCCGGAAGAGATTCCAACATGACGCTTTCCCCAATTGAGAACCCGGTCTGCATGCCTTTTATGAAACAGCTTTACCTCCAAAGCCACCTAAGATTCTTTCTCTTCACCCTCCTGGCGTTGGCCCCGGTGGCCGGCGTGGTGGCTGCCCCTTTCGCCTCCTCCTGGGTGCAAACCACGGGCGTTCCGGTTTCGGGCACGGTGGTAGACGGTGCCACCAAGGCCCCAGTAGGGTTTGCCACGGTGGCGCTGCAAGACAAGGCCGGCAAAACCATTACCGGCGTGCCCGCCGATGAAAACGGGAATTTCACTCTGCCACGCGTGGCCCCGGGTGACTATGACCTGCTTATTAGTTTTGTGGGGTATGTGTCCAAGCTGCATCCCTTTACAGTGCCCGCCGGCACCAGCCCTATTACCTTGGGTTCTATTGGCCTGGCCTCAGACAGCAAGGCTCTGGAAGAAGTGGTAGTGACCGGCGAGAAAGACTTGATTCAGGAAACCGATGACGGCCTGGTGTATAACGCTGAGAATGACATTACCAACATTGGCGGCACCGCCGCCGACGTGCTCAAGAAAGTACCCATGCTGGCCGTGGACATTGAGGGCAACGTGGAAATGCGCGGCAGTCCTAAGATCAAGATATTGATCAACGGGAAACCCAGCACCATGCTGGCAGATAATCTGGCTGAGGCCCTGCAGCAGATCCCCGCGGACATGATCAAATCTGTGGAGGTGATCACCAACCCCTCTGCCAAGTATGACTCAGAGGGCACCGCGGGCGTGGTCAACATCATCACCAAAAGAAGCAGCATAGAAGGCATGACCGGCTCTGTGACCGCCACCACCGGCAACATGACCAACAGCCTCAACACCAACCTCAACGTTAAAAAGAAGAAACTGGGCCTTCGGGCCAGCGTGGGCGGCAACTTCAATGACCGCATAGGTGACGCCGAATCTGACCAGGTCTATTTCAAGGAGGAAAACCTGATCCGGACCCCGTCCAAGCAGATTGAGCAGAACAGCACCTATGAGAACAATGGCCGCTCTCTTTTCACGCAACTGGCCGCTGACTATGAGTTCAATGAAAAGAACAGCCTGAGCGCCAGCGTTAGGGTCAACGGCGCCGAAAACCTGAGTGACCGTACGCTTACTACCCGGCAGTTTACGCCCTCGGGTGAAGAGCAGCCCAGCTCTTACCGCTTTAGGGATATTGACAACCAAGGCCTTACCAAAGGGCTGGACACCAACCTGAACTACAAGAAGCGCTTCACCAAAAAAGGGCAGGAACTGGAGGTGACCGCCAGCTTCAACCAAAACAGCCAGGACAGTGACTATGCCCTGGTAGAGGACAATAACACAGATGTGATTACCCGCCTGGAGCAGAGCGACAACCACAGCACCAGCCGTGAGATCACCTATAAAGTAGATTACACCCACCCTATCTCCAAAGGAAGCACCCTGGAAGTGGGCCTGAAAACCGAGCTGCGCCACTCGGGCAGTGACTATGATTTCCTGTTCTCCCGGTCGGCAGACGCGCCTTTGAAACAAGACCCCATCCGGTCAAACCTGTTCAGCTATGACCAGGACGTGTACTCTTCTTACTTTTCCTATACCCTGCGGGTGCAGAAACTGTACACCGTGCGGGTGGGCGGCCGGTATGAGTACACCAACGTGGGCGGCGATTTCAACACCAACAACGTAGACACCCACCTGGACAAGCCGTTCAATAACTTCATGCCTAACATCATGCTCATGCGCAGCTTTGAGAACAGCAAACGCCTGCGGTTAAGCTACTCCACGCGTATCCATCGGCCTACCATCACGCAGCTGAACCCTTACCGCAATGAGTCTAACCAGCTCAACATCCGCTACGGAAACCCAGACCTGGACGCCGAACTCACGCACAACACAGAACTGAACTTCAGCTGGCTGCTTAAGACCACCAGCCTGAACGCCTCTGCCTACTGGCGCCAGACCAACAATGACATTGCCCACTACCAGTTCCCCATTAAGGAGAACAATGACACGCTCAACACCACCTATGCCAACCTGGGCAAGAACGCCATTTACGGCACCAGCCTTTCTACCTCTACCCGTTTTACCCAGAAAGCGCAGTTGGGCGTGAACCTCAATTTGTATTACAATGAGCTCAACAGCATGGTGGGCAAAAACCGCGTGAGCAAGGCCGGGTTTATGTATACCATGAGCACCAACGCCTCTTACCGCTTTGAGAAGGATTTCAGTGCGCAGGTGGCCGCCTCTTTTAACTCACCACGCATTTCCATTCAGAGCAGAAGCACCTACAACTACTCCTATAGCTTGGGCCTGCGCAAGGAGTTCTTTAAGCGCAAGGCGGGTATGAGCCTGAACGTGGAGAACTTCCTGTTCAGCAACAACTCCATCAGGACCACGGTGAACAATAACAACTCAGACAATTTCAACGTCAACAACCTTTACAACCGCGTGGTGCGGGTGAGCTTTAACTACCGCTTTGGCAAGATGGAGTTCAAGCGCGAAAAAGGGGCTGAGAAACCCAGAAGAAAAGCGGCCGAAGAAAAGGCCTAATAAATAATTTAGTATTTGCGTTGTTTCACGTTTAGGGCCTGTTTTCCAGAAAACAGGCCCTAAACGTTTCTAGCGGTTACGGGTCAAATCTTTCTCCCCGTGTGGGTGCAGGGCGGTAATTCCACCACTACTTTTGAAAAGCCGTAGAATTGAGGCAGAAGGTTGTATTTTTGTTTTCGCAATAGCTAGAAAAGCCCATGACCAACAACGATATCATGAAGAAACTGCGCGTGGCGCTCCAATTCCGCGACGATGATATTATAGACATTCTGAAGCTGGTGGACTTCAACATCACCAAAAGCGAGTTGGGCGCCATCTTCCGGAAAGAGGATCACCCCAACTACAAGCCCTGCGGCGACCAGCTGCTGCGCAATTTCCTGAATGGCCTGGTCATTCACATGCGCGGCCCCGAGGATCAGAAAAAGCCGGCCGCCACGCCATCGCCCGCCCGGAAACCCCAGTCGTACCCGCCCCGCAAAAAATAGAGTAAAGGCTATATAGATAAAAGCCGTTTTGGCGTTGTTTTAAAGAAAACAGCCCCAAAACGGCTTTTGCTGTTTCCACCACCCTATCTATGAAAAACCTGTTGCTGCTTTTGTTTGTAAGCACCTTTGCCTTTACAGGCGGGTTTAAGGCTGATCAATTGACGCATGAACGGGTAAAGACGGCGTACCGCGAAAAGTACGCGCCCCTGGAAAAACAGCTTCAGGCCAAAGGCCTTTCCTTCCAGAACCTGCAATTGTACCTGCGGGCCTTCAAGCATGAAAAGCAGGTGGAGGTCTGGGCCAGGACCTCGGCAGAAAAACCATTCACGTTGTTTACTACTTATCTGATCTGCGCCCGGTCAGGTACCTACGGCCCCAAGCGGCAGGAAGGCGACGGCCAGATTCCGGAAGGGTTCTACTACATAGACCGGTTCAACCCCAAGAGCAACTACTACCTCTCCCTGGGCATCAATTACCCCAATGCCGCCGACAGCGCCCGCCATACCGGTAAGCTGGGCGGTGATATTTTCCTGCACGGCGACTGCGTCACGCTGGGCTGCCTGCCCCTTACAGACGAGAAGATGAAGGAACTGTACGTGTTAACGGTAGAAGCATACCACCAGGGCCAACAGCAGATACCGGTGCACATTTTCCCTACCCGTTTTAATACTGGCCAGTATGCGCAGCTCAGGAAAACCTACGCCCAGCAACCTGCCCTGCTGGCTTTCTGGGAAAACCTGGCCTCCGGTTTCCATCCATTTGAGCAGCACCGCTTTTTACCCCGGGTGCAGGTCACGCAGGGCGGACAATATGCGTTTCAGTAAACCTTCCTGCGTCAAAGTTTCCTATTGCCTTCAAATAGACAGTTCCTTAGGCATGGAAGACAAAACCCTCACCGAGCATTTTGGAAAAAGAACCCTGGAAGTGAACCCGGCAAATGACTATGTATAGGATTACCTGGAAGCCGTGGCCAAAATGTAGCCTCTTCCTTCCGGTAAAAGCTAAAGCAGAAGCCCCGCCAAATGGCAGGGCTTCTGCTTTAGCTAGCCAGTGGGTTTTGGTCCTAAGCTACCTGCACTTTCCGGGTGGCTGCGGGTTTATATTCCTGCTCAAAAGGCAGGGCATCATCCTGGCAATGAAGGCAGCTCCCTGAGCAGGCCGTGATGCGGGCCTGGTACAGATTCAGGAAGGGGGTGTTGAGGTGGTAGGCCCTGGTTTTGCGGTAGTGCCCAGAGAAATACTCATGCACCAGGTGGGTGTCACGGGTAGCCATCACAAAAAGGTCTGGGGAATGGCCTTCGGCGAAGTCATTGAGGCCCTCCAGCAGGTCTTCCTCTTCCTGGAACACCGCCGACATTTCTGCATACGGGAACTGTTCCTTTAGCCTGGCCGCCTTTTTCTGGAGCTGGCATAGCTCCACGGTTTCTATTTTCCCGTGCAGGTACAGCAGAACAATAGACGCCCCAAAAGGCCTTGCCAGGGCCTGCACCCGCTGGATCACACTGGTGTCAATGTCATGGAAGTTAAGGCTGTAGACAATCTTCCGCAACGGCTTGAATGTAACCTCCTGCGGCACAATTAACACGGGGCACCCGGCAAACTCCTTCAGGGACACAACATCGCCGGACGCTTTATAGCCCAGAAACGCCTCGGGGCTGGAAATGAGCAGGTCTACGTTGTGGTACTCTACCACAGAGGCCAGGTTTTCGCGCAGGTACCCGTTGCGCACCACACAAAATCGGGTAATGGTAGGCGCGCCAAGGGGCATGTAACGGTCTGTGAAGGACCTAAGGCGGGACATGAGGTGACTCTGGAAGGTTGGTGTCAATTGCTCCTCTCCGGCACAGTGCAGGAGCACAAGGTCGGCTTTCAGGTAACTGGCAAACTGGCTGGCGTATTGAAGCGCAGCCACACAACCTTCCGTAAAATTGAAAGGCAGCAGAATTCTGGGAGTTGGCTTCATTGGTCTTTTTGAGTATAGAGGTAAAGAAGGAATTTCAGGTTAAGGAATATGGCAGACGGCGGCTTCCTGGGTGGTGGAAATCAGTTTAGGGCTGAGGTAGGGTACGCCCAGGTTCAGGCCCCGCAAGATGAACAGCACGGCCAGGCAGGCAGCCACATAGGGCACGGCGCTGCGCATGTAATAGCGCCACTGCGGCTTTATCACCTTGCCAGACAAAGACACCAGCCACATAAGCGGCAGCGTGCCCAGCCCAAACATAGCCATGTAGCCCACGGCTCCTTCTACTCCAGGCGCACTCACGGCCCCGGCCAGAGCAAAGTACACCATGCCGCAGGGCAGCAGACCGTTCAAGACGCCAATAGAGAACAAAGACCCCGCCGACGGATTCTGAAACTTCTTGCCAATGGCTTTTCTGAGCACGTTCCACCAGCGGTCGGTGCCCAGCCATTGGGTAAATTTTCCCGCATTGATCTTAGGTAACAGTACCAGGGCCAGCATGAGCAGCCCAGACACAATAGAGATTGTTTGTTGCCAGCCGGCCAGTTGCAGGGTGCGGCCCAGAAGCCCGGCGGCTAAACCCAGAGTAGCGTAAGTAGTCACGCGGCCCAGGTTGTACAGGAGCCGGCCTCCCATAAAGGAAGCGCCGGATCCCCTGCCAACAGGCAGCGCCATAGCTATGGGGCCGCACATCCCCACGCAATGAAAGCTACTTATAAATCCAATGACTAATCCTGCCCAAAGCATGGTGTTACAGGGTTATGTCCTGGGCATGGTAATATTCTTTCCCGTTCACCTTACCAGTGAGTTGCACGCGCCACAGGCCTTTTTTCAAAGAGGCGGTATTGATGTGCTGCACACCCTCTGCGTTCAGGGTCAAGGGCAGAACCACGTCCAGCTTAGCGTCTGACGGCCGGAACAGGTGAATAGACCCGGTGGCGGCGGTCAGTTCAGCAGGAAACTGGATCACCAACTGCTCAGCGGCGGCTGCCGAGATGATGGTAATGGGGTTCTCCAATTGCTGGGCCTGGGCCACCTGCTCCATGCGCTTCCCGTAGGCTAGCTCTTCGGCGTAATATTCCTTGCTCACCAGGTTCACATCGCTCTGCATGGCCCCGTAGACCATAAAGCCAATGTAGCAACCAAACAGCAAAAAGACCGCGGTAATAATGTAAGGCAACATAGACCGTTGCGCTACTGGGTTTGGGTTTGATATATGATTAGACATGTTAGTTCTCAGTTTTTAGTTGTTTGTTGTTAGAGAGAGGAATTTTTACATTCACTCAATCTCTCAATCATTCAATCATTCTAGTGCCCCGGCCCCAGGAACTTGGTTTTCTCGGTGGCAAGGAGTTCATCCCCGTGAAAGACGCCAATCTCAATTTTAGAGGAGGCCGAAGTGAGAACGCTCTTCGGAATCTCGGCAAAGAACACCCCTTCCACCAGGCCCTGTTTTGGCAACACCAACTCGTTTCTCACAACCGTGATGCTTCCCTCACTGGAAAGGATCTTGAGAGTGATGGGCATTTCCTCATCAGTCTTGTTGATGAGCGTGATGTGGTAGAGGTTGGTAATAGTACCTTTCTCGGTTTGCTGGTAGAGCATGCCCGGGGTACGCAGAATAGTAGCCTCAATATTGGAACGGGTAGCCAAAAGAACCGCAAAGGCCGCCACCAGTACCACCAATACCCCAGTATAGGCGCGCATGCGGGTGGTAAACCGCCACGGCTTTTTCTCCGCAATACTTTCCTCGGTGGCCATTCTGATGAGGCCCTGCGGCTTGTTCACCAAGTCCATGATGGAGTTGCAGACATCTATACAGGCGGTACAGTTAATACACTCCATCTGCTGCGCCCCGTTTCTGATGTCTATCCCGGTAGGGCAAACCTGCACGCACTGGTGGCAGTCAATGCAGTCGCCGTCGGTGCGCTCCTGGCCTTTTCTTAATTTCCCTCTGGGCTCGCCGCGCTCATAGTCATAGGCCACGGTAAGGCTTTGCTTGTCCAGCATGACGCCCTGCAGACGGCCGTACGGGCAGACTATGGTACACACCTGCTCCCTGAACTGGGCAAACACCCAGTAGAACACTCCGGTAAACACCATTAAGGAAACCAGGCCGCCCCAGTGGTTGGCCGGCGAATCTGTCACTATCTTCTGCAGTTCGTCTACGCCAATGATGTAGGCCAGAAACGTATGCGCGATCACCAAGGACACCAGCACAAAGAGTGTGTGTTTGGCAGTTTTCTTGAAGATCTTCTCTTTGGTCCAGGGGGCTCGGTCCAGCGCCTTTTGGGCAGGGCCATCGCCTTCAATCCAGTATTCTATCCGTCTGAATACCATCTCCATGAAGATGGTCTGCGGACAAACCCATCCGCAGAATACGCGCCCGTACACTACCGTAAACAGGATAATGAATACCAGAAAGGCCATGAACCCCACCAAAAGGATGAAGAAATCCTGCGGCCAGAAAACACTCCCGAACATCACAAACTTGCGCGCCGGGATATTGAACATAAGCAGAGGTAACCCATTCACTTTAATGAATGGCCCCGCGAAAAGTAAGGTAAGGAGCAGATAGCTCACATATTTGCGGTACTGGTACAGTTTCCCGCTGGGCTTTTTAGGGTAAAGCCACACCCGTTTCCCTTCTTTGTCTACCGTGGCAATGGTGTCACGGAAGGCCTCTGGGTCCTTTATAGTTGTACTCATGGTCTCTTACCGGTTGTGCGCCCGGCAGCGAACGATGGTGTAGGTATTTGACAGGCCAGCTTTCCTGGCTTTGTCTTTTCTGGCTGCCAGGGCAGCCCGTCGTTTTTGGCTTGTTTTGCTGAAAAAGCGGCAAAAACACATTCTCACTAGTTTGATAGATTCCGCCCCTTAAGGGGATGAAATCCAACATCGGGGGGCTACTAGCAGAAAGAAGGGCGACTCCCTTTTCTGTGTCTCTTCGGTTAGAAGTACTTTACAAAAGTAGGCACCCCCACCCCCACCAGGGATTGCCCTCGTCACCCATGAAAATGATCTTTGTCATTTTTTGCGGAAGGAAGCTGGAATTGAGGTGGCGTTTTAGGGCTGTTTTCTGAAAAACAGGCTCAAAACGCTTTTACCGCTGGCGCGAGTCTCCGGACTCGTGACTATGGTTTTGGGTAGTCTCCGGACTACCCTTGCTGCACAGCAGCGAAAGGGCGCATTGCTGACCACTCCTATTCTCTCGCTATTCAGAATTTATTATTCGCTTTTGAAGAATTCGCTATTCGGGATTTGCAATCCCGAATGAAGGAAAAGCGGATTTGCAATCCGCTTGCCGGTCTTGCATCTGGACCCGTTTTGGCAATGCGTGGGAGGGGATTGCAAATCCCCTTTTCAGTGCTTCCGGATTACAAATCCGGAAGAGCTAAATAATTCTACCTGAAGCAGCGCTTGCTCAAAAGACCTCGTAGCGTGCGCAGCTCCTAGGAGTTTCTGTGCCAATGGCCTCTCCAGAAGTGCATCTGCTGGTGTAAACACCCCCCTTCGCCCCCCTCAAGGGGGGAGTCTGCGCTTAGTAAGCTATATTTGCGTTTTGAGGCTGTTTTGTGGAAAACGGGCTTAAAACAGTTTCCTAGTTTACCATTGCTAAGACTTTCTAGGTAACCACTTAGACAGACAACTTTACATAAAATCGCTCTCCCAAACCCACCTACCGCCTTTAAAAAGCAAAAGCCTCTCCTATTACAGAAGAGGCTTTCACCCGGTTTTTCCAAAACACTTCTCTCAACAAACTAAAACACTATTTCTTGGCTTCCTGCTTTTCGCCTTGCGGGGCTTTGGCGTTGGCGGGGTTGGTACCCTGTAGGCTGAGGATGTAGCTGGCTACTTCCAGGATCTGGTCGTTGCTCAGTTTCTTCTGCCAGGCTACCATGCCTTTGCTGGTTACCCCGTATTTGATGGTTTTGTAGACATGGTTCACGTCACCGCCGTGGAGCCAGAACTCATCTGTCAAGTTAGGACCAACGGTTCCCTGTCCTTCCTGGCCGTGGCAGGCGGCGCAGTTCTGGATGAAGGCGGCTTTACCGGCTTCCAGTTTAGGGGCGTCTGTCAAGGCTGTGAAGTTGGTTACCTCGTTGGCGTTTTCTTCGCCAGAACCAGCCGGGTTCAGAAGCGCCGCGGTCTGCACTTCGGTCTCATATTCAGCCAATTGCAGATCACCGCTTCTAAACACGTGGTAATGCAGCAGGTAGGCTACGCCAAACACAATGGTAGCGTAGAACATGTACTTCCACCAGGGTGGCAGGTCATTGTCAAACTCATAGATGCCGTCATAGGTGTGGTCTTCCATGAGCACGTCTTTGTGGGTACCTACCAGGGTAGAGGTGTCACCGCGCAGAAGGCGCACCAGGCGGGCCATGCTGGAGTGGCGCAGGGCAGGCCGGTCATAGAACTCGCCTAAGATGGGCAGGGCCTGCATAAAGGTCACCACCATCACGGCCAGCACAACTACTAATAGGAACGCGATCAGGCTGAAGAGCACCAGGGTAGTACCGGGCAAATCCTTCAGGCTGAAACTGGTCTCTACCGCAGGAGTGGCAGTTCCATCAGGTTTTCCGTCTGAAGGAGTAGCAACCGGTGGGGTGGCGGCCTCAGCTGGTTTCTCGCTTTCCTGCTGCACAAAGGCAATCACATCTTTGATGTCACCGTCTGAGAGAGAGCCCTCAAAGCTGGTCATGGGAATCTTGCCGAACTTCTCAAAGACTTCTACGGCCTGCTTGTCTCCGGACTGGACCACTTTGGTGGAGTTCTTCACGAAGTTGATGATCCACTGCTCCTCGCGGCGTTTGTGCACGTCTTTGAGGGCGGGACCCACCACTTGTTCTTCAATGCTGTGGCAGGCGGCACAGTTACCGTCAAAAACGGCCTTGCCTTTTACGGCGTCCTGCGCGGCGGCAGGCTGCAAGGCGGCCCCGGCCAGAAAGACCAATGACGCCAGGTAGAGTTTCAATCGTTTCATGACCGTAGGTCTAGAGGTTGGGCAAATCCGTTTTCATTCTGCAGGGGCATCTCTTTCATGCTCTGGATGTATTCTTTTTTCACCAGCACCACGTAGGCGATCAACCCCAGGAAGAAGATGAAAAAGATGAGAAAGGAGATGATGGGGTAAATGGCGATGCCGTCTATGGACTGTAATATTTCTTTGTACATGATCTTACCTTTTTGTGCCCACCGCCGGCCCTCCCCATTTGGCAGAGGGCCGGTAGCAGGACTTATTATTTAGCTTCCTTCACTTTAATATCTGTCCCCAGGCGCTGCAGATAGGCAATAAGGGCTACTATCTCTTTCTCTGGTTTCACCTCTATGTTCTCTTTGCGGAGATCGGCAGAGATTTCACGGGCCTGGCGCATGAGGTCTTCATTGGCTTTCTGGGCGTACCCTTCTTCATAAGGAGTACCTAAACCAGCCAGCGTCTCAATCTTGGCCTCAGTGTCTGAGGTATCCAGGTCTTTCTCAAACAGCCATGGGTAAGACGGCATGATAGAGCCCGGTGACATTGAGGTAGGATCCAGCATATGGTGGTAGTGCCAGCTGTTAGGGTACTTGCCACCCACGCGGTGCAGGTCTGGCCCGGTACGCTTAGAACCCCACAGGAACGGACGGTCATAGACAAACTCGCCGGCCTTAGAGTACTCGCCGTAGCGCTCCGTCTCTGAGCGGAACGGCCGCACCATCTGGGAGTGACAGTTCACGCAGCCTTCTTTGATGTAGACATCGCGGCCCTGCAGCTCCAGCGCGGTGTAAGGTTTCACACTGTCAATGGTAGGCACGTTAGATTCTACCAGGAACGTTGGGATCATCTCCACGGCGCCCCCAATCAATATAGCCACGGTGGCGAACACGGCCATTTGTACCGGTCTGCGCTCAATCAATCTGTGCCAGTGACCACCAGCGTGCGGGGTCTCTCCTTTGATGACCACGGCCGGCATTAACGGAGCAGACTGGGCTTCTTCATTGGCCAGCAGAGAGCCACTCTTCACGGTTTTGATGACGTTGTAGATCATCAGGAACACGCCACTCAGGTACAGCAAGCCACCAATACCGCGCAGGTAATACATAGGCACAATCTGCAACACGGTCTCTAAGAAGTTAGAATACTGTAACAGGCCTTCATTGGTGAACTGTTTCCACATTAAGCCTTGGGTAAACCCAGCCCAGTACATAGGCACGGCGTAGAATAAGATACCCATGGTGCCTAACCAGAAGTGCCAGTTAGCCAGTTTTTTAGAGTACAGTTCGGTTCTGAAGATGCGGGGTAGCAACCAGTACAAGATACCGAAGGTCAGGAAGCCGTTCCAGCCCAGGGCGCCAACGTGCACGTGGGCAACTATCCAGTCTGTGTAGTGGGCAATGGCGTTTACGTTTTTAAGCGACAACAGCGGTCCTTCAAAGGTGGCCATACCATAGGCGGTAATGGCTACTACCATGAATTTCAATACCGACTCTTCACGCACTTTATCCCAGGCACCGCGCAGGGTCAATAGACCGTTGATCATCCCGCCCCAGCTGGGCGCAATCAGCATCACCGAGAACACTACGCCCAGGGACTGAGCCCAGTCTGGCAAGGCGGTGTACAGCAAGTGGTGAGGACCGGCCCAGATGTAGATAAAGATCAAGGACCAGAAGTGGATGATGGATAATCTATAAGAGTATACCGGCCGGTTGGCGGCCTTGGGCAGGAAGTAATACATCATGCCTAGGTAAGGCGTGGTTAAGAAGAACGCGACTGCGTTGTGGCCATACCACCACTGTACCAGCGCATCTTGCACCCCGGCGTAGCCAGAGTAAGATTTCATGAACGTTACCGGTATCTCATACGAGTTTACAATGTGCAGCACCGCCACGGTTAAGAAGGTGGCAATGTAGAACCAGATACCCACGTACATGTGGCGCTCGCGGCGTTTGATAATGGTCCCGAACATGTTCCAGCCGAACACTACCCACACCACCGTGATGGCAATGTCAATGGGCCATTCCAACTCAGCATACTCTTTAGAGGAAGTGTAGCCTAACGGAAGCGTGATCACCGCCGAGACAATGATTAACTGCCAGGCCCAGAAATGGATCTTGCTGAGCACATCTGAGTACATGCGTGCCTTACAGAGGCGTTGCAGCGAGTAGTACACGCCCATGAAAATACCGTTGCCCACAAACGCGAAGATGACGGCGTTGGTGTGCAGGGGCCGTATCCGCCCGAAGGTGGTGTACTCGGTACCCATGTTCAGTTCGGGGCGGGCCAACTGGAAGGCAATGAGCACCCCAATCAGCATACCGGTTACCCCCCAGAAAAGGGTGGCATAGGCAAAGTCTCTGACAATCTTGTTGTCATAATAGAATGTTTCTACCGTTCGGACGCTGTTTTTAAGCGCCTCCCCGGGGGCTTTTAGAACCTCAGCTAACATGTGCGGTGTCCTCCATAGGTTTGGTTGAAATTGAAGTAAGGGGTTGTTTGTGCGTTAATTCATTGTCAAAGAGAATGCGAACGGAGGGCGTGTAATCATCTTCATATTGGCCCGAACGCACCGCCCACAGGAAAGCCCCCAGAAACAGGACGGCAACCAGAATACTGATGCTGATTAGTAAAAAAATGATGTTCATAGCACTACCGGTTTATCTCTTCCTGAACCGGACCGGCTATTGCCATGAGCAGTGAATCTGCTCTTTCTGGCGCTTACCTAGTCCTTTCAGCGTTACAAAGGTCATAAGACAGGCGCGCGAAAAAGATGACGGAAGTCACTTTTGAGGGTGATTGATGTCAGAGAGGGAACGAAAGAAAAATATTTTCACTTTACTACTGCAATCAATAAAAATACAAATTAATATTAGTTTGATCATAGTTTAAAATTCTTAATTTTGTCTTCCATATAGATCAAAGTGCGTTTCCTACTTAATTTATAGGTATTCAATTTTATGAGAATGGGAGTTATTTATAGAAATCTATTTTTAAATAAATTCAGAATAAATAGTCTGGATAAAATTTATTAAACAGAAAACTCACACATTATTTTTTTTATTTAATTGATTCTAATCAATTAGTTAGGGGCAGATATACTTCTAAATAAAGCACTTTACTAAATAAATTCTGAATATTACTCCAATTGTCTTTTTTACTTATAATTAAATTATTATGAAAAAAACGTTTATTCTATTCGCATTTCTCTCTTTCCTATTTACAGGATGTCTTACAGAAGAGGAGGAAGTCACACCAGAACTTACACAATATGATCAAAGTGTAATTTCATATTTCAAAGAGATTGGCCTTGGCTTTTTCTTTGGTGGCAGTAGCGAAATTACCAGGAGATGGGAAACTGATATAAAAGTTTATATTGAAGGGACTCCCACAGCTGAAAATTTAAGTGAGTTCCAAAAGGTTAGAAATGAAATAAATGCCTTAGCTACTAATGGCTTTTCTATAGAGGTAGTTTCTGATAAAAGTCAATCAAACACTACCCTATTCTTCGGCAGTGTAGAACAGTTCTCTACTCTGTACCCTGCCTCTGCAGAAGTAGCGAGAGTGAACCTCAGGGCATTTTCAGTATGGTGGAATCCAAGTCAAGAGATTTACAAAAGCCAAATATTCATTGATAATCAACAAGCAACCGCAACTCAACAGAAAAGTTGGACCCGCGGAATGTTAACTGGCTCTATTGGGTTAGGCCAGGTATCCCCAACTTATTCAGAAAGCATTTTTTACTCAAAAGCAAATACCAATACTGCTTTCACACAGTTGGATAAAGACCTAATAAGACTCTTATATCATCCTAATATGCGAATTGGTTTAAATAAGGATGAGGTTGGTAAAGTTTTAGAAAATATTTTATTGGATGAAAAGTAATAGAATAAATTAACCAAGACACCTTCAAAACCATTACTAAAGAAGCCAATTGCCATTAACTTATCTTAATGGCAATTGGCTTCTTTAGTAATATCAAATTAACCGTTCTCTATTGAAATATGATTTATGGCAAAATGCTTTATAGCAAATATGCAGGTGGAATTAACTGATCTAAATAATCATTATTCATTGGGCTCAACCTGTTTTAAGGCCATTTTAGGAAAAACAGCCTCAAAACAGATACCTACTATCAAGGTATACTATTCACTACCAGGGTTCTCCTTGCGGTTTTTCTCCACCTGCGTATAAAACACCTTAGCCAAACCCTAAACAACATGGAGAAAATAGCCATTACCGGAGCCACTGGCCACTTGGGCCGCCTTGTCATTTCCAAACTGAAAGTAAAACAACCAGAAGCCCAGATTGTGGCGCTGGTGAGGTCTAAGCAGAAAGCCGCCGACTTGGGCGTAGAAGCCCGCGAAGCCGATTATGACCAACCAGAAACCCTGGATAAAGCCCTGGAGGGCATAGACACCTTGCTCCTGATCTCTGGTAGTGAAGTAGGCAAGCGGGCCACGCAGCATAAAAACGTGATTGCCGCGGCTAAGAAGGCCGGCGTGAAATGGATAGTGTATACCAGCCTGCTGCATGCCGACAGATCTACCCTTAGCCTGGCCGGGGAACACCTGGCCACCGAAGCCGCCTTGAAAGAGTCGGGCATTCCGTACACCTTGCTGCGCAACGGGTGGTACACAGAGAATTATACCGGTTCTATACCCGGGGCTTTGGCGGGCGGGGCTTTCATTGGCAGCGCCGGAGATGGCAAAATATCCTCTGCATCCCGCTCTGATTTTGCCGAGGCCGCCGTCACCGTTTTAACGTCTCCAGGACAGCAGGGCAAAGTGTATGAACTGGCCGGTGACGAAGCCTACACCCTTAAAGACCTGGCCGCCGAGATTTCTCGCCAAACCGGAAAAGATATTCCCTACAAAAACCTGCCAGAGGCGGACTATGCCCGAGCCCTAACCAGCTTCGGGTTACCCATAGACCTGGCCCACGCCATTGCCGGTTGGGACGTCTCTGCCTCTAAAGGAGACCTTTTTAATGATGGCCACCAACTTTCTGCCCTCATCGGGCACCCTACCACTCCCCTGGCTACTACTATTTCTGAAGGCCTCAAGGGTACCTAACCGGCCATTCTTTAAGATCCTACCACCTGAAAGCCCTGTGGGGCTTTCTTTTTTTATCTTCCCTGCTACAGCGGGGACACACTAGCAAATATTGGGCGGTAAGGTTTCTAATTCTCAGGTTTATTGCTACCTTCCTAAAGGCAACCTAAACGCAGGCTTGCCTTTTCCCTCATCACCTTTTTCTTACCTCTAGGGGAGCGGCGAAGACCATTGGCGTTTTCATCCGTGCCTCCCCGGAAGGATCATGTAGTGTATTGCGTATTTGTTTGAAGTATTTTGGACACTCCGGCGGGGAGCAAAGCCAGACACCTTTAAAACACCGTCTGCCCGGCTCCTGATGTATTGGCGTTTATGTACACGTTTTACTTCATCTCACTTTCCACCTTATGGAAGCCATTAGCACTGACCTCACAGAGGAAATCAAGAGCCTTAATTCAAAATTTGTTCATCTGTTTAGCCAAGGCGATGCCGCGGGCGTCGCTGATCTTTATACCATTACCGCCTTGCTGATGCCGGCGGGCCATGAGGCCCTTAAAGGCCGCGAAGCCATTTGCCAGTACTGGCAAAGTGCCCTGGACATGGGCGTAAAAGAAATCACCCTTGATACCGTAGAGGTGGAACAGCTGGACTTCACGGCCATTGAACTGGGCACCTATGTGCTCAAAGGCGATGGGGGCCAACCCCTGGACAAGGGAAAATACATGGCCGTCTGGAAACAGGAAAATGGCCACTGGAAAATGCAGAAAGACATCTGGAACAGCAACCACCAGGCATCTTAGCCACCGCTGCTCCTTAAAACCTGCTCACCGCCCTGCATCAGCCTCTTATCTAAAACGGAAGGAGCCGGTGCAGGGCGGTGGCGTGTCTAGCTGGCGCCCATTACAAAGCCGTGTCCGGATAGGTCCCTAAAAAGGACAGCGCAAAAAAAGCCTCAAAATAATAGGCAGAATCCTGTACATTTTCCGCAGGCCCCGTAAAAATCTAGTACGTATTCAAAAAGCCCAGAAACAAACTCTTATTATCTAACTCGTTACATGATATTGCACGTACTTTGGGTTTCTATAACGTAATTGGGGCGAATTTTTAAATACCGTAAACCCCAGAAGGCCATGGTGAAGAAATTGGCGCTTTTACGTTCTATACCAGCAAATTAAAAATGAAAAATAGAATTACCTATTGTCACCAAGCTCCCAACATAAACGACTCTGCCGAGGCTGGCTTTCCGCAACTCCGGCTTCCTTCCAATATTCACAGGTTAAGAGCAACAAGCCTCCTGGATAATAGCAATAAACGACTGCTTTTTGCTTTCTTATTTTTGGTTTCCCTGGCGGCGCCTTTAAGCTCCATGGGGCAGCGCACCCGCCAGACCACCAGCAACAGCGTGCTTCGGCTTTTCAAGGTCTCCAATAAACTTACCTTAACGGCCGGAGGTGGAGTTTCCGTGATGAACAGTGATTACGCCGCCGACAATAGGAGCACCAAAAACCTTTTAAAGTCCAACGGCTTCGGGGTTACCGCCGGGTTGGGCGCCATCCGGCAAGTGACTCCTTATCTGGCCGCCTTTGTGAACGTAGATTTCTATCAGATAAAGGGCGAACAGACGTTTACCCTGGAGCAGAAAGACCTGTCTTTTAAATCCTCCGTTGTGTCTGGTACCGGTGCCTTGGCCATGCACTTAGCCAGCCGAAACACCCTCAACAACTTCTATAACCGGTCTTTCCAGGGGGCCGTGGTCATTGTGCCTTATGTGAAACTGGGGGTTGGCCTCTTAGGGTATGATGTTGATTCTAATGAAACAGCCCCGGAGGGTACCGAAGGCAAGAGTTATCCGGCCATGGCGCTGGTCATTCCCATTGGCGGCGGCGTCAGGTTCAGGCTCTCTGACCAGATAAGCATTGCCACCGACCTTACCCTCTCCATGCCCTCCACCGACTTTCTGGACAACCGCGAGGGCACTAATTCTTACCTGGGCTCCAATGACAAGTTCGCCAGTTTCACCATTAAGGCGCTGTACACCTTGCCCAAGAAAAGTGTGAGGTAAAAGCGCGTTCTCCTTTTCCAACCTTCCTTTCCGTTTCAGGCCCGTTTTCCCAAAAACGGGCCTGAAACGTTTTTTGCCTGCTGGTTTGTGCAAAGCAAATTCAGGTGAATAGTCCCCGGTTTGAATTTCATTCTTATTTCCTATATTCACCTATAAGATATCCTTTATACAAAATTATATACCTCTACTATTCTTCTCATGTTAGCTCGCGCCCTCCTCACTTTATTGCTCTTGTTCTGGCTGCAAACAGGGTTTGCTCAGAAGTGGGTTCCCCCGGTTTCGTTGGTGGCTAATTCTCAGTTACAGAGTATTGCCAAACTCAGTTACCATGACAGCCTCAAGACCTATGTGATAGAATTCAACCCTGAGTTGGCCATGCAGGCCGGGCCTTTTGTGTCCGCCTTCCACCAGGCCCATGAATACGGGCACCTGCAAAGAGGCCACGTCAATAAAAAGAAGTTGAACCAGCAAGGCAACGGCATGCTGCAGCTAAACAAGGACATGGAAATAGGCGCTGACATTTACGCCACCGAGTACCTGTACCTGCAAGACAAATCCATTCTGCTCAGCATGCTGGATTACCTGCACACCAGCGCCCATGAAGACCTGTTGCATTACCCCCGTAAAGCCAGGGCGCACCGCCTAGACCAGCACCTACATTCCCTCTCCTCCTACTCCACGCAGAACGTAGCCTGCAGGCATAGGCTGCATAACGAGGATGAATCTGCCTGTACCCACGTCTCCGATACCGGAAAACCCCTGCATGGCTCAGACTACACTCCCTGCCTCCATGTTACGCACCCTGCCGGCGACAATGTGAAGGTGAGAAACCAGTAACCGCTGTTTCACTGCTTATAAAAGGTAATCCAAGTACTCTTTCTGGCTGTAAAACGCTGGGGTTAGCAGTCGCAGGTAAAGTCACGGGGGTTGTATTTGGCAGCGGGCACGTCGCCTACTTTTACCAGTTGGTCAAAGGCGAGTTCCTGGCCGGTGACCAGTTCCAGCACTGGCCCTCCCTCCTTCTCCTCCACCTTTTTGATCATGGTGGTCACGGTCAGGTATTCGTTCAGGTCCGTTACGTACTGTATCTTCAGAAACTTCTTTTTTTGCACGGCCTCAGTGACCGCGTCTAGTAGGGGCTTATCCATTTTTTTGCGTTGGTTTTGTCTTTGGGTTATACGCGCCCCTGGCTTTTGGTTTGTTTTACCCAGAACAGGCAAGAAAGCCAACCCAAGTACTTTGCACATGGCTACTAAGTATTTTTAACATTTCGGCCAGGTACTTTTCCAAAACCTTTTCTGTTCTTTGGAGTTTCTTTTTTCAGACTGATTTTTTACCCCTAACTGCACAACATTCCCCTCATGGATTTTTTCAGAATCTTCCAGAAAGCCCCAGATAACTTTGTTGTTCTTTCCCCTGACTATACCGTGCTGGCCGCCACAGAGGCTTACTTAAAAACTACCCTGCGGTCCCTGGACGACATTAAAGGCAAGCACTTTCTGCTGGAGGCTTACCCAGACAAAGATTACTCTTATGAGGAAAACCCCGTGAAGCTGTCCCTGGACCGGGTGGTAGAAACTAAGCAGGTTGACCACATGGACCTGGTGCGCTACCACATAGCCCGCCCCGCCCACGAAGGCGGCGGCTATTATGAAAGCTTCTGGGAGGCCTCGCATACCCCTGTCTTAGATGACCAGGGCAACCTGCAGTACATTATCCAGAAAACCGAGGACGTGACCGAGCGCGAACTGGCCAAGCAAGCCCAGCAGGCCAGCGAGAAGAAGTTCAACACCATGACCGACACCATTCCCCAGCTGGTATTCACCTTTACTCCCCAGATACAGGTCACGTACGTGAACAGCCGCTGGGAAAAATACACCGGAATTTCCGCGCAGCAGGCCCTCCACCCAGACTATAACTGGGAAAACGTGGTACACCCCCAAGACCTGCCCGATGTTATAAAGCGGCTACAGGAAGCCATAGCCAACAAGAAGGAATTCCAGATGGAGGCCCGCTTCAAAAACCACGAAGGCGCCTACCGCTGGTTTCTTTGCCGCATAGTACCCGTGCTTACCAAAGACGGCAGCGCCATTGAAACCATAGTGGGTTCCTGCACAGACGTGCACTCCACCAAACTCATGGTGCAGGAACTCCTGGACTCTGCTGAGCAGATGTCTGCCCTGGCGGACCAGGTCACGCTTAACCATAAAAAGGCCGAAAGCCGCCGCCTTACCCTGGAACGGCTTATCATGCAGGCGCCCGTCTTCTTCTGTATTCTCAATGGTCCCACACACCGCTATGAACTGGCCAATGAGAAATACCAGCAGTTGATACCTAACAAAGAATTGCTGGGCAGAACCGTGATAGAGGTAGTACCAGAAGTAGAGGAACAGGGCCTCATTGCCGTGCTGGACAACGTCTACAACACCGGTGAGACCTTTACGGCCAACAACATTCTGGTGAAAATTGACAAGCACAATGACGGCGTCTTGCATGACCTGTACCTTTCCTTTGTGTACCAGGCCATGTATGACGAAGAGCAAAAAATTACGGGCATTTTGGTCTGCGGGTATGAAACCACAGAAAGTATGTTGCTGAAACAATCTACTCAAGCTTAGGCAGGTACAAACCCACCATAAAACACAGAGGTACCTTTATATCACCGTATGAATACCGCGCAGGTAGATTTTCAACAGCTACGCATCAAGCACATTTTATATAAGTCAAAAATTCGCTCCGTGCTTTACGGGGGCACGTATGATGACACCTTTTTCTCTGCCTCGGGGCCAGTCAATGTCTGGTTTACCACGGTGGGGCTCTCTACCTATCACAGAGAACCAGAACTACAGCAACTCTCCGTTATTCAAAAGGAACTCAACACCGCCGCCAAACACTACATAGACCTTTACCAGGCCGGCCGAATTGATGAAGCTCATGAAGGCCTTGAAAAAGTAGAATCCCACTCAGAGAAGTTTCTGGACCTGCTTTCTAAAATGGAACAGCGGTTACGGTAAAATCTCTATCTAAAAAGGGAAGACGGGCCAGCGCCCGTCTTCCCTTTTTAGCGCTTTTTCTCCTGCGATAGGCAATTTAGGCCCTGCCTTGACCTAGCTACCTGTTAGCCTCCGGCAACTTATTTTCAATAAGAGAGCATTTTCGTTTCAGGGCCGTTTTCCGGAAAACACGCCTAAAACAGTTTTACCTTACTGCCCTTCCTTTACCTCTGTCCCTCAATTCTTTACCCATTAACAATATCCCTCTAGCACCCGTATCTCTTAAAAATATTCAAATTTTATTTTAAAAAGGTCAATTTAAAATAGAGATACGATGGATAGAATATTAGGTGCGTATGCGCCGCAAATCTATGCCCTGCTGCGTATAGTGGCGGGCTTACTGTTTATGATGCACGACACCCAGAAACTATTTGCGTGGCCCGGCGGAACAGGTCCGGTAGAGTTGGATTCTATGATGGGGGTGGCCGGTGCCATTGAGTTGGTGGCTGGTTTCATGATTGCCATTGGCCTGTTTGCCAGTTGGGCCGCTTTTATTGCCAGTGGCGAGATGGCGGTGGCTTATATTATAGCCCATGCCCCCAATGGCTGGGCACCAATCCTGAACCAGGGCGAATTAGCGATGCTGTACTGCTTTCTGTTCCTGTACATTGCCGCCCAGGGTGCCGGTATCTGGAGCCTTGATGCCGCCAGAGGCAACAGACTGCACCCTGTTTCGCGCTAAAGCGACAGGAATTGCCTTTCAGATTTCACAAAGACAAAGGCTGTTTCATTACTTCAACCTTCATTTCCCATTGCGCAAAAACGCCTTTTCGGTGACTGTCCCTTCTTGTAAGGGACAAATACCGGAAAGGCGTTTTAGGCTACTTAAAAACCAGTCTTCTATTGTTTCAGGGCTTCCTGCACCTCGGGGCTCAGCGGAGAAACGGCCGGCCCGAAATAATGGGTCAATACGCCGTTCTCATCCAGCAGGTACTTACTGAAGTTCCAGTCGGGTTCATGCTCGTTCCAGCCGTTCTTTCGGGCATCTGAGAGCCAGTTGTAGACCTGGTTCTGGTTTTCGTTTTTCACCACCACGCTCTTTTTGGCCAACGGAAACGTGACCCCGTAATTCACCTGGCAGAACTGAGAGATATCGGCGTCATTATCTTTCTCCTGCTCCTTAAAGTCATTGGCCGGAAACCCGATGATCACCAGCGAGTCTTTCTTCTGCTCATGCAGCTGTTGCAGTTCTTCATATTGGCCGGTGTAGCCGCAGTTGGAGGCCGTGTTCACCAGCAGCACTTTCTTGCCTTTCAGTTGGCTAAACTCCAGGGGCTTGCCGTTGTTGAGCACGGTGTTCAGGTTATAGAACGGTTGGGCAGGCGCCACCTTCTTCTCGTTAGTCAATACCCTTCCCTTCGCGCTGGCCTTAGACAGGCGCATGATCAGGGGGTAGAGCATTTTGAGTATTCGTTTCTTAAGATCCATAATCAACTAGAACCGGTAACCGGCTCCAAGGTTTTATAGTACGGCCGCAAATTCAGAAAAGAATTTGTTTTAAGCCCGTTTTTCTAAAAATAGCCCTAAAACAGAACGTGCTACCTCACACGGTTAGTGTTTGTGCCACCAGCTTTCAACCTCTCATTTGCGACAACGAGGGCCCATTGTCACAGGCTGTTTTAGTTTATAGGTGTTTTCAGAAAAACGGCTTTAAAACGCCTGGCACGGCTATTCTCAACCAATGGGGTTCCCTGCTTTATCTGCTTCCATTGCAACTATCAAAGTGGGCATCCGTTTTTAAGGAGAACCATATGGTGTACAGCAAACAGCTACAGACATGAAAAAATTAGCATTTATAGCGGCCTTAGTAGCCGGTGCCTATCTGCAGGCAGTTCCTGCGGAGGCTTCAACTCCTGCCGTGCAGGACACCACCAAGTACCAAACTAATAAAGAGCGGGCCAAGACCGGTACCCACCAGATGGGCCATGGCGCCAAAGAGATGGGCAAAGGCACTAAAAACGTGGCCGTAAGCGGGGCCAAAGCTACCGGCAAGGGAGCTAAGAAAGTAGGAACCGGTGTGGTAAAAGGCACCAAGAAAGCCGGCAAAGCCGTGAAGAACACCACTAAGAAAGGGGTAAAGAAAGTAGACGAGAAAATTGACTAACCCTTCTCAGCCTCTTATACCAAAGCCTTCCGGTCTCCGGAGGGCTTTATTTTTAAACCAGGTTTCTAAATCCTTTCTGCCTTACCTAATGTCTGGCGGCAGCCTTTCATTCCAGCTATTTATCCTGCTGGCACCTCTGCCGTTTACAGCCTGGTTTTGGCAAAACAGCGCCAAACCAGCCCGTTCCCTCCAGGTAGAAGCATCATGCCTAACCTAAAAATCTGCCACTTTTTTTTCATAGTAAACTTCAATTAAGGCCAGGCTTCTACTTAGCCGTTGATGTTCATTCCACCCTTGCTCCAGGAGACTTCCATTATTCCTTACAATCCTTTCCAAAACCATTTCCCCTGCCCTGTCCGGGTTTCCAGAAAGTTTTAATGAAGGAAAAGCGTATAAACACTTCTGATTCAACCGTAAAACTCCTTCTTTTTCTGACTACTCTATACATTTATTTAATACAATTTTAATCTCATTTTAATCCAGGTTATATTAACTCAGTGGCCGGTCTGCCGTATTTCTACCAACGCACTTGTGCTATTTCTACTCAGCCTTCCTGGCCCAATGGGCCCACTCCCTTCACCTTAAACGTTTTAAGTTACTATGGATAAAAAGAATAAAGCTTCTGGTAAACAGCCTAACCAGACAAACCGCCAGGTAGACCAGAATAAGAAAGACCAGCAACTGGAAACGTTCCGGGAGAACCCCCAGGAGCAATACCTCACCACCGACCAGGGCGTGCGCATTTCAGATACAGACAATTCCCTGACCGCCGGTTCCAGAGGGCCCACGCTCTTAGAAGATTTCCACTTCCGGGAAAAGATGACCCACTTTGACCATGAGAACATCCCGGAGCGGGTAGTGCACGCGCGCGGTTCTGGTGCCCATGGCTACTTCCAGCCGTATGACACCTCCATGACCCAATATACGAAGGCCAAGTTCTTGGTAAACCCCGGCCTTATTACTCCGGTTTTTGTGCGGTTCTCTACCGTGGTGGGTTCCCGTGGCTCTGCAGACACGGTGCGTGATGCGCGTGGCTTTGCCGTTAAGTTCTACACCCAGGAAGGCAACTATGACCTGGTAGGCAACAATATTGCGCCGTTCTTTATTCAGGATGCCATCAAGTTCCCAGACCTGGTGCACGCCATCAAGCCAGACCCAGACAATGAAATGCCCCAGGCCAGTGCCGCTCATGACACCTTCTGGGATTTCGCGTCTTTGGTGCCTGAAACTACGCACATGATCATGTGGGTGCTCTCAGACCGGGCCATCCCGCGCTCCTTCAGGATGATGGAGGGTTTTGGGGTACACACGTTCCGGTTCATCAATGAAGAAGGCAAGGGCCGATTTGTGAAATTCCATTGGCGCCCGCTGTTAGGCTCTCATTCCCTGGTTTGGGACGAGGCCCAGAAGCTTGCCGGTAAAGACCCGGACTGGCTCCGCCGCGATCTTTGGGAGGCCATTGAGAAAGGAAATTACCCAGAATATGAACTGGCGGTGCAGATAGTGGAGGAAGAAGACGAACACGCCTTCGGGTTTGACCTGCTGGACGCCACCAAGATCATTCCTGAGGAGTTGGTGCCGCTGCAGCCCATTGGCAAAATGACCCTGAACCGCAACCCAGACAACTTCTTCGCGGAGACCGAGCAAGTAGCGTTTCACCCCGGCAACCTGGTACCAGGCATAGACGTGACCAATGACCCGCTGCTGCAAGGCCGCCTGTTCTCTTACCTTGACACCCAATTGAACCGCTTCACCAGCGCCAATTTCACGGAGGTGCCTATCAACAAACCAGTTTGCCCGGTGCACAACCACCAGCAGAACGGGTTCATGCGCCAGACCATTAACAAGGGCAAAGCCAACTACTTCCCTAACTCTGTGGGCGGTGGCTGCCCCATGATGGCCCCGGAAGCCATGGGCGGTTACATGCACTACATGGAGAAAGTGGAAGGCCATAAAATACGGGAACGCAGCGAGAGCTTTAAAGACCATTACACCCAGGCCTCGCTCTTCTACCACTCCATGACGGAGGTAGAGAAAAAACACATTCTGGAAGCCGCCCACTTTGAGCTAGGCAAGGTAGAATCTGAGGCCATACGGCAGCGCATGATTGGGAACTTTGCCCACGTAGACCTTGAGTTCGCCCAGAAAGTGGCCGAAGGCGTGGGCATTGACCCACCCACCGGCAAGGTAGCCGAGGCCATCAAAGACACCGTAAAGGCCCTCAAAGAGAAGATAAGCACCCGTAAATCGGTTTCAGAGTCACCGGCCCTAAGCATGGAGAAAAACAAAAAACCGGTGCTTAAATCATTGAAGGTAGCCATTCTGGCCGCTAACGGGGTAAACGTAGCTCAGGTAAAAGCGCTGAAGGAGGCGCTAAAAGCCCAGGGCGTGGAAAGCGAGGTGGTGGCCAAATTCCTGGGCATGCTCAAAGGCGCAGACGGGGCCGAACTGAAGGTAGACAAAAGCCACATCACCACCGCCTCTATCATGTATGACGCCGTGCTGGTACCAGGCGGAAAAAAAAGCGTGGAGGCCATGAAAAAGCAGGGCGCTGCCGTGCACTTCCTCAATGAGGCCTTCAAGCACGGCAAAACCGTGGCAGCGCTGGGCGAAGGGGTAGATTTATTGGCCGCCTCAGACATTAAAGGCATTACCCTGGCCACTGCCAAAGACGGGAAAATCACCTCTGACAAAGGGGTAGTGACTTCCGGCGCCAGCGCCGATGCAAAAGCCTTTGGGAGTGCGTTTCTGGAGCAGCTTTCGCAGTTCAGGCACTGGCAGCGCGAAGAAAAAGACACGGTTCCTGCCTAACCACTAGGGTTTTTTATATCTCTGAACAGCCTCCTGCCCCACCGGCGGGAGGCTGTTTTTTTCTACCCCGTTTTAGGCCCGTTTTCCGGAAAACAGGCCCAAACAGCCTACTTCTCCCCTTCGTTGTCCGGGGGTATCTCGCGTACCGGCATGAGCACAAACTCCAGTATCCGCCAGTTCAACCCCTCTATTTCCTCGGCTACCTTGTTCAGTTTCTCCACCAGGTTCTCGTCAGTGATGGGTACTACCAAGCCTTCGCCCAGGTACACGTGGCCTTCTTCACGCATCCTGAACGCGTGTTCCTTTATCCAGTCCTGTTTTTCCAGAATGGCGTTGATCTGGTCCAGCAACGGGTCTTTCTTTTGCTCTTCCACGGTTTTGGGCTGCTCATCCATTAGATCAAAAACGGCTTGCTTGAGGTTGGTGAACCCATCTTTGATTATGTCTACGGAGATGATCAAGGCCGCCACGGCATCTGCCCACCAGAAGCCCAGGCCAATGCCCAGAATACCCAGTATGGCCGCAGCCCCGGTCATCCAGTCGGCTTTGTTCATCTCGGCGTCGGTGAACAGGTTCTTCTCATGCAGTTTTTTGGCCAGCGGCAGTTTCATGCGCCCCAGGAAAACCGCCGGCAAGGACCCATACACCAACGCTGCCATCATGAGGTAGCCCAGCCAGATCTCCTGCCCAAAAATGACGGCTATGCCAATAGTGGGGTGCTCCTGCTTGATGAGGGTCATGGTGGAGTCAATGATCAGAAAACCACCCACTGAGAACAGCGCAATGGCACTGCATAGATAGGCAATGCTCACTACCCGGTGGTACCCATACGGAAAGTCTTTGTTAGGCTTCTTATGGAAAACCTTGGACGCAATGAGAAACGAAACCGAGGGCGTAAGACTCAGCACATCTTCAAACCAGGCTGTTTTCATGGCCTGCGAGTTGCCCATGGTAAAGAACATGACCAGCGCCGCCGAGATGAGATACCCAATGGTGATCCACTCCAGCTTTTTGGCCTTCCGGAACGGCTCCCGCAGTTCCGGCGGATATTCAAATCGGTCCAGAGGTTTCATGGCCGTTCCTTTTTAAGTTCTTCTTCTTTTTTATGCAGGAATTTCTCCAGTTCCAGCACCAGGGCGTTCTCGCCCATGATCACCCCAAACACGTGCTTCTTTTTCTCCAGGGTGAGATAGGGTCTGGTAAAGGAAATCTTGCTTTTCCAGGGGGAGTCATCCGTCAGGCCGGCCACCACCAGGTGCAGTTCCTTCTTTTCCAGGGCTTCCAGTAATTGCTGCTCCGTGCCCGGGTGCCATTGTACTTTCGCCTTTATGGTTTTCGCGAAGGCTTTGATCATTTCCGGCTCCAGGCCGGTTGGTTCCTGCGCGCCTTTCACCACCCAGGGTGGGTTTTCTGAGTAGCCTACGTCCAGGGTGCCGCCGCTCACTTTCTCCAGGGAATCCTCGGGGTCTTTGGGGATTTTATCACAACTGCTCAGCCCCCACAAGGGCAACAGCAGGAACAGAAGCAACCTTATTTTATGTGCCATGGCAGCGTCAACTTTTAGAATTATTCCTTATGTTTCAAGCCCAGGGAAAGTCTGTTCTCATTTTTTTCAATGAATTTTAAACCTTTGCTTAAAATTGCTGTTATAACGGCCCCTTGGCCTAATTGTTCGCTTATTCCTTTCTTTACCCACCTATAAAATCAGGACAGTCCGTTATTTTTCCAGGGAAAGCGGCTCAATCTCTATCTTTGTATTTCTTTTAGATGCTCATTCCATGAAAAAGCTGTTGGTATTGTTCGGTTTCTTACTGTTGGGTTGCCCCATGTTTGCCCAGGTGCACCAAGTGCGCGGCAGTTTCACCCCGGGCCATTATTACACCAAAGAAGGCCAACGGGTAGAGGGCCTGATCCGGCATGTGTATGGCGCCCAGACGGGCGAAGGCCCCTCCAACCAGATAGAGGTCAAGCCCACGGCCAAAGCCAAACCCGTTCCCCTCACCACCAAAGATGTTCAAGCCTTTGTGCTAGGCCAGGACAGCTTCACCGTGAAGAAAAGCTTTGATATTAGTCAGTTCAACCATTACCAGGAAGATTTCATGCGGGTGGTAAAATCTGGGGCCCTAAACCTTTACCTGCACTACTCCACTTCCACCTTCCCTACCCTGCAGCCAGTGCTCACTTACCTGGTAGAGAAAGACGGCGAATTCTACCGCATGGTACGCCCCAAGAATTTCTCAGAACAGATCAACCTGCTCATTGCAGACAACAAGGCGATTCTGCAGAAAGTCAAGAACAAGGACTACACCTTTGAAGACCTGCAGGTGCTGATTGATGCGTATAACCTGTGGGCGGTAAATAAGGCGGTGAAGGTGGAGTAGAGTTGATTTCTATGCGGGGGTGGGCCGTCCCGGGCCTTCAAAGGGGAGGAGGAATTTCTTGCAGGTGCGTAGGGACAGGTCGCGACCTGTCCCTACGCACCTGCAAGAAATTCCCTGGTTCAAGTTTTCAACTTGGACCCATTATGCCGGAAGTTTCCAACTTCCCTGCGGCCCCGCCGCAGCACCTCTATGGCGAGGAAAGAAGTACCCGGCAGGTGTAAACACCCCCCTTCGCCCCCCTCAAGGGGGGAGTCTGCGCATATTAAACGTAATTGCGTTTTGAGGCTGTTTTCCTTAAAACGTGCTTAAAACCCTATCCCATACATTCCCTCAATTCCAGTCTTTACTTCGAGCGCCTCGCTTGTGGCCTTGTAATAGCTTCACTAAGAGCAAAAGCAAGTCTAGGCCGCAAGGGCAGTGCGAGGGGGAAAGACGGGGCCCCGCGGCCGTGAGCGCTCGGAGGGAACAAATGAAACAACCAAGCATAAGGACTTAGGCATAGGCTGCCAATCCAAGGCAATAGCGGAATGCGTACACACCAGCGAAAGCAAACTCTTTATCTTAAAACCCGCCATCAAGGCAAAATGGTCTAAGGCAAAAGCAAAATTCCGTGAAAGCACCAGATAACCCCAGTTACTCCCACGGAATACTCCCCTGACGGACGTCAGTAAAACCTATCGCAACCCTGCCCGTCTCCCGGCAATCTTCACCGAAAGCACCGCAAACGAAATCACACTCAACGTACTCACCGGCATTAGAATGGCAGAGACGATGGGCGTAAATTCCCCCATCACCGCCATGGTCAGGCCTATGATGTTGTAAACGAATGACACCCCGAAGGCCGCCAGAATTAATCGTAAACTGGTTTGGGAGAACCGGATAAAGTGAGCCAGCTTGGTGAGTTGGTGGGCATCCAGAATGCCGTCGCAGGACGGGGAGAAGCCGGTCACGTTGTCGGTGAGGGCCAGGCCTACGTCGCTTTGGCGGAGGGCACCCGCGTCATTGAGACCGTCCCCGATCATCATGGGCGAACGGCCTTGTGCTTTGAGGTGGTTAATGTACTCCAGTTTCTGCATGGGGCTCTGGTTGAAGAGCATCTCGGCGTCTGGCCCGAAGAATTCACGTAGTCTGGCTTCCTCGCTGTCATTGTCTCCGGAGAGCACGGCTAGTTTCTTGGTCTTGCCCAGCTCCTGCACCAGCTCTTTGAGGCCTTTGCGGTACACGTTCTGGAACATATAGTAGCCGCGCACCTTTCCGTCCAGGGAAATGTACACACGGGTCTGACGCACGTCACTAGAAGAAGTAAAATCGGCGTTTACCCAGGTCCCGGAGCCAATCTCAATTAGGGTGTCCCCTACTATGCCTTTAAGCCCTGCCCCCGGTTTCTCCAGAAACTCCAGAACTGGCTGCGGATTCCCTTTCAATGAGCTATACAGGCGTTGGCTGAGCGGGTGGGTAGAGTGCTTGAGCACGGAGCGTACCAGCTGCTCTTCCTGCGAGGAAAGCGGGTGGCCAATGAAGTTGATCTCGGCGGCGCTGGGCTCGGTGAGGGTCCCGGTTTTGTCAAAGACCACGGTATCGGCTTTGGCCATGGCTTCCACCACGCCACTGTTTTTGAGGTAGAACTTCTGCCTTCCAAAGATGCGCAGGGTAGCCCCCAGCGTGAAGGGCGTAGCCAATGATAGCGCGCATGGACAAGCAATCACCAGCACCGAGGTAAAGGCCTCAATGGCCATGTCAGTGTCACGGGGCACCCAGTACCAGAGCGCGCCGGCGGCGATGAGCAGGGTCACGCTCAGGAAGTATTTCCCGACGGCGTTGGCGTAATTCTCTACGGTCTGCTTTTCGTCTTTCTTGAAATTGGCGTGGTTCCAGAGCTGGGTCAGGTAGCCTTGTGAGACTTCTTTCACTACCTCTAATTCAATTCCT
This sequence comes from Rufibacter radiotolerans, assembly GCF_001078055.1. Taxonomy (NCBI): domain Bacteria; kingdom Pseudomonadati; phylum Bacteroidota; class Cytophagia; order Cytophagales; family Hymenobacteraceae; genus Rufibacter; species Rufibacter radiotolerans. Next base: position 868,838 of record NZ_CP010777.1, on the reverse strand, counting down.
TCGCCTAGTTGTCTACCGCCGGCATAGATGACTTCTCCGGCCACCCGCGCCACAGGCACAGACTCACCGGTCACAAAGCTGTAGTCAATATTGGCCGTGCCGCGCATGAGAATAGAATCGGCGGGAATCAGTTCATGGTTGCGCACTAGAATACGGTTTCCTTTCTGCAGTTCTTTCACGGAGGTAGGGAGCTCCTGCCCGTTTTTCAGGACTGAGACGGCAATAGGGAAATAGGAAGTGTAGTTACGGTCAAAGGCCATGGAGTCATAGGTGCGGCGCTGCACGTACTTGCCAATCAGCATAAAGAACACCAGCCCCGTAAACGAGTCCAGGAAGCCGGGGCCTCTGCCCGTGGCAATGTCATAGAGACTGACGGAGAACAAAGCCAGCAGCCCAATGGCGATAGGTACGTCCAGGTTAATGATGCGCTGCTGCAGGCCTTGCCAGGCACTGGTAAAGAAGCCGCGCGCGCTGTAGAAGAATACCGGCAAGGCCAGCAACACGTTCAGCCAGCCAAAGAACCGCCCGAAGGAATGCTGCAGTCCGCCAAAATATTCAGGGAAACTCAACAGCATCACGTTCCCGAAGCAGAAGCCGGCCAGCCCCAGTTTGTAGTAGATGGAGCGGTCCTGCTTAGGGGCCGGGGCCTCCATGTCGGCCAGGGTGATCTGCGGTTCATAGCCGATGTGGGCCATGAGTTCCACCACCTGGGCCAGGTTGGTCACGCCGTGCTCAAAGGTAAGGGCGGCCTCTTTGCGCAGGAAATTCACGCGCACGTCGGTCACTCCCGCGTTGAGGCGGTTCAGGTTCTCCAGCAACCAGATGCAGGAACTGCAGTGCATCTGCGGAATGCTAAAGGTTATTTTACTGACGGAGTCGTTCTGGAAATCCAGGAGCTGTTGCTGGACCTTAGGGTCATTGAGGTACTGGAACCGGGCCGAGGCAATGGGGTCTTTGACCGAGATGCCGGGGCGATTGTCCAGGGTATAATAGGTACAGAGGTCGTTTTCAGAAAGGAGTTCATACACTACCTTGCAGCCGTCGCAGCAGAATTCCTTGTCATCAAAAGGGATAATGGTGCTGTTGCATTCGTCACCGCAGTGGTAACAGGTATGGACGTCGGTCTCTAGATGTGCGGTCTGGAGCATAACTGGTCTTTTTAGTCTGCCACAAAAGTACCGCCTCGGCCCCGGCCAGAAGATGATATAAGTCATTCTTATGCATGACTCTGCGCAGGCACTGCCGTTTTAGGCTGTTTTGGAGAAAACGGGCTTAAAACAGGAATACACGCTTTCCATTATATCTGAAGCCTTGGTTTTCAAAACGGCTGCTGGAAACCGGAGATTCTCCCTTTAAAGCTAATTCCTTCTCACAAGAGGTTGCACGCATTTCTTCCCCTTTAAAGGGGGACTATTAAACATCCTAACTGGGACTTTACAAAACCATACGCTCCCTTACGCAGAGAAGATAGTGCGCCGCGGTTCTTTGCCGTTTTCCGGCAGAGCCGGAAAGGAAAGTACGGGTACCAGGTTATCTTCTGCCAGACGTTCAGTGGCGCTGCTATGGAAGAGGCCTTCCATGAAGGAGTAATGCTGTTTGGCCACTATGAGCACCTGGGCGTGGTGTTCCTGCACAAAGGTCTCAATGCTGCGCACCACCTGCTTGGAGTACACCCGCACAAAATTAAATTCCGGGGCTACCTGGGCCCATTCCTGGCAGAAGGCCTTCCAGTGGGGATTGGTTTTCTCGGTCTCTTCCTCCTGCACGTGCAGCACGGTTATTTCAGCGCCCAGCTCCCGCTGTATGGCCTTGAGCTGGTGCGCGTGCCAGATAGACTCATGGGTGTGGTCTGTGGCGTAGACCATGCGCGAAAAGCCTTTAAAGGGCAGGTTAGCCGGCACCGACAACACCGGACAAGGTGCGTGGTCCATTACATCGGCGGCATTGGTTCCCAGCCAGCGGTCTATCCGGGAGTTGGCACCCTTGCTGCCCATGACAATGAGGCCCACAGATTCGCGGGCCGCGTAATAAGACGCCGCCTCCAAACCGCGGCCTACCAATAGCTCGCCCCAAACGGTCAGGCCCTGCCCTTGGGCCGCCTGTATTTCCTGTACCTGCTCCTTCAGCCGCTCCCTCAGGATGGGTTCTATTTCCTGGTCAATGATGAGTGACTCAGGCGGATACAGCACCGGGTCTGTCCAACCTGCCCCGGCCAGCCCCGAAGAGAAATCTGTCCGGACCATAGGCATGAGGTGCACGTGCAACAACACCAGCTGCGCCTGCAGGGCGCGCGCCAGCTCTACCGCATAGGCTACCGCATTTTTGGAGCCTTCTGTAAAATCAGTAAGAATAGCTATGGTTTTCATGACGTTAGCAGGCTAGGTACATTGTATTAGTACCTACCTGAGCCTCCTAAGGTTGTGCCCGCCCGCTTTTGTTTAAAGCGCGTAATGGTGCCTGCCCAACGCCGTGCGCTGTTTTGGAAGTGTTTTCAGAAAAAGAGGCTTAAAACGGGTTTCCGGCGGGTAAAAAAGGAAAGCGTAAGACCCGCTAAAGCGGAATCTCCAGGGCCTGCAATAGGCGTTCCTCCAACTCCGGCAGGTCACAGTAGCCACGCGAAATAAGCCGAAGCCCCTGCGGATGGTCAAGGTACACGCTGGGCAGCGTAGATACACCCAGGTTCTCCACTTCCTGGAACTCCAGCTGGGTCTGGCGGTAAATCTCCTCGGTCTCAAAAACGGCCAGGAACAGGTTCTCGTCAATCCCGAAGGGCCGTACCACGTCCACCAGCACCTCGGGGCGGCTCAGGTCCAGGCCATCGGCGAAGAACGCCGAATGGAGGGCGCGCAGCACTTCCAGGGTGAGGTTGGGGCGCAGGTGCCGCACGGTGAGCAGTGCCCGGCAGGCGGGCTCCGTGTTAAAGGTGATCTCAGGCTGCAGGAAAAAGCTGTAGTCAAAGGGCAGACGGGATTTTTCCTGGGCGCGGTGCCAGTTTACGGCTAGCTTGTCTTTCTCCTCAGGGGAAAGCACGTCCTGGGGGTTTGGCCGCAGCCCCCCTACCATTACCTGCACAGAAAGCCTTCCGTACCACAGCGCCCGCAGCCTGCGCACCACCGGCGTAAACCCGTAGCACCAGGCACACATGGGGTCCGTGACATACAATAAAAGCGGGTTGGAAGGAATATTCTGCATAAGTCTGCGGCAAAAGGTACTCTTCTATTTACCGATTTCTTGGGAGGAAAGGTTTAGATGGACCGGCGAATCTGTGCCAGTGCGAGGAAACGGAGAAACCTGTTTTAAGGCTGTTTTTTGGAAAACGGCCCTGAAACGGCTATTCGTGGTAAATCATTTTCACGGTCATACCCCCGTCTATGACCAGGCTCTGGCCCGTAATAAAGCCGGCCTTGTCTGAGCACAGGAAAAGGGCCGCCTCGGCTATGTCTTCGGGGGTACCCACGCGGCCCACGGGGTGCTGTTCTTTGTCTTCTTTGCTGTGGTGCGGCACGGTCTTTTTACCTTCCTGCTGCCAGGGGCCGGTCTCAATCCAGCCCGGCGCGATGGCGTTGACCCGCACGCGCTGGGGCGCCAGGCTTATAGCCAGCGAATGCGTGAGCGACTCCAACCCACCCTTGGCGGCGGTATACCCGAACGTGTCTGGCTCAGACATGAAGGCGCGGGTAGAGGTAATGTTCAGGATGGTGGGGTTGGTGCCTTTCTCCAAGAGCGGTAAGGCGTATTTGGCACAGAGGAAGGGCCCGCGCAGGTTCACACTTAGCACCTGGTCAAACTCCTCTACCGTGACCTGGGCCAGTGGCTTGCGGGGCGGGGCGGCAATACCGGCGTTGTTGATGAGCACATCCAGGTGGCCGTGCTGTTGCCGTATCTTGTTCATAAGCTGCTGCACCTGCTGTTCTTTGCTCACGTCACAGGGCATGAACTCCACGGCCAGGTGCTGCTTTTTAAGCCAGGCCATGGCGTCTGCGCCGGCGTCCCAGTCCAGGTCTGTGATGACCACGTGGCCGTGTTCCAGCGCGAAGGCCTGGGCCAGGCCACGGCCAATGCCCTGGGCGCCGCCCGTGATCAGGATAACTTTAGAGGAGTAATAGGGTGATTTTGCCATACGGTGCGCTGCGCCTGAAATGTCTCTCTCTTACGTTACTTTTTCTTTTTAGGGCTTTTCTTTCTTTTGGGGGCATTCTCAAAGTCCTCCACTTCCTTCAGCAATGACTTCAGGTCTGGTTTCACCTCCGCGGAGAAGTCAATGGTGGCGGTGTAGTCCTGCTTTTCAATGTCCAGCACCTTAATGGGCTTGCCCAGGTATTTTTCAATCTCATCCAGAATGGGCTTTTCCTCGGGGCTGCAGAACGACACCGATTTTCCTTTGTGGGTGCCACGGCCGGTACGGCCCACGCGGTGCACGTAGTTTTCGGGTACGTCTGGCAGGTCATAGTTCACCACGTACTCTACCGCGGGTATGTCAATGCCTCGTGAGCTCACGTCGGTGGCAATGAGCACCATCACCTCGCCTTTCTTGAACCGGTTGAGGGCAGCCAGGCGGTCTTTCTGCTCTTTATCGCCGTGCAGGGTGTCTGCCTTGATGCCCACGCGCTCCATGGCGGCATGCACCCGCTCTGCCCGCACCTTGGTACGCACAAACACCAGTATCTTGCTGCCTTCGTTTTCTTTGATTACGCGCTCCAGGAAGAAACGCTTGTCATCCATGCCAATGTAGGCCACGCTATGGTCTACGTTTTTAGACACGGGGTCTTTAGGCGAAATCTGGATACGGATGGGCTTGGTCACCAGCGAGTAGGCCAGGTCTTTGAGCACCTCATTGATGGTAGCCGAGAAGAACAGCGTCTGCCGCTTGCGGGGCAGGTGGCGCAGCACGTCTCTTATGTCTTTGATGAAGCCCAGGTCCAGCATGTGGTCGGCCTCGTCCAGGATAAGGATCTCTACGCGCTCCAGCCGGATATGGCCCTGGCTTACCAGGTCAAACATACGGCCGGGGGTGGCTACCAGAATATCTATGCCGTCTTCCAGTTTGGTGATCTGGGGGGCCTGCTCTACCCCGCCATACACGGTCATGGTCTTGACGCGGGTGTGCTTGCCCAGGGTCTGGAACACCTCGGTGATCTGGAGGGCCAGCTCGCGGGTGGGCACCATGACCAGGCACTTGATGCCGTCCTGGCGGGCGTATTGCTTGCGCTCATGCAGCATGTGCAGCACGGGTATGGCGAAGGCGGCGGTCTTACCGGTCCCGGTCTGGGCAATGGCCAGCACGTCTTCGCCTTTTAAAATGGGCGGAATGGCCTTGAACTGGATGTCGGTGGGTTTCTTGAAGCCTAGTTTTTCCAGGGCTTTCTTGATGGCGGGGTTGATATGGTAATCGTCGAATCTCATGTGCGCGGGTATTCTGGCCGGGGCCGGGTGACAAACGGTTCTTGGTTGTACGCGGTACCGGCCAAAACCTTTTACAAAGGTGCGATTTCTTTCTGGGTTTTGCAGGCAGTGGCGGGGAATGGGTAGCCGGTATTCTGTTTTAGGGCCGTTTTTGGGAAAACAGGTTTAAAACGGGCTGGAAAAGCGTTTACTAAACGCATATAAACGTTTATATGCGTTTAGTAAACGTTTAGCTACCTGATAATATGAATATGATTTTGTATGACATGCTCATTCCTGCCGCAGTTAGAGAAGCGTTAGACCAGTTTCTTATGCCCATCTGGCGCTTTATTAGCTGTTTTTAAGGTGTTTTTTGGAAATCAGGAGAAAATGCTATCTTGTTGTAGGAACCCTAGCCTTTCAAAACACTTAAACGCTAAGGCAAGAATACCTCCGTACATAGTGCAGATAACCGTAGGTGTTCCGTTTAGCAACTAGTTAGGGCACATAGGTAAGAAATAGAAAAAATCTAAAGAATGTATTCAGCTCAAGAAAGAACAAGGCACATCTGGATAATTATAGTATTAATTGTTTTGAACATCGGGCTTGTAAGGATATTTGGTGGCGACGCTAAAAATTTGATGGGGGAACATGTCGATTCCAATAGCGGACAGATGATTAGAGCGATTCTTATTACAATGCTTATAAGCATACCGATAATCGGATTCATTATTGGTGGACTTGTCGCATTGATTCCTTACAAAGGACTTAAATACAAGAACAAATATCTAAGAGCTTCTTTATTAATTATCATAACAATTAACCTTGTAATATTTGCTTCAAGATTAATTGGGGTTTTTGCATAGAGTAAAATACCAAAAAAATTACGTGCCCTAACACTGCATAAACGTCACGCTACGGCCGACGGCCATGCGCGTCGTTTATACTAACCGTTAGGCAAAAATGTAAAAATGAAAAATCTGATACTTACTCAATTTCTCCTTTTCATAACATGCCTATCGACATTTGGCCAAACTTACTCATCAATTATTGATGACATAGAAATAGTAACCTTTATCCAAAACCAAGCAAAAGGAAAATATAGTAAGAAGATAAATAGCTGGAAATTGGAAGAAGTATACCAGCCCGACTCCGTTCTAAAAAAACTAAAAAGTTGGAAAACTTTAACACCTGGAGAAAAAAGGAATTATAGCTTTAATTATGGTGAAGCCCCACTTCTCGCTGATTTCTTAACTAAACCCGACTTTGAGTTCATCAAAGAACAGATTTCTGGATTAAAGATTAAAGAATGGCAAACGGTAAAAGAATTCCCAAAAGTAAAGAATTCAGAGCACAATACGGACGAGTACTATATATATTCAGTACCTCTGTTTAGCAAAGACAGGAATTACGCATTAATGAAGACTGAATTATATTGCGGTAATCTATGTGGCTGGTCGTGTGTAGAGTTATACAAAAAAGCAGAAAATGGCCAATGGGAGAATAAGGGTTGTTATTCCAAAAAAGTATATTATTAAAAAACATCTTTGCCTAACAAACCCTAAACGTCAGTCTTCGGCCGACGGCCTCGCCCGTCGTTTAGCAAAGACGTTAGGTAAAATTGAAGATTATGAAAAAGCTGACATTTTTCTTCTTTGCAATTATATTACTTTTTGTAGCTGGGTTTACAATTAAGGAGCGACGAAAATCAAACGAGGATAGAGAAAAATTAAAGAGGGTGGCTTTTTGCTCATGCCTATATAAATCGAATCCAAAGTCGGACTTTTGGGAAAATGAAGGAAGTGCCGCAGGATATTTTGAAACAGGGAATTTCGGTATAGACGCTATGGAAACAATCGACAGCATGGCACTCGAAATTAGTAAGAAAAAGTATTCAAGCAAGCTTGACAAAAGATTAGATATTATGAAATGTATGGACTTCTATAATAGTAAAGAATTAGAGGATAAAGTGAAAATGCTAGTAAAATAGAAAAACGCCTTTACCTAACCACGTGTAAACGCCAGCAGCGGCCGACGGCCTCGCCGTCGTTTACACCAGTTCGTTAGCAGCAATATATAATGAAAGAAAAAAAATCAAAAAGGAATGCATTAATACTTGCTCTTATAGTAATGTCTTCATTATTAGGCAGTATGATTTTAGCAATAAATGCATTTAAAGATATATCTAAATACAATGAACCATATTTGTTTACTGCTATTATAATTGTCATCGGATTAGCTATAGGTTATTCAATTTGGAAAAAAGTAAAACCCATAATTCTGCGATATAGTTTAAAAAAGTATGATGACGGAACAATGAGTGCTTTAGTGATAATGACAGTAATTGGAGCCTTATTGTTTGCTATAAACGAACTAAACATTTCTTTATCATACAAAACAGGTTGCGACTCCTTTTTTGTTGTAAACAAGTATAGACAAGAAAGTGGGTTTAGAAAACCTGAAATTAATACTTTAGTTGTTAACCTAGGAAATAAACAAGAAACTGTTGTCACTAATTACAACTTATGGTTAAATCCAAAAATTGGTGATGAAATTAACCTTTGCTTCTATGAATCATTTTTAGGATTTAATTATATAGAACTAAATAAATAAAGCTGCTAACATTGTATATACATCAAGCTAAGGCCGACGGCCTTGCTCGCTGTTTATACGAGTCCGTTACCAGTCATATAAAAAATTAAACATATCTCTTGAGGACTTTATATAATCTATTAAACGAGGCTTTAAGCGTGGTAATGTAATCACCTTACAACAAACTTTCCCAAATCCACCTCCTATCCTCCCATACCCCCAATAACCTAAACTTGCAGCCACTGCAAAGACGGTTGAAGGTTGAGCAATATTTGGCAGGCATAAATCAACCCTTTTATCTCCTAATAGAGTAAGAATAACCATTACTACCACTCCTTTAAAATTGGTAAAATGGAAGATAAATACGTTGTCCCGGCCCAAACCCGCATAGGACATGTGCACCTGAAAGTAGCCGACCTGGACCGGGCGCTGGCGTTTTACCGTGACTTGCTGGGGTTTGAAGTCACCACCATGTATGGCAGCCAGGCCGCTTTTATTTCTGCCGGGGGCTACCACCACCATATTGGCCTGAATACCTGGTACAGCAAAGATGCTCCCCCCGCTGAGCAGGAAAGCGTAGGATTATTCCACACCGCAATCCTGTACCCCACCAGAAAAGACCTGGCCTTTATTTTTAACCGGCTGCAGAGGGCACATTACCCCATCACCGGCGCCAGCGACCACGGGGTGTCTGAGGCCTTGTATCTGGACGACCCGGACGGCAACGGCGTGGAGCTTTACTGGGACCGGCCCAAAGAGCAGTGGCCCGCAAAACCAGACGGCTCCCTGGATATGTACACCAGGCCTCTGGACCTGGGAGACCTGTTAGCGGAAATTGACAAACCCTGAATCCTTTCTGCCGGCTTACTCCATAATGATGGTTATAGCAAAACATAAAAAGGGTCAATGATTACATATAGTTGGCTGAGTTAAAGAATAAAGTACTCCCGCTAATCTTACCTAAAACTTATGAAGTCATTTCTACAATGGACGGTTGTTATTCCTATACTGGCCTGGGTCCTCTATTTCTCGGGGCTTATCCATGATAGCACGTTCTTTCAGGTAGCCGCCAGCGTACTGCTTATTTTCAGTGTGATGGCAGCCGTGCATTATTCTGAGATCATTGCCCAGAAAGTGGGCGAGCCATACGGCACCATCATCCTGGCCATTTCCATTACGGTCATTGAGGTCTCCATTATCATCTCTCTCATGATGGCCGAAGGAAAAGAGGCGGCTTCACTGGCCCGTGACACGGTCTATTCTGCCACCATGCTCATCTTGAACGGCATTGTGGGCCTTTGCCTATTGATAGGGAGCCTGAAACATTATGAACAGGATTTTTCCAAACCATCGGTGACCATTGCCCTGGTGTCGTTGGTGTCCATTATTGGGTTTGCCCTGGTTTTTCCCACCTTCACAGAAAGTGTCTCGGGGTCTTATTACTCCAACCCGCAGTTGATCTTTGCCTCCATTGCCTGTCTGGTCATCTACTCCTGCTTTTTATTCGCGCAAACCAAAAGGCACCGGAGCTATTTTCTTACAGTGGGTGGTGATAATGAAGAGGAGGAATCTGAGCCGCTGCCTATCAGCAACCGCCTGTTTTTCACCAGCCTATTATTCCTTATCCTTTGCTTAGGGATTGTGGTTTTGTTGGCCAAAACCCTTTCCCCTACCATTGAAAGCATCATTACGGGCTATAACCTGCCTAAGACACTGGTGGGGGTGATCATTGCGGCCATCATCCTTTTAGCAGAGGGCGCGGCGGCTATTATTGCGGCCAGAAACAACAAGCTACAGACCAGCCTGAACCTTTCGCTGGGATCGGCCCTGGCCAGTATTGGCTTAACCATTCCCAGTGTGGCCATTGTCTGTATTCTCTATGATTTTAAAATCATTCTAGGGCTTGATATAAAATCCATTATCCTGCTGGGCCTTTCTGTATTTACTGTCATGCTTTCTTTAAGCAGCGGCAAGACCAATATAGTGTATGGGGTAGTGCTGCTGGTGAACCTGTTTGCCTTTATATTCCTGATGATTTACCCTTAACCCAAACCTGGGGCCAGAAGGAGAACCGATTATTAATTGGGTTTACCATCATTCCCGGAGGTTCTTTCTTACCCTTTCCTCTTTTTAAAAGAAACCCTTTTCCTAAAGCCAATAACAAGAACGAAATACCTTATGGACACACGCCAGGCTTACAACCTCTGGGCAGAGCAATATGACACCAATAAGAATCGCACCCGTGACCTGGAAGCGGTCTCCTTACGGGAAACGCTGCACGGGCTTGCTTTTAACAGGTGCCTGGAAGTAGGCTGCGGTACCGGCAAAAATACGGTCTGGCTGGCAGAGCACGTGACAGAGGTAACCGCCATTGACCTATCTGAGGAAATGCTGCAAAAAGCCCGGCAGAAAATTAAAACGGGATTTGTTCATTTTATTCAGGCAGACATTACCCAGGACTGGACCTTTGCCCAGGGACCTTATGACCTGGTGACGTTCAGTCTGGTGCTGGAGCATATAGAAGACCTGCAAACCATCTTCCAGAAAGTGAAAGCGGTGACGCAGGCTGGCAGCTACGTGTACATTGGTGAGTTGCATCCTTTCAAACAATACACCGGCTCCAAGGCCCGCTTTGACACCCCGGCTGGTACCCAGGTGGTTCCCTGCTTCACGCACCACTTCTCTGATTTTACGCAGGCGGCCCTCCAGAATGGTTTCTCCTTGATCATGGTGCAGGAATACTTTGATAACGATGACCGGACCACCCTTCCACGCATATTGACTCTCCTCCTGAAACGAACCGAGGAACAGTAGTAGCTGCCTTATAACCCTACTACAGATTTGCCTTTACAAGAGTAGTCTTTTAAATTACCCCATTACTCGCCCAGCCCCTTGCTTATGCTAGCCAAAAAGAACTATGCCAACGGCCAGAAAGTCCATGAACAAACCGAAGACACCCTAACTTACTTTTTCAAAAACGGGAAGGTAAAAGCCACAGGGCCTTTCACAGACAACCAGATGCAGGGAGAATGGACGTTTTACCGCGAAACCGGGCAGCTTTGGCAGGTAGGCCATTTTAAGGACAACCAGAAACACGGCTCCTTTGTACGCTATGATAGAAATGACCAGGTAGAGTACCAGGAGGATTTTGATAATGGCAAACTGCTCAAAAAATCGCTTTAGATGGACCCGGTAGAAACGTATATTAATACCTTTCCGGCGGAAGTTCAAACGCTCCTGCTCCAGATAAGGGCGACTATTGTAGCGGCCGCACCCCAGGCCCAGGAAAGCATAAGCTACGGAATGCCTGCCTACAAAACCGAAGGCAAGGCCCTGGTGTATTTTGCCGGCTTCAAACACCACATCGGCTTTTACGCCACCCCTACCGGCCACTCGGCCTTTGCCGCAGAACTGGCCGCTTACAAACAAGGAAAAGGGTCTGTCCAGTTTCCCCTGGACCAGCCCGTGCCCTATGACCTCATCTCCAGAATGGTGGCCTTTAGGGCGCAGGAAAACAAAGAGAACTCAGGGAAGAAATAGAAAGGTTACCTTCCCATATACCCTCCGTACAAGTAAAAAAACACCTTCCTCTAGTTGAACATACAGGTTTACTTACCGGCGCCTGGTCTGCGGGAATATGTGCAGTCTATCATGATTTTCAGCTTGAAATCTGATAGCGGCAGTGCTATGCCCCTTAATCCCTTTCCTCCTACGCCCCAGCACAGTTTGTTCTTTTATGTCAATGATCCGGTGCAAACCCAGGTTTTTGGGTCAGAAACGCTGGTCAGTAGTCCCGACTGTCTGCTGGTAGGGCCTCAGCTGACCCGCGTCAACATAAAAATGGGCCATGACCATTTAATGGTGCATGTAGGCTTTAAAACCGGCGGCTTGCATAAACTCACTGGCGTACCCATGCATCTGCTTTTAGACCAGGGCTATGACGCCTCTGATGTCTTAGGCTCAGAGGTGTCCCAACTTATGGAGCAGCTGCGCAACACCCCTACCCAGGACCAGATGGTGAAACAGGTAGAGGCTTTTTTGTGGAAGAAATTAAAAGAAAGCGCCCCTCCTCTACCCTTTGACAAGGCTTTAGAGCAGCTGGTGGGCGCAACGGGCAATATGCCAATTGAGCAGGTAGCCGACCTGGGGTGCCTGAGCCTGAAACAGTTTGAACGGAAGTGCCGCGAGAGAATAGGCCTCTCGCCCAAAGTCTTTGCCCGCCTTATTCGTTTCTCTAACGCCTACCGCCTACGTGAAACGCGCCCAGACCTTAGCTGGACCCATATTTCCTATGCCTCGGGGTATTTTGACCAGATGCACCTCATCAGAGACTTTAAAGAATTTGCCGGCGTAACTCCTGGAATCATCGCCAAAGACCTGGTGCAGACGCCTTACCGGCTGCAGTCTAATATACTGGTGTAGAATGTCTTTTTTATACTATTTACTGGTAGTGGCAACCCCTAGTTTTGGGGTATTACTTCACTAAACAGAAAGGAGAAATAGCCATGAAAAAGATGCTGCTTACCGGTTGTATTTGCCTGCTATGGGTAACAGGTTTTGCCCAGCAAAGAGAGAAAGACCAAACCGCCATCAATGCCCAGATTGACGCCATGATTGCCGACTGGAACCGGCACAATTTTGACAAAATGGAGACCTATACCACCCCAGACTTTGACTGGGTGAACATTGTGGGCATGTGGTGGAAAGGCCAGAAAGAAAACCGGCACGGCCTGGAGACCTACCACAAGACATTCTTCAAAAACACTCCCCAGACCAAAACAAAAACGCACATCAGGTTCCTGACCGATGACGTTGCCCTTGTGCACCTTCTTTGGGGAGTAGGCGCTTTTTACCCACCAGACGGCATAGACAATGGCCATAACAAAATGGGCGATGATGAAGAGTTGGCGACCCTGGTCATGGTAAAGCAAAAAGGGAAATGGCTGATCACGGCCGGGCATAATATTGTCATAGACCCCTTCGCCGCCAAGAATAATCCGGTGTTGTACATGAGCAAGGAGTAAAAGCAAACTTCCTGTTTTGGGCCTGTTTTTAGAAAAACAGGCCCAAAACAGGAAGTTCCTTAAGACCCTGCCAGCAAGGCAAGGATGGCTGCTTCCAACGGTTTTACGGCACGCGCCTTCCAGGAGCCAATCCATTGAATACTATCTTCTCATTATTTAAACCTCTCCCCTGTGTTGCTTGTTATCCTGGCAGACAACAGCAAGACAATGGAAAACACAGCACCCATCCAACATAGAGAACCAGAAGAGAAAGCCAGAATAAAAAACGCCTTTATCCAGCACGTGCTGGAGACTGGCCATGAGCCGGCTTCGGTCTTCAAGTTTGCCCAGACCCTGAACCTGCGGCAGGAAGAGTTTTTTCAGTACTACAACTCCTTTAAAAGCATTAAAAGCGAGGTGTGGGACCAGATCTTTGACCAGACCCTGGCCGTGATGTACGCCCAGGAAGTGTACCCCTCCTACGCGGCCCAGGAGAAGCTGCTCTCTTTCTACTTTACCTGGATAGAGGAACTCAAGAAAAACAGAAGCTATTTTCTCTCTCTATATGAGCACCAGGCGGGTTTCGCGAAAGTGCTGCCCAGCGAGGTAATGAGCTTCAAAAGAAAATTCAAGGCCTTTGCCAAAGAGATTGTGCACGAAGGCAAGGCCACCGGTGAAATTGTGGACAGGAAGTTCTTTTCAGACGGCTATGAGGAAGGAATGTGGGCCGAGACCATGTTCATTTTCCAGTTCTGGCTTCGGGACACCTCGCCGGGCTTTGAGAAAACAGATGCGGCCATTGAAAAGTCGGTGGCGCTGGCGTTTGACCTCATTGGCCGAAACGCGATAGACTCCCTCCTTGATTTCGCCAAATTCCTTTACCAGTCCAGATAAGAACCCATGAAAGATACCCCGCAGGAGCAGGATCATATTCCCACCTCCAAAGTACAGCGTGCCTCCAAATTCATAAGTACCGGCGCCAAGGTGGGCGGCAATTACATAAAGCACTACGCCAAGAAAATGGTGAACCCCTCGCTCAGCAAAGAGGAGCTACACACCAGCAACGCCGAGGACATTTACGCCTCGCTGGGCCAGTTGAAAGGCAGTGCCCTGAAAATGGCGCAGATGATGTCCATGGACAAAAACCTGCTGCCCAACGCCTACCAGCAAAAGTTCATGATGGCCCAGTACAGCGCGCCGCCACTGTCTTACCCGTTGGTGGTGAGAACCTTCCAGAAGTCTTTCGGGGCCGCCCCAGACACCCTATTTGACACCTTCACCCACTCGGCGGTCAATGCCGCCTCTATTGGGCAGGTGCACAAGGCCACCAAAGACGGAAAAACCTACGCCGTAAAGGTGCAGTACCCCGGCGTAGCCGACAGTGTGAGTTCAGACCTGAGAATGGTGCGGCCCATTGCCTACCGCTTACTCAACCTGAACGAAAAGGAGATGGACCATTACATGGATGAGGTGGAGCAAAAACTGCTGGAAGAGACCGATTACCTGTTAGAGGTGCAGCGGTCGCAGGAAATCTCCCAGGCCTGCCGCCACCTGCCTCACCTGAACTTCCCTACCTATTACCCGCAACTCAGCAGCGCCCGCATTATTACCATGGACTGGCTGGAAGGCGCGCACATTACAGATTGGCTGAAAACCAACCCCAGTCAGGCAGACCGTAACAAGATGGGCCAAGCCCTCTGGGATTTCTACCACTACCAGGTGCACCACCTAAAACAGGTGCACGCCGACCCGCACCCCGGTAATTTCATCATCCAGGAAGGCCCCACGCTTGCCATTATTGACTTTGGCTGCGTGAAGGTGATCCCCCAGGATTTTTACCAGGGCTATTTCTCGCTCATCAAAAAGGAAAGCCTGCTGCAGGAAGAAGAACTGAACCAGATCTTTTTTGACCTTGAATTTATCAGCTCCCAGGACACCCCGGTGGAGCAAACGTACTTCAAAACGGTTTTCAGGGAAATGATCGCCTTGCTGGGTAAACCCTTCCATAGCCAAACCTTTGACTTTGGGGATGATGCCTATTTCAAGCAGATCTATGACCTGGGCGACCGGGTGGCCCGCGACAAGATGTTCCGGAACTCCCGCCAGGCCCGCGGCTCCCGGCACGGCTTATTTGTGAATAGGACCTACTTTGGCCTTTACAGTTTACTGAACCAGCTCAAAGCCAACATCACCACCACTAAACCAGATTGGCTGCAGTAAGAATCAGCCACTATACAAGTAAAAGCCCTTTCTGCCTTTTGACGGAAAGGGCTTTTTTTTATTGAAGCAGTTTTAATTCAAACTCAGCACCAGGTCATCGGCGTGCACCAGGGTACCGTCGGGCAGGTGCACATCGGCTATGACCATGTCTTCTGGGGCGGTGACGGTCGTCTCCATTTTCATGGCTTCAATGATGAAAAGCGGCGTGTTTTTCTTGACGGCCTGGTCTTTCTGAACCAGTACCTTGGAGAGCATGCCCTGCAGCGGGGCGCCCAGTTGCTTGGCGTTGCCGGCCTCTGCTTTGCGGTTAGAGACTTTCTCCACTTTTACGGTCTTGTCGCGCACCTCAATGTTGCGGGTCTGGCCGTTGAGTTTGAAGAAAACGGTGCGCAGGCCGTCCTCATCTGGCTCGGTCATGGACATGTACTGCACAATAATGGACTTGCCCTTAGCCATGTCAATGATGTACTCCTCGCCGGGCCGCATGCCAAAGAAGAAGATACGGGTCGGGATTTTGGACACATCGCCAAAATGAATTTGGTGCTGGCGGTATTCTTCCCACACCTTGGGGTACAGCTGGTAAGAAAGGAAATCGGTGAAGGTTCTGTTTTCGCCCTGTTTTTCCTGAAACCGGGCAAAACCACCTTCCAGATCCACGGGTGGCAGGTGCTCGTTAGGCCGGTCAGTGTAAGGCTGTTCTTCTTTGAGCACCAGCTTCTGCAGCTTCTTCGGGAAACCGCCTTCGGGCTGCCCTATGTCTCCCCGGAAGAAACTCTGCACACTCTCAGGGAACGAGATCTGCTCGCCGCGCTCCAGCACGTCTACCGTGGTCAGGTTGTTGGACACCAGGTACAGCGCCATGTCGCCCACCACCTTGGAGCTGGGCGTCACCTTGATCACATCACCGAAGAGTTGGTTTACCTCGGCAAAGGTCTGCTTGATCTGCTCCCATTTATCTCCCAAGCCCAAAGCCTGGGCCTGCGGCCGAAGGTTGGAGTATTGCCCGCCCGGAATCTCGTGCTGATACACCTCGGCAGTGCTGGCCTTAAGGCCGCTCTCAAACGGATAATAGTACTCGCGCACGGTTTCCCAGTAGTTGGAGAACTCGTTCAGGCTTTTCAAATCAAACTCCCGGTGCCGCTCCTGGAACCGCAGCATCTCCACCACGGAGTTGAAATTAGGCTGCGATGTGAGCCCCGACATAGACCCCAAACACACATCAATCACGTCTACCCCGGCCTCTACAGCTTTGAGGTAGGTAGCAGCCTGAATGCCGGCCGTGTCATGGGTGTGCAGATGGATGGGCAGTTTCACGGTATCGCGCAGCGCCTCTACCAGCACCTGCGCGGCGTACGGTTTGAGCAGCCCGGCCATGTCTTTAATAGCGATGATGTGGGCACCCGCGTCTTCCAATTGCTTGCCCAAACGCAGGTAATAGTCCAGGGTGTATTTGGTTTTGGAGGGGTCCAGGATATCACCGGTGTAGCAGATAGAGCCTTCGGCGAGGCCGCCCGTTCTTTTGCGCACAAAGTTGAGACAGGAATCCATGCCCTTCATCCAGTTGAGCGAGTCAAAGATCCGGAAGATATCTACCCCAGTCTCCCAGGACTTCTCCACGAAGGCCTCAATCAAGTTGTCTGGATAGGCCTTGTAGCCCACGCCATTGGCGCCTCTGATGAGCATCTGTAGTAGAATGTTGGGCATGGCCTGCCGGAGTTGCGCCAGGCGGTCCCAGGGGTCTTCGTGCAGAAAGCGCAGGCACACGTCAAAGGTGGCGCCGCCCCACACTTCCATGCTGAAGGTCTGCGGGTGCATCTTGGCATAGCCCTCGGCCACTTTTACCAGGTCGAAGGTGCGCACGCGGGTGGCCAGCAGGCTTTGGTGGGCGTCCCGGAAGGTGGTGTCGGTGTAATGGATCTGCTTTTCCTGGCGCAGCCATTGGGAGAAGCCTTCGGGCCCCAGCTCCGTGAGCAGGTCTTTGGTACCTTTGGGGTATGCTGCGTGCTTGGGGAAAGCCGGAATACGGGGTTTGTCCTGCAGACGGTACGGTTTCTTGACCTTGATATCAGGGTTGCCGTTGACAATGATCTCGGCAATGAAGTTGAGGAAGCGCGTGGCCCGGTCTTTCCGTTTCTGGAAGAAGAACAGCTCGGGGTGGTCCTTCACAAAATCTACGGTGGCGTTGCCCTTGATGAATTCGGGGTGGCTCACGATGTTGTGCAGGAACGGCATGTTGTGGCGTACGCCGCGCAATCTGAACTCGTCCAGGGTCCGTTGCATTTTCACGGCCGCGCCCGCCAGCGTATTGTCATGGGCCAGCACCTTCACAAGCAGCGAATCAAAGAACGGACTTACCTTGGCACCCTGGTACACGCTGCCCTGGTCCAGGCGTATGCCAAAGCCCCCGGCGCTGCGGTAGGCAATGATGGTGCCATAGTCGGGCTTGAAATCGTTCTCGGGGTCCTCCGTGGTAATGCGGCACTGGATGGCAAAGCCCGAGGGAACAATCTTACGGTCTGGCCCCAGGTTAATCTCCGGTGCCGAGAGGTCATAGCCCGCCGCAATGTAAACCTGGGTTTTGATCAGGTCCACGCCCGTCACCATCTCGGTGACCGTGTGTTCCACCTGTATGCGCGGGTTCACCTCAATGAAGTAGATTTCCTCCGTGACCGGGTTCACCAGAAACTCCACGGTGCCCACGTTATTGTAGTTCACGGCCCTACAAATGCGCAGTGCGTAGTCATACAGCTCCTCTTTCACGCGCTCAGACAAGCCCAGGGCCGGGGCCACTTCCACCACCTTCTGGAACCTTCGCTGCACCGAGCAGTCACGCTCAAACAGGTGGGTGATGTGGCCATGGTTATCGGCCACCACCTGCACCTCTATGTGCTTGGGCCGCTCCACGAACTTCTCCAGGAACAGCGTATCATCCCCGAAGGCTTTGGCTGCTTCGTTCCTGGCCTCAAAAAAGCCTTTCTCCAGTTGCTCGTCGTCGCGGAGCACGCGCATGCCTCGGCCTCCGCCCCCGGCGGCGGCTTTAAGCATGATGGGGTAGCCAATGCGGTGCGCCTCTTCCAGGGCCACGCTGACATCAGTGAGTTCCTGCTGGTTGCTTTGGATGAGCGGCACGCCGTTGGCCTGGGCCACTTTCTTGGCGGCTATTTTATCACCCAGTGCGGCCATGGCCTCGGGCTTGGGCCCGATGAACAGGATACCGTTGTCCAGGCAGGCCTGGGAAAAGTCTTTGTTCTCTGAGAGGAACCCGTAGCCCGGGTGAATGGCGTCCACCTCGTTCTCCCTGGCAATCTGGATGATTTCCTCTATGTTAAGGTACGGCTGGAGGGGTTGGTTGTCTTTGCCTACCTGGTACGCCTCATCTGCCTTGTAGCGGTGCAAAGAGTAGCGGTCTTCATAGGTATAGATGGCCACGGTTTTAATGCCCAACTCATTGCAGGCCCGTAATACCCTAATAGCGATTTCGCCCCGGTTAGCGACCAGGAGTTTCTGGATGTTCATAAAAAAGGATTAGGATGGGAGGAGCAAAAACAGCCAGACTATCCCTTCTTTTTCTTCTTGTTTCTTTCCCTACAGCTTGGCTAACATCTGTTAGTTACGAAAATAAAAAATCAATGTCCACGCCTCATTCTCAAAACTTTACGGCTTCATTTTCGGAAATCGATTTCCCGGGCTGTTATCCAAGTTTTGTCTACGCTGGTATTGTCAAGGCTGAAAAACCAGAGTGAAGGGCGCTTCCGTTTCAGGCCTGTTTTCTGAAAAACAGGCCTGAAACGGAACGAACCCAGATGGTACCCCTACCCCACCGGTCCTGTTTATTTTCACTTGGTTCTTCAGGCCACCACGCCTACATCCTACCCATAGTTGCTTACCAGATGCCTTCGCCAAAGCGGTCTTTCTGGTGGGCCACCCCATAGACTTATATAGATACTTCTCTATCTTTAAACTTGAACCGGGAATCAAGAGAATTTCCGGCCCTTTAAGCCTGTCAACTTCACCTTATCTGCTTGCTAAACGCCAATTCTGTGACCCGGAAAACACCTATCCTTGAAACCGCTTCTTTGCTGACGCTGGTACTATTGAAGTTCTTGCTGCAGGACTTTTTGGTAGATAGTTCCTATGACCTGCAGCGCGACGAGTACCTGCACCTGGACCAAGCCAACCACATGGCATTTGGCTACCTCTCCGTGCCGCCGTTCACGGCTTGGGTGGCGTGGGTGATAAAGGCTCTGGGCAACACGGTGTTTTGGGTGCGGTTTTTCCCGGCGCTGTTTGGGGCGCTCACGCTGGTCACGGTCTGGAAAACGGTAGACCTCATTGGCGGGGGCTACTACGCCAAACTGCTGGCGGGCATGGCCGTGCTCTTGTCTGCCCTCTTGCGGGTGAACATGCTGTTTCAGCCTAACTCATTTGACATTCTTTGCTGGACGCTGGTATTCTACCTACTGGTGCGGTATGTGCGCTTTCAGGAAGGAAAAATTTTGTTGTGGCTTGGGGTGGTAGTGGGCCTTGGGCTCTTGAACAAATACAACCTGGTGTTTTTGCTCGTGGGGCTGTTGCCGGCCCTTTTGCTCACGGGTCACGGGAGTCTTTTCAAACGACCCGCTTTTTATGGAGCCCTCCTTATTGCCACGTTGCTTTTCCTGCCCAACCTTGTCTGGCAATTCACGCATGGGTGGCCGGTGGTGTACCACATGGCAGAACTCCAGCAGACGCAATTGCTGCACGTAAACCGGCTTGATTTCTGGCAGGACCAGGTGCTGTTTTTCATTGGGTCTATTTACCTGGTGATTGGGGCGCTGGTGGCGTTTGTAGTCTATGCGCCTTTCCGGCCGTTCCGGTTTGTGGGGCTAGCATATGTGGCTACTATGGCGCTGTTCACGTACTTGCAAGCCAAAAATTATTATGCCCTGGGTTTATACCCGGTGTTGCTGGCCTTTGGAAGTGTGTATTGGGAGCATCTTTTCCGGGAGGGCTGGAAACGGTGGACCCGCCCGTTCTGGATAGGCCTGAACGTGGCGCTTTTTCTCCCTTTGGTAGATGTGGTGTTCCCGCTGCTTTCCCCGGCCCAGATACGGGTGAAATCTGCCAAATTCAAGGAACTCAACCTGCTCAAATGGGAAGACGGGAAAGACCACGCCCTGCCCCAGGACTTTGCCGATATGCTGGGCTGGCGCGAATTGACCCACCTAACCCAGAAGGCCTTTGCTCAGATTCCTGCTGCAGAAAAGCCGCACACCCTGGTGCTCTGCGACAACTACGGCCAGGCCGGTGCCATTAACTTTTACGGCCGGCAACAGCTCCCGGCAGCGGTTTCCTTTAACGCCGATTACCTGCACTGGTACCCGCTGGAATTACCCGTCCAGCATATTATCCTGGTGAAGACGCTGGGCGAGCAGGTATTGCAGGAAGAGGAGAAACCGCTGGTGAATTCCGTCTCTAAAGTGGGTGAGGTAACCTCTGATTTCGCGCGCGAGAAAGGCACGGCCGTTTACCTGCTGCGGGGCGTGTCTCCCGTGCTAGCCCAGCAATTGCGGGAGCGGGTCATCGCAAAGAAAAAGGAATGGTAACAATCGTTGAAAACGGAAGCGCAACTCTTTCTTCGGCTATTTCTTGCGCACATAGAACTCCTTCGCCCTGATGGCCTCCAATTTCGCTTCCGGCTTTTTGCCCAGCGCTTGCAGCAACTTGGCCCGGCGCCGGTGGCAGTCTCCTGCCACGTAAGAATCTGGGAAGGATTTAACCGAGCGCGTGAACAGGTCATAGGCCTGCCGCAGTGCCATGGTGTCCTTTTTGTGCTTCATGAGCTGCAAGGCCTGCGTGTAATCCTTGTGCCAGCCTTTCGCGATCTTGCCCATACGCTCCGCCTCCTGGAACACCGGGAAAGGCGGAACCGTGAACAGCGAGTTCTTTGGTAGAATTACCGGGGCGGGTTTCCTGAAGAAATCTTCCAACGCCGCCACGTACGCCTTCGCTTCCTGCCCGTTGTAGTCTGGTTTCTTCAAACGCTCTTCCTCCGGGGCATGGGTAAAGAAAGAGGCCTCCGCAATTACCGCCGGTATGCCGTATGTTCCCCTAAGCACCTTGGCCCCGGCGGTAGGGAAAATAGCATGGTCTGAGACAATGGAGACCGGCACTTTGGCCTGGTAATGCTGCTTGCGCAGGGCTTTGGCAATATGCTTGGCTAGGGCCACACTGGCGGTGTTCTCTGAGGCGTAGCCGTGGTAATAGATAATGGGAAAGTTCACCGAAGAATCGGCGGTGGCGTTATGGTGGATGGACAGGAAAACCTGGGCCTTGTTCTCCAGGGCCAGCTTTATGCGGTCATCAAAAGGCACGTTGTCATCGGTGGTACGGGTCATGAGCACGGTGGCCCCTTTCTCCTGCAGTAGTTTCTGCAGCAGCAAGGCTACCCGCAGGTTCACCCACTCTTCCCGCTCCCCCGTGGGCCCCACCCGGTAACTGTCGGTGAGGGCAGTGCCGCCGTGGCCGGCATCCAGGCAGATCACTTTCCCGGCCAACGGGCTTTTCCTCTGCTGGGCATTCGCGCCGGTAGTGATGGCCAGCAGGCCAAGAAGTAATAGGAGAAGGTATTTCATATAAGAAGCTACTTTATCAGTTTGGGGTCAACGTAGGTGCCGTAGCGAGTGGCATTGCCCAAGCGCCAGAAATACTGGTACAGCACCTTTGACACGTCTTCCAGCACCATTCCGTCCTGGCCCATGGGCTTAAAGTTTTCCATGATGGCCACCGCGTAAGGCCGTTCGGGCAGCAGCACCAGCGCCCACTCCGTGGAGACGCCGTTCAAGATACCGGGTTTAAAGGCAAGGGGCACATGGTCCGGGAGACCCGGCGCCAGGCGACTGGTTTCGCGGTTGGTTTTCTTGAGAATGGAGATGATCTCCTCTGAGGTGGCCTTGTTCAGAAATTCGCCTTTGTACAGCATTTGCAGAATTTTCGCCGCCTCTGCAGGCGTGGAAATATTCTCTTCCCCTCGGCCCGAAGCCGCCGCCTGAATCATCTTGCGTTGCACCCGCGTCTGCTTTAAGCCCATGGCCTGCAATGAGGCATTGATGTTGGATAGGCCTACCAGGTCTAGCAGCGCGTTGGTGGCCGTGTTGTCGCTCAAGGCGATCATGAGCACCGCCAGGTTACGGATACTAAAGCTGGTACTGTCTTCAAGGTCCTTGATGATTCCGGTCCCGCCCACCACCTGGCCCGGGGCAATGCGGCGCACATCCGTCAGGGCGAATTTCCCGGCCTGGGCCTGCTTGTAGACTTCCAGCAGAATAGGCACCTTAATGGCGCTGGCCTGCGGAAACACCAGATCCTGGTTAAACCGAAAGGCCTCGCCGGAGGTAAGGTCTATGGCGACCAGCCCGGTAAGGGCCGAAGATTTCTCCAAAATGCCCCGTAACTCCTGCTCCGTTTTCTGCCGCAGCAATTCCTTGGGTGAAGACTGCCCCTGCCCATTGAACGTCATGACCAGATAGGTGATTATAAAAAGGGGGTACCGTTTTAGCTGCATGTTTTCTAGGCAAAAGGTCTTTTTACCTTCGGCCCTGCCGGCAATGTAGAGGTTACCGCGCTAAATCAAAAAGGGTAGTGCCCAAAAAGCAGGTAGCCATTGCTTTTTAGGCCTGTTTTGGCCAAAATAGGCCTAAAACAGATTACATTAAAAAAGCCCCCACCTTTGACGAGGCAATTGCCCGGGCGTTGGCAGCACCTCTTGGTGGTTTTCTCCGTAGAGGGAGCAACCCCGTTTATACCTTGCCCTATGAAACCATATCTGCTCTACCTGGCCTGCCTGCTGCTGGCCTCTTGCACGCTCTCCAAAAACATTGTGACAGTGCCCTACCGGGCCGATGAGAAATTCCTGACCCCGCAGGAAATGCAGCAACTGAAAACCACCGGACAGGTAAGCAAGGCGTTCTCGGCCACCTCCCCCACCGATACCATCACGGGCACCAT
Organism: Rufibacter radiotolerans; assembly: GCF_001078055.1. Taxonomy (NCBI): domain Bacteria; kingdom Pseudomonadati; phylum Bacteroidota; class Cytophagia; order Cytophagales; family Hymenobacteraceae; genus Rufibacter; species Rufibacter radiotolerans. The sequence continues at coordinate 845,655 of NZ_CP010777.1, read as the reverse complement.
CAAAATCATAACCGATGGCGATGACTACAAATACATTGAAGTGGGCGACTGGGTGGAGGTACTCACGTACCACCCGCAGGTCTGGATTACCGGTAAGACCCGGGCCGTGACCAGCTTTGACAGCTTGGGCAACTTTGTGCGGCGCAAGGTCTACGAGAAGCCTAACAAACAGAGCGGTTACTACCTCCGGGAGGAATGGAGCAGCAGCCAGGTAAAGGATGGAAACCAGGTACAGCACCTTGAAAACGTGTGGGTGTATGACCAGAACGGCGAAAAAACCTTTGAACAGTTCTGGGTGCAGGACTTTGATACCCCGGCCAGCTGGCGCCAGAAAAAAAAGACCCACATCAACACCTTGCAGTACTACAACGCCCAGGGCCGCCTTAAGAAAGAAAAGTTCTTCAATGCCGAAGGCAAATTTATGGAGACCATCAAGCATTAACCCCGCTGGGTTAGGTTTTTGTTTTGGGGCTGTTTTCCGGAAAACAGCCCCAAAACGCAAATGCCCACAGACTTTGGAAACTGTGGGGCCTGAAGCTGCCTGTTTAAAATAGCAAGGGCATTTGAGGGTATCACCTCTGGTAGATCAGGCTCTGACCTTGAAATGGATCAGAAGATCAGGACAGTTAACTGCAGAGTGATCTAAGGTTCCCTTCCGGGGTATTCACCCTAGCTCAAACTGAATTATTGGTGGCGGGTAACCTTCTTTAGAATTGTCTTTTGCTTTCGCCACCTGGAAGGAGTACTTGGTAAGCCATTCTAACAAACATAAAAAAAGGAGGCCCTTTGCGAGGGCCTCCTTTTTAATTACCTATCTAAAGCGCTTAGCTTTTTACTTCTTTCTTCTGCGCTTCGCCTTGGTGGTGCTGGCCTTTTTTGCCTTTGTGACCAGGCTTTCCGGCTTTGTGTTTCATCTCGCCACCTTTGGCTTTTTTATCGGCTTGGTATTGGGCGTATTGCTCTTTGGTAAAGATATTCTGCAGTTCAGCATCCCATTGGGCGTGTTTGGCTTTCATGGCATCTTTTTGCTGCTGGCTTACCTCTGCGCCAGTGCCCCGTTGGGCGTGCATGGCAGCCATCTCATTTTCGTGCCGTGCGTGCACTTCCTTCAGTCTGGCTTGCTGCTCAAGGGTGAGGTTGTATTTCATGGTAAGCATTTCTACCCGCTTGGCGGCTCTTTCCTCAGGGGTCTTGGCTTCTCTGCGGGCTACTTCCTGACCGGCACGCTCTTGACGTACTTTTTTATCTTGCTTGGGGGCTACCTGGGCAAAGGAGCTTCCGGCTACTAACATACCCAAGGAGAACATCACAACTAACTTTTTCATCTTCGTATTTTTGGAGGGTTTAAATGCTTTTTTCAGTGACTCCGCTGAGGCTTTTAAAGCGAAGCCTCTTCCCTATAATCAAAGCACGTGCCAAAAACCAAAGCAGGAGGTAATAGCCAACCTAAACCTAATTAATCTACTTATCATCAATCACTTACAATCCATTATTTTTATTAATTTTTCTTCGCACTTTGCCCAAATTCGTTTTTAAGCCGATTTTCCTAAAACAGCCTTAAAACAGCTTTGCGTTTTTATAAGGTGCTTTCCAGCGGGTTGTATCTAAGAAGTCTAAGCCAGGGAAAGGCTACTAAAAACTTCAGCAAACTGGCAGGTATGTCCTTTTTAGATTTACAGAAGATGGGCGCCTGGCCTTTACCAAACCTATTCCTTAGTATCTGATGTAGAGGAACCAATTGCGCCCGAGAGAATCTGGTTAGCCAGGTCCAGCTCTTCCTGCAGGATGGTATGGGGCCGGCCTTTGTATATCTTTTTAGTAACCACCGCACCTTTGGCTTCCATGATTGAGACCGTTTCCTCCACCCTGCTCACCGGCACGTGCGGGTCGGGGTCGCCGGTAGTGATTAAGACGGGGGTTCCTTTGAAATCGCCCTGGTAATTGTCGGGATTAAGGTCCTGACCAATGAGTCCGCCGGTAAACAGCAGTAGCCCGCCGTAGTGCTGGGCGTGCCGGGTAGCGTACTCAGACGCCAGGCAGGCGCCTTGCGAGAAGCCCAGCAGGTAAATCTGGTCAGAGGCCACCCCTTCGGCCAGGATTCCTTGCACGGTCTGGTCCAGGAGGTCAAGCGCCGAATCAAGAGCGGGCTGGTTCTGGACCACAGGCGCCATAAAGCTGTAGGGATACCAGCTTTGGTTGGTGGCCTGAGGGGCATATAGGGTAAAGTCTTCTACGGCCAGGTGCTGCGCCAGCGTTAAAATGCTGGCCGCGGTAGCGCCCCTGCCGTGCACCATCACCAGTGCCTTTTTGGTCTGTGCCAGTGGTTTGCCTTTTGTTTTAATATCTTTCTGATGGGTATACATATAGGTGAAGTGTGTCCGTTAGATGATGGCTCTGGTAGCTTTTTTTCCGAAGAAGAGTTTCTATTTTTCTTTTTGCTCTTTCGCGCCTTTTATGGCCTCCGCCAGCCAAAGGAAACCATCCAGAAATTTATCCAGGCGCTGGCCGTAGCCTTCATCGGTTAATTGCCCGTCGGTGAAAAGGGTCTGTACCTTGGGTGTCAGGAGAAACTCCGGGTACACAATCCCATGCAACCGAAGTGCATAATGCTGCATGTTACGGGCCGCGTTCACGCCCCCTAGCATGCCCGAAGAAACCGCCACCAGCCCAAACACTTTCCGGGAATACTCCTGGTAAAAATAGTCCATGGTGTTTTTAAGAGCGCCGGAGTAACTGCCGTTATGCTCCGGAGAGACCACTACCAGGGCATCACAGGCGGCAATAGACGCGCTGGTTTCTTTCAATACCGCAGACGGATTGGCCGTTTCCGCCAGGGTATTCTCCAGCAAAGGCAAATTAAGGGCTTTCACGTCTAGCAAGCTACAGGAATGCTGCCGGTTGCTTAACCTTCTCTGTACCTCCAAGGCTACCTGATGGGAACGCCGCTGCGGTCGCGCACTCCCTGAAATCACTACTATGTTCATAGCTTCAATTGATTGTTTAGCCCCTCGGTTTGTCCCTTTTTTGGTACGTTAAGTTAAGCCAAAGTAACGAAGATGGATTTACGGGTGGCCGGCTGTAGATTTCGGGTTTTGTGACCCTTCCCCGAAGTGTCTTCCACCAATAAGATATCCCCAGCGGTAAACTGCCTTTTCTCTCCCAGGGAAGTCTCAATTTCTATCTCGCCGTCTAACAGAATAATGTACTGCCGGGCAGGCGCCGGGTGGAAATCATAGTCATAGCTGGGCAGCACTTTCCGAAAGATAATGCTCTGGGCCGGCTGGGGCGCAGACAAAGAACCAATCTCGCCGGCCAGCATCAAGGGAATCAACTGGTCCTGGAAATGGCTTTCGCCTTTATCATCTGAATAGATGCGGGTGATCTGGAATTCTTCCATGGGGTCTAACAGGCTAGTTGCGTCTAAGGTATTTCCTTACAGTTTACTGCCTGTCCCCTGCTTTGTTTCTAAACTTTGCAATTACGCAGTAGCATGCCCGGCGGTGCTGTTGTCTTTATGTTTTAGATTTTTTAAAAGCTTTTGAATTGGGATTAGTTAAAAGCAAAGAGGCCACTTCACAAAAAGTGAAGTGGCCTCTTTAGAAAGTGATCCCGCTGGGATTCGAACCCAGGACCCATACATTAAAAGTGTATTGCTCTACCAGCTGAGCTACAGAATCAGAAATAGTGAAAGGTGGTAAAAAAAGCCTCTCCGGGGGTAAACCGGAAAGGCTTTTGGTGATCAAGTGATCCCGCTGGGATTCGAACCCAGGACCCATACATTAAAAGTGTATTGCTCTACCAGCTGAGCTACAGAATCTTTTACTACCTTTGCTTAGGAGGGCGTTACCCTCATTTGCGATGCAAAAGTAAAATCTGTTTCCTTAAATGCCAAACATTTCTCGCAAATTCTACTACCTTTTTTGCGCCGCCTTCCTGGTTTTCGCTCAACCTGTTCTGGGTCAATCACCTAGCAAACGCCTTGCCACCGCAGATTCTTTGTTTACCCAGCACCGCTATACGCAAGCTTTGGGTATTTACGAGATATTGCTCAACCAAGGCCAGGTATACTCCCCACAAATGCTGCTGAAGATGGCCTACATCCATGAGGGGCTCCAGCAGTACACCAAATCTATGTACTACCTTCAGCTGTATTACAGCAAGCACCCCAGCAGGTCGGTGCTGCGCAAGATGGAGGAGGTTGGCCTGCAGCAACACCTCTTCGGCTACCAATACACCGACTGGGACTTCTTCAAAACCCAATTTTATAAGTACTACGCCCAGATTCTGGAACTGTTACTGGCCGGGGCAGCCATAGCCTTGACCTTGCTTATCTTACGTTGGGTGAAAAAGCGCCCCGTAAGTACCGAAGCCAAATTTGCGTTCCTGCTCTATTTGGGTTTCCTTTTCTACTTCGGTAATTTCCTGACCCTGGGCCAGCAAGGCATCATTCAAAGCGGCAATGTGCCCATAATGACCGCCCCTTCGGCCGGCTCTTCTCTGGTAGCCTCGGTGGGCATGGGGCATAAAGTGCGGGTTCTGGGCGAGCAGGATATCTGGTACCGCATTGAGTGGCAGGACCAAACTGCCTACATCCGGAAAAACAACCTGCTCCTGCTTCCGCAGCCGCTGGGCAGTCAGGAATTGTTTTAACGCCCGTTTTAAGCCAGGCAATTCCCTATAACCCCACAGCCGGGATTTATTTAAAGGGCGAATCAGCCTCTTTTTTCATGTGGTTATAGACCAGCTTATCGGTGAGGCCAGGCAGCCATTTGCTGAGGAACACGGTAAGTTTTCCTTGTCCGGTCATGATGAGTTCCCGCTGGCGCTTGATGGTGCCCTCCAGAATCTTGTCGGCCACCTCCTCGGCAGACATCATTTTGCCTTCGTCCCGGGGCGACTCTCCCTGCTGCTGGCCGTTGGCGGCCAGAGCAGTGTTTCTGATATTGGAGGCTGTGAAACCCGGGCAGGCCACCATCACATGCACGCCCTGATGCAGGACCTCGGTGCGGAGCGCGCCCAGAAATCCCTGCATGGCAAACTTAGAGGCCGAATATCCGGTACGGCCAGGTAGTCCCTGAAAACCCGCAATGGAAGAAACGCCAATAATGGATCCTTTGCGCTGTTGAATATACGGCAGGGCGAATTTTGTGCAGTACACGGTTCCCCAAAAGTTGATATCCATGAGCTGCCGGATCACCGCCAGGTCCACGTCCTGGAACAGCGCCCGCATGCTGATGCCCGCGTTGTTGAGCATCACGTCTATGCCCCCAAAGCGCGCCACCGTCTCTTCAATAAGCCGGTGGCAATCTTCCTCCTTGCTTACATCACCGGTAACAGCCAGGAATTCTATGTCCGCCGCTTCCAACTCCTGCCCTACCTCGTTCAGTTTCTGCGCGTTTCTAGCGGAAATAACCACTTTGCCCCCCGCCTTCCCGAAGGCCAACGCGCAGGCCCGGCCTATTCCAGAGGAGCCTCCGGTTATGATAATGACTTTGTCTTTCATGTTCTTTTTTTGTCCGCAGGTCTTCTTGCGTAGACAAAGCTACAAGAAGTTTTTGGTTGAAAGGTGAGGCCGGTTTCTTCTTTGTGCATGCAGTTGGCTACAGCTGGCGTGGTGTCTGCTTTTGCTTGAGTCCTTATGTTTGGTTGTTTCATCTTCGCCCTCTGAGCGCTCACGGCTGCGGGGCCCCGTCTTTTCCCCTCGCACTGCCCTTGCGGCCTCCTTACCTTCTTCTCTTAGCTAAGGTCTGTCCAGGGCCACAAGCGAGGCGCTCGAGGTAAAGACTGGAATCGGGGGAATGATAGTTTAGCTCCTCCGGATTTGCAATCCGGAAGTTCCGAAAAGGGGATTTGCAATCCCCGGCGGAGGCGGCGTTCCCGATCTTAGTCCCAGGCGGATTGCAAATCCGCTTTACACTTATTCGGGATTGCAAATCCCGAACAGCGTGGGAAGGAACTGCATTATTCGTTTTGAGGCCGTTTTGAGGAAAACAGCCTCAAAACGCAAATCTGCTCACTTATCGCAGACTCTCCCCTTGAGGATTGCCCAAACGGGAGTTTGAGGCAGCGAGCGTAGATCTGCAGAGGGGTGTTTACACAGGAGGGCAAACTTGCAGGATCCACTGGCACAGACGCTCGCAGGAGCTGCGCACGCTACGAGGTCTTTGGAACTGCCGGCTTTGCGTTTTGTGCCAAGCCCATACCACCTGCCGTTTTAATCCCCCCATTCCCGAAATCCTTCCTTCTACAAGTCCCAAACCAACTTTACAATTTCAATCCATCGGCGTTACATTTCTTCGTATTTTTGCGGCATCGTGAGAAAATTCAAAAAGAAAAAACATAAGTTCGAGAACATAGCGCAGTTGCGCGTGGAGGAAATGGCCGCCGAAGGCAAGTGCATTGCCCGCCATGAAAATCTGGTGGTCTTCATCTCAGACGTCGCCCCTGGCGATGTGGTGGACGTGCGCGTGACCAAGAAACGCAAGAATTATCTGGAGGCCGTGCCGGTGCATTTCCATGAGCGGTCTGAGCTGCGGGTACAGCCTTTCTGTGAGCATTTTGGCGTGTGTGGAGGCTGCAAATGGCAGCACATCTCTTATGAAACGCAGCTGTTCTACAAGCAGAAACAGGTCAATGATAACATTGAGCGCATAGGTAAGATCAAAGGCCACCAGATGCTGCCTATTCTGCCGTCTGACCGCATCAGTTATTACCGAAACAAGCTGGAGTTCACTTTCTCAGACAATGCCTGGCTCACCAAAGAGCAGATTGACACCGGTGCCGAGTTTGAGCGCCGGGCCCTGGGCTTCCACGTGCCGCTGCGCTTTGACAAGATCGTAGACATTAAGCACTGTTACCTGCAGCCCTCGCCCTCTAATGAGATACGCCTGGCGGTACGTGACTACGCACTCGCCAATGACCTCGCCTTCATCAATCTGGTGAAGCAGGAAGGCTTTCTGCGCAACCTCATCATTAGAACCGCCAACACCGGTGACCTGATGGTGATTCTGCAGGTGTACCAGGAGAACCGCGAGCAGTTGCTGCCGCTGCTGGACCATCTGGTGCAGCAGTTCCCGCAGATCACCTCTTTGCACTACGTAGTCAACAACAAGGGCAACGAGACTTTCCATGACCTGGAGGTAGTGTGCTACCACGGCGAGCCGTACATTCATGAGCAGATGGAAGGCCTGCGCTTTAGAGTAGGACCTAAATCCTTCTATCAGACTAATTCTGAGCAGGCCTACAACCTTTACAAGCTTACCAGGGAGTTCGCCCTGCTCAAAGGCACCGAAACCGTCTATGACCTTTATACGGGCGCTGGCACCATTGCCAACTTCGTGGCGAGGTCGGCGGCGCAGGTGGTGGGCGTGGAGTACGTGGCCAGTGCCATTGAAGACGCCAAGGTCAACTCGCAGATCAATGACATCACCAACACCCATTTCTACGCCGGTGACATGAAAGACGTGCTCACCGACGAGCTTTTCGCCCGCCACGGCCGCCCCGAGGTGATCATCACCGATCCGCCTCGCGCCGGCATGCACCCAGATGTGGTGACCAAGCTATTGGAGGTGAAGGCGGACCGCATTGTCTACGTGAGCTGCAACCCTGCCACCCAGGCCCGCGACCTGGAGGCGCTTTCTGAGCTGTATGACGTGGTGAAGATTCAGCCGGTAGATATGTTCCCGCAGACGTATCATGTGGAGAGCGTGGCTTTGCTAACTTTACGGGAGCCGTCAATTCCATTGCCAACCGAGGAGTGAGTTTAGAAACAATTCGTGTTTTGGGGCTGTTTTTCTGAAAACGGCTCCAAAACACTTCCCCATTCAATATCCGTACCCGATACTTGCTACTATTATGCAGAACGATCCAGAACTGAACGGAAAATACCTGGGCACCATCACCAAAGATTTCGTGCAGGTGTGTGATACCCTCAAAGAAGCCTCTTACCACATCCGGAAGCGCGATATCTCTAAGTACCCCATCTTTGTTTTCTCCCGTGAGATCACAAAAATCGGAGGCCTATTGATTGCCGCCGAAGAGCGTAACCTGGAATGGCACATCAACGCCTCTTACCTGGAGGACTTTGTGAACCGCCAATTGGTGAGCGAAGACAAGATAGAGGAGTTCCAGCAGGCCTACAAGGACGCCGATGAGTTCTGCTGCCTGTTTGTGATAGACCGCGATTTCATGAACTTCGTGTTTGTGCCTTATCCGGAGGATTAACAAATGAAGCAGCGCCCAATATGAACGTCCTTTTTGTATGCAGCCGCAACCAGTGGCGGAGCCCCACCGCTGAGAAAATTTTTCAGGGATATTTAAATCATAATTACCGCTCTGCCGGCACATCAGACAGTGCCAGAATCAAAATCTCAACAAAGCTAATGGAATGGGCTGACCTGATCTTTGTGATGGAGAAAAAACACAAGCAACTGCTCATCTCCAGATACGGTACGCAAGCCCGCAGCAAAGAAATCCATATCCTGGATATTCCTGATGAGTTCGCTTACATGGACCAGGAATTGATAGACATGCTGAAAGTGACCATAAAACCTATTTTGCTTGCCAGCATGTAAGCTCAATAATGTACCTATTAAGGAAATCTCTTGTAAAGCAGAAGCGCCCGTGAAAACACCAGGCGCTTCTGCTTTACAAGAGATTTAAATTATGCTTTAACACCCCAATTACTATTGGAAAAAGAATTAAGCTTATAAGACATAACACAAGAAGCCAACCCCTGCGCTTTCTTATACTTCTATCTTCTTTACCCCATTTCAACTCAAGCTCTTTAACATTAAAATTCCTTTCATACTTGAACCAGTTTATTCCTAGTATCAAAATGATAAAAGGAAGGGCATAATATTTATGAGGGATTGGGAATTCGACGAATAATCCAATAAAAACAAGTATACAGAGCAAGAAAAAAAATTGCATTAATGATAATACTCCTGCAGCATAAATTTCAGGCGTACTGTCCCTTTTCTGATAGGCTTTGTATACTCTGTAAAAAATATAGTCAAATAATTCTTCCATAGCTTTTAATAGCCCCATGGCACCCAAAATGTGCCGTCTGGCAAGATAACAGCTGCCCAATAGGTGACTCCGTGTTAATAGACTATTTCCTGGAAAACAGGTTAAAAATGTGCGTTTCCCATACAGCTTTATGACCTTGATATTTACGCGAAGTGGTTCCAGCCTTGAGCCTTAATGGGGAATGCATTGCCACTGGGCGTAACCAGACGAACGCCTTCGCCGGCGTCTGTAATGTTGCCAATGATAGATATATCTGGGTGATTTTTGATCTTCTCAAAGTCGGCCATTTTCACGGTGAAAAGCAGCTCGTAGTCTTCGCCGCCGTTCAGGATGCAGGTCACGGGGTCCAGCTTGAATTCCTCGGCGGTTTCCAGGGTCTGGGGGTCGGCGGGGAGTTTGTCCTGGTAGATGGCGGCGCCCACGCGGCTTTGGGAACAGATGTGCAGCAGCTCAGAACCTAACCCGTCTGAGATGTCGATCATGGAGGTAGGGTGCACGCCCAGTTCCTTCAGTTCATGAATCACGTCCATGCGGGCCTCAGGCCTTAATTGACGGCCTACCACGTAATCTTTGCCCTCCAGCTCTGGTTGCGTATCGGGGTCTGCCAGGAACGCCTGTTTTTCGCGCTCCAGCAGTTGCAGCCCCAGGTAGGCGCCGCCTAAGTCGCCGGTGACGCAGATAAGGTCATTAATTGTGGCCGTGCTTCTCAGCACAGCCTTTCCTTTTTCCACTTCGCCCAGGGCGGTGACGCTAATCACCAGTCCGCCGCGCGAGGCAGTGGTATCACCGCCCACCAGGTCTACCTTGTAATTTTCGCAGGCCAGGCGCATGCCTGCGTAGAGTTCCTCAATGGCCTCAACGGTGTAGCGCGCGCCAATGGCCAGGCTCACCACAATCTGGGTAGGAATGGCGTTCATAGCGGCAATATCAGAAACGTTCACGGCCACAGCCTTGTAGCCCAGGTGCCTGAGCGGACAGAAGGTAAGGTCAAAATGCACGTTCTCCACCAGCATGTCGGTAGAGATGACAATCTGTTTCTGGCCGGGTTCCAGCACGGCGGCGTCATCGCCTATGCCTACAATGGTAGACGCATTGTTCACTTCCAGTTGCTCTTGCAACCGGCGTATCAATCCAAATTCACCTAAGCTTTCTAAAGGAGTATATTCTGACATAAGAGCCTCTGTTTATGATTTTTTGCAAAAGCATTCCCAAAAAATGAACGATATACGTGTTTTCGTCTTATTTTTAGAAAATCATGCTGAAAACGCAAAGATAGCTTTTTCCTGGGCACCTTCTATTCGCCCCTGCTGGGCGCCGGAGATAAAGTTGATTTGCCAACCCGCGTTCACATGAGTAGCTTTGAAGATAAACCTTAATTCTATGTCCAGTACCCCATTGTCGCGTAAAGAACAGATAGACCAAGTAGCCACTTCGCTCTTCAAATCCAGAGGTTTTGCCGCCACCACCATGCGAGACCTGGCCCTGGAACTAGGCATTGAGGCCGGAAGCCTTTACTCCCACATCAAATCAAAGGAAGACATTCTGCAGCGCGTTTGTTTTAAGATGGCCGACGAGTTCAACGCCGCCTTCAATGAGGTAAAAGACAAGGACGTACCTGCCAGCGAGAAACTTCGGCTGGCCATTGCCGCGCACGTGCGGGTGCTCACCAAGAACCCGCAGGCCGCCGGGGTGTTCCTGAACGAGTGGCGCCATTTAAGTGAGCCTTCTCTGAGCAAATTCCATGACATGCGGTACCATTATGAGGAAAGCCTGCGGCAGATTGTACGGGAGGGCATCGCCAGCGGCGAGTTTAAGGTAACCGATGAGAAGTTTGTGGTATTGACCCTACTCTCCAGCTTAAACTGGCTGCACATGTGGTACAAGCCTGAAGGAAAGATGAGCCCCGATGAAATTGCCGAGTTCTTGTCTAATCTGCTCCTGAACGGCCTAAAAAACTTCTAGCCCCGGCATCCCAATTTATTTCTCCTCTCTTTAGACCAGGCGGTGCAGATGGCCACACCTCTGCACACTCCCCTATTTTGCCCGCACAATCTAGGGTGGGCCTCCGGCGTTGTAACGGGAAGCGCAGCTATTACGTTTGCAGGGTGTCAGGCCACAGAAAGGCGGCCCAGAAAAGGCCCTTGCCCGTTGCCTGACCTGTTTACACAACCTATTTATGAAAAAACAATATTTCCTGGGAATTGCCCTGGCGTTACTAGTGGGGATGATTGGGTGTTCCAAGGACTCAGGCAAATCTGGCCCGCTGGCCCGCCCCATCTCAGATGATCAGCTTCGGCAAGAACTCACTACCCTCACCGACACCCTTACCGGCAAGTGGAACGTGATGATGCAGAGCGACAGCGTAAAGCAACGCCAAATGGAAGAGATGCTGGCCGCCATTCCGCCGGCCGCCATGGCCGATACCCAACGCGTACGCCTGCAACACGCCATCCGGAGACTCTCCAACCTGCGGTATGACCGCAACACCGTGCGTGATTCCAATAGGATAGACGCCTATGACACGGCCAATGACTCCATCTGGAGTGCGCTAAGGGCTTTCCTGCCGGAGAATGGGCCTACGGGTGTAAAAATGGTAGACTCTCTGCAGGAGAGCATCAGTAATCACCAGAACGAGGTGGTTTTCTACCGGGGCCGCTATGACAAAACCGCCAAAGAGATCAATACTCTGCTCAGGAGATACCGCAAGCAGGTTCCTAAACTGGGTAAACCTTATGACACGCTTCAGCCGTTCCCGCTGTTCCAATGGGTAGATAAAAACGCGCAGCTGGAAGAGGGGAACGAGGAATAAAGTAATCATTAAAATTACTTAGCTATTTTAGGCCTGTTTTCAGGAAAACGGCCCAAAAACAGAGAGGCCGCAGATTTTCATCTGCGGCCTCTCTGTTTTTCTGTAGATGGGTCGTCTATGAAGGTTAGTCTTCCAGTTTTTCCAGCTCCTCTTTCACGAAGTCTACCAGCGTCTGGATGTAGGCACTGGAGAAATCAAACCGGATGCCGGCAGCCTCATAGATTTCGCCTATGGTGGCGGTGTAGCCCAGGCCGAGGGCTTTTTTGTAGCCTTCCAGGGCCGCTTCTGGCTCAGATTTATAGCGTTTCCAGACGGCCACGGCACCCAGTTGGGCCATGGCGTATTCTATGTAGTAGAAAGGCACTTCATAGAGGTGCAGTTGTTTCTGCCAGATGTAGGGTTTCAGATGGTCAAGCCCACTCCAGTCAACTTCCTGCTGGTTGAATTCCTCAAAAATGCGCACCCAGTTCTGGTGCCGTTCCTCCACGGTATGAGTGGGGTTTTCATAGACCCAGTGCTGGAACTTGTCAATGGTGGCTACCCACGGGAAGGTTTCCAGTACGCCCTCCAGATGTTGGCGCTTGGCCCGCACCAGGTCTTCCTGGTTGGGGAAGAAAATATCCCAGTGGTCAATGGTGAGCAGTTCCATAGACATGGACGCCAGTTCGGCTACCTCAGACGGTGGGTGCTTGGCCGCGTTCAGCGGTAGGTCACGGGTCAGGAAGGAGTGCACGGCGTGGCCACCTTCATGCAGCAAAGTCACCACATCGCGCAGCGAAGAGGTGGCATTCATGAAGATAAACGGTACGCCAATCTCATCCAGTGGGTAATTGTACCCGCCCGGGGCTTTCCCTTTCCTGGACTCCAGGTCCAGGTGCCCAATCTCGCGCATGGTCACCAGGCAATCACCCAGGAAGGAATCCAGTTTATAGAAAATGGCGATGGTTTTCTCCAGCAGTTCCTCGCCGGTCTGGAAAGGTTCTAAGGGCGGTTTCAAGCTAGGGTCCACGTCCAGGTCCCAAGGCCGGAGGGTGTCTACGCCCAGCAATTCTTTGTGCTCGCGGTCAATCTGCCGGGTAATGGGTACCACCTGCTCTTTAATGGCTTGGTGGAAAAGGAACGTGTCCTGGGGACCATAGTCAAAACGGCCCAGCGCCGCGAACATGTAGTCCCGGAAATTGTCAAAGCCGGCATTAAGGGCCACCTGGTGCCGTAGCTGGGTCAGCTCGGTGAACAGGTCATCCAGCTTTTCCTTGTCCTGCTGCCGGCGGTTCTGGATGGCCAGGTAAGCCTCCTCGCGCACGGCGCGGTCCGTTTGCTTGAGGCGGTCGGCGGCTCGCTGAAGGGTCATTTCCTGCCCGTCCAGGGTCACGGTCATGGCCCCGGCAATGGCTCCGTACTGCTGCTGTTTGGTACTGATCTCGGTCTGCAAGGGAATGTTCTCCTCCCTAAACAATTCTATGGCCCGGCGCACGCCCCGCAGGTAAATGCGGAAGCGCTGCTCATCCAACCCGTTCACGTACGGTGATTCTACCAGTTTGCGGTTAAAGGCGTCATCATAGGGGGAGGCCTTCGGCTCAATCTCCGTTACGAAGAACTGAAAGGCCTCAGTAAGTTCTTGATCCTGGGTGTCACAGGTCATCTTGATGTAGCGCCAGGCCAGGTTCTCAGAAAGCACGCTTTCCAGTTCGCTGCGATCGGCAATCCACTTTTCCAGTTCTTCCTGCGAGTGCAGGTCCCGGGTTTTCAGTTCCTCAAAGTACGGCTCCAGGGAGTTCCAGTCTGATATCTGGAAGTCATGGGGCAGGTACGTACGGGGTTTCCGCTCTGGCAATACTAATGTTTTGGGGGCATTTTCCATAAAGCAGGTCAAAAACGGTTAGCCAATCTCAATCACTACATTGGCGGTAAGGGGGTGGCCCACGCAGTTAAGCACGTAGCCTTTTTCAATCTCGGCATCAGAGAGGCCTTCGCGCTCATCTAAATGCACGCGGCCGCTCAGGCATTTGCCAATGCAGGCGGTACACAGACCGGCCTGGCACGAGTAAGGCAAGTCTATATCAGCCTTGAGGCCGGCATCCAGAATAGTCTCATGCGGCAACACCTCTACCTGGTACTCTTTGCCTTCATATAAGATGGTAACGGTACGGGTAATAATCTCATCGGTCTCCACGGCCGCCTTCACGTCGGCGCCATGGTCTTCCAGGGTGGTAGGCACCGTAAAGCTTTCTTTGAAGACCTGGGTGGCCGGCACGCTCATGAACTGCAGGGCATCACGCACCTCGTTCATCATGCCTTCAGGGCCGCACATATAATAGCTTTCCTGGTCATAGCCAGGTACCCGCAGGTTCTCCAGCAGGCGCAGCACCATCTTACGGTCCAGAAGCCCTATGTTCTCCTGCGGCTCGGTGGCATCAGTCATGGATTCATTGAACACATGCACAATCTTAAGCCGGTCTGGGTTCTGCTGCTCCAACTGGTTCAGCTGGTCTTTGAAAATAATCGAGTCCAGGTTGCGGTTGCCGTAAATAAGCGTGATGCGGCTCTGCGGCTCGTATTTGAGGGTGTTCTTCAGCATAGACATTAGCGGGGTGATGCCGCTGCCGCCACCAAAGAAGAAAAGGTGCCTTTTAAGCGAAGGATCTGGTTTCAGGGCGAAGTTACCCAATGGCGCCATCACTTCAATTTCATCCCCAATCAAGACATGGTCTGCCAGGAAATTGGACACCATGCCGCCTTCTACGCGCTTAACGGTCACCGAGAAATAAGGCTCATCTGGTGTGCTGCACAAAGAGTAAGACCGGCGTACTTTCTTGCCGTCAATGGTCAGGATCAGGGTTAGGAACTGGCCAGGGATGTACGGGATATTCTTGCGGTCTGGGTGGTCTAAATGAAGGGTGAGGGCGTCTGAGGTTTCCTGAGTGATGTCCACCACCTTCATGGTATAATAGGCGTTGCTCATAGTTAGTGTACGAAAAACGGAAGCGGTTTGGGTTTGGGTAAATGTAATAAAGCAGGAAAGTTACAACATTTCATTCTCCAACCCGAACATACAGAAAAAAAAGCGGTCGCCCGTTTGGATTTTCCAGTAACTTGCCCTATTCATTCTTTACCAATACGTTTCGGAGCCGTTTTATGGATAACTCTTCCAAACTGATTTCTGCCTTAATCGAGCACCAAGCCTTCTTTGCCCCCCTCCTGGACCAGGACCTGAATGGCCCCCTTGTAACGCGCCTTGACTTTACCGCCGCCAACCCGGCTCTGCTTCACGCAGATTTACGAGACACAGCCGCCTTTGAGCAGTTGGTGCAGCACATGCTGGAGGCGAAAAACGCCACGGTAGGCGTGGGAGGCTATTTTGAAAACCGGGTGATCTACCGCCGCAGCGAGCATTTTGATAACACTGCTGAATCCCGTTCGCTGCACCTGGGCGTAGACATCTGGGCCCCGGCCGGCATCCCCATCTATAGCCCCCTGGCTGGGAAAGTGCATAGCTTCCAGGACAATGCCAACTTCGGGGATTACGGGCCTACCATCATCCTGCAACATGAACTGGAAGGCCTGGAATTCTTCACGCTCTACGGGCACCTGAGCCGCATTTCTTTAGACGGGCTCTTTGCAGGCAAGCAGGTGGCCGCCGGAGAGCAGATCGCCACCATGGGCCCCTACCCTGAAAACGGCGACTGGCCCCCGCACCTGCACTTTCAGGTCATGACAGATCTGTTGGGCAAGTCCGGTGATTTCCCGGGAGTGTGTGCCCCTTCTGAGGAGGGGTTCTACCGGAAAATCTGCCTGGACCCTAATTTGTTGTTGGGGTGTAAATACCTTTTAATGTGATAAAGCCTGAGTAAACAACAGTGGTTCCTCCCCACAATCCAGAATAAAGGTTCTGGCAACTCCCTTCAGCCTTTTTAAAGGCTGTTTCACCTAGTATTGTCTTGCATGTTTACTCAAATCTTAACCAACTCTAACCGGTACCAAAGCCTGGACTTTTTGCGGGGCTTTGCTATTCTGATTGTGTTCCTAACACATTTCGGTGTTTTGGATTTGCAGGCCGTGGGAGTCGATTTGTTTTTTGTGCTTTCGGGGCATTTGGTCAGTGTGTCGCTGTTATCTTCCATCAGAAAATCTCAGGGCAAGAAAAGCAGCTTTCTGGTCTTCTTACTGAAGCGTCTCTTCCGGATTATTCCGGCCTATTATGCTTTTTTGATAGTAGGGTATCTGTTGGCGCTGCTGCTCCTATCCAAGATCTCCCCAAGTGATATTCCTCTCCCAAGGGAGTTTCCGCAATATTTCTTTTTCTACAGGAATTATGGTGGCCCCCCTTCACGCTGGAGCATGGAGCACTTATGGTCCCTGTGTGTGGAAGAGCAGTTCTATTGGATTTTCCCCGCTATGATTGCCTTCTTTACCTTATGGATTTCAGCTCCTGAGCGGCGATTCTTAGCAGTGGCAATAGTTCTGCTTGTAGCTGGAATCGGGTTCAAAGCACAGGCGCTGGTCACAGATTTTGCCGAATGGCCCACCTATACCCATAACCGGTTAGATGCCTTTGGATGGGGAATACTAATAACCGTTTTGAGTAAAACTGGCCAGGAGAAGTCTTGGTTATTTAACCACAAAGGATTGTTGCTCATAGGAGGAAGTATTCTGATCTTATGCCTTACCGTCTTCGCGCCACTACCTGAATTGATATTACGGACCGTTAGCCCTATTTGCTGGTTTTTGGTGATTTTGGGCGTCTACCACACCCAGTCGCGTTATTTTGCGCCGTTCAGGGTAATGGCATTTTTCAGCTATGGCATTTATCTCTGGCATTTCCTTTTTGTAATTCCCGTCCAATATCATTTTGGAAAGGGCTGGCTAGGCTTTTCACTGTATTGCCTGGTGACCTTGGTATTTGCCGTGCTCTCTACTTATGGTATTGAAAGGCCTTTCATGCGAATAAGAGATCGTTTTATCAAGAGGCTTTTCCCTAAAACTCCTGAAAGCGTTTTGCAAACCCCTGAAGTACCTGTTCCTTAGCCAACCTGCCAAGTATGCAGGAACAGGCGTTCTCCTAAAACCGACAGAAAAACCTATTTACCAAAAACCTTTATCAGTACCAATTCAGATTCTCAATGTTTGACTTCAGCTATTCCCTTCAAAAAATCCAGGACTTCGCAATTCTCTATGGCATCAAAATCCTGATTGCCATCTTTCTTTTATTAGTGGGCCTATGGTTTATCCGGCGGATAACCGATTTCACTTACCAACTCATGAAGCGCAAGGAGGTGGATCCTTCACTGCGCCCCTTCTTAAGGAACCTGCTCAAAATAGTGCTGATGGTGCTGCTCATCATGATGGTGATTGCGCAGGTTGGCCTGGAGGTTACTTCTTTCATTGCCTTGCTGGGTTCTGCGGGTCTGGCCGTAGGTCTAGCCTTGCAGGGCAGCCTGGCCAACTTTGCTGGCGGGGTGCTTATCCTTACCATTAAACCCTTTAGGGTAGGTAACTTTATTGAAGCCCAGGGGCAGAAAGGAACTGTGTGCACCATCAACATCTTTAACACGGTTATCCGGACGGAAGACCACAAAACCGTTTACCTGCCCAACGGCCCTTTGGCCTCCTCAGTGGTGGTGAACTATGACGTGGAGAGTCACCGCAGGCTGGATATTTCTTACGCCGTTGACGCCAATGTGCCCCTCACTAAGGTGCGCAGTTTGTTAGAGCAGGTCATTGACACAGACAAACGAATCCTCCAGGACCCTCCTTTTTCAGTGGGGGTAGAGAAACTGGCAGGCCAGACCATGACCCTCTCGCTCAAGGTGTGGGTGCAGCGTGGCGATTACCGCTTCCAGGAAGTGTCTGAGGCTTTGAATGAAAAAGTAAAGGAGGCCTTTGATCAGGAAGGAATTGAATTCAAGTAGATCTTTCCAGACAAGCGGAGCTACCAGCTAAAAGAGAAGAGGAAAAAGTAAACCCCTGTAAAATCTGGCAAGATTTCAGCAAATCCTGTTTTGGGCCTGTTTTCTCAAAACAGGCCCAAAACAGGATTTGCCTTTTAATCAAACTTAATGGCTTTTACCGGGTGAATGCGGGAGATTAGCAAGGTGGGCAACATCACCGAGATCATGGTCAGCAGGAAGGTAACGGCGTTGATGCCTACCCAAATGCGCCAGTCCCAGAAGATGGGAACGGTGTCCATGTAGTAGTTCTCCGGATCCAGGGGAATGAGGTGGAAATAATCCTGCACACCGCAGAAGAGCAGCGCCAATAGATTGCCGCCAATCAAACCGGCAATAGTAAGCCGAAGGCCGCGGTGCAGGAATATGCCTCGTATCTGCCCGTTGGTCGCCCCCATCGCCTTCAGGGCGCCAATCATATTGGTGCGCTCCAAAATCATGATAAAGAGTGTGGAGACCATGTTGAACGTGGCCACAAACACAATCAAGACCAAAAAGATGATGACGTTGCGCTTGAGCAGTTCCAGCCAGTCAAAGAGTTGGGCGTAGGTATCGGTGATCTTCTCCAGCTGCAGGTCATAGTTCATCTTGTCAAAGACCTGGCTGGTAACGGTGTCAATCTGGGTGAAGTCGTTTAAGAGAATCTCGTAGCCTCCCACCAGGGTATCGGCCCACTGGTTCAGGTCCCTTATCTGCTGCAGGTCGCCCAGTACGTACACGTTGTCAAACTCCTCTAGATCAGTCTTAAAGATGCCTTTCACCTCAAAGCGCCGCATACGGGGCGGGTTCTGGATAAAGTAGAACAACACCTTATCCCCCACCTTCAGGTGCAGTTTGTTTGCCATAAGCTGGCTCATCATGATCTCATTGGAGGCGGCGGTATCAGTGAATTTCAGAATTTCCCCGGAAACCAGATTCGCCTTCATCCCCCTGAAATCATAGGTAGAATCCACACCCTTCAGCACCACGCCCAGCACCTCGTCTTCTGTTTTAATAATAGCCGTCTTGCGGGCGAAGGGCTGTAAGTGCGCCACCCCGGGAATCTTTTTGTAGTCGCCCAGACCGGTGGAGGTGCCCATAGGGTAACCCTCAAACGAATTATTGGTGTCAAATTTGCTAATTTGCAGATGTCCACCAAAACTGAAGATCTTGGCCTGTATTTCATACCGGAAACCTTCCAGAATAGCAAAAGACACAATCATGATGGCAATGCCCAGCCCTACGCTGAACTTTGCTATTTTTGTGACCGATGCAGTAAAAGAGTCTGAACGGGCGCCGGCCAAGCGGCTGGCTATGTAACGGGAAAGATTCACTTCGTCTATTTTGTGCTTAAAGATAGTTCTGTTCTTAATTTAAACCTATGCTTTCTACCATCCTCCGCACCGCGGCGCTTAGTCTTACCCTGGCCAGTTGCCAACAAACCGCCTCAGTGCCCGCGGTCAGCAGCTCCACCTCAGCTAATGCTGGTTCTGTCCCTTCGGCCCCAGCCGCCCAGGCCAAGCCGCAGACCTCCCTGCTAACGGGCGCGCAACAGACAGAGTTGTATCTGCCCTACCTGCAGGGCAAGCGCGTAGGTATGGTAGTCAACCAAACGTCCACCGTCGGGAAAACCCACCTGGTGGATACGCTGTTGAGCCGGGGCGTGAAAATCAGCATCATCTTTGCGCCGGAGCATGGGTTCAGGGGTGATGCCGATGCCGGCGCCCACATAAGCAATACCACCGACTCTAAGACCGGGCTGCCTATTCTGTCGCTCTACGGCAGCAACAAAAAACCCTCTCCGGAGCAGTTGAAGGAGGTGGACGTGGTGCTGTTTGACATACAGGACGTGGGCGTGCGCTTCTATACCTACAGCAGCACCATGCACTACGTGATGGAGGCCTGCGCCGAGCAGAACAAACCCATGCTTCTGCTGGACCGCCCCAACCCCATAGGTTACCTGATTGACGGCCCCGTTCTGGATGCCAAGTACAAGTCCTTCGTGGGCATGAATACCATTCCTATTGCGCACGGTCTTACCCTGGGCGAGTATGCTTTGATGATCAACGGCCAGAAATGGCTCAAAAACGGGGTCCAGGCCCAGGTAAAAACCATCCCGGTGAAGAACTACAACCACAAGATGTTCTATTCGCTGCCCATTAAACCATCGCCTAACCTGCCCAACGATCAGTCTATCAAGTTGTACCCGTTCCTGTGTCTGTTTGAAGGCACCACGGTAAGCCAGGGCCGCGGCACCCAGATGCCGTTTCAGGTGATAGGGGCGCCGTATTATCCTGACAAAACCTTCTCTTTCACCCCGGTGCCCATCCCCGGCATGTCCATGGACCCGCCTTACAAAAACCAGGTGTGCTACGGAAAAGACCTGCGTAACCTAAAACTGAAGGAAAACTTTACCCTTAGCTATCTTCTGGACTTCTACCAGAAATCTGGTCAGAAAGAGAAGTTCTTTAATAACTT
The DNA here is from genome assembly GCF_001078055.1 of Rufibacter radiotolerans. NCBI lineage: Bacteria > Pseudomonadati > Bacteroidota > Cytophagia > Cytophagales > Hymenobacteraceae > Rufibacter > Rufibacter radiotolerans. The sequence goes on along the minus strand of NZ_CP010777.1, from coordinate 825,414 downwards.
CTTCAAGAGCCTGGCCGGTACAGATGAGCTGCAGAAACAGATCATAGCCGGCAAGACCGAAAAAGAGATCCGTGACTCGTGGAAACCCGGCCTGGACGCGTATAAGAAAATGCGGAAACAATATCTGCTGTACCCAGACTTTGAATAACATCATGCGGAAAGAAGACCTCCGGATTATTTTTATGGGCACCCCAGATTTTGCGGTGCCCGCCCTCCAGGCCTTGGTGGAAAACGGTTGGAACGTGGTAGCCGTGATTACCGCGCCAGACAAACCCGCCGGGCGGGGCCTTAAATTGGTGCCCTCGCCGGTAAAGGAAGCAGCCCTGCAGTTTGATATTCCCGTGCTGCAGCCCACCAACCTCAAAGACCCTGCCTTCCAGGAGGAACTCAAGAGCTATGAGGCCAGCCTGCAGGTCATTGTCGCCTTCCGGATGCTGCCCGAGGCCGTCTGGAACATGCCGAAGTTGGGGTCTTTGAACATCCATGCCTCCTTGCTGCCGCATTACCGCGGCGCGGCTCCTATTAACTGGGCCCTCATCCACGGCGATAAGGATACCGGCGTCACGTCCTTTTTCCTGCAGCATGAAATTGACACCGGCGATATCATCCTTCAGAAAAAGGTAGCCATTGACCCCAAAGACAACTTCGGCTCTTTATATGAGAAACTGAAACACGCCGGGGCAGAACTACTTTTGGAGACGGTGCAGGCCATTGTGGAGGAGCGCGTACAGCCTTATCCGCAGCCAAGTCTGCAGGAACCGCTCAAGATGGCCCCCAAGATCTTCAAGCAGACCTGTCAGATAGACTGGCAGTGTCCGGCCCAGGAAGTACATAATTTCATCAGAGGCCTATCGCCCTACCCCGCCGCATGGACCATCCTGGACGACAAGCAATTCAAAATCTTCTCGGGTCACCCGCTGGATTTTCCAATGCATTCTTCGCCCGGCCTGTACACCACGGACGGGAAGAATTACCTCTACCTCCAGTGCGCAGATGACACGGCCTATGCCGTGGAGGAATTGCAGATGGAGGGCAAAAAACGCATGACCATTAAAGAATTTTTACGGGGCTACACGTTTCACCACACCATATGATAGGCATAGTAGTAGCCATTTCTGAGAACCGGGTCATTGGCAAAGACAATCAATTGATCTGGCACCTGCCCGAAGACCTCAAACATTTCAAGAAACTGACCATGGGCCACCCCATGATCATGGGCCGCAAAACCTTTGAGGCCATTGGCAAACCCTTGCCCGGCCGTACTACCGTCATTGTGACCCGCCAGCCAGAGTACCAAGCCCCCGAGGGGGGTTTAGTCGCTACTTCCCTGGAAGAAGCCCTGCAGCAAAGCCTGGCCCTGGACGAACAGGTACTGGTGATTGGCGGCGGGGAGATTTACCAACAGGCATTACCCCTGGCCGAGGTAGTGTACCTCACACTGGTCCATGAGTCTTTTGACGGCGACGTGTTTTTCCCAGAACTAGACACCGAGGTATGGGAAGTCACTGATCAGGAAGAACACTTGGCAGATGAGAAACACGCCTATCCTTTCACCTTCTTTACCTTCCGAAGAAAAGCGGGGTTCAGCCAGAATTAACCATAAGTACACACTAGCTGAACGTATTTCTGTTTTGAGGCCGTTTTGGTCAAAACAGCTTCAAAATAATAAGCCAATTCTCCTCTTCAAAATCCACTAAAACAGAAAGGCCACCGGCAATGCCGGTGGCCTTTCTGTTTTAGACCCGTTTTCTGAAAAACGGCCCTGAAACAAGACTTACCGAAGGATGTAAATCTTTCCGTAGCCTTTCTTGAAGGACTTGTCTCCGCCGGTATTGCGGTGCTTCATCTCCTCAGGACCGTTGTCCATGACTACCCGGTACAGGTACACGCCATTGGCGAGCCGGTCTCCGTACTCGTCGGTCCCGTCCCAGGCAAACTCCGTTATGTTGTTGCCTATGTGGATGGGCCCTAACTCTTCCTTCTGCACCTCGCGTATCACTTTCCCGGTTACGGTCATGATCTGGATCTTCATCTTGTCCGGCACTTTGCTTCCGGTCAGCGTGAAGATAAACTTAGTTTTAGACGAGAACGGGTTAGGGTACGGATAGAAGTTAGTAACGGACGCCTCGTTCACCACCTCAAAATTGATGCTGTAGCGCTCGTTTCCGGCCCGTTGGCCCAGGGCATCAAAGCCCTGCACCTCTAAGGTGTATTTACCGTCTGCCAACCCTTCGGGTCGATACTCTACCCGGAAATCATTTTTATCATCGGCGGCAAACCAGCGCACATTGGGGTTACTGGCCACATCAATCTCCACAAAGTCTGCGCCTGGCTTTTTCAGGTACACCTTCATGGAAGTCGGGTCTGTGATAGGGATCTTGCGGTTGTTGTCTTTCAGCAACATACTGATCACTGGGCTTGGGGAAACAATGTCCCCGTCGAGGATCCGGACCCCGTCAAACACCACATCCAACACCGGCGGCATTCCGGCCAAAGAACCTACCGTGAAAGGAATCTCTAGGGTGTTGTTGAAGTAGTACTGCTCCGGAAGAATACGTGGGTTGACCGTAACGCGCAACCGGTTGTTGCCCTTCATATTCACCGTAGAGAATTTATGGTTGAAATACACGGTATCCCCTTTCAGTAAAGGCTTCACTTTAAAGGTGGAAAGCTTTTTGCCGCCATTTTCCTGAAACACATTCGCTTCCACGGTCAAGGAATCACTGAAGTTCATGTCACTGATGTTATGGAAGGCAAACCGTAGATCCACCTGACCTGAATTGGCCTGCTCAGAGATATTCTTGTATTTATCTACCCCTACTAAATCTGGGCGCACAAGTCCCTCTGGCACGCCTTTGTACAAGACGGTCCATTGCTTCAGTTGCGGGGCAGTACGGTTCACCTCATCTTTCAAAGCCAGCCTCAGTTTCAGGTAGGGGTAAGTGCTGGCGCTGATGTTACTCAGGCTCAAGGTAGAGGCGGTCACATTGGTAGACAATACCGTTTCTTTGGCATCTTTGTCTACCCCAATTACATCTAACTGGTAGCTGTCTGAACTTTCTAACTGCACCTGATGATGCAAAGAAGTCCATTCAGTGGCTGGCCCAATAAGAGAAGAGGTAAGGGTTCCCTGGTCGCCTTTTACCTGCAACACTTTTTCTACCTGCACCGCCTGCATGTTTCTTGGGGCAGTGTCTGTATTATTACCTCCCAATTCTTGAGCGGTTCCGGTTGCGGCTCCTTTTCTGCCAAGAATTACAAACGGATCACCATTTTTAAGGCCGTCAATAATGGTAGAGCCAATCCCTTTGAAGGCTTCTCTCAAGGACGGCTTAAAGCTCTCATAAGGAATAGAGTTGATACCAATCATAGCCACGTGGTACCCTTCTGGAACTTGCCTTAAAAATGCTTCCAGCCTGTCTTGGTATGCCGCATAGGTCAAATCCCCGAACTGATACACAAATTGCCCAGACAAACCACAGCGCCAACCGGTATTAGTCGGCATGCCGGTATAGGGCTCCAGCGTAACATTATTGAATACCATGGCTAATATATTGGGGGTAGTATAGCCGCAGTTATCCCAGAAGAAGGCATTGTTATCAATAAAGATCCCAAAAGGCGCGCTTCTGGACATTGGCAACCCGCCGCCGCCGCCTTTTAAAAGAAGCGTTTTATAGAGCGGGGCGAATTCAACTTTACCAGAACTGGTATTTACTTCCACCCTTTGCAAACCAGCTTTTGCCAATTGCCCTATATGGGCCTGGGACCAACCAGGCGCGCTCTGAGGGATATGCCTGAACGAGCTTGCGGCCCAAACAGTGTCTTCGCCCGCAGCAAAGGTGTTATACCTAAAGCGCCAGAAATACACCATACTATCCTTCGGCATTCCGGTGGTAGGGAGTGGTACTTCCCAGGAAGGCAGAAGGCCGGCCCTTACCGTGCGGGTCTTTTTCCATGCACTTTTAAAGGTGGCCGTGGTATCAATCTCAAAATAATAATCACGGGGCGCGGAAAGCAGATCTGTAGACTGCCCCACCAGGTTCACTTTTGGTCCTGATACTATCCCGTACTCATAAGGGGTTAAGGCCACAACGCCACTTCTGGAGATAAATACCTCAAACGTTGCTTCATTATTGGTCTCATCTATTTCCGGAATAGTGTCTGTATGGTCTAGTTTTACTTTGAATGTGTTTACCCCTGAACCGTCTGGCGTGTTAGCGGCCAACTCCAGCTTAAGTGTATCACGGTAGTAAATGGGTGGCACTTTTATAGAATCATACAGAATCTCGGTTCCATTCTCCAGGGTTCTGGTAACAGAAACGTAGAAAGGAGAGTCATTCACCTTACCCAGGTTTCTGGCATCAATAGCTAACAGGAAGCTTTCAGAGTTTGCCGTTATTTTCCCGCCATCCACTGCCGTTACCTTCAGCCCGCCTTTTTCAATGGCATAATCAGCATTGGGGGGAGAAACTAACAATAGAGCAGGGTCAGATTGCAAGATCATCTGCATCATCATAGCAACGGCAAATTCTCCGCTAATAGTAGAAGAGAGGGTACTAATAACCTGTTTTTGCTGCACGCCCAAGGGTTTGCCAAAGTATTCAGCATCTGCAAATGCGGTTCTATAAAAGTAGGTACTGAATATATTCAGCAGAGAGGAATACCCATAACTGTCCTGGCCTATAAAGGCAATGGCGCCTTTGTCTGGGGTCAACAGCCAATCTTCTCCAAACGACCTGCCGGGTATAAAGCTGTTCCCAACGTTACAGCCATTCATTAAGATGAGTGGGTACTTTCCTTGGTTCTTATAACCGGATAATACGTTAGATACCAGTCCTATATCCAAATCTGAGGTGGTAGTAGAACTGTGACCAAAGAAAGTGATCAAACTAAGGCCCGCATTTACTTCCTTTGCCACGTTGATGGTATCCAGCCCAGCTGTTGAGCTTCTAAACTTGGAAATCACATTAGCGCCCCACCATTTGCCCTCGGCAATTCTTTCATAGCTCCTTAAGTAAGAAGCCAGTGTATTGCGTTCTGCCCCTTCAATACCGCCACCCAAATGCAGGACATTTTTACGCCACTCCAGGTTTTGGGGCAATGATTCATGAAGCTGCACTTTGTTCAGGTAGTTCAACACTTCCTGTGGGTTGTTTGCCGGAATGCGCCCGGTAGCCACCTTAGGGGTGTAACTATCAATCTCCCAATCTGAAGTGAATAAGATATCAGAACCAGGGAATCCGCCTGTAGGCACCAAATCCTTAACAGCTAAGGCCGAAGGGTTTTTCCGCACAGTGGAAGTTTCGGCAGCTTCTAAGGCCTTGCCAATCAAGAACAAATGCTTCGGTTCTCCATTGGCTATCAGAAACTTCATAAAGCGCCTGATGGCGGCTGATGACTTATCCCCGTAAAAAAACTGGTCATATACTTGACCCACCTCCATCACCAGCGTATCATATTTCCCTCCGGCCGCTGAGGCGCGGTAAGCCGCATAATCACGCACTGGATTAGTGGATGAGCCTACGGGCTGCATCAGGATCCGGTGAGAGATGATCACGTAAGACGCTTTATTGCCCGCCATAGATCTGAACTTCACCTCCCTGGCCGCAAGCGGAACCAAGTTCGCCCCGGTCCATAAAATGCCTTTGCTAAACCCAGCAGGGAATACAAATCCTTTTTGCGCCCCGGTTACTGTCCCTGCCAGCCGTTTGATATTATCTGTGGAGGAAATATCATACCCAATGGCATTGGCTGCTCCGCTTCCATCAAAAAGGTAATACTGTGGCGAATTAGATGGCGTAAGGTTTTGTAATGGTAAACTTGCCGTGGTTACAGTATTTCGCTGCGGATAAATAGTCTTAAAGTAAACCGTCCTGAATCTGGACCCCGTTGTTTTAGCCGTAATGCGTAACACTAAATTTCCGCTGGCCCCAAAATCAGAAGTAGCGATATTGAACTGTTGTTTTACAGCCCCATACCCATTCATTTTAACCGAACCAAGTAACCTTTCAGCGCCCCCTGGTGGAACGGCAAAAACTTCCACCTCATGGTTATTGTCATTTGCCCCTATGAACGCTATTTCCACCTTTGGCGTAGGTCCCCCAGTGAACAGATTAGAAGCCATACCCGGAAGGTTATAGGTAAAGGAAGAGGTAAGTCCTCCGGAAAACCCTTCACCGGCATCCATCCAGGACATATAATTCTCCCCGTATCTTTTGCCTAAGGCGTACTCAAAATTGTCAAGCAGAATATTTTCCTGCCAGTGCCAGGGCTCAGCGGTTAAGCCCGCAGCATCCTGGTTAGCCATTACCATTCGCTTTCCAGGCCTCGCAGACCAAGTCAGGAAATAGGCGGCGGTATCTGTGTATAAACTGTAGTAGGTGCTTATATGGTTGGCATTAGGATCTTTGTACAGTTCCCGGTCCAATGCACCGTCGTTCTTCTCACCGTAGAATTCAATAAAGTCCCCGGCATCAAGGGACCCATCGCCCTCCCCTTGCACGTAGATGGACACTTCCTCCCCTCTGCGGTAAAGCTGGAAATTGCGCGGGTCTACCCCTGTGATTCCGGCAGCCTGCAGATAAGCTTGGTCTAATTTATAGATACCGGTAGCCGGAACCTTGATCTTGTAGTATTTTTGGCTATAGTTGATCCACTCGTTGCCATAGGTCACCTGTTGCGCATATGAAACCTGCCCATAAGCTAAAAGGGCTAAAGAAGCAACAAGCGGCAGGAAAAAGCTTTTAAAATAGTAGGGTGTCTTCATATTAATACCTCGCACACAAAAATCAATCAAAACTATAGGCTAAAGAAACAATCACGGAGGAGACCTGGGAGTTATCAGATACTTTGGACAAGGCCAGGTCCAGGTTTAAGCCATGCGTGGCTACCCCAATCCCGAAGTTAGGTTGTATTTTCCAACTGCTCTTCCCATTCAGGTCTTCTATCTGCTGCACGTTATTAAGGCCACCACGCAGATAAACCGCGTTGGCATAGCCAATTTCCAGTCCTACCCTTGGGTCAATAGAAACCAAGCCAGAAGAAATAAGCGTATTCCGTTTGCCGTCAAAGGTAATATCCAGGTCTGTGGCCACTAAGGCCGAGAAGCGGTTGGCAAATTGAAAGGACCGACCGGCACCCAGGATCAGGCGGGGTAAGGTTATTTCAATGCTATTAGCATTAAAGGAAGTCTCCTCCTGCAGGTAAGCATCTTCCAGCTCTTCGGCGTTCAGTTTCCAGGCGGTAAAGGTGGTGGTGATATCGCGGGCCATGGCGCCAAACTGCCAGTTCCCTCGCCGTAACTGGGCGCCGGCGTCAATGCCAAAGCCCCAGGCGTTGGCGAACTTACCTACGTTGCGGTAAATGATCTTCGCGTTAGCCCCTAGGGTCAGGCCTTTGAGTAAATTGCTTTGCCTGGCATAGGAGGCCAGGAAAGCATAATCTGCCACGGAGAAAAATTCAATGCTGTCATATTGGATGGCACCGTACTCATTCTGGAGCCGGCGGGTATCCGCTATGTCATCTACCCCAATCCGTATTACCGAGAAAGACAGGGCGCTGGCAGAGTCAAGATTGGTGGCGTAGGAACCGTAGTCATTCTTGATGATGCCCGCAAACAGCTCAGAGTGCATATACACCGCATTATGGCGTTTAGGCAAACCTACCAAACCGGCAGGGTTCCAGAAGCCGGCCGTAGCGTCCCGCACAATAGCTGACTGCACGCCGCCCATTCCCAAAGCCCTTGCCCCTACCCCTATATTGAGGAATTCATTACTGTACTTGGGCGCAGAGATATCCTGGGCCCAGGTGAGGCCAGGCAGTAACAAAAGAAAAAGAAGAGATATAAGTGGTAATAGTTTTTTTACCATAAAAATCAGATGATAAGTCCAAAAGGGAATAGCATACAAAGATAGCTTTCTAGGATTATATTATAACGCATTCCTGCTCACGCCTAATACACCCAATTGCCCTTCTCTGTTCCACTCCTGCCCAAAATTCTTTCCCCTCCCTCCCTTTCTATTCTCCAAGCCACCTCTTTTCGTCTCAAAATGGAAAAATGCGCCCAAAACTGAAACAAAAAATAAATTTCACCAGTACCTTGTTTTACATAGTACCTTCTAATATATTTGTATCAATAATTCAGACTCACAGACCATGAAAGTAGAAAACACACAAGTGCAGATGCGAAAAGGGATTCTGGAGTACTGCATTCTGGAGATCATCGCCCGCGGCGAAGTATATGCCTCTGATATGTTAGAGGAACTCACTGCCGCCAAAATGATAGTAGTGGAGGGGACGCTCTACCCACTGCTGACCAGACTGAAGAACGCCGGACTCCTGGACTATTCCTGGGTGGAATCCACCTCAGGGCCGCCACGCAAATACTACAAACTCACCGCCACCGGCACCGAGTTTCTAGAGCAGCTCCGCCTCACCTGGCTGGAACTGGTAGACTCCACCACCTTCATCATCAACCGCAAGAAATCCAACTAGCCATGAAAAAGAACATAAGTGTCAACCTGCAAGGCATGATCTTCCATGTAGAGGAAGACGGCTATGAGATGTTGAGCCAATACCTTGCCGCCATCAAGGGTTACTTCTCCTCATATGAGGGCCATGAAGAGATTGTGGCAGACATTGAGTCACGTATTGCCGAGATCTTCTTCTCCCGCCTCAACCCGGGCAAACAGGTAATCACCCTGGACGACGTTCAGGCGCTTACCGCCCAAATGGGAACCATTGCCGACTTTGAGACCGTAGAGGCTGAACAAGCTGAACCAGGAGTTGGAAACAACGCCTACGGCACGCCTCCGCCTATTGAGCCCGCGCCTATAGAGCAAAAGCGCCTGTACCGCGACGTGAACCGTAAGGTAGTGGCCGGGGTAGCGTCGGGTATTGCCAACTACCTGCAGATTGATCCGCTCTGGATAAGGCTAGCGTTTGTCTTAATGGTATTGGGAGTGCCTTTCACGGGCGGCTTCACCCTGTTTGGGGTGATTGTGTACGCCATCTGCTGGATTGCCTTGCCCAAGAATGAGGCGCTACCGGATATTCCGGTGCGCAAGCTGTTCAGAGACCCAATAGACAAGAAACTGGGGGGCGTGGCCAGCGGTATCGCTATCTACTTTGGGGCAGACGTGGCCATTATCAGGCTGCTGTTCCTGATCCTTTTCTTCTTCGGGATAGGCCTGATCGCCTACATTGTCTTATGGATTGCCGTACCAGAGGCCAAAACCATTACAGAGCGGGTGCAAATGCAGGGAAACCCCGTTACGCTCTCCAGTATAGAAGAATCTGTTAAAAACAACCTGAACATGCAGGACGCTAACGGCCAGGAGAGCACCTTAGCCAAAGTCCTTCTGTTTCCGGTTCGGTTGGTGGCCCAGATCATTCAGGCCTTGTCCAGAGTCCTGAAACCTGTCTTGTCAGGCGTGGCTAACCTGGTGCGTATTTTCGCCGGGCTGCTTATGATGGTGATTGCCGGTAGTTTCATGATTGCCCTTATGGTAGGGTTAATGGTGGGATTAGGCTTCTTTGACCAGCCAGACTACATCCAGATGGGCAACATCCCGGCTTCAGCGTTCTTTAATGCTGTTCCTGCGTGGTTGGTATGGGCCGGCTTCTTTGCTGGTATTATCCCTGCGCTCTTTCTCTTTTTGCTGGGCATTGGGCTGCTGGCCAAAAGATTCTACCTGCGCCCTTCGGTAGGTTGGTCAATGTTAGGTGTTTGGCTTTTAGCCGTGGCAGCCCTCATCACCGGTATCATCCTTACTTCCCGCAACTTCCAGGAGTCTGGCGAAGTCTCCAAAGAGCAGGTCTTCCCTGCAGCCGCCTATGGTACGTTGGTCTTTAACATCAGAGACACATCTCACCAATACGGTCACCGCATGAACCTGACCATGGAAGGCTATAACGGCACCGACATGAAGGTGATCCAGACCTACTCCGCCCAAGGGCTGAACGAAGAAGAGGCCATCAAGAACGCCCAGATGATCACCTATAAAATGGTACAGCAGGATTCTGTTTTACGGTTCGATGACGCGTTCACCTTCAAGCAGGACGCCATTTTCAGGGACCAGAACATGAACCTGAAGATCCTGATCCCTGAAGGAAAGAAACTGCGCTTCTCAGAAGGCTTTGCCAACCACTTCAGTGACGACATCACCGACGGCGAGTACAATTCAGATGACCTGTCCAGCAACACCTGGCAGATGAAAGAAGGCCGTCTGGTTTGCCTTACCTGCAGCGTGGTGGACTCTACCGCCAGAACAACCGCCAACAGAACAGCTGCTGCCGCGAGCATGGATGATGACCTGGCCATTCTGGAAGATGACTACGAGGGCATCTCTAAAATATACAACGTGCGTGACTTCACAGAGATTGAGGCCGGTGGCGCCTACCACATACGGGTGAGGCAGTCTTACCGTACCCACGTACGGGTAACGGGCTCAGAGAAAGAACTGGACAAGCTGCAGCTGCGCGTACAGAACGGCGTACTCAAGATCAACCGTGACAGCGAGTTCCTGAAACTGTGGCAGATGAACACCCGCCCGGTGCTTATTGAGGTAGAAACCCCAGACCTGTCTTTGGTAGACATCAGTGGGGCGGCTAAAGCCGAGATCATCGGGTTTGCCCCCGAAAACTTTACCATAAAACAATCAGGCGCCAGCGAGGTGGCCATTAACATTAGCACCGGCCGCCTGGAACTTGACCTGAGCGGAGCCGCCAAAACCATCCTGAAAGGCCATTCAGATGACCTTTCCATTGAAGGAAGCGGCGCCAGCAACGTGGAGGCTGCCAAATTGGTGGCCCAACGCGCTACCGTAGACCTGAGCGGCGCCAGCCAAACCGTGGTGAACGTGCAGGACTACCTAAGAGCCGAAGCCAGCGGCGCCAGCAACATTCAGTACACCGGTGAGGTGAAGCAGGTAGAAACCGACCAATCAGGCGGGTCCCGCGTGAGCCGCAAAAAATAAGTATTCCTGTTTTAAGGCAATTTCCCTAAAAAAAGGCCCAAAACAAAGAAAGCAAAGGACCTCTTTCTTGGATTTCTTAAGAGGCTCTTTGTATAAGGAGGACGCGCTTCTGGCAAAGTCCTCCTTTCTTTCCCCTCTTTTTAGTTGTAGTGGTTGTGGAAGTACCAGGTCTGCCGGCAGCGCCCCAGGGCACCAAGGCAGGCTTGGCCTCCTTCCTCACTGGCGGCCTCTTTTCTTCTCCCAAACGCAGAAGCCTTTCCCTCCCTCTCCTCTTTCTGTTCACCCTCTCCATTCTAGCCTGAAACAGGAAGGGTAGACAAGGTATTTTCTTTCTTCGCACCAAGTCGCAAACATCAGGCCCAGGGGCCTGTCATAGGTTTCTCCTCCCTCCTTTCAACTTCAGATTATTGGTAAGCACTATGAAGACTCTCTTCCATACTCTGTTTCCCTTCCCGTTTTTGCTCACCCTTGCTTTTCTGCCTTTTCCAGGCAAATCACAGGAATGTGAGCAGAAACTGAAATCATACAAAAACTGGAAAGAATCCCCCAACACCCAATGGAGCTTGTTCTTATCCAGCCCCGCCGGAGGGAGCCTGGCTTATATTGGCGCCCACCATTCCACAGACCCCGCGCACCCTCAATTTGCCCAAATCAGGCAGGCCTGGCAAACCCAGAAACCTACCCTGGTTTTCTTTGAGGGCCCTAACAGAGGCACGACCGCTACAGCAGATGAAACCATCCAGCAGCTAGGGGAATCTGGCTATGTGCGGTTCCTGGCCCAGACCGATGGCGTGAAAACCCAATCTCTGGAAATGTCACCGCAGGAGGAAGTGGACCAACTGCTAAGCACCGGCAAGTTCAGTAAAGAACAGATAAAACTGTTTTTTGTGCTTCGCGAAGCCAGCCGCCTACGTGACCGCAAGGGCCTTAAAGACGAGCAACTGCAAGCTGCCATAGCGCAACTGCTTGCCAAGGCTAATACCGTCATAAAAGGCTTTGATGAAGTGATTCCAGATGTGTCAGCGCTCCAGGTGGCCTACCAGAAATATTGGAGTGCCCCGGCCACTTGGTGGCAAGCCCCGGCCGTGTGGTTTACCCCCGGCGGGGAAGGCGAAAAAACCGGCGGGAAATTCACCAATGAAATTAACCGCTTGAACAGCGAAAACCGGGACCGCTATATGTACCGTCTTCTTTCGCAGGCAGTGCTTAAAGGAGAAAAGGTTTTGGCCGTGGTGGGGCGCAACCACGTCCCCATGCAGGCAGATGCCCTAAAATGCGCCTTGGGCAAGTAACAACCCTAAAAATCAAATCCCGTTTTGGGCCTGTTTTCTTAAAAACAGACCCAAAACGGGATTCTTCATTCCTGAAATTTTCTTTCCCTTAAGCCTTAAGAAGCCACAGGGGTAAGGCCCAACTTCCTGCCTCTCTCTAATAATAAAGGGAACGCTTCCTCATACTCGTTCCGGATTTCGCCTTCCAGAATGGCCTCCGTGATGGCATTTTTCAAGATGCCCACTTCCTTAGAGGGCGCAATCCCGAAGGTCTGCATAATGAGGTCTCCGGTGATGACCGGCTGGAAATTGCGGAGGCTGTCCTTCTCTTCCACCTCTTTCAGTTTCATCTCTACCCGCTCAAAGTTCTGCAGGTACCGCTTCACCTTGTCATTATTTTTAGAGGTAATATCGGCCTTGCAAAGCTGCATGAGCAGGTCAATGTCATCGCCGGCCTCAAACAAGAGCCGTCGCACCGCTGAGTCTGTGACGGTTTCCTTTACCAGGGCAATGGGCCTGAGATGGAGGCGTACCAGTTTTTGCACCTGTTTCATGTGCTCATTCAGAGGGAGGCGCAGATCGGCGAAGATTTTGGGTACCTGGCGGGCGCCGCGGTCTTCGTGGCCATGAAAGGTCCAGCCTACTTTCTCATTGTAGCGCTTGGTCTCGGGCTTGGCAATGTCATGCAGAATAGCGGCCCAGCGCAGCCAGAGATCATCAGACACTTCGGCCACGTTGTCTAGCACCTGTAGGGTGTGGTAGAAATTATCTTTGTGCGAGTTCTTGTTGATGGTCTCCACGCCGTGCAGCTTCACCATCTTTGGGAAGATCAGGTGCAAGAGCCCCGTCTGGAACAACAGCTTAAACCCGTACGAAGGCGTTTTGGAAAGGATGATTTTGTTGAGTTCATCGGTGATGCGCTCCTGCGACACAATTTTGATCCGCTCCTTGTTCTCACCAATGGCGTCAAAGGTGTCGGGGTCAATGTCAAAGTTCAATTGGCTGGCGAACCGGATGGCGCGCATCATGCGCAAAGGGTCATCTGAGAAGGTGATGCCCGGCGCCAGCGGGGTCTTGATGTTCTTGCGCCTGATGTCCTTGAGGCCCTCAAACCGGTCAATCACCTGGCCGTAGGTCTCCTCGTTCAAGCTGATCCCCAAGGCATTAATGGTAAAATCACGCCGGGCCAGGTCGTCTTCCAGCGTTCCCTGCTCCACCTCGGGCTTGCGCGAATGGCTGCTGTAAGATTCCTTGCGGGCGCCCACAAACTCCACCTCCCAGCCGTCCTCGGTGCGCAGCATGGCCGTCCCGAAATTCTTGAATACCACCACTTTGGGCGTATGGGGCAGTTGCTTAGACACGGCATGCGCCAGGTCAATGCCACTGCCTATGCACACCACGTCTATGTCTTTGGACGGACGCTTTAGCACCAGATCCCGCACAAAACCCCCAATCACGTACGCCTCCACCTTCAATTCATGGGCGGCATGGGCAATGGTTGCAAAGATGGGGTGGTCTGGAAGCGTGATATCCGTGGTCATGGCCAATTTGTTATTAACCCCGAACGCAGCCTACCTTGAAGGTGAACTACTGCCTTGGGTCTGCAAAGGTACGGGAACGCACCGCCTTAGACAAACTTGCAGTTATTTCCGTATTACTGCCATTTTTGAGAAAACAGGCCTAAAACGGTTTACACCTTCAAACCTCCCAGGCTTAGGAAACTGTTGGGCTTTTAAAGTCAATGGCATAGACACTCGTAGGAGCTTCGCGCACTACGAGGTCTTCTGAGTTGGCGGCTTTGCTTTTCTTCCGGCCGTGAATCTCCCCTCCAAGCGATTTTCCCGAGCAGTTTCCTGCATGGAACCGGCCTTTACCTGGTATCCTTTAGGAAAGCACCATAAGCAGGTACCTGTAGGCTAATCAAACCTTACCTGAAGCGTTTATAATCCGCCCTGACCTCGTAGTGCGCGCAGCTCCTACGAGTGTTTCCATCCTGCTTTTACCTCAATCTGTTCTCTTCCCGTTTTGAGGCTGTTTTTCTCAAAACGAGCCCCAAACAGACATAAACCGCTATTTCTTAATCTCCTGGCACAATTCCACCAGCACGCCGTTGGCCGATTTTGGGTGCACAAAGCACACGAGTTTATTGTCGGCGCCGCGTTTTGGGGTCTCATTTAGGAGTTGGAAACCTTCGGCTTTCAGGCGCTCCATTTCGGCTACAATGTCTTCCACTTCAAACGCGATGTGGTGAATGCCCTCCCCTTTCTTCTCAATGAACCTGGCAATGGCGCTATGGTCGGCGGTGGCCTCCAGGAGCTCAATCTTGGTGTTACCCACGTGAAAGAAAGAGGTATTTACGGCCTCGCTTTCCACTTTTTCCTCTTTATATGGCTCGGCGCCCAGCAATTTTGCAAACAATTGATTCGCATCCTGAAAATTTTTTACCGCAATTCCTATGTGCTCTACCTTCATACCGCTTATTTAAACTTATTCTAAGTGATGATTTTTGTGTAATTTTGCATGCGTATCAAACTAACTGACCACTAAATCTGTTTTTCTGATAAGCGAAACCAAGGAAAACTACTGACGAAGATGCTGAAATTTCCGATTTATTTAGATAATAATGCCACCACGCCCATGGATCCGCGTGTGTTGGAGGCCATGTTGCCGTATTTCACCAACCATTTCGGGAACGCTGCTTCCCGTAACCACCCTTTTGGTTGGGCCGCCGAAGAAGCGGTAGACTATGCCCGTGAGCAGATTGCGGCGCTGATCAACTGTAATCCAAAAGAACTTATTTTCACCTCTGGGGCTACTGAGTCTGACAACCTTGCCATTAAAGGCGTGTTTGAGATGTACTCCTCCAAAGGGAACCATATCATTACGGCCACCACTGAGCACAAGGCCGTGCTGGATACCTGCAAGCACATTGAGAAACTGGGCGGACAGGTAACCTATCTGCCTGTGAACAGCGAAGGCCTCATAGACCTGAAAGAATTGGAAGCTGCCATCACAGACAAGACTATCTTGATTGCCATCATGTACGGCAACAACGAGGTGGGCGTGATCCAGCCGATCAGAGAGATTGGGCAGATTGCCAAGAAACACGGCGTGCTGTTCTTCTCAGATGCTACTCAAGCCGTAGGCAAGATTCCAGTAGACGTAGAAGCCGACGGTATTGACCTGATGGCCTTCTCTGGCCACAAAATGTACGGACCTAAAGGCGTTGGCGCTTTGTACGTGCGTCGCAAGAACCCACGGGTAAAAGTTACCGCCCAGATGGACGGCGGCGGACACGAGCGCGGCATGCGTTCCGGTACACTAAACGTGCCTGGTATTGTAGGTTTAGGCAAGGCCGCCGAGGTGGCTCGTCTGGACATGGAATCTGATACCAAGCGGATCAAAGCCATGCGTGACTACCTGGAGACCGAACTTCTGCAAATGGAAGAGTCTTACCTGAACGGTAATAAAGAGCACCGCCTTCCGCACGTGAGCAACATCTCTTTCAAATACGTTGAGGGTGAAGGCTTGATGATGGGCGTGAAAGACATTGCCGTTTCTTCTGGTTCTGCCTGTACGTCTGCTTCCCTGGAGCCTTCTTATGTATTGAAGGCCATGGGCATGAGCGATGACCTGGCACACTCTTCCCTGCGCTTCGGCTTGAGTCGTTTCACTACTCAGGAAGAAGTGGATTTTGCCATCAATCACGTGAAAGAGGCCGTGACCAAACTGCGTGAACTTAGCCCGCTGTGGGAAATGTTCAAAGAAGGCATCGACCTTGACTCAGTAGAGTGGGCAGAACACTAAGACTTAATTAAGAATGGGGAATTAATAAATAAGAATTATCGCTGGCACCATAAAAGCGTATATATTAGTTATTTACCCCTGATTCTTAATTCATAATTATTAATTCGTAATTTAAAAAAGCCATGGCTTATTCAGATAAAGTAATAGATCATTACAGCAACCCACGTAACGTAGGTACGCTAGACAAATCAAAATCAAACGTGGGTACCGGTTTAGTAGGTGCCCCTGAGTGTGGTGACGTTATGCGTCTGCAGATTGAGGTAGATGAGAACCAGGTGATCACAGATGCCAAGTTCAAAACCTTCGGTTGTGGTTCTGCTATCGCGTCTTCTTCTTTGGCTACTGAGTGGTTGAAAGGAAAGACCGTAGATGAGGCTCTGGCTATTGACAACATGGAGATTGTGGAAGAGCTGGCTTTACCGCCGGTGAAAATTCACTGCTCTGTGCTTGCCGAAGACGCCATCAAATCTGCCATCAATGACTACCGCGTGAAAAACGGAATGGAGCCATTGGTAGAAGCCAAGTCACACCACTAAGACCTACACGAGCGCAATGGAGGTAAACACCAATGTGCACGTGGAGAGCGCACGGATCCAGAAGCAGATAGAAGACCATCTGGGCATGGAGGGAAGCCAATTGTTGTTTGACTTCCGGCCCATGGACGACAAGATGCGGCTAGATCTTATCACGGTGAACCCGCGTCACCACCAATCGTTTCTGTTCCATACAGAAACGGGGTATGACCGGATAGATGCGCTCCGGAAAATGTTGGACTACGTTCGGCAGGCAAGGGATCAGGAAAGCTCCTTTACCATCCAGTGGATGGCCAAGGGGGAGCGGGAACTGAACACCTCCTACTTCCGGGCGACCAACATGTATGATGCATTGGATAAACTATATTATGGCCGGGACATTAACACCATTACCGTTTTTAGTGTGGTGCTTAACCCCGTCTCTTAGATAAAAGAAAGGAGGATACGCGTATGATTACCGTTTCTGAAAAAGCGAAAGAAAAAGTAGAGAAGCTGAAGAAGGATTCTAACATAGATGACAGCTTCCGTTTGAGAGCCTCTGTAGCCGGAGGCGGCTGCTCAGGCCTGTCTTACCAGCTTGACTTTGATGACGAAGTAAAGCCCATGGACCAGGAGTTTGAAGACAAAGGCGTACGGGTAGTGGTAGACATGAAAAGCTTCCTTTACCTGGCCGGTACTGAATTGGATTTCTCTGATGGCCTGAACGGCAAAGGCTTCTACTTCAATAACCCCAACGCTAGCCGTACCTGCGGCTGCGGCGATAGCTTCTCAGTGTAATTTAGTGCACTACTATAAACAGCAAAGGCCCCGCATGCGGGGCCTTTGCTGTTTATAGGCTGTTTTTGAGAAAACAAGTGTAAACCAGGTGGGGGAATAGGTCATGTAATAAGGGCAAATCACTCCATTACTTTTCCCTTACTGCGGCCTCTTATAGTTTAAAAATGGTGAGCTAGCGCAGATCAATCTGTTTTGAGGCTGTTTTGGGCAAAACGGGCTCAAAACGAACTTCCGCTTTTATGATGTAGTTACTGACTCTTTCCGGGCAGATCTGGACAGGTTGAGACCTGTCCCTACAGAACCAATGGGAAGCGCCTTACTCCTATTCTTTCCTCCTCGGCCTGTCCCCTGACAGGCCGAAATTAACTCCTACCACATCAACCAAAACCGATTGGCTTGTCAGGGGACAAGCCTAGGGAAAGGCTAATTACGACTGTTAGCTAATTTAAATTTTGTAGCAAAGTTACACGGTAACGTCATAGCCACTCAACCTCCAACTGGCCACCCTCAAAGGTAAACCTATCCAGCTTCAGTTACTTCAGCTACTTTCCTCCTCCAGCTTTCTCAATATCTACCAACTTTACTATCAAACAAAAAGGCCTAGAGGTTTCCCTCCAGGCCTTTTCTACTAAATACGGTTATTGACTAGCGTCTTACCTGCACCGGATGGTCTTCCAACTGGGCATAGTGTAGTTTCCAGGCGCCTTTGTCGTTTTTCTTCCAGAGCAGCAGGAAGTTTCCTTTTCCTTCGCCTCTTGGCAGGTTGCGGTCGTTGGGGATCACGTCTACAGAGAAGGTACCGCCTTCATAGGCAATGTTCTCATCGGCGCCAGAGCTTACCGGAAACGTCTTCAGGTTTTCAATGGTACCCATAGTTTCGCGTACCCATTTCTGAGAAACCTCAGATTTACCGCTGTAATGAACCTCGCCTTGTACAAAGTGCACGTCTTCGGCCAGGAGTGTATCTAATTGGGCTGAGTTTCTGCTGTTCCAAGCCCCTACAAATTGTTGGTTTAATTGCTGCACGTTCACCGGCTCCTTTTTATCCTCCATCTTAGAGCAGGAAGAGAGCAAGGCAGCAAATACGAATACAAACAGGTATGATTTCATAAAAATGAGTTTGGTGAATAACTAAACCACATACTCCCTTTGAATATTAGGAGTTTCAAATATTTTACTTTTCTTATAAAAAAAGCCCAAGCACAGGGCTTGGGCTTTCATATATATCAGGCTTATGCCTTCAGCTTACCAGCTTTTTCTTCTGTACTCAGAGTCAGCGTACGGTTTTGAATAGTCACCGTAGTCTTCGTTGGGCAAGAAAGACAGGTTAGACATGCTCATGATCTGGGGCTGACCAGCAGTATACCCAGTGTAAGCCATTGTGGCCGGAGCAGCTACCGCAGCAGTTTTGGCCGCTGAGGAAGAAGATTTTCTGGATGAACCAGAAGATTTTCTGGAAGATGAGTTATAAGCATAGGCTCTGTTAGCCGCTACAGTTCTGTTGAATTCAGCTTCGCGTTCAGCGGCGGCTCTTTTCTGTTTGTTGTCAATGATTTTACCAACACCGTAACCGGCGGCTCCACCAACAACTCCACCTACCACACCACCTACTACACGGTTTCTTTTATGGATAATGGCACCTGCAGCAGCTCCGGTACCGGCTCCAATCACCGCACCTTTAGCTTGAGGGCTCCACTTTCTATCTTGAGCCTGAGCGTTATTGAAAGCAACAGACACTAAGAAAATCAGGCTGAATATTAAACTTAGCTTTTTCATAAAACTGTTTTTTAGAGTTTGTAAATTTTTACTCATGTACTGTGCATCTTGCAAGTCCCGTGCCAACTTTTAAATTCCGCTCAGATTTTTTTGTTTGACTAAGTAAAAAAATCTGAATACCGCTCTTCTAAGCCTTGGCAATGAATTTAGGTGCTTGAACGCATTCTGGAATATTTAGATACAAACACTTTGCCAACTTGCCCCAAAAGTCTCAGAAATGCCTCTTTTTATTACCCTTTCATTCCCATCTTCTTAGAGCTATTCCGCAACTGATTGATTTTCAACAATATTTAACATCTAAATAATTCCTTAAAAGCGGCCAGCGCTCCATAGGATGTTTTCCTCCTCTATTTTTTCATTAAACCCGCCATTCTTATTTTATAGGGAGATTTTTTGTTTTAGGCCTGTTTTCCGGAAAACAGGCCTAAAACAAAAAATCAAGCACCTTATATAAGGGGAGAATAAAATAAACCCTACTCTTATATATAAGATCACTTCCGCCTTAATTCCTTTCCTGTTCAACTTAAGAATCTGTTATCTTTACTAACCTGAATTTCTCCTATTCCCGTGAAGATAGCCTCCGTTCGTTTTCTTAACCTTAATTCGCTGCAGGGCGAACACCACATCAGGTTCAATGAGCCGCCTTTGAGCGAGTCTGGCCTGTTTGCCATTACCGGCCCCACGGGCGCGGGCAAGACTACTATCTTAGATGCCATTACGGTGGCCTTGTACGGACAGGTGCCGCGCCACGGACGCGACGTAGCCGAGATCATGACCCGCCACACCGGCGAGTGTTGGTCTGAGGTGGAGTTTGAGGCCCAGGGGAAATTCTACCGTGCCAAATGGATTCTTCGGCGCAGCCGCGGCAAAGCCGATGGGAAACTGCAGAGCCCGGTCATGGAACTCATGGACGCAGACACCCACGAGATTCTGGAGTCAAGGCTTTCGGAGACCCGGCAGCGGATCATAGACCTGTGCGGCCTGGACTTTCAGCAGTTCCTACGGTCGGTGATGCTCTCCCAAGGAGATTTTACGCGGTTCCTGAAAGCCAGCGAAAGCGAGCGCAGTGAACTACTGGAGAAACTCACCGATACCCGCATTTACTCCCAGATCTCCATTGCCGCCTATGAAAAGGCCAAAGCGGAGAAACAGAAACTTCAGGACCTGGAGCGCCTGCTGCAGCTGGACCAGCTTCTGCCCGAGGAAGCCCGCGCCGCCCTGGCCCAGGAAGTCACTGACCTGAAAGCCGCAGCCCGTTTGGCCAATCAGCAAATTCAGCAGCACCTGCACCAGCAGACCTGGCTGGACCACCTGAGCAAGCTAACCCAGAAAGAAAGCAGCCTGAGTGCCCAACTCACATCGGCGCACACCGCCCAACAGGCCTGGCAACCACAGCAGGAAAAATTGCAGCGCCATGAACAGGCCCAGCCATTCCAGAGTGAACTGGCGCGTCTGGATCAGGTGCAGCGGCAGGGACAAGCCGTGGCGCAAGCCGTTACGGCCTTACAGCAGCAGATACCTACGCAGGAAAAGCAGGTAGCAACCAACCTTCAAACCACTACCGCAGCCCGCACGGCCCATGCGCAGGCCCAACAGACGCTCACAGAGGCAGAGCCGCGCCTGGACCAGGTGCTGCAGCAAGACACGCACCTGGCCGCCCAACAAGCCCAATACACCAAAGACGAACAAGCTACGGCGCAACTGCAGACCCAGGTAAGGCAGCTGGCCGCCGCCCTGGAACAGCAGCAAACTCAGCAGCAAAAACTCATTAATGAGGGCAAGCAACTCAACGACTGGCTGAAAGAACATGCCCAGGACGAGGAACTGGTACAAACCCTGCACGACGGCAAAGCCGAGGTTAAAAACCTGGAAGAGGTTAGAAAACAGCAGGCCAAGTTCCAAATTGAGCAAGCTGATTTGAGCCTGTTTTTGGAAAAAGAGGCCCAAAACATAAACGCGTTTAAAGCAAAACTGGCATCTACGGAACAGGAACTGAAAGAGCAGCAAACCCAGCTGGCGTCTTTAAAGGACCAGACCCGCACCACCCTGCAGGGCCAGGAGCCCGAGGCGCTGGAGCAGCTATGCCACCGATTGCCGCAGGTCTGCAGCCAGCTGGAAAAGCAACTGGACCTGAGCAAGCTGTACCTGCAGCAGGAAGCCCGCCGGCAGACCCTGCAACAACAACTCACCCACACCCTGCAGGACCTGCACCTGCAGCGCACCGCGCATACCCAAACCGCTACGGATCTGGGCCAGGCCCAGGATAAGCTCAAAGACCTGCAGCAGATTGTAGACCTGCAGCGGCAGATACAGCAATATGAAGAGGCGCGCACCCAACTGCAGCCAGAGCAGCCGTGCCCGCTCTGCGGCTCTACTCATCACCCCTTTGTAGAAGAGCACCAACCGCAGACCCTTACCCAGGCGCAGCAAAACCTGCAACAGCAGCAACAACGCGTGCAACAACTTGACCAGGAGGAACGTGCGTTGGTAGCGGCCATCCAGAAACTGGAACTAGCCGAAAAGCATTTACAGGAGCAGGTGCAGGAAACCGCAGCCCAGACCCAAACCCTGAGCCAGCAGTTCACGCAACTTAATTCGGCGCTGAACCTGGCCCATGAGATTGCCGCCTCTGCTACCATTGACCAATCCTGGAATGCCCGCAAAGGCGAGCTGCAACAGGCCACGGCTTCTTTGCAAAGCTTAAGAGGTCTGCGCTCCCGCATAGAAGCGGCCCACCAAACCGAGCAGAAGCTGCTTTCAGCGCAGCAGGGTTTTAGGCACGAAATTGAGAAAACAGCCGAAAAACGCAGTTATGCCCAAACCCAGTTACAGCGCCTGCAGGCTGAGCTGGAAGATCTGGCGGAACAGGAGAAAGTGATCACAGGTACGCTGCAGTCATTTTTCAGTACCTATGGCCTTTCCTATTCCGGCACCAATGGGCCCGTGCTGCTTGCCCAGTTGGAGCAGCGCAAAACAGCGTATGAGCAAAAGAAGGCCCAACTGCCCGACCTGCGCGAGAAATACCAGCAGGCTAGATCTGACGCGGAGAATGGCAAGAAAACCCTGGAGGAAAAACAACAGGAACTCAATCAGCGCCAGCAACAACTGACCACTGCCCAAACCCACCTGCAGGAACTCAGGGCCCAACGCTATAAACTCCTTCCTGAAGGCCTGCAACCGCAGATAGAGAAACAGCGGTTGCAACAAGCGTTGCAGCAGGCCGCCCAGGCGCTGCAATCTGCCGAGGCGTCCTTCCAACGGGAGCAGGAAAAACTCAACCTTCTGCAGCACCAGGCAACCGTCAAGCACCAGGAGCAGCAGGAGAACCAATACACCCAAAGCGAGTTAGAGACTTTGCTTTTGCAGAAGATTCAACCCTTTGGCTATACATCCCTGGCCCAGCTACAGGCCCTGCTTTTATCAGAAGATGAGGCGCGCCAACTGCGCCAGCAACAGGAGCAGCTGCAGAAGACTGTCAATGAGCTGGCGCATAGCCTGCAGCAGACGCTGCTAGAGTACGCCTCAGAAAAAGAGCGTCACCTCACGGAGCTGACCCTGGAAGAGTTGCAACCGCTCATTCTGGCGCTGGAAGAAGAGAAAAACCAGCACCTGGCCCAGATTGCCCGCCTGGAAATGCAATTGCAGCAAGACGCCGCCCTGCGCGAAAAGCACCAGCAACTCACCCAGCAATTAGACCTGCAGAAAGGCGAGGCCGAGCGTTGGGACCGCCTTACTCGCCTCATCGGCTCCGCCGACGGCAAGAAGTTCAGCAAGTACGCGCAAAGCCTAACGCTGGCCCGGCTGGTAGAACTGGGCAACCGCCATTTGCTTCGGCTCAATGACCGCTACCGCATTTTAAAAAGCAAGGAAGAGGAACTGGAACTGCAGATCCTGGACACGTACCAAGGCGATGCCGTCCGGTCTGTGAACTCGCTTTCCGGCGGCGAAAGCTTTTTGGTGAGCCTGGCACTGGCCTTAGGCCTCTCTGATCTAGCCAGCCACAAAGCCCAGATTCATTCGCTGTTTATTGATGAGGGCTTCGGGACCCTGGATGCGGAGACCCTGGATATTGCCATGGATGCTCTGGAGAGCCTGCAGGCCAGCGGCAAGATGATAGGCATTATCTCCCACGTAGAAGCCTTAAAAGAACGCATCAGTACGCAGATTGTGGTAGAGAAACAGGCCTGGGGCCGAAGTGCCATTAAAGTGGTAAGCACCGCAGGAATGGAGGTGTAGCCCTTGCTGCTGCCTTTACCCCAAAGTTTGGCAAGAAAATGTCCTGTATCTGTTGATTTTTTGCCTGGAGAGACCAGTGTCGGCTAACTTTTAACAATAATCACGTAAGACTTTAAAGCCTTACCAACCTTTGACCTATGCGCCGTTTCCCTGCTATTACGCCTTCTACTTTTTGGCTTTTATGCCTATTGCTTTTGTTAGGATGCCAGAAGAAACAGGAACAACAGGCAGAGCAGCAAAAGGAAGGCCATTATCGGGTCATTGCCATTAAAGACGGCGACACCATTGAACTGCTGAAAGACGGCAAGCCGTTGCGCGTACGGCTACAGGGCATTGATTGCCCCGAAAAGAATCAGGCGTTTGGCGAAAGGGCCCGTCAGTTCACCTCAGACCAGGCCTTCGGCAAATTTGTGCAGCTGGTGGTGCGGGACATTGACCGGTACGGCCGTACGGTGGGAGAAATCATTTTACCGGATGGCCGCAACCTGAACTATGAACTGGTGAAATACGGGTTTGCCTGGCACTATAGAGCTTACTCCAAAGACCCGGAGCTGGACCGCCTGGAAATGGAGGCCCGCGCCCAGAAACTTGGCCTATGGGTGGACCCTGTGCCCCAGGCCCCCTGGGACTTCCGGAAGCAGCGGAAAAACACCAAGCCAAACATTCCGGCAGGCGCCTCTACTGCGGCCAAGCGGGCTACCACCACTACGGCTACCATTACCAATAAAAACAGTACCGTCTACCTTTGCCAAAGCAAGGCCGCTACTACTTATCATATAAGAGCTAACTGCTATCGCCTGCAGACCTGCAAAAAAGGCATCTTAACTACCACCCTGGCACAGGCCAAACGCCAGGGCCGTACTCCTTGCAGCGTTTGTGCCCGGTAAAACGCTGCAAGAATCTCTGATTTCTTTAGTACCCTGGCATATCTTTCCATACCTAAGCTGCCACCAACGCTATCTTATTCTTACCTGGACCCGAGGCGGGTAAATACCCTTGCCGGTGTGGCTGCGCTTTTTAAGCTGATCAAAAAGTCCTTGTAGGGGAAATCCCTTGTGGTTGCCCTTTCACGCCGGCAAACGTGTAAGGGCAACCACAAGGGATTGCCCCTACCCTAATTTATCTAAATTTCACTTCTCCTTTTCCCTTCCAACAACCTTCTTCTAGTCCTTTCATTTTAAGCCTGTTATCTCAAAAACAGGCCCAAAACCGGAGATCTTCTACTCTCATTCATCGGGTGAAACGTCACATTCACCGGCCAAACTTGCTTATCTATCTAATTGATTGACGCTTAAGAACTTATTCAAAAGCAAGAAAGTTAACGCTCTAAAATACAGCATTTAACATTTTATAAAAGAACGAATTCCATATTTTAGTTATGACAAATAGTTGGATTGCCTGTAAAGGCAAAAAAGGGTTTGGGGCCTGGATGCTGGTCTGGGCTTTTGCTATTTTCTGGTGTAGCCCCCTCCAGGCCCAAACCTCTTACCAGACCGGCGATTATAGAACCGCTTCCTCCGGTAGCCTTGCCCAAAACGAGGGTACTGCCTTGCTGGAACAATTTACCAGCCAGGGCACCTGGGTTTCCGCTTCCTATCCCCTGCCTACTACTGGCACCTTATATGTAGGGCACCCCACTCAGCTTTCGGGCGTCTTACAACTTGCCGCTTTACAAATCTCCGCCCAAAGTACCTTTACCATTCCGTCTGGTTCTAAACTCACCACTACCTCCAAACTGGCGGTGACTTCATCGGCAGAGCTTCTCCTGACCGGTGACCTGGAAAACAGGGGCCTCCTCCAACTGCAGGCTTCTTCAAAACTTACTATCAAATCTCCCACCTACCAGGCCTCTGACCCGCTTTGGGCGGGCACCGAAGAAATTGACGCCTCCGCAGAAATCAGAATTGAAGCTGCCGCTCCCAATTCACTGTTATTTAGCAGCAGCCAACTTACAGCTCAACCTCATGGCTACTGGCTGGGCCGATTGACCTTTGCCCCTACTCTTACCAACAGCCAATGGAGGTTAACAGATGCCTCGGCACCCCTGACTGCCCAGACCTTTACTGCTGTAGTTCCCGCCGGTTCCTCACTTCTTTTGCTAGACGGCAGTAACCTTTCGCTATCCTTTGGCCAGGACGTTTTATTGAATGGTGGCACGTATTATCTTCAGAATCAAGCCAATAGCACAGCATCTCTTTTGGTCCCTGGCCATTTCACCTTGAAAAACTCCACTTTCACGCTCAACCAAACGTCCAGTTCCACGGCCATCACTACAGTAGATCTGAAAGGAAACCTGGTAACAGATGCTACCTCTATCATTAATAACAGCAGCACCGTAACCACTACCGGTAGCGGCTTGCGGTTTAGTGGCACCACATGGCAAGCGGTCCAGGTGGCGGGAATAATCAACCATGTTTCCCTGGCTATAAAACCAGGCGCTATGGTGAGGTTAGGCCAGCACCTCAGGCTAAACCCTTCCAACTCTGTTTATGCGGGTACCTTCACCGTGGAGAACGGGGCCACACTTGACTTTAGCGCAGATGCCGACAATAATGGGTACCAAATACAAGGCCAGGGCTATTTTAAACTGGACCAGGGCGGCACCTTGTATATTACCAGTGCCCAGGGAATCAATACTTCAGGCGTTACTGGAAACGTAGTTGTCACAGATAACCGGCGCACCTTTACCCAACTAGCTACCTTTGTCTACAATGGCAAAATTCCTCAGCAAACGGGCAACGCTTTTACCACTACTTCCAATGGTAAGATTCTAATTATAGACAACCCTTCTTCCGTGACTCTCACCAACAGTACCGGCATCTCCAGCAGTACCCTCATTTCGCCTTCCGGTGGAAGGTTGGAAATTAGGCAGGGCCTTTTCAAAGCCACCGCCACAGCAGATATTAACAGCACCGGGAAATTGGTCATGACGGGCGGAATCTACCAGATAAACATGCTGAACAACACGTTCCCTTTACTTACAGGAGTCTATGAATTAACTGGAGGCACCATTGAATTAACAGGATCAGGAGAGCAAATTCTGAGAGGAAAGACCTACTATAATGTGACCATAGGCGGAGATAATGTTGGCACCGCTACCTCAAAAAGCATTTCCTCCACCACTACCATTAACCAGAACCTTACCATTTTGCCCAATGCCATATTAGACATCAGCAACAAAACTTTGAAAGGAGACGGCGGATTGACCATGACCGGTGGCCTGTTCAGGACCAATAAAACCACAACCAGCGTCCCTGAGCTCAACGGCATAGCAAAGCCTTACCAGCTAACGGGAGGTACCATTGAGTTTTATGGGTCTATCAATGGGCAGTCACAGTCTATAAGGGGTACCTACGGAAATAATGCCCAGAAACTAACCTATCACCATGTTCTCTTAACCGCCACAGAGGCCAACACGCTAAATGAGGCTGGTAACCATATGCTTAGCGCGAACTTTGACGTGACTGGTACTCTAACCGTTATGGCTCCTGCGGTATTACAAATCGCTTCTAACAGGTCTATTGGCGGAACCGGTAATTTCTCATTAGAGGCTGGCGCCACCCTTCTATATGGTTCTGCACAGGGAATCAAAATTACAGGAACAGGAACGTCAGACGGAAACATCCGCGTCAGCGGGACGCGAAATTTCTCTACCCAGGCCAGTTACGGATTTATAGGCACTGGAGATATGGTCTCTGGAGATGGTCTTCCTGGCACTGTTACCAACTTACTGATAGCCAAAACCGGCGGTACTATTACCCTTTCTAAAACAGTAAACGTGGCCGAAGTATTCACCCTCAAAAGTGGTGTTTTCAAAACCGATATCCATGAGCTGTCTTTGTTGCGTCAAGACGCGAATGCGTTGCAATTAGTTGACCCCTCTTTTTACATACAGGGCAATCTAAGGCGCTCAGTGGGAAGTAGCGGCACTTATTCATTCCCGGTAGGTAACGTTACCGGAAAGCGGCAACTGGACCTGATGTCCATTGGGTTAAGTGGCAATGGTTTCCAAAGTGTGGTAGTTAGCTTCAAACCTCTTACCAACCATCAAGACTCAGAACTGGCCTTGATGGAAGGAGGCTATAGCTACACCCATATAGCCACCGAAGGTGTCTGGAACGTAGTGCCAAACAACACACCTGCAAGCGGCACCTTTACTGCCATGGCCTCCTTGCAAGGCTTCACCAATCTGGAAGACAACAAATTCGCCTTATTGATCAGGCCGGTCAACTCCACCAGCGGCAAAGACTGGGAAACCGGTGGCGGTACCTTAGCCCCCCCAGACAAAGAAGGCCGTACGGTGGCCGGCGGCTATGCCAAACGCAACTTCATCACCCCTTTCGGACAGTTAGGTATTGCAACTATGGAATCGGTCACCGTGCTTCCGGTTACCTGGCTGTCTTTTACCGGCGAGCGAAAAGGGCAGCAAGTACACCTGCAATGGTCCACCGCCACGGAGATCAACAATGAACGCTTTTACATTGAGTATTCTGCAGATGGAAAGCAGTTCGCTACGGTAGGGACGGTAGCAGGCGCAGGCAACAGCAACGTTATCAGGAACTATCAATTCCAACATGCTTCAGCTGCCTCAATTACCACATATTACCGCGTAAAGCAGGTTGATTATGACGGCAAGTCTGAGTACAGCAAAGTGATAGCCGTAAAACCCGGTAACAAGTCACTAGCCCAATTCGTGGCGTACCCAAACCCTAGCCATGATTACCTGCAATTGGCCAATATCACACCAGATGCTACTACTACCATAGATATTCTGGATGCCAAAGGGGAAAGGATGGATTTATCATCAACTGCTTTAAATGGGACAAATCCGGTCATCAACGTTCAGCACTTACGGGCTGGCAATTACCTCCTTCAAGTAAAATCCTCGGCGGGAATCCAGCAATTCAGGTTTGTGAAGCTATAACCTGTTTTAGGCCTGTTTTCCTGAAAACAGCCTCAAAACAGAAAAAAGGAAGCCGGCCCTACTGGAGCCGGCTTCCTTTTTTTTATATTGCAGTACCAGTTATCACATCAGCACAATAAAAAATTAGCTCATTTAGTATGCTCTACCTTCTTTGTTTTCCATGAAGTTGACAAAGGCCCGGTTCACTACCCGCATTCCGCCGGGGGTGGGGTAATTGCCCGTGAAGTACCAGTCGCCGGTGTGGTTAGGGCAGGCTTCATGCAAGCCTTCAATGGTCTGGAAAATCACCTGAACCTCGGCGCGCACGTTGGCGGCCTTCACTATCTGGGCCACTTTATCGCTTATTTCCTCGGGCGTGAACTGGTCATAGAGTTCTTGCACAAAGTTCTTCTCTTTGGCAGCACCAGAGTTCAGGGCTTCCTTGCATTTCTGGTACACCTCGCGGGCCAGTTCTTCCTTTTTATGGTCTTTCAACAGTCCCATCATCGCTCTAAAGGCCACAAACTCTTTCATTTTAGACATGTCAATGCCGTAGCAGTCTGGGTAGCGGATCTGGGGGGCGCAGGAGACAATAATGATTTTCTTCGGGTCCAGGCGGTCCAGCATCTTAATAATGCTTTTTTCCAGGGTGGTGCCGCGCACAATGGAGTCGTCAATCACCACCACCGTGTCCACGCCTTTTTTCACCACCTCATAGGTAGTGTCATACACGTGGGCCACCAGGTCATCGCGCGAATCATTGTCGGTAATGAAGGTGCGGAGTTTGGCGTCTTTAATGACCAATTTTTCCATTCTGGGCCTAAACGAGAGAATGGTCTCCAGCTTCTCTATGTCACCGTTGGCTTCAGAAATAGCTTTATGGCGGTAAGCGCGCAGGTAGTCTTCAACCCCTTCCATCATGCCCATGAAGCTGGTTTCAGCGGTATTGGGAATGTAAGAGAACACGGTATTCTCCAGATCATAGTCTACTGCTTCCAGCACTTTGGTGCTCAACAGCTTGCCCATCATCTTACGTTCCTGGTAAATCTCGGGATCATTGCCGCGGGAGAAATAGATACGCTCAAAACTGCAGGACTTCTTCTCCAGCGCCGGAATCACCTCGCCTTCAGAGGCCTCGCCGTTCTTTTGGATGATCAGCGCATGGCCCGGGGTAACCTCCTTGATCTGGTCGTACTCAATCCCGAAGGCGGTTTTGATGGCCGGTTTCTCAGACGCCACCACAATCACCTCATCATCCATGTAATAATAGGCCGGCCTGATGCCCGATGGGTCACGCACCACAAAGGCCGCGCCATAGCCCGTAAGGCCCACCATGGCGTAGCCGCCATCAAAATCTTTGCAGGCCCTCCGGAGCACGCGGTTCAGATCCAGGTTCTCCTCAATAAGGGCCGTTATCTGTTCATTGTCATGGTCGGGCTTGAAGTAGTCAAAGAGGCGCTGGTTTTCCTCATCCAGGAAGTGGCCAATTTTCTCCAGAACGGTAACGGTATCTATTTTCTGACGCGGGTGCTGGCCCAGCTCAGTAAGCACATGGAACAGTTCGTCCACGTTGGTCATGTTGAAGTTTCCGGCCACGGCCAGGCTGCGGTTACGCCAGTTGTTCTCGCGCACCATGGGGTGGCAATTGTCTACGCTGTTCTCGCCGTGGGTACCATAACGCAAATGGCCCAGATACACATCGCCCAAAAAAGGGAGATTCTGTCTGAGCCATTCAATATTCTTTGCGTTCTCTGGGTTCTTTCGCTTGAGCTTGCCGTATTTCTCGCTTATTTTCCCGAAAATGGCGTCAATCGCTTTGGTTTTTACGGACCGGTACCGCGCAATGTACTCGGTGCCGGGGGTGGCGTTGATCTTAATGCTGGCAAAACCGGCGCCGTCTTGCCCGCGGTTATGTTGCTTCTCCATGAGCAGGTACATTTTCTGTACGCCGTACATGGGGGTGCCGTATTTCTGGGCGTAGTATTCTAAGGGTTTGCGAAGGCGGACCAGGGCAATACCGCACTCGTGTTTTATCGCATCACTCATGGTAATAGGTTTTAAAGCGAAAGCACGTGTTCAATGGCTCTCTGCAACCAGTCTGCCTTAAAGAAGAAAAGCAGAACAGGCACGCAAAGTAAGGGTAAAAACACGTAACCCGCTACAGGAAAAACCAATTTCTGCGTGCTTTCATTCCTTTTGAAGAAGAGAAAGAACAGAACCCGTACATAGTAAAACAACGATACAACGGTCAGTAATAATCCTGCTAGTAAAAGTACCATCCAGACCACATTGCCCGTTACTTCATAGGCCTGCCACAGTTGGGTAAAGAGCAACAGCTTGGCCATAAAACCCACCGTGGGCGGCAAGCCGATTAAACTCAGCAGAAACACGGCCGCTACCACGCCCAGCCAGGGATATTGCCGCCCTACCCCACTCCAGTCTTCCATCTCCACAGAGCCCACCGCTTTCTCTAATACCCTAATCACCAGAAAGAATCCCATGTTACCGAACAGCAAGGCCGTGGCGTAAAACAAAACATTCCCGCCCGCTTCTGGCTGCCCCGAGATAAGCAGCATCAATAGGAACCCGGCGTGCGCCACCGAGGAATAGGCCATCAGCCGCTTCACGTTTTTTTGCCAAATGGCGGTAAACGTGCCCAAAACGAGGGTTAGCCCGGTTATGAATTGCAGCAATACTAGCAGTGAGGGATTAACGGTAAGCAGCATCTTTGCCTGAGGTTGCAGTACTCGTAACAGCACTAATGCCGCGGCCAATTTTGGGGCAGTGGAGAAAAAGGCCACTACCCCGGTGGGCGCAGCTTCATAGACATCGGGTGCCCAGAACTGGAACGGGAAACCCGCCAATTTAAAGAGCAAGCCGGCCACCACTAGTCCCCAGGCCACCGTCAAAATAAGCGGTGGCTTTGTACTTAAGGCTTGCCAGAAACCCGGCTCCAGAAACTGAAGGGTCCCGCTCAGGCCGTATAAAAAGGAAATACCGTACAGCATCAGCCCCGAGGCGAACATCCCGTACAGAATGTATTTGAGGCCCGCTTCGGTTTTGCGGGCACTGTTCCGCCACAAGAATACCAGCAGGTAAGAACCCACAGAAACTAGCTCCAGTGACAGGAAAAGCATAAGCAGATTAGCCGAGCGTAGCAGCAGGTTCAGACCCAGCACCACCGCTAGCAAGACAGCATAAAACTCAGAAGCGGTAGGATTTCGCTCAGCCGCCAGGTTGGATCTGGTCCAGAGTACCAGCATAGACAACAGCGCCGAGGCACTAAAAAAGACCCCGCCAGCCAGGGCCAGCCCGTCCTGCCAAACCATGTTTTGAAACAAGTAGCCCTTTACAAGAGACACCTGTCCCATTACCTGCATGGTCTGCCACACCAGGCAAGCCAAAAACAATACAAAAGTAAAACCGGAGAGAGCTCGGCGAAGCCTTGGGAAAGGGAGCAAATCCAAGAAAAGAACTAGAAGAAAGCCCGCCAGCAGGATTATTTCAGGCACCAAAGCCTGAAGCCCCATTACCGTCTGGAGAATGCTTTCCCTGATGGCAGCTGGTTGGGTAGAAGAAATAGCCAGCATCATGGGGCCACCATTGAGGTACCTCCACCTGTCACCAGCAGAATCAGCCGTAGGTATTCGGCCACGGTGGCACCAGATTTATCCAGCAACAGTGCCGGGAACAAGCCAAAGGCCAGGACAAGCAACGCCAGTGGCAGCAGCATCAGAATCTCGCGGGCCGTCAGATCCGGGAAAGAAGTAGGCAGTCCTGGCGTGACCCAGAATCGCCCGAAGAACATGCGTTGCAGGGTCCAGAGATAATAGGCCGCGGCCAGTACCAAGCCACCCGTGGCCGCCATGGCCATCCATTTCGGCAATAATCCGCCCCCGGCCTGCGACCCGAAGGCTCCTAGCAGCACCAGCAGTTCGGCAATAAACCCGGAGAAGCCCGGCAGGCCCAAAGAGGCAAAGAAGGCCATCACCACAAAAACCGTGAACACAGGCGCCACCATGGCCAGGCCCCTGAAATGCTCAATGTTGCGGTCATGCATGCGGTCATAAATCACGCCGGCAATCAGGAACAGCATCGCCGAAATCAGGCCATGGCTAAACAGCTGGTACAGGGCCCCGTTCCAACCTTCTGGCGTGAGCGCAGCCAGCCCTAACAACACAAAACCCATGTGTGAAACCGAGGAATAGGCAATCAGCTTTTTCAGATCAGCCATGGCCAGGGCGCAAAGGGCGGCATAAATAATAGAGATGATGCCTAAAAGAGCAATGAACCACGAAAACTCCACTGCCTGCTCGGGAAACACTGGAAAGGCAATCCGGAATAGGCCGTAGCCTCCTACCTTCAGCAAGATACTAGCCAGCAGAACTGAGATGGGCGTAGGAGCCTCTACATGGGCATCGGGGAGCCAGGTATGCAGGGGCACGCCCGGCAGTTTTATAAGGAATCCTAAAAACAAGAGCAGAAACGCCACTGCCCGGGCCGGATACCCCAGGAATGTGACGCCAGAGGTAAGGTGCAAGACGGTACCCGGAATGAAGTTGGCGGGTTGCAGCATATCCGGGATATTGAAGGCATGCACCACCTGGGCAGAAGTCAACTGTCCTTGAGCTAATAATGCCTGCACCTGTTGCACGCCGGTAGCGCCAGAGAAACCTAGTTGTGTGGCAGTGGCGGTCGGGTCCATCACGGAAGCATAAAGTGCAATGAAGGCTACCAGAATGAGCACCGAGCCCAGCAGGGTGTATAGAAAGAACTTGATGGCTGCGTATTCGCGCCGCTTGCCGCCCCACATCCCTATCAGGAAATACATGGGCAGCAGCATGAATTCAAAGAAAAGGTAAAAGAGGAACAGATCCAAGGCCACAAAACAGCCCATAATGCAGCCCAGCAGCAACAGGTACAGGCTCAAATAGCCTTTCACCCGTTGGTGGATGCTCCAAGAGGAAACCATGCCAATGACCGCAATAATGCCCGTGAGCAGCACCAGCGCTACGTTCAACCCGTCTACCCCTAGAAAATAATAAATCTTGAGTTTGCCCAAGCCACCCAGAGACATAGAGACCCAGGGTAGTTTCTCCTGGAACTGGTAGGTCTGTCCGAGGTCTGAAGAAACCGTTCCCTCAAAAGAGGCGAACAGTAACAGGGAAAGCAGCAATTCTACCACCGTTGCACTTAAGGCCACGGACTTCAGCAGCCGGTGCATGCGCGCAGGCAGGCACAGCAGCACCAGGGCGGCAACCAACGGAACGAAGATGAGACTGCTTAACAGGTAATTCATGCAGAAGGATAGTACACGCTACAGCAACAGCCAGAGAAACAACAGCAGCAGGCCCAGCAGCGAAAATAGGTAATAAGATTGAATGTTTCCATTTTGGAGGTTTTTGCCCAGCCAGCCCACGCCCCTTGACAACCAACCGATTGAATACACCGCCCCGTCTACCACCCATCTATCGCCCCAGGCGGTGAGTTTGGAAAACGCCACCGTCCCCTTGCCCCAACCATGCAGCAGGTAATTGATTTTATGGTCAGTACCTTGCGCAAGGGAAGCAATCTTTAAAGTCAGGAAAACAATGCCTCTTCTATAGAAATCATCCTGGTAGAATTGGCAGGCCAGCAGCTTCCGCCACCCGGTTTGCTCCCGACCTTCTTTCTTCTTGACAATAATGCGCTGGGTAAACCAAGCCAGATTCCCGCCCGCCACTACCATAATCAAGGCCGCCAGCCCAACCCAGGAAGAATGGTCCACAACCGACAGGCTGACAAAGCGTTCCATGGCCGTGGTGAGACCCGGCAGAAACCAACTCCCTTCCATAGACCAAGGCACCGGCGCATAAAAAAACCACAGGCTCAGGCCACTTAACACCAGCACAGGGCCCAGCATCAGAAAGGGTGCTTCCTGGCGGGCTGTCTGCCTGAAATACCGTAAGGGCGCCCCTAGCCGGGCCTTGCCCAGAAACACGAAAATGATCTGCCGCAGCATATAATAAGCGGTAAAAAGCACCGTGGCAAAAACCATGAGCGGCACCAGCATCTTAAAAGAAAGCTCTCCGTCCGCCGCCAAGGCCCATTGCCAGCTCGCCAGCAACAAAGCGTCTTTAGACAGAAAGCCAGAGAAAAATGGTAGGCCCACCAACGCGGCAGAGGCCACCAGGTAACAGAGAAAGGTCAACGGCATGACCTTCCGGAGGCCGCCCATGTTACGGAGGTCCTGCGGGTCAATGGGGGCTTCAAAGAGAATACGTTTGCTATGGTGACCCCAGGCGTGCTTCACGGCGTGGATGATGATGCCTGCGTTCAGGAAAAGCGAGGCCTTGAAAAACGCGTGGGTGAACAGGTGAAACAAAGCGGCATCCGGAGTCCCCACCCCAATACCCATGACCATGTACCCCAACTGCGAAATGGTGGAAAAGGCCAGCACCTTTTTAAGGTCATACTGCATGGTGGCCGCCAAGGCGCCTATCACGGCGGTGATGGCCCCTACAAATGCCATGGTCGTGAGTACCTCGGGCAAAAAAAGCGGGAACAGTCTAGCCAATAAATACACCCCGGCCGCCACCATAGTCGCCGCATGAATAAGCGCCGAGACCGGCGTGGGCCCCTGCATGGCATCGGGGAGCCAGACCTGCAACGGGAATTGCGCCGACTTGCCCATGGCCCCGGCGAGCAGTCCAAAGCCTGCCAGAAGCAGTAAATCACGTGAAACGCCACCCGCTTCGGCGGTAGCCAGGATAGTCTGCATGTCAAATGTCTGGAACAATAAAAACACAGCCAGCAGGCCCCAAAGCAAGCCCACGTCCCCAATGCGGTTGATCAGGAATGCTTTGTTGCTGGCTTGGGCCGCAGCCCGGCGGTGATACCAGAAGCCAATGAGCAGGTAAGACAGAAAACCCACCAGTTCCCAGCACATGAACAGCACCAGCAGATTATCAGCCAGCAGCAGCGCCAGCATGCAGGTAGTGAACAGACTCAGGTAGGAGAAATAGCGGGCATACAAGACCTCGCCGTGCATGTAGCTCATGGAGAAGACCTGCACCAGCAAGGAGATAAACGTGACCAGCAACAGCATGGCCACGGTAAGGTTATCCAGGTAAATACCGGTGTTAAAGGCCAGCGCCCCGCCGTTCAGCAAAGGCACCGAAAACCATTTCAATTGCGCCTGCAAAGGCGTATGTCCCCAAACCCGGAAAAAAAGGAAGCCTGCGGCAACCGCCGATAAAGCCATGGCAGATACCGAGAGCCAATCGCCTTGGCGGGGAAGCCGGCGGCCCAGCAGAAACAAGAGCAGGAAAGACAGTAAGGGAAAGCCCAAAACCCCCAGCACCGCCAGCTTTTCCGCCGTAGACGGAACCTGAATGGCCAGGGGGGAAAGAAGGAGAAATTGCACGCTTAGCCTTTTAACTGGTTAATGTTCTCTAAACGGGCGGTCCTGAACCACTTGAACGCCTGCAGCACAATTGCCAGGGCCACGGCAGCCTCTACGGCGGCAATCAGCATCACAAAAAGGGCAAACACCTGCCCCTGGATCAGGTTCGGGTCATGTCTACTAAAGGCCACCAGGTTCAGGTTGGCGGCGTTGAAGATGAGTTCTATGCCCATGAGGACCGCTATAGCGTGCCGCTTGGTCAACACCACTGCCACACCCAGACCAAACAGAATGGCCGCCAGCAAGAGCACATGTAACAGCGGGGCTTCCATCATTTACGGGCGGTTTGTTTGGTAATGGCAGCCGCGCCTACCAGAGCAACCAGCAGTAAAACAGAGGCAATCTCAAAAGGCAGCACGTACCGCAGCACCAGTTCCTGGCCAACGGTATACAAAGTGGTAAACTTACCGGTAGCGGCTGTCTGGGCCAACCCCGAGGGTTGATCTGCAGCAGGAAAAGCACTGGCCGTTTTCAGTAACAGTCCGCCCAGGCCGGCCACTACGCCTATGACCACGGCGGCGGCCCAGACGGTGTTGGCGTTGCCGGACAGCAGGAAATCACCTTCTGTGGAGGAACTAAGCATCAACCCGAACACAATCAATACCAGTACCCCGCCTACGTAAATCATCAACTGCGTCACGGCCACAAAATCGGCGAAGAGCAGCACGTAAATGGCCGCCACCGCCAACAGGCAAAGCAGCAGCGCGAATGCCATGTGCAGCAGGTTCTTACTGAACACCAGCCACAGCCCTGCCCCTACCGCCAGCGCGGCAAACAGGTAAAAGAGCAGAGTAGGCAGTGAAAGCATAGCCGGGGTTTAAGGGCCTAAGTTCGTAAATGCCGCGGTAACGGGCAAACCGGGCTTTTAGAGCCTGCCGTCCGTTTTGAGCCTGTTTTCCGGAAAGTAATGCAAAAACGGCGGCACAGGGTTAGGTCAAGCCGGGGGCTGGTGCCTACCTTTGCCCTATGAACAAACAAGTACAGGTGCACGGCGCCTTGTTTACGGTAGCGCTTCTGTACGGGGCTAACTACAGCATCGCCAAAGAGATCATGCCAGACTACGTACTTCCGTTTGGGCTGATTACCATACGGGTGGTGAGCGCGACGCTGGTCTTCGGCCTCCTTTCCCTGCTGTTGACCAAAGAGAAGGTCACCAGCCGGAAAGACTGGGGCCGGATTGCCTTGTGCGGACTCTTCGGGATTACCATTAACCAGCTTTCCTTTTTCAGTGGCCTCAACCTTACCTCGCCTATCAATGCCTCGCTGGTGCAGACCATCTCGCCGGTGGTGGTGCTGGTGATGTCTTCGTTTCTCCTCAAAGAGCGCATAAAAGTGTACCGCATGGTGGGTATTCTGCTGGCAGGCCTGGGCGCTATGTTGCTCATCTCCGGCTCTGCCAATAATAGCGTGGAGGGCCATATGCTAGGGGATTTACTGGTGCTTTTGAATGCGGCCTCGTTTGGGGTGTTCCTGGTGCTGGTGAAACCGCTCATGCAGCGATACAACGCCATTACGGTCATGAGCCGGGTCTTTCTGGTGGGCTGCCTGGGTGTGGTTCCGTTTGGCTGGGGCCAGGTGGCGGCCACCGATTTCGCCTCGTTCCCGCTTTCTATCTGGGCAGCCATTGCCTTTGTGGTGATTGGCGTGACCATGCTGGCGTACCTGCTCAATGTGTGGGCCATGAAATACGCCAGCCCGGCCCTGGTGGGCGTGTACATTTACCTGCAACCCGTCTTTGCCATTCTTATTGCCGTGAGCCTGGGCAAAGACACGTTTACCTGGCAGAAAGCGCTTTTTGCCGCCATGATCTTTGGCGGCGTGTACCTGGTGAGCAAACCTAAAAAGCCCGCCCTTCCGGCCTAACGTTCTAAAAAATTTCTCCCCTTTTGGCACCTGGTTTGCTACTTGGGTGTTCAAAGTCAAAAAAACCAACCCCAGAAATGGTAGAAGAAGCGCAATCATATGACCACGAGACCCTGCACCACCTCTTCCTGCTGGTAGAGGCGCAGGACGCCACCTGTATGCTCAACTTGGCGGGCCACCCGCTCCGGATCAGGGAAGTGGTGTTCCAGATGGTGGAGAACGGTTGCCGGGTGAGCCGGGTGGAGGCAGATGGCTACAATACCTTCCTCTATGACAAAGAGGTCACGGAAATCTATGACTACCTCACCACCATTATTAAGGTGAAGTTTACCAAGGTATAAGCACCGGGCTTGGCGTTTTGAGGCCGTTTTCCTGAGAACAGGGGTAAAACGGCAGGAGCAGATATAGGCTGCTGAAACAGGCGCAAATCCCTGGCTACCTGGTACGCCAGGTCTTAAGTTAAGGCAAACGTTAAAGTTTACGCTTCCGGCTTTATTGCAATCACATTCTTGCCATACATTCACAACACATCCAGTCTTGCTTCGTAAAATACAATATCATCTACAAAGTAAGACTATGAAAAATCTAAAGATATCTCTGCTCATGCTTTGCTCTGTTTTTTTGCTGGGCGCCAGTATGCCCCAAGAAGTAAAAGCACAGGAGGTACAGAAAAAAGAGAAAAAAGGCTGGAGTAAAAAAGCCAAAGGCGCCGTAATTGGCGGGGCCGGTGGCGCCGCCGCCGGGGCCGTGATAGGCGGCGGAAAAGGCGCCGTGATTGGAGCCGCAGCCGGTACAGTAGCGGGCGGAGCCGTAGGGCGGAAAAAAGACAAAAAGAAAGACCCCAAACGGCATACCACCTACGCCAAGAAACATAACGATTAACCCTTTCCTTGCTCTGTGAAACAGAAAGCCGGTGCCCCTGAAAAGGTACCGGCTTTCTGTTTTTTATCCTTTACAACCGCTTGGCAAAGGAAAAGCCAGGCCCTCCTGCCCTTGCGGCGTGCTCTCACCAGCAAGCGCCAAGGCCCATGAAGCTGGATGGTTGGGGAGAACACCAACAAGGGCGGCTGGGTAGTCTTTTCTTGTGCTTGCCTACACAACTCTCCTACAGCAGCACAACCAGGGCTATACCGAAAAATCCCTTCCATGTACCTGCGTTTTGGGCCTGTTTTCTGAAAAACGGGCTTAAAACAGAAATGCCCGGACTTTACAGGCCCGGGCATTTTTAAGGTTATTAAAGGTAAGCCTATAAGTGAATCACCTCGCCGTAGGCGGCGGCGGCAGCTTCCATGATGGCCTCAGACATGGTAGGGTGTGGGTGCACCGACTTGATGATCTCATGGCCGGTGGTTTCCAGCTTGCGGGCTACCACTACTTCGGCAATCATCTCAGTTACGTTAGCGCCTATCAGGTGGGCTCCTAAGAACTCGCCGTACTTGGCGTCAAAGATCACTTTCACGAAACCGTCTTTGGCGCCGGCGGCCGAGGCTTTTCCAGAGGCCGAGAACGGGAACTTGCCCACTTTGATCTCGCGGCCCATTTCCTTGCACTCTTTCTCGGTGTAACCCACAGAGGCGATCTCAGGCACGCAGTACGTACAGCCCGGTATGTTTTTGTAGTCAAGCGGCTCTGGGTGATGACCGGCAATGGCCTCCACGCAGATAATACCCTCAGCGGAGGCGACGTGCGCCAGGGCCGGGCCCTTCACGATGTCGCCAATGGCGTAGATGCCTTCCACGTTGGTGCGGTAGAAATCATCTGTGGTCACGCGGCCACGCTCTACGGCAATGCCCAGTTCTTCCAAACCCAGGTTCTCCAGGTTGGTTTGGATACCCACCGCAGAAAGCACCACGTCGGCCTCAATGGTTTCTTCGCCTTTGGCGGTTTTAATTTTCACCACGCAGGCCTCGCCTGAGGTGTCTACCGACTGTACTTCTGAGCTGGTCATGATGTTGATGCCGGCTTTCTTGAACGATTTCTCCAGTTGCTTGGAGATTTCTTCGTCTTCTACGGGCACAATGCTAGGCAGGAACTCTACAATCGTCACCTCGGTGCCCATGGTCTTGTAGAAGTACGCGAACTCAACGCCAATGGCGCCGGAGCCTACCACTACCATGCGCTTGGGCTGGTTTTCCAGCACCATGGCCTGGCGGTAGCCAATGATCTTTTTGCCGTCAATGGGCAGGTTTGGCAACTCGCGCGAGCGGGCGCCAGTGGCCAGAATGATATGGGCGGCTTCGTAGATTTCGGCTTTGCCGTCTTCTGTAGTTACCTCTAGCTGGCCTTTGCCTTTTAGTTTGCCGTACCCGGCTATGTGGTCAATTTTGTTTTTGCGGAACAGGAACTGGATGCCTTTGCTCATGCCCTGGGCCACACCCCGGCTACGGGCCACCACGGCACCAAAATCTGCGCTGGCGTTGTCTACATTAATGCCGTAGTCTTTGGCGTGCTGGATGTATTCAAATACCTGCGCGCTTTTGAGCAACGCTTTGGTAGGGATACAGCCCCAGTTCAGGCAGATACCGCCCAACTCAGCTTTCTCCACCACGCCTACTTTCATACCCAATTGCGAGGCGCGGATGGCAGCCACGTAGCCCCCTGGGCCGCTGCCCACCACTATCAAATCGTATTTTGATGCCATGTATCTGGATGTAAGGTTTTACTTCAGGCAAAGCTACATCATAAACACGCTTTTGCCAAGTTTATAAGGGAGAAGCGTTTTGGGGGTGTTTTGGGGAAAACGGGCTGGAATTGGGGTAGGCTGGCACTTAAGAAAATGGGATGGGGCTATTCTGGTTGCCTGCTGAAAACGTGTGTAAACAGGAGGTTATATTCTATATATTGGATGACTAAACGGAATAGTTCGGTTTAGCCGCTAGTTAGGTGCAAAAAAACAAAGCGAATGATATTATATGATTATTTGGTTTACCTTATTCTGAAAAAAGCCAAAAATTTGCTTCCCCACATAAAGGATGAACAACTGGAGGATGGGACATATTACACCATGAACATGGTTTCTGGCCTCTATAGCATCTTCCTATGTTCTCATATTTTACCAACCCGCATCCCTTCAAACTATGACCCGGATGAATATATAGGCCCTGTCGTTTCCCTTTGGGTTATAACAGTGCTGATAAATTATTTTTTTATAGTTAGAGGAAGGCGATGGGAAAGGATAATGAATAAGTATAGCACGTATTCAGATAACAGTAAGAGTTGGTTAACTGCGTTAACCCTTGTTACTTGGCTTGGTGGTTTCTCTATCTTGTTCTACTATTCTGTGTGAATTTTTAGATAATTTCAGCACCTAACCACACCTATACGACATCTACGCCGCCGCATAGCACAGAGCGTTGTGCAAAATAACGACAATGAGAAAACTGGTCTTCATTTTATTGCTCGCGCTTAGCCACCTGGGGCTGGCTCAGAAGAAGGGAAACTTACATAAGGACATCGGGGAGGCATCAGTGCAGGTGGTAAGAGACAAGGACGGCGTATCTGGCTATAGCACCGTGGAGACCACATACAGGGTGCAGTACGCCCAGCTTCCCAGCCGCGAGCACCAGGAGTACCTTGCCAAGCTTAGGACAAATACCACGGTCACCAGGGGCATGGAAGGCAAGGATAGAACCATAGAATTTGCCTTAAGTCCGCTTGGCCAACCATCTTTGGTCGCCCTTACGGCCAAGCATGCCTGCGATGAGATTGAATTCCTAAATGACCACTACAGAACCACCAAGAACGGGTGTTGCCTAGACCTGGACAAAATCAAGCTGTTTGATTACCATAACAAGGAGATAATAGCGGGCTCTGGCGGGGTCACTACCGTCACAGTCCCCAACAATGAGGTTAAGTTCTACTTCGCCTTCAGTGATATCGACAGCCGTCCTAAGTCCCTCGGTAAGATCACCATCTCCTACGGGAGCGGTCGGCGGTATGACATACACCTGCTATCTGACAAGGTTCTAGGGGACTCTGTGGAATTAATAGATGGCAAACCCTTTCACGTGGAAACCTGCCCTTATAAAAACCCAGAGCTGGCCCTTCTTTCGGGTGGCAAGGAGATCACGGAAAGAGACAGCTATACGGGCGCTTATCAGCTCTTGTCAATGGAGGGGATAAAATCTACTAGCGAGCTAAGAGACATCGCCATCCAAGTTAGCTTCACCTGTGACAAATCCATCAAGCCCTTTCTGATTCCAATCATCAACGGTTTTCCTTTCGGAAAGAACCAGTGGGAGCATACCTACAATATAATGGTAAATTGAAGAATCACTTTGCCAACATCACCTAAACGTTAGCCTTCAGCCGACGGCCTTGCCCGCCGTTTACCCTAGTACGTTATCCGGCACCACAAATAACAATACAATAATGGACAGATATAGAGAGACCCATGAAACCTGGAATAAAGTTGCTTTATTGTATCAAGCTAAGTTCATGGATTTAGATCTCTATAATTTCACCTATGATTTTACCTGTGAAACAATAAGTAAAGAAAAAGCCAAACTATTAGAAATAGGGTGTGGGCCTGGGAACATCACCAAGTATCTCCTTTCTAAACGGCCAGAGTTCCAAATACTTGGAATTGACATTGCCCCAAATATGATAGAGTTGGCCAAAGAGAACAATCCGTCAGCAAGTTTTGCCATACTGGATAGCAGGTTCATTAGCAGCCTAACAACAAAATATGATGGAATTATATGTGGATTCTGTATCCCCTATTTATCCCAAACAGAATGCGTAAAGCTGATTTCTGACAGTTATAACTTGCTAAATGATAATGGACTCCTATACCTAAGTTTCGTGGAAGGAGACCCAGCCAAGTCTGATTTCCAAACTAGTAGCAGCGGTGACAGAGTATACTTTCATTTTCACCAGTTAGACCAACTTATAGAAGACCTTTCCAGAAATAACTTTAATGAAATAAAAGTATTTAAAGTAGAGTATAAGAAGACAGAAAAAGAAAACGACATTCACACAATACTGACAGCAAAAAAATCATCTAACGTTGGCACAGCCCCTCTCCTAACAGCAATAAAGTAAACAACTAAACCGTAACTTCAAGCTTTCACCCACCATGAGCACTAACAAAAGTGAGGACCAGCCAGAACCCACCCAAGACCTGAAGGTCCTGCCGTTCTACCATGGCACCAAGGCCGATCTGAAACCGGGAGACCTGATGGAGCCCGGCTTTACCTCCAACTACGGAAGCCGGAAGAAGGCGGCCTTTGTCTACCTCACCGCCACCTTAGATGCCGCGGTCTGGGGCGCAGAACTGGCCCTGGGCCAAGGACCCGGAAGAATTTACCTAGTGGAGCCTACCGGCCCCATAGAAGACGACCCCAATCTCACGGACAAGAAATTCCCGGGCAACCCCACCAGGTCGTACCGGACCCGGCATGCGCTTAGGGTGGTTGGCGAAGTATTAGATTGGCAGGGACATTCCCCGGAGCAGCTCCAGGCCATGAAAGAGAACCTGGAGCGCCTGAAGCAGATGGGCATTGAGGCGATTGAGGACTGAGGAAAAAGGGAAGACTAATTAGCCACTTCAGCTTTACAGGAAAGTGTCTCTTCCCTAAAAAGGGTTCTGTGCTCTGATTAGCAACCTGACTCCCACTTTACGCTACACGTTACCTATTGGAAAGTATTCCAGAAAATCGCTTCGCTGTCAAGCCGCCACTCCAAGAAACCTCAGAATGAAATACCTTATAAAGTCTGTTTTATTTTGTGTTGCTTTCACCGGCATCTTCGTGGTTTTTTCTTTCGTGAAGGGCTTCATTCCCGCCACCTATGAAAGAGTTGCCCACGGAGTCATAGGTATCCTGGCTGCTTTCCTGACAACAGTCATATTTTTAAAAATTGACAGAAAACAGTTTTCCACTATTGGGTTAACGTTTGATAGAAAGACCATCCCAAACTTCTTTACCGGGGTTGTAATAGGCCTTGCATTAATGGGGCTTTTGGCAGCGGGGGTTCTATTTTTCAGCCATGTTAAACTGGAGGCCAACCCTAAAAGTGATCTGTTAAATTTTCTTCTCATGACCTTGCCCTTACTTCCGCTGGCCTTTATGGAGGAGTTAGGGTTTAGGGCATACCCCCTGGAAATACTGAAAGACAGAATAGGAACCCGGTGGG
Source organism: Rufibacter radiotolerans (assembly GCF_001078055.1). NCBI lineage: Bacteria > Pseudomonadati > Bacteroidota > Cytophagia > Cytophagales > Hymenobacteraceae > Rufibacter > Rufibacter radiotolerans. Next base: position 781,693 of record NZ_CP010777.1, on the reverse strand, counting down.
CTATCCTCATTACCTCAATCCTTTTTGCCCTGTACCATATTGCCAACGGGTGGTCTGTGGCCAGCTCCTTTTATGGACCTGCCATCTGGGGGTTGATCTTTGGGCTGGCGGCCGTTTATTCTAAAGGTATTTCTATGCCCACCGGAATCCATTACGCCGCTAATTTGACCACCTCTGCCTTTGGAGACGCAACTAGCACCGTCAGTATATGGACGGTTAAGCAGACACAGGCGGCAACTACAAATTCTCCAGACCTTGATTGGGCCACCATTCTGCCAGCCGTAGCTCTTTTAGTGCTGGCATTAGTTGGGATGGAGCTCTTCCTAAAAAGAACAACTTCCGCTTCCATGGCATTTAGAAATGGCAGTAACAGGAGATAAACTACTCTTAGGACACACTGGTCCACTTCTACTAAACAGCCCCAATTTTTTTTGCGGTTACTCTTGGATATCCGTTTTGGGCCTGTTTTCCTGAAAAACAGGCCCAAAACGCCTTCGCTCCTACTTTCTTTATTCCATAAACTTCTTGCGCCTGAAGGCATGAAAAGTGCTGCGGTACGTGTCTCCCAAAGCTATGTTTGCTTTTATGTTTTTGAGTTGGATCTGCTGGTTGCTTTCAACTGACCACTGTGGTGAATAGCCACGCGGTTATTTAAGCCTCCATGTAATCAATGTCTGACTAGTCGATTAACACCCACATCACCAGAAAAGGATGGAGAATACTAAAAGCCCGCTTGACCATTTAGAAAAAGTCCACCCAGCTGTTTAAATTCAAAAAAGTTTGAAAAACAATGATTCATAGCGGGTTAAATACCATTTACAAGAAATAAACGCACCTCTTCAAATCAGTGACTATATTTGAAATAAACGCACTGGTGCGTTTATCCAGCCGTTACCTGCAATACAAATGAGAAATATTTTTGCTTACATCCTTTTCCTGCTCATTTCCTGCTCTAGTCCACCAACTAACCAATCGGAGATCTATATAGATTTAAGAGGGAAAAAATTGACTGCTGTCCCAGAAAAAGTTCTAAAAAACACCAACGTCACCTCTTTAGACTTAGGCAGTCGTGAGATAACGTTTTATCCTCCACTGTCGAAAGTGGACCATAGTAAAGCTAACAGTTTGACTAACTTGCCTGAAAGAATCGGCAATCTCACCAAATTAAAAACACTTATCCTGAATACAAATAAGTTAACTACTCTACCACATTCAATCACAAAGTTGAGTCAGTTAGAAGTATTAGACTTATCAATAAACCCTGAACTCGATATAATAAGTGAGTTAGATAAAATCAAAGCGCTACCCAATCTTAAAGTCCTGAAAATTGTAGATGTCAAACTAAGTAAGGCTGATTTTGAAATAGTAAAAAAGTCTTTATCTCCTGATATTAAGATAATAGTCTCTACGCAGGAATATTTTAATAGCCTTAACTAAAAAGCACCACAGGTAACAACCCCTATAGCGCATTAAAACATGCCGTAGCCTACGTTGGCATTAATTAAAAGATAAGTGGAAATTCAATTCAAGAAGTTTAATATAATTATAGCTCTAAGCATCTTACTATTGCTTGGATACTTTCAGTATAAACTAACACTAAATATTCTTCTAGATGACAAATTCAATTTTTACATAAAGTTTTGGTTATCCTTGTTCGCTATTTTACTGGATATTATTCTTTTAAGAGAAATTAAAGTTAAGTGGAATGCAGTTCAAATTAATCGAGATTCGATTGTTATTAAACCTATATTAGGTATTTTAAATTCTGAGATAATTCCTTTAGAATGCATAGATGGCTTTACAATTATAAGAGAACCCACAAAATTTTCAGAAAGAAAAGTTATTTGTCTTTATGCTAATGGAAACAGGAAGGTGGAGATCTCAGAATTCTTCTGTAAAGATTTTGATTTAGTTATAGCGGAACTTAAAAAGAAAACAAAAAAACTAGGTAAGGAAGGCTTTGATTATTTTGAAGTATACGCCAATGCATTCGGCAGGAAAATTAAAACTCCTGCCAACAAAATATAAACACCATGCTACGGCCGACGCTTATACAACCCGTTAGGCGTAAACCCAGGACCTACCGAAGGTATTTTCTTTTAATGCTTACAATCTTGAACTTGATGCTGTCATAAATGAGCGCACTAGTCAATAGGCAAACCGTCAGCAACAAGATTTTAATTCCAATTAGTAAATACCCATAGCCTCCGGTCACGCCTCCAAAGAAGAAGAAGAAAATAATGGTAAGGCGTAGTTTTATAGAGGAGCGAAGCTTTTTTTGTTGGTCCTTCCGTTTGTAAAAGAAGAGCTGGGAGAGCTCAATACCTAGATCTGTGAAGAGCCCGGTTAAGTGGGTGGTTCTTACAATGGAATTGGAGATAGAGGTCACCAAGGCATTTTGCAGGCCCATGGCAAACAACAGCAGACAAGCCACGGTATTTACCTGAGCCAGAATGGTTGGCGGGTCAAGAAAAGCCACAAAGGACAGAAGGAGAATTTCTATTCCAACGGGTATGGAGTTGATAAAGCGGTCATCCCTTCTAGAAATAAGCTCTATTATTAGATTGGAGCAAAAAGCACCCAGAAAAAAAGCAAGGATAAAAAGCAGGTAAACCAGGCCCTGTCCATAATTCTTTTTAACCAGTTCGTCGGCAAAAAAGGCAAAGTGCCCTGTTACGTGGGTGGTTAGTCTTTGCACGGCAAAAAGCCCGCTTACATTCACAATGCCAGCAACAAATGACAGCAAAGAAGCCAGTTTAAGATTGTGCGTGAAGGTTCTGCTCTTGCCCCTATGACGAAACATATTCCTTTAAAAAACTAAATGTAAGCAATAAAGCTTCTCTGCCTACCCGTTGCTTGCCCAAGTCTCAACCAACCAGCGCTATTGCGCTCCTCTCCAGATATTACTTTCTCTAACCAGCTTCCCATCCTGGCGTTTTGAGCCCGATTTTCTGAAAACAGGCCCAAAACGCCTTCGCCTGGCTTGCCCTTACTGCATCAACTTTTTGCGCATAATCTCATGAAAGGCCTGGCGGTAGGTGTCGCCCAGGGCAATGTCAGCTTTAATGTTCTTGAGCTGGATCTGGTTGCCTTCAATGGCGGTAATTTTAGAGAGCGCAATAATGAAGGACTTGTGTACCCGCATGAACTGTCTGGAGGGGAGCCGGTCTTCCAGGGCTTTCATATTCAGGAGCGCTAGGGTGCGCAACCCGTTGTGGTGAATGGCCACATAGTTCTTCATACCTTCCACGTAATCAATGTCTACCAGATTGATCTTGAGCATCTTGCCTTTGAGCTCGGTCTTGACAAAGATGTATTCATGCTCCAGGGGCTCTGGGGCGGGTGCTGGCGCGGTGACCTCTGTGGTGCGCATAGCCCGTTGCACGGCCTTCAGAAACCGGGGCAAGGAGATGGGCTTGAGCAGGTAATCCACCACTTCCAGGTCAAACCCTTCGGCGGCAAACTCACTGTAGGCGGTGGTGAGAATGACTTTGCATTTGCCATTGATGGCCCGCACCACATCTAACCCCGACAGCTCAGGCATCTGAATATCCAGAAACACCAGGTCAATAGGTTGGCTGTTAAGTAACCGTAGCGCTTCCAGCGGATTTGTGGTGGCGCCCGCCACCGTTAAGGCTGGTACCTGCTTCAAGTGGTGCCGAAGGACCTCCAGCGCGTGTTCTTCATCGTCTACCAGGAGACAGTTCATAGGTGGAATTAAGAATTAGGAATTAAGAAAAGGCCAGCGTGGCAGCCGGAGATTTAAGGCCAACAGGTTGCGGTACCTGCACCTTGAGCGCGATGGCATAAAAGGCCTCGTTTTCCTGCACCTCCAGCGCATAGTGGTCTTGGTAGGCCGCGGCCAGGCGCTTGCGGGTATTGTCCAGGCCAATGCCGTGCGAGGTCTCTTTAGGGCCCTTCCGTTTTTTGTTGGCCACTGTAAAAGAAAGCTGCCCTTGCTTCTGCACCGCTAATTGAATAGTTATTGGGTGCTCCGCGTCATTCATTTCACCGTGCTTGAACGCGTTCTCCACCAAGGTAATTAAAACCAAGGGAATTATCCGGAGGCCGTGCAGGTCGCCGGAAATCTGGAAATCTATCTGCAACCGGTGGCTGAACCTGAGCTGGTTGATCTTGATAACATTGTGCAGGTGCTCTACCTCCTTGGTGAGCAGCACGGTGCCTTGGGCGTCTTCCTCGCTCTCCAGAGAATACCGCATAATGTCACAAAGCGTGAGAATACCGTCTGAGAGCTCTTCTGAGTGGCCCAGCGATTTGGCATAGAAAAAGTTGAGCGTGTTGTGCAGAAAGTGCGGGTTGATCTGAGCCCTCAGGAAGGCGTATTCGGCCTCCAGTTTTCCTTTCTCGGCTTCCAGCTTCTGGGCCAACGTCAGTTTAAGTTCCTGGGAGCGCTTGCCGCTTTGCCTCAGGTAATAGTAGCCCAAGGAAAGGGCGGTAAGCATCACGTAAAGCCAAAAGGTATCGCGCCACAAAGGCGTAGACAGGAAAGAACTCAATGACGGCCAATCTGCCGGCGCTCCGTCGGCCATGGGTCTAAGGGTGCCCACCGTCAACAACAGCACTACCAGGCAAGACAGGAAGAACACTACCTCAGCGGCCAAAAACAACAGAGGTTTCCTGCGCGGCAGCAGCCGAAAGAACAGGAAATTGCTTCCGTAGAAGGTATAGGCCGCCGGAAAAAACGTGATGAGCATGCGCAGCACGTTCACCCGTGCCCCCGGGTTAGCCGACATGGTGGTGGCGGCCCACAGCAACAGAAAACTTACCCAAACAGCCGCATGGGCCAAAGCCACCCGGTACTTTTTAATTAACTGCCAAAGGGCCATTTTTACTGGTTGTTGAAAAGAGGAGAACGCTGCGCGAACGGTCACAGGTCCATCCTTAAAAGTATTGCCAATTTTAGAGAAAGGAAAGCTCTGGCTGGTAAATCTATTTTCTCTTTTGGCAGAGGAGATGAAGGCGGTTTTCATAGCAGAGCTAGTTTGCAAGTGAAAAAGTGAGTTGAGGAGGTAGTGTTGGTTGTGCTTGGTGTAAGAACACCAACAAGGGTGAGCGGAAGTGGAAAATTCAGGAGTAAAGCAGAAAGGCCTGTTTGTTAACAGAAAGGAAATTTCAGCGTTTGAAAGGGAATATCAGTTGACTATCAGCGCCAAATCACTTCTAAAGAAGACTTCCGTTTTGGGGCTGTTTTCCAGAAATCAGCTCTAAAACGGAAGTCTTCTACCTTATACTTCTGAGTCTAACCTCCAGGATCTAAAATCCAGTGCCTTACTGATTACAGATTACTTTCCATCCTGAATTTCTCTTCTTCACTACCAGATCTGCGGGCCTTGCTGGCTTTCACGTTCTTGTTCCCGAAGCGGTAAGAGAAGTTTAGACGGACCACGCGGCTTTCGGTTTTGTTTTCCGTCTCCGCATTCACCCCATAAGAGTGGATGCTGTAGCGCTGGGAACGGGTGTTGAACACATCTGCCAGGTTCAGAGTAAGGGTGCCCTGGTTGTCCAGCACGCTTTTAGAAAGCCCCAGGTTGCCGCTGTAATTGGCTTTGAACGCGAAGGCCCCAAACGTAAGCGGAGACGTGTAAGAAGCGAATAATTCGGCTTTAAAGCCTTTGCCTAGCTGCAACGTATTGTTGCTGGATACCATAAACGCGACATTGGCCTTGCTGAACCGAGCCGACGGGCCGTTTACCTGCGCAGAGATGAACCCTACCGTGTTGGAGGTATTCCATTTACCAGAGTAAAGGCCTTTAGCGTGCGTCACAGAACCGCTCCACTGGTTGGCACTGCTGAAGTTAGCAAAGGAGTGGATCACGGCCGGGCTACCTTCCAGGCGCTTCACCACCTCAGAAAGCACGTTCAAATGCCGGCCGTAGCTCAAAGAAGAAAACCACTCCTGGTTGAAGGTATGTGACAGTTCAAAATTGTGCGAGATGGAAGGCTGCACGTTTGGGTTGCCCTGGGCATAGGAATATTGACTGATATAGGTCACGAAGGGGTTGACAATATCAAATCGGAAACGGTCAATCTTCTTGCGGTAAGACAAACCCAGCTGCTGTTTTTTAGAGACGTTGTACTGGCCAGACACGCTGGGAAACAAGTGAAAGTAGCTGTTTCTGTTGGTTTGCGCTAAGGTAAGCGAGGTGCCTTTGGTATTGGTTTGCTCGGCCCTGAGCCCTACCTGCACGCTCCATTCCTTAACCTTGGTGCTGTAGCTGGTATAGGCGGCATTGATGTTCTCATGGTAGACAAAGTGGTTGGTCTTGCCAGCATCTACGGCCCAGTTTTCTTCGCCGGTACGGCCTTCCCAGAAAATATCATTGTCGGTTTGGGTGAAAGTGGCTTTAAGCCCGGCCTCCAGGGTTCCTTTCTTGAGGGGGTGCGTGATGTCTGCCGTGGTGGTCTGGATGGAGTTGCCCGCCGGCGAGTTGTCTCTCAGGTAAGCCGTAGGTTGGTTTTGCTGGCCATTGGCCTGGAAAAAACGGGTCGTGAATTGGTTCTCCAGGTCTTTCCCGTAGCTGAAATAATCCGTGCCCAGGCGCAATTCAGTGCCCGCAGAATCCAGGACCGTGCGGTAGAATACGCTGATGGATGGGCTTACCACCAGGCTTTTGCCGTTGGTCATTACCTGAGAAGAAACAAAGGGCGCACTGGCCTGGGTGACCAGGGAGTTGGTTTCGCCGGCGCGGCTGCGTTGGTTTACCATGCCTCTCACCAGAATCCCAGCCGAGGCTTTCTTACTGATCTCATAGTCCAGGCCGACCTTAAACGAGTTGTTGTCTTGGGTTCTCAACTCATAGGTGTGCTCCTGTACGCGGCTCTCTGCCGTGAGCATGCGGTCTGAGGTGATGGTGGTGAAGGGCTGGCTGTGGTTACGGTCCAGGCTGCCGTACAGGTTCAGTTTCTGGCTGCGGTGGTTCAGGCTGAGGCCAGCGTTGTAGCGGGCTTTCTCGCCCATGCCCAGTCCAAAGGTGGCGGTTCCGTTGGTGCCGTAGTTTTTGTTTTTGGCCGTTACTATATTAATCACCGCGCCGCCCGCCGCGTCATATTTAGCCGATGGGTTGGCGATCACCTCTACCTGGGCCACACCGTTGGTAGGCATAGAACTCAGGAAGTTTTTCAGGTCCTCGCCTTTCAGGTTGGTGTTTCTGCCGTCAATCAAAACCATGGCCGTTTTACCGCGCACCTGAAATCCGCCGTTGGCTTCCACCACACCCGGGGCCCGGGCAATCACTTCATCGGTGGTGCCGCCGGCGGCTAGCGGGCTGTTTGCCACGTTCAACACCAGCTTGTCATTCTGCTGCTCAATAAACGGTTTATAGCCGGTGACGGTCACGGCTTTCAGCAGCTTGGCGTCTTGCGCCATTAGGACAGACAGGGCCTTACCCTCCCCTATCGCGGCCACCTGCAAAGAGTCTACTTTCACTTTCTTGTAGCCTAGGTAATCTGCCGTTAAAAAGTAAAGTCCCTGTCCCAGGTTGCTGAACTGGAAGTCGCCCTGCTCATTGGTCACCACCGCTTGCAGAAAGGAGGTATCTTCATATTTCTTAAGCACCAGGGTGGCATAAGGCATAGGCTGCTGCCGAAGGCTGTCTTTCACGGTGCCCGCCAATTGGCCGGGCTTGGTTTGGGCCTGGGTTAGGAAAGCGCTTACACTAAAAAGAAAGGCAAGGGTGAGTTGGGCGAGGGTAGAAGTTTTCATAGGTCTTTTGGTTAAGGAATAGTCAAACTTATCCCAACTCCCACGCCTCTGAAAAACTTCTACACCAACGGGCATTTGCTAAGGACGAACGCCCCTATTTCCTTTTTTTCCCCTTAGAATGCAGAACCAAAAACCCTGAAAACCCAAGAAGCGTTTCGGGGCTGTTTTTCAGAAAACAGTCTCAAAACGCTCCTTATTTAGTTCCAAGCTAAAATTTGGAATGCTAGTCCCCACCGCCGCAGTCACCTCCATCTCCACCACAGTCCCCACTACCAGAATCAGAATCATAAACACCGTCGCTCCCAGAGTTTAGATATCCACCTGAGTTGATTGATTGTCCTAATTTGCTAGAGTATAGGATTAACCCGAAGATTATAATGAAGCCTCCTACAAAAAGCACTAAGTTCATGTACAGAGGTTTTAGATAAGTCTGAATTTCCGATTTCTACTCATAAATTACTTAACTGGCGCCACGTTGGCCTCGCCTACTTGCAGCACCTCCACCCTGGTTTCCTGGCCGCTTTCCAGCGTGAGTTTGAACAGGTAATCATATTGGGCATCGGTGATCTCCGCGAAGGGCTTTTTACCGCCCAGGGCTTCTACCAGGGGAAGCAGCGTATTGGAGTGTCCGGCCACTACTACGGTCTGGCCGGGGTGCTTTTCTTTGATGGTTTGGGCTAAGCCCTTGAAATTATGCGCCTCATAGGTGGCAATGGGCAATGACTTGCTTTGCGCAATAGGTTGCAGGGTTTGCCGGGTACGCACGTACTTGGTGGCATACAAGGCAGCCACCGGTTCCTGAGCCAACAGGGTTTTCAGGGCCTCGGCCCGCTGCTGTCCGGCGGGAGTCAGGTTGGGGTCTTCGTTCTTGGGGTCAGAGGTGTCTTTTTCGGCGTGCCGAACCAGGTACACCACCGTTTCTTTTTTGGCGGTGGCGTTGGTGCCTGTGGTACCGGTGGCGGTATTGTTTTGGGTACAGCCCAGCAGGAAAGTAGCGGTAAGGCAGCACCAGCTAAGAAAAAGCAGGAAGGTAAGTTTCTGTTTCATAGGTAGAAAAAGATTTAGAGAAGGAAAGGTAATAATTCTTGGGCAATCCTTTAAAAACGCGGACGTTAAAGCCGTGGGTTAGGTTATTTTTCAGGGAATCTTCCCTCCCAACCTGCTTTTCTACCCGTCGCAGGAATATTGACGTATAACTATATTCCCCCAAAGTCAGTATGTAGCCTCAATTATTCCCTTTTTTATGTTACTCACTTCCTCCTTCCTTCGGCACAGCCGATTCCTTTTGATGGTGCTGCTGCTCACCGGGGCTGTCAGCGCCTGCAACACCGCCCGCACCCATTACAAAGAGGGCATGGAGCGCGCCAGCAAAAACGATTACAGCGGGGCCGTGCGCGAATATGACGCTGCCATTGCCAAACGCCCCAATGACGGCAGCCTGTACCGCCTGCGCGGGGTGGCCAAATACGAGATGGAAGATTTTGACGGCGCTTTTACTGATTTCACCCAGGCCATTTCGCTGGAACCCAAAGACGCGGAGTCTTACAAATTCAGAGGAGATATCAAGCAGAACCGGTTGCAGTATAAAGAGGCCATAGAAGACTATAACCAGGCCATTACCCACCAACCCAACTACGCCAAGGCCTACAATAACCGGGGCCTGAACCGGGCCAAATTAAAAGACCTCAAGGGCGCGCTGCTGGATTTCAGCCAGGCCATTACCTTGCAGGAAGACTATGCCGTGGCTTACCTGAACCGCGCCAACTTGTATATGCGTCAGAAAAAATACAACCCCGCCATGGAAGACTATGACAAGGCCATTTCTTATGACGCCAACCTGGCCCAGGCGTATTACAACCGGGGCGTATTAAAGCACACCCGCAAAAACCGCAAAGGCGCCTGCGAAGACTGGCAAAAGGCATCTGACCTGGGCATTACCCAAACGGCTGCCCTCTTGAAACGGTACTGCAAATAAGCCCATAGCTTTTCTATTTTGGCCCTGTTTTCCTGAAAACGGCCTCAAAACGAAGGTTCCTCTCAAATTGCCCGCCGGAGTTCTTTGGCTCCCGCGGGCAATTAGTATATTTGGGGCTAGACAATGGGTGTGTGTCCTCCGTTTCGGGCCAGGCCCTTTAAGCAAGCACTATGAAATTATTGGAAGGAAAGATTGCCTTAGTAACCGGCGCCTCCAAAGGCATTGGCCGGGCCATTGCCAAAAAATATGCCGAACAAGGCGCCAGCGTGGCGTTCACCTATCTCTCCAGCGTGGAGAAAGGCCAGCAACTGGAGCAGGAACTAGCCGAATACGGCATTCAGGCCAAAGGCTACCGCTCAGACGCCTCAGACTACGCCCAGGCCGAGCAATTGGTAGAGAACGTGGTGAAGGATTTCGGGAAGCTCGATGTGCTGGTAAATAACGCCGGCATTACCAAAGACGGACTTCTCATGCGTATGAGTGAAGAGCAGTGGGATGCGGTGATCAACACCAACCTGAAGTCGGTCTTCAACCTCACCAAGGCGGCCACCAAGCACATGATGCGCGCCAAAAGCGGATCTATCATTAACATGACCAGCGTGGTAGGCATTAAAGGCAATGCCGGTCAGGCCAACTACGCCGCCTCTAAAGCCGGTATCATCGGGTTCACAAAATCAGTAGCCTTGGAACTGGGTTCCAGAAACATCCGCAGCAACGCCATCGCCCCCGGCTTCATTGAAACCGACATGACCGACGAGCTGGATGCTGCCACCGTAGCCGAATGGCGCAAAGCTATTCCCTTGAAACGCGGCGGTGCCCCCGAAGACGTAGCCAACGCCTGCGTGTTCCTGGCCTCTGACTTGTCTTCCTACATCACCGGCCAAACCCTGCAGGTAGACGGCGGAATGCTGACTTAGTAATTAAGAATTATTTCTTCAAAGCCGATGTGGGTGCAGACCTTCATCGGCTTTTTCTTTGTAAGGGCAATCCCTTGTGGTTGCCCTTGCACATTAGCTACCGCGTTAGGGCAACCACAAGGGATTGCCCCTACATTACGCCCATCGTAACCTCCATTCCTGCCCTCTTCTTCGTCCCCCTTTGAAGGAGGTAGGGGGATGATGGGTTTTGCGGACAATCCTACTTCTCCCCTATTTTCAAAAAACCGTCTCTGAAACTGTTTGTCGGGCAATAAGTATAGAATGTGACAGTTGAGAATAAAAGTCTTGGGTCTTGGGGCTCGTGTCTTTATCTTGCTTCCTGATAACCTGGGTCTAACCTCACCTTCTGTGCAATCACTCCAAATCCACACTGTCCATTCTCCCTGGTTTGCGTTGCTGTGTCTGGCCGCGGGCATTGGGGTAGCCTGGCTGATGTACCGGCGGGGTGGTCCCTGGCCTACCGGGCTGCGGTGGTTGCTGGCCTCGCTTAGGGCGCTGTTGGTGGCGTTGGTCTTGTTCCTGCTGCTGGAGCCCTATACCCGGCGCATACGGCAGGAAGAGATCAAACCTAAGGTGGTGCTGGCCCTGGACAACTCCCAATCGGTGGGCCTGTTTACCCCAAAACCCCAGATCACGGCCACCCTGCAGGCCCTTGACCAGATGGCCGAAAGGTTAACAGCCAAAGGTCTGGAGGTAAAACGCACGTCTTTTCAAGCCGGGGACTCCAGCCTGCAGACCTTCAGCAATATTCCGTTTACGGCCCAGACCTCTAACCTACATGCCCTGCTAGAAAAGGGAATCACCCCGTACCGGGACCAGAACCTGGCGGCCGTGGTGTTGCTCTCAGACGGAATCCATAACCAGGGCCCTACTCCTACTTTCCAGCTGTATGATGCGCCGGTCTATCCGGTAGCTCTAGGCGACACCATTCCTAAGCCAGACATAGTGTTGGAAGAGGTACAATACAACAAGATCAATTACAGCGGCACGTCTTTTCCGCTGGTGGCCACCATCCGCCAGGCTGGTTTTACCGGCAGTTCCGTGCAGGTGTTGTTGCAGGAAAACGGAAAGACCATTCAGCGCCGCACCCTTAGCCTTCCGCGTAAAGCGACCGTTGAGGTACCTTTCCAGGTGAGCGCCGCCCAGCCGGGCAAAAAACATTATGAGGTAGTGGTGCAGCCGCTGCCCAAAGAATTTACCGCCGTCAATAACCGCCGGCATGTGTACTTAGATGTCATCAAGGGCAAGCTAAAAGTCCTGCTGGCCGCCGCCGCGCCCCACCCCGATATTAAAGCCCTACGCAGTGCTCTGCGCACTAACCCGCTGCTAGATGTGGAAATAGTGTTGGGGCCTTTCCAGAGCCCGGCCTTTAAAACGCCTTATGATGCCGCCATTCTGCACCAGATCCCAAATACAGGTAACGTGGGTACCGACTGGCTCAGGCGGTTGCGGTCGGCTAAGGTGCCTACGTTCTATATCCTAGGGGCGCAGACAGATTTTTCTGCCTTTAACCAATTGCAGGCTGGGGTTCAGTTAAACAATCCGTCGCCCCAGTTTGATGAGGTGCAGCCCGTTCTCAACAATGCCTTCCAGCGCTTTTCTACAGAGCCACTGGCGCTGGGCCGCATCAAAGCCTGGCCTCCCACGGCCGTCACTTTCGGGGATTGGCGGGTGGCCCCGGGCACCGAGGTGATTCTCCGCCAGCAGGTGGGGGCCGTGAGCAGTTCCAAACCATTGTTGCTGTACAAGTCGTCTATGCCGGTCCCGTCGGCAGTGCTGCTCACAGATGGCAGTTGGCAATGGCGCCTCACCGAGGCCTCAGACCATGGCTCGGCCCAAATATATGACGCCTTAATGACCCACCTAGTGCAACTGCTGGCCAACCGCCGAAACGAGAAACGCCTGCACGTGTTCCCGGTGAAAGATGCCTTTGAGGTCTCTGAAGCGGTGGCCTTGCAGGCCGATGTCTTTAATGCCGTGCAGGAAGAGATTTTCGGGCAGCAGATTGCCGTCACGCTTACCCACGAAGGCAGCAAACAGACCCAGCATCGGTTCCGCCATGAACAAGGTGGCGAAGGCCTTCGTCTGGGCAATTTGCCCGTGGGCCTTTACCGCTATACCGCCACGGCCAACGTGGAAGGCCAGACCTTTAAAGACACCGGCGAGTTTCTGGTGCAGGAACAAAACCTGGAATCTTTGATAGCCCTGGCAGACCATAGTCTGCTCCAACAGCTAGCAGAACGCTCAGAGACCCGTCTCTTCTACCCCAACCAACTGACCCAATTAGAGAAAGCCCTGCTGGAGGCCAATTTCAAAACCATTCTCCGGAGCCACCAGGAAGAGAAAGACCTCCTGGAACAGTACTGGTATTACTTCCTGCTCCTGGGCCTGGCCTGCGCCGAGTGGGCCCTCCGCCGCTTCTATGGCAGCCTTTAATTCCTTCGCCTTATGCCCTTGACCAAAGACACCTTAGTTACCATTGCCACTTACTCCGGGTCAATTGATGCGCATATGGCCAAGAACAAACTGGAAAGTGAGGGCGTGATGGCGTTCCTGTTTGATGAGAACATGGTATCGCTTAACCCGCTGTATAACATCTCCATTGGCGGCATCAAACTGAAAACCCTGGCCAGCGACGCAGAAAAAGCCCTGGAGATTTTAAACGGCATGAACGCCCTGCCCTACACCAATGAGCAGGATGTACCCGTGGCCTGTCCGCGCTGCGGCTCAGAAGATATCTCCTACGCCTATGACTCCCGAAGCAATCTTAAAAACATTGGGGGCTTTCTGTTGGGCCTGATTACCTTCAGTCTGCCGCTCTTGTCTAAAGACAAATACAAATGCGGGCAATGCGGCCTGGAATTTCAGAAAGACCAATCCTAACCGTTTTCTGTTTTACGCCCCTTTTTGGTAAAACAGGCGTAAAACAGAAATCTAACGCTTTATCTTTGCCCCCCTTCTATTGTTTCACTAGCCCTTCTTTCCCGTGCGTTACCTGCTCCTCAATAAGCCTTTTGAAGTACTCACCCAGTTCACCGATGAGGCGGGCCGCCAGACCCTGAAAGACTACGTGACCGTGCCTGGCGTGTACCCCGTAGGCCGCCTGGACTATGATTCTGAGGGCCTGGTTTTACTCACCGATGACAAGCAACTGCAGCACCGCCTCTCTGATCCTAAATTCAAAGTAGAGAAAACCTACTGGGTACAAGTAGAAGGAATTCCCACGGAAGAAGCCCTGGAACAACTGGACCGCGGCGTAGTGCTGCAAGGCAAGAAAACCTCCCCCGCCAAAACCCGCCTGCTGGAAGACGTGCATTTCTGGGAACGATCCAAGCCCATCCGGTTCCGGGCCAACATTCCCACTTCCTGGGTAGAAGTCAAGATCAGCCAGGGCATGAACCGCCAGGTCCGCAAAATGACCGCCGCCGTGGGGTATCCTACCCTGCGGTTAGTGCGCGTAGCCATCGGGCCTTTGGAATTAGGCGAATTGCAACCTGGGGAGTTCAGGGAGTTGACTGTAGAGGAAGTGAAAGTGTTAAAAGGGCTGGCCAAGCCGGTAAATACGTTTCAAAGGCCTTATAAAAAAAGGTAAGGCTTGTTTGGGGCTGTTTTCGGGAAACGTTGTTTGATCTGCAGGAGTGCGTCATCCCGGGCCTTCAAAGGGGGACGGAATGCGTGCCCTCCTGTGTAAACACCCCCCTTCGCCCCCCTCAAGGGGGGAGTCTCCGTTGAAGAAGCGGGACAGCGTTTTGCGCCTGTTTTCCGGAAAACGGCCTCAAAACGTAAATCTTAAGATACTCATTTTCCCCGCGCATTTCCCCGTTTCCAGTCTTTCCCTCGAGCGCCTCGCTTGTGGCCCTGAAGTAGCTTTATTAAGAGAAGAAGGCAAGGAGGCCGCAAGGGCAGTGCGAGAGGGAAAGACGGGGCCCCGCGGCCGTGAGCGCTCGGAGGGCGAAGATGAAACAATAAAATATAAGGACTTAGGCGTATACGCAAACTACAAGGCAAAAGCGGAATGCGTGCACAATTCAGTCGGCAGTTGGAAAGGCAGTCTTAGTCGTCGGTGAGAACACCAACAACGGCGAGGAAGAAAATCCAGAAGCACTCGGCCACCCCGCCGCCAACAACTAATCAGAAAAGCGAAAGTAAAAACAAGCCAAAAACGCATTCTCCCCTGACACCTCCTGCCGAATGTTCGTATAGCTTACAAAACCGGGCAGGCTTCAAATGACATTGTGTCACAAAAAACCGGAAAATCGGCCTTGGCACATGTCTTGTTACTAAGAAGCAAACGAGTTAAATCAGAAACTACCATATAAAACTATAGACAATGGGAAAAATAATAGGCATTGACTTAGGAACTACCAACTCTTGCGTGGCCGTAATGGAGGGTAACGAACCAGTGGTAATTCCGAACAGCGAAGGCCGCCGGACTACTCCGTCCATCGTGGCATTCCTGGACAACGGGAACGGTGAGCGTAAAGTGGGTGACCCTGCCAAGCGTCAAGCTATCACAAACCCCCAAAATACCATCGCATCCATCAAGCGTTTCATGGGCCGCAGCTTCTCTGAAGTGAAAGATGAAATCCAGCACGTGTCATACAACGTGGTGGCCGGCGCCAACAACACCGTACGCGTGAAGATTGGCGACCGTGAGTTCACGCCGCAAGAGATCTCTGCCATGGTGCTGCAGAAAATGAAGCAGACCGCCGAAGACTATCTGGGCACCACAGTGACCGAGGCAGTGATTACGGTTCCTGCGTACTTCAATGACGCGCAACGTCAGGCCACTAAGGAAGCCGGACAGATTGCCGGTCTGGACGTGAAGCGGATCATTAACGAGCCTACCGCCGCCGCTTTGGCCTACGGTCTGGATAAAAAGCACGCTGATCAGAAGATTGCCGTGTATGACCTTGGTGGTGGTACTTTTGATATCTCGGTGCTGGAACTAGGCGACGGTGTGTTTGAAGTATTGTCTACCAACGGTGACACCCACTTAGGTGGTGACGACTTTGACCAGGTAATCATTGCCTGGTTGGCAGACGAGTTCAAGTCTGAAGAGAACATGGACCTGCGCACAGACCCAATGGCCTTACAGCGTTTGAAAGAAGCCGCTGAGAAAGCCAAGATTGAGCTTTCCTCTTCTTCTGAGACGGAGATTAACTTGCCATACATCACGGCTACGCAGACAGGTCCTAAGCACTTGGTGCGTAAACTGACCCGCGCTAAGTTTGAGCAGTTAGCAGATTCCTTGATCCGCAGATCTATGGAGCCGGTTAGAAAGGCCTTGAAAGATGCTGGTCTTCAGCCATCTGACATTGACGAAGTGATCCTGGTAGGTGGTTCTACCCGTATTCCAAGAATCCAGGAGGAAGTAGAGAAGTTCTTCGGGAAGAAGCCATCTAAGGGTGTGAACCCAGATGAGGTAGTAGCCATTGGTGCCGCTATCCAGGGTGGTGTCTTGACCGGTGAAGTGAAAGACGTTCTATTGCTAGACGTAACTCCTCTTTCTTTGGGTATTGAGACCATGGGCGGCGTGATGACTAAATTGATTGAGTCTAATACCACCATCCCTACCAAGAAATCTGAGGTATTCTCCACCGCTTCTGACAACCAGCCAAGCGTAGAGATTCACGTGTTGCAAGGTGAGCGCCCTATGGCCAGAGACAACCGTACTATCGGTCGTTTCCACTTGTCAGATCTGCCTCCAGCGCAACGCGGCGTTCCGCAGATTGAGGTGACGTTTGACATTGACGCCAACGGTATCTTGCACGTGTCTGCCAAAGACAAAGGCACCGGCAAAGAGCAAAAAATCCGCATCGAGGCTTCTTCTGGCTTGACTGAAGAGGAAATCGAGAGAATGCGCAAGGAAGCTGAGGCTAACGCCGAGACGGACCGCGCTGCTAAGGAGCAGGTAGAAAAAGTAAACCAGGCTGACTCTATGATTTTCCAGACGGAGAAACAGTTGAGCGAGTACGGCGAGAAACTTTCTGCCGGCAACAAAACCGCCATTGAAGGTGCTCTGGCTGACCTGAAGAAAGCACACGAGTCTAAGGACTTAGCCGCGATTGACAGCGCCATGACCAACATCAACAATGCCTGGCAGGCCGCCTCTCAGGAGATGTACGCCGCCACCGGCGGAGCGGGCCAACCTGGTCCTGACGCCGGATTCGGTGGAGGACAGCAGCAGCCAGGCCCAGACGGAAGCGCCGGCCAGACCTCTGGCAGCGACACCGTGACTGATGTGGACTACGAAGAAGTAAAGTAATTTAAAAATTAGGTTTAGTTGAAAAAGCCCCACCGCGTTGCGTTGGGGCTTTTTTTTTACTTAATACAATCATGTTGTCAAATAGACAACATATGTTTACCTTTGTAGTAAGTAATAGGAACAGCAGTAAACTTCTTATGAATGTCATCAGCCTAAAGAAAATAAAGGAGTATTACACTCAAAACGCTGGTGCCAAACTACCTTTAACCTCATGGTATAAAACAACCAAACATGCTGAATGGAAAGACTTAAACGCTTTAAAGAAAGACTTCCCTAGCGCTGATTTGGTAAAGGATGGTAGAGTGGTATTCAATATTAAAGGTAACCATTACAGGTTAGTGGCTAGAGTGAGCTTTCAATATAAAAGCATCATGGTGAAGTGGATTGGTACCCACGCTGAGTATGACAAAATAGACGCTGGCACCATTTAAAGAGGAAAGATTATGGAAACGGAACACCTAAAATTAATAGAGACAGAAGCAGAATATGAGCGAATGTTAGCCCGTATTGACGAACTGTTTGACGCCAAACCAGATAGCGAAGAATCAAAAGAACTCCAATTGCTCATGCTTATCTTAAATAAATATGAAGAAGAGCACTTTGCCATAGAGGAACCAGACCCTATAGAGTATATCAAAATCCGCATGGAAGAATTAGGGCTTACCCAGGCAGATTTAGTTCCCTATATGGGCAATAAGGGCAATGTCTCAAAAGTCTTGAACCGGAAGCGATCTCTTTCTTTGGAGATGATCAGGAACCTGCACAAAGGTTTAGGTTTTCCGCTAGAAATATTGGTAGCCGATATTACCCCGCATTCAGACAAAAATGCTGCGTAACTTTGCCCCATGAACTTCATCACCCTTGACTTTGAGACGGCTACCCCTGAGCGGGACAGCCCGTGTGAGATTGGACTAACTTTTGTGCAGAACGGACAAATCATGGGTACCCAGTCCTGGCTCATTAAACCCAAATCGTATCCGTACTTCAATGGCATGAACATCAGCATTCATGGCATCAAGCCCCAGGACGTGAAGAACAGCCCTACGTTTGACACCGTCTGGCAGGAGTTGAAGCCTTTGCTGGAAAACCAATTGGTCATTGCCCACAACGCCAGCTTTGACATGAGCGTGCTGCGGGCCACTTTGAATACCTACCGCCTGCCGTTTCCTGAACTGCAGTATGCCTGCAGTGTGCAGTTCTCCAAGCAGGTTTGGCAGGGTTTGCCGCAGTATGACCTCAAGTCGCTTTGTAACCGGCATGGCATCCAGTTCAAGCACCACCGTGCCGCCGCAGACTCCTACGCCTGCGCCGAGCTAACCTTAAGGGCTTTGGAAAAGATGGCCTGCAGCTGCCTGGAAGATTTCCCGGAGAAACTCAAGGTTAACTTCGGAAGGTTGTTTGAAGGCGGATACACGGCCTCCTCGGTGAAGAAAGCACCAAAGCCCCGCAAGGCGTTTCCGTTTTAATTGAAGTTAGAATTGCGTTTTGGGCCTGTTTTCAAGAAAACAGGCCCAAAACAGAAAAGCGAAGTCAAGAGCTGTATTTAACCAGAACGGTTGGAGTGGCATATATTTCTATGCCACTCCAACCGTTTCTCATTTTACAAGCGTCAATCTTTACTCTTTGGCTTAATCCATTCTCAGGTTTTTAACCGGGTTGGCCGTGGCAGCCTTGAGCGCCTGGAAGCTAACGGTCAGGAAGGCTACTAATCCGGCCAGCAGCAGGGCCGCCCCAAACACCCACAGCGGAATCTCAATGCGGTAGGCAAAGTCCTCCAGCCATTTATTCATGGCATACCACGCCACCGGAATGGCAATAAAGGCCGCTAGGAGCACCAGTTTCATAAAATCCTTTGACAGCAAGGCCACAATAGACGAGGTTTCCGCACCCAGTATTTTCCTGATACCAATTTCTTTCTTGCGGCGCTCAGCGGCATAGGCCGCCAACCCGAACAACCCCAGGCTGCCTATGAAAATAGCAATGCCCGTAAAAATGGTCAGAAGCGACTTCAGCTTGTCTTCGGCTTTGTACATCTTCTCAAAGTTATCATCCATGAACATATACTCC
Source organism: Rufibacter radiotolerans (assembly GCF_001078055.1). Lineage (NCBI taxonomy): Bacteria > Pseudomonadati > Bacteroidota > Cytophagia > Cytophagales > Hymenobacteraceae > Rufibacter > Rufibacter radiotolerans. The sequence goes on along the minus strand of NZ_CP010777.1, from coordinate 762,722 downwards.
AGCGGGTATTCCGGCGAAAACTTGTCCCAAACCGTTTTCACCTGACTGATGGTTCCGGCCACATTCTCTGGCTCTACTTTCACCGCCACCTTTACCGCCGCATTGGGGTAAATCTGCATCACCACCGGCTCCATCTTGTCATACAGACTTTTGTAGTGGAAATCTTTCACCACCCCAATAATTTTGCCTTCTTTCAAAGAGTCTTGCTTATCCCAGGTGGGCCATAGCAGGGGTTGGCCCAGGGCTTTCTCAGGGGTTCCATACCCTAGCTCCCGCACCGCCGTCTCATTGATCATATAGGCGTGGTCGGCATCTGTGGGGTACTCCTTTGAAAATGGCCGACCGGCCAAAACCTGTACATCCAGGGTGTTGATGTAGTTAAAGTCCACCATCAGCAAGGTGGCCCCGTAGTATTCCTTCTCCCCGTTCCTGGGTACAATTACGCGGTCGCCGGCGGTCGCATCGCCCGGAAACCCGTAGCCAATGGACACGTCTTTCACGCCAGTCGCTTTGCGCAATTCAGATTTAAAGGTCTCATGGTTCTCAAACATGTTCTGCCCTCTCATCTGGAAAAACATGATCTGGTCTTTGTTAAAGCCCAGGTCTTTGTTGTGCAAGTAGCCCACCTGCTTGTACACAATGCTGGCGCTGATGATCAGGAAAATGGACAGGGCCAACTGTACCACAATAAGCCCATGCCGGAGCCACTGGATCTTCCCGACCTTGCTGTCTACCACCACAGCGCTTTTGAGTACCTTTACCGGCTTAAACCCAGACAGCACCATGGCCGGATAAAGCCCCGCCAGCACTCCTACCACCAGCGTGAGGACCAATAGAAGCAGCAGAATGTTAAAATTGGTGAACACGTTGAACGTCATTTGCTTGTCTGTGAAGGCGTTCAAAGACGGGAGCAGCAAAGAGGTAAGCGCCGCCGAGAAAATGACGCTGATGAGGGTAAGCATGACTGTTTCACTCAGGAACTGCAGCATGAGCTGGCCCCGGCTGGCCCCTATGGCTTTTCTAACGCCCACCTCTTTGGCCCGCTGCAAAGACTTGGCCGTGGCCAGGTTCACGAAGTTGAAACAGGCAATGAGCAGGATAAACACCGCAATAACGCTTAGGGCTTTTACATACGTGATGTTCCCCTTGGCATTCTGGTCATACTTAAAACCTGCTGAGTACAGGTACACCTCATGGAGGGGCTGCAGCATCGGCCGGTACCTGAAAGGCGCATTTTTATCGGGGTCAATCTGCTTGCTAACAATTTCCCGCAGTTTGGTCTGGGCCGCCTGGGCATTGGCTCCTTTTTTCAACTTTACGTACGTGTAAAACTGCTGCCAACCCCAGTTCTGCATGCGCTCCGGTGGTATTTCAGCTGCTGCCATGGGTAACACAAAGTTTACCGGCAAGTGGAACCGTTCAGCGGTACTGAACACCCCCTTCACCAGGTACTGGGTCTGGTTTACCGCCACTTTCTTGCCCACTGGGTCTGCCTTTCCAAACACCCGTTGCGCGAATTTATCTGAGATAACGATGGACGTAGGGTCTGCCAGGGCTTTTTCAGGGGAGCCGTACACAAACGGCAGTTGGAACACCTCAAAAAAGCTCGGATCAGCGAAGAAACGGCCATTCTCGTAGATTTTCTTGTCACTGGCCTCCACCAGGTTGTTGGCGTCATACTGCAGCATGAGGATGCGGGCCACTTTGTCAACCTCCGGGATGCTCTGCTCCAGCGTGGCCCCAAACATGGGCGGCACTGGGGACACCATTCCGGCGCTTTCCTCCGCAGACTGGTCATTGTACACCCGGTACACCTGGTCCCCTTCCGGCAGGAATTTGTCATACTGCAGTTCATCATAGACAAAGAGCCCAATGAGGAGGCAGGCGGTTACTCCCAGCGTCAACCCCGCAATGTTAATAATGGAGAAGCCTTTGTGACGGATTAAGTTGCGGTACGCAACTTTGAAATAGTTCTTAAACATACTACAAGCTTAAAACTGTCTAAAGATAGGGGGTTCTGCTGTGCCTGGTAAATGGTTAGGCCATCTGTTCGGCCATGACGGTCTGGCCGTCCAGCATGCGCACAATACGGTGGCTGTAGCGGGCGTCATGTTCAGAGTGGGTTACCATGACAATAGTGGCGCCTTGCGTGTTCAACTCGCTGAGCAGTTCCATGACCTCGTTGCCGTTGCTGGAGTCAAGGTTACCGGTAGGCTCATCTGCCAGCAGGAGTTTGGGGTTGTTAACCACGGCGCGGGCCACGGCCACCCGTTGCTGCTGCCCGCCTGAAAGCTGCTGCGGGAAATGGTTCTGCCGGTGCTTTATCTGCACCTTTTCCAGCACCTCCTCCACCCGTTGCCGGCGCTCCGGGTTGTTCACGCCCATATAGATAAGGGGCAGTTCCACGTTTTCAAACACAGTCAGTTCATCAATCAGGTTGAAGCTCTGGAACACAAACCCAATGTTGCGCTTGCGCGCCTCGGCCCGCTGCTTCTCTGTGGCGTTGGCCACCTCCATGCCGTTAAACAGGAAACTGCCGCCGTCTGGGTCATCCAGCAGGCCCAGCAGGTTCAGTAAAGTGGACTTGCCGCAGCCCGAAGGCCCCATCACCGCCACAAACTCGCCCTCCTGCACGTGCAGGCTCACTTTGTTAAGGGCGGTGGTATGCATTTCATCTGAGCGGTACACTTTCTCCAGGTTGGTAATCTGTATCATAGGGTTACGTTTAAGTATCTAAGGAATGTCTCTCCCCAGAATGCACACCATATGCCAAAAACCCTTCGTATTCATTATCAATGGGTTAGCTTTTACAAAGCAGGCGCATCCGTGCAAATCCGCACCCCAGGTGTGCGATTTCGCTCCTATCCCATCTGATAATTATAGCAAAACCATTCACAATCAAGAAGTTGCAGGTATGGCATAATTATCGTTTTTTAGGAAGGGAAAACACGTGCAGCCTATTATAATAACTTTGGCAGGGCTGGAACTGAAAAAGGGCACCCGCCGTTTTGGGCCTGTTTTCCGGAAAACAGGCCCAAAACGGAAATCCATATTCAAGACGTACACCGCAGACTGATAATCTACCCGCATTCAAGAAACTCCTATGCAACTGAAGAAGGCTTCCATTCTGGTGATTGATGATGACCCTGATGTGCTCACGGCGGTACGTTTGCTGCTAAGGCCGCAGGTGAAGGAGATAGTGGTGGAGAAAAACCCAGACAGCATTCCGGCCCACCTCAAGCGGCAGGCGTTTGACCTTATCCTGCTGGACATGAATTTCGCTTCCTCCATTAACACGGGCAACGAGGGTATTTTCTGGCTGAAGGAGATCAAACGCCTGAAATCTGAGGCCGCCGTGGTCATGATCACCGCCTACGGCGACATTGACCTGGCCATAAGATCCCTGAAGGAGGGCGCCTATGATTTTGTGGTGAAGCCCTGGCACAATGAAAAACTGCTGGCCACCCTGCAGGAGGCAATCAGCGAGAAAGGCAAAGAAAGCCCTGCCTCGGCCTCTGGCCAAAACGTTGCTGGCATGGGCCCAGAGTTGATTGGTGAATCTGGGCCCATGCAGGACATTTTCTACAAAATCAAGAAAGTAGCTCCTACTGACGCCAACATTCTTATTCTAGGCGAAAACGGCACCGGGAAAGAACTCATCGCCAAGGCGATCCACCAGCACTCGCTGCGGGCAAATCAGCCGTTCATTAAGGTAGACGTGGGGGCCCTGACAGAATCCTTGTTTGAGAGTGAGCTCTTCGGGCACAAGAAAGGGGCCTTTACAGATGCGCGCGAGGAGCGCATGGGGCGGTTTGAGGCGGCCCACAAAGGCACCATCTTCCTGGATGAGATTGGCAACATCTCGCTCCAGCAACAGGCAAAATTACTTAGCGTTCTCCAGAACCGGCAGGTGATCAGGGTGGGTTCCAACACGGCCATAGACATAGACGTGCGCCTGCTCTGCGCCACCAACGTCTCTCTGGCAGACTTGGCCAGTGACGCCCGTTTCCGGAAGGATTTGATTTACCGCATCAATACCGTGGAGATTGTGGTGCCGCCGCTGCGGCGGCGGGGCAATGACGTGATTTTGCTGGCTCGCCACTACATACAGGTGTACGCCAACAAATACCTCAAACCCCAGCTGGACCTTACCGCCAAAGCAATAGAAAAGCTTAAAAATTATGCTTTTCCGGGCAACGTACGGGAGCTGCAGTATGCCATTGAGCGGGCCGTGATCATGGCCGAAGACAAGGCCCTGGACGCTAAAGACATTCTCTTCTCGCCTATTGAGGCGGCCCCGGCCCCGGCTGCCCTGCCCAACGCTACCAACCTGGAGGAACTGGAGAAAGCCACCATCATACGGGTGCTGGAAAAGCACAACGGGGTCATGACCAAAGCAGCCAAGGAGTTGGGCATTACCCGCACCGCGCTGTACCGAAGACTGGGCAAATATGAGCTTTAAGAACTTTGAAGGGAAGCTGCTTTTGCGGGTGTTTCTGCTGCTTCTCTCCTTAAGCGCCCCGTCTCTGCTGCTGTTGAAAGGCTGGGCCGAACTGCTAGTGTTTCTTATTCCGGTGCTTCTGTTCCAGGTTTATGAGCTAATCCGGTTCCTTAAACGGGCCCAGGAGGAACTGAACCTATTTATTGAGGCCATCCAGTACCGCGATTTCTCCAGGTACTTCAATGAAAAGTCTTCCTCGCCGCAGTTGGTGCACCTACGCAAGGGGTTTAACCAGATCAATACCACCTTCAAGAATATAAACCAGGAAAAAGAGACCCAGCACCAGCACCTGCAGCGTATTCTGGAACTGGTAGATACCGGTATCATGTCTTATGACCTAGACAGCGGCGAGGTGGTGTTGATGAACGAGGCCCTGAAAAAACTCCTCCAGCTGCCTTTTCTCAGGACCGTGCATTCTTTGGAGAAAAGGGACCCCACGCTGTATAAAGAAGTGACTACCCTGTCGGCGACCCAGCATAAAATTGCCCTTATCCAGTTCCCTAGTTTAGAACGGGGCACGTATAAATTCATGTTGTCTGCCACCGTTTTCCAGAACGAGGGCAGACGGTACAAATTGGTGGCGTTCCAGAACGTGAATGATGCCCTGGAAGAAACCGAATCTCTGGCCTGGCAAAAACTGCTGAACGTGATGACCCATGAAATCATGAACTCCATTGCGCCTATCTCCTCCCTGGCCGACACCCTCAAGAACCGCCTGCAGGATACTATGGCCAACGGGGTTACCCAAGATGACCTGGAAGACCTGGAGGAAGGCATCAGTACCATTAAATACCGGAGCCAGGGCTTGCTCAAGTTCGCGGAGACCTACCGCAACCTAAGCAAGATCACCAAGCTGAACCTGGAGAAAATTTACCTGCAGGACCTGTTCCTGAACCTCAGGCGGCTCATGGAGCCCACAATGGCGCAGAAAAACATTCACCTGAACCTGCTCCTGGAAGACAAGAACCTCACGCTGCAGGCAGATGGCAACCTGTTGGACCAGGTGTTGATCAACCTGCTGGTTAACGCCATAGACGCGGTCAAGGAGCAGCCCCACCCTGAGATCACCCTGTCTGCCTACGCGGGCGCCAACGGAAACGTGGTGGTGAAAGTGGCCGACAACGGCACCGGAATGTCTAAAGAGGTGCAGGAAAAGATCTTCATCCCTTTTTTCAGCAGCAAGAAAAGCGGCAGCGGTATTGGCCTGAGTTTATGTAAGCAGATCATGATGCTGCACAAAGGCGCCATTCAGGTTCAATCTACTGAGGGCGCCGGCACGGCCTTTACCTTGTTGTTTAAATAAAGAAGGTCATCGGCTAAAGCCGATGCCCGGGACCTCCCCTGTTTTGGGCCCATTTTTATGAAAACAGGCCCAAAACAGCAGCATTTGGAAGTTACTTGTTGATCCTTTCACTCTTGCAGCACCCCTTTGGCAAGCGATTGCCCGTAGGCAACGCCTTTTCCAATGGCTGCAACGGCAGAACTTCACTTCATTCCTTATCCTATGGCTCACAATTACCTACTCCTTGCCAAGGTCGGCTTTGCCGCACTCACCTTGCTTTGCCTGTACCTGATAGTGGCGGGCACGCGCCAGACGTTTTTACGGATGGGGCTCTCTGCCCAGGCGGCGGCTAAAAGAACCTGGGTGGTAGGCGCTGTCCTTACAGGTTGGCTGGCTGTGACCAGCTTTATGGCTTTGTCTGGCTTTATGGGCAACTTTTCCCGTGCCCCCGTCAACATGCTGCCGGCCCTGCTTCCGCCCCTGCTGGCGGTGCTGGTGCTTACCTTTCACCCGCGCACCCAGGATTTTATCCGGCACCTGCCGGCTAAAGGGCTTTTGGCGCTTCAGGCCTTCCGGATACCGGTGGAGATTTTCCTTTGGTGCCTGTTCCTGGCCAATGCCTTACCGGAGCGCCTGACGTTTGAAGGCCATAACTGGGATGTGCTCTCTGGGTTGGCGGGCCCCGTGTTTGCGGTGCTCTGCTACGGCAATGGCCGCCGTAACCATTTATTGGCGTCCTTATACCATTTGGTAGGGTTGGCGTTGCTGCTAAATATTGTGGTGATGAGCGTGCTGTCACTGCCTACGCCCTTTCAGCAGTTTTTTGACAAGCCGGGGGCCGACATCCTGGTCACGTTTCCTTTCATGGTGCTGCCCACCTTTCTGGTGCCTCTGGCCTATACCCTGCACTTCTTCTCCTTAAGAAAAGCGGCTTTAGAAAAGAAAACGGCCCATACCACTCCGCCTCACCCTACCCAAATGGCTTAAGGGTAGCTTGTTCAACCCCTTATAAAGGATGGCTTTAAAAAGAAAATAATTGCTGGTCATTCCTGCTTTGCTCCATTTCAGGCCTGTTTTTAGAAATTCAGGCCTGAAACATGGCTTCCCAAAGGCTGCTTTTCCATTTAAGGCCAATGGAAGCTTCTGGAAAAATAAAAATGCCAGACTGTGCAACGGTTTCCCCTTCGCTAAGTCTTTCTAGCATACAGTAGTAGACTCTAAAAAAAAGCTAACCACCTCTACCCTTTTTGCTATGAAAAAATCTACCCTCTTTTTTGTAGGGATGCTATGCTTTTGCCTTTCTTCTCCTGGAATGGGTTGGGCACAGGTAGCACCACCGGCATCTGCCCTCGCCCAGGCGGCACCCCGCGGTAAGATTGCCGGGGTTTTGACGGACTCCTTAACCGGTAAGCCAATTGAGTTTGCTACGGTGGCCTTGCTTCAGAATGGCACAAACAAAGCTATGGACGGCACTGTGACCGATGCCCAGGGGCGCTATGCCTTCACAGGCATTCCTACCGGAGAGTACAGGCTTTCTTTCAGTTTTATAGGGTATATGACCAAAGTGCTGCCACAAGTTTCTGTGACGGAACAAAAGCCCGAGATGGAAGTAGGCACGGTGAAATTAGCAAGCTCTGCCACTCAACTGAAAGAAGTAAAAGTAGAAGCGCTGCGGCCCACCATCACGCAAGAGGCAGACAAGATTGTGGTGAGCATTGAGGGCACCGCCCTTGCCGCGGGCCGAACGGCGTATGACGTGCTGGCCAAGTCGCCGGGGGTATTTGTAGACCAAGACGGCAACATCCAACTGAATGGCCGAGGCGGGGTGACCGTGATGCTGGACGGCAAGCTGACTTACCTCTCTGCGTCAGATTTGCGCACTATGCTGGAAGGCATGTCTGCGGAGAACATCAAGAACATTGAAATCATCGCCAACCCATCGGCTAAGTATGACGCAGAGGGCACCTCCGGCATCCTGAACATCAACCTCAAGAAGAATGAACTGCAAGGCCTGAACGGAAGTGTGTACGGCACCTATAACACCAACTTTAAACAGAGCGGGTATTCTACCGGGGGTAACCTAAACATTAAAAGCGGCAAGTGGAATTCTTTTGCCAGTATTGATCAGATGCAACGAGTAGGCAACCGGGAAGGAACCTTTGAGCGGGTGTATGACGCCAAAGAAGGCCTTATCTATTTTAACCAGACCGCAAACGGGAAGCACAAAAACCAGGGTCCGCCCACCTTCAGATTAGGTACTGATTACAGCCTCACCGACAAGCACAGCGTGGGCGCCATGACCAGCTTCAACCAGAATACGGTCTGGGTAGACTTTATTTCAGACTCCTACATGGGGCTTGACCGGCAGAATCCTGAGACATTCATCAATGCCAACAACTTCCTGACCAACCGGTTTAGAAGCTCCACCAACAACGTACACTACAACGGTAAACTAGACACGCTGGGCACCACGCTTTCCGCAGACCTGGACTTTGTAAAAATCTCCAACGCCGGGCACTCCAACTTCTACAATTACTATACAGACTTAACCGCAGAGAACCGCCCCACCACCCAGGATTTTTTGTATACCGACACCGACAACGGCTTTGACATTTACTCTGGAAAGATTGACTTTGCCAAGCCCTTGAACAAGGTGAGCAAGCTGGAAGTAGGTGCCAAAGCGAGCCGGGTGGTGTCTGACAACGATTCACGGTTTTATTTCAACAGCAACGGGTTAGTGCTAGACCCAAGAAGAACCAACCACTTTATCTATGACGAAAACATTTACGCCGCCTATATCAACTTCAACACCAAGTTTGGCGATAAATTCTTAGTACAGACCGGCTTAAGAGGAGAGAAAACAGAATCCACTGGTGAGTCTGTGACCACAAAGCAGGTGAATGACAGAAGCTATTTCAATCTATTCCCCAGTGTATTTGTCCAGCAGAAGGTAAGCGAGAACTACCAGATAGGTTACAATTACAGCCGCCGCATCCAGCGGCCCAATTACGGCAATCTGAACCCGTTCATCAGCTACCGTGACCCATTCACCTACACCACAGGCAACCCACAGTTGCGCCCGCAATACACGCACTCGGTAGGAGTTACCCAGACGTTCATGAAAGACTATATCTTAACCCTCAACTACCAGTACGTGAAAGATGTGATGTCTGAGTTGCCTTACCTGGATGTGGAGAACGCCACCACTATCTATACTACCGGCAACGTGGACGACCTCCAGAACGTGAGCATGACGGCCCTTGCGCCGGTCAAAATCATGAAGAACTGGGACACTAATAATACGCTTACCTTCTCTTACAATGAATACACCATGATGACCAATGTGAACGGGGAGCTGAACTCCAATAACAACACGCAGCGGGTAACCAATGCGCAGTTCCTGTACATGCTGCAGTCCAGCCATAATATCTTGTTGCCCTACGGTTTCCAGATGGAGGTGAACGCGGTGGGAAGAGGGCCAGCGGTGTCTGGCTTGTATAAGATTGAGGCAATGTGGTGGGTGCATGCCGGGTTGAAGAAAAGCTTCCTTGACAAGAAACTGGACCTGAGCGTGAACGTGAACGATATCTTCCGGAGCTACCGCCTGCGCTTTAACACCACCATTGGCGAGAACATCAACAACTTTGACCAGTACCTGTACCCTAGAAACATTGGCGTGACCTTGCGCTACAAATTCAGCAAAGGGCAGAAAGTAGAGCAACGCCGCACCAATACCCTGGATGAAGTAAACAGAACGTAAGCCGCTGAATCTACCGGCCTGAAACCCAAATGCCCCACCTATGTATAGGTGGGGCATTTGGGTTGAGGTGGAAATTGCTCTGCCAGAAGATCCTCCGGCAGCTTTTCAAGGACCAACCTCAATCCCGGGCAGCTTTCTCGGCTTGCTGCAGTCCGGCCGCGGTGAGGTGGCAGAACAGGGTCATGTCTGGGGCGTGGTCTATCTGTACCAGCTTCTTTATTTCAAGGTCCCGCATTTCCTGTTCAATTTCGCCCAGGGAAAGCCCGGGCGTTTTAGCGGAGATGGCCGCTGCGTCAATGGGCCAGGTGGTCTTTGACTCGTGGTCTTTTACTACTGCATACATTGCTTTCAAGATTCTGTGTTCGTGCGCCATATTCTTTCTATTTAAATGACTTGTTCAGAGACAAGAAACAGGTTAGCAGTGCTTCCTGCTTTAAAGGCACAGGTTGAATAGCAGGGGAAGCTACAGGGGTTTACCGGCCTCTTTCTGTTTTACGGCTGTTTTTGGAAAAACGGGGCTAAAACAGAAGACCTTATTTGCCCAGTTGGGTCACGCCCACATAGCCCCGTCCACCGTCGCGCAGAACTTTCCAGCCTTGCCTCCTGAGGGCGCGTTTCACGAACTCATTTAAGAACCCGTGCGCCACCAGCACGGCCAGCCCGTGGGCCTCAGCTTCGGTGGCTAAATGCTGGGCGGCCTGGGCGGCCCGGGCCTTGGCCTGTTTAAAGCTTTCAATGTCTTTCTGGTTGAGCCCTAGCAGCCACAAGGCCCTGGACGTCACCTGCCACCAGATCAAGGGAAACTTGCCCAGCGGCAAGCCCCAGATGCGGTTCTCAAACTCCCGGAACGTGGCATCCTCAATCAGTTCCACCCCTTCCCCAAACAGCATTTTGGCAGTAGCCTTGGCTCGGGGCAGGGTACTGCAAAAGACTTTCTTGATGCGGTCCATGGGCAGGTGCTCGCTTTTTTCTATGATCTCTTCCACCTCCGCCACATTGTAGTCCTGAATGTACTGGGCCGCCGCCGCCTTGCTAAACAGCCCCGACCGGTTAATAATAGGCCGGGCATGCCGGATAAGATAGATATGGGGAGCGTTCTCTGACATGGGTGCCAACTAGAAAATGTTTTGTCTTTGCCCCTTTATACGGTCGCTTGCCGGGCTCGGCACCCTTGGGAGACTCAAATAATCGCTGGAAGCAGGATAAGAGCTAAGCACCGGGTTTTCAGAAGATACCAACATCAGCGGCCAACCTCCTGGTCTTGCTTGGTATCCATGAATTGTTAGGCAGGAAAAATAGAAAGGCGTATTAACCCAGAATTCCGTTTAGGGGCTGTTTTCATAAAAACGGCCCCTAAACGGAATTCTCTTCACAAGGGTAAGGATTCGTTTTGAGACTATTTTCGGGAAAACAGGCTCAAAACGGGTTTTGGGTAATCTAAGGTGTACGGCTCCTTCCCCGCTGCCCTTTAAACTTCAAGGCTCAGCGGAATTCCTTTGAAGGCTTCCCTACTAATCTCCGCCTCGGCACCCATCCTCCCTAAATCACTAATTTTCAGATGGTTTCCTCTGTCCCGTACACGGTTTTATAAAGGAGCGTCTTTATTTTCTGGTACTCTTCATCTGCCAGCAGCCCTGGAAAAGACATAAGCTGCAGCGGCACCCATGGTTTCTCAGGGCTGTAGGCCGGCTGCCGGTAAGGATAGGCATTGAGGTGAAAGCCAGAGCGTGCGTAGAAACCAATGCGGCGCTGGGCAAGGGAGGTAAGGGGCGGTTCTACCTCCAGAATCATCATAGGTGACGGAGAAGCGTCTTTCAGGAGGTCCAGCACCTGCTTGCCCCAGCCCAGGCCCCGCTGCTGCGGAGTCATGGCCAGATGCTCCAGAAACAAGAAATCAGTGAACTCCCAAAGGCCCACTACCCCCACCGTTTCCCCCTCTTTTTGAACCGACATGAAACGGTAATGGCTATGGGAGAGGAGCTCCTTCTGTTGCCCCAGATTCCTACGCTCCTCAGCGGGGAAGGCCTCTTCATACAACTGCCACGCCAGAAGGAATTCGGGCGTGGCAGTTGTATGGATGGGAAGTAAAGTAAGCAAGGCGCTAGTCTACGTCAAATTCACCCCGGTTTAACTGTTCCACGGAGCGCATGACCTTGTCTTTTTGGATGGCCCGGTGTTTCTCCAGGTTGTCGGCCACAACGGCGTTAGTGGTACCCAGAATCTGGGCGGCCAGAATTCCGGCGTTTGCCGCACCGTTCAACGCTACCGTGGCTACCGGTACGCCACTAGGCATTTGCAGGATGGACAGGATAGAGTCCCAGCCATCAATGGAGTTGCTGGATTTCACGGGCACCCCAATCACGGGCAGGGTAGTCAAAGCGGCCACCATACCGGGTAAGTGGGCGGCGCCCCCGGCCCCGGCAATGATCACCTTCAGGCCCCGTTTGCGGGCAGCCTCGGCGTATTCCATCATGCGGTGGGGCGTGCGGTGCGCCGAAACGATGGTCAATTCATAGGGGATCCGGAGTTGTTCCAATACATCGGCGGCGGCAGACATCACTTTCAGGTCTGACTGGCTACCCATGATAATGCCCACTACGGGCGCGGCTTTTTCTGGCGTTTGGCTCATGCAATAATTCTTAAACGGTTCTTTACGCTTTCTGCTTTCGTTTTCACTTCTTCTACGGTAGGCGCCAACACGGTCAGGTGGCCCATTTTCCGGAACGGCCGGGTGAACTTCTTCCCGTACAGGTGAATGTGCACGCCCGGCTCCCGCAGGGTTTCCTCCAGACCCTCATACACCGCCTCCCCGGAGTACCCGGCCTCGCCCAGCAGGTTAAGCAAAATGGCGGGGCAATGCGGTTCAGTGTCCCCTAGAGGCAAGCCCAGGATAGCCCGCAGGTGCTGCTCAAACTGTGAGGTGGCGTTGGCTTTCATGGTATGGTGGCCGCTGTTGTGCGGGCGGGGCGCCACTTCGTTCACCAGTATCTGACCGTCTCTGGTCACAAACATCTCTACGGCCAGTAGCCCTACAATATCCAAAGTAGTGGTCACGTGGGTGGCAATCTCAATGGCCATGCGCTGTAACTTATACGCAATCTGAGACGGTGCCAGCAGGTAATCTACCAGATTATGTTCATCATGCATGACCTGTTCCACCACGGGGTAGGCTTTCACCTCGCCCTGCACATTGCGGGCACAGATCACCGATATCTCCAGCTCAAAGTCCACCAGTTTCTCCAGCACGCCGGGGGCCTGAAACGCCTTACCAAAATCTGCGGGGCTGTCTAACCGCCGTACCCCGTTGCCATCATACCCGCCGCGGCGCAGCTTATGGAACGCGGGCAGAAAATCCTGGTGGGCGTCTAGCTCAGCGGCCTCCTGCAGCAACCTGAACGGGGCCGTAGGAATGGCGTGTTTCTGGAAGAACTCTTTCTGAAGGCCCTTGTCCTGAATAGTTTGCAAGGACGCGGGCTTCGGGTAAATGGCCAGGCCTTCCTTTTCCAGCTGGAAAAGCGCGTCTACGTTTACGTGCTCAATTTCAATGGTGAGCAGGTTACAGCGCTTGCCGAAGGCGTAGACGGTATCATAGTCTTTGAAGTCACCGTGCACAAACTCCTCGCACAGGTGCCGGCAAGGGGCAAACTCATCTGGGTCTAGCACCAGCGTGTACAGGTTAAAATCAAGGCCGGCCTGAAGTAGCATCCTGCCCAACTGTCCGCCCCCCAGAATGCCTAGTCGTATGTTATTCATTTAAAATATACTTAAATCGTCTGCAGGCCACTCTTTAATACCCTCATTTACAATAAAATATCCAATCCAAGAACCATTCTATGCTCGTAAGTATTGTAGCTGATATCTAGTCTCAAAAGCGTGGGCCGATGAAAAAACAAAACTACGCATTTGCGCCTAATTACCTTACTACCCAGAAAATCAATAGAGTTAGACTTTGCCAACAATATTTTTTTAATATTTACTTAATATTTTATTTAAATAACATTATTATCCTATATTTGCTTTCATATGCAGAATATATATCGCTTGATACTCATAGAAGACGACGCAGCCTATGCTGGGTCTCTTTATCTGGCCTTAAACAAGCAGCATCTCTACACCCTCCCTATTGAGATCCGGACGTTTACGTATGCCGAATTCAAAAACCAGATCAATCCTGCGCGTAACTCCAGCCGTGAGATTTTAGTCTTTGGCGGCAGAGAAGACCTGGGCTTCAGCCCCGACCTTCCGTTACTGAAGCAGTTCCTGGGGCAAAAGGAGCGGTGCCATTATTTCGCCTTAACCCCCTCTGTAGACGGCCGAGAAGTTTTGTCTCTGTGGCAGCCTGGCATGTCTGGGGTAGTAGAACGCGGCGAGTCTGCCAAGAAAAGGCTGTTTGATTCTTTAAAACGCATTCAATTACGGCAGCAGGCCAGATCCAGCGCTCCCGCCCGCTCCGCTTCCCGCCCTAATCCCAGTTTCATGGGGCAATTCAGAACCATGCTTTTCAGCTTTTTCGCGTAACCTCAGGTTCGCATAACGTTATATAAACGGGAAAGGGAGGACTTACTGGTCCTCCCTTTCCCGTTTCTGCGTATGCCCGTTGACATTCCTGGTAAAATACGTATTTTGGCCTCAATGGAAATTCTGCTTGCTACATTTTCTGCCCTGTTTTCGGTGGTGAACCCGTTTGGCGCCATGCCTGTGTTCCTGACCCTCACCCATGATGACACGCCCACCCGGCGGGGCGAACAGGCCTTGCGTGCCTGTATCTACATGGTGCTTATCTTGACCGTCTTCTTTCTGGCCGGGCAGGCCGTGCTGGACTTTTTCGGGCTCAGGATCCATGACCTGCGCATTGCGGGCGGTATCATGATCATGCGGGCCGGGTTTGACCTACTCAACGCCAAGCCCGAAGAAAGCAAAAAAATCTCCAAGGACGTAGTGGCCGAAGGCGTAGAAAAGGACGATATCTCCTTTACGCCCCTGGCCATGCCCCTGCTCTCGGGGCCCGGCTCCATTGCGGTGGTCATCAGTCTTTTCACCAAGTCGCTTACCATTATTGATATGGGGCTCACCATTCTGGCCATTATCATGATGGGCGCGGTGAGTTACATTATCCTGCTTTTCTCTCCTAAACTGATGATTTTCTTAGGTAAGGCCGGTCTGGCCGCTTTGTCAAAGATCATGGGCTTTATTGTCCTGTCTCTGGGGGTGAGCTTTATCGTGACCGCGTTACTGGCCTTGTTCAAGTAACGGCCAGGTGGGCGTTTTGGGCCCGTTTTCCGGAAAACGGGCCTAAAACGACTTTCGTCACTTTGCTTAAATAGAAACATCATTCTTCAAAGAGCCTCTTTTCCTTTATCTTTGCGCCATGCAATTAAAGAATGACCTGCTGCTGCGTGCCGCCCTGGGCCAGCCTACTGAAAGAACCCCTGTCTGGCTGATGCGCCAGGCCGGCCGAATTTTACCGGAATACCGCGCCGTCCGGAGCCGCCTTTCCGGTTTCAAGGAACTGGTGGAAACGCCTGAACTGGCCGCCGAGGTGACCATTCAGCCGGTAGACCTGCTGGACGTGGACGCCGCCATTATCTTCTCAGACATTCTGGTGGTACCTGAGGCCATGGGCTGTACCTATGAAATGGTGGAGAGCCGGGGCCCCATCTTCCCTACTACCATTAAAACCGCCGCCGATGTGGAGCGGGTGCGGGTAGCCGACCCTCATGAGCATTTGGGCTATGTGCTGGATGCCATTAAAGTCACCAAAAGAGAACTAAACGGCCGCGTGCCCCTGATTGGGTTTGCCGGCGCGCCCTGGACTATTTTAGCCTACATGGTGGAAGGTAGCGGCTCCAAGACTTTTTCTAAAGCCCGTAAAATGCTCTACGCCGAGCCGGAGCTGGCCCACCAGTTATTGCGTAAAATCACAGACACTACTATTGCCTACCTAAAGGCGCAGGTAGAAGCCGGAGCTGACCTCATCCAAGTGTTTGATTCCTGGGCCGGTATCTTGCCCCCTGCGCATTACCGTGAGTTCTCTTACCGCTACATCTCTGAGATCTGCCAGGCCATTACCGAGGTTCCGGTGACGGTCTTCGCCAAGGGCGCTTTCTTCTCCCTGGAGGAATTTGGGCAACTGGACTGCCAGGTGATTGGGCTGGACTGGAACATGGACATCAAGCAGGCCCGCGCCGCCGTAGGCCCCAACAAAACCCTGCAAGGCAATTTAGACCCGTGTGCGCTTTACAACTCTTTTGAAGGCATCAAGCAGGAAACGAAAAAGATGTTGGACGCCTTCGGGCCCACCCGCCATATTGCCAACCTTGGCCACGGCGTGTACCCAGACACTAACCCGGAGAAGGTGAAATGCTTTATCCAGACGGTGAAAGAGTATAGCCAGCGGTAAAACCGGAAATAGAACACCAACAAAAAAGCCTTCTGCATTATCTGCGGAAGGCTTTTTTATAAGGTATTGAAAATCTGTTTTGAAGGTGTTTTCCGGAAAACGGACTTAAAACGCCATTTCGTTTACACCGCTTTCACCTCAAAAGAAGCCAACGCGTTTTTCAGGACGGCTGAGGCCTGCGCCTCGTGCTGTAATTGGTCTTTGTCAATAGGTACCACGCCTACGTGCTCGCAAACCAGGCCGCCGCCCAGGTTAGCCAATTCGGCTAAGGCCGGCAGCGGAAGCCCGGCGGCCAGGCTTAGGGCGGCAATGCTCACCACGGTGTCACCGGCCCCAGAAACGTCTGAGATAGACCGCACGTGGGCATCTAAATAGGTTTTCTCCCCATTGGCTGACTGGCAGAAAACGCCCCGCTCAGACAAGGTTACCAGCACATTCTCCAGCGCCATTTTTTCTTGTAATTGGTGCACGGCAGCCTCAAAGGCCTCCAGGTTGGCATCGGAGAAATCTACTTTCAGGCCTTCCTTGAGTTCTTTGAGATTGGGTTTAAAAAGCGTGCTGCCTTTATAAGAAAGGAAATTCTTCTTTTTAGGGTCTACCACGGTGGGCACTTGGGCATCTTTGGCCAGCGCCAGCAGTTCCTTGATCACTTCCTCGCTCAGCACACCTTTGTCATAGTCCTCAAAAATGACCACATCGGCTTTCTTGAGCAGGTAGGAAAAGCGCTGTACCAGGGCCCGGCGTTCAAATTCGGTCAGATCGGTTTCCACCTCTGAGTCAATGCGCAGGAGCTGCTGGCCGCCCGAGATAATGCGTTGCTTGACCGTGGTGGGGCGCTCTGGACTCAGGACAATGCCTTCGTTGGTCTGGCCCTGCTCCTGCAGAAGCCTCAAAAGAACCGCACCGTCCTGGTCATCGCCCACCACCGAGCACAGCAGCGGCGTGGCGCCCAGGCTCTGCACGTTCAGGGCCACGTTGGCGGCCCCGCCCAGGCGTTGCTCCACCTTGAGGCGGTTCACAATGGGCACCGGCGCCTCCGGCGACAAGCGTGAGGATTTTCCCCAGAGGTAGGCATCAATCATCACATCACCTACTACCAGAACCCGCAACTGACTAAAGCGGTGGAACAAAGCGGAAACTGTGCGCTGAATGGGCATCCAAAAAGATAATTGGTTAGAAACAAAACATTGGATAAAGCGCCTCATTAGTCCGGGGCGCCTTATCCAATGTCTGGGGCAAAGGTAGTAAGAAAAACGGATTTGAGGGGTTAGCTTAGTTTCGCCAGGCTGGCCTTGATCCGGTCTAGGGCTTCAATCAACTTGGCGTCTGAGGCCGCAAAGGAGAACCTGATGCACTGGGGAGCGCCAAAGGCGGCACCGTCTACCAGTGACACGTGCGCGTCATTGAGCAGGTACATGGCCAGGTCATTCGCATCCTGGATCTCATAGTCACCGCCGGACTTCCCGAAGTAATAACTCACGTCTGGGAAGATGTAAAACGCGCCCTGCGGCACATAGGTCTTAAAGCCGGGTATCTGGTTCATCAGCCCCAGCACCAGGTCGCGGCGGCGCAGGTAGGACTCACTCATCTCTTTAGCCGATGCCTTTCCGCCTTCCAGGGCCGCCTGGGCCGCCTTCTGGGCAATGGAGCAGGTTCCGCTGGTGATCTGGCTCTGCATTTTGTCGCAGGCATCAGCTATGTCTTTGTGGGCGGCAATGTAACCCACGCGCCAGCCGGTCATGGCATAGCCTTTGGAGAATCCGTTCACAGTGACCACGCGGTCTTTGATGGCGTCAAAGCGGGCCAGGCTATACGGTTCCCCGGTGAACGTGATGTACTCATAGATCTCATCAGCAATCACGTACACCTGCGGGTGTCTCTCCAGAACGGCGGCAAACTCGGCCAGCTCTTCCTGGGTGAACACAGACCCCGTTGGGTTGCAGGGCGAAGAATACATGACCAATTTGGTATTGGAGGTAATGGCATCTTCAAACTGCTGGGCCGTCACCTTGTAGTCGTTTTCAATGGAACCCATCACCGGCACGGGAATCCCCTCGGCCAGTTTCACCACCTCTTCATAGCTCACCCAGTACGGCGCGAAGATCACTACCTCATCCCCGGGGTTTACCAGGCACATAACGGCATTGGCAATGGATTGCTTGGCGCCGGTAGAGACCACAATGTTCTCAGGGCCATAGGTGAGGCCGTTGTCGCGTTTCAGTTTCTCGGCAATGGCTTTGCGCAGCTCTGGGTAACCGGCCACGGGCGTGTAAAAGGTGTAGCCGTCATCAATGGCTTTCTTGGCCGCGTCTTTAATATACTGGGGGGTCTGGAAGTCAGGTTCCCCGAAGCTTAAATTTATAACGTCTACTCCTTTAGCCGCCAGTTCACGGGCTTTTTTGGCCATGGCAATGGTCTGAGACTCAGCAAGAGAAGTGATTCTATCTGATAGTGGTGTTTGTTGGGTGGTTATCATCTTACGCAGACATAAAGGTACAGACCCAAAAATAGGGCCTTTTACCGTTTTTACAGTATTTTGAAGAAAATTTAATTAAAATCACATGAAATCAGCCTCATTGCTATCAAAACAATGAACACCTTTCCTGTTATAACTTCTAATGTACTAGATTTATTATGAATTTATGCCTAGGGTGAGGCAATGATGCTTTTACGCGGTGTTGCTTGAGAAGTAACCTGCCACCCGCAAAATACTTCCTCTTTCTTTAACCACCGGTCCACTGGATGGTGCATCTTGTTTTACCCCTGTTTTCAGGAAAACGGGCTCAAAACGCTTTCCTACTTTCCTGTGAGGAGAAGCTCCCACCTAGGTGTTTGGCCAGGAAACCTAAGCTCTACAATGAGACTAAGCAGGCCGCCCCAACTGGGAGAGGTTACGGGAGATAATCACCAGGTCTGAGTAAGGCGTGTACTCCTTGGCGTAGACCACTTCAATCTGGCGGGCCGCAGCTGGGCTGATTCTCTGGTTAGACTCTTTATCTGCCGGCGACAAGATAGATGGTTTGGACTCCGGCGTAGCCGTGGCCTTCAGGCCCACCCACTGGTACAACCCGATTAGATTACCCAGGCAATTCTTAAAAAACTGCTTCTTGCCTTTCATACCCCAGATCAAAACCGGAGACAAGATTAGCAACACGGCACTTACCAGGGAGTTGAGCACCACCTTGTTGCGCCGGTGGTAGGGGTTCAACAGGTTCACCTCAATGTGCAGGGCGTAATAGTCGCCGCGGGTGTTTTTAGACGACGAGCCGATGATGTAGGTACTGTTTTCGGGCAGGATCTTGAATTCAATGGCGCTTTTATGGATCTGCACCATCCACTCAATGATCTGGGAAACTGCCAGGTCCTTGCCGCAGAAGATGAGTTCATTGATTTTATAGATCTCGATGATCTCCTTTATCTGAATTAAATCTGAGGCAGGAAATTGGGGCGCGAACTGGGCCAGCGGTTCCTGGGCCCCGGCCTGCCGCAGCAGCGTAGATGCCCGTTTCACCTCATTCTGGCTGCCTATCACGGCAATGCGCTTGGCCTTGGGCTCCCCGAAGCGCCAATGGCCATACAGTTTAAAATGGTGCAGCAACCGCCAGGCAGCCATGCCCACCAGCCCCACTAACACGGCTACCAACAAGTGCTTTTTGTTTACCTGCCCCACCATGCCGGAGAAACTGGAAAGCGCCATAAGCAAGATACTGCCCCAAAGCATGCCCCTTACCAGCCGGTACAATCGGGTAGGTTTGTCATAGGCCCCACTAAAAAAGGCCGCGCCTAGCCAAACCACAAAATACGTGGCCCACATGGTGGAAAACTCCAAAGACAGCGGGTCGGGCACCAGCCTCTCCCCTACCAAAACGCCTACCATCAGGCAAAGCCCATCCAGGAAAATAGGAAAAAGCCATTGCAATGCTCTTGCCACAATAGCCAAACCAGCCCGCAGGTAAATGGCCAGCCTGATCAGGAACGAGTACATACGGGCCTGCCTGCCGCTGAAATGCTTCTCTGCGAACACCATCATGGCCCTGTAGAACATGAACACGTAGTTCACGCTGGTCTTGCGGGTACTTTCGCCTTTGTAATGGATAATGCGGGTCTCGGGGAAATAGACCACGTCATAGCCGCCTTCCTTTATCCGGAAGGATAGGTCTATGTCTTCGCCGTACATGAAGAAATCCTCGTCCAACAGCCCCACCTTGTCCAGGGCCTCGGCCCGCATGAACATGAAGGCGCCCGCCAGAATATCCACTTTGTGCACCTGCTCACTGGAGAGGTGCCCCAGGTGGTAGCGGTTGAAAAGTCCGGAGGTGGGAAAAAGGGCGGCCAGGCCGAAGACTTTGCAAAAGGCCACCCAGGGCGTAGGCAGCCCTCGTTTGGATTCCGGCAGGAATTTGCCGGCCCCGTCCATCATCTTTACGCCCAGGGCCCCGGCCTTGGGGTGGTCTTCCATGTACTCAAAGCATTTCCGGAAGGTATCTTCCTCCACCACCGTATCTGGGTTGAGCAGCAGCACATACTTGCCCTGCGATTGCCTGATGGCCTGGTTATTGGCCTTGGAGAAGCCCAGGTTCTCTTTGTTGGCCAGCAGAATGACTTCGGGGAACCGCCGCCGCACCATCTCCACCGACCCGTCTACCGAATTATTGTCTACCACAAAGACCTCTACCTGCAGCCCACGCACCGCCTTCCGCACGGAAAGCAGGCACTGCTCCAGAAAATAGCTGACGTTGTAGTTGACAATAAGGACGGAAAGGTCTTTCAAGCGGGTACGGTTGGGGACTATAAATATTGGGGAGGTAAGATAGGCGAAAGAACTACAAACATAAAAAAAGCAGGAACGTTTGTCCCTGCTTCTTCCGCTATTTCAGGCCTGTTTTCGCAAAAACGGGCCTGAAACGTTAACTCTGGCTATAGGCCGTGCGGTCAATGATGCTTCGGCCCAATGTAATTTCATCTGTATACTCCAGCTCGCCCCCCACCGGCACGCCCCGCGCAATGGAGGAAATGCGGGCCGGGAAATCCTTAAGCTTGCGGGTGAGGTAAAAAGCGGTGGTATCGCCTTCCATGGTAGGGCTAAGGGCCAGGATGATCTCCTTTACCCCAGACGTAGGCAAACGCTCCACCAGGGACTGAATGTGAAGGTCTGAAGGTCCAATGCCTTCCAGCGGGGAAATCACCCCGCCCAGCACGTGGTACACCCCTTTGTACTGGGATGTGTTCTCAATGGCAATCACATCGCGCATGTCACTTACCACGCATAGCAAAGTGCGGTCTCTGAGCGGGTTGGTGCAGATGCTGCACACTTCCATATCTGAGATGTTATGGCAGGTTTTGCAGTACCTTATGTTGGTGCGCATGCGCACCAGGGCCTCAGAAAGTTGTTTGGTATCTTCGGTTTCGGCTTTGAGCAGGTGCAACACCAGGCGCAGGGCGGTCTTCTTGCCCACACCCGGTAATTTGGCCAGCTCTTCTACCGCGTTTTCAATCAGTTTAGAAGGAAAATTCATCCTTTAGGTCAGGGTTATAGTATATCTGCTGAGATACCCCGGTCATGGATGGCGGTACACATTGTTTCCAGCTCGGTGAACGTGCCCAGTTTAACGGTGCACTTCCCTTTGTAATGGATAAGCATGGTACACTGCTCCGCTTGTTCCTGCGTATGCCGGCATACCTGCACCAGTGTATTAATCACGTGTTCAAACGTGTTCACGTCATCATTGTACACCACCAGTTCGCGCATGTCCGTGGTGTCTTCCAACACCAGCACATCTTCCTGCTCCAGAATTTCGGTTAAAATGTCCATGGCACAAAATTACGCAATATGCACGAGTTAAAGAAACCATCTGCCGTATAGGGCTCAGCGTAAATAAAACAGCTAAAAAAGACCCCTTGTTCCGGAAGAATAGAATGTTTTTGGCTTATTTTTGGGGAATCGGCCCTAAACCAAACCGCGGCGGAGACTACTCTTTCCTGGGCCTTTTCTGTTTCAAATTAACCTAACTAACATGCGTAATCACCCGCTAGTACATTTAACGCTTTTCTGCCTTTCTGTGTTGCTGGCCCTTCCGGCGCAGGCGCAGCAGAAGCTGCTCACCATGGAGGACGCCTTTATCAACCCCGCCCTCAGCCCGGCCAACCTGCGCCAGCTTACCTGGGTACCCGGCACCAATTACTTTAGCTATGCGGCAGACAAAGGAGACCAGCTCCTGCGGGGCAGCGTGCAAGATGCCCCTAAGGTGATCCTGACCGCTACAGACCTAAGCGCGGCCCTAGAGAAAGCAGGCGCCAGCAAAGTAGCCACAGTCAACGGGCTGCAGTGGCTCAACAGCAATGAATTGTTCCTGAACCAGCGCGGCAACGTGTACCGCTACAACCTCAAAACCAAAGGCGGCCAGCTGACTTACAAGCTGGACCCCGCCGCCGAGAACACCGAATTCGCCCCAAACTGCCAGCGCGCCGCCTATACCAAGGGCAACAACCTGTTTATTTCGCAACCTGGCAGTGACAACAAGCAGATCACTAATGAAACCAACGAGGGCATCGTGAACGGGCAGGCGGCGCACCGCTCTGAGTTTGGGATCAGCAAAGGCACCTTCTGGAGCCCCAGCAGCGACAAACTGGCCTTTTACCGCATGGACCAGACCATGGTCACCGACTATCCGCTGGTGCAGCTGAATGAGACGCCGGCCAAGCTCAACAACATCAAATACCCCATGGCCGGCGGCAAAAGCCACCATGTGACCGTGGGCGTGTACAACGTGGCCTCCGGCAAAACCGTTTTCCTGCAGACCGGCGAACCTGCAGAGCAATACCTGACCAACCTCACCTGGAGCCCAGACGAGAAATCCATTTACCTGGCCGTGGTCAACCGCGCCCAGAACCACATGTGGCTGAACCAGTATGACGCCAGCACCGGCGCTTTCATCAAAACCCTGTTTGAGGAGAAAGACGACAAATGGATTGAGCCCGAGCGCGGCATGTATTTTGTGCCCGGCAAACCCAACCAGTTTGTCTGGATAAGCGAGCGCGATGGCTATGACCACCTGTACCTCTACAACACCAACGGCCAACTGATCAAACAACTCACCAAAGGCGACTGGATTGTAAAAACCCTGGCAGGCTTTGACAAAAGCGGCAAGGAAGCCTACTATACCTCCACCGCCGAAAGCCCGCTGGAGCGCCACCTCTACGCCGTAAACCTAAGCTCGGGCCGCACCAAAAGATTGACCCAGGGCAGCGGGGTGCACAACATCACCCTCAACCCTAACGGCGAGCATTTCATTGACAACTACAGCAGCCCCGTGACCCCACGCACCATCCGGCTCCTGGATACAGATGAGGCCAAGGTGAGAAGGACCTTACTCATCGCCAAGAACCCGCTGGAAGGCTACGCCCTAGGCGAAACCCGCCTCTTCCCTATCAAAGCCGAAGACGGAACTACTGATCTTTATTGCCGCATGATCACGCCGCCCAATTTTGACGAGAAAAAGAAATATCCGGTGGTAGTGTACGTGTACGGCGGGCCGCACCTGCAGATGATCAACAGCAGCTGGCTAGGCGGTTCCAACCTCTGGATGCAGCTCATGGCCCAGAAAGGTTACATTGTCTTCTCTCTGGATAACCGCGGCTCCGCCGATAGAGGCCGGGCGTTTGAGCAAGCCATTTTCCGGCAGGCTGGCGTAGCCGAAGTAAGTGACCAACTCAAAGGCGTGGAGTACCTGAAGAGCCTGCCCTACGTAGATGCCAACCGCTTGGGCGTGCACGGCTGGAGCTACGGCGGCTTCATGACCACTTCGCTTATGCTTAAGCACCCAGACGTGTTCAAGGTAGCCGTAGCTGGCGGTCCCGTAATTGACTGGCGCCTGTATGAGATCATGTACACCGAGCGCTACATGGACACGCCCCAGGAAAACCCGCAAGGCTATGAGCAGGCCAACCTATTGAACCACGTGAAAAACCTGAAAGGCAAACTGCTCATGATCCATGGCACCGTAGATGACGTGGTGGTGTGGCAGCACAGCCTCAACTTCCTGAAAAAGGCGGTAGATGAAGGCATTTTGGTAGACTATTTCGTGTACCCCGGACACCCGCACAACGTAGGCGGTAAAGACCGCGTGCACCTCTACAAAAAAGTGACGCAGTACTTTGACGAGAACCTGAAATAGGGAATCGTTTTAGGCCTGTTTTGGCCAAAACAGGCCCAAAACAGAAAGGGCGCTTCTAAAGCAGAGGCGCCCTTTCTGTTTACCTGGCAATTTCTATCTTTGGTGAACAGATCCTTATCCCCTTCCATGAAAAGATTACTATTCGCCCTCCTGCTCTTTGCTTCTACTATTGCCTCTGCGCAAATGATTGCTCCTGAAAACAGGATAGTGGTGATGGGTGAGGCTACCATTGAAGTTCCAGCCGACCAGGTAAGCTTCAACATCAACCTGACCTCCACAGACACCTTGAGCCTTGATAAAATGTATGCAAAGCACAAGGCCATGGAGGCTAAAATTGTCAGGATTTTGAAAGACTTGAAAATCCCCTCTAACAAGATTTCATACTCTTTATTTTCTGTTGGCAAACGACCTTCTTATGCAGACAAAGACGAAGACAGGGTTTGGTATTTTGAAGGAACTCAGGAAATTTCCTTTACCCTTGATTCTCTGAAATCTTACCCAGCCATTAGAGACAGACTAATCAGAGAGGGGGTGATCACTTTTGGTAGCGCTTTCACTTCTTCAAAAGTAGAAGCAATGAAAAAAGAGGTATTAGCCAAAGCCGTTAAAGTAGCTTCTGAAAAAGCAGAGACCTTAGCCAAAGCCGGAAACAGAAAAATCAGACGCATTGTCAAGATTGCAGACACAGATGATAGTGACCCCATGTTTAACAATTATTCAAATAACGAGTCATATGCTGTTGCTGGAGCTTCTGCTGATAGAGAAGAAGAGAATTTGATAGAAATACCGCAGAATATCTCTGTATCTGCCACCGTTAAAGTAACGTTTCAACTTAAATAGCCACTACGCACCTAACTAACCAACAATGTTCAAACGCATTCACTTCTGGGCCTTTCCGCTCAGTATAACGCTCTTGGCTGGCTGCCAGTCATCGGGCACCAAAGAAACCACTACCACCACTACTACCACTACTTCTACCGGGGCAGATTCGGTGACTTTGGAAAGCTATCGCACTTATGTGACCGCCCTGGCCGCAGATGACATGGAGGGCCGCCAACCGTTCACCGCCGGCGAGAAGAAAACGTTGGCCTATCTGGAGAAAGAAGCCAAAGCCCTGGGCCTGGAACCAGGCAACGGCGACAGCTTCTTGCAGGAAGTACCCATGGTGGAAATCACCTCCTCGGCAGCGCCTACCATGACCGTGAAAGGCAAACAGACCATGACCTTGAAAGGCCTGGAAGACTATGTGCTCTGGGCCAGACGCCCCGAGGAAAACACCACCATCAAAGACGCGGAACTGGTGTTCGCGGGCTTTGGCATTGTGGCCCCGGAATATAAGTGGAACGACTACGCCGGGCTAGATGTGAAAGACAAAATTGCGGTGGTGATTGTGAGTGACCCCGGCTTCTATTCTGCTGACACTACCTTCTTCAAAGGCAAGACCATGACCTATTACGGCCGCTGGACCTACAAGCTGGAAGAAGCCGCCCGCCAGGGGGCCAAAGGCTGTCTGATTGTTCACGCCGATGAACCCGCCGGCTACGGCTTCAAGATTGTGCAGAACAACTGGAACAGCTCTAAATTCTACCTCGCGCCCAAAGGCCAGGACGTGCACCGCAATGCTATTGAAGGCTGGGTAACCACTCCTACGGCAGAGAAACTGTTTGCCGCCGCCGGTAAGAATTACCAGAACGAGCTGCAACGCGCCGCCAAACCCGGGTTCAAAGGCAGCCCTCTGGGCTTAACCGTGAGCACGTCTGTGAAAGCCAAGGTAAAGCGTGACAAGTCGTACAACTTCATTGCCCAGATCACCGGCAGCAAGCGCCCACAGGAGGCCATCATCTATTCCGCGCACTGGGACCACTTGGGCATTGGCAAGAAAAACGAGCAGAATGACAGTATCTACAACGGGGCCGCCGACAACGCCAGCGGTACCGCCGGGCTGCTGGCCGTCGCCAAGGCTTTCAAGGCTTCTGGGCAAGCGCCAGACAGAACCGTGGTCTTCCTTTCGGTGACCGCTGAGGAGCAGGGCCTGCTGGGCTCAGCGTACTATGCAGAGAACCCCACTGTTTCTAAAGAGAAGACCGTGGCCAACCTCAACATGGACATGCTCAACCCTTTTGGCGCCACCAAAGACATTGTGCTCATTGGCATGGGGCAGTCTGAACTGGAAGACATCTTAGCCGAAGAGGCGAAGAAGGCCGGCCGTTACCTGGCCCGTGACCCTAAGCCCGAAGCTGGTTTGTATTACCGCTCAGACCATTTCAACTTCGCCAGAATGGGCGTTCCCGCCTTGTTTGTGGGCATGGGCACAGACCATATCAAACTCGGCAAGGCCGAAGGCAAAAAGCTGCTGGACAACTTCACCGCCAACATCTACCATAAACCCAGCGACCAGGTAAACGAAGCCTTTAAAATGGACGGCGCCGTGGCAGATCTGCAGTTGCTTTACCAGGTGGGCAAACGGCTGGCATTCTCCAATGAGTGGCCCCAGTGGAAGGCCGGCTCTGAGTTCAAGGCCGTGCGCGATAAATACATGCCCAAGCAGTAAACCACACCATTCTTGAAAGCAGAAGAGCCGCACCCGCCTGTGTGGCTCTTCTGCTTTTAAGGCGTCTTCTGTTTCAAGCCCATTTTCCTGAAAACTGGCCCAAAGCGGGCTTCTTTTATTTCCGGCGGTAAAGCCTTAATTTTGAAGGCGCTAACCAAAGTGCCCACCGGCCTTTAGCCGTTCCTGATACGTCATACTTAACATAAAAAAATGCCCGTACCCTCCGCTGACTTCAAGCAGGCGTTGAAAAAACTGAGTGAGAAAGAGAAGGAAGCCCTTATTCTGCGGTTGGTCAGAAAAGACGGCGAGGCCTATGACGCCCTGGCCTTTGAGCTGCTGGAAGACGTCACCCTGGAATCGCTTTTCGCGCGCAGCGCAGAGACCATTCATGACATTATGTTCACCGTTTCGGGCCGCTCCCTGAGCAAGGCCCTGAGCCGGGGCCTCAAAAAAGCCACCCAGGAAATTGCCCGCTATTACCGCATCACCAAAGACCGCAAAGGCGAGGTAGAGCTCACCATCTACCTGCTGCAGCTCATCTTTGACAACTTCACGGGCCAGTTTGAGAGCATCTACAAAGGCTTTTACGTGGCCACCGCCCGGCTGGTGCTGCGTACCATGACGCTTATCAAAAAGCACCTGCATGAAGATTACCACCTGGAGTACCAGGACGCGCTCAATGCCTTTCTGGATGACCTGAACGGCCGCAGCAAGCGCCGCTCCCTGTCCTTTAACCTGCCCATGCAGTTTGAGGTGGATTGAGGTATAGACGCCAGATTTTAGACTTTAAATACTAGAGAGATTCCCATTTTTAGCCTGTTTCCCAGGAAACAGGCTAAAAATGGGAATCTCTGCTTTCAGCCGATCCTCTCATATAAAAACAATCACCTGAAATGACAACACTTAAATACCTAAGCAATTGAGTATCTTGCCTTCATACTTTTGCCAGCTTGTATGCCACTCTGTTTTTGCCCTGATTCCCGGAAAGTAGCGCTAAAACGCATTTCCTTCAGCCTACTCCTCTCCCTTAGCCTTTTACCCTCCATCACCTTTGCCCAAACTGCTTCGCCCACGCACGTGTACAAAAACCTGGCGTTAGAAGGCGGTGGCATCAGGGGCATTGCGTATGGCGGTGCCTTGGCAGAACTGGACAAGCGCGGACTGCTACAGCCTATTGAACGCATCGCCGGAACCTCGGCGGGAGCTATTCAGGCCTGCCTGTTAGCGGTGGGGTATTCGCCGCAGGAGATCACATATGTTACCTTTGAGACGCCCATCCAGAAGTTCGCTGATGGACGGTTTCTGTTCATTGGCGGCTTCACCCGCATGGCTAATCGCTATGGCTGGTATCGCGGCGAGAAATTCACGCAATGGATTTCTGGGCTCATTGAGAAACGAACCGGCAATGCAGACCTCACCTTTCAGGAATTGCATGCGCTAGCTGGCAAAAACGGCTATAGAGATTTATACATCACGGGTACTAACTTGTCCAGGCAACGCACTGAGATTTTCAGCCATGAGACCTATCCTAACATGCGGGTGAAGGACGCGGTGCGCATTTCTATGTCAGTGCCAATGTTTTTTCAGGCCGTGTTTATGGATAGGAAAGGCAAAGTGTACCCAACACCGCAGCCCAACCACACCACAGACGTGATGGTGGACGGCGGCGTGCTGATGGATTTCCCGTTGATGGTGTTTGACCACTCCAAATATTTCTCTTCCTCAGCTCCGGCGGAAATGCCCAAGACCAGGTTCATCAACCCAGAGACCATTGGTATACGCCTGGACCATGAGGAGCAAATTGCCTATGATCTGGAGCGGAAAGGCCTGGCACCCAACTCCATTGAATCTTTCACGGACTATATAAACGCCTTTTACCGCATAGTGGCAGAAAACCTGAACCGCCATGAACTCACCCCGGCCGACTGGGACCGGACAGTGTCTGTGAGTACTGCCGGTTACGGCCCCAAAATCAAGCGATTGTCTGAGAAAGACAAACAGACCCTATTGGAGAGCGGCCGCAAAGGCATGTTGCAGTTTTTTGCCAACTGTGAGTAAAACCAGAGAGGTATAACTTCCCGTTGGGTTTACTGGCCTACTTCAGTGGCAGATAAAACTCCTGCCAAGCCCTTCCCTTTCGCTTCTTTTATAGCCCAACCCATTTTTTCCTAAACCTGTACTGCCGGTTCACGTTGATAAAAGTTCATAAACCATAACCGAACGTATGTCAGCAAACGAGAACAAAAAAGTCGTGGAAGTTCTGAAGGAACTGAACGAGTTTGTACATGATGGCCTGGAAGGTTACGAGCGCGCCGCCCAGGAAAGCAAAGACCAGCTGCGCCAGGATATCTACCGCAAATTCTCCCAGCAGCGCCTGGCCTTCGCCAATGAACTGAACATGATCATACAGCGCCACGGCGGAAGCCCGGAGCGTGACACCACCACCAAAGGAAAACTGTACCGCCAGTGGATGGACTTTAAAGCCGCCCTCACGGGCCGCGATGAAGAAGCCATTCTGGGTTCCAGCATCTACGGCGAGGAGTGGGCCCAGAAAGCCTACCGCGATGCCCTGGACCAGGAACTCCCTGCCGAAGTACGCGGAGTGCTTCTGCGCCAGCGTGAAGCCTCTACAGATGTGTTACAACGCCTGCACCAACTGCGCGAAGGCTCTACAGACGCCACCAAAGCGCCATCAGGCAGAGGCAGAGCCACTACGGGGGCCACTTCTTCTGCTGGCACTAGC
Source organism: Rufibacter radiotolerans (assembly GCF_001078055.1). NCBI lineage: Bacteria > Pseudomonadati > Bacteroidota > Cytophagia > Cytophagales > Hymenobacteraceae > Rufibacter > Rufibacter radiotolerans. Next base: position 733,311 of record NZ_CP010777.1, on the reverse strand, counting down.
ACTGGCGGCAACGTGACCCTGAAAACCGCCCTGATAGCCGCCGGCGCCGCTGCCGGGGCCGCGCTGGTTTACGGCTTGCTCTCCAAGAGAATCCCCACAGACAAATTAATGTCCACTATTTCCAACATCACCAAGGACAAAAGCGGTGATAACGGGCAAATGGCTACCAGGACCAAAAAAAATAAGGACAAGACCAAGAAAAAGAACAAAACTAAAACTCAGTAACAAAAAAAGCGGCGGACAATGTCCGCCGCTTTTTTTCTCATCCTATAACACATTCACTACAACTAAAAATCTCTTAGAACCTGAACCCCACAGAGGCTTTAAAGCCGTGGTTAAAGGTTTTATAATCTGAGGTACCGTCCAGGGTGGTTAAGCCCATGTCATAGCTGCCTCCCACATTCAGGCCATTCTGCAGCTGGTAACCGGCTCCCGCAGAGAACCCCAGGTCTACCTTGCGCTGGCTTTCCTGCCACTCAAAATCATTGTTGTAGGCAGAGAACCCAAAGGCCCCAGCATTCACGTTCACTTTGTTAGACAGCAGGAAAGACACCTGCGGCCCGGCAAATAAGTTAAAGCCTTCGGCTACGTATACTTTGGCCAGCAAGGGCACATCAATATATTCTCCTTTGTTGGTAAGGGTTACTTTGGCATTGGCAAACTCGGCGGCGTCACCGGGTACCCTGCCTTCCAGCACCATCCCTTTCTGGGAGTACTGTACCCCGGGCTCAAACTCAAACCCGCTGCCTAAGGGTATGCTCAGGTAACCGCCCGCGTGAAAGCCTTGGCGCATCCTAGTGGTCACGTTCCCGTTAGTATATTCCAACAGGTTCTTAAAGCTTTTCACGGTTTCACCCTGCCAGCCAAACACGCTGTACCCGCCTTTGAACCCTACTTTCACGCCTCCGTGCTGGGCGTAGGTGTTGTGCAGAAGCCCCACCATCAGCACCGTCATTACTAGTAAAATCTTTCTCATTTCCTTTGGATTTTCTGTGCCCGGCCCGGTGTGGGCCTGTGACTTCCCAAATGGAAAAACCGTGCCAAATTGAATCTTTAAGAAGTCAAAGAAACCAGCATTCTCATAAAATAAATTATCAAATAATTGATTACCAATAATTTAAAATTGTAAATAATTTCACCTGGTGGCCTAAAACAGGAACGCCCCACCTGTTTCCAGATGGGGCGTTCCTTTGTTCTTGTTTAGTCGTTGTCTAAAGTTTCGTAAGCTTTACGTCTTCCCAGTAGCCCATGATCTTGTCATTGGGGCCTACCAGAATATCTACCCGGTTTCTAATGCGGCGGTGCATGGCATCTCTTACCACGTACACCCCGTCTAGTTGCTGGGAGATGCCCTCCACTTTCACAGAGTCTCCGTAGTCTATTTCACCGCCCCAGCGGGCCAGCAGGTTTCTGGACAAAGCCAGCCACCGGTGCTTGCGTGGGTTGCGCTCATTTATGCGGGAGCCGTCTGCGGTGATGAGGGGATCAGCGTCTGTCTGCGCTTCCTCCGGGAAGTAGACCGATGCATTGACATTGATATGGTTGGGCTCTTCTGCCGGTTTGGGGGGCGCCGGAATTACCAAACTGCCTATGGTAGTAGCAGCCGTTGTCATGGCTGGGGCAGGGGTGGTAGATCCTGTAATCTCTTTCAGGAATGGGAAAATAATAAGTAGAAGTAGTCCATACGTTTGGTTCTTGACCATGCTTTCGTTGTTGGTGGAACATCAGGTTAGGCACTAAGTCTTAAACGGTTTATATTTTATAGGGTTACTTATGTTAAAATAATTACATTTTAACACTTTAGGCCTGAGTGGATGCCCCACTGCGCGGCTTTTCTGCCATGAAACCTATTTGGTAAAAACACAGTAGTCCCGTGCCCCCAGGGAGTGGGCCGGCGGATATAAAAGAATGGATAGGCTTGAAATCTTACTTTACGACCCGTACGCCAAAGGTTTTACTTCCTTACAAAGGCAGTTGTTTGTCCAGGGCTTGCACAGCGCGCAGGATGATTTCCACCGCTTTCAAGTAAAAAGTCTGGTGAATATTCTTGAATTCGTCGGTCTCCTGGTGGTAATGTGGGTGGTCTTCTACCCCAAAATACAGATACGGAATCTTGGCTTTGTGGAAACTGCCGTGGTCAGATTGTTGGGTCCAGTCGTCATGGCCCTGCTCTGGGCGGTCATGCCCAAAGCTCAGCTTAAACTGCTCTGGCAGAGCCACTTTTTCTATGATAGGCTTCACCCAGGGGTAATGGTAGGTACCCGAGGCATACAGCTCATTCTTGGCAGAGATACTCACCATGTCCATGTTCACATTGAAAAGAATGTTCTCCTTGGCGATGGGCGGCTTCTCCACAAAGGCTTTTGACCCGGAAAGGCCTTGCTCCTCGGCGTCAAAGGCGACAAAGTAGAGCGTGTGCTGGGGCTGGTGTTTCTGGAAATAGGTGGCCAGGGCCAGCATGGCGCCAATGCCGGAGGCGTCATCATCGGCGCCGTTAAAGATCTTCCCGTTACGGGTGCCCACGTGGTCATAGTGCGCCGTGATCACAATCACTTTCTCAGATTTACCGGCAATGGTCCCTATGATGTTCGTTCCCGTTACCTGTTCTTTGGTAGCCCTGGCGGTAAACTGGAAGGGCTGCAGAATGGGGTTTAGGCCAATCTTTTTGAACCGCTGTAACAGGTATTGCTGCGCCTTGGCATGGCCGGGCGTGTTGGGCAGGCGTCCGCCCATGGAATCGGCGGCCAGGATTTCAACGTCTTTTAAAACCTGTTGTGGCGTATAGGTTTTCTGAGCGCAGGAAGTAAAACTGAGGGCGCAAAGGCCAAAGCAACCCAGCACAAGAGTGGGCAAACGGAAAAAACGGTTCATAGCCAAAAGATAAGGCAAAAAAAGCAATCCTCTACCCTACCCGCTCTGGAACCTGCGTTTTGGGCCTGTTTTCCGCAAAACGGTCCTAAAACGGACAAAACAAAAGCGGCACCTTCTATAGGAGAAGGTGCCGCTTTTTGGGTAATCTATAGAAGCCTTAGGTGGTGGTGAGCACCCCTACCCGTCTGCCGTCTTCGTCCATCAAGACCCCGTCTGTGCTTACAAGCAGCATGGAGAACAAGGGGCTTTCCAATACATAAGGGAAGTTACGGTTGTTGGTTTTCTGTAAGGTACCTATCACCTGGAATCCTTCTGAGGTCTCTCTTACCACTTTATAGGCGGTAGTCACAAAGATGCGTTCCTGCGGGGCAGAGGCCAGTTTCACCTGACGCAATACCCGCTGAGAAGGCATTCTGGTGGAGGTGCGTCTGGAAGAGGCGGTAGAAGCCATGGCCGGGGCCGTCACCGAAGACATAGAACCCTTAGGCAAAGTGACCGACCGGTTGGGCGTTCCCGCTTTAGAGCTGGCTACAATCTGGCTTTCGGCGCGCCGCCAGCCTTTACTAATAGCCGATAAGCGGGCACTTTTACCGGGGTGGGTATAGGACTCCTCCTCATCTGCCAGCACGCCAATGGCAACCTGGGCCTCGCTTAGGCTGGCGCCCATCTTGCGGAGCACAAAGCCAGAGAATTCATCGGCTTCCAGTTCGTCACGGTGGTTGCTGCCTCCTTTGGAGAGCGTATGCCCGTTAAGGTGGTGCCCAATCTCGTGGGCCAGAATGCTTACCCCGGCCCAGTCGGTTCTAACGGCGTTGTTCAGGGAGTTCACAAAGTTCTCATTGTAGAGAATGTAGCGCTGCCCGTTCATGATGACCGCGGCGGCGTTGGGCACGTTGGCGGCACGCACCTCAAACCTAGCCTTAAGGCCTACCACGTCAATGATTTCCCCAATAATATCACGGGCGCCGCCCGAAGTGAGCGTACCGTAGGTAGCGGCAGTTCCCTTTCTTGCTTCAGCCGCGGCTGGTATTTCCACCACCACCCCGGTGAGCAGCAACCCGGCGAGTACTGATAAAAGAACCTTTTTCATATGCTTTATCCTGTAGATTTTCAACAATAGAACACGCCTTGAAATTCAACGATAGATCTGTAAATTCATTGCGTACCTTTCTAATAGCAAGTTTTCTGCCAGTTTTGAAAAAACGGCCTTTAAACGCAACTAGCAAGGTGCTATGCCTAAAATATTCTTTTAGTTCCTGGTAGGGAATAGAAAAGCCCTTAAAAATTAATCTAAGGGCTTTCTGGCAATAGGGATCTTTCTTACTTAGTTGTTCTCACTGTTGGCATCACCGTCATTAGTGTCACGCTCGTCCAGGCTGGCACCCATGCTTTTGTCTGTGCCGGTAAAGTTCTCATCTTGCTTAGAGGCGTCATACCCTGTCATGGAGCGCTTGTACAGGTCTTTGTCGCTGGTGGTTTCCTTCTCCCGTTCTGACTGGTTTCCCTGGCCGGCGCCCTGGGCTGGATTATTGTTTTTATCTGGCATATTCTTGTGGCTTTGGTTAGTAAAAAGTGAGCCCAGTGGTTAGCTGGGTCCCTCCTCTTGTACTACCGCCTTGCCAAAAATGTTCTTCCGCTTTGGGGTTGGAGCACAAAAAAACCGCCTGATGTTTTCTCAAAGGCGGTGCTGGTGATGCGTTAATTTTTCCCCAGGATCAGGATACTGCTTTCCGTTCAATGACGTCCAGCAGGTGCAGGAGTTTTGTGGCGATGGCATCTACCTCGGCTAATCCCTGCAGGGCCAGGTCCTGTTGCCCGGCCTGATATTCTTTCCAGAGGCGGCGGGCCAGCACGTGCATGTCTTTGTGTACCCGCTCCAGTTCCTTCACCTCCTCCAGGTGGCCAATACGGGGCACGGCAGTAGAATAGATCCATTTACCCAGAGAACAGGCCGTGACCGAGATAACCGGCTCTACGTCAATATCGGCCCCATACAACATGGCCCTGAGTTTTGATTTGAACAAGACGTGCTTGATGCGCGCCTGTTCAAAGTCCAGGGTACCAATGCTTTCAAAATATAGTTTGCTTTCTTTCAAAGTTGCGTGTTTCTCTAAGGGCTGTACTTCTAACCATACCTGACTTTATAAGTCAAAATAGAAGACAAAAGTTTACAATTTATGTCTTTTAGGTTGGAAAAATCTACCGCCCGGAAAGCAGAATTCCGTTTTGGGGCTGTTTCTTGAAAAACAGCCCCAAAACGGAAATACCCTTTATATTACTAGTCTTGCCACCTACAGCTCATTGTTTTTGGCGGCGGCCTCCTGCAGTGGGGCCGTGAGCGGCGATTGGGTTAGGGGCGTCTCGGCCTGGTAGCCACGAACCCGGTCATCACCTACTCCGGGTCCGGGCAGCAACTGGTTCACCAAGCCCATCAGGTCGGTGACCATGCCCGGGAAGAGGCCGTGCAGCCCGCTGATGAATTTGGCGTTGAAGCCTAGGGTAGCTTCGGCCTCGCCGTACCGGCAGGCGTCTATGATTTGCCGGGCCGCGGTTTCTGCCTTGAGCGAAAGGATAGGATTAGCGTCTGCCAGGGCAAACCAGGTATATTCCTTCTCTTTCTGCCCTTTTACAAACGCATTGCGGGCGCTGCCGGTGCGCATCAACCCCGGGTTGATGGTGGTGACGTAGACCCCGTGCTGTAGTAATTCAGACCTGAACCCTTCAGACAGGCCTACCAGCGCAAACTTGCTGCCGCTATAGGGCAACAGATGGGGCACACTTATTTTTCCGCCAATAGACGCGATGTTCACAATACGGCCTTCGCCGCGGGCTTTCATGTCTGGGATTACCTCCAGCATGGTATACAGCGGCGCCCAATAATGGATTTTCATTGCCTCTTCAAAGTCTGCCAGGTTCAGGTTGTCCAGTGGCCCCGCCGAGATAACCCCGGCATTATTGATCAGCACCTCTACCGGACCCAGCTTTTCCTTTATTTCAGCTACCATGGTCTTGACCTGTTGCTGGTCGCTTACATCACAGTCAAAGGCCAGTACGGTTGCGCCGCCGGAGGCCAATTCTGCGCGGGCGGCCTCCAGTTGGTCTTTGGTGCGGGAGCAGATGGCCAGCTTGGCGCCTTGCTCGGCCAGCATGCGGGCCAACACCAGGCCCAGGCCCCGCGTGCCACCCGTAATGAGCACGGTGCGGTCTTTAAAGGAGAACTCGCGTTTGTTCCTGCGCAAAGCCCTTAGGGCCAGCAAGGCCCCCACACCGGCACCGGCCAGCAAAAGGGAGGTTTTCTTATTTTTTTCCATGGTCTTCTTGTTTCAGTCTTTTCAGGTACGTGGCCACATCAATGCCTTCGCCCAGCACGGGCATGAAAATATCGCCTAGCTTTTTGACGCGTTGGGGCACGTTCTTTATAGTAAACTGCGAAGGGTGCAATCCGGTTTTCACTTCTTTCCATTGCAGGGGCGTGGAGACGGTAGCCCCGGCCTTGGGCCGGACGCAGTAAGGGGCCGCAATGGTCTGGGCAATGGCGTTCTGCAGAAAATCAATGTAAATCTGGTTGCGACGCTCTTTGGGGCTGCGCTCCAGGCTGGTAAGCTTTGGCAGGCGGGCGTGCACCCGTTGCGCTAGGGCATAGGCCAGTTCCTTGACCTGCTCAAACGGGAATTTGGCAGCCAGCGGCACGTACAGGTGCATGCCCGTGGCACCTGAGGTTTTGGCATACACCGGTATCTCCAGTTCATCCAGCACCTGCTTGGCTACCAGGGCAGTTTCCACCACCTCATCATAAGTATTCTCGCCGGGGTCCAGGTCCAGCACCAAATAATCTGGGTGCTCAAGGTGTTGCAGGCGCGAGTTCCAGGGGTTGAGCTGAATACAGCCCAGGTTGTTGAGGTACGCCAGCGTGGCCTTATCCTGACAAACCACATAATTGACATCCTGGCCCGTAGACTCTGCCCTAATGCTTTCTTTCTGTACCCAATCTGGGGCGTGGTCACCGGCGTCTTTCTGGAAGAAGCCCGGTTTGGTGATGCCGTTGGGGTGGCGCAGCAGACTTTCGGGGCGGTCTTTCAGGTAAGGCAGCAGTACCTCGGCCATGGACTGGTAATACTCTACCAAATCCTTTTTGGTAATGCCTTCCTCGGGCCAATACAGTTTATCGGGGCTGCTGATGGCAACGTCTTTCCCGTCCAGGTGCAGTACCAGGCCTTCTTTCTCTTCTTCCTGTTTTGACATTGTTTTGGTTTTTTTAGCCCCTTTTGAGGATTCCTCTTTTGCATCTGCCTCCGGGGGAGTGGCAATGGCGTGCTCATGCACCACATCTTTGGCTTTCTTATCTACCCGCAGGCCCTCAAAAATGGCTTGGCGCATCTGTCCGTCCGTGGTCCATTCCGCGAAGGAGAGTTCGCAGACCAGTTCGGGTTTCACCCAGGTCACGTCACGGGAAAGGCCTACCTTGACTTTGAACGGCGATTTTTCCTGCACCAGCGGTGCTAGTCTGGCCTTCAGGTCTTCCAGGCTTTCTTTGTTGAACCCGCTGCCGCTCTGGCCCACGTATTTCAATTCCTTGCCCTCATATACGCCCAGAACCAGCGCCCCAATATGGATGCGGCTGCCCTTGGGCTCGGTGAAACCGGCTATCACAGCCTCCTGGCGCAGGTGGGTTTTGATCTTCAGCCACTCCTGAGACCGCTTACCTATATGGTATTTGCTGTCTGCCGCTTTGGCCATAATGCCTTCCCAATGGTGCTGCTGGGCCTCTTTGAAGAAAGCTATACCCTTGCCTACCCTATGCTCACTATAGCGCAAAGGCTCTTTGGCCCCCTTGAGAACCTCTGCCAACAACTCCTTGCGCCGTAACAGCGGTACTTTGGTAAGGTCTTGCCCGTTGAGGTACAGCAAATCAAAAATGTAGTAATACAGGTGCTCTGAGGGAGTATTCTGATAATTCTGCAAAGCCTGAAAATCGGCGCGGCCATTGGCGCCCAGCACCACCAGTTCGCCGTCAAAAATGGCCTGGTGCTTAAGCCCTTCCAGTACCTGGACCACGGGGGCGTACTTCTGCTTAAAGGACTTGCCATTGCGGGAATAGAGTCTCACCTGCCCGTTGTCTACCTCTGCCACTGCCCGGTAACCATCCCATTTCATCTCAAACAGCCAGTTCTCGTCATCAAAAGGGCCGTCGGTGAGTTTGGCGGTCATGGGCACAATGTCATGGGGCATCTCGCCTTTTTTACCTTTGCCTGTCTGGGCTTTGGCTGGAGAAGCTTTTTCTTTAGCCGTAGACGCTTTTTTTGCCGGCACTTTTCCGGGTTTTACAGCCCCTCCGCCCCTGGCGAAATCCTCGGCGTCATAGGCATCCGTGGCAAATTCGTCCTGCTTTTTGAGGAGCAGCCAGGCGTTTTTCTGGCGGCCTTTCATTTTCACCAGCGCGAACTCGCCTTTCAGCTTCTTGCCTTCCAGCACAAAGTGCAGGCTCCCGGCCTCTAGCTCCTGTAGCATTAATTTTTCACCTTCCGCGCGGGAAGGGTTGTCTACGGCATGGAAGGTGCCTTCGTCCCAGATGTCCACGTGGCCGGCGCCATAGTTCCCTTCGGGGATGTCTCCCTCAAATGTGCGGTAACTGAAGGGGTGGTCTTCCACTTCCATGGCCAGCCGTTTGTCTGCGGGGTTAAGCGAGGGGCCTTTGGGCACAGCCCAGCTCTTAAGCACGCCGTCCAGCTCCAGCCGGAAATCATAATGTAGCGTAGAAGCCTGGTGCCGCTGTACCACAAATTTGAGGTCGCCTTTGTTTTTTGCCCCTTTGCCTTCGGGCTCAGGAGTCTGGTTGAAGTGCCGTTTCTGGTTATATTCTTTTAAGCTCATCGTTTGGTAGGTCAGGTTACAGCCGTCCTTCAGCTTCTTGGTCTTGCTGGCAAGCAGAAAGAAACGTGGTGGTTGGCCCCAGCTTTTTACGGAGAATTTTAACTTACCGTCGTGGTTTGCCCTCTTCCGTTTTGGGCCTGTTTTCCTAAAAACAGGCCCAAAACGGAAAGGCCTGACTTCCTTTAAGAAAACAGGCCCTCCTTAGAAAGATGAGGCAGCCTTTTACCGTATTTAAACCAGCCAACTGCCTCAGGCTTATTGGTAGAGTGGCTCTGAAGTGGCTGTATTTTTGGAAGTGACAGCTGTGCGCCCTAAGTACCGGTCGAATTCTTTGATTTTTAGAAAATTACGGTAAAGGATCTGCGGATGCGCCAGGGCGGCAAGTTTGGCATGGGCAGAAATGGTTTTCACTTTATAGAAGTCCGCTACCTCCTTGTTATTGCCATTTGCGAGTTGGTTAAAGAAAGCTCTCCCCCATTTGGCGGCATAAGAGGCCGCAGTCAAGGATAAATAAAAATAAAAGGAGAGCCTGTTTCGGCTGCCTTTGTTCAGGAAAATGCGGTAGGGCACAAGCACCTCAAAACTCCTGGCCCCTTCTTTCACCAGCCTGGTGGTATACTCCCACCCCAGACGGCCGTTCGGCATGAAATGCCGGAACCTGAGCTGGTCTTCATACCAGATCTCATACCCCGCCATGGCCACTGTATAGCAGAGTTCATAATCTCCGCCGGCGGTTAGTTTAGCCCCTAGCCTATCGGTGAGCAAAGGAGTGAAATTGGTTTGTGCAATAGCCTCTATGGCCGCTTTCCTGATGACGCTGCCCGCCCCGTACACCACATTGTTTTTGACCCGGCCAGACGAAGCCGCCTGCGGACCGTTGGCAAACATGCCGTGCCCTCTGGCCCACAGCGGCGCCGGGCTCTCAAACACCAACTCGCCGCGCCCGCCCAGGACCCCAATCTGAGGGTGCTTCTGCATAAGGTCATAGGCAATGGTGAGGTAATTGGGGGCCAGCCAGTTATCATCATCACAGAACAACACGAATTCATATTGGGCGGTGGCCAGCGCCATTTCCCGGGCAAAAGTTAAGCCTGGTTTTGGCTGATATAGAACCCTGAATTGGGTGTTGCTCCCAGACCTAGCCCACTCAGCCTCAATCACCGCCTGGGTGTTGTCTGTAGAGGCGTTGTCTACTACTATTACCTCCCAGGCAATGCCAGGCCGTACCTGCTGCCGGGCCAGATGCCGAAGGGTTTCAGGCAAGAGCAACGCGCCATTATAGGTGCAGATGACTACGGAGACACCCTGTTCCATACCTTGTGAAGCGTAAGGATTGCCTTTAATTTTAAACTGGTCAGGTACAACCGGGGGCTTTTATAGAGCAGAAACGCCTGTTTTATCTGGGCCTGCACCACTTGTTGGTTATGTAACTGATCCCAGAGTTTGTGGGCCACCTGCAACCCATAGCCCGCATAATATTGGCGGGACTCTTTCAGGATTTGGCGTTTCTGTTCCTCGGGCAGATGTTCCTGGATCATCTCCATGGCTTGGGCCAGGTCCTGCAGGTGTTCTCCATTGAGAAACTTGTTGCCCGAGATGGAAATGGAATGCTCCCGGTAAAAGGCCAGGATCTGGGGCGTATACGCCACGGGGTAATGCCGCGCTATCCTGACCCACATCTCCCAATCTTCCCCGTAGGTGATACCATAGAAACTGCCCAGCTTTTCATACACCTCGCGCCTGACGGTCATGGCCACGTACTGGATCTGCTGGCGGGTGCCTATGCGCAGGAGCCAGTTGTCTAAAAGGCCGTCGTATGGCTGTTCAGGGGTTTTTTCATAGACTTTTTCCCCGGCTTCATCAATGCACTGGTACCGGCAGAAAGCGGCCCCTGCCTGGGGGTATTGGGTAAACAACTGGCCTATCTGGCGGTAGTAGCCGGGGGCCACGGTATCATCTCCGTGTAGCAGGTGCACTAACTGCCCCCGGGAGCGGTTCAGGCAGGTCTCAAAATTCCGGAGGCTGCCCATGTTCTGGGGCTGCCGGAAGTAGTGAATCCGCCCCTTCCCTACCTGGTGCACCAGCGCTGCCACGTCAATGTCAGAGCTGGCGTCATCTACCACTTCTATCTGCATCTGTTCTTCCGGCAAAGCCTGTGCCAGCACACTTTTCAGGGTCTCTTTCAGGAACTGCCCGCAGTTGTACACCGGTATCATCACCGACCACAGCGGCCTTGCCGTTGCCGGAGGCAAAGGTGCGATAGTGGGCGGTGAGGAAGGGATTCTGGTCATAGAGCGGCTGGTAGAAATCAGACAGAGGCGTTTTGCTTTTCCGGGAAGGGAAGGTGTACCCTTTGCTGCATTTCGGCTTCCTGCAAAGGAGCAGACATTGCGCGTTTGGCTTCCCGGTTCTCGCGCCAGATGGTCCTGAAGAATTGCAGCAGGCCTTTTAGCGTAAACGCTCTCAATAACAGGTAGAGGCTTTTATACCAGGGCAGCCGTTTCAGGAAGTGTGCCACCATGAACCGTTTTTTGTAGATGGCAGCTTTTTGAATGTCTTCCGGTTGCCGGTTCACATTCTCCTTGGCCAGAATGCATGAGGTAATGAAATCCAGTTCCTTGACGCAGGCCGTGATGCTCATTACCTTATTTTCTTTTTCAAGGGGCAGGAAATTGTGCTGCAGGCATTCTAAGAAACTGGCCGGCAGGTTGTACGTTTCCCCCACGTAGTACCTTAGGTTACGGAGAATTTGCTGCCGTTGTGCCTGTTGGTATTCCTGCTTTTTCAAGACCTGGTGCAGACTTTGAGAGGTTACCCGGTAATCCAGCAGCACCTCAGGCAGGTTGTATATCTTAAATTGGCGGGAGAGTTGCCAGAACAACTCATAGTCTTCTGCGTAGGGCGCGGAGTATTTGCCTACTGTCTGCACAGCTTGCTTGCGGTACATGACCGTGGGGTGATAGATCCAGCAGATAAAGGTGAGGTTATAGTAAAAGTGCTCGCTCTTGAATTTGTCCTGCCTCACCAACTTTCCGTCTTCGGTGATTACCCGCACCAGGGAAGAGACCATGGCGCAGTCTGGGTTCGCCGTTAGGTACTCATATTGTTTCTGCAACCGGTATGGGGAACTTACATCATCGGCATCCATGCGGGCAATGAGTTGGGTGGTGGCCAGGTCAATGCCTTTGTTGAGGGTGGCGGTAATGCCCAGGTTCTGCTCATTCTGGTAAAACCGGATGCGGGGATCAGTAAAAGACTCAATAATGGCCACGCTCCTGTCTGTAGACCCGTCATCAATGATCAGGAATTCAAAATCAGGCAACGTCTGCTGCAAAATGCTTTCCATGGCGGCAGCCAGGAATTTTTCAGCATTGTAGACCGGCATCAAGACAGTAATCGCCGCCATCAGGTTATACTAAGTTTACGCATGCCTCTCTTGACGGCTTTTCTTACTCCTTTGGGCAGCGTATGGGTTAAAAAATACTTACCCGGGTGACGGTAAGGCATGAGGGCTGTCTCCAATAAGGCAGTGATGGTGGGGTCTTGGATATGCTTTTTCTGTAAATAGCCCTCAAACCATTCCAGGAAATATTGCCGCACCTGGTGGTATTTCCCCGTGGCCTTCACACTTTCCTCTATAGACCCAACACGCTTCCGGTAGAGGTTAAAACAGCAAGATGAAATATAGACCCTTTCCTGCAGGTAGATTTTACTTAAAAAGGCCTGATCTTCATACAACTGGTTTTCCTTGGTGAAAGATTCTTCAAAGCCCCCTGACCGGATAAATGCTTCCCTGGAGATCATTAACGCCGAGGGGCAGGGAGAAGGGTTAGGGAGAAGAGGGTAAAGGACCCGAGAAAGTTCATAGGGCTGGAAAACCCTATCCGCCGATACTCCCACAGGTACCACTTTATTCTCTTTTCCATTGTCCTCCCAGTTATACCAGTATTCTGATGCCTCCCCGAGCAAGCCGATTTCTGGGTGTTCCTGAAAAATGGCAACTCCGTTTGCCAGCTTCTGCGGTAACCAGACATCGTCTGCGTCTAAAAAGGCAAATAGTTCTCCCATGGCCTGCCGCATACCCAAGTTTCTGCTCGCGGACACCCCTTTATTCTTGTGCCCCTCATGTTCCAAATACTTTATTTTAGCTGGGAACCTGTCCGCATATCCTTGGGCTATATCTATACTGTTTTGGGTAGAGCCATCGTCTACCAACAGTATTTCCCATTGGGTATAGGTTTGGTTAAGCACACTTTCAATGGCTTCTCTTATAAATCTTTCATCATTATAAAACGGAATGATGACTGAGACCAGGGGTTGATGACTGTTTTCCATAACCAGCTCCTTTTGCTTACCTAGGATACTCCAATAACCAGTTGAATTCCTTTCCCCCCAGATTCTTTACCTGGACCCGCCCCAGTAGGAACGGGTTTGTTGTGTGGTTGGTGAGAGCCCTCTCATGGGTAGTGAAAGCTGCTTTAAAGCCAGCCTCCCGCACTGCTTGCTCTGTCTCTTCGTTTACCCCGCCGTACGGGTAGGAAAAAACGTCTACAGAGTACCCTTGTACCTGAGCCAAGAATTCCTTGTTTGCCTGAAGCTCCTGCAGTTGCCTTTCTTTTGGGTGGGCAGGCAGAAACGCATGGGCAACAGTGTGGCCGCCAACTTCAAAAAGTCGGTGGCGGGCTAAATCCTGGAGCTGCGCCCTATTCATGCTCCGGTTTTCTTGCCTGTCATGCTGCTCTACCCCGGCCCAGGATCTAATTTCCTGCAACCGTGCCTGCTGTTCTTCCGGCTGTAGCGGCCGCAACTGTTCCCAGAGCTGCAGAAAAAGGTGAGACCTTCTGCTTACCGGAGTTTCCAGGTAGGCCTTCCAGCCCTGGTGCTTTTCTTGCAAAGCCTGTGTTAAATGCTCTTCGCCTCTTAAATCCGTTTCCAGCCTGTTTTCGCCAAAATGCATGGAAAATAGGGAAGGCAAATGCGGGCTATTCAGAATCAACTGCTGCAGCGAATCCCACCAGAATTCTTCTTCTTTCCCAATATTCCCGGAGGTCACAAAAAAAGTAGCCGGCAACCCGTATTTCTCCAACAATGGTTTGGCCACCAGATAATTATCAATATACCCATCGTCAAAAGTGATGGCGATGGTTCTTCTTTTCAGGGTTTTCTTCTGCACGTTTTCTACCACCTCTGCTACCGGTAACACCCTATATTTTGACTTCAGGAATTTCAGTTGCTGTTCAAACCTTTCGGGGCTGACCTGGATATTCCAGACATCCTGGTCAGGTTCTACAACTCTATGGTACATCAGCACCACAGCGCTGGGGTTGAATAGCTCATTAGCAAACCTCTTTAGCCTGGCTGTAATCATAGAGCCGCCTTCACTGCCTTTACCGCCACGGTTACCTGAAACTGAGGATCCTGAACCTCCAGTTTCTCTACCGGCACTTCGGGCAGACCCATGCCATACAGAAAGGCGCTGGCCGCAAACACGTTGCCATAGGTAGAAATATGAACACCCCCGTTCGGGAAGGAGTCTGCCATCATTCGTTTTACAGATTTATCTGTGAAGGCCCAGTACCAGATCTCCTTCCATTCCCCATGGTCTATGGGTGTAATACCGGGCACCGTCATGAGCAGTTTCCCGCCTGGTTTCAAGATACGGTGACACGTTTTTAGCGCGCCCATAAAGTCATAGATCAGGTGCAGGGTTTGCGTGAGCAGAATACAATCAAAGCTGTTATCCGGGATTTGCGGGGCATGGCTGATGTCTGCGATGAAGGTGGCCTTTGGATTGGTTTCATCTACATGCAGGATATCACTCTGGGTAACTCGCGTGCCACCAAACCGCAAGGTATATTCATTGTCGCCTATTTCCAGAACCCGTCCGGTTATACCCGCTGACTCCTGCTCCAGAAAACGCTCAATGTAATACCGGTCAATAGGCCCGCCTCTATCATAGCCAAATTGCCTGCTGAAGGGCCTGGTCAGGGCGAAATCACCAAAATCTACATGCCCAACCGGAGGAAGGTAGTTTTTCAAAAGGTTTCCTCTGTATAAGTACCGTAACCAGGAGGCTGGCACCAATTTCTTTACTTGAGTCCTTAGCATGGCTTTGTTGGCTTTAATAGAATATTGTAGGAGATATTGAGGTCTATGTCTTAAAAAAGCAGAAAGCATTTCGGCGGTGGCCGGCGTTTTCGTTTTTTTAAGGTATTCATATAGTTCTTTGCAATAATATTTCTTCCAGGACAGCCGTCCCTTGTTATAAGCCTTCTTTTCTTGAACAGTTCTTAGCCCGGCCTTTTGCCGTTTTATAGTATCTAAAGCCCCTTGCAGCATTTTAGGGATGTTAGATGACATGTTGGCGGAATGAAACCTATACACTGCTATTTTCTGCAAGTGATGATAGACCGGGTATTCCCTGGCAATTCTAAGGTAGAGGTCATAATCCTCGCAGTTCTTTAAGGCCGGGTTAAACCAAAACTCCTCCAATACCTTCCTCCGGAAAAGGACCGTTGCCACCATGCCTATGTAGTTTCCTTGCAGCAACTGGCAGTAATGATTGTCTGTTACCGGCACCATTCCTTCCTTTATTGCATGCTCGTCCATGTAAAAAGCATCAAACGTACCAGACACAAACGCTGCTTCCGGTTGCGCTAACAAGGCCTGCACACTGGCTTCAATCCCTTTGGGATAAAGCCAGTCGTCTGAGTCCAAGAACAGCAGAAACTCTCCTTTGCTGTTGACTATGCCCGTATTCCTGGCGCTGGGCAAGCCCTGGTTTTTCTGGTAGACATACGTTACGCCAGGGTATGCCTTTGCTATTTCCTCCGTTTGGTCAGAAGACCCGTCATTCACCACCACAACCTCTGTACGCCGGTAACTCTGCCGCAGCACACTCTCAATGGCCTTGGGCAGGAACCGGCCCTGGTTATAGCACGGAATAATAACCGATACCAAAGGCTGACCCGAGAGTGTAGTTTCTTCCGGCATCTTACTTCATGGTGATTTTTCCCTGGCTTACTTTGTGCTTAAGGTAAAACCCAAAGCCCGCCACTACCCCGGTAATCTGAGCCCAAAGGGTTCTGTATCTAAAATTATATGCAGGGAAACCCTTAACGGCAGACCGGCTGTAGGAAACCACAAACAACTTGATAAGGTATTTCAGGTAGCCGGCCCGTTGGTGCTGGCGTTGCACCAGGGCAGCCACCGTATGGCCCCGCATGTAGTTAAAAATCTGTCTCTTTAACTCCTGAACCCCTTCACGGTGCGCATGGAAAACCACGGCTCTGGGGTTATAGTGAATGGTGTGTCCTTTGGCCAGAATACGGTACCACATCTCAGAATCGCCGTTACAGCCGGCCGCCCCGGCATCCAGTAATTCATCAAAATACCCTACGTCTTCAAACACAGACTTCCGGAAGGCCATATTAGCCCCGGCCCCAATTTTCCAGACCGGCGGGCCCTTCCTGAAAGTAGACCGGAAGAACTCTGCCTCAAACGTTTTATCCAGAAAACCGCGGTTAAAGCTCCAGTGCTTCTCAAAGATGCACTGGGCCTCAGACTTTAACTCGGCGGCTAAGACAAGGCCTGTCATGGCTGCTACCTTAGGGTCCTGAAAGGTTTCCCAGACCTGGTACAGCCACGCCTCATGGATGGTCACATCATCATCTACAAAGGCCACCACCGGGTAATGGGCCAGCCGCGCCCCGGTATTTCTGGCCACATCTAATCCTACCTGGGGCTCCCGCACGTACCGTACCCCCGCAAATTGCCGGACCACTTCTTTGGTTGCGTCATCTTTTGGGGCATTGTCTACCACTAGTAACTCCTGGGGCAGGCACGCTAAGTGCGTAAAACGCTCCAGGCACTGCGCCAATTGCTGAGGCCTGTTACAGGTGCAGATCACCACTGAAACAGGTACCTGGTCAGGCAGCGTCTCTGGCAAGAAATCTTGCAAGACGACCTCCAGGTCATTAACCCAGTCTGTCAGGGGTTGCAAGGGCAATCCATTTGGTTTTTCAGGTACAGAAACCAGACTCCGCTGGGCATAAAATTCCAGGGAAGGCCTGACCGCGTATAAGACCCGCTCCTGGTACTCCTGAAAAGAAAGCACGGTACCTGGCTCCAGGAACAAGTGGCCCAACGGGATGGACTGCCACCAGTACACCAGGTATTGCCCTCCCCGGTCTTCCTCCAGCGCAGGAAGAGACAAAGGCTGCTGCAACTGAATATGCCGGATCTGATAGGTGTACTGCGTTTCCATAGGCGTTAGATTTATTCCAGGACCATTTCAGATTGCTTTAACAGAAACGGGAGTTTGGGCCGCACCGATCCCCACCATTTGCCATACCATTGTATGTTGCCCCGGTAATCTTCCAGGTCAAAAGAGAGGCACTCCTCAAAATCAAACAAGGGCACCGAGGTGTCTTTCACAAAATTGAGGGAGATATAATAAGAGCCGTCATTCAAAAAATCTCCGGGAATGGTGCACTCTCCCTCCATGAGGCCTACCTGGCTAAGGGTGGTAGGAGACGGCACGTCAAACACGCATTCGCCGGCGGAGGTAAAAAGAAGGAGCCCTGCGCTGAGCACCACGTTTTCCTTCAGGCACCAGAATTGAAACCTGACCGTGAGCGGAACCCTGATGTCTAAGGGATCTTCAGGGTGCGCCAACTGCGGAACCAACTCCACTGACTTTATCCGTACCCACCCGTTGCCGGGAGCCTCCTCTGGCGTTGGCCAGTATTGTTTAAAATTGGTGTGTTGGGAGTTGGTCAGGTATTTATTGACCACGGTCCCTACGCCGCCAAACGCCTGCAATTGCCCCTTATTAAGCCAAAGCGCCTTGTCACATAGGTTTTTGATGGCTTGCATGCTGTGGCTTACAAATAAGATGGTGCGGCCTTCGGCCTGAGACACCTCCCGCATCTTGCCCAGGCACTTTTTCTGGAAATCGGCGTCACCTACGGCCAGTACCTCATCTACAATAAGAATGTCTGGCTCCAGGTGGGCGGCCACGGCAAAGGCCAGGCGCACATACATGCCGGAAGAATACCGTTTCACGGGCGTGTCTATAAACTGCTCTACCCCAGAGAAGGCGACAATCTCATCAAATTTGCGTCTGATCTCCTCCTTACTCATACCCAGGATGTACCCACTTATGTAGATGTTCTCCCGGCCGGTCAGGTCCTGGTGGAAACCGGTGCCCACCTCCAGCAGGCTGCTTACTTTGCCTTTGCCTTTCACGGTACCCTGGGTAGGGCGTACAATACGTGAAATAATTTTAAGTAAGGTAGATTTCCCGGAGCCATTGCTGCCAATGATGCCAATGACTTCCCCGTGCTTTACCTCAAAGTTGATGTCTTGCAGGGCTAGAATAGAAGCATTGGAGGCGGGTCCGCCGGTGTCCGCCAAAGGATTGAACGGATCTTCTTTTTTTAACAGGACCGTAGAAAACCACCGATGCACGTCGCGCCGGAACGTACCTGTGCCAATAGTACCCAGGCGGTACATCTTGTACAGATGCTCTACTTTGATCACGGTTTCCGGCATGGCTCTTTTCTGGCTTATACTACATCTATCAACCTATCCCCCTGTTTATTAAAGAACAGCAGCGCCCCCAGCAAGACCAGCCCAGTTACGGTAAAACTGTAAAGCAATTGCAACGGCGTAACCACCCCCTGCCCTAACAAAGACAGCCTGAACAATTCAAACAAAGAGGTAAGCGGGTTCAGCTGCACTATCCATCTAAGCTTTTCAGGTATGGTTTCCACGGGGTAAATGACCGGCGTGACAAACATGAGCAGCCGTACGCCCAGGGTAACCAGGTTGGTGATATCACGGTACTTGGCTGTAAGCACTGAAAACAGCAGGCCCAGGCCCAATGCAAACAGCCCAATGAGGGCCACCGCCAAGGGCAACCAAACAATGTTCCAGGTGACCCCGAAGTCAAACCCCACCACAACGCTGTAATAGACTAGCACTCCCAGAAACATCACCAATTGCAGCAAAAAGCGCAGGAACTGCGTGCTCACCACAGAAAGCGGCATAATGATTCTGGGGAAATACACCTTACTGAAGAGTTGAATGTTCTCCCTGAAGGTGTTGGAGGTACCCGTAAAACCGTCGCTGAAGAAATTCCAGAGCACAATGCCGGAGGCATAGAAAACCACGGGCGGTAAGCCACCGGTAGAGATGCCTACCAGTTTATTGAACACCAATACATAGGTGACCAGGGTAAGAATGGGTTGGAAAAGGATCCAGAGCGGCCCCAGCACGGTTTGGTTGTAATGGAGCAGGAAGTAGCGCTTCACCAACCCCGCCAGCAAATGCCGGTAGGCCCACAGTTCCTGCGCGCTATGGCTCCAGAACGTGGTTTTGTTGTTGATCTCCCAATCCCATTTAGAAGAAGCGGCTGGCATAGAGAAGAGGTTGGTGGTGGCGGTAGTTTCAAGCGTCAGGGTGCCTACAATAGCAATAGCTGCATTTGGCCTGCATTAGTATTGATTGCCGGGGAGAGCAGGAAGGTCCTGAGATCTACAAAAAATCAAGACAACTTGGTACTATACGTATATTTTTTAAAATAGTATAAAGAGACTTAAAAACTCAAGTACGGCTTTATCTCTTTGTATAGGTTAATGGTAGAGGACGGCATCCGGTTTAAGAAGTACAGGTAATTCCATTTCTTCCTGAACAGCGTGGTGAAAGAAGACTTCGCCTCAATTTCACGGCTTTTCTCTTTTTGCAGCGACAGCGCACTCCTGATCCCGGCCTTAATCACCTTGCTGGCAATAAACTCATTGCGGTAGAAATCTCCGGCTTCCACCAGATCAAACCATTTCTCTGAGCAGGAGTCTCCTCTAAAGTGCCGGTCCTTTATGCCACTGTATTGCTGGTTATAGACCGCCAGCACTTTAGGCGTAAACACTACCGGGTGCCTAATGGCAATGCTGCCGCAGAAATAACTGTCCTCGCCACTTACCATGCCCTGAGGGAAACCACCTACCTGTTCACAGATGGCGCGTGGCACTACCGTGGCCGAAAGACGGGTGATACTTTCCTCCAGTTCGGTTTTAAAGTAGTTTTCTATAGCTCCCTCTGCCAGGGTGTAGGGCAAGTCAAAGACCCTGCTCTTCTTTACAATCTTATGGGCCGAGACATAGAAACCTGCCCCCGGGTAGCTATCCATCAGCTGCTTCATTTCTCCCAGGTAAGTAGGCTCCCACAGGTCGTCTGCGTCTAAAAAGGCAATGTAGTCGCTTTTAGCCCTTCTAATGCCGTGGTTACGGGCCGCCGACACGCCCATATTCTCCTGCACTACCACGCTCACCCTGGGGTCTGGGCAAGACCGGACCACCTCCAGGCCATTGTCTGTAGAGCCGTCATCTACCACAATTACCTCAAAGTCGGTGAAGGTTTGTTGCAGGACAGACGCCAACGTGGCGGCCACGTACCTGCCTTTGTTGTAAAGCGGAATCACCACACTGAAATATGGGCTTTTAAAAACCATAGAATACGTATGAGGGCCAACACATTATACAGAGGGGAAGGTTAAGTTACTCAACTTAATAATAATTTCAAGTTAAAAGATGATTTTTCTTTTAAATCTTCACCATAACCTGCCGCAGAGCGATTTAATTCCTTACCTGCTTATTTTCATAGAAGATACTTTTTTATAGCCTGAAATCTGGCAGGCCTTTCTGTTTTGGGCCCATTTTAAGAAAAACGGGCCCAAAACAGAAAGGCCTGCTTCCATTAACTGAAAACAGGCCTTTCTTTCTTATAGGTATTGTTAGTCTTTTCTGGCGCCTCTACCCGCTACGTTAGGGTCAGCGTTCTCGTCTTTGCCGCCTTTGTTAGGCGAGTATTTATGGTCTTTAGGGTCGCCTCCGTGGCCTGCGTGTCCGCTGCTGCGTCCGCCGCCGGTTCCGTCGTTGCCGTTATGGTTGCCCTTGAAGCCGCTGTGGCTATCGCCTAAGCCGCCGGCATGGGTCCCGTAACCGGTATCTTTATCGCTCTCGGCGCCATGTTGGGGGTGTTTCTCAGTTTTGTTAGCCTCGGTGCCTAAGTGCAGGTTTCTTTCGCCGGTGCCTCCGCCCTGGCGGCCCAGGATATCACCGCCGCCGTTTATGTCGTCTTTGGCCTGTCCTTTGTCCAGGTTGCCCCCTGCGTCGTTCACGTCAAGGTTACCTTCGGCGTCATAGTTGGCGGTGTTGCCGTCTTCTGCCTTGGTGCCGTAGTTATGGTCTGCGAAACCGCCACCGGCTTGGTTTGCGTCTTGGTTAGCATCGTTTCCGCCTTGGTTGGCGGCTCCCTGGTTTTTATTTTGCTCTTCCATTGTATCGTCAGGTTATAGGTTAGGTATAAACTTGAGTACCTGTTTACGGGAGAGTAGGCTCAGAGTTGAAATAACCGGGCTATAGTTACTTTTTGGCTTTTGCATTTTGCAAAGAGGGCAGGATTTTATTCTTGGCCCATTCTACCGCCAGCAGGGTTTTGCCATCCAAGAAAGTGTATTCTGCCAGTTCCTGGGCGTCCAGCTCCAGGGTCTCTATGTTTTCATGCTCCTCGTCTTTTCCGCCGCCCTCGCTTGTCTTCTTGCTGACCTGGGCATAGAACAGGTAGATCTTCTCTGAGAAGGCCCCTGGTGACGGGTAGAACTCGCTAATGCGCTCCAGTTTGTCTACGGCGTAGCCTATCTCCTCCTCAATCTCGCGGATGATGGCCTCTTCGGGTTTCTCATCGGGGCTGTCCAGCATCCCGGCCACGGCCTCCACCATTTCCTGCTCTATGGCAGGGCGGTACTGTTTGGCCAGGATGAACTTCTGCCGCTTGGTATTATACACCAGGGCCGCCGCGGCTTGCCCCGTCTGGAACACCTCCCGCTCATACTCTTTGCCCTGGTCCTGGATGGTATATACCTGCAACCGGTAATGCCCCTGGTAGGCGGTCTCTTTTTTAACGATTTTCATAGGACGGTTTTTTATTCACGGGATAAGCCTGCTTTGGCCGAGTTCTTCCCGCTCTTACGGTAGAGCGGCGTGGTGGTTGAGACCGGCGATTATTCTCAAGAATTCGTTAAGATATCGGCTTTCGCCCCCTCTATTACGTATCTAATTACAAATATTTCTTTCTGATGAAAAAACACTTTACCCTTTGGGTTGCCCTGCTGTTGGTTTCAGTGGGCAGTGCTATGGCGCAAACCCAAAGCAGCCACTACAAGGCTGCCGAAACCCTGCTCCTGACCATGGGCACTCCTAAAACCCTTGACGATAACCTGCAACAAATGCTTACCTTGCAAATGGAACAGGTGCCAGCCATGAAAGTGGCCGAGATGGAAGTACGCTCCTTCTTCTCTAAATATATGAACTGGGAGGCGGTAAAAGAAGACATGATCCAGCTGTATATGACGGAGTTCACGGAGAAGGAACTGAAGGACATGAACCTGTTCTACCGCACCCCCACCGGCAAGAAACTGGCCATGCGCCAAGGCACCCTTAACCTGAAAAGCACCCAGATTGGCCAGGCCAAGGTAGAACCGCACATGATGGAGTTACAGCAGGCCATCCAACAGAAAATGCAGGACAACAACTAACTTAATTACTTTCAAACCCATGAGGCATAGCCCTTGATATGATCGCCCATCCTTTTTTTGGTTGGGCGTTCTGTTTTAGGGCCGTTTTGCAGAAAACAGGCCTAAAACAGCCAGGCAGTTTCCCTGTCTGCCAAAGCGGGAAAGGAGCATTATTGTTAAGCAGACACAACTTCGGCCCAGACCAAAGCGGCCTTTCATGAGTAACTGGAAACCAAATTTTAACCACGCTATTTATTTTCAGAAGAATCTATGAGGCCTTTGCTGCTGCTGTTTGCCTTGCTCTTTACTGTGAGCGCTACCCATGCCTCTGTTCCCTTTTTACCCACCTCGCCGCCGGAAGTCTCTGACACCACCCTTCACCAACTTGCCCCCAATAGAACCTGGGTGAAGAAGCACCACACCCTGCTGGTAGGGGCGGCCTCTGCCATTGCGGTGACCGGCTTTTTTATTGGATCTTACCAGCAGTATGACCGGCCTATTATGACCTTCGCGCAGCAGCACCGCAACGCCTTCACCAATGAAACCGCCCGCCTGGTGCAGCCTCTGGGCACGGCCCTGCCCCTGCACGCCACTTTTGCCACCATGTTCACCATTGGGGCAGTGGCCAGGCGGCCAAAACTGAGGGAAGCAGCCGTGGTGGGGCTGGCCAGCTTCTATGTCAATGCCCTGGTCACCGACCAACTCAAGAAAAATTTCCAGCGGTACCGGCCCTGCGTCACCCAGGACAGCCATTTGTTTGACGGCGCCTCGGGGGCCGGCCAAAACACGTCGCTTCCCTCGTCGCATACCTCCAATGCGTTTGCGGCGGCCTCGGTGATCTCGTCCGTGTACCATGACAGCGAGTGGGTGCCGCCCGTAGCCTACGGTGTGGCCACGCTGGTAGGCCTGTCCAGGATCAATGACAACAAGCACTGGGCCTCAGATGTGCTGGCCGGCGCCACCATTGGGTACCTGACCGGAAAGGCCACCTACTGGGGATATCAGCGGTTAAAAGGGCACCTTTCTGGGCCAAGGATTCAGCTCACGCCGGCATGGCAAAACGGAAGCCCTGGCATGGCGGCATTTGTACGATTTTAGTGCCAGTAGCCCGCTTTGCTCCCAGGATAAACATTTTCCGTCTTTGGTATCCCGGAAGAAAGCCACCCGACAAAACATTTAGGAACAGGGCTAGTTTAAAGTAATCTAAGCCTACCCCATTCTTTTTCTGGTGCAGACTTCTTTTCTAACCTTAACCTAACCCAACATTCGCTATGGCAAAGTCCTTCTATGCGTTTTTACTGTTTTCCTTTTTTTTTATGAACCAGCTTTCGGCCCAGAAACAGCAGATCAAAACCCAACTGGTAGAATACAAAGACGGCTCCACTACCCTGGAGGGCTATCTGGCCTATGACGCCTCTTTGAAAGGCAAGCGCCCGGGCGTGCTGGTAGTGCACGAGTGGAACGGCATTAATGATTACACCAAAAAACGGTGCGAGCAACTGGCCAAAATGGGCTACGTGGCCTTTGCCGCTGATATCTACGGCAAAGGTATCAGGCCCAAGTCGCCGCAGGAATCTGGTGCCGAGGCCGGAAAATACAAAAGCAACAATCCCCTGCTGCGCCAACGCGTGACCGCAGGCCTGGCCCAACTCAAGAAGCAACCCACGGTGAATCCTGCCAAGGTGGCTGCCATTGGCTATTGTTTTGGCGGGTACACTGCCCTGGAGCTGGCCCGCAGCGGCGCCGACCTGGCCGGGGTAGTGAGTTTCCATGGCAACCTGGGCACCACGGTACCGGTGACAGCCGGCAAAATGAAGGCAAAGGTATTGGTCGCCCACGGCGCCATTGACCCCTATGTGCCCCAGAAAGAGGTAGACGCTTTCTTCAAAGAAATGAACGAGGCCAAGGTAGACTATCAGTTCATTGCCTACAGCAACGCGGTGCACTCCTTCACCAACCCGGAGTCCGGGAATGACAACAGCAAAGGCGCCGCCTACAACGCCACCGCCGACCGCCGGTCCTGGGAGGCCATGAAAACTTTCTTTGCGGAGATATTCAAGTAATATTCTGTTTTCTGGCTGTTTTCTAAAAAACAAGGCAATAACGGCAGGGTGTGGGCGTAGTCTATTCAGATAGATTTACCTAACCCTGCCGCATTTTCCCGCGTAAGGGAAAGGCTCTTGCTCCATGGCCCATCTTGGGTGGTTGCTCAAAGAAGCGTTTCTTGCCTGTTCACATGATTCCTGATTCGGTTAACAAAAATACCTTTCTCGTTTATTGCCTTGCCGCGCTGCTGGCTGCTCTTTCTTTTGCTTCCTGTAAAGAAAAGAAACCGCACGCCGAGGAAACGGTGGTCTTCAAACCCCAGCCCATCTTACCCGAAGACACCATTAAATACCCCAATGCCCTGATCACCGCCCTTAACCGCAAAAACAAGTGGGTAGACTCGGTCTTTAAGCGCATGACCCCAGATGAGCGCATCACGCAGCTCATGATGGTAGAGGTGTTCTCTAACCAGGGTCCGCAGCACGAAGCAGATGTGATCAGGCTCATCAAGCGCTACAAGATTGGCGGCATCATCTTTTTCCAGGGCGGGCCCGTGCGGCAGGCCAAGATGACCAACCGGCTGCAGGCAGTCTCTAAAATACCCCTCTGGATTGGTATGGACGCCGAAAACGGCGTAGGCATGCGCATGGACAGCGCCATGCAGTACCCGCTTCCCATGCTACTAGGGGCCATCAACAATGACAGCCTTATCTACCGGATGGGCACCGAGATGGCCTTTGAGTTTAAGCGGCTGGGCATGCATGTGAACTTCGCGCCGGTGGTAGACATCAACAACAACCCGGCAAACCCCATTATCTCCTACCGGGCCTTCGGGGAGAACAAAAACGACGTGAGTTCTAAGAGCCTGGCCCAGATGATGGGCATGCAGGAAAACGGCATCATTGCCACCGCCAAGCACTTCCCCGGCCACGGCGACACTAACGTAGATTCCCATTATGACCTGCCCGTGATCCCTTACGGCCGCGAGCGCCTGGACTCCCTGGAGCTTTACCCCTTCCGACACCTGATCCAAAGTGGCGTGGGCGGCATCATGGTGGGCCATATACACATGCCTAAATTGGATTCCACAGCTAACCTCCCGGCTTCGCTTTCTAAACCCATTGTGACGGGTCTGCTCAGAAAGGAGCTTGCGTTTAGGGGCCTTATCTTCACCGATGCCATGGTCATGAAGGGCGTGACCAAGTATTTCGCGCCTGGCGAGGCCGAGGTAATGGCCCTGGAGGCCGGCAACGACGTGCTGGAGCGCCTGGTGAATGTGCCCAAGGCCCTGGCCGCCATCAAGCTCGCCATCCGGCAGGGCCGCCTGAGCCAGAAGGACATTGACAAGCGCTGCAAGAAGGTTTTAGCCGCCAAGCATTGGGTGGGGTTGAACAAATATGAGCCCATTAAACTGGACAGCCTGTACCAGGACCTGCACACCTCGCACGCCCATGAAACGCTCAAGCGCCTGGCCCAGGGTTCCCTCACGTTACTTAAGAACAAGCATCACCTGGTACCGGTGGAAGAGCGTAAACGCCGCAAGGTGGCAAGCCTGGCCGTGGGAGCCTCCAAACAAACCGCCTTCCAGAAAAGACTGAAGACCAAGCTCTCTGCCATTGACATTTTTCTGCCCCGCAAGACGGTAAAGCGCGATCTGGTGAAGCTGAGAAGGCGGCTGCTCAAGTTTGACCTGATCGTGATCAGTATTTACGGCCCCAGCATCAGGCCCAGCAACAACCTGCGCTTCTCGCCAGAGGAACGGGCCCTGGTCAACGAGCTCATCCGGAAAAAGCGGTGCGTGGTGGTACTCTTTGACAATGCCTACACCTTGAACCAATTCCCAGACATTCACCAGGCCACGTCTTTGGTGGTGGGGTACCAGCAACTGTCGGCGGTGCAGGTGGCCGCGGCCAGGTTAGTGACCGGTGGCCTCAAGCCCCAGGGTAAGCTGCCGGTAACTGTCAACAAGCATTTCGCCTACGGCGAGGGTTTATAAGAGGCAATCTTACAAACAACTCCATAAGCATAAAGTATTGCGAGGATTAATTTCTAAAAACTTTGCAGGTTCAGCTTTAGAGCATGTTTAAATTTCTCTATTGCGCTGCAAAATTCCATATCAAGAACCTACATTCCCCTTTTTATTGCCCCATAGCGCTGTTATGCGTTTCTAAAAACGCTTCCGCAGAACCTTACTCAGGCCTTTTTCGCGAGCAAAACAGAAATTTAAACAAGTTCTTAGAAGCAAAATCCTTTTTCCTTAACTTTCTTACTTTGTATTTTGCTCTGCGCTTTATGACCTATATCCTGGAAACCGACCGCCTGACCCTAAGAGAATTCTCCTTGGAAGACGCGCCTTTTATCATAGAGTTGGTGAACAGCCCAGGGTGGTTGCAGTACATTGGCGACAAAAACATACAAACCCAAGACCAGGCCAGGTTCTACCTGACTAATGGCCCCCTGAAAAGCTACGAGCAGCATGGATACGGGCCATCATTGGTGGCCCGCAAGGAAGACCAGAAACCCATAGGGCTGTGCGGTATCATTAACCGTGAGAACCTGGACACCCCAGACATTGGCTTTGCGTTGCTGCCTGATTTCATGGGCAAAGGTTACGGCTACGAGATAGCCAGCGCCACCTTAGCCTATGCCCAAAACCAGTTGAAACTAACCAAAATATCAGCCATCACCATGCCCTACAACAAGAACTCCATCCAACTGCTAGAGAAAATTGGCTTGGTATTCAGAAAAACCTTCAGCTTCCCGGGCAATAAAGAAAAGCTGTTGCTCTACAGTAACTAAGCCCAGGTATTACTGTCACGCTCTGTAGCTATACCTTGCGCTAAGTCTCTTTTTTCAAAAACTGGCCTAAAACAGCAGTCTACAACAAGAGGGGCTTCGCAACTTGTGTATATTGTAGGCATGAAGACATCCTCCCCTTTCCGACCCCTTTTCCTGTTGGTGCTTTTTTCGGTTCTCTGCCTAAACGCTTTCGCCCAGGCTAATAAAACCAAACCCGCCCCTTCTGCTGCCCGCGTGGTCATTGGCATTGAGCGGCT
Source organism: Rufibacter radiotolerans (assembly GCF_001078055.1). NCBI lineage: Bacteria > Pseudomonadati > Bacteroidota > Cytophagia > Cytophagales > Hymenobacteraceae > Rufibacter > Rufibacter radiotolerans. The sequence continues at coordinate 705,891 of NZ_CP010777.1, read as the reverse complement.
GATCACCCCAGAGTTCCTCCCGTACATCCAGAACAAGAGGCTGGCCATCCTTACCAACCATACTGGCCTCATGCCTGACAAAGGCCACATTGTGGACCTGCTGCACCAGCGCTCAGACATGAAGGTGGTGAAACTCTTCAGCCCGGAGCACGGCATCAGGGGTGAGGCAGACACGCACGTAGCCGATGATATGGACCCTAAAACCGGCCTCAAAGTCATCTCCTTGTATGGGAAAGTGCGCAAGCCTACGGCTGAGATGCTGAAAGACGTGGATGTGCTTATTTTTGATATCCAGGATGTGGGCGCCCGCTACTATACCTACATTGCCACCATGGCTTCCTTACTAGAGGCGGCCGCCGAAAACAAAAAGCAGATCATTGTCCTGGACCGGCCCAACCCCATTACCGGCCTGTACGTGGACGGGGGCGTGGGCACCAATGCCAAACAACCCGTGATAGGCCCCAACTATTTGCCCATCACCCACGGAATGACCATAGGCGAACTGGCACGCATGTTCAACGGCGAGCGGGCTCTCAAAAAACTACCTAAGGCCGAACTCATTGTGGTGCCCATGCAACATTACAAGCGTAGCCTGTGGTTTGACCAGACCGGCCTGCCCTGGGTAAAGCCCTCGCCTAATATGATCAACCTCACTACCGCCACCCTATACCCTGCCACCTGTATTCTGGAAGGCACCAACCTTTCTGAGGGCCGCGGCACTATGCAGCCTTTTGAGTTTATTGGCGCGCCCTGGGTAGACAGTGAGAAACTGGCCCGCCAGTTGAACAGTTATAAACTGGCCGGGGTGACCTTTAAAGCTGCGCAGTTCAAACCAGACAGCGTAGTAGACGGCATACGCATTTACCCGCCCAAGTTTGTCGGCCAGACCTGCCCCGCCGTCCAGGTCATTGTCACCGACCGCAGCAAGTTTGAGTCGGCTGAGGCCACGGTCTACATTATGCACGCGCTCAAGACCCTTTACCCTACGCAGCTGGAATGGAAACCCGTTCGGCTGGACGGCCTCTGGAAAACAGACGTGACCCGCAAGCGCCTGCAGGCCGGCGATGCCCCGCAAGCCATCATCGCCTCCTGGGCAGATGAATTAAACTATTTCAAAAAGGTTAGGTCTAAGTACCTCCTGTACCCCTAACCTCCCTTACTCTTATGAGAAGCATCGCTTTGAGACCTTTTCTGCAGCTGGCTATTGCCGTGGTGGCCCTGGCCGCTTGCCAGTCTTCCTCCTACCCTACCTTACAGGCGTCGGCCTCAACACTTGCTGGGCCGGCTGCCCAGAATGTGGTAGTGGTGGTAATAGACGGCGTGCGATATGCAGATTCCTGGGGAGACCCTACGCATAAGAACGTGCCCAACATGGCCCGGGATCTGGTACCCAATGGGGCCTTTTATCCGGCGTTTTACAACAAGGGCGTCACGCTTACCAACCCAGGCCACGTGGCGCTGACCACGGGGCACCACCAGAACATGAGCAATGACGGCACCGAGCTTCCGGATTTGCCTTCTGTTTTCCATTATTACCGCCAGCACACCGGCGCCCCGGCCACCGATGCCTGGATCATTACCAGCAAGGACAAATTGGAGATTCTGGCCCGCACCAAAAGCACGGATGCGGCCGCCGGTTTCGCCCCGGCCGCAAACTGCGGGGTAAAGGGCCTGGGTACCGGGTACCGCGATGACACTACCACGCTGCGCGTTGCCCGGCAACTGTTAACCAAACACAAACCGCGCCTGGTGCTCATTAACCTAAGGGAACCGGACACCCAAGGGCACGCCGGCAACTGGGAAGGCTACATTAACGCCATTCAGCAGAGCGACAAACGGGTAACCGAGTTCTGGAAATGGCTGCAGACCCAACCCCACTACAAAAACACCACTACCCTTTTCATCACCAATGACCATGGCCGCCACACCGGCGCGGGCATGCGGTTTAAAAACCACGGAGACAACTGCGAGGGTTGCCGCAAGATCAGTCTGCTGGTGTTGGGCCCTAAAGTGAAAGCCGGGGAGCAACCCACTCAATCCAGGTCTCAGGTAGACGTCACTGCCACCATCGCGCAGTTACTGCAGGTACCCATGCCCAAGCGCGACGGGGAACCCATGAATGAGCTGTTCCGGTAAAATTCTGGAAAAGACAAAAAGCGTTTAGGGCCTGTTTTTGAGAAAACAGGCCCTAAACGCTTTTTACTTATTTGCTTGGGCCAGAGGCTTACTCTACCCCTTCTACCTTCACGTGCAAAATATTACCGGGGTCCTTTTTCCCTTCGTTAGAGATATACAGGTCACCGGTCGGGCTAAAGGCAATCCCTTCGGGTTTGTAGAACGCCGCATCACTTAGCTTAAACCTGTTTTTGATGCTCCCGTTTGGGTTCAGGAGAAACAACTGGGGGTTGGTGGCCTCCAGCAGGAAGATCTGGCCCGAAACGGGGTGCACCGCAATCTCTGAGGGCTGCCAGTTCTTTGCCAGGGTCTTGGCTTTCTGCTTTGCTAGCAACTGGTCGTTCAGGTTCAGTTTGAATACCGGTTCTGCCACCAGTTGCTTGGTGTCCAGGTTGAAGGCATACACGCCTTTGTAGTCGGAGCCGTTGGCTTCCTCGCCTTTGATAGCCAGCAGCAGGCGTTTCCCCTGTGGGTCATAGGCCAGGCCCTCCACGTTATGTTCTGGGGTTAACGGCGTGGCGTGCTCGGTTACTTTACTGTTGGCCTCCTGAATGTTACTGACCTCAAACAAGCGGCCGTCGCTGCGTACCACATAGGCGGTGTTATCTACCAGGGTAAGGCCTTCATAGTCGCCGGCGGCGCCAAACGTTATCTGCCGCTCAATTTGCCTGGTTTTGGTGTCATAGATAAAAATAACCCCGGCCTCATCCTGCACGCAGGCAAACCGGCCGTTGCCCATGTACACAATACCGGATACTTCCTGGAGAATGGGCGGCACCTCCCATTTCTGCACCACCTGCACTGCCTGCGAGGCCGGTTCTACCCTTTTGTTCTTTTTCTCTTTTTTGGGTTTTCCGTCTTCAGTGGCGTAGGCCTTTAATTGCTCACAGCTGAGTAGGGAAAATGACAGCACTGCACTGAGCATGATATAAGGCAATCGTTTCATAGTCTTAAATGTTTAGGGTACAGCCGGCCAGGAATACTTCTGGGCCGGCACTTCTTTATATTTGGGAGATTTGATCTGGTTTGATATTTTCCTGTTTTGGGCCTGTTTTCAGGAAAACAGGCCCAAAACAGAAAGGGCTTTTAATCCCAGTAAGGGATGGAGGCCGAGGCCCCGTTAGCGGCGTAAACGCGTTTCACTTCTTTCAGATGCTCCTCCAGCTCCACTTGGTAATAGACAGAATCACCCTGTACCAGTTTCTCCAGGTCATCTAACTGGTAAGTAGGAAACTCCTTTTTAAGGGCCAGGGCCACCGCTTCTGGCTTTTCGGGGGCCAGAATATCCTGCTTGTAGGAAATAAGGTGTCCTGTGGAATCATACAGGGCGGTGTATTCCACCTGGGCCATTTGGAATTCTGCCTCGTAGTTGGCGCCGTTCTTCTCCCACTCAATGGCGGTAGCCGCCGGGAACTTGGCCTGCAGTGAGTTCTTCACCAAGGAAGGTAAATTGGATACGGTTATTTTCTGGCTGCAGCCCCAAAGGGTACTACTGACCACCAGCAAGGATAAAAACATCGTTTTCTTAGGTCTTTCTTTTTGCATCATTCAAGTTGATGTGCCAAAGTTCTGACCCAAAACAGGAAACAATTGGGAATTATCCTACAAGGAAGACTTTTTTGAAGCCGGTTTTGAAAAGCGAGTTGGGTGCTCCTTCTTTGGAAAGGAAATGGTAAACAGATGCCCCTGCTGGTAGGTGTACTGAATCTTAAACCCGTAATGGGCACAAATGGCCTGCACAATGGCCAACCCCAAGCCGGTAGAGGCCGTGGCGTTTGCGTCTTTATAAAAGCGGGTAAATATTTTGGAGGCGTCTAAAGGTGCGGCCGGTCCGGAGTTTTTGATGGAGAGGGCTTGGCTGGTGAGGTCCACCTGAATAAACCCGCCCGGCACGTTATGGACAAGGGCATTCTTGAGGAGGTTCATGACCAACACCAAGGCCAGGTCTGGGTTCATTTTACGGGTCACGCCTTCAGACAACTGCAGTTCCAGTGAAATTTGCTTAAAGGCAATCTGGTCTGAGAAATCGGACACGGCTTTTTGAATGATCTCGGGCAGCGCCACCTCCTCTTCCTGCACAAACTGCTGGTTCTCAATCTTGGATAGCAATAACAGGGACTTGTTCAGGCGGGTGAGCCGCTCCAGGTTTTCCATGACGTCGCCTATCTTCAGGAGTTGGTTTTCCTGGAGGGGCTGCGTCTCAGCGAGCAGTTCCAGCTTGTTCAGGCTAATAGCCAGCGGGGTCTGCAACTCATGTGATGCGTTCTCAATAAAGCTTTTCTGACTTTGGTACGTGGCCACGTTCTTCTGCAGCAGTTTGTCTACGGTCTGGTTCAGGAGCTGGAATTCCTCAATGGAGGTTTTCTGCAGCGGCAAGGGCTTGGCATCCTCCAGCTTGAACGTGCGCAGGTGGCGCACCAGGTTGTTGAAGGGCCGCCAGATGCGCTTCAATAACAGATTATTAAGCAGCAACAGCGTGGCTATTAAGCCTATATACAGCCATAGCAGCGAGTACAGCAGATCTTCAATGAGGTCATCTTCCTCCACCATAGAGGTGATGAGGCGCAATTGGTAGTACTTCCCTTGCCGCTGGAATACGGTGGTGAGCATGCGCACCGGCTCAAAGTCTTTCTCGTTCTGCATGTACATGAGCGTGTCCTGGTAGAGGTCGGTGGCCTTAAGCGCCTGCCGCGCCGAGATCTCCTGGACTTTGTAATACCCGGCGTCAAACTCTTTCTGAGCCAGCACGGTGCTGTCTTTCAGGGCCTGTTGCATGACCAGGATCTTCTGGTTTTCCAAGCCGTCATCCATGCTGTCATAGATCTCGTCCAGCATGTTCACGTAGAAAAGCCCCGCCCAAAGGGTAATCACCAGCAGCAGCAGGCCCGCGAAATACGCCGTGGCATGGTTGAGCAGTTTCATAGGGTCACCAGTTTATACCCAATGCCATAGATGGCCTGTATTTCTACGCCGGCGCCGTGGTCTTTCAGTTTCTTGCGGAGGTTCTTGATCTGGGAATAAATGAACTCGTAGTTGTCGGCTTGGTCTATGTAGTCGCCCCAGACGTGCTCCGCAAGGGCGGTCTTGCTGACCAGCCGGTCTTTGTTACTGACCAGATACAGCAGAATATCAAACTCTTTCCGGTTAAGCACCACGGCTTCCTCTTGCACCCATACCTGGTGTTTTTCGGGGTCAATGGTGAGGTTGTGGAGTTGGACCAGGGGTTGTCCGTCAAATTTCCGGCGGCGCAACACAGATTTTACGCGGGCATGGAGTTCGGCCATGTGGAAGGGCTTGGACAGGTAATCATCGGCGCCCAGCTCTAAACCGGCTATCCTATCCTGCACAGAATCTTTCGCTGACACAATGATCACGCCTTCGGTCTTTTGCTGTTTCTTGAGTTCTTCCAGAATGGCCAGGCCGCTGCCGCCGGGCAGGGTAATGTCCAGTAGAATGCAGTCATAGGCGTATACGCCCACTTTCTCCAGCGCGCTTTCATAGTCAGTGGCGGTTTCTACCAGATACTTTTCCTGCTGAAGCGATTGCACCAGGGTCTCCAGCATCTGGGCTTCGTCTTCTATCACTAGTATTTTCATAGGCACGGGGTCTCCCCGCAATTACGAATCAGAATCTGGAAAGAAGTGGGAATACGTAAAAGAAGCGGGAATTTTCAGGGCAGCCTAAGGACTTGGTTTCCTTTGGGCGCCGGTTTGAAGGCGAAGGTTTCCAGCCTATTTTCCGGAAAATAGAGCCAAATCAGGAGCGGGTGACTTTCCCTTTGGCTTCCCAGTGGCTGGATTTGATGGTAGAGCCGTCCTGGTCAAACTGAATTCTGCGCACGTAACGCTCACCGGTAATGGCCCCGTCTGGGCGGCGCTTGCCAATGAACAGCGTGATAGGGTGCCCTTGCTTGTCGGTGATAAAGGTGAGGTCATTGCCCGCGAAGATATCTTCTATCCGGCTGTCTGGGGCATAGACTTTGCTGAGTTTGGCTTCCAGTTTGGGGCTTATCGGCATAGAAAAGGGTATATCAGGCCTCGGTTAACGACTGCAAAAGGGCCAGGGCCTCGGTCTCGCTAGCTTCCACTACTTCATCTATAACGTCCTGGATGGCGCGTTCAGACCAGTTCTGCTCCTCGGCGGCTTTCACAAAAACGCCCAGGGCCACAAAGCGCCCGCCCTCCAGGGGAAGAAGAGCCTTAACTTTCTTATTGCTGTTCATGTAATGGAAGTTTGTTTTAGGGCTACTTTACGGAAAACAGGCTGGAAACGCTGCTTCCGCCGCCATTTTCTTGGGCCCAGCGCAGGGCGGCCGGTAACTCCTGGAAATACTCTACCTCGGCCTGGAACCTGGGGCGCAAGGTGGCAATCATGCTACTCACGGCCATCTGGTTAAAGATATCATCAGAGACCACAAAGGCCAGACGCTTAACCCCCAATAACTGAAACTGCGGAAACCAGCTGGCAATAGTCCATTCCTGGTCGGCCTGCCGGATGACTTTCATGAGTTTCATGTCCATGATCCAGTTCTCCATGCCCTCCCTTCTGGAGATCTGAATTCCCTCCAACATACCTTCGCGGTAGGTTTCACTGGGCACAAAGTCCTGCCAGTGCAACACCAGGAGGTGGTGCGGCCGGTCTGTCTCCAGTCTAAGGAATGATTCTGTGTCTGCCATAGTTAAATGCACTTGCTCTCCCCACCAATCTCTTGCACAATGTAGTAAATACGGAGGCATACTTACCCATTGTATTAACTTTTTTGGCAGAAATAGGTTTTGCAGGGAACGAATAATTCAATGGTACTAAGAACAGAAACCATGAAACCCAGGGCTTCTTTCTGCCATATTTAGAAAGTAAACGGAAACGGGTCTGCTTTTCGCATTTCCCCTTGGGATAAAAGAAGGTAGGCCCACGGCGTACCGCCGAAGAAAGGAGGAAAGGCCGGAAGATTTTTCCTCCGGCCTTTCCTCCTTTTATTTAGCAACTTCTACCGGAACATGTTTTTCAACTTGTTCAGTTTGGTGGCCATGTCTTCTTCCTCTACCGGCGCCTCGCGTTTGGCGGTGTTGTTGGTGTTGCCCGGCTTGCGGTCATTTCCGCGGCTTGGCTTAGCGGCCGCCTGCGGATCTGCTTTCATGGAGAGGGCAATGCGCTTGCGACTTACCTCAACCTCCAGCACGGTTACCTCTACCTTCTGGCCCACTTTCACCACCTCATGCGGGTTGCTCACAAAGCGGTCTGAGAGATGACTCACGTGTACCAGACCGTCCTGATGCACCCCAATGTCCACGAACGCCCCGAAGGCGGTGATGTTGGTGATGATGCCCGGTAGTTTCATGCCCTGGCGCAGGTCTTTGATCTCGTTCACGCCCTCAGTGAAGCTGAAGGCCTCATAGCTTTCGCGCGGGTCACGGCCGGGTTTAGAAAGTTCGCTCAGGATGTCTTGCAAGGTAGGCAGACCCACCGTGTCAGAAACATACTTCTTCAGGTCAATCTGCTTGCGGAGGTCAGCGTTTTTGAGCAGGTCTTCTACTGTGGCGCCCAGGTCTTTGGCCATGCGCTCTACCAGTTCATAGCGTTCAGGGTGCACGGCGCTGGAGTCTAGGGGGTGCTTGCCGCCGCGTATGCGTAGGAAGCCAGCCGCCTGTTCAAAGGCTTTGTCACCCAAGCGGGCCACTTTGCGCAGTTCGTTGCGGGTTTTGAACGGACCGTTCTGGTTGCGGTAGTCCACTATGTTCTGCGCCAGTTGCGGACCCAGACCAGACACGTAGGTCAACAGCTGCTTGCTGGCGGTGTTCACCTCCACGCCCACGGCGTTCACGCAGCTCATTACCACGTCATCCAGGCTATGTTTCAAAGCGTTCTGGTCTACGTCATGCTGGTACTGCCCTACCCCAATGGATTTCGGGTCTAGTTTCACCAGTTCGGCCAATGGGTCCATCAAACGTCTTCCAATGGAAACGGCTCCCCTTACAGTGATGTCCTGGTCCGGGAACTCCTCGCGGGCCACGTCTGACGCCGAGTAAATAGAGGCCCCGCTTTCGTTCACCATCACTACGGCAATCTCTTTAGGCAGGCCCAGTTTCTGCACGAAGGTCTCGGTCTCGCGGCTGGCGGTTCCGTTACCAATGGCAATAGCTTCAATCTGGTACTTGGCGCACATGGCCATTACCTGATGCCCGGCGGTAGTGGCCTGGCCCGCGCCGTTGTGCGGGAAGATGGCCTCGTAATGCAACAGCTTTCCTTGCTCGTCCAGGGCTACTACTTTACAACCGGTCCTGAAACCAGGGTCAATGGCCAGTACGCGTTTCTGGCCCAATGGCGCAGACAAAAGCATTGGCCGCAGGTTATCGGCGAATACTCTAATGGCTTCCTCATCGGCGCGTTTTTTAGAGGAAAGGCGCACCTCGGTTTCCATGCTCAGGCGCAGCATGCGTTTGTAGCTGTCCTTCACGGCTTGTCTCACTTGCTCGGCGGCGGCGTTATTGCCTTTCACGAACTGGCGCTCCAACACGGCCAACGCGGCTTCCTCTTCAGGTTGGGCATCCAGCATGAGCACCATTTCCTTTTCGCCGCGGCGCATGGCCAGAATGCGGTGGCTGGGAGCTTTCTCAATGGCTTCGTCCCACTCAAAGTAGTCTTTGTATTTCTGGCCTTCTTCCTCTTTACCCGGAATGACGCGGCTTTTGAATTGCCCCTTCTTTTCAAACAGGTTTCTGATGCTGGCGCGGGCCTCCGGGTTTTCGTTCACCCACTCGGCTATGATATCCCGGGCGCCGGCTAAGGCTTCCTCGGTAGATTTTACTTCTTTTTCCTCTGAGAGGAAGTTGGCGGCCTCAGCGGCAACGTCCACGTTGGCCTGCTCAAACAGCGTTTGGGCCAGTGGCTCCAATCCTTTCTCGCGGGCGATGGTGGCTTTGGTGCGGCGCTTGGGTTTGAAGGGCAGGTAAATATCCTCCAGCACGGCCATGGTCTCGGCGGCCAAGACCTGGGCTTCCAGCTCCGGGGTAAGTTTTTCCTGGTCTTTCAGGGATTTCAGGATGCTCTCGCGGCGCTTGTCCAGGTCGCGGAGCTGCTCCACGCGGTCGCGGATGGCGGCGATGAACACCTCATCCAGGCTTCCGGTGACTTCTTTCCGGTAACGGGCAATAAAGGGCACGGTGGCTCCCTCGTCCAGCAGGGCCACAGTGGCTTCTACTTGTTTCTGATTGACCTGCAGCTCCCCCGCAATCTTCTTGAAATGGTTTTCTGGCATGCTAAAATAATCGTTCTGAAAAAGACTTAATTTCCCTTTTGCTGCGTTCTGGCAGCAGAATACTAAAGATCAAAGATACGGCTAAATTCAGTGAAACCCTTCAAGGCAAGGGCGGCAATTGACGGCAAAAATCCTGTAAGGAGGCTGGCCCGGTTTTTGTAACTTTGGCTTTTGGGCTCCAAGCCCAGGCCAATGGCTTTGTTATTTTGGAACCAATTTCCCTCTGTTTTTATTTCAATGCCTGAATACATGAATACTATGAGAAAATTAAGCTTACTGCTGGCCCTGGCCTTTATCACGCTTACCAGCCAAGCCCAGACGGCCGCTATCACCCCAGATGCCCGCGCCCAGAAAATGACGGCCACCATGACCCAGGCGCTTAGACTGAACTCGGCCCAGGCCACCAAAGTGAAAGAAATCAACCTGTCCAGCATTAAGCAATTGGAGCAGGCCAAAAAAGACCACAAGAGTGATCCGCGCAAACTGAAAGCCACCATGGACCAGATCAGTGCCACCCGCCTGGAGTCTTTGCGTAGTGTATTATCTGTGACGCAGTTTCAGCAGTACCAACAGCAGCGCGAACGCAAGATGGGCATGCCGCAACAGGATGGCACCGGCGGCGGCATGACGGGAAACCAATAACCTACTGGAAAACTCTTTTTTTTCATAAGATCAAGGCCGGGTGTGTTTTAGGGCTGTTTTTGTAAAAACAGCCCTAAAACACACCCGGCCTTCTTTTTCCTCTACCCAAGATTATTGATTGGCTATAAATTTTGGGTACTCTGGTTTTGCTTTGGTGGATAAATGACTAGGATAAAGGCCTATTTTCTGGAACCTGCATTTTAAACCTGTTTTCACGAAAACACCCTAAAAACAGAAAGGCATTCCTTTGCAGGAATGCCTTTCTGTTTGATGAAAGATAGTAGAGCTTGCCCTACATCTCCAGGACGCCCAGTAAGATAAATACCAGACCTACAATGGCAACCAGGGTACCTACTACACCTAATCCTGGTAGAATACCCAGAATCACACCGGCTACCAACAGAATCAAACCAATTTTCACGTATTGGTTTAAAGCATTGGCTTTTTTGGCGGCTTTGGCTTCGCGCATGATTTTCTTGGTGGCCATTTTCACCTCTTTTTTGCTGGAGGCAGTTGAAAGGTTGTTGGCCATTTCGGTCACGTTAGGGTTGGCTTCTAAGGCAGAAGCTACGGCCGCCGAGGTTAACGGAGCAGTACGGGCTACTTCTCTGGAGGCAACCGGTTTAGCCGCATTGGCTTCCAGGGCTGGTGCTGCTTTCGCTTTTGAGGCAGCCAGAGGGGCAACCGCCTGGGTTGGTTCTGCCTGCGCTACTACTGCCGCTGGTGCCGCTGTTTCTACTGAAGTGGCCGGGCTTACTGCCGCTGGCGCGGGAGCAGCTTTATGGTACGTAGTTGCTGGTGTACTAAAGTCAAAGTACTGGCTTGAACTACAGCCTATAATGAACTGGCTAGCCACACCGCAAACTAAAAGAGACAGTAAAGATTTGATTTTCATAGGTAAAGGGGTTTAAAAGGGTTTGTTGAAAGCATAAATAAAAAGAACCTGCGTTGTTACAAGGTCCATGCGGGTTTCATAAGTTAACTTCGCAAGTACGTTCTCTAACGCCACAAGTTCATGATTCATTTTACAAAGAAAAACCGCTAATTGTTTTCCCCTGAGAATCAGGGATAAAAAATCTAGTTGGACCTCTGTGCCGTCAAATATAGGCGAAACAAAATAATCTGCCTCACCTACTTAAGATTAAAAGGAATTGCTGCCGTGCGCAAAATCATTCACATAGACATGGACGCCTTCTTCGCCTCTGTAGAGCAACGGGACAACCCGGCTCTGCGCGGCAAACCAGTGGCGGTGGGCGGCACTAAAGCACGGGGCGTGGTAGCGGCGGCCAGCTATGAGGCCCGGCAGTTCGGGGTTTTCTCAGCTATGCCGGCCCAGGTGGCCCTGCGCAAATGCCCGCACCTGATCATGGTGCCCACCCGCTTTGAGGTGTACCAACAGGTGTCACGGCAGATACGCGAGATTTTCCTGCGCTACACAGACCTGGTGGAACCGCTTTCCCTGGACGAGGCCTACCTGGATGTCACCGAGAACAAGCCTGCGCTCAAGTCTGCCATGCTTATCGCGCAGCGGATAAAGAATGAAATCTATAATGAAACCCAATTAACGGCCTCGGCGGGGGTATCCTTTAATAAGTTTCTGGCCAAAGTAGCCTCGGGCAAAAACAAGCCCGACGGGCTCACGGTAGTGTTGCCCCATGAGGCCGAGGCCTTTGTGGAAGCGTTGCCTATTGAGAAATTCTACGGCATTGGCGACGTGACCGCAGCAAAGATGAAGCAGCTGGGTATCCACTCCGGCGCCGATCTAAAGTCCCGGTCTGAGGTGGACCTGCGCCGGCACTTCGGGAAATCAGGCTCTTACTTTTACCAGATTGCCCGCGCCCAGGATGACCGACCCGTGGAACCCAACCGCATACGCAAAAGCATAGGTTCAGAACGCACCTTTGGCCAGGACCTGGAAACCGAGGAAGAGATGCTGCCCGAACTACAGCGCCTGGCCGAGGAAGTGGCCTATGACCTGCACCGGCTGGAGGCCTCGGGCAAGACTATCACGCTCAAGCTCAAGTACCATGACTTCACCCTCAACACCCGTAGCAAAACCTTCTTCTCCAACGTGCGCACCGAAGACGTACTCCTAGACATTGCCGCTGAATTACTGCATTCCCCGGCTTTCCCGGCTAAACCTATCCGGTTGTTGGGCATTACCGTCTCCAACCTCAGTTACGGTAAGCACCAGGGCGGGCAGCTGTCGTTTCCGTTTTAAACCATTTGCCTAAAGGACAAAAGCGCTGCCTCTGCGCTTTCAAGAACAGAATAGATTTGTGTACTTTCACTTATCTAATCTTTCCAGCCAACACCACCATGGAGCCATCTGTAGATTATGTTGCCCTAAACCGCCACGCCTGGAACCTGCGAACGGGCGTGCACAAAGATTCTGCCTTCTACGACCTGGCTTCTTTCAAGGCGGGCAAAAACAGCTTAAATCCGTTGGAACTTGCCGCGTTGGGCGATGTACAAGGCAAAAAGCTGCTGCACCTTCAGTGCCATTTCGGGCAGGACACCCTCTCCTGGGCCCGGCTGGGCGCCGAGGTAACGGGCATGGACCTGTCTGATGACGCCATTGCCCTGGCCCGGCAACTGACGCAGGAACTGGGGTTATCCGCCGAGTTTATATGCTGCAACGTGTATGACCTTCCGCAGCACTTGCAGGGCCAGTATGATATTGTCTTTACCTCCTACGGCGTCATTGGCTGGCTCCCGGACCTGGAGAAATGGGCCCGGGTGGTGGGCCATTTCCTGAAACCGGGCGGCACGTTTATCCTGGCGGAGTTCCACCCGGCCGTCTGGATGTTTGATAACCAGTTCACCCACGTACAGTACTCCTACTTTAACAACAGCGGCCCTATCATAGAAGAAGCCACCGGCACGTACACCGACCGCGATGCTCCTATTTCCTACACCGAGTGCTCCTGGAATCATGCGCTCAGCGAAGTAGTATCTGCCTTATTAAAGCAGCAATTACAACTGCAAGACTTCCAGGAATTGCCTTACTCCTACTATAACTGTTTGGCCAACATGGTCCAGGGCGAAGACGGATTTTGGCGCATCAAAGGCATGGAAGAAAAGTTACCGCTTATGTATTCCCTTAAAATGACCAAACCGGCCTTTTAAAAAGCAAAACCCATAGAAGAAGCTTTCTACCTCTTCTATGGGTTTTATATGTCAGTCTATTTTGAGCCTGTATCCCTGAAAACACCTCAGAAATACCCAAACCTACTACCGGCTATAATCACCGCTTGCGTGCTTTTAGAAGATCTCGTGCAGCTCCCGTTTCAGGAACTGAAGCGCCTGCGCCGTAGGGTCTACCTCTTGGTGCAGCACGTTCTCCAGGATGCGTTTGGCTAGATCTGTGCCCTTGCTTTTGTCCTGCAGGTTCTGGTAATTCTGGTTGATCATGGACACCACGTCTTCCTTGGCCTTCTTTACCTGCTGCCAAGCCGCCTCGCTCATGTACAGCTGTTGGGAAAGGTTATGGGTGTATTCGGCCCGTATTTCCTGCAGCAGTTCTGCCTGGTACGCGCCGGCACTTAACCCAGAAGGCCCTACCCTGATGAGCATGTTACTGGGCGTGATGCGTTCCAGGAAAAGGATAATGCGCTCATAGGCCTGCAACCTGATGGGCAGGATGGTCTCGCTGTTCTTCAGGCGTATATCCAGAATCTTTTTCCGGTAGTCGCGGTCCAGGTATTTCTGTGTTAACAGGTACATGGCCCCTCCTACTAATAAAGCCGGAAGGGTGCTGAGTAAGATTAAAAGGATGATGGTGGATGTATCTGTGGTCATGTAGTTTACCGGCAATGGAGTCTTAGGAGCTTGTTTATAAAGGAAGACGAAACCTGTAGCAGTCGCTTCGGCTCCCCTATTTTTGGGTAAATATCGGTAAAAAAATCGTGTAGCCTTCCCTGAATCATTTTACCTGTTTTTCGGTTTCTTATAGTATAGCGCTGTTCTTTAGAAACATTCTAGTTTTTAGTAACTTTACAGCGCAAAAGCCACGACTATGGAAAGCACGAAAGTAAAAACAGCTCCTATTACCATCACTGAGCGTGCCCTGCACGAGGTGAAGGCAATCATGAAAGATAAAAACGTACCGGCAGACTATGGCCTGCGCATTGGGGTACAAGGCGGCGGATGCTCCGGCATGTCTTACCTGCTAGGGTTTGACAAAGCCAAGGATGCCGATGAGGTATATGAATTGGAAGGTGTGCAACTGGTGATGGATAAAAAGCACGGCATGTATGTGATGGGCATGGAAGTAGATTTCCAGGATGGCCTGAACGCCCGTGGCTTTATCTTCAACAACCCCACCGCCAAAAGCACCTGCGGTTGCGGAAGCTCCTTCTCAGCGTAACCTAAACTAAGTTTATAGAATTTGAAAGGCCTGCTCTAAGAGCAGGCCTTTTTGTTTTGGCAGTAGGTTGAAAGCGGTAGTTTGGTTGTTAAAACCTTTGTTCTTTTCTGCTATTGTTGGCATAGTGGCGGTTGTCGCTTGGGTCCTTATGCTTGGTTACTGCATGGTTTCCCTCCGAGCGCTCACGGCCGCGGGGCCCCGTCTTTCCCCCTCGCACTGCCCTTGCGGCCTCCTTGAAGTTTTTTTCATAGCTAAAGCTGTTGCCGGGCCACAAGCGAGGCGCTCGAGGTAAAGACTGGAAACGGGAAATACGCAGGAATGCGTGTTTTAAGATTTTCGTTTTGAGGCTATTTTTTTGAAAAACAGCCTCAAAACGAAAAGCCGCTTTTTCAACGCAGACTCTCCCCTTGAGGGGAGCGCAGAGGGGTGTTTACACAGGAGAGAACATCTGCAGAGTTAATAACTAAGACTCAAAAGGTGCCGCCGCTGGGGATTGCAAATCCCCCTTCGATACTTCCGGATTGCAAATCCGGAAGAGCGCTCTAAAGTTCTTTTTGCTTCTATGCCCAACACTGCCCGCCGTTGTTGGTGTTCTCACCAACAACTACTTTTTCACTCTTCCTCGTCCCCCTTTGAAGGAGGTAGTGGGATAACCTCTAATACCAAGAACTACAAATTAATACGTCTTCGTCATCGTCTCCGGCACCACGAGCACCACATCTGCGCGTTGCAAATGGTCTTTTCCCAAATCTTCCAGGCTGGGCTGAGCCACGGTAGTAATGGTCTTCAGCTTGCTCTCCGGGCGGAGCTTGCGGAGATACCAGATAATACCTTCCTGGTGATCTGAGTGGTAGGAGCCGTTGAGATGGAGGAGATGCTGTCCGGGTTGGAGGTTCTGGTGGATGTAGTGCGCCATGGTCGCATCTTTGAGGGCCTGCGCCTCAATCATCTTAGATGAGGCAGCGGAGGCGCCGTGGGTATCACCGAACATGCTGCGCATGCGTTTATAGCCAGGCAGTTCCATGTCTACCATAATGGGCAACGGGGCCAGCCAAGCCTTTTCCTGCTGGGAAAGGGTATCCAGGGAATTCAGGCTTTCGCGGGCCACGGTTCTGGCATGGCGGCGCGGGACATTGGTGGCGATCACCTTCAGTCCATTCTCCTTCGCGAATAACAGGACCGGTCGGTAATCAGTGGTATAGTTGGGCCAGACCCTGCTTCTTTCCATGAAAACGGCCTCTTCCAGTTGCCCCATCAGAAAGGAATCAATCTCACTCTGGGTATCAGCTTCCCACATTTCCATTCCTATCACCAAGTTCTTGCCATGGATTTGATATAGGTCCTTGGCAAGTTCCAACTCCAGCCAATGCGCAATGGGGTCATTGTGCTGCTCCCCAAAAAAGACCACATCGGCGGCAGCCAGTTCTTTAAGCACCTTCTTGTACTTCACTGATTTCCCTTTCCCGGAGAACAGGCGGTAGGCAGGTTTATCCATGGTGAAAGAACATAAGAAGAGAACAGTCAAACAAAGCGGCAGCAGTTTTTTCATAGACCCTTTTTATTAGACGCTGGATGTTAGAGGGTAGATACTAGAGGTATAATGCAAGGAATAGAATCTAATGTCTAGCGCCTATAATCTAACATCCCCTGCATCAGCCTTTATAGAACAGCCATTTAGAAAGTTCGCGGTAGGTGATTTTCTTACCGTACATCAAAATACCCACTCTATAAATACGCGAGGCCACCCAGATAGTGCCAATAAACCCTGCGATGAGCAGCAGCATAGACAAGGCCAGTTCCCAGGCGGGTACCCCGAAGGGCAGGCGCAGCATCATGACCACCGGCGAGGTGAACGGAATCATGGACATCCAGAAGGCCACCGGCCCGTTGGGGTCTTTCATGATAATGGTCTGGGCCACTACAAAGGACAAGATGAGCGGTACCGTGATGGGGAGCATGAACTGTTGGCTGTCGGTCTCGCTGTCTACGGCGGCGCCCACCGCCCCAAACAAGGCACCGTACAGCAGGTAGCCACCCAAGAAATAGAACAGGAAGCCGCCCACCAGCAGCGGCACGTTCAGGTCTTGCACGGCACTAATGATTTGGGAGGTTTCTTGCGCCTGCAGGGCATCGCGCTCGTTTTCCATGCCCTGCATGGTCTGCGAAATCTGCGCCTTGGAGAACCGGTCCAGGTCCAGCGCCGAGGCCATGCCCAGGTAAATAGCCGACGACAAGACAATCCAGAGCAGGAACTGCGTGAGCCCTACCGCGGCAATGCCCATGATCTTACCGGCCATGAGTTGGAACGGCTTCACCGAGGACACCATCACCTCCAGAATCCGGCTGGTCTTCTCCTCAATCACGCCCCGCATGATCTGCGCGCCATAAATGAAAATGAACAGGTAAATCAGGAACGCGCCGATGAACCCCACAATGGAGGTAACCCCAACATTGCTGCTCTTCTCCCCTTCGGCACTCAGGTTAATGGTGTTGATGCTGACCTTGGTCTTGATCTGGTCCAGCACTTTCTGATCAATGCCCGAGCGGGCGAACTTTATGTCTTCCAGCTCCTGCTTCACTTGCCGCTCCAGTGAGGAAATCACGGAAAGGCTCAGGCTTTTCTGCGAAAACAATTGAATGCCCTGCGGCTTGTTGATGTCTAAGGCAGGTATATATAGCAAGCCCGCATCTTTACTGTTGAGGTACTTTTCCTTGGCCGTTTCTACGGGTCCGGGCACCGACACATAGTTGAATTTCTCGCCAGACTCAAACTTTCCGGCAAACAAGCCACTCTCATCCAGCACCTGAATCACCTTGGTGTCATCAGACATCATCATAAGGCCCACCGGCACTATCATGACTAGCGCCATAAGCAACGGGCCCAAAATGGTCATGACAATAAAACTCTTCTTGCGCACCCGCACCAGGTACTCGCGCTGAAACACTAACCAAATCTTATCCATGGGTTGGGGTCTGCATGACGGTTTTAATGAAAATATCATGGATGCTGGGCACTTTCTCCTGCAACAGGTGTACCTCTACCCGCTCAATGAGGTACCTAAGCAAATCATTGGGCCCGGTGTTGTTTTCCAACTGCACCTCGGCGGTGAATCCATTGCCTTGCTGGCTTTGCTGCAGCACTTTAAAGTCAGGCGACATAATCAACAGCTTGCCCACGCCCTGCACCAGAAACGTATTGGTCCTGAAACGATCTTTTACCTCCTGCACGCGCCCAGACAGTACTTTCTGGGATTTATGGATTAACACAATGTCATCACAGAGTTGCTCCACCGACTCCATCCGGTGGGTAGAGAAAATGATGGTACAGCCCTGGTCCCGGAGTTTCAGGATTTCGTCCCGGATGATGTTGGCGTTGATAGGGTCAAAACCTGAGAAAGGCTCATCCAGGATTAAAAGCTTGGGTTCATGCAAGACCGTGGCGATAAACTGCACTTTCTGCTGCATGCCTTTGGAGAGGTCCTCCACGTTTTTATACAGCCAGGCCGTCAGGTCCAGCCGTTCAGCCCAGGCCTTGATTCTTACTTTCGCCTCTTCCTTGGTTAAACCCCGCAGGCGGGCCAGGTAAATCAGGTGCTCCCCTACCTTCATTTTCTTGTAGAGCCCCCTTTCCTCAGGCAGGTAGCCAATCTGTTTCACGTGGTGCGGCTGCAGCGGCTGGCCCTCAAACAGAATCTGTCCTTCGTCCGGGCCCGTGATCTGGGTAATGATTCTGATAAGGGACGTTTTGCCCGCGCCATTAGGCCCCAGCAGTCCGAAGATGCTTCCCTTGGGTACGTCAAAAGATACTTTGTCTAAAGCCTGGTGGGCCTCATAGCGTTTGCTTACGCCTTGTATTTGCAGAATGGGTGGCAAGGAAATTGGGGTTGGTTTGTAGCGAATAAAGCTACGCGAAACCGGCACGCTTTGCAAGAGCGGCAAAAAGGCGTTTTGAGCCTGTTTTCCTTAAAACAGGCTCAAAAGGGAATTAACCATCAAAAGATAAACTAACCTCTTCCTACTTCAAGTTTGAGCGCAGTGGTAACTTGGAGTACCTATGACTGTCAGTTTTCAACTGGCGAAACACATTACCTGATAAACCACCATGCCAGTTGAAAACTGGCCTTATAAGAAGCCACAAGTTACGCTAACGCTAAACTTGCGGCAGAGAAAGTAAAACCTGTTTTAAGGCTGTTTTCCTAAAAATGGCCCAAAAACAGCAACGCCCGCTTCCATAAAAGGAAGCGGGCGTTGTTTATTCCCCTAACTCTGAACTCTTAATTTTTAACTCTTAACTACTGAAAGTACTCCTTCATTTTCTCAAAGAAGCCTTTCTCGTTTTTGCCGGGGTTAGGCGCGAAGTTCTGTGATTCTCTTAAGCGTTCCAGCATCTGGCGTTCCTCGGCGTTCACGGTCTTAGGCGTCCAGACATTGATGTGGATGAGTTGATCACCTTTACCGTAGCCGTTGATGTCAGGGATACCTTTTCCGCGGAGGCGAAGGATCTTGCCGGACTGCGTGCCCGGGTCAATCTTGATTTTCACCTTGCCCTCAATGGTAGGCACCTCTACCGAGGCCCCCAAAGTAGCATCCACGAAGCTCACGTACTGCTCAAACATGATGTTGTTGCCATCACGCCGCAGGGTTGGGTGGTGCTCCTCCTCAATCTGGATAAGCAAGTCACCGGGGACACCGCCTCTTTCTGGCACGTTTCCTTTGCCGCTCATAGAGAGCTGCATGCCATCGGCTACGCCGGCGGGCACGTTGATGGAGATTACCTCTTCGCGGAGCTGACGGCCTTCGCCGTGGCAGACATCGCATTTCTGGCTTACTATCTTGCCTTCGCCGTGGCAGGTTGGGCACGTGCTGGCAGAAACCATCTGGCCCAACATGGTGTTCACCACGCGTTTGGTCTGGCCCGAGCCCTGGCAGGTACCGCAGGTCTGCAGCGCCGTGCCGTTCTTAGAACCGTTGCCGTCGCAGGCCTGGCAAGACTCGTAGCGTTTTACTTTTATCTTTTTCTCAACGCCCTTGGCTACTTCCTCCAGGGTGAGTTTGAGTTTGATGCGCAGGTTGCTGCCTTTGCGTACGCGGCGTCCGCCACGTTGTCCGCCGCCCCCGAAGAAGCTCTCGAAACCGCCGCCTCCGCCACCGCCAAAGATGTCGCCGAACTGGGAGAAGATGTCTTCCATGTTCATGCCACCGCCGCCGCCATAGCCACCGCCGTTTACGCCCTGGTGCCCGAACTGGTCATAGCGTTGCCGCTTCTGCTCGTCGCTCAGTACCTCGTAGGCCTCGGCTGCTTCCTTAAACTTGTCCTCGGCGGTAGGGTCATCAGGGTTTTTGTCCGGGTGAAACTTGATGGCGATCTTGCGGTACGCCTTCTTTATCTCATCCGGCTGTGCCCCTTTGGCCACGCCCAGCACTTCATAATAATCTCTTTTGGTTGCCATGGCTCCTTTTATGCTCCAATTACCACCTTGGCAAAGCGAACCACTTTGTCATTGAGGTAATATCCTTTCTCTACTTGGTCAATCACTTTGCCTTTCATCTCCTCATTAGGGGCCGGAATCTGCGTGATAGCTTCATGCACCTCGGCGTCAAACGGCTGACCCACGGCCTCCATGGCTTTGAGACCCTTCTGTTGCAGCAGGTTCTGGAACTTGGCAAACACCAACTCCACGCCTTCGCGCACCGCGTTCACGTCCTGGGCGTCTTTCATGGCCACTTGGGCGCGCTCCAGGTCATCCAGCACCGGAATCAAGGCCACCATCAGTTCCTGATTGGCGGTTTTGAACAGTTCCAGGCGTTCTTTGGAGGTACGGCGTCTGAAGTTGTCAAACTCGGCGTGCAGGCGCAGGTACTTGTCGCGCAGCTCGTCTACCTCAGATTTTCCTTCTTCGGTGCCCGGTTCTTCTACTTCCTGGGGCAGGACTGCCGCCGCGGCCGCATCTTCCTCTTCGTTGGCCTCTGGCAATTTTGCTTCTTCTTCCTGTGGGTTTTGTTCAGCTGATGTACTCATATATCTTTTATCCTTACAGATTAAATTCTACTTCTGATTGAGTGCTAAAGGCAAGACAACTACTTTGCCAAACCGTTTTTGCTGTCATTCTGGCATTTTTAACCAAACTTCCGCCGCCGGCGGATGACAAGACTGACAGCCCCGACCCCTACTTTCTTACGCGGTGTTCAGTGCCTTCCAGATCATGTCTTTGAGTTGGGTGATATTCTTCTGGGTAAGGCTGGAGATGAACACAGTAGGCAAGTCTTTGGGCAGAGTCTCCCGCATCTCGGCCTCCAGCTCATCATCAATCATGTCTGCCTTGGTGATGGCCAGCAGGCGTTGCTTGTGCAGGAGCTCGGGGTTATAGGTGCGCAGCTCGTTCACCAGAATCTCGTACTCCGCGGCAATGTCCGGGCTTTCCACCGAGATCATGAACAGCAGGATGGAGTTCCGCTCAATGTGCTTCAGGAACCGGATTCCCAACCCCTTCCCTTCTGAGGCGCCCTCTATAATGCCCGGGATGTCGGCCATCACAAAGGATTTGTAGTCGCGGTAGGCCACTACGCCCAGGTTAGGCACCAAAGTGGTGAACGCGTAATTGGCAATCTTCGGCTTGGCCGCCGATACGACCGACAGCAGCGTAGACTTGCCCGCGTTCGGGAAGCCCACCAGACCCACGTCGGCGAGCAGTTTCAGCTCCAGCACGGTCCATTCCTCACGTCCTTCCTCGCCGGGTTGGGCATAGGTAGGCGTCTGGTTGGTAGGTGATTTGAAGTGGGAGTTGCCCAGACCGCCGCGTCCGCCGGGCGTGATGATGGCCGTTTGGCCGTCTTCGGTGATTTCAGCTTTCATCTCCCCGGTCTCGGCGTCACGCGCGATGGTACCGATGGGAACCTCCAGGATAATATCTTTCCCGAATGCGCCGCTGGAGTGGCTGGGTCCGCCGTTTCCGCCGTTTTCAGCGATCACGTGTTTTTGGAACTGCAAGTGCAGCAGGGTCCAGAGCTGGGAATTCCCCTTGAGGATAATATGACCGCCCCGGCCGCCATCACCGCCATCCGGACCACCGTGAGCGGTCTTTTTGTCGCGGTGCAAATGCGCTGAACCGGCCCCTCCGTGCCCGGAACGGCAGCAGATTTTGACATAGTCAATAAAGTTGGATGATGACACGGCTTATAGGTTCTATAGTGAATAATCAAAATTAATTGCCGGCCGTAAAGCCAGCAGTCATTCTGTTTTAAGGCTGTTTTCATAAAAACAGGCCCAAAACGGTTTTTAGTTCTGAGGGCCTCGCAAGCTACCCTCGCCAAAGGCGAAACTGCGACCCAACGCTCTCAGGCCCTTTACTTTCAGGATGGCTCATCAACTAAAAACCATCTGACAAGTAGCTTATCAGATGGTTTTTAGAGAAGTAGCTATCTAATAGAAGCTATGCCATCAGGCAGGCTCCAATAATTTCACAGTTTTTAGCGAAGATCTCGTCAATCTCCCCAATCCCGTTTACGGCGTAGAACTTGCCTTGCTGGGCATAGTAGTCGGCTACCTGTTTGGTCTTGGTGTTGTATTCCTGCACCCGTTTCTGGATCAGGGTCTCATCGGCGTCATCTGGTCTGCCGGAGGTCTGGCCACGCAGCAACAGGCGCTTCACCAACTCCTCTTCGTCTACCTGCAGGGCAATCATGCAGCTGATGCCCTGGTCGTATTTCTGCAGCAGGTTGTCCAAGGCTTCGGCCTGGGGTACCGTCCGCGGGAAACCGTCAAAGATAAAGCCGGCGGCGTTGGGGTTGTCTGCGATCTTAGACTCAATCATGCCAATCACTACTTCATCTGGCACCAAAAGGCCAGCATCCATAAGACCTTTCGCCTTCAGGCCCAGTTCCGTTCCCTGAGTGATCTCTGAACGCAGCAAATCACCGGTTGACAGGTGAATCAGCCCGTATTTTTCAATAAGTTTCTGGCTCTGCGTGCCTTTACCTGCCCCTGGAGGACCAAAGAGAACGATGTTCAGCATGAATTTGGAGGTTGTGAGATTACAAAAGTAAGAATAATATCTTGGAAATGACAGCTTTTCAGGCGCTACACAGTCCTGTGTTGCTACGTTTTAGGGGTATTTTTCGTAAAACAGGCGCA
Source organism: Rufibacter radiotolerans (assembly GCF_001078055.1). Classification (NCBI taxonomy): domain Bacteria; kingdom Pseudomonadati; phylum Bacteroidota; class Cytophagia; order Cytophagales; family Hymenobacteraceae; genus Rufibacter; species Rufibacter radiotolerans. Next base: position 683,319 of record NZ_CP010777.1, on the reverse strand, counting down.
AAACGGTGCAATGAAAAACTACATTACTTTATAGATGTCTCTAAGGTTTCGGCCCAGGCCATTATAATCCAGCCCGTAGCCTACCACAAAGTCGTTGCCAATTTCCATGACCGGGTACTTGATGTCCAGTTGGTGCTCATGCGCCTCTGGTTTCACCAGTAGTGCCGCCACTTCTACCGAGGCCGGACCTTGGCTCTGCAATTGGGGCAACAACGCAGCCACGGTATGGCCGGTGTCCACAATGTCTTCCACCACCACCACGTGCCGGTATTTAATGCTTTCCTTAAGGCCCATGATCTCCTTCACCTGCCCGGTGCTGCCCATGTCTGAGTAAGAAGAAAGCCGTATAAATGAGATCTCACAGTCTATGCTCATCTCTTTCATGAGGTCTGAGGCAAACATAAAGGAACCATTCAACACCGACAGGAACAATGGGCATTTATCGCGATACTCATGGCTCAGGCGGGCAGCCACCACTTCTATGCTGTGCAGGATTTTGCGTTCCTGTATATAGATTTTAAACTTCTTGTCGTGGAGGGTTACCGGCGGGTGGTTCATTGGTCTGTTAAGTAGGAAGCATCAAAATTGGGGAAAACTGCCTGAAATAAAAAGAGAAAAGCCCTCTTCCTAAGAAAAGGGCTCTCCTGCAAGTTGTTAGAAACAGTGACGGCTATTGCTGGCCCGCAGCCGAAGGATATTGGGCCGTGGCCACTGGGGCAGCGGCGGCCGGCGCCTTGTAGGCACCTGCGCCTTCAATACGGTTCTCTGGGGCCGGGGCTGGCGTTTCCTGCACCGCAATGTGCGGCGCAATCACCAAAGACACGATAGACATTAACTTGATGAGGATGTTCATGGACGGTCCCGAGGTGTCTTTGAAGGGATCACCCACGGTATCTCCGGTCACAGAGGCCTTGTGCGGGTCAGAGCCTTTGTACTCCATCACGCCGTTGATCATCACGCCTTTCTCAAATGACTTTTTGGCGTTATCCCAGGCACCGCCGGCGTTCGACTGGAAAATAGCCATTAGCACTCCAGACACGGTTACGCCGGCCAGCACGCCGCCTAGAATCTCGGCGCTGGATACTTCGTCAAAGACATCTTTCAACCCGAACCCTATAATCAGAGGCACAATAAGGGCGATGGCGCCGGGTAACATCATTTCGCGCAAGGCGGCTTCGGTGGAGATGGCCACGCATTTGTCATACTCGGGCTTGCCCGTGCCTTCCATGATGCCCGGGATCTCGCGGAACTGGCGGCGCACCTCATGCACCATGGCCATGGCGGCCCGGCCTACCGCGCTAATAGCGAGAGCGGAGAATACAAACGGGATCATGCCGCCAATGAACAGACCGGCCAATACCGGGGCTTTGTACAAGTCAATGGTTGTGATACCAGAAATACCCACGAAAGCGGCAAAAAGGGCCAGGGAGGTCAACGCAGCTGAGGCGATGGCAAAGCCTTTACCGGTAGCAGCCGTGGTGTTCCCTACGGCATCCAGAATATCGGTGCGCTCGCGTACTTCCTTGGGCAATTCACTCATCTCCGCGATACCCCCGGCATTGTCGGCAATTGGCCCGAAGGCGTCAATGGCCAGCTGCATGGCGGTAGTAGCCATCATACCAGCGGCGGCAATGGCCACCCCGTAAATACCTGCTACGGCGTAGGAGAACACAATACCGGCAGCCAGCACCAGAATCGGCAGGGCCGTACTCATCATACCCACGCTAAGGCCGGCAATAATGTTGGTTGCGGCGCCGGTGGAAGACTGCTGTACAATGGAGTTCACCGGCTTGCGGCCCATGGCGGTGTAGTATTCGGTGATAATGGAGATGAGCGTACCCACTACCAGACCAATGATCACGGCGTAGAAAATTCCCATAGAGGTGAATTCAAAACCCCGCAGTTTGAGCGTGTCCGGCATGAGCCAATCAATCACGAAGTAAGAAGAAATAGCCGTCAAAGCCACCGAAGAGTAGTTCCCCATGTTAAGAGCAGCTTGTACGTTGCCGCCTTCTTTCACGCGCACGAAAAAGGTGCCAATCATGGAGAAGATGATGCCTAGGCCGGCAATGAGCATAGGAAGGATGATGGGCGACAAGCCGCCAAAGTTGTCTTGTACCGTGATTTCGCGGCCCAGTACCATGGTAGCCAGAATGGTAGCCACGTAAGACCCGAACAAGTCGGCGCCCATACCGGCCACGTCTCCTACGTTGTCGCCTACGTTATCAGCAATGGTAGCGGGGTTACGAGGGTCATCTTCCGGAATTCCGGCTTCCACTTTACCTACCAGGTCAGCCCCCACGTCGGCGGCTTTGGTGTAGATACCTCCACCCACCCGGGCGAAAAGAGCGATACTTTCAGCGCCCAGGGAGAAACCGGTCAGCACTTCCAGGGCTATTTCCATTTCCTCTGAGCTGGCACTGGCGCCTACCCGGTGCACAAACCAGTAGTAGAAGGCGATGAACAAAGAGCCTAAGCCCAGCACGGCCAGACCGGCCACGCCCATGCCCATCACAGAACCTCCGGTAAAAGACACCTCCAGCGCTTTAGAAAGACTGGTTTTGGCGGCCTGCGCGGTACGCACGTTGGCTTTGGTAGCAATGCGCATGCCAATGAAACCGGCTAGGGCCGAGAAGATAGCGCCAATCAAAAAGGCAAGCACAATGATGGTAGAAGACTTTTCGCCTACGTACCCAAGATAGAAAAGGAAAATAGAGGCAATGATGGCAAAATAGGTGAGCACTTTGTACTCGGCCTTGAGGAAGGCCATGGCTCCCTCAGAAATGTAACGGGCAATGGTACTCATCTTTTCATCGCCGGCGTCTTGCTTGGTCACCCAGGCAGATTTAATGGCGGTAAACAACAAGGCCACTAAACCAAAGGCAGGAATAGCGTAGAGAATGGTCTGCATAAAGAAAATTTTTGTTGGTTAATTGGACAAAAGAGCGCATTTGACTTTCTCTTTGGTGCGGGGCACCCCAGCAAAATAGCCTGCCATTGCCTTTTCTATCCTCGGCAAAAACGCCACGAGGAATTGAAAATGCTTCCGCGAAGCTTTTCAACCATAATTGCCTACAAACAGATTTTCAAATAGACTCTGAACAAATGACTGTAGCGCAAGCTAGCGTTTCTACCCTAAAAAACAAATATATCTTATACTCTATGCTCTGTATTTTACAATTTCTGCATCAGCACTTTATAAAGATCCACCATGGCGTAAATGTCTTTCTTGTGCACCAGCTCATTGGGGGAATGCACATGGTCTTCGGGTGCCCCGATAAAGCACCAGTCCCAGGGGATGTTGCCGTAATGAAGCTCTTTGCCGTCTGAGCCGCCGGCATCTTCCACCTCTATCTGGAAAGGTATACCGGCCTCCTTGGCTAGCCTCACAATGCGCTGGATGTAACTGCGGCGGGGAATAAGGGAATCGCGGAGCGAGATGGCCACGCCTTTGCCAGCCTCCACCCCTTCGGTGACCCAGGTAATGTCTGAAATGAGTGCCTGCGTGACGCCGTAGGTTTCATGGATGAACTTGGCCAGGTAGGCCACCGAGCCGCCGCCGGTCTCTTCCCACCCCCCGAAGGCAATCACGCCATGCTCCAGTGTCTGGGCCACCTGCAGGGCACTCCATACCCCCAGGCGGTTGTCTAGGTAACAGCTCTGCACGGCTTCCTCCGTTTCCCGGAAATCGCACTTGAACACCAGTTCCGTGCCGCGGTCGATCTCCCGGTGGAAGTCATAGCTCAGGCGATGTTCTTCCTCGTCAACCTGTAGCGTACACTCAATCTCACCCTGGCTGTCTTCACCTACCAGCTTGATACAGGATTCGGTGACCGGCCCGCCTATTCTAATCAACTGCTTGCCGTAGCGCACCATAAAGCCAATGGAGTCCATGTGCGCGAAAATGACGGTGCGCGGTTCCCCGAACACCAGCAGCAGGCAATCTTGAAATCCTTTCCCGTGGATAATTTGCGGCTGCACGGCCCAGTCTTTCTGATGGGTGAGGACATAGTCCAGCAGGTATTCCTTCATTTTCACTTCATTGCCCGATGGGGCCTGGATTTGGCAGAGCTGACGCAATAATTCCATGGTTTCACGTTTTAATCAAAGGTAAAGAAAATGTCCCAAGGCGCTTCTTGCCTAGTGGCATAATACATTCTGTTTTAGGGCTATTTTTGATAAAACGGCCCTAAAATAGGTTTTCAGAAAATTGGTCTGGAATTTTCCCTTTGCACCTTAGCAACGGTTCATACTCTGAAAAGCCAAAATAGCCAAAGGAATTAAAGAAAAGCAGTAAAAGAACCTGCGTTTTGGACTTACTTTTCAAAAAACAGGCTTAAAACACCAAAGCAACTAAGGGTATCTTATTTCAACCGTGTACCTTTGCTTGCTTTGCTACCTCTCCTGCTTCAACATGAAGAGAAAATAGCAGCTAGCCAGTATTTTAACTGAATTGAAACCTACCCACCCGGATGCTTGTTGAGGGGAAACTGCCTTTACACCCGCTCCGGCATAAAAATTAAAGAATTGCAGGCGGTTTACTAATTATGATGCGTAAGACTCTCTTCTTGTTTCTGTTGCTTGTATTAGGATTCTCTGGCGCCCAAGCCCAGGTGATTCCAGATACTACCAAACAGCTAGACCAGAAATTTATTGACTCACTACGGCTTACGGTCAACCTGGACTCCGTAGACGTGATGCCCCAGGCCCTTGACATCAAAGGCTGGCTTCTTCTCAATGAGGAAATCATGAATGAGTTGGGCGGCGCTGTGGACAACATGTACAACTTTAACTTTGCTACCGCAGAGAAGCAGTTCAAATCATTGCGTCGTCGGTACCCCAAACATCCCATGCCCTATTTCCTGATCGGGCTCAGCAACTGGTGGAAGATGATTCCCTCCAACATCCAGGACCCAAGCTTTGACGAGCCTTTCCTGGCCTACATGGATACGACCATCATCCTGGCCGAGGAAATGTATGACAAAGACAACAAAAACCTGGAGGCGGCCTTCTTCCTGTCCGCGGCCAATGGCTTTGGGGCCCGTCTGCACGCGGAGCGCAAAAGCTGGCGCAAGGCGGCCATTATGAGCAATGAATCCCTGGATTACCTCCAGAAGAGCAAAAAAGCTAATGGCCTGAGTGATGAATTCCTGTTTGGGGAAGCCTTATTCAATTACTACTCTGTCTGGATCCATGAAAACTACAAGCTGCTTCGCCCCATTCTCATGTTCTTCCCGAAAGGAAACAAGCCTTTGGGGCTGCAGCAACTGCAACAGGTAGCCTTCAACGGGTTCTACACCGGCACCGAGGCTAAGTACTTCCTGATGAAGATTTACGCTAATGACAACAAGAACGGCGCCGCGGCCATGTCCTTGTCTCAGTACCTGGCGAATACCTACCCTAACAACCCCTACTTCCAGCGCTTCTATGCCCGCATGGCCTTCACCGAAGGGCAGTTAGGCATAGCTGAAGGCATTTCGCTTTCCATTCTGGACAAGATCAACAAGAAACAAGCGGGGTATGAGGCCATTAGTGGTCGGTATGCCGCCTTTTACCTGGGCTACATCCAGCAGTACCGTAACCGTGATTTAGCAAAAGCCAAAGCCTATTACCGGCAATGCATTACCTTTGCCGAGCAAACAGGCGAGCGGGAGTCCGGTTATTTTATTTCTTCTTACGTGAACCTGGCCAGAATGAGTGACCAGCAGAAGGATGTGAAGCAGGCCAAGCAGTACTATGAGACGGTAGTGAAATGGGCAGATTCAAAGTCATCTGCGGAGAAAGAAGCGAAGGCGTATTTGAAGAAGCATAGGAGGGTGTAGTAAATTAAATTAATTGGTTTAAGAAAAAGTAATTTTCCTGCACTTAAATCCAAACATATTTCCTGCCTTTATTCAATAAAGAAATCATTCTTATTGATATAGGATATAACATATTAATTCTTACTTGTAATTGGCAAGAAAGAATCCTCAAAGAAAAATAACATGGGAAACCAGTTTATATTTTTACACGATTATCTTTTATTGCCTTTCTATCTGTTTGGTTCTATTTTACTAATGAACCTTTATTTTAAGGCTAAGCACGGAAATAACAAGAAGCTAAAAAAATATTTTAACTGGGCATTATACCTCAAGCTGTTTGGATGTCTTTCCATTTCCTTGATTTATCAATATTATTATAATGGTGCCTATGATGGCGTAAATTATTTTAGAGGAGCAGTAATGCTAACAGACTATTGGATGAAGCATCCATCAGAGGTTTTTACAGTTCTTTTCCAAGATTTAAACACTTTTAACGCTACTAATCTTGCAGGACTAAAGGGGGATTACGTTCATATTTTTGCAGACACTTCTTTTGTAGTAGCAAAGGTGGGTGCCATCTTCAATTTCGTTTGCTTTGATTCCTTTTTGGCTATCGCTATCTTCTTCTGTATTTCAGCCTTTGTTGGCCTATGGAGCTTCTTCATCTTTATTATCAAAGAGTTTGGGATCCCAATGAAGATTGCCGCTTATTGTACCATTTTCATTCCATCCGTCTTAATCTGGGATTCTGGTATTTTTAAAGACACTATCTCATTTACAGCATTATTATGGCTGTTTATGTGTTCACATTATGTTCTTGTAAAACAGAGAAACTTAATTCAGAATGTAATAGGTATACTTTTGTCTATTCCCCTTATTTATTTCACAAAGTCATATATTGTAGCTGCATTTATTCCCTTTTTTATCATCTATGTAATAAATAGCAATAAAAAAAGGATCAAAAACCCTCTTATTCGGTATCTAAGCACTCCTTTTATTTTAATTTTAGGGGCCGGTAGTATGGGTCTGTTTTTACAGAATGCGGATGAACTTTTTGGGAGATACTCTGTAGACCAAGTCCTGGAAACGGCAGCTATGACTTCTTATTATATTCAGGAGAGCGTAGCAGGTTCTGCCTACACTTTAGAGGTGGATTATTCATCTCCATTAGGAATTTTAGCAGCCATCCCACAGGGAATTAACATAAGCTTGTTCCGGCCTTATCCCTGGGAGTACTTAAAACCTTTTATCCTTTTTGCATCGGCAGAGAGTATGCTCTTTTTGTATTTCACTGTTTACCTTCTTTTCAAAAAAGGTTTCGGAAAATCACTTTCAATTATCTGGAATACTCCTCTGATTCAGTTTTGCCTTTTGTTTAGCTTCACCTTTGCTTTCATGGTGGGAATCTCTTCAGCCAACTTTGGCTCCTTGGTTAGGTATAAGATACCGTTTATGCCATTTTATTTAATATTCCTGGCTATTTTATATAAAGAGAAGTTTTTATTACCTCAGCAAAAGATTAGGGCTGCCAAGCAAAGAAGGACCGTTAGACCTGCCCAAGCCTTTACAATTTCAAATCGTGCAGCTACTTTTAACAATCATTCGGCTGCAGAATAATCCTAACCTCGGCTGCAGATAGAAAGCCAAAACTTCCATCCTTGAGTAGTAATAAAAACCTCAAAATCTAAACGATATTATTTCATAAAAAAGGATGGGCAAAGGAGCTTTAGACGCTTCTTTGCCCATCCTTTTTTATGAAATAATTAAAATGGGGATCACTCTTTAAATAACATTCAAATAGGACCTGTTCTTTAGTCAGACAACCTATGAATTTTTCTTAACTACTTTATCTAAAATGTTCAAGTAAACAGGCACATTGGCATTAATTGAATAATGTTTTTCTACGCGTTCAGCGGCGGCAGATCCAATAGAACGTCTAAGAGTTTCATCCTTTGCCAAAGCTCGTATTGCCTGAAGCCATTCTTCATGTTCATTTACAAGAAACCCTGACACATTTTGTTCAATAACCCTAAAATTGGCTCCAATGGCAGTAGCAATAGTAGGAATGCCAAGCGCCATGTATTGTAATGCTTTCAAACCACTTTTACCCAATACCCATTCCTCATTTGGCAATGGATAAAGCCCTATGTCAATTTGAGATAAGTCCGCTACTTCACTACTTTCCGTCCACGGAATAGCAGTTACGTCTATGCCTTCCATTTTAAACTCTTTGTCTCCTATCACCAGCAGCCTGAAATCCATTTCTTCCTTAAGTTTTAGAAAGACATCTTTTAACAGGTATACATATTTGGAGGTACTATGACTACCGCTCCACCCCAACGTTATTTTGCCTTTTTCAGAATAATCTTGTCTAGGTTGGTAAACCTTTGTGTTAATAGTGGAAGATATATCAGTAGTGCGGTGGTTGAACTGCCTTACAAAGGTATCCAGGTGAGGCGTACAGGTAATGACATGGTCTGCTTTCTTCATCAAGAAGATAGACTTATTACTGGATTTCAACCAATTAATCAATGGATTTGATTTACTCTTGGGTTTCAAGAAAATCAAATCATCAATGTCATAAATCATTCTTTTAGAAAACTTGCGGAACAGCCACTCAAATAAAGGTGGCCCAATTGGAGTTACCCATAAATGGACATATACGATGTCATATTTGCCTAATGATACAAGATCACCTATACGGCGAAAATAAGCCTGGATCGTAAAGAGGATTTTCCTGAAAGTATTTCCTGGCTTATAAACCACCTCCCAAAATTCTGCATCTATAAAGGAACTGGTAGTTATCTCATAGCCTGCCTCTCTGAAATAAGGATAGTATTGCTCATATTTAAGCCGCTGACTGGGTGCCTTCCCCTCTGGATAAGGCGCTACAAATAAAATCCTCTTCATCCTTAAACCTTCTGATAAACTTCAAAATACTTCTGGGCGCCAAATTCTAATGAGTAGCAACTTAAGTTAAACTGTTTGCCCGTCATGTTCTTTTTCACCCACTCTGCTACCTGTTGGTATTCTTCTTCAGTAAAGTTGTTAAGCAGGTAACCACACTGCAAATCACTGAAAATCTTTTCGGCATCACCTACTCCGGTATTGGTAATAATAGGTTTATTCATGGCCAGCATTTCAAACAACTTTGTAGGTGACGTTGCCTGCTTGGCAAATGTTGGGGTAATGAAAAAGATACCCATATCAATCAAAGCAATATGCAAGGGCATGGCTGAGCGCGAGGCTGAAGTAACCACCAGGCTTTCTTTAGGTACTTGGCTTGCCTCTGCAACCTTATATACCTCCTCCTTATCATTATTCACCAGAAATAGCAACTTAGCCTGCGGCACTTCCTTTTGGATGGCCTTAAAGCATTCAAACAATTTAGGAATCATGTAAGTAGACCCAATGCTGCCTACATACCCCAGGACAAAATTTCCATCAAGACCAAGTTCAGATTTGAGAGAGGTAAGTTTAGCCTGATCTACCCTTTCCTGGTCAAATAACTTCAGATCTACACAACAAGGAATAACCGTTATATCCTCCGGTTTTCTTGAAGGGTACTTCTGTAGAACCACCTCCTTGGCCCTTTCTGTGAGAGAGACAATATGATTAGCATGTAGAAAGAGCCTTCTTTCAAAAAACCGTAAAAATTTATTAACAAGATTATGAGTAAAGCTGCTATCTGGGTTTATCCTTCCTGTTTCTATCTTGGCATCTATCCAAAAATCCCGTTTATCAAAAATGATCTTTCTACCCAGAATATAGTGTAAAAGCAACCCAATATTAGAAGCAGTATAACTGCGGCAATGCACTACATCATACCTGTACTTTAAGCACACATAAAATGCGCTGACAAAAAACTTTATGTAATCATAAACTTTGGAGAGATCTCCCCCTTGGTTAAACTTTATCTTAAACCATGTAATATCATTTCTATCCAGCAGAGACTGGATATCAGCAATTTTATGTTCATTTTGCTTTTTCTCAAAAGAAAGAACATGAAATTTCATTCCTTTCTCACTACTCGCTATCAAATAAGGCAACACCTGCGATTGGCCTATATGATCGCTCATCCCGTCATAAGACAGATAAAGTACCTTTTTATTTCCTGCTATCATTAATTTTCAAATAACCCCTGTATCATGCTTACCCACGCGACTTTCACGTTCTCAATATCAAACTCTTCTGCCTTCGCTTTATTTGACGCTGTCATTTTTTTTAACTGCATTTGATCTGCTGTCAGAATTTCCTCAATCTTATTTTTCCATTTCTCTATGGTCTCCGGGCGATCCACCAACGGAATAGGCATTAAATAACCACCCTGAAACTTCTCCGGTATAAGCCGGGGATTTTCATAATCAAAGGCAAAGGTGCCCTTTATGATTTCCCCTATGCCTCCGTTAGGGCAATCGCTTACCAATATGGGTGCGCCGGCACTCATAGCTTCTAACAGTGTAAGAGGAAGGCCTTCTGCTTTGGTAGAAAACAGAAAAACGTTGGACTTACTAATAAGACTATGAATGTTCTCCTGAAAATTGAGAAAATAAATATTTGCCTTCTCCTCAAAAACATCAGCTTCCACCTGCGAGTAAGACAAACCCTCACTCAAAATAAATTGTTGTATTCTCTCTTTCTCTTCCCCTTCTCCAATAATAAGAAGCTTGACTTTCTCCTGGTTTGGAAGTGCCTTGTAGATAGGAATAAGAGCCTCCGTGTTCTTGATGATACTTAATCGGTTGGCAGCCACCAATACCTGGTATTTCTCAAAAATATCTGGCAAGCTATATGGCAACGGTTGTTCCAGGTTTTTTGCTACACGCTTGGTCTCTACAGGGTTCTGAATTACCAAAAGCTTTTGTTTTTCAATTTTGAAAAACCCGTTCATCTCCTCTATTAAATTCCCTCCGCCTAGCACCACTTTATCAAACCGGGAATAAACAGCAGTAACCAATTTCCTGAGTTTTACCATTTTCTCATTCTGCACATTGTTCAGAATGTTGATCTGGATAACCGCTACCTTTTTCTCATGACCAGTTAAGGCGTTTATCCAGTCTACCGGCCAGAGGCTACTGATAGAAACATCAATAGCAAGCTGTTTCTTCAGTTGGCTTAGCCTATGTACTTTCAGGTAGTAATTTTTGATTTTCTTAGCTAAACCTTGCCCATTTGAAACGTTTAAGGAGCCAGAGGTGATTCCTTCCAAATGAGGAATTACTCCGCCCCCTTGAATAGAATACAACCAAACGTTGAAACTCCCATCGCTGGCCAGCATTTTAGCCACCATGGCAGCAACTCTTTCTGCTCCGCCCTGCCCAAAAAACTCTACTAGTACTAATACATTTCTTTTTCTCGTCATCTTAATTTAACCTAGTGCTTACCACCCAGGTTTCTTACTTCCTCAATTAATCTGGTTTGTGTTAAAATATTGGTCCACTCAGGTTCAAAATTTTTCTCCTTTACTATTTCATTGAAATACAAGAGCATATTCCTGAAATGATCATCTGGCTCTATTACTATTTGTTCACTTACTCCATTTTTCTCAAGGATGATGGTTGGTGCGAAATCCGCTTTTGCAGTGAAAGCCCTGGTAGATGTAATCTTTCCTGTGCTTCCCCATATCTCATAGTTACACTGGTAGTAGTTTTCAAAACCGAAGGCTACCTCAGAAAATATGCCGCTTTCTTCATGTAACAAAAAGGCACCTCCATACCAGTCTACCCCGTATTCTTCATGATAGTTCAAACGGGCTGCTTTCACCTCAAATCCGTTTCCAAAAAAGAAACTGGTTGCCTTTAGCACATACGCACCACTATCCAGTAAAGCTCCTCCTCCTAACTCTGGCTTGTACCTTATATTTGTTTCTGGGTCAAAAGGAGGAAAACCAAAAGAGCTTCTGAAGCACCTGATTTCTCCAATCTCCTTATCCTTGAGCAACCTCTTAACAAAACTGTTTTGAGCGTGGTGTTGAAACTGGAAGTTCTCCACAATGGCAAGCCCTTTCTTTCTGGCGACTTCTACCGCCTCCTGTGCCTGGGCCAAAGAAATAAAGGCTGCCTTTTCTACCAGCACATGCTTGTTATATTCCAAGGCCTTCATTATCCATTCATAATGAAGGCCGTTTGGCAAAGGAATATAGACAGCATCCAAATCGTCCCGCTTCAGGAGTTCTTCATACCCCTGTACAGCTACACAATCAAACTGCTGAGCAAAATCATCAGCATTCTTTTTAGTTCGGCTGCTAACTGCAACCAACTTATTTTCACCTATAGATAAAATGGCAGGTATTACAGATTTTTGAGCAATACCTGCGCAACCCAACACGCCCCAATTCATGAGATATTATTTAAATGAAATAGCAGAAATCAGACTCCTGGACTGGATGTTCAGGTAGTTATTGAACTTTATAAATATTTTCAACTGGTTTAAAGTCATCCAGGTGTAATTCTCTGGCACATCAATAGAGAACTCTTCCCCTACCAATAAAAGCATATTGCGGTTTTGCTCTCTGTAAAATCTTCCACCCTCCTCAGACTGCAGGGTATCAAAAATTATCTCCTCTTCTTTTGCATTCAAAACGTAGTCAAGGAAAGGTAGAGTCTGCAAACTATTTTCATTCAGGTAACTACCTGTAAGGCACTGGACAGTAGGCGCCATTTCCAGAATATCAAAATTACCGCTTTCCAGCTTTGCCTGCACCAGAAAATGCAGAATACCGTCAATCTCTTTGACAATAAAAGCACAAATGCCTTCCTGTAACGGAGCAATTAATGGCTGGTCCCAGCTGGTAACTTCCCGGTTATCAATTTCAACGTGCACCCCTATTACCTTGAAGAACTTGTTATCAATATGCCGGATAGAACTTTCCTCAATAATCCAATCTCGCACGGTGTGCAGGGGAATTGACTCAACATTCAAGTCATATTTGGTTTTAAGTTCTGTAAACCAATGAATAATTTCATCAAAACTGTACAACGAAACTTCACTGTTTAAATCAGAGGCCAGGAACTTAGAGCCAAGGCCTGATAGACCGTCATTTATCAGATTAAAAAAGCTTACCGTTTCTTCAGAATGATTTCCAAATGAAATACCTGAAATAACCGTCCTGGTGTCCATGTTGACCACGTTGTCCAGCAGCATCAGATCTTTTATCTGGCCAAGTGTTAACCAACAAAAATCCTCCAGAACCTTAATATCCTCCTGAACTTTTATAATGATGTTCCGGTTTCTTTTCTTCATGAATCTGGCGCCCTGCTCAGATTGTAACTGATCCAACAGCACCTCACTTTTGGTATGGTTGGTAAAATACTCCAGGTAATCTGGCGCTTTCCCCTTATGTACCTTAGTATAATTACTTTTGGTCGCCTGTAAGGTGGGCGAAAGTTGAACATTGTTCACGTTGCCGGGCTCAATTTTTGCCTGCAACAAAAAATACAGAACCCCATTTACCTCTTTCGTGATAATTCCCAGGAAACCAATCTCAGGCTGGTTAATGATAGGTTGGTCCCAATCTGTCACGGCTCCCCTATTGGTTTTTACGTTTATCCCTTCAATGGAGAAAAAACTACCGGAACTGTGTTGAAGTTTTACCCTGTCTTTATCTATAAACCAATTACGCATTTCATCAAACCGGATCTGTTCAATGTTAACATGTACCTGTCTGTTTCTTTCCTGTACCCACTCCAGAACCTTTTCTGTAGAGTTAAATGGATTATGGAAAGTCAAGGCAGATTTCAAAAACGCTAACTCAATGTTTTGATCCTTTCCTTTGGTATTTTGACGTATTAACCGTTTATCCATTCCTGTAGAGAGAAGTTAAGTGTGTGGGGGAATATTTTTATTATTTTAGAAGCATTAAAAATAGTATCTCCTGATTCTAGTTTTAATGCTTTCTCTGGCCATTGGGAATATTGCACCGGCACGTCATATTTTTCTCCAATAATAGAGGCAATACCTTTCAAGGAAAATGTTTCACCATCAATATTGTAACAATGTCCATTACTTTCAGGCATCTCAGATACTTCAATTATTTGTCGGCAAACATCCATTACATGAGTAAAGGTTCTTTTTAGGTTTCCGTCACCAAATAATACAATGGGTTCCTTTTTCATAGCTCTCCCAAGAAAAAAGCTAATGGTCCCGTAAGACAGTTGGCCGCCCACTATATTCCCGTAAGGGACACAGATTCTAAAAATGGTATATTCAATACCATATAAATTACGGAACATTTCCAGGTACATCTCTCCGTTATATTTAGAAGAGGCATATATAGTCCTGAATTCTTTTTCTGCCTCTTCTGGCAAAGGTGAGTTTTCTACCCCCTTGTACACCAGGCGGGTAGAAGGGAAAATCAATTTTGGCTTCTGGTCAAGGTTTTTCAGGAAATCCAACAGGTTTAAAAACCCTATTTCATTGACCTTTATATAGGCTTCATACCTGTCAATGGAAATATCTGTGCCGGTTAGTCCTGAGAAGAAGTAGATATAATCAAAATCCTGATCCAGGCGCTGCACCTGAGCCTTATCTGAAATATCCATCTGTTGGTACTTCACCTGATGCTTCCCCATGAAATCACCCTGAATATCAAAGCACAAGGGAAGGACCTGTTTTTCCTCTATCAGGTAATGTACTATATGCTGGCCCATGTAACCATTTGCCCCAAATACAGCTATTTTCATATAATTACGTTCTCGCTTTCTTATAATAAAGAAGCGAACCATGGTTCGCTTCCTGATTTACTTCAAGGCCTTGTTAAAGGGATTTCATCCATTTCTCATACCACATCTGAAACATAAGCAAATGCCATATTTTTAAGTGATGTTCCCTTCTGCCCTTGTAAAACTCATCTACTATTCTCCTGACAGCCTCCTCGTTGAATAAGGAATGGGCACTTATTTTTTCAGGGCTTAAATAATCCAGGACCAGTCCCTTCAGTTCATTTGTAAGCCATTCTGCCAAAGGAATACCAAAGCCCATTTTGGGTCTTTCCATTATCTCCTTGGGAATATGTTTATGAACAATTTGCTTGAGAATAAATTTTTTATCACCGTTTCGGTACTTAAAATCGCCTGGTAGTTGTGCTGCCCATTCAATGATTTTCTGATCCAGAAAAGGCTCTCGGCCTTCCAGACTCACAGACATAGCAGCTCTGTCCACCTTTTGCAGGATATCATCTACCAAATAAGTTTGATAATCTATGGCCATCATAAAAGCCATAGCATCTTCATACCCACCTTCTAATTCTCTGCTTAAATGGGCTGTCTTCAGATCTGAGAATTTCTCTTTTAGCAACTGATTAACTTCATTTCTGGTAAATACCTGGCTGAGGTTATTCAACAACTCCAGAGGCGAAGGATCAGCCAGAAGGTTTCTTAATTTTGCATAGCGTGATTGAAAATTTGCTTTCTGGTTTAAGAAGGGCACATGTTCCGCGGGAATGGTATCCATAGCCAAAACGGCCAATTTCCGGAAAGGACCAGGAATAGAGCTAATCTTCTTACTATACCTTGAAATATAGTCATACCGGTTATAACCGGCAAAGATCTCGTCTCCTCCATCAGCTGATAAGGCTACCGTTACCTGTTTTTTTGCTAAACGGCTCACCAAAATAGTAGGGATGGCACTACTATCAGCAAAAGGCTCATCAAAGAAATATGGTAGCTCTGGGATAATATCAAGGGCTTCTTGAGGAGTACAGTAATATTCTGTATGGTCAGTACCTAGGAACTCAGCAATCTGTTTTGCAAAGGGGGCCTCATTTAATTTGCTATCGGTAGACCCAATGGTAAAGGTTTTTATCTTTTCAGTATTGTTCTTTTGCAACAGGGCTGTAACGCAGGAACTGTCATAACCTCCGCTAAGAAACACCCCAACCGGAACATCAGCCACCATACGGTACTGAAATGATTCTGTTAGAATCTTTTCAGTTTCTAAGATGGCTTCCGGAAGATCAATTTTTAGTTTTGGCTTGTTGTAATAGTCATATACATTCCAATACTGCTTGATTTTGATTTCGCGGGTTTTGAGATCTATCCTGAGCAAATGCCCTGGTGAAAGTTTATAGGTATCTTTTAAGATGGTATGTGGATGAGAAACATACCCATATTGCATAAACGAACCCAAGGCATCTTGATCGATCATTTTTTCAAACCTGGGATATGACATGATCGACTTTAACTCAGACCCGAAAATGAAAGCCCCATTCTGCCAGGCATAATTAAAAGGTTTTACACCTGCCCGATCACGGATGCAAATAATTTCCTGCGCTGTTTCATCAAATAGCACAATGGCAAACATGCCCCGCCAGTGATGAATGGATGTTTCCCCCCATTCTTTCCAGGCGTGCAATATAACTTCCGTATCAGAATGAGTTTGGAATTGGTGGCCCTTTAATATCAGGTCCTCCCGGATCTCATTATAATTGTAGATTTCCCCGTTAAACACCACATGCAGATCCTGATAAGACATGGGCTGATTAGCCGAGGTGCTCAAATCTATGATAGATAATCGCCGATGGCCAAGACCTACCTGAGCAGAAGCTGCCTGCCGAAAAAAAATACCCTGGCCGTCAGGACCGCGATGAGAAACACATTGAGCCATTGAAGCCAAGGTTTGCTCATTGCTATTATTATTAAAATCAACAAAACCTGCTATACCGCACATCTGGCACCTATTTTAAATTTTGATTCTTTTAATATCTCCTTGAACTAATTTATAGCTTTTACATAAAATTAAAGCCTAACTCATAATCAAGAAATTAATAAAAATGAATCTTATATTACAATCTACAATTTAACAAATACACTAAAAAACTATAAGGCCAGCAAAATCACAAAATCAAACCAACCAAAAAACAGCTTTTCAAGCAACTACTTTTAACCAGCACAAAGATAGTTGTTTTTGCAAGAATATTAATTCAATGATTTTTTTACAAAAACTTACTTAATAATACTAATCAATAATTTCTAAAATAGAATTTATAATGTCATAAATAATCCAACATGACCACCTATACAAATAATATAAAATTTATTTATTCCCTTAAGGCGCTTATTCACTCTATTATAAAAAACAATTATTATAAACATTAGAAAGTGCTTCTTCAAAAACCACTTTTCGGTATTTCTTAGCTTTTTCATATCCTTCCTTGGAAAGAAAGGCCAGCCTTTCAGGATTGTTATAAACTTCCAGAACCTTTTCATTAAATTCAGTATCATCTTTCAAATCAAAAAATAAGGCAGATGTGCCGGCAACCTCATGAAGTGAAGGAATATCTGAAAGCATGCATGGAAGGCCCACGGCCATTGCCTCTAAAGGAGCTAGAGCAAAACCCTCATATATTGAACTTATGATAAACATATCATAGTTCTTTAATATCTCCGGAACATTGTTGGCGCTTCCACAAAGCCGTACATTATGCAATCCCTTTTCATTAATCTGCCGTTGAAGCTCATCCCGCAGGTGCCCCTCTCCATAAATATCTAAAGTAATTTTGTACTCCTTTAATTTTTCAAAAGCAGCAAGCAAAAATGGAAAGTTCTTTGCTTCTTTTAAGTTTCCTACAGAAACCAATTTAAGGGATTGAGGCAAAAATTCCGGTCCTCTTTTATTTTCAGGCAGGTAGAAATCATCTGCAATAAAGTTATTTACCACATAGTTTGCTCCTTTTAAGCCTACATACTTCCTATAATCTTCCCTTGCTGCATTTGATACAAAAACAGCAACCTGGTTCTGTGAATAAGTTAGTTTTTCAGCTAGTAAACTTAACTTATTAGCTGAAAACGCATCTTGACTTAATATGCTATGTACTGTAAAAACGAATTTAACTTTTTTAGGGGTACCAAGCCTACCAATCAGAGTAGGCCAATACAAATGAGCATGAACAATATCTACCTTTCTATCAGAAATAATTTTCTTCAATCTTTGTGAGGAAGAGAATATATCTAATTTCCCTTTAAAATTAAGATTGATAGCTTCAACCCCAGATAATTGCGCAAGAAGAGTATCTGGGTTATTGAGGTAAACAACTATAAAGTTATATTTAGCATTAAGTAATTTAATAGTATTAACAAGTAGAACCTCAGCCCCTCCTACACCCAAACTACCAATCAAACATAAAACGTTCTTTTTAGTCATACTACAAACTTATATCATACTACAAACTTATATTAAACAGCAACAAGGAAACCTAAAGAATATAGCATTAGACTAATTTAAATTTAATTTCTCCTCTATAGTTGGGTTAGAAAAGGTTTCATTCCCATGTATAATTTTAAAAAAGGGATGTGTCTAAAATTTAAATACATTTTTCTAACCTTTATTTTTCTCAAATCTCTATGAGCTCATAATAGGGCATCTTTCCATACCACTCCTAATTTAATCAAACAAACTCTAGATCAATAGCAAAAAATACACTTACTCTATTTACCGTCCTTCACTTTAAAAAAACCATTAAAAACAAAGCCTACATTAAACCACGAAATAGAAACAAGCCGAGTGGCAAAAAATATTATCATAACCAATGTTATAAAATATGACAAACAAGTGGCATATGCAGCTCCAAGCGCCCCAAATTGTTTTATAAATATATAATTAAATGCAATATTTGTAATTACATTAATAAAAGAAAGATAAGCTAAATACTTATTCTTATTAAAATAATAAATATATGCAGAGAACAAGGCATACATTCCCCACAAAAAATAACTAAAACTAATCCAGAAGATGTAAGGTATTGCACCAATAAACTTAACATCAATAAACCACCCAAATAGAAACCGACTACCAAAGGTAATAATAACAGTCCCGGCTATTAATATCACCGTATATAAGTAGCTAATTTGCAATATTTCTTTTTCAGTCTTTTTATTAAAATCAGCTAATCTTTCATACAAGTAAGGCACATACAGATTGCTAAAGGCAGAAACAAAAATTAGCAATATACTTGCCAGCTGATAGGCAATATTATACACGCCTACCTCATCAACATTCACCATTTTGGCAATAAAAATCCTATCAGATTGGTTTATCACAAATTTACCTAACGTGTGTAGTATCAAAGGTAATCCAAACCACACCCCTGCCATGACATACTTTTTAGTTACTTTTAATGAAAATAAATCTTCTTTATAAAAATAAATTGAAGCCACAAAGGTAAATAGCAAAGACGCAATAAGCCAGGATAGTATTCGTCCAAACCAACCCATGTCAAAGTAGACAACAAATAACAAAGTCAAACCAATTTCTACAGATGATTTAACTATATTGACCACCAGATAATGGTAAGCACTTTTCTTTACAACCAGATATGCTAAATAAGATTCTATATAAATTGTCAGAATAGCAATTAAAGGAATTAGAAATAGATAATTAGAGAATTCAGTTGGAATCTCTAAAAGCCTACTCAAATACCCCCCGAATAGAAAAGAAATAACAAGAAAAAAGACAAATGGAATAATCGGGATTAACTGAACAGAAGTAAAAAAAGAAGCAAACTCCTTTTTATCCTGGATTTTAAAAAATTCGACACTTATTATTCCCGAGGCCACGAGGCCAATTAGCGGCATTATAATTAAAACATAAGAGTTAAATATTGATAAAATACCATAATCTGCCGTAGATAGATAATGAGATAAAATAGGTAAAACAAAAAAACTTGCTGCTGCCCCATAAACACCTGCTAAGGTATAGGCAGAAAAAGACTTTATTAACTTCATTAAGTACTTATTACCTCCAACACCCTTGATGTGGCCTGACCATCAAAAGGGACATTAAACCGCTCTAAAAAAGCATTGTACGAATCCTCACTCTCAAGGGTTAGATTATTATCAATCCAGTAGTCAAACTTCTCATGTAACTCAGAAGGTGACAAAGAGACATGACATAAACCAAATGCTGAGAAGTCAGCACCAAAAACCCTTGGTTCCGGATGCCAACCCAGCAAAACGATGTTCTTTCGGGCACACAAGCACCCTGTCAATAAACTTGAACTATAGCTTAGGATAAGCTTAGATTCTAGGTAAAGGTCGGTGTAATCACCGGCTTGTATTACCTTTACCAAGTCTTTATTATATTTGTAACTATTCCAGTAAGAGAGGTTGGACTTGGGGTGAAGCTTTATATAAAGATGCAGGTTTCGCTTCTCGGCAAAGTCAAAGAGAGCCTCCGCCACGTTTTTATGGTGCTCTTTGGTCCAGCCTACAGATCCTTCCTCTAAATGTGGATGTTCAATATAAACGATGTGATCTTTTACTACATTTCTTTCTTTAAAATACTTATCAAAAAAGGGTACCCCCGTAAACAAGGCATCCTCTGGTTGAGTACCCGTATAAACTGAATACTCTTCTAAGTTGGCTCTATTAAATACAATTGATTTTGCAGGTACCCTTTCTTTGAAATGGTTATGCGCTAATACCTTATTTGGACCATCCTGCATCATCCTGAAAGGCAGCATAGCATACTTCTTTAACGAATCAGCAGAATGGAAGCCACTGGTGACGGAATAATAAAAGAACTTCGACTTCAGAACGTCAAAAAATGATTCTCTGAACCGTTTTATTAGGTAAGGCAATTTATGCCTGCTAAATTCAACCTCTTTCCAACGTTCAATAGCAGTGCCTTTATCACCCGCTGCACCATGTTCCAGGTAAAAAGTAGGAATCTTAAGATTATTTGCTGTTACAATGAGAGCTATCTGACGCAGGTCTATTATTTCAAAAAAAATAATTTTATCCGGAGCTATTCTCTGAATCAATTCTTTAGGCGTTGCAAATTCTTGCCAGGAATAAACTTCACTGAAATTAAGAGGAAGCTCTTTCACTGACAGTTTCATTTGCGCAGGTTTCTCATACCAAAGCAGAACCCATTCAACATTTTCAGCTTTTTGCAAATACGAATAGAAATCGAACCTGTCAGGCTGAACAATTAACAAAATCTTCAAAATAAATCTTCAGTTTAAAATTTGTTAAGTAAAAAGGCTACAATTATCCCTAAAATAAAAAGCAGTAAATTTACTTTTGAAAAGGAAGTTGGCAATTACAGTTGTACCTGAGTAATCAATTCAGAAAAAAAATATAATTCAGAAACTGTTAACAATTTTTAATTCGTTCTAAAATCCTTTCACTAGCCTTCCCGTCAAATGGGGTATTAAATCTATCTAAAAAAGCATTATATGCTCCTTCGTTCAAATACGATAAATTATTATTAACCCAATAATCAAAATTTGTTAATAATTCTGTTGGGGACAACGAAACATGGCATAACCCATAGTCAGAAAAATCAGCCCCAAATATATGTGGCACTGGATGCCAACCAAGTAAAACAATATTTTTCCTAGCGCATAAGCATCCATTTAGCATACTGGAACTATAGCTAAGAATAAGCTTTGACTGTAAATACAGATCAGTAAAATCACCTGAGTGGAGTATGGTTACGTAATCTTTATTAAATTCATAGCTCTCCCATAATACAGGGTTTGACCTAGGATGAAGCTTAACATATAGTGTAATTTTATTTTTTTCAGCAAAATCAAAAAGTGCTTGCGCAACTTCTTTATGATGTTCTTTCGTCCAACCTGCTAACCCTTCTTCTAAATAACACGCTTCATTATAAATAATGTAGTCTTTTTCCGCAGTTGAATTATTATAATATTTATCAAAAAAAGGAACACCTCCAAATACCGCATTCTCAGTACTTGCACCACTATATAAGGCATACTCTTCAAAGTTTGCTTTATTAAATACTATTGATCTTAATGGAATGCGTTCTTCAAAAATATTTTGACTCAGGGTTTTATTAGGATACCCCTTTAACATTTTTAAGGGCAAAAAAGAATATTTTACAAATGAATTTAAAGAACCTAATCCACTTAAGGCGGAATAATAAAAAACCTTAGAACGAATTATATCACTAAAGGAACTTCTGAATCTAGTAAGCAAATAAATTAATTTGCTTTTATCAAATTTTGATACCTCTATCCTTTCTGCAGCTGCATCCTTATCTCCGGCAGCTCCATGCTCCATAAAGAAGGTAGGAACTTTATTCTTTAAAGCTGTAACATTCAGAGCAATTTGACGCAGGTCAATTATTTCATAAAAAATAATTCGATCGGGTTTAATCGTATCTAATAGCATTTGAGGAGTTGTAAACTCATTCCAATATCTAACGGAACTAAAATCCAAAGGAAGATCTACAGGAGATAATACCATTTGCGATGGCTTTTCATACCATAAAAGCACCCATTCAATATCTTTTCCTGCTGCTAAAAATGAATAAAAATCAAACCTCTCTGGCTGAACGATTAACAAAACCCTCATGATTGTTTCCGTGTATTATTTGTAATAACCTTTTCCAATCAGAATATAATGGTCTTCTTTATAAGCAGCCTCGTGGTCGGTAATTATAAAATCACAACTATCAACTTTCTCTAATCTGTAAGGATCTATATCTTCAGCACTTTCTTTTTCGGGCAAGAGATCCGTTTTTAGCTCCCATTCCCATTTATTATTTCGGCCCCAGATGTCCGGGCTCCGGTGCAGATCAATAATAAAATTAAACCCGGACTCTTTCATTCCAATCCAATCCAGAAAAAGGCCCAGGTTCTGCGGCTCTTTATAAACATACTGCTTAACAAGCTCCGCTCCTTCTTCCCGGGTTAACCTTTTAAGGCGTATTTCCCGGCTAGCATGATCTGTTACTTTACCATACCCATGCTTTAAGAATTTTATGTAATCATGTACATCAGAATAATTAAAGCAATCAATATCATTATAGGTATCAAAGGTACGGGTTTGATAGTTAGACTCGTATCCGTACTGCGCAATCATTTGTTCGTGCTGCGACTTAGAGTCCCATCTGATATAGTTATTGAGGTAAATACCCCTTATCCCTACCCGCTCCAATTCTTTGTCATCCGGATAAACAAAGGACCTGACATCATCAAGGGAAATATTATCGAAATCACTAACAAGATCTTCGGCTTCAAGCCCCATCAGATCGTGCTCCTTCCTATACTTTCGGGTCATTTCCACCTCATCAAGGTGCGAAAACATCCCAACCTGATCTACTCCCTGGTGGGCACCCCAGATAATTAAAGGAATTTTGAATTTAACAGCCATCTGAACAGGAAAAACAGTTTGACCGGCCAGGCAATGCCAATACATGCTGCCTTTTTTGCCCAGAGTTGCCCTGGTTATTTTCTTAACCTTTTCAGGATCAACCGTGAGCGTCATAATATCGCAGTTGAATTTGATCCGCAGATTTGCCAGATTTCGGATACCTATTTCCGTATTATACTGTTTATTATAAGTAACCAGTAAGGGGTTCATACCATATACATTTTTTACGGTATGCACAATAAAATATGAATCTCTGGCTCCGCTTACAGGAATTATGCAATCATAGTTATTGCCGCTTTTATTCTTATACTGTTCTAAAATGGACCGTAACTTCTCTCCTCTTTCTTCCCAGTTTAACTGATCTTTTTCTTCATGTACTCTACAGCCGCTACAGATGCCTTCATCATCAAAAGTAAGCCCTAGCGGGTGTTTTGATGAATAGAGGCAACGCTTACAAATCTTCATATTACTTCTTTTTCAATACGTATAAATAATAAGTCATCCAGATACTGGTCATCTGCTTTTAAAAGCCTGCCCCTCTCATCAAACTGACTGTGATCGTAATTAGCAAATGTTTCCAGCCTGACTGTACTTTTGGCTTCCACCAATTGTGCCTTAAGCATATTAACACTATGTTCCGCGAAATGAAAAATATTTCCGGCGCAGGCAGCAGATACCTGCGTTTGTTGTAGCAGATTAATAAAGTGCGAAGCTTTACCTGCTCCCCCAAGAGCAATAACTGGAATGGTTACTTCCTGACAGGCCTGCTCATATAAGTCGGTTTCAAAACCATTATATCGTCCATCCCTTTCCACTGACTGCAGGACCACCTCTCCTGCCCCGGCAACTTCCAGTTCTTTTACAAAATCAATGACCTTTTTGCCTGTAGTCTGCTTTCTTATATAATCATAGACTTCATAACCGTCCTGTCCTTTCACAAAGTCAACCACCGCTACCATAAACTGATCTCCAAATTTATTTGCCCCCTGGGTCAGTAAATTCAGATTTTTATGTAAAGCCTGATTAAGGCAAATTTTATCAGCTCCTGATTGAAGCATAATTTCCATTTGCTCCACGGAAGTTATGCCACCACCTACCGCAAGCGGAACGCGACAATATTTTGAACTCTTCATTACCAAATCAGGGGAGATGGTTGATTTGTTCTTTGTAGCTGAAATATCGATTAGAAATATCTCATCAATACCCCATTTATTCAAAAATTCAACTGCAATTTCGGGCTTTCCTACAGGCAGGTATTTATTAAAACCAATACTCTGCACAACCCAGTTATCTTTTATAATTAAGGCTGCACCTATTCTTTTCTTTAACATTTTACCCAATGGAATTTAAGAACCCTTTTAATAACCTGAGTCCGGTGATCTGACTTTTTTCCGGGTGAAACTGCACCCCATGAATATTTCCCCTTTTTACAGCCGCCACCAACCCTAGTCCATAGTTTACTCTTGCTGCCACATCTTCTTCATTCTTGGCATCAAAATGGTAGCTGTGGTCAAAATAGAAGTTAGATGTCCCTTGCATACGATCAAACAAGGGCTCCTTCTGCCTAATATCCACATCGTTCCAACCTACGTGAGGAACCCTAAGATTCTGGCCCCCTTCTATCCTGATTACTCCGCCACTTATCCAACCAAGCCCATTATGGTATCCATTTTCTTCAGAAAAATCAGCCAGAAGCTGCATACCAAGGCAAATACCTAAGATGGGCTTTTTCTGCTCCAACACCAGTTCATTTAATGGAACAATCAACCGCCGCTCGTGTAAGCTTTCCATAGCGGCACCAAAGGCTCCTACACCTGGCAAAATCAGTCCATCTGCCTTGGCCAGTTTATTTGTATCATTAGAAACAAACAAATTATATCCCAAAGATCCTATGGCCTCTTTTACTGACTGGATATTCCCGACGCCGTAATCAATTATTGCTATACTCTTCTTCATACTTACCTACCTCAAATGTTGGCATCCACTCTCCTGATTCATTTTTTGTGAAGAGTTTTTTATTAACCCCCTGATCTACTATTCTCCAGAATTCTTCTACACTGATATTTATATACCGGCAAAAAGATTCTATATATTGGGGTGAACATTTGCCATCATATTTTTCTACAAGTTCAATACCTTCTTCTCGGGTCAGACGTTTCCACCGGATATCTTCATTTACATAATCTGTAATCCGGCCAAATCCAAACTTAAGGTATTTGATCATCTGGTTAAATGTCACCCAATCTTCATCCAGAGAGGTTATCCCCATGTAGTCCCCAATATTTTCTGGTGGTTCTTCCCTGACATCTAATCCTCGTAAAGCTGCAAATATACCATTGTTTAATAGGGACCAGTCCTTCCAAAAGTAGCCTAAAAATACGATTCTAAGCCCAGCATTCTCCATCTCTCTATCAGATGGGTAGCAATACTGTAGGATATCATTCTTTTTTATCTCCTCGCCTAACAACCAAGTGACGTCACCACCAGCCAGGGTATTCATATGTTTTAGCCTATTTCCATCACTACCAGTCTTTCCCATAACATTCAAGTCACCTAGTTGAAGAGCGGTATTTTCACCCCACCAGATAAGCGGAATCTGGTAAGCAATTGCCAGCCGGGGAACGGAGCTAAAAAGTGCCATTTCAGTAGACCTGCACCAATTCACATGTTCCAGAAAAGCTTTCCGCATCAAGTCCCTCCAGGTATCGGGAGCAGGATTAATGGTTATACAATCAAAACCTAGTTTTATGAGATTGGAAATATTGTCAACTCCCCGCTGTGTTACCTGTTCAGGTGGATAGCTCAAACAAACCAGCAAAGGATTCATTCCCAGCACCTCCTTCACAAAAACAGCCTGCCGGAGAGAATCCTTTCCTCCACTCACACCAATAATACAATCATAACCAGAATGATTATTAGCTTTACCAAACGCAACTATATCTTTTAATTCTTCCCTGCGTTCCTCCCAATCAACAGCCTGAAGTGTTTCAAAATAGTTGCAGGCAGGGCAAACGCCCTTTTCGTCAAACTTTGTCCCAGGCCTGGTATCCGGCTGCAAACAATTTTTACAGTATTTCATTAGTTATTAAATTCACTTTTTAACACTCCATATTCTAGAATGCTATAATAAGAACCATTTTTATAAACTGCTTCCCTTCTTACACCTTCTTCTTTCATGTTTAATTTTGCAGCTAGCTTTTTCATCCCTACGTTACCTTCTAAGGTCCCGCAATAAATTCGGTGTAGGTTTAACCTTTCAAAACCATAGGCTATGATAAGCCTTGCTGCTTCCTCTCCATAGCCACCTTTCCAGAATTCTTTATTACCCAGAAGAATGGCAAATTCAGCATTCCTTGAAATCCAATTAATGCCCTGCAAGGAAACATTACCTATATGCGTGTTGGTTTCAGAATGAATAATAGCCAGAACTATATTGCTCTGGCTATTCTTTAAAGCTTCAAAATAAGTTCTCATTTTATACTCCGTATTAGGAAGGGTCGCATGAGAATTAAACCGGCATACTTCTTCATCATTTAGCCACTGCAGGTAGTCTGGACTTAAGTCTTTCTCCATCAAAGCCCGCAGATGAATTCTGCTTCCTTGTAAAAAAACAATCTCACTCATTTATAGCTTTTTTTAATTCTCTTCGTAGTTCCTGCCGCTCAACCACTTTGATAAGCGAACTATTATGCTTGAGCAGGTCTGCTTCATTTTTCCCAGGAAAATACCTGATTACTTTTTTACCCAAGGTGGCAGCCTCTAACAAAAGGTTGGAGTAAAATCCTATTACAACATCACATGCCATTATTAGTTCCAGGGTATTAGCATCCTTAATAAAAAACACCTCAAGTCCTGGCACTACCTTTACTTTTTCCTCAAGGATTCCCAGCGGCTGAAGCGGATGCATTTTGATAATTAGACTTAAATCCGTTTTCACCCCCCCAGCAACTGCCAGCAGATCATCCAGTGCCTCATCTTCAGTAAAACCCTGAATCTCTTTTCCATTCCGCAGCGATAACGGATCCGGGGCAAACAAAACATGACAGCCGTCTTGCCTGATGCCTAACTCTTTCAGGTAGGCCTTCTCCTCATACTCAGGTTGCCAATTGTTTTTCAGGAAAACATGATATGGGTTCTCATGAATAAAAAGCTTTTCTACCGGCAAACCTTCAGCAATGGCTAAATTTCTGGCAGTTTCATCTAATACCCAAATCTCATCCGGATAATGTTGCAGGCCATCTTTTCCTGTAAAACGCAACTTAAAGTTAACCCAATGGTCAATAAAGGCTATGGTGTAAATCCCCTCCTCTGTTGCTTTTATAATACAATTGATCTCAAAGTACTTTGAAGAAACCGGGTGAGATGTACCGGTAAAAATACAGTCTATCTTAAACTGTTTAAATGCAGGAGTATCTGCCGATAAATAAAATCGGCCGTTTCGTTTTACACCCAATTCTTTATTTGAAAATAGCAGCGGCTCAGTACCTGTTTCCTGTTGCCATATATCTGCCAGGGCCAGGCAGGCGTTTGCACCTGCCGGGTCGCTGAACACAAAACCGATATGCTTACCCGGCAACTGCAGCATTTATTTTTAATTCGTCTATATGTTTAGCCACTTTTTCAAATGCCCGCACCACATCTTCCATATCTTTTCGGCTCATGCCCGGACGCATGTATTCATGTGTAATTAATTCAGAGTAGTGCATTTGTTCCGTGACCGGACAAAGGCCTTTGCTATAATTAACATCACTCTTGAACTTTTCATTATTAAAAGCAAATGCTGCTCTTTGCTGATAGATAGGTTGTAGATACAAAGGCCTAACATAACCAGCGCCAATTAGAGGGGCGGTTTCTCTCAATACCGCAGAGGGAATTTCAGCTTTCACAGCATTTACAAAGTCGTTCCGATGAACTTCAAAAACTGATTGATTATACTTAACTGGCTGAACGTAATAAGTATGAACAGATGGACTTTTAACTTTTGGAGGAGAAACCAAACCATTAATTGACCCAATGGCCTCATGTAGAAAAGCGGCATTCTTTAGGCGCTCCTCTAACAAGGCAGGCAGCTTCTTTAACTGTTCTATTCCAATAGCTGCCTCAATTTCCGTCATGCGGTAATTAAAGCCTATCATATTGGTAAGGTCGGTTATGCCTTTGGCTTCTACAATATTTTCACCATGGTTTCGGATCAACTGGATCCTTTCTGCCAGAATAGGATCGTTGGTCACAACAATTCCTCCTTCACCAGTATGTATATGTTTGTGATAGTTTAGGCTGAATACTCCCAGATCGCCAATGGTTCCTACATACTTTCCTTTGTACATACCCATTGGTGCCTGAGCACAATCTTCTATCACCTTTAAATTATGCTTTTTAGCCAATTGCATAATAGTATCCATATCTGCAGGATGACCAAAAATATGCACTACCAGAATTGCTTTGGTACGAGGTGTTATCTTAGCCTCTATACTCTTGGGGTCCATGCAAAACGTGTCTGGGTCAATATCTGCGAATATGGGAACACCTCCATAAACTATAGGCGCGATAGCACTCGCCGACATGGTGTAGGGTGAAACAATTACCTCATCGCCTGGCTGAATGCCACAGGCACCCACAGCAGCGAATAAGCCAGAAGTATTGGAGTTCACGCTGATTGCATACCCAACACTGAGTGCCTGGCACCAGTCTTCTTCCAGCTTTCTTACCGTTGGACCTCCAAAGAAATCTGGTGTCCAGGCGCCCAGGAACTGGGAAAGATTACCTGTGTCAAGCACTTTTTGTACAGCCTCCTTTTCTTCTTTCCCTATGGTATTATAGGCAGGGAATAACTCTTTTCTTATTGGCTCGCCGCCTTTGATGGCTAAGTGTGGCATAATAATTTCTAATTAAGGTTCAATGATCTCTAATATTCGCTTGTTTAACTGCAATGAAGAAAGAAAGTTATCTTCTGACTTCTTTCTGTATTGCAGCCTAATTGCCTCCTCTAGCACTGGCACCATATACGTATCTAAAATATTTACCTGCCTCTCTTCTCTATTTTCCTGCAACTTACCTTCCCGCAAATAGTAATACCGGATCTCATTACCGCTATTACTTATCGTGAGCTTATACTTGTCAAAAAATATCTCTAATTCAAAAATAGGATACTGAGTGCCGGTTAAGCCTACAAAATTTAAAGCCTGATTTAAATAAGTACAAGTTCCGGTAATAGTAGGATCATACTCAAAAGCATCATATACAGCAGAGGCACTATAAAAGCTGCTAAATGTTACAGGTACTCCAAACAGAAATTCTAATAAATCAAAAGCATGACTGGCATTATTCAAAAACCCCCGGTTATATTTTATAATTAAACCTTTAAACAAACCATTATCTGTAAACTGCCTAATTTTGTTCCTGGCCTCTATAAATGCTGGTTGAAACCTTCTGATGTAGTTTACTAAAACTTTAGAGCGTGAATTTTTATACAACCCCATTAACTCTTCTATCTGACTTAAAGAATTTACAACCGGTTTCTCACAGATTATTACTGGAACTTCCTGTTCAAGTAATTGCTTAAGATATGAGAAATGAGTGGGGGTTGGAGTGGTAATGCTGATTATATCAAAATCACTGAAAGTTATTTCGGATAATGATTGTAAATGGTTAGCCCTATAAATTGACGCAATTCTTGTTGCATTTTCTGTATCCTGATCATAAATACAAAGCTTAACTCTTTTGTCAAGTGAAAAAGCTTTGGCGTGAGTCCATACCCTTTCAGGAGTATCTAAATCATACCCTGCGCCTATATTTCCACAACCAATTAATAAAGCATTAATCTGCATTCTTATCTTCCGATATTATGCATAAAACCATATTTAATTTCTGCTATTTTCCAGTCTTCTTCATTATCAATATCCTGCACTTCTGTTTCAGGAACTTCTAGCCCAATTGTATTCTCTGTAACCAGCTTTTTGGTTGTCAGGAATGTGTTTGCTTTAAAAAAATAAAACTGGCCACAGTCATGGTAAGCCGGCGGAAGATCCTGTGATCTCTTAGGTGCAAACTCCGGCCAGTTATAGGAAATGTTTTCTCCTTCCATTTTAAATGAACGCCAGATTGGAAAACTAAACTTAGTGACCGGGATCAGAGAGTCAGCATTTTTTTCAATCAATAACTGTAAGGCATTTTTTAATTTTTCAGCAGAAACGAACGGAGCTGTGGGATAGATACAACAGGCATATTCAAAATCCTGCCCCAGCCCCTTATATGCTTCTAGAACTTCTGAAATTACGTCAGCTGTAGAAGCATAATCATCAGAAGCTTTGGCTGACCGTTTAAAGGGAACCACAGCGCCGTATTGTATTGCAACCGCAGCAATCTCCTCATCATCCGTTGAAACCATCACTTCATCAAATACACAAGATTTCAGAGCTTCTTCAATACTGTAGGCAATAATGGGTTTCCCATGGAAAGGTTTTATGTTTTTCTTAGGAATCCGCTTGCTTCCACCCCGGGCTGTAATAATGGCAATTGCTTTTTTCATATTTAAATCATATCAAATGACAGGGGGGTGCCAGCCTTTATCTGAACCTTAGCGATTTTTCCTATTACCTGGTCAAGATGTTTGGGTGCCATTCCATTTCCGGGTCTTATCACCCTTAAATTATCTTCAGTAAGTAAATCTCCGGCTTCTACATCTTTACTTACATATATGGACCGCTTAAAGAATTTACTTTTTTCCTCAGCCTTTTGAATTCCGTACTGAACTTTACCTAACCCCTGCCAAGCCCGTTCTGTTTCAATGACCAAGGCATTTAGTTCTGCAGGTTCTAAAGAAAAGGCAGAATCAACTCCCCCTTCTGCCCGACTTAAAGTAAAGTGTTTTTCAACCACACAAGCACCTAATGCCACAGCAGCTACAGCTACACCTACACCCATTGTGTGGTCAGAAAGGCCAATAGGGCAATTAAACAATGCCTCCATGTGAGGGATAGTACTAATATTTGTGTTTGCTGGGCTTGAGGGATAAGTGCTGGTGCACTTTAGCAGAATAAGTTGGGTACAGCCATTATCACGAAGTATCTTAACGGATTCATCTAAGTCACTAAGTGATGTAACCCCAGTAGACATTATGACTGGCTTACCGGTAGCTGCCACTTTTTTTAACAGAGGCCAATCTGTGTTTTCGAAAGAAGCTATTTTGTATAACGGAGCACCCAGTTCCTCCAGGAAGTCAACAGCAGTCTCATCAAAAGGAGAGCTAAAGGCAATAATACCTCTTTGTTTCGCCAAATCAAAAATAGGCTTATGCCACTCCCATGGAGTATACGCTTCTGTGTAAAGATCATAAAGCTCCCTTCCTTTCCAGAGAGAACCTTCATCCTGGATGGTATATACCCCAGGCATGGTCATGGTATCTGCGGTATAGGTCTGTAACTTGATAGCATGTGCCCCTGCGTCGGCTGCTGCATTAACAATAGCCAGCGCCCGGTCCAATGACTGGTTGTGGTTACCAGACATCTCCGCAATAATAAAAGGCGTAGAACCCTTACCTATTGTAACATTTCCAATCTTAATATTTTCCATAAAATTTACCGTTTACTTTAAAGCCCGGATCCAGGTCGAAATTTACAATTTTTATTGCTCCGTTCTGAGTTTTCACAATTGGGTTTCCATCCTCAATCATTAAGATAGAACCGTTATCAACATTATCCGAATAACCGATATTTGAGAAAACTACTTTGTTAATTCTAATTCTTTTTTCATTAAAATAAGTAAAAGCGCCCGGATACGGATGAGCCAGAGCCCTTACCCAATTAAAAATGCGTTCCTTCTGCCAATTCCAGTTTATTTCACCGTCTTCGGGAGTACGTTTGCTAAAGTAAGTAGCTTTGGAATGATCTTGAGCCTTTAGCTCCAATGTGCCATTTGAAGCACCTTCTAGAACCCTTCTAACCAGTTCAGGGTATTTTTCCTTATATTTTTCCAACAAGGACGCACCCGTATCATTGTCTTCTATGCTAATTCTAAGCTGACTAATGATTGGACCAGTATCACAACCTTCATCTATCAAGTGAGCAGTTATACCTGTTTCCTTTTCGTTGTTAATGATAGCCCAAACATGGGGTGTACGGCCTCTGAATTTAGGCAACAAGGAGCCGTGAATGTTTATGGCATACTTTCTAGGCCAATGTATAATTTGATGATCAATAAGAAAAAGGTAATTAATTGATAGAATAACATCAATCTTTACCTTATTAATTAGGTCGCTAATTTTTCCATTCCGTGGGTTTCCAGCAAAAAAAACAATATCTTTTAATTTACAGAAGGAAATAATTTCCTCAGACTGCCTATCTGTCAAAACACATCTAACATTATATGCTAAACAAACCTCCAACAAGATCTTATAACCCAAATTACCTGAAACAAGTAAACAGATATCCATTCCAAATAATAATTTTATTCCTGAGATTCACTTAATTCGAGCAATGCAAACTATATTTATATGATTCTGCATACTCTCCACTTTCTTCCTTCACAAAGGATAATTTCTCAAAAGAACGTTGAGAAGCTACATTAGATTTTTTTACAAATCCTACTATCTCAATAGGAGCTTTAACCTCTTGCAAAAAAGCATTAATTCCTTTACTCAATATGCTTGAACCTAAACCTTTATGCCGAATTGATTTATCAGCTAAAAAACTAAGAACAGCTTTCTTATTTGTTTTTTGGAAACGAATTTGTGCAACTGGCTTCTCATCTTTTTCAAGTATATAAAAAAAGACATCGAGGTCATTTAATTTTTTATTAAACCAGATTATATGGCTTTGCAAATCGATTGCAGATTGGTTATATGATTGACCTCTTACCTCAACATCATTCGCCCAACTAAAACAAATATCCAAATCATTTTTATTCACTCTTCGTATGGAAAGTTTTTTAGAATCATAGTATTGCTGAAAAACGCTTCTTAACCGGTCATCTGAGCTTCCATCAAAATAATAACTTTGCTTCTTGAATGCATTTTCTATTTTTTCAGTACTAAGTGACTCTAAATCATTTATTCTAAAAGCCATTTCCTCGGTAAGAAAAAACTTAATAATATCAGATTGGTTGTCAGCTATTTGCTCTAAAAAGACAATTCCACCTACTGACATATATTCATAAACTATTGAACTGGGTGAGCAGATAGCATAGCTACAGTGTTGCATGAGACTAACCATTTCCTCAGAGGTGAGGGCATAGTAAAGTGTTATATCTTGGTTCTGAATATAAGATTCTAAAGCTTCCTTATGTTTGAATGCACCACCAACAACTACATGAAAATTATCAAAGTAAGCTGACTCCCGTATATTTTTATTCTTTAATATTTCTAAGGTTTTATTATCAGGGTCTGCACCTCCAAAACAAACAAAACAATTCTTATTTGTTATAGAGTTTCTTCTCTGCTTCGCAGCCTTTAAAAAAGGTTCTCGCAATAAGGAATAGCGAGGTCCCAAAAAGAATTGCGTTGTTGGTAAAGCCCGATAATCAAGAGGATCAATGCCTCCTGCATGGTTTATAATGACTTTAGAATGAAATTGGAAAGCATGAATATCATCAATACTAAAGAGATCAAATCCATTGTTGACTAACAATTCCTGATAAGTTGAATCGAAATTATATCCATCAAGGACAATAAGACTCTGTGAAGGAATCATATCAGCCATTAACTTTGCCTCCAAACTATATTCCTGTTCAGGCAGAGAAATGATTTCAGAAAAAGAAGATTTTAATGTTTCGATTACAGTATATATCTCACATCTCGTAGCAAGTACGCAATCGAACTTTTCTTTCAACATATCTGCAAGAGCTGATGATCTAACTAGGTGACCAAGACCTATATCACTGCTTCCATCAGCTCTGAAGAAAATCTTTTTCTTAGTAATCATTTCAAAATTTCGGTTCAACAATAGTTTTATTTAACTAAGCATATAGATTTCCAGTCCTTCCAGAAATATATAGATTTGCATTTAACGAGGATACTGACAATCTTTTACCTCCTTCTAAAGAGGATTGAAATATCCCAAACAAAATATTTTGATTCATTTCAATTTCAGCAGGTGTGATGAGGGAAAAGTGGACATTACTGCCCAAGCTCTTTGAAATAGAAGAATAAATATTACATATTCCGCTTTCTTTGAAATTGTTTTCAATTCTTTTTGAACTAGTAAAGTACGCATTGTACTTGCCAGAATAATTTAGTTCTATATAGTCTCCATCACCATGAATAGTAATAAATCCTTTAGTACATCCTAATCTTATATTCCAACCACCACATGGCAAAATATTGCCAATCACTCCATTCTTAAATTTAATTGTTGCTGTTTCAACCAATGGGTCGCCATCAAAATTATTCGGGGCTATCAATTGGCCCTCTTCCAAGTCACAATGCCCGCTGATATACTCTACCTCCGAAGAACCTGCAAAAAACAGGAAAAGATCAACTGCATGTGGTAGGGTCCATAACAACTTTGTATAACCGAATTCTGCGGTAATACTCTTCAACTCTCCCATTTCACCAGAATTCAATATTTCCTTTGCCTGCTGATAGATCCCCATTGCCCTTCTGGCTGCACCATATCCTAATATGCAGTCATTACCCACCACCTTTTCAATTATCTCAGATGTTCTTTTAAGACTATTTGCTAACGGCTTTTCAACCACAATCGCCTTTATATTATTATCGAGGGCCTGCATGATCAGATCGTACCGCTCTGGGGTACGGGTAGCAATGGTTAGAATATCTGGCTGCTCCTTCAGAAGTGTATTTGGATCAGGATGTTCCTTTGCACTTAAATTATAATAATCAGATACCCATTTAACCCGTTCCAAATTCACATCACTGATATGCTTCAGTTCAATGTTCTCTGTTGCCAGCAAGGCTTCAATATGAGAAATTGGCAGCCATCCATTAGGAACCTGTCCTGCTAACCGGGTACTAGGCTCTGCACCTATTCTTCCTAAACCTATTATTCCAGCTTTAAGCATTCTCAGTCCAATTTAAAATCCCTGTAAACTTTCTGGTGCCTCTAATAAGTAAGAAATCATAAAGCTCACTTAACTGCTCCCATTTAACTTCCTTAGAAATTAGCCTTTTTGGATCAAGTCTGCCGGCAGCAATTAGCCCTAGCAAATAGTTTATATTCCGCTTTAGCGAGAATTGAACATCTGACACTGTAGCTTCACCATCATAAACATAGCCCGCAGACTTAAGGGTTAATTGTTTATCATAGAAAAACCGGGAGTCAAGTGGATTAATTTCAGGTAAGGCCAGGCCTCTGCCTGGAAAACCTAGATTAACCATTGTTCCTTTCTTTCTTAAGAGTTCCATTGACAAAAACCAGTCTTCCCAACTATTGCTGGTATTGATAATAATGTCAAAGGAATTAAAGTAAGATTGAGTTTCAATTCTCTCTTTAGCAGAAAATGAAATACCATCTGCCTTTAATTCATCCTGCAAATAGACTTGATTTGAAAATACGTGGGTTTTAAATCCGAACTGGTTGCACAGCAAAGCGGTGCCATACCCTAATGTACCTGTGCCCATTACGCCCACCTTCATTCCGGGCTGGGCACCACTTTCTATTGTAGCCATATACCCTAAATGGAAAAGGTAAACAGCACTGGCAAGTTTATAATCGATGTTTCTTCCCAAAACAGCAATTACTTCGTTGGCTTTAATTTTGAAGTACTTTTGATGTGAAGTAAAAGTAAGTATCACATCACCTTCGCTAACTCCTGTACTGGTACTGCCAACTTTAATAACTTTTCCAACATTGCAATACCCCATTAATCTGGGATACTGCATTCCTGGACGCAAAGGAGGGAAGCCTTGGTAAGCAGCTAACTCCGTTCCCGGTGAAACGCAGGAATAAATAGTCTGACCTACAATTTCATTATCCAGAAGGTTAGATACATCTAGCTCTTCTTCCTGAATGGTGAGTTCAAACTTATTCTTAAGAATATAGGTCTTATTTTGCAAAGAATTCATTGATGCTGCTTACTACATATTCTATTTCTTCATTTTCTAATGTAGGGAACATTGGTAAGCTAAGGCACCTTTCATAGTATAACTCCGCTGCAGGAAAGTCTCCTTTCTTCCAGCCAAGGCCTTGGTAATAAGGCATGGTATGGACAGGGATATAATGCACTTGAGTGAAAATGTTTTTGGACCGCAGATAATTGTATAATCCAAGCCGGTCTGCTACTTCAATAATGTACAAATGATACGCATGACCTTCCACCACACCGGAGTGACCAAGAATTCTTTCATTTCCTGTAAAGGCCTCGTTATACTTTCTAGCTATTTCTCTTCTTTTTTCAAGCCCTGCATCAGCTCTTTTTAACTGAGAAGTTCCTAAAGCAGCCTGGAAATCGGTTAGCCGGTAATTGTACCCTAATTCCTGCATTTCATAGTACCAGCCACCATGGTTTTCCTTTAGTAGATTTGAATCTTTAGTAATACCATGGGTTCTTAATAGCAGCAACTTATTATAAAGATCGTCATCATTACAGCTTATCATGCCTCCTTCGCCGCAAGCGATATGCTTTACCGGATGAAATGAAAATATAGCTGCTTCAGCAAACTGGCTGTTTCCACAAAATTGCTTTTGGCCCTTAGAGTCTACAAAATATCCTCCGGGAGCGTGACAGGCATCCTCAATTATCCATAGGTTATACTTATCTGCCAAGGTTCTGAATTTCTCCAGATTTACTGCCCTACCAGCAAAGTCAACCGGAATAATTCCTGAAAAGAATCCGGCAGGTTTGGACTTAATCAGGTCCTCTACTTTATTTAGATCAAGCAGATAAGATTCTTCATCTATATCAGCAAAGTAAACATTTCCGCCGCAATACCGGATGCAATTTGCTGAAGCCGCGAACGTAATGGGCGTGGTAATTACATTTGACTTTTCATTTACCCCAAGCGCTAATGCTGCTAAGTGTAAAGCAGCCGTTCCATTGCTTACAGCCAAAGAATGTTTTACATCTATATATTCTGAAAACTTCTGCTCAAACTCCGCAATTCTTGGCCCTTGAGTTAGAAAGTCTGATTGCAAAGCATCGGTAACTGCTTTTAAATCTTCATTATTTATATATTGCTTACCGTATGGTATCATTTATTTTTTTGTTTAAAGAATAAAGCATTGAAAACATCTTTGGGTGGATAGAATTTATCCGAAACCAAATCAAACTTTTCCAGTCTAAATTTTTATAATAACTATTATTATGCAAATTAGACAGGACATCTTTCACCTTTTTAAGCTCTTTTAATCTATGATAAGGTAAAACTTTATACCTTTCATATGTACCATATAAAGTACTTAAATATAATTTAAATACTACAAAGTCAACTTCTTCCTGAAATTCACTATATAGCCCATTATCTATAAATCTTTGTTTAACAAAGGAAGTGGAAAGTAAACGCTCATTAAAATATCTATCTTCAGGAGAATATTTTTCAACTTTTCCCCTGCAGGTAGAATTTGAACTTAGCACATAATTATAATACGGATAATCAACCTTTTCTATTTTTTTAGCAAAAACCAGCAAAATAGGAATCAGGTTATTTTCGTCAAACAATACCTTCTCCTGAAAAAAAAGATTATTAGAAAAAAACAGTTCTCTTCTGAAGACCTTTGTAAAAACTCTTCCGGTATTCAGAATGAGACTTTTACGCTTCGCTTTATCCAGCAGACCTACTTGTTCCTTTGTATTAGAAATTTCAACAGAAATTTCTTTTCCGTTCTCATTTAAAACTAACGCATCGCAATCAACAATATCTGCATCTTCAAGCAAGGCTTTGTTAACCAAAGCTTCATACATTTCTTTATGTACAAAATCATCAGAATCAACAAACCCGATAAACTTACCTGTACTAGCTTTAATACCAGCATTTCTTGCTCCACCTAAACACCTATTTTCAGGCAAATCTATTACAGTAATTAAATCGGGATAATTATTTTTATATTCTAATAATATCTCCAAAGAATTATCAGGAGAAGCATCATTCACTAAAATAATTTCCTTTTCTACTATAGTCTGATTTATCAGGCTTTCAATGCACCTTCTTAAATAAATTTCTGTTTTATAAACAGGTACAACAATGCTGATCTTCATTATTCCTGCATCATTCCTATTTTATTTCAAAATAAGGGTCAACATAGTCCTTAATGAGGGCTCTCAAATCTTCTACTGAAAGCCAATCAGAATTTTGGCCAGAACTATAGTTAAATCCTTCTGGTACTTTTACGGCTCCAAAATGTTTAATAAAGTCTTGAAGCTCCCATGCTGGGGTTTGAGGAAGAATGGCATAATATTTCCCCAAATCATAAGTGGTAAAGGAGTCAGAGCTTGTGATCATTTCTTCATGCACTTTTTCTCCTGGTCTGATACCAACAATCTTTTTCTCACAATCAGGACCAATAGCTTCTGCCACATCCATGATTCGGTAAGATGGGATTTTAGGCACGAATAACTCGCCACCCCAAGCCGTTTCCAGGGAATGGAGCACCATATCTACTCCTTCTTCCAAAGAAATATTGAATCGCGTCATATTGGGATCGGTAATTGGTAATACACCTTCTTGTTTCTTCTTCATGAAGAAAGGCATTACCGAGCCATTTGAGCCCATTACATTTCCATAGCGAACCACTGAGAAAATAAGGTCTTTGTTACCCTTTATGTTGTTGGCTGCAATAAAAAGTTTATCTGAGGTAAGTTTAGTAGCACCATACAGGTTTATTGGGGCACAGGCTTTATCCGTGGAAAGCGCTACTACCTTTTTGATTCCTGTTTCCAGCGCAGCCCTAATTACATTATCAGCACCCCCAATATTGGTCTTAACGCACTCATCAGGGTTATATTCTGCTATATGCACATGTTTCATTGCAGCGGCATGAATAACATAGTCTATCCCGTTACAGGCTCTTTTAAGACGTTCAAAATCTCTTACGTCACCAATAAAGTAACGGATTCCAGGATATTTGCTTTCTGGAAAATCAAAAGCCATTTGGAACTGCTTCTGCTCATCCCGCGAATAAATAACCAGGCGTTTAATATCCGGAAATCTTGTAAGAACTGTTTCCACAAATTTCTTTCCGAATGAACCCGTTCCACCGGTAACCAGGATTGATTTATTATTTAAATCTAGACTCATTTTCTGTTGACTTCTAAGTAGTATAACTAAGTATAAAATTGTACAAAATTAAAAAGGCAGGCCAAACTTATCAGTTTCTCCAAACTCTTAGTGAAAATTCACTTTAAAATTAGCCATTTTAAAGGAATGACCTGCAAAGCTACAAATTTTGGCTAGCAAGTAGTATTATGATTTTTAAGATATTTCAATGCTTGAGGCGGCACTATTACTAATGGCTCTTGTCATTTAGTATAAAATATTAAAAGGACAGTAAGAAGATAGATAAAAGCCTGTCCTAAATTGGCTAAATAATTAATTCAGGCTCTTAACCTCGTTTACTATACCTATCATGTAAAATTCTAATAGATTATATTTTAAGAATCTTACTCTTTAAAATTCTTTTATGTTTTTAAATACTAAATAATTCAAAAAGTTCTGGCCTCTACTGGTGCAGTATCTACATGCTCTTTAAAATATTCCAATGTCCGCTTTAAGCCTTCTTCTCTGGAAACCTGGGGCTCCCACCCAAGAATTTCTTTGGCTTTGGAAATATCGGGCCTCCGTTTCTGCGGGTCATTTTCAGGCAATGGCTGGTACCCAAGCTTCAGTTCCACCCCTGTCAGTTTGCAGATTTCTTCAGCAAACTCCTTAATAGTCACCTCAGATGGGTTTCCAATGTTAACAGGCAGAGCATAATCACTTAGCAACAACCGGTAAATTCCCTCAATAAGGTCATCTACATAGCAAAAGGAGCGTGTTTGTGAACCATCACCAAATAAGGAAAGTTCCTCTCCCCGTAAGGCTTGGCCCATAAAGGCTGGCAACACTCTACCATCATTAAGGCGCATACGTGGGCCATAGGTGTTGAAAATACGGACTATGCGCGTCTCTAACCCATGGTGCATGTGGTAGGCCATGGTGATGGCCTCCTGGAAGCGCTTGGCTTCGTCATAGCAGCCCCGGGGCCCTACAGGGTTCACATGACCCCAGTATTCTTCCACCTGCGGGTGTACTTCCGGATCTCCGTATACTTCTGAAGTGGAGGCGATCAGCATCCTTGCTCTTTTATTTTTGGCAAGCCCTAAAAGATTATGAGTTCCTAAAGAACCTACCTTTAAGGTCTGGATGGGAATCTTCAGGTAATCAATAGGCGAAGCAGGGGAAGCGAAATGCAGTATATAGTCCAGATGCCCGGGCACGTGCACGAACTTAGAGACATCATGGTGATAAAATTCAAAATGCTTCAGCTTAAACAGGTGCTCAATGTTTTTGAGGTCACCCGTAATAAGGTTATCCATGGCAATGACATGGTATCCTTCCTTTATAAAGCGGTCGCAAAGGTGCGAGCCCAAAAATCCGGCGCCGCCAGTAATTAATACGCGTTTTCTATCTTTTGCCATTTCTTAGTTTGTGGTTTCAATAACCGGAAGCACTTCCTGCACTCCTATTCCGTAGTAAGCGAAGCCCAGGTCACAAAGCTCCCTTGCTTCATAGATGTTACGGCCGTCTATGATGACTTTATTCTTCAGCAGTTTGCCCATCACCTGGAAATTAGGAGATCTAAACTCCGGCCATTCCGTGACGATAAGCAAGGCATCTGCATCAATCAGAGCTTCATATTCATCTTTGGAATATTCTACTCTTTCATTCTCGCCAATCATATGCTTCGCTTCTTTGATGGCTACCGGGTCATAGGCTTTTACCTTGGCACCCTCCGCCAGAAGCTTTTCAATGATCACCAAAGAAGGGGCTTCGCGCATGTCATCCGTTTTAGGCTTAAAAGATAAGCCCCATAAAGCGAAGGTTTTACCTGCCAGTTCACCGTTAAAATGTTTCTTAACTTTATTAAAGAGTACCTCCTTCTGATTCTCGTTCACAGATTCAACAGCCTTCAAGATTTGCATCTGGTAGCCATTCTCTGCAGCAGTCTTTATCAGGGCCTTTACATCTTTCGGGAAGCAGGATCCACCGTAGCCTATGCCTGGGTAGATGAATTTGTTCCCAATCCGGGAATCACTGCCTATGCCTCGGCGCACCATGTTCACGTCTGCTCCCATGATCTCACAGAGGTTAGCGATATCGTTCATGAAGCTGATCTTAGTGGCCAGCATAGAATTGGCGGCGTATTTAGTCATTTCTGCAGAAGGAACGTCCATAAAAATAATGGGGTGTCCATTCAGCAGGAATGGTTTGTAGAGTTTGCGCATCACCTCTTCTGCCTGCTCAGACTCAACCCCAATCACAATGCGGTCTGGCTTCAGGAAGTCTTCAATGGCAGCGCCCTCCTTCAAAAACTCCGGATTGGAGGCTACATCAAATTGAAGGTCTGAATTTCTCTTTTTCAGCTCTTCTGTAATTGCCTGCTTTACTTTTTTGGCAGTACCTACCGGCACAGTGCTTTTGGTTACTACTACCAGGTAATCGTTCATGTGTTGCCCAATTTCACGGGCAACTCCCAATACATATTTAAGGTCTGCACTACCATCTTCGCCCGGAGGAGTTCCCACGGCTATAAAGGCGGCATCGCATCCCTGAATAGCAGTAGCTAAATCTGTAGAGAACTGAAGGCGCTCTTTGGATACATTTCTGAGTACCATTTCTTCAAGGCCAGGCTCGTAAATAGGCAGAATTCCTTGTTTCAGGTCTTCAATTTTTTTGACGTTTACATCTATACATGTTACGTCAATACCCACCTCAGCAAAGCAGGTACCGGTTACCAGGCCTACATATCCTGTTCCTACAACGGCAATTTTCATATAGTCTTCTTACCTAAAAGATGATCTGTTTCTATTTGATTTCTCTGATTATATTCGGCCGTCTTAGGCCATCCACTTCTTCCACCAGTGCTGGAACACGACCAGAGCCCAGATGCGGGCATGCACGTCGCCGGGGTTCTTAGAGAACAGTTGCGCTTTCAGTCTCTGGATTTCCTTTACACTGAAAATTCCCTGTGCTTCCACGAAGGCATCTGATAACAGGTCATCCATGATCATGGGCCGCAGCTCGTTCTGGAACCATTTCAGGAGTGGCACTTCAAAGCCATGCTTGGGGCGTTTGTACAATTCCGGAGGGAGCATTCCCCTAAAGGCGTCCTGCACGATCTTCTTCTTCATGCCGCCGTCAATCTTGGAAGACTGAGGTAGGGAGAAGGCGAAGTTCACCACCTTATAGTCCAGGAATGGGGTACGTACCTCCAGGCTGTTTGCCATGGACATAAGGTCCACTTTAGTTAGCATGTCATTGGGTAATACCAACTGCATATCGGTGAGCAGCACCTCGTTAATATCACCTTTCTGTGACAGGTGGCTTAGGATCTTCTGGCGGCGTTTCTTGTAAACGTCTTTGGAAAGATTACGTTTGGATTTTCCGCTAAGCAGGGACCGGGCATCTTCCTCGGTGGCGAAGGAGGCCCAGCGCCAATACCGGTCTTTGGCCGAGAGGTTCATGCCCTCCCCGAAGCGCTGGAACTGCCTAACCCGGTTGCCCAAGGCGGAATTACGTGATTTGGGCATCATTTCCCAAAGCGGCAACAACGCGGCCACAGTCTCGGCTACAAAGCCCCCCTGCCGCACCTTATATTCGGCCATGTGTTTGTTATAGCCGGCGAAGAGTTCATCGGCCCCGTCGCCCGACAAGGCTACGGTCACTTTCTGGCGGGTGTAATAGCTCAGGATATTGACGGCCAGGGCCGAGGAATCAGCGAAAGGCTCGTCTATGTAATCAAGCGCCCGAAAAAGGTGCTCATAAAGGTCATTGTTGGTAAGTGAGAAAACCGTGTGGTTGGTTTTGTACTTCTCGGCCACCAGCTTGGCGTATTTGGTCTCGTCAAAGAACGGTTCGTCTTTATACCCGATAGAGAACGTGTTGAGTTGATCTGTATGGCGGGAGGCCAGGGCCACAATAGCGGAGGAATCAATACCACCGCTCAGGAAAGACCCCAAGGGCACATCGGCTATCATGCGGCGTTGCACGGCCCCGTCCAGCAACTCTACCAGCTTTTTCTGCTGCGCCTCATAAGAGAGGGGGTTGTTCTTAACCTTTTTCTCGTCGTAGGGGATTCTGTACCAACGCTTGTTATCTACTTTTCCTTTTTTATTGATCAGAAGGTAATGGCCGGGCATCAGTTTCTTCACCCCTTTGAAAATAGAGGCCGGACCCGGAATATAGTTCAGTTGCAGGTATTCATACAAAGAGGCATAGTCTAGTTTGCGGGGAATCCCGAAGGCAAGCAGGGACTTCATCTCAGAGGCAAATACCAATTTGTCTTCATCCTGAAATACCAACAATGGTTTCACTCCATATCGGTCGCGGGCCACAAAGAGCGTCTCTTCCTCTTTGTCATAAATAGCAAAGGCAAAGAAGCCGTTTAGCTTCTTCAGGAAAGATGGCCCTTCTTCTATGTACAGCTTCAGCAACACCTCGGTATCAGAGGTAGAGAAAAAGGAATAACCTTTCTCCTGCAGTTGCTTTTTGAGCTCCTGGTAATTAAAGATCTCGCCGTTGAAGACAATGGTATACCGTTGCGCCTCGTCAAACATGGGCTGACAGGCCACCTCACTTACGTCTATAATAGAAAGCCTCCGGTGCCCCAATCCTACCGCTCCATGGGTAAAATGGCCACCCGAGTCGGGACCGCGTAACTTAAGGGCCTCCGTAGATTTAGGTAAGTTTTGAATAGACTCTCGTCCTTCTGGGCTAAAAGCGTAGATTCCTGATATTCCGCACATATTGCCGCAAAGATACGCTTTATCCCCGATATGGTTTTAGGATATTACTAAACATACGTCTAAAAGGACTATAAAAACCTCAATTTTTAGCAGTATTTCTACAGAAATAACTCATTGACTACTTACACCTTATCAAAAAAACTTCCCCGTTTATTATGGTTTAACAAAACAAACTAACCAATTTTT
Organism: Rufibacter radiotolerans; assembly: GCF_001078055.1. NCBI lineage: Bacteria > Pseudomonadati > Bacteroidota > Cytophagia > Cytophagales > Hymenobacteraceae > Rufibacter > Rufibacter radiotolerans. Next base: position 639,323 of record NZ_CP010777.1, on the reverse strand, counting down.
AGCATGTGAAAAGGCCATTATGTATTGCCGGGTATTAAGGCCATTTTCCTAAAAATAGACCCAATCCAGTAAATTACATTCTAACTCCTTCCCATTTTTCAATTCTTATTAGGATTATATAGAAATTATGCAGGATAAGTCTACTACCAATCCCTGAAGAAATGTCAGCCATCCCTGCCAGCGTATTCCCTATGGATACCCAGACAGCCAGAAAAAGTGCTATTTTATTCTTTTTTAATTGGCTGGTTCCAAATAATAGACCAAGAAGTCTGGCAAGACATAAAGCGGTTTTTTCCCTTGAAAGGAGGTCAGGTATTTAGAGGTTTTGCTAATCCACACCACAGATATCCCATATTTTTGAATATTCTCCAGGATGGGTCTGTCAACCGGAAACAGTGGCTGCACTATCCTTGAAACTATTTTGCGGGGCCCGGGCTCTATTTTGTCAAGAGATTTTCTTTGCCCTGTTACATCATAGATAAAGAGGTACGTACGGTAGTCATTCGCCCTGGCGTACTCAGTTACATGAGTTGGGTAGAAGAACAAGAAAAATTGATCTTTTAAACTACTATTCTCATCTACAAACAGTCCTTTCAAAACTTTTCCCTCCCCTATCTTCTTTAACTTTTCTTCCAATACACCCTCATACGCTCTAGAAGTCTTTATTTGCCCAAATGGATAGGTATAGTCAGTGACCAGTAACATGATCACTAAACTAACTATGTATTTGCCTTGATCAATCAAACGAGCTAATACAAAAAAGAAGCTAACTGCTGCCAAGCCTACCCCTACGCTCGTGAACTGGTACGCATCTACTGAAAGGTTTTGAAAAACCCCGAAAAGCACATGATAAACTACAAAGCAAAGGAGCAACCAATATCCTACATCCCTTACCCACAATCTTTTTGTAAGAGCGGGATAATTGTTTAAAAGTAGAAAAGATAGAAGCACCTTAAATTGGTACGACAAAAAGGCTATTAAGAAAATTCTGAAAATCCTTTTAGCCGGTGCGTCACCTATTATCGTTTGAAATGTCTCTAGCAGACTCAAAGTCATATACTTGTCCATTACCCTTTCCTTAAAAAGAAGAAAGAACAAGGGGTAGGCAACTACATAAGCCCCAAACAAATAGAGAGTCCGCTTTTCTATCTTATCAAAAAACAAAAGCAAATACAGGCCTGCCGCCGGAAGAAATAACACATTCTCTATACCTGCAATTAATAGGAAGCCACAGGCTGCATCATATTGTTTATCATAGAGAAGCTTTGCGATCAGGATCAGAAAAGGCAATAAAACTATGGCCCGCAGGTCTGCGACGGCATGTGGAGGAAAAATCCATCTTAAGCCCAGCACCAAAAAACCAAAGACTATAAAAACGCCCAGCAGTTTTCTCTTATAGGTATCTAGTTTATCAGCGTAGATAGAATAGATGGTTAAAACACATAGTGTTTTCAATAAGGGGAAGACAAAATAAAACAGCACCAGGTCACTGTTGGCATTGTGCACTGTCTTGAAGAGACTGGCTAACCAGAATTCTGCGAAATGGTAAAGCGAAACCCCTGTAAAGCCTTTCAGAACCGCTTCTACACTGATTGTCTCTACTCCTTCATAGTACAATAAACTAACTATATGGCTGTATATGTACCTTTCACCGTCGTCTCCATGCAGGTGTTTTAGGTAGTCCAAAGGATGTGCAAACACATCCAGTTGAAAATTGACCTGAATGAAGAATACCAAAACATAGGTACCTGCCAATACCAACCCAAAACGTAGTTTGCCAAATGGGTTTTGGGCCTTCTCCAGAGTGAATTTTTTCCTAAAAAAAACAATGACCAGTAAAAGCAAGACCAGGATGGTGATCATGGCGGTTTTGATTATAGCATAAACCGAGACCGCTAAAAGAATTCCAACCCAGAGGTTGATAACATTTTGTAAAAATCCGATACCTCTGGTAAGCCGGCCCTCTATGAACACAGAACCAACCAGGTAAAAAGCTAAGGAAAGAATTACCCCTATTAAAAGAATAGCATACATGAGAATGACTTTAGGGCAACACCAGGGTTAGGATAAATAGAGTAGAAGGGCTTAAGAAACACTTTCTACTATATACATAGGTCTCTTCCTGGAGGCTTCTAAGGTTCGCCAGACATACTCCCCTATTACTCCCAGAGCAATCATTTGGAAAGAAGAGACGAATAATAAGACAACCATTAAAGCTGTCCAACCCTCCACTGCAACCTGACCTGTTGCTTTCGCCAATAAAACGAAAACCCCATATAGAAAAGCGATCAAACCCATTACTAAGCCTGTAACCGAGATGGCCCTGATGGGATAAAAAGAAAAAGCTAAAACAGAGTCCAGGAAAAGCTTCACCTTTTTCCAGAAGGTCCATTTTGAGGTACCAACGGTTCTTCTGCCCCTGCTATAAGGGATATTCACGTATTCATACCCTAACCAGGCCATAAGGTACATCACATTACTGTTTCCTTCTTTCAGTTTTAGAACTTCTTCTCTTACCGCCCTGTCAAATAATACATAATCAAATCCTCCTTTGGGGAGGTTCTGGAAAGCCATTTTTCTCATAAGGGAATGAAAAACCCTGGATAAAAACTTCTTCAAAACGGGCTCATCCCTTTCCTGCCGGCTACCAATTACCAGTTTGAAACCCTGCCGCCAGTAGCTCAGCATCTTAACCATGAGCTCTGGGGGGTCCTGCAGATCTGCGGATATGATAACGGAGCAGTCGCCGGTGGCATATTCCATTCCAGCAATAATGGCGTTGTAGGAGCCGACATTACCAGCCAATTTCACTACTTTCACTTTATCTGGGTATAATTCCTTGGCTTTAAGGAGCTCCTGGAAGGTATTGTCTTTAGAGCCATCATCCACAAACACGTATTCAAACTGCACCTCTGGGGGGAAGAGTGTTTCATTGGCCGTTAATTCCCGAATGGTCACAGGAATATTCTGCTCATTAAAATAACAGGGAATTATGACGGAAAGGGTTGGCATTGTATTTAAAGGTCTTTTACAAATTTTTTAATACTGCATGGGAATCGGCATAGCAAAGCATAGGCAACCCATTCGCTCACTCCTCAGCTAAAAATCCTTGCCATAAACGGAATGGAGGCTAATGAGAACTAAAAGCCAGCAGGTGATAGGCCTGCCCAAACCGGAAGTTCAATTTCTCACAGGTTCTAATGGCCGCTTTGTTAGTGGCTTGGGTAGGATAGATGAGATAGGCGACTTGGTTTTCCTTCGCAAACCAGATTGCCTCAGAGAGCAACTTCACTAACCAGCCTCTATTCTCCTCGCCTACGGCCGCCAAGCCTATTTTGGCAAAGGTCAGGGTTTCTTTTGTAAAAACGGCAGGGGTCAGGTTAATGGCAATGAAGGAGGAGACCGGCAGCCCCTTTTGATCAGGCACCAACACTTGGTCACAATACCCGTTTACCGCCGATGCCGCATAGGTAGCCAGGTACTTATCTGCCTCCTGTCCTGAGAAAGCATAATCTGCATGCAAGCGGTCAAAATTGTTTCGGCAGGTGGCCGCTACACTGGAAAGAACCGGTATATCTGCCGAAGTAGCAGGTCGCACCGCAAAGCGCTCCCCCGTAAAATCCTGCAAGTCTGTTTTATAGTAATGCAGCCTGGTTTCTACCATTTTAAATCCCGCCACATTCAGACACTGAATCAGAAAAATATCTTCTGCTGGAATTTCAGCGGTGCAGTAGCAATTACCCGCACCTAATACCTCCTGCCTGAAAGCCTGAATGGCTTCTATCAGCGCAGGGGCATTCTCAAGGCGGTATAACACTGTAAACAAGCGGTAACTGGTACGGCTAAAATAGTGACTGTCCCAGGGCAGGAATTCGTATAGGAACACAAAGTCCTCCCCCTGAATAGACACCTCGCGTTTGAATTTATTTTCTTCTGCCCCGTATTGGGCAATCCTTGGCACAAGTACTTCTTCATACTGCTCCTCCAGGCTTACCTCTTTCGCGAAGACATAGGGGCTGTAATAGACCAATTGGCTTTTACGGTAATCCAGTAAACCCTCTATGCCCGGTGCCATGTTTTTCTGAATTGGGCGTAGTCTCTAATATAATCCTCTTCTGTATAGCCAGTAGACGCCATCACCAGCTGAACAGCATTGGCAGAATACTGCATGGTATGCCAAACATTAGGGGGTATGTAAACCCCTTTGCCTGGCTCTTCCAACACAAATAACTGAATGGTGCCATTTGCCATTTCAGTGGTGACTAGAATACGGCCGGCTACAGCAACAATGACTTGTTGGGTGGTATAATGGGCATGGCGGCCCCGCACTATGCTTTCAGGCGTGCCGTAGGTCCAGAATACCCGCTTTACCTCAAACGGAATATGGTTGCTGTTCTCTGCCACGGAGATATAGCCTACCTCGGGTTCACCAATAACAGGGAAATCAATCAAATAAGGCATCTCTCCTGCAGGGTCTTGTTTACCAACCATCATTACTGCTTCGCTTGCTTTTTCTACGGTATTGGCGTTAGGTAGCAAGGTACCAAAAAACGGTCTACACTGAAATTAGATTTAAAGATTGGGTTAGATTCCAGCCTATTTTTAAAAGAAAGAGAAAATTTCTAAAATGCTGCGTCTTTTCCCGGGTCTGGCCGTCTTCGGTACAGAAACCAATTAAAGACCAAGGCCATGAAAAATTTCCATGTAAACATCAGAGTCAGCAACCTCTCAGAGTCTGTTGCTTTTTATTCAGCCCTTTTTGCCCAGGATCCTACCGTGCTCAAACCAGATTACGCCAAATGGATGCTGGAAGACCCGCGGGTAAATTTCGCTATTTCCACCAACGGTGCCACCAACGGTATTGAGCATTTGGGCATTCAGGCCGAGACCCCGGAAGAACTGCAGGAAGTGTACGCCCGCCTGGAGAAAGCCAAAGGGACCATCCGGCAGGAAGGAAACACGACCTGCTGCTACGCCCAATCCAACAAAGCCTGGATACAAGACCCACAGGGCGTAGAATGGGAAACATTTTATACATTTGGAGAGGCAGACACCTTTTACGGCAAACAGGAGGAAACTGCCTGCTGCAGCCCAGCCTGCTGCGCTCCTGCCACTGCCATTGTTTAAGCAAATTAATTCAACCACCCATGGAAACACTTACTTCCATTGATCTGGTACCGCTTTTAGCCACCCATTACCCAAGGGTAAAAGCTATCTATGAGCAAGGAATTGCTACCCAAAATGCGACCTTAGAAACTACTGCCCCAGACTGGGCCAAATGGGACCAGGGACACCTATCCCACAGCCGCTTAGTGGCCGTTTCCCCGGAGGGCGAAGTGGTAGGCTGGGCCGCCTTAAGCGCGGTCTCCGGGCGGTGCGTCTATGGCGGGGTGGCCGAGGTAAGCGTGTACCTGGACCCTGCCTACCAAGGCAGAGGGATAGGAAAAGCGCTGCTGGAGGCATTGATCACTGCCTCTGAAGCAAACGGAATCTGGACCCTGCAGGCAGGCATTCTAAAGGAGAATGAGGCCAGTGTGGCCTTGCACCAAAAATGTGGCTTTAGGTTAGTGGGCCTTCGGGAGCGAATAGGGCAGTTGAACGGCCAGTGGCGAGACACCTATCTTTTAGAGCGCCGCAGTGCGGTGGTAGGTGTGTGAGTTTTAAAATACAGTTTGCGTTTCAGGCCTGTTTTTGTAAAAACAGGCCTGAAACGCGTTATAGTTAAAAATGCTTTTACCTATGTCTGGAGAAACTTCTTCCTGCTCTTCTAAAGCGACCTGCAGCCCCAAGGATGATTCCGCCAATCCTTGCGAAGCAGTGGCACCCGTATTTCTTTCTTACCAGGATGCCCTGCAGGGTTTTATCAGGAAGCGGGTACTTAACCAGGCAGACGCCGAAGACCTGTCGCAGCAGGTATTGCTGAAGGTACACCGCCATTGTGAGTCCCTTCCGCAGGTAAAAAACGTGAAAGCCTGGCTGTATGAGATCTCCCGGAACGTAGTCAATGATTTTCACCGCTCCCGCCAGCGTGAAACCTACTTAACGGAAGACACTGACTTGGCCATGGCCCCTGCTGAGCAGAGCCCACTGCAGGAGTTGGAGAACTGCGTGGGGCCCCTACTCCAGTTACTGCCTCCTGAATATGCAGAACCTCTAAGGTTAAGCGACCTGGAAGGCTTACCCCAGCAGGAAATTGCCACCAAACTTGGCCTTTCCCTTTCGGGGGCAAAATCTCGCATTCAGCGCGGCCGGGAGAAGCTGAAGGCTGTTTTCCTGGAGTGCTGCGACTTTGAAATGGACCGGCAAGGAAAACTCATCAGCGTGGACATTAAACCAGATTGCCAGACGCTGAAAGCTTGCTGACCTGCCTCTGCTTTAAGCATTAACTGTTTTAGAGCTGTTTTCCTGAAAACGACCCTAAAACGGCTTCCTGGTTTATTAGCCAGAAAAGCCACCCATCTAGTAGCCAACCTTTCTCTGTTCCAGTCATTTCTGCCAGCCATGAAATTGGCCTTATTGCCAGAAGGGCGGTGTTTAAAGGCTTGATCCAATGGAAAATCAGTATTCTCCTGCTATCTTTGGAGTACGACTTTACTGGCCACTATGTCTTCACCCTCCACGGCTCTCATTATTGGGGCTGGTCCGGCTGGCCTTACGGCCGCTTTTGAATTTTTGCAGCAAACCCAGGTGCACCCCTATGTGGTGGAAGCCACTGACCGCATTGGCGGCATCTCGGCTACCATTAACTACAAAGGCAACCGCATGGACATTGGGGGCCATAGGTTCTTTTCCAAATCAGACAGGGTAATGGAATGGTGGCTTTCTATTCTTCCGCTGCAGTTGGAGCCAGGGCAAACAGTGGGCAACTTAGCGTATCAGGGCAAAATCCGGACGGTCCCGGCCACCTCCCCCACAGCTTCTCCTGCCTCTGATGATGTCATGTTACTACGTCAGCGACGGTCCCGCATCTTCTTCCGGCGGAAATTCTTTGACTACCCGCTTTCTTTCACGGTGGGCACCCTTACCCAATTAGGGCTGGGGTGGTCTACGAAGGCCGTTCTGAGTTACCTGAAACAGGTAGTAAAGCCTATCAAACATGAGAAAAACCTGGAGGATTTTTTCATAAACCGCTTTGGCGAACACCTGTACCGCACTTTTTTCAAGGCTTACACGGAGAAGGTTTGGGGCGTGCCCTGCAACCAGATTAGTGCCGAGTGGGGGGCTCAGCGCATTAAAGCCCTTTCTATCACGCAGGCGGTGAAGCACTTCCTGAAGCAGCAATTCTTCTCGCCCTCCGCAGACTTTATGCAGAAGAACGTACAGACGTCTTTGATTGAGCAGTTTCTGTACCCCAAGCTGGGCCCCGGGCACCTGTGGGAGGTGGTAACACGCAAAGTGCGCGAGCAAGGCGGTGAAGTGCATATGCAGCAAAAGGTAGTGGGGCTGGAGCTGAAAGAAAAAAGAATCATCTCTGCTACCATTCAGGACATGGTTTCTGGCGCTACCTACCAGATGAACCCTGACTACGTTATTTCCACCATGCCTATCCGGAGCCTGATACGTGCCCTGGGTGACGTGGTGCCTGCGGAGATAAAGGAAGTTTCTGAACACCTCCCCTACCGCAATTTTATCTCGGTTGGCCTGCTCCTAAACAAACTGGCCATTGAGGAAGCTGATCATGGCCTTATCCAGGACAACTGGATTTACATTCAGGAGCCCGATGTACAGGCGGGTCGTTTGCAGCTCTTCAACAACTGGAGCCCGTATCTGATAACCGAACCGGGCAAAGTATGGCTGGGCGTGGAGTATTTCTGCCAGGAGGAAGATGCCCTGTGGCAGATGCCAGACGAAGACTTGAAGCAACTGGCTATTGAGGAACTGGACCGACTGGGAATTATCTCTAAAGACCAGGTTTTAGATGGCACCGTGGTGAAAATGCCGAAAGCGTACCCTGCCTACTTTGGCTCCTATAATGAATTTCCGAAGGTGCAGGCCTACCTTGACCAAATTGAGAACCTGTTTCTGGTGGGCCGCAACGGCATGCACAAATACAATAACCAGGACCATTCTATGCTCACGGCAATGCTGGCGGTAGAGAACATCGCCCAGGGCCGCACCGATAAAACCAATATCTGGGAAGTGAACACGGAGCAGGATTACCACGAGCAGTCTAAATCCGTTTAACTCTTCTGCTCATGCGCTTTCTCTCCCGCGACAGTACGTTTGCCCTCTTCTTCACGGTGGTTTATGCCCTGCTGCTGGCCTGGTTTATGCCCTTCCATGAACTGTGGTTTGACGAGACCGAACCCTGGCTCCTGGCTCTCTACAGCAACTCCTACCCGGAGATGCTCTACAACAAACGCTACGAAGGCCACCCCAACCTTTGGTACAGCCTCTTGTACGGGCTCACCCACTTTACCCAAAACCTGAAGGCCCTCCAACTTACCCAGGCCACCTTTGCTACCGGCTTTGTGTACGTATTTCTGCGGCATGCCCCGTTTTCAAGGGTATTAAAGCTTTGCTTTTGCTTTGGGTATTATGGCTTGTTTGAGTACGGGATCATTAGCAGGCTGTATGCTCTGGAGATGCTTTCTTTGTTCCTGATCTGCACGCTTTACCCCAAACGGTTTTCGCATTGGTACCTTTATGTAGCCTTACTGGCCCTGCACGCCCAAACCAACTTGTTTGGTTTCTTTATGGCTGGGATATTAGGGCTCCTTCTGTTTTCTGAGGCTTTCCGGTTCTGGAAGAACTCGCTCAATTGGCTTCCTACCTCAGTAGTCCAGAAAACAGCAGGAATATTGATCTGGGGAGTTGCCTGCCTTTTCTCTTTCTGGAGCATGTTCCGCCCCAATGAAACCGACGGGTCCTTTTTCAACTTTTTTCACCTCTACTATTTCTGGCAGGCGGCAGCCCGGCCCTGGCAGGCATTTTTCCCTCTCCCAAATTTCAACGTATTTTTCTGGAACACCTCTTTCCTGCAAACCAGGATGGAAATTCCGCTTTCCGTTTTATTGCTGCTGCTGGTCTCTGCCAGTCTCTACCCTGTGAAACGCCTATTACTAGGCCTTATCTTATTGTGTTCGGCTTTACTTTTCCTTTTTACCTTTAAAATGGAAGGTAGCATGCGCCACCACGGCCATTTTTTCATTTTCAGTATTGTTCTACTGTGGCTTAAAACGTATTACTACCCGACAGACAAACCATCTCTTAAGGCTGATTCTTTTATACAAAAATTTTCCTCCCTTCTGACTCCGGTTCTCCTGTTGGCTGGTGTGGTACAGGTAATAGCAGGCGCATTTGCCTTGTATATTGACTGGAAGAATCCTTTCTACGGCGGTAAAGAGGTAAACGAATTTTTAAAGACGGTACCCGCTACCTCGGTGATAGCTACTGCTGAAGTAGTGACCACGTCTAACGTCACGGCCTATTATGGCAAACAGATTTACAATTTGCCTACTGGCAATTACCGCAGCTTCTACACCCTGGACCATAATGACGCCAATGATTTAAGGCCTTATATTCTATTGGACTGGGCGCTGGCCCTGGCGCAGCAAAAAAATGCTCCGGTAATATTGATCTGCCGGACTGAGTTGCCCTATCAATGGGCCTCTTTCCCGGTAACCTATAAGGCTACGTTCAGGGGCAAGTACGTTAACCCATATGCGTTTTTCATTTATGAGATACAGCCATTCCAGCTTCCTAAGAAGACCATGATGGCAGAGTACCCAGTTTCGCTGAAGCCGTAAAAATCGCCCTCTAGCAAATGGCAAGATTTGAGCCTTTGTAATTTCCATCTTTATCCAATCCCCTGTGTGGCGCTTCCGCTGACAGATTAAGCGCGGTATCATTTCCAGCCAGTTTTCCTGAAAACACCCTAAAACCGGTACCGCGCCTGCACCCGCACGTCAGTGCGCCGTGGGCCGTTGATCTGCTCCAGGCCGGTACTCACTGTACTCTGCCCGCGGTAATGGGTATGGCTGAGCTTGACCCAGAAATCCAGGCTTCGGGTGAGGCGTTGCTGGGCCAGCAGGTAGACATGCGTGCCGCGGCCGGAGAACGCCGGAATGGAGAAGGCGTAGGGCACGTCCTGCTCAGGAGCATAGATACGGGTATCATAGTCATCGATGTCAAAGAGGGCGTAGCGGGCGCTGAGGCGAGTGTAGTTGTATTCCCAACTAGCATCCTGGGCCGTAAAATAGCCGGTGCGCGCCGGGCCGCTTTGCTGAAACTGGCTGGCCTGCACCCTAGATCTCAGCCTTAGACTAGGCAGTGGGCTCACATCCAATAGCAGCAGAAAACGGTGGGCATTGGTCTCGGTTACCTGCGAAAGTGGCTCTCCTGCTATGCTTTCATTGCGGGCTTTGCGCTCATACTGGTACTGTCCGTAGAGCAGTGTGGTTTTGGAGGGCATGAATTGGAGGCGCAGCAGGTATTCCTCGCCGGAGGAGGGCGCGTCTATGCGGTACCGCAGCCATGGGAAAGAGAAGCGGTCATAGTAGCCGGTAAGCTGCCAACGGTTACCCAGTTTCAATTTCACGCCGGTGTATAGGCCACTTTCATTCTGGTTCGGGCTGCCTTCGCCAAACGCGGCCCCGTACAAGGTCTGGAAATTCCGGGCGTAGTACCGGTACACCAGGGCCACCTCTACTTTTTCTGACAGACTCACCAACACCCCATTTACAGTCCCCAGCCCGCCGTTCCCGGACCGGGCAGATTCCCCGAAGAAATTCAGGTTCTGCCACAGGTAGCTGTAGTGCAGGCCTACGGCGGTGTTCCTAGTCCCGCTAAAAGCGAAGAGGTTGTACGGCTCAGTGCGTTGCTGCAGCGTTAGATTAAAAGCGGTATGCACCGCCGTAAGCCCAATGCTATAGGTTTGGCTTGGGTTACGATACGTGATATTACCGCCCAGCACCTGTTCCCGCGCCCGTTGCCGGTTGGCCAGTTCCGTAGGCGTACGGTGTAGACCCGAGGTCTGGAGCCCTCCCAAGGTAAACAAGGTAGTATCTTCGGCCAGGTCCTCACCTAAAGAGGCATCTACCCGACGGCTGGACAGGAAAAGGGTAGATTCCAAGCCGCGCCAACGGTGAGTAGCCGCCCCACCCCTGAAGAAATTGCTTTCCAGCGAGGAAGTATGTGGCCGGATACCCAATTGGCTTCGCCGGATGGTGGTAATGGTCTCGCTGCCCTTGCCTACGCCCAGTCCGCTGGAAAGCAGCAGCCCCTGCCCAAACTGCAGTTGATAATCACCTAGGGCAATGGTCTTAAAAGCGCCGCGGTCATAGAGTTGGGCGTGCGCCGATAGAAAGTCAAAGCCATATTGCCGCTGGCCAGGGTTCCACGTGAAGGCCTCGCCAGCATCTTTCTCGGCGGTCACGCCAAAACTGAAATCTTTGGGCTGGCTGAGGCGGTACCGGAGCAGGTATTTATCTGGCGAGCCCAGATAGCGGGTCATAGAGCGGCCTTCGGGCGGGGTATAGCCGCGGCGTTGCTGCAGGGTACGGTCATAGCGGAGCAGAAGCGTGTGCGTATCGGCGTTCTTCAGGCGTTCCTGCCAGGTGCGCTGCCCTATTTGTCCCAGGGTTTGCACGGTCACGAAGGGCAACAACCGCCGGATGCTCAGCAAATCAAACCCCGGAATAGTCTGCAGTTCATACAGACTGATGAGACGGCCATTGTCCTGGATATGCTGGAGCAGCGCCGAAATCTGACCTTCAGAGAGGAGCCAGAGACTGCGGAGTTCCTCGCGGGAGGCACGGTTCAGGTCCAGGGGTTGCCGGTAGTACTGGAGCAGGTTTTCGTAGAGATCTTCATAGGCAATGGCGTTCTCATCATCCTGTTGCGCGAAGAGTTCCTGCACCATAAGCTCCACATCTATGGGCGGTCGTGCCACCTCCTGGGCAGCGACAAACTGTTTTAGGCCTAAAATCAGGAAAACGAGCCAGAAACGGGATCTCATGGTTGTTCCCGTTTTTGCAGCACATACCCCACCGACAGGTAATTACTCAAGCCTAACTGGTGCTGCGCGCCCACCGCATACGCCACCTGAAACTGCTTGAACGAAACCTCCACGCCCGCGGTGCCTGCTCTGGTGCCGGAGTTAAAGCCGGTCCGGAGCGTTAAGGCCGGTAAAACCTGGTATTCAATGCCGCCTTTCATGGCTACCGGATGTTCCAACTCTTTTTCGGCCTCGGCTACTAGCAAGACTTTGGTAGAGGCCTGGTAGCTTAACCCCATTTTCATGACGGTGGGCACGCGCTCGTCCTGGAACTCAGCTAGCTTGGCCTGGTTCAGGTTATAGATGTGCGCCCCAAACGTTAGCCCCGGCACTAACTCAGATTGCCCACCCAGGCTCAAGGCCACTGCCTTCCGGCTGCCCCACTCCTTCACCCGCACCTGCAGCAGATCTGCCTTCAGGCCCAGGCGTACTACCCCTAGTTGATGCGCCAACCCAATCCCTAGCCGTTGCTCATTATAATACTCACCACCAAACCGCTGGACGTCCAGGCCTACCGTGCCCCATCTACTGGAAGGCAGCACGGCCAGGAGCCCCACAGTGGTAAGTTCCTTTAAAGAGAAGCGGTTGTGGGCATAGGCCCCAAGGGCTGGTTCTTTAAGAGCCGCCATGCCCGCTGGGTTGTTACTGAGCGCCCATAAATCTGGCAAAGTAACGGCTGCACCGCCTAAGCCAATGGCTCTTGACCCCACGGCAGCGTTGTTGATTTGCCCCTTGCCCGGGAAGGAGCAAAAAAGAAGAATAAGAAGCAGGCTAACGCGTAGAAGATGCTGCATAGGCTAGGGGATTGGCCAACGCATGTACTACGGAGATTTATTTCTAAAGTATTAATTATAAGCGAATTATTTTAAGCAAAAGCATAGGAACCCCAAACACTGGCAAAGAACTTTTGATGCACCTACCATAGAAATGTTATGGCCTAGAACCAGCTGCTTTAGGCCCGTTTCCAAAAAAACAGGCCCGAAACGTGAAAACAGCTCAGACAGATGGCTCAAGGAATTAGTAGCTGCATCTTCACCCCACGCCCATCTGGAGATTGGCTGCCCTGCTGTGCCAAGACCGCTGACGCTAAATCTGCGCACAACATAATTCTAACACAAGGTACCCAAGGGTATAAAAAAACGCCCGATGCTAGGCACCGGGCGTTTTAGGGCTGTTTTTCAGAAAACAGGCTAAAAACAGATTAGCTCTTCTGCTTCTTCGTCTCTTTCTTGATTTTGGTCTCGTTGCCTTTCTTCTTGATCTTGATTTCGCCTTCTGGCGTTTCAATCTCCATTTTCCCATCCATTTTCACGTCATTGATGGAAGGGTTGAAGGTGGTGTTAGGGTTACCCTTGTCTACCAAGGTCATCTCGTTTACCAGGTGACCGGCACCAGCAAACTTGTCCATGATGAAGAGCACGTACTTGATGTCTACGTTGATGCAGCGCTTGTACTCAGGGTCAAACACCAGGTCGCCGGTCATGGCTTCCCAGTTGCCGTCAAAGGCCAGACCAATGAGTTCACCGCGGCCGTTGATCACCGGCGAGCCGGAGTTACCACCCGTAATGTCATTGTTGGTGATAAAGCCTACACGTAGTTCACCGTCCTGGCCGTAGCGGCCATAGTCTTTCTTGTTGTAAAGTTCCATCAATTTGGCCGGCACCACAAACTCTGGGTTAGACGGGTCTTCTTTCTCAGCGATGCCTTGCAGGGTGGTGTAGTACTTGTAGTTCACGCCATCACGGGGCTCATAGTCCTTTACGGTACCGTAGCTCAGGCGCAGGGTAGAGTTAGCGTCTGGATAGAACACCTTGTTGGGGTTCATCTCGCGCAGACCGGCCACGTACAGGCGATTGGCTCTGGCCAAAGAAGCGTTGTACTCGTTCAGTTTAGGCATGATGTTCTCTTGGTAGTTGGTCTGTACATTGCGCATGAACTTAAACGCGGGGTCCGCCTCCAGGGTCTTCAGAGAAGGGTTCGCCAGGAAGGCATTGGCTTTGGCCTCTGAAGCCAGGAAGGACTTGCTGTACACATCGGCGGCCCATTTCCTGAAGTCCCCTTTGTAAGTAGTGGTGAGGTCTTTGAAAATGGCGGCGTGCTGGGCTTTAGGAACGTCTGTGTAGTACATCTTCATCAGCTCGGCAAAGATCTTTTGGTCTGAAGATGGCACGTAGTTGGCGTAGAACTCTTTGTTCATGTCCTGGTAGCCTTTCACCAGTTGGTCCAGCTTGGTTTTATCTACCTTGCCTTCTTTGAGGTAATTGTAGAGCGGGGTGTACTGGTAGGCGTGTGAGATCAGCTGCGGAGCCAGAGCGGCTTCAGAACGGTAGATCGCCGACAGGTTATAGTCGCGCTGACCGGCGTAAGAGGCGTTGATGTCTGAAAGGGCGCTGCCGTAAAGGGCTTTGCGGTTGGCGTCGGCATCGGTCCAGGTCTGGAAGGCTTTCTCTTCAGAGGCTTTCTTGTCCAGGGTTTTCATACGCTTGATGCCCTCGTTCTGGCCAATGAAGTATTTGTAGTAGTTGCTGATGCTGGCGTAGTTAGAGGCCAGTTTCAGGCGGTCTGCGGGAGAGGCATCCATGGCTTCTTTCATAAGGGCCAGGCGGCGCTCACGCAGCTTAATGCGCATAGGGTTAGACTGGTCAACGGCCATGCCCAAACCAGAACCGGCCATAAAACGGGTAGTACGGCCCGGGAACCCGAACACCATGGAGAAGTCGCCTTCTTTCACAGGGCTCATGGAGATAGGCAGGTGGTGCTTAGGACGGTACGGTACGTTCTTCTCAGAGTAGGTGGCCGGCTTGCCGTCTGGCGCCATGTAAACCCTGAACATAGAGAAGTCGCCGGTGTGGCGGGGCCACATCCAGTTATCCGTATCGCCCCCGAATTTCCCGATGCTCTCTGGCGGCGTGCCCACCAGGCGCACGTCTGAGAAGCGATCGTACACAAACAGGTAGTACTCGTTGCCATTGAAGAAATCGCGCACGTAGCTCACGTACTGGCCGTTGTTTTTGGCGGCATCAGAAAGGGACTTCATGCGCTCACCCACCAGTTTGGTGCGTTCCTGCTCTGGGGTCTGCGGCGTAATGCCTTGCAACACCTGGCCGGTCACGTCTTCCATGCGCACCAGAATGTCTACAAACAGGCCGTCGTTTTTCTTCTCCTGCTCCTTTGTCATAGCCCACCAGCCGTTTTTCAGGATGTTGTCCTCGGGCGTGGAGTTGTTGGCGATGGCGTCATAGCCGCAGTGGTGGTTGGTCAGCAACAGGCCTTCCTTAGAGATGAACTCACCGGTACAGAAGCCGCCAAACTGCACAATGGCGTCCTTGAGGCTGGCGTTGTTCACGTTGTAGATTTCCTCGGCGGTGAGTTGCAGGCCTTGTTTCTGCATATCTACGTGGTTGAGGCGCTTTACCAGCAGCGGCAACCACATTCCCTCATCGGCGCGGGCGGTGAAACCAGAGGCTACCACCAGGGCCAGAAGTATAGTATAAACTTTTTTCAGCATTACGTGTGTTAGTTTGTTACCTGGCAAAGGTAATGATTTGTCACTTTTTTTCGCGATACTCGCCGCACTATGAATCTTTTGAATTGGCTTTTCAGGCAACTCTTTCTGGGCATTGTCTGGGTTTACCGCTACACTATTTCACCGCTTACTCCCGGCAGCTGCCGTTTCACGCCTACCTGTTCCGCCTTCGCGCAGCAGGCTATTGTAAAATACGGCCCTTTTAAAGGCGGCTGGATGGCTTTAAAGCGTATTGGCCGCTGCCACCCCTGGGGCGGACACGGCTATGACCCTGTTCCTTAGCTTTGCCTCCTGTCTCTCCCTCCCCTATCCAACTAGCGTTCGTAGTTTTAGCACTTATTCTGGAAAAAGAATAAAAGTAAGAGAGAACCAACTCTTTATTGTATTAATTTATTTAAAGTTTTTATAAAATTAACAATAATAAAATTGCTTTTGGCGCAAGGTTTGGTGATATTCGTCTTAGCAAAAGGCCAGTTATTCGTCGCACTAAAACCTAGAAAAAGATGGAAACCCAGCACACCGCTTCGCCGAAACACCTGCTTGAAATAGGGATCTCTGACCTACACCAGGAAAGCCAGACATGGCTGCAGGAAATTGAGTTCTGGGGGTTTGAGCTTAACTTTTACCAAAAGCTTCTGGAGAAAGTCACCCAAAAGGCTACCGCCGATGACAAAAGGCACGTGGACCATTTTCAGCAGCTGATCATCTATTACCAGGGAGAATTGCTTCCCCAATTCAAAAAGGAGGTGCGAAAGCATGAGGCATACCTCCAGAAACTTACCCAGGAAAAAGCCCCGTTTGACGACCAATTGTACCGTGAGGTACACCTGAAGCACAAACAGCAGATAGCCGCCTTCTCCAAGGACTTCAGCCAATACAAAGGAGACCTGTTCAGGTTTGCCGAGCGCTACATTTAACGCAGGTGGCGGAGGAATCAGGTAGGACGGTTGATCTGCCATAATGGTTTGATGGCTAAGGCACATGTTCTTTCTGTCCTACCCAAGCAAGGAGGTTACCGTAACTAAATGGTGATAATCTCAATTGCTAATATTTTAATTTTTAGGCTTAAAGGTGATAAGTATCATTTATTTTGTTTATATTTATTATCATCTTTACCTAAGTTAGCCTCCGCCTTTGGTAAGAAGGCCTTATTACAACACTCGTTTCCCCTACAAAAGTAGTGAGGGCTCCCTCTGCTATTTTTATATTCTGCTTCCCCTTTAACCAGCACTTGCTTCTTTAAAACGTCTGTCTGGTTGGTCTTCCTTCTTAGAGAGAAGCGTTTACGTAGCATAACCCAGAAGTATTTTCCTTAGGTGCTATCTGGTTCCTTTCCCCTGCGCTCCCGGGGTTGCCGAAAGCAATCACAAAGGTATGGCCGCTTTTAAGGGCCAATTAACATAGAGTTCCCGTTCCTGCCCTATTCCTGCTGTATCAAGAGTAGCGCGCCGTACCCTAAACCCTACGAATAGTATGCTGTCTACCACTTCCGTACCCGAAACCGATATCAGATCTGTGCAGGACATTGCGCTGCTGGTAAAAGCCTTTGAAGAGAAAGGCCGCCTCCACCACCTTATTCCACCTTCCGTGGAAAAGGAGATTGCGCAGAATGAACGGCTCATGCTCCACTTTTGGCGCTCTGTGCTGTTAGAGGCCTCGCCGTATCTGCACCACCCCCTCTCCAACTACGCGTTCCTGCATCTCCCCACCGCCCACATTGGCAGATGGATTCACCTGTTCTATGAGGCTTTGGAGGAAAACTTTAAAGGAAAGCTGGCCGAGGTGGCCAAGGCGAGGGCATCTATTCTGGCCAGGCTTACTTCCATTCACTTCCAAATCCCCACCTGAAACCATGACTGCAACTGTAAAACTGGAACAGGTTCTCAACGGACTTATAGAAGAAGAGGATATCAGGCAACTGGTGGAGTCTTTCTGTGAGGCGGTAGAGCATGACCCCTTGCGCGCCATCTATTGCCACCAGCTTCCTTTGCCTGAAAGAGACAAAATGATGGGCGGTCTTTTTGCCCTCTTCAGCTGGCTATTGTTAGGCAAAAGCGGCGAAATGCCGGAAAGCATCTATTCCTCCCTCAAGCTCTCGCACACCCACATTAGCCGGCAGTGGCAACGGCAGCTCCACCAGGCCATTGAGGAGCAGTTCACCGGCATTCTGGCCGAACTGGTCAAAGAAAAGTTTGCCGCCTTAGACCACAAAGGCAGCGTAGACATACCGCATGCCGGATTGGTGTAACACATCTCGTTTCTTCTCTAAACCCTTTTTGCGGGGTGCTGTTTTGGGGCCGTTTTCTGTAAAACGGCCCCAAAACAGCACCCCGCTCACTTTTACATTACCTGGCTACAAAGCTCCTATTTCTTGGTAACGGCTTCCCGCCGATATGCTTTCTGTAGCTCCCTTTATATCCCTTCCGGCCTTGGCCGCGTACGCATCTCATAGGTTCCTTTAAAGGAGGTATAACTTAAAACCCACACTAATGACAGATCAATTTATGCAGGCCGCGCTAGACGAGGCTAAAAAAGGATATGCAGAAGGAGGCATCCCCATTGGATCGGTGTTGGTGCACCAGGGCAAGATCATCGGCCGGGGCCACAACAAACGGGTACAGGAAGGCAGCGCCATTCTGCACGGCGAGATGGATGCCCTGGAGAACGCAGGCCGCCAACCGGCTTCTGTCTACCGCGAGTGCACCATCTACACTACCCTTTCCCCTTGTTCCATGTGTTCGGGTACCATTCTGCTGTATGGCATACCCAAGGTGGTGGTAGGCGAGAACAAAACCTTTCTGGGCGAGGAAGAACTGCTCCGGTCCCGGGGCGTGGACGTAACCGTGGTAGATGACCCGGAGTGCTACTCCCTCATGCAGCAGTTCATCCAGGAAAAGCCGGCCCTCTGGAACGAAGACATTGGGGTTTAACCCTTGGCAACGCGTTTTACGCCCGTTTTGGCCAAAACGGGCGTAAAACAGAGGCGCCGGCACTAGACCAAGTGCCGGCGCCTCTGTTTTAAGGACTTGGTTGAGGGGCAATTTCTTTACACAAAGCTCCCCTATCCTGCGTTTGTCTTTTCTGAAGTTGCTTGTTGCCCGAGAATGCCTTTACTTGCCAGCTAACCTTTAACGCAAAAGACAGAATGGCATCAGCATTCGCCCATGCCCTGGTGGCGGTGGCCTTGGGGAAAGGCGCCAATTTGAAAGGAAAGACCTTTAAACTTTTGGGCTTAGGGGCTTTCTGCACGGTGTTCCCAGATGCTGATGTGGTGATGTTTAAATTTGGGGTTCCTTACGAGCATTTTCTGGGGCACAGGGGCTTCTCCCATTCGCTGGTCTTTGCGTTGCTGCTGGGTCTGTTAGTGACGTTTCTTTTCTACCGGCGCACTTCTCTCTTTTCCGCCAGCGGATTTAAGTATGTGCTTTTCTTTTTCCTTTGCACTGCCTCTCACCCCCTCCTGGATGCCATGACCTCCGGCGGGCTGGGCGTGGCCATCTTCTCCCCTTTTGACAATACCCGGTACTTTCTCCCTTGGCGCCCCATCCAGGTTTCGCCTATTGGGGTAAAGAATTTCTTTAGCAGCCGGGGGGTAGCGGTACTCAAAAGTGAGTTTCTGTGGGTGGGGCTACCCTGCATGGTGTACCTGCTCCTGGTGTACCTGGTGCGGCAGAGAACTAAGCCCCAGGTCAACAACTCTACTGGCGGTAAGTAAAGAATTACAAGACCCTGGCCTGGCAAGCTGTTACTTTTATGCCTGGTTAAATGGCTTTTCTGTTTTAGGCCCGTTTTACTAAAAACAGCCTTAAAACGGAAGAAAAGGCGTAAATCACTTTTTTCTCAACCCCTTAGTTCCTGGTTTCGTTAAATAAAGTTCCGCCGCCTGCCGGCGAGTCTTTTACCCACTTTACAGGAACCAGAATGAAACATTTGTCTTTTACCAAACGGTGTGCTCTTTTGGCCTTACCCGTTGCGTTTGTCTTAAGCAGTAATGTGCCCGCCCTGGCACCCGCCGGACCTTTACGCCATCTGGCCCATCTGCCAGAGGCCATAGTTGAGAGTTCGGGGCTGGAACTAGCCGATGAGGCCAACACTTACTGGACCCACAATGACGCCGGCAACGGACCTGTGCTTTATAAGATCAACGAGAAGGGGAAACTGCTCAAACAAGTAACCGTCAGCGGCACCACCAACACCGATTGGGAAGACCTGGCCCAGGACACCAAAGGCTTTCTCTACATAGGAGACACGGGCAACAACAGCAACAAACGCCGCGACCTGCATATTTACAAAGTATCGCCTAAAAACGGGTTCAAGGTCCAGGAAATCCATTTCAAGTATGAAGACCAGCCCATTAGCGGCAAACTGGAAAAGCGGGACCGCAACTTTGACTGTGAGGCTTTTTTCTGGTATAACAGCAAGCTCTATCTGATCTCCAAAGACCGGGGCGCCTCTAGGTACGCCAAACTGTATGAACTGGAAGACACGCCCGGCACCCACACCGCCAAACTGTTGCGCAAGCAGGAACTCCCCGGCCTGGTCACCTCCGCTGACCTAAGCCCAGACGGACGCCACCTGGCAGTTCTGACCTATGGCAAGCTTTATCTGTACCCCGTCGCCAAAGGCACCAACCAGTTCTTCGGGCAGAAGCCCCAAGTGCTGGACCTGCCCAAGGTAGGCCAGGCAGAGGCGGTGCTCTTCAAAGACAACAGCAACCTGATCATCAGCAACGAAGAAGGGAACCTGTTCCAGTTTAGCCTGTAGCGCGCACCTCCTATAAAATTAACGGCCGGGCCCCGCTCTTAGTAAGAGCGGGGCCCGGCCGTTTTAAGAGTGTTTTTGGTAAAACAGGCCTAAACCGCCTTGCTGCTGGCTACCGTATTGGGCTGTCGGGGTTGCCTTAAAGAATAGATTAAAACGGCAATACCAATCAAGATCAACGGGATGCTCAGCCATTGGCCCATGTTCAAAGGCAGTTCGTCTTCAAACTTCTCCTGGTTCTCTTTGGTGAACTCAATCAGGAACCGGAAGGTGAAGAGCAGGGTCACAAACAGCCCAAACAGGAACCCTCTAATCTGGCCGGCCCCGCGCTTCCAGAGGGTGTACAGCATAATAAAGAGCACCAGGCAGAAAAGGCTTTCATACAACTGGCTGGGGTGCCGGGGATCCATATAGGCGGGCACGCCGTTGAACAGCTCATTGTTACGCACGAATTTAAAGGCCCAGGGCAGGTCTGAGGGTTTGCCAATGATCTCAGAGTTCATCAGGTTGCCTAACCTAATAAACATCCCGCCCACGGCCACCACTATCACAATGCGGTCCAGCACCCAGAGGTAATCAAACTTGTATTTGCGGCAGAACATATAGAGCGCCAATAGAATACCAATGGTACCGCCGTGGCTGGCCAGGCCGCCTTCCCAGATCTTGAGAATTTCCAGCGGGTTAGACAGGTAATACACCGGGTCATAGAAGAGGCAATGCCCCAGGCGGGCGCCAATCACGGTTCCCACAATCATGTACATGGTGAGAATGTCCACATCCTCGTCCTTGCGGCCGTCTTTGCGGTAGATGTATTTCTCAATGGGCTGGGTGGCCACAAAGGCCATGGCGAAGAGCAATCCGTACCAGCGAACGGTCACCGGACCTAAGGAAAAGATGTCGGGAGATACGTCCCAGGTGATATAGTTTAGCATGTAGTAACAGGTTAGAACGGCTAAAATTACGATTTAATCCAAAAGTGACAAGAATCAGTTTTGGTTCTGCGGCTTTGGAGGAAACACTTTAGGGTAAAAACGTGTTACTTTGCAGGCGCAAACGTCAAAGCTTTTGCCAAAGCAGGGCATTTGCCATTTTTTACGGGCCCACAGGCAGAAACCTGACCGCCCCTTTTTGCAACATTTACCTATTATGTCAACTGTAACTACTGATATCTGTATTATTGGCGCCGGGCCGGTGGGCTTGTTTGCGGTGTTTGAGGCAGGCTTGCTCAAGATGAAGTGCCACGTGATTGATGCCCTGCCCCAGGTGGGCGGTCAGCTTTCTGAGATTTACCCCAAGAAACCTATCTATGATATCCCGGGCTTCCCTTTCATTCTGGCCGGCGAGTTGGTGACCAATTTAATGGAGCAGATCAAGCCTTTCCACCCCACCTTTACCTTAGGCGAGCGCGTGGAAACACTGGACAAACAGGAAGACGGCTCCTTTAGGGTGGTTTCTTCTGAAGGCACCGAGATTTTCTGCAAGGTGGTGGTGATTGCCGGCGGCCTGGGTTCCTTTGAGCCCCGCAAACCGGCCATTGAAAACCTAACCGACTACGAAGGCGGCAAAGGCGTGAACTACATGATCCTGGACCCTGAGCATTACCGTGACAAGCGCGTGGTGCTGGCCGGCGGCGGAGACTCTGCCCTGGACTGGGCCATTTTCCTAGCCGACGTAGCCAAAGAACTCACCTTAGTGCACCGCGGCACTACCTTCAGGGGCGCGCCGGAATCGGCGGCCCGCGTGACTAGCCTCTCTGAAGAGGGCCACATGAACCTGCTCCTGAAAGCCAACGTGACCGAAGTGCACGGAGACGGCCAGTTGAGCGCCGTGACCATTGTGCCAGATGGAGCAGAGCCATATACTCTGGAAACCGATTACTTTATCCCGCTTTTCGGGTTGGTGCCTAAACTGGGCCCCTTGGAGAACTGGGGCCTGGAGCTGGAGAAATCTGCTATTGTGGTGAACACCGTAGACTACAGCACTAATATAGAAGGCGTTTACGCCATTGGCGATATCAACACCTACCCGGGTAAGCTGAAACTGATCCTTTGCGGTTTCCATGAGGCGGCCCTCATGGCCCAGAGCGCCTACTCGCTTATTTACCCAGATAAGAAATTCGTTTTGAAATACACTACCGTGAACGGAGTGCCCACCATGTAAGGCCATGCAAGAAGATATCACTGTTTATGTAGAAACCGAAGCCGGAGAAAAGGTGGCTCTCTCTCTGCCCACCGACATGGGTCTGAGCCTGATGGAGGCCTTAAAAGCCCATGAGCTGGAAATTATGGCCACTTGCGGCGGTATGGCCCTGTGCGCCACCTGCCACGTGGAACTTATGGAATCTCCTGAATTGCCCGAGCCGTCTGATGACGAATTGTATATGCTGGAGAACCTGCCTAACCTGCGGGCTGGCAGCCGCCTCTCCTGCCAGATCAAAGTCACCCCAGACCTGGATGGGGCGGTGCTCAGGCTTATGGCCAACCACTAAGGCTAAGTTATGAAAATGAGAGTCCCGGCGGTAAGAAATTTACCACCGGGGCTTTTTCGTTTCGGGGCCGTTCTCCCTAAAATAATCCTAAACCATTTATTGCACCCTGCCTTTTCGGTTTATGCCAAAGGTGAGAATTATTGCTAAAACCGCTTACTATTTTTATATTAGTGGAACGGCTTTTGAAAACGAGTGGTGCAGAAAGGCTAAAAGTAGTAAGTATTTACCTTAAGCTTTCAAAACCTCCTCCGTATCAACGGCTTATCCATTAAAAGCTAAAAACTGCGCTGCGCTTGGGTTTACGCGAGAAACGGCAACTAAAATTTTTGCCTCTACTTTACATAAGAAACAGGAGCTCGACATGATAAAATTAACAATTAGAAATATTAAATATTTATAGAATTATCAAAACCCCTTTGGGCTATTTATACAAGAAAAGATACTAAAACTACCTACTAATGGATTTGATCATTTACGACGAAGCAAAGAAGATCTGGAAAGAAATCAACAAAGGCTCCTATATTCCTGCCTTAGAGCGTGAATTGGTCATCCATAAAAAATTGCTCAATGTTTTCCATGTAGGCGAGTACTATTATTTTATTTTCAACACCCAAGACGCTGCCGTTGAGTTTGTAAGTGATAATATGACCTCCATTTTAGGCTACCAGCCGGAAGAATTCACGGTCCCTACCATCATAAAGAAAATCCACCCAGAGGACCTGCCCTTCTTCCTTAACTTTGAGGCTACCGTGGTAGATTTCTTTAACCAACTGGAACCTGAGCAATGCATGAAGTACAAGGTGAGGTATGACTATAGGCTCCAAAAGGCAGATGGTCAGTATATCAGGATTCTTCAGCAGGCTATATGCATACAGGTAGGTGACACACCGGGCAGCTTTATGCGCAGCTTGGATTTGCACACAGACATTACGCACCTGAAGCCCGACGGCAACCCCATGCTTTCCTTTATTGGTTTAGACGGCGAACCCTCCTATATTGACGTGAAAACTAAGCAGGCTTTCTCTCCTCAGAAAGAAGTGTTGAGCAAACGGGAAAAGGAAATCCTGAGCATGATCATTGCCGGCAAACCCAGTCGCCTAATAAGCGAGGAATTACACATAAGTATGCACACTGTAAATACCCACCGTAAAAACATTCTGGCCAAAGCCCAGGTAGCCAGTTCTTCAGAATTAGTGGCCAAAGCCATTAAAGAAGGCTGGGTGTAGCCTGCAGGAATGGCTGCTGCTTTCTAACATAGTTCTTTTCTTCGCCGAGGCAAATTGGGCCTCTGCTTTCTTTGTCACTACCTTAGCCTAACATAGAGCTGGTATAGCTAATCTTTAAGATCTGGGGCAATTACCTGTGGCTACTCCAGCCTGTGCGCAGATGTGTTTCTAGCGCAGGCATTTACACTCCTTAATCCCTTTTATTCCCTTCTTTCCCCATCGGGCTCCTTGACTGGAGTAGCTTCGCTGTTTCTTTTTTCCTGCTTTTTAAGGCAGAAGTTAAGGTTTTGTTAAAACCTTTCTTTTTGTCTTCGCCTCTGTAATATTCTCCTCCTTGGTCATACTAATGCTTCAATTGCTCAGATAAAGGGTGTCTGGCAGGTGGGCGGCAAGTTTGGCAGTGCCCGTCTCTGGCTTTCCCTTTCCCTGGCAACCTTGCTCTTTTTTCCTTTACACCTTTATGAAAAAGCTTTTACTCCTCACCCTTTTAAGCTGCGCGTCCACCGCTTCTATCTGGGCACAGGCTCCCACCAATTCCCGTCCTGCGGAGGGTCCATCGGCCCCCGCTCCTTCCTCGGCTTCAGCCACGCCACAGGGCACCGGCCGGATAAGTGGCGTGGTGGTAGATTCTACCACCAGCAAACCCGTAGAGTTTGCCACTATTGCGCTGGTCAATGCCAGCGGCAAAACCGTTGATGGCACCGTTACGGATGAGAAAGGTCGCTTTACCCTTACCCGCGTGGCCTCCGGTACTTACACCTTGAACATCAGTTTTATTGGCTATGACACCAAAGAACTGAAAGGCGTGACTATTTCCGGGCAGGATTCAGACGCAAATCTGAACCGGATTTCATTGAGCGCCTCCCAGACCAGATTGCAGGAGGTAACCGTGGTGGGCGAGAAACCCCTCATTGAAGACAAAGTAGACCGCCTGGTGTACAACGCCGACAAAGACCTGACCAACACCGGGGGCACCGCCGCCGATGTGATGCAGAAAGTACCTTCAATTGCCCTGGACCAGGACGGAAACATACAGATGCGCGGTTCCTCTAACGTGCGCGTGCTCATTAACGGTAAACCTTCTACTGTGATGGCGGGCAGCGTGGCAGACGCGCTCAAGCAGATTCCGGCAGACGTGATCAAGAGCGTAGAGGTGATCACCAGCCCATCGGCTAAATATGACGCTGAAGGCACGGCTGGTATTGTGAACATTATCACCAAGAAAAACAGCCTGCAGGGAGTAACCGGTTCTGTTGCGTTAACCGGCGGTACGCGCTCCAGCAACGCCAATACCAACCTCAGCCTGAAGCAGGGCAAAGTGGGCGTAAACGTGAATGCGGGCGCCAACCGTTTTTACAGCAAAGGCGGCATGGACATGACCCAGATCAATCAGGCCATCTACAAAGACAACCCCAGAACACTTCAGGAGGAAGGCGATAACCCCAATACCCTTTTCATTGAAAAAGAGCGCACCACGGAGAACACCACTAGCCAACTGGGTACCAGCACGGTAGACGGTATGTTCGGGTTTGGGCAATTAGGCCTGGACTATGACATTAATGAAAAGAATACCTTGTCTGCGGGCATTAGGGTCAATTCTGGCAGCTTTAAACTGCGGTCGCACCAACAGGCAGATTTCACGCAGGCCGACCAGAACGAAGGCAAGACAGGCTTTACACAGCCTAGGCTGCTGGACCAGTACCGCCTTTCCATGAAGAACAACAACAAGCGCCTGAGCATGGACCTGAACATGGACTATACCCACTTATTCAAGAAACCGCAGCAGGAACTGACCTTACTGGCGCTTTACAGCCAGACCCAACAAGACAACAACGTAAACCAGACCAGGTATGAAATGGAGGGCCCGGTAAGAGCCATTACCCTCAATGAGAACGAAGGCCTGAACAAGGAACTCACCTTCCAGGCAGATTACGCGCACCCCATGCCCAAAAATACGCTGCTGGAAATTGGCGCCAAAGGCATCCTTCGTGATGTTTCCAGTGAGTCTCTCTACAACGGCGTAGACCTGAACAGCGGCTTCTCCTATGACCAGAACGTATTGGCCTCTTACCTGTCTTACGGGTTTAACCTGAACAAAAAGACCGCCTTGAAGTTTGGGGGCCGGTATGAGTTCACAGATGTGGCCGGCGACTTTGTGAACCCCGCCCAGGATTTTACCACCAACTATGACAATTTCATCCCCAACATTACGCTGGCGTATGATTTAAAGCCGAACATGAAGCTGCGCACCACCTTCACCCAGCGTATTCAGCGCCCGCAGCTGTTCTTCCTGAACCCGTACCGTCAGCAGCAGGGTCCTAACCTGGTGGTTTTTGGTAACCCAAGACTGGATGCGGAGTTAACCGATGCGTACGAGATCAACTACAGCACGTTCTTCAAGACCTCTTCCATCAATGCCTCTGCGTACATGCGCATCACTGATAATGCCATTGAGCAGGTCTCAGAGGTCACCAATGACACTACGTTTGTTACCTTCAACAACATCGCCAAGAACAAAACCTATGGGGTAACGCTTTCGGGCTCTACCAAACCGGTGCCGGCCTGGAACGTGAACGGAAACGTGAACGTGTATTACGTGGAGCTGAACGCGCCTTTTGCCTCTAACTCAGGGGTTATGTACAACATCAACGTGAGTTCCGGCTATACCTTCGGGAAAGGCATAAGCGCCCAGTTCTCGGGTGCTTTCAACTCCCGCAGGGTGTCATTGCAGGGCAAGAACTCTTCTTTTTCCAACCATAACCTGGCCATCAGGAAAGAGTTGTTTGAGAAAAAAGGCTCTATCAGTTTAGGCATGGACAACCCGTTCAGGGCGGCTCTCAAGTTTGACAACCGCATGGCAGGCTACAACCAAACCACAGGGCTTCCTTTCAGCACCAACGCGCTTATAACCCAGTATAACCGCGGCTTTAGAATGAGCTTTGAATACCGCTTTGGCAAGCTGCAGCAGCAGGGACCGCCTAAACGCAAAAAATCTATTAGAAACGATGATGCCAAGCAGGGTGACACCGGTGGCGTGCAATAAGAGTTAGGTTTAGTTAGTGAAGAAGGGCGGTGTCAGCAATGGCATCGCCTTTTCTTTTTCTGTTCTACGGCTGTTTTCAGGAAAACGGGCCCAAAACAGGTTTCAGGTAGAGCCTTCTTAAAATATTAAAGTTACTATATACAATACTTAAATATTTAGTGCCGTTAAGATTTCAACACCGCCGGTGATAGAATTATAAACAGGAATAGCACGCTTTTCTCTGGTATGATAACTTCTTACTTCCAGCTACTATCCAAGAAGAGGTCTAGCGAATAAATAAAGATAAAGCCTGGCGGAGGCACGTGTTAATGCCTTGAACAAGAACACATAATAAGTGCTTCAGGAGATGTAATAAAGCAACCAACACGGCTACTAATAAGCCAGTTTAGCCCTGTTTTCAGGAAAACGGCCCTTATTCAGAAAATATGCCTGCCACGTGCAACTATTACCGCTAACCATTGTCTATAAGGTACCAACCCCTTCCCTACCCCAGAATGTATCTTTCATTTTATAAAGCATAAGCCATTAACAAATTCTTTACCTGAGTGACACTGCCAGAGAAGCGAGTCTTTTCTGGCAGTGTCACTCAGGGGTCCTCAATCCAAGCCTATATTCTTATTCTATCCTTCTATAACCTTCCTTCAAAAAATCCTTCATGCGTCACCTATTCCTTACGGCCTTGCTGGGTCTGGCTTCTGTCTCCAGCCTTTTGGCCCAAACTCCTTCCCAGATTCCTCTTCCTTCTACCGCTACGGCAGCGGGTGGCGGCGGGCAACGGATGGCCACTGGCAAGATCACAGGTGTGGTCACAGATGCCTCCACCTCTAAACCCGTGGAGTTCGCCACCATTTCCCTGGTTTCCGCGGCTACCGGCAAGCCAATAGACGGCACCGTGACTGATGAACGCGGTCGGTTCACGCTTTCCCGGGTGGCTCATGGCACTTACTCGGTCACGGTTTCCTTTATTGGGTATGAGACCTACACCCGGCCCGCGTTTACGCTTTCTGAGCAGGACAATGAAATGGTGTTGGGTAATATCATGCTCAAGTCAACCCAGAACAAATTAAAGGAAGTAACGGTGATAGGTGAAAAGCCGCTGGTGGAAGACAAGGTGGACCGCATGGTCTACAACGCCGAACAGGATATCACCAACATTGGGGGCAATGCCTCAGACGTGCTCAAGAAAGTACCTTCGCTCACCGTAGACCTGGACGGGAACGTGCAGCTGCGCGGCTCCTCTAATGTGCGGGTGCTCATCAACAACAAGCCGTCCAGCATCATGGCCAACAGCGTGGCAGACGCGCTGCGCCAGTTCCCTTCAGACATGATCAAGACCGTGGAGGTGATCACCAGCCCCTCGGCCAAATATGACGCCGAAGGTACCGCCGGTATCATCAACATCATCACCAAGAAGAACTCCATCACGGGCGTGAACGGAAGCGTGAGCACCTCGGTAGGTAACCGCAGCGCCAATGGCAACACCAACGTGAATGTGCGCCGCGGCAAAATAGGCTTCAACGCCAACCTGGGCACGCACCAGCAATACAACAACAAAAACGAAAGCGAGCTGGAGCGTTTTATCAAGACAGGGTCCACGGCCGAGGATTTCTCCAGTTCCCTTAACCAGAACGGTTCTTCCAGCCGGCGCGGCGGCGGCGTTTTTGGCCAGGTAGGCTTTGACGCCGATCTGGATTCCATGAACAGCATTTCGGCGGGCGTGAACCTGTACCAGGGCCGGTTCAACAACAAAGGCGCACAGCATTCCCTTACTACCTACCAGGACGGCACCGAGGAAATACAGTCTGCCACCAGCAGTAAAAACAAGCACAGCTCCCTGGACCTGAACCTGGGTTACACCCATATCTTTAAGCCACAACAGGAACTGGCCGTGCTGGGCCAATGGACCAAAGGCGCCATGGACAACAGTTCTGGCCAGGACAATGACATTCTGCAACGCTATAGCAATAACCCCAGGCTGCTGGAAACCCTTCGCAATACCAATGAAGGCGGTAACCGCGAAGCTACCTTGCAGGTAGACTACACCCACCCTTTCCAGAACAAAACCCTCTTGGAATTTGGCACCAAGGCCATTTTACGGCGCGCCGAAAGTGACGCCCTTTACCGCCGTACCTTCGCCGGAAATCCCAACGAGGAAGCCGAACCCAATGCCTTCACCTATGACCAGGACGTGTACGCCTCCTATGCCTCTTACGGCTTTAAGCTGGGCAAAAACTACAACGTAAAAAGCGGCGCCCGCTATGAGTACACCAACCTGCAGGGCAATTATATAGCCCCTTTTAGGCCGGCGTTCACAGACAATTACGGCAACTTCATCCCTAATGTGATGTTGTCCCGCACTATCAAGAACCAGACCTTAAGAGTAGGCTACACCCAGCGTATCCAACGCCCGCAGATCTGGTACTTGAACCCGTACGTGAATGAGAACGATCCCAAGAACGTTTCCTTTGGGAATCCGGAGTTGGAGCCTGAGTTGACGCATGCGTATGAACTGGGCTACAGCAGCTATTTCAAGACCAGCTCCATCAACATGTCTGTGTACTGGCGTCAGACCAACAATGCCATTGAATCTATCCGGAATATTGTGGGCGAGCCGGGCGCATTGCCCATCAATGAGGCTAACTGGCAGAAGCAGGGCGTGGCGTATACCACCTACAGCAACATTGGTAAAAACGCCACCTACGGGTTAAGCCTCTCGGGCAACACCAAGCCAATGCCCAAATGGAACGTGGGCGGATCTTTGAACCTGAACTACATTAACCTGCAGAGCACCTTCCAGAACAATGCCGCCTGGCAGTACAACGTGAACATGAACACCGGCTATGACTTCGGGAAAGGTTTAGCTGCGCAGTTCTTCGGGAACTACAGCTCACCCAGACCTACCATCCAGGGCAAGTTCTCCGGCTACTACTTCTCCAGCTTTAGCGTGCGCAAGGAGCTCTGGGAGAAGAAAGGCACCTTGAGCGTAGGCATAGACAATCCATTCGCTAAAGCCATGAAGGTAACCTCAGAACTTGAGAACCGAAACTTCGTGCAGAACACCATCAACCAAAACTATAACCGGGGCGTGAAAGTGAGCTTCTCCTACCGTTTCGGGAAAATGGAAATGAACCAGCAGCCCAAGCGAAGTAAGAAATCCATCAGAAACGATGACGCCAAAGCGGGAGAGTCTAACTAAGCTTTGTAGATCTTGATCAAAAAAGGAGCACCTGCCAAACAGGTGCTCCTTTTTTTTGCCCATGGTTAAACCAGATTTGGCAAAAGGAAGGCTTTGGCTTAGCCGCAGGTTTCCGTTTTACGCCTGTTTTGGCCAAAACGGCTCAAAAACCCAAGTCCTCTTCTTCCTCCAGACTGCGGTTCTCTCTTTGGTCTTCCAACCGGTACAAAGCTGTTTGGGCCTCATAGCAGGCCAGCATATACAACCGGAACGGCTCCGCATTTCTTAGGACCTCCAGTACGGCCACAATTTCCGGCACGTACACCCTGGCAAAGCTAATGTCATAGGCAATGATATCGCGGGTGTTGTCAATGATATCAGCTAGTTTAATAGTCTGGGCCCGGGGCGAAATAGTGGCTAGCCGCTGGCGTTCCATTTCTTTGCGGCGCCTGCGGTTGTGACCCGGAGCCTGGGCTTTGGTGAACTGATCGGTGAGGTCAATGACCATCTGCAGGACCTCCTCAGGTTTGGTGATGGTGTCCTGGCACACCTCTTCCAGAAAGGCTT
Source organism: Rufibacter radiotolerans (assembly GCF_001078055.1). Taxonomy (NCBI): domain Bacteria; kingdom Pseudomonadati; phylum Bacteroidota; class Cytophagia; order Cytophagales; family Hymenobacteraceae; genus Rufibacter; species Rufibacter radiotolerans. Next base: position 608,539 of record NZ_CP010777.1, on the reverse strand, counting down.
GCAGCTCCGGCACCGTCACGGGCGTGTCTTCCAGCACGTCATGCAAGAGCGCCGCCATGACCATGCCCGTGGTTCCGCCATAGGCCATGACCGTCTGGGCTACCCGCTCCAGGTGCCGCACGTACGGCTCAAAGTTGAACTTGCGCTGCTGTTCCCCGTGCGCCTCAACGGCAAAGGCCCAGACTTTCTGCTCCAGCATATTAAAGTAGGGCGGGCATTCCAGCGTTTCCATAGAAGGCTATTGAGGATTAAGTTGAGGTACGGTTGAATTTGGGTCTGTCACGTTTCAGGCCTGTTTTACCCAAAACACCTCTAAAACAGTTATAGCGTCAGAAACGGAACCGAGTGTGCGTATAAGAAGAAACCAGAGGGAGATGTAAAACCCTGAACAAAAAAAGCCCCGTCTGTTTTTGGCCTGTTTTCCGCAAAACAGGCCAAAAACAGACGGGGCTTTTCTCCATACTAAGTTAACGGATTCCCACCTCGGTCAGTTCTTCCTTAAAGCCTCCGCTCAGGATAGGGAAGCGTAACCAGCTGCGTGGGTCCACGTTGTAATCATCTAAATGGAAGGCCGGGGCGTAGCGTTCGCGTTTCCACTGGTTACGGCTCCAGAGCGTGTAGAACCGTTGCACAAAGCTTTTCAGCTGGTCATCTGGGTACGTACCCCTAAGGTTGGCAAACACCTGTTGCGGCGAGAGGCGGTCATAGAATGCCATGCGCTCAATCTGGTTCAGGAGCGGGTACGGCATCAGGTCCTCTTCATCGGTTTGGGTATTGGCCAGCGGCCGCAACTCCGCCGAAGGCTGCAGGTTGTTCACGTACTGCAGGCCGTCATAGCCCAGGTGCTGCTGGGCCCACACCAACCATTGCCGCACAAAGGCCTTGTCTACGCCCGCAATAGGCGAGATACTGCCGGCCGTGTCCCCGTCCATGGTAGCATAGCCCACTGAGGCCTCTGACCGGTTAGAGGTGGCCAGCAACAGGGAGTTGGTAAGATTGGCCATCATCCAGATGCCGGGGGCCCTTACGCGGGCCTGTATGTTCTGCAGCGTAATGTCATCATGCTCCCAGGTAAGCCTGCGGCCGATGGCGTTTTCTATCTTGCTCTGGTAGCTTCTTACCTCCTCGTCAATGGTCCAGTTGTAGAACACCGCACCAATGGACTTGGCCAGTTCCTGGGCAGATTGGAAGGTGTTGTCTGAGGAGTTGACCGTGCCCTGGTAAGCGGTCACCAGCAATTTGCCCACTAAGGCGTTTCTGAGCTCTTTCCCGGAAAGTAGCTTCAAATCAGAAACTTCATTGGGCGTACAGCAGTTGGTCTTGCGCGCAAATTCCTCCAGGCCTATCTCTTCCACCGCGCGGTGCACCATCTCGGCCACGGCCACGGCCACCAGAGAGGAATCGGCACCGCCGCTTAATGAAAGTACAAAACCCCGGCTGCGGCTCTTGCGCAGGTAGTCAAACAAGGCCACCGTGATGGCGGAGATGAACTCTATGTTCTCGTCTACCGGCGGCAAGGGCGTCACGTCTACCACAGGCAAGGGGCTGTCAAAAGAAACCTCGGCGCACTCAAAGTCCACGCTTTTGAAGGAGAGCAGTTGGTTGCGTAGTACCACGTTCCCGTTCTGCGCGATCAGAATCTCGCCGTCATAGATCATCTTACCGGCCTCATTGCCCAATAGGTTGACGTAGAGATAGGTGCATTCAAACTGCTTAGACGCATCTACCACCAGGTGGTAGCGCACATCGGTCTTGCTCATGGCAAAGTGGCTGGCGCTGGGGTTGATAATGAGTTGCACGCCCTTGGGCTTATGCCGGTAGGCGGGCCGGTTCTCGTTGCGCCAGGCATCCTCGCAGATCTCAAACGCGAATTTCACGCCCTGGTGCTCATAGATGATATCGCCAATCTGGTAGCTCTGCCCCAGCATCTCAAACTCCTGCACCGTGTTGGCCACCCACGAACTGAACCAGCGGGTCTCATAATGCACACCGTCATTTGCCAGGAATTGCTTGGCGGTAAAGCCTACAATCTCCTTGTTCTTGATCACGCAGGCGGTATTGTAGGTAATGCCGTTCAGCCGGATGGGAAGCCCCACGCAGACTATTACGCCCTCGCACCACTCCTTTATCTCCAGCAGCTTTTCAAAGCATTCGGCAGAAAACCACTCACTCAGGAAAAGGTCTTCGCAGCCGTACCCGGGAATGCTCATCTCAGGAAGGCAAAGGATATCTACTTTCTGCTCTTTGGCCTGCTCAATGGCCGTTTTGATATTGTTCAGGTTATTTTCCCAGTCAAGGGGGGTCTGGTTGAGGGCGGCGCCGGCAAGTTTCATAGTGCGGTTGGGTTAATGGCTTTTCTAACGCAGGAACCAGGTTCTGAGTTAGGAAAAGACCTTTGGGCAAGGTCTCAAGCCATTGCAAAACTAAGAAGCTTACGGGCAGAAGCAACTATCTGCCAGAATTTGGACCCGCCAGAAAAAGGAAAGAAAGAAGGGAAGTAAAGAGTTTGCTTTAGCCAGGGCATATAATTCCTGGCCAACCTGTTTTGGGGCTGATTTCAGGAAAACAGGCTTAAAACGGAAAGGGTTACGGGAGTTGGGTGCCGGCGGCCTTCAGCACTTCCATGCTTTTCTCGGCGGCGGCTTGCTCGGCCTTCTTTTTGGAGAGGCCGCTGCCAGAGGCGATGATGTCATCATCTACCACCACGGCGGCGGTAAACTCTGTGGTGCTGCCAGACTGCTTCTGCCCCACAATCTCAAACCTAATGCTACGGTTCTGGCCTTGCGCCCACTCTATGAGCTTGCTCTTGAAATTGCTGGTGGTGGTGGTAAGCTGGTGCAGGTCAAAGTGCGGCTTCACCAGTTTCTTCAGGATGAAGTCTTTGGTGTCTTTGTAGCCTTTGTCCAGGTAGACGGCGCCTACCAGGGCCTCCAGGGCGTTGCCATTGATGAACTTGTGGCGGGTCACGCCAGAGATATTGTCAACCTTGATCAACGAATTAAGCCCAACCTTTACGGCCAGGCTATTCAGAGACTCGCGGTTCACCATGCGGGACCTTATCTCCGTCAGGAAACCTTCGTCTTTGTAAGGGTACTTCTTGAAAAGATATTCGGCAATGACTGCGCCCAGAATGGCATCTCCCAGAAATTCCAGGCGCTCATTGGTTTCCTGGTTCCCTTTCAGGTTCTGGCGCACAAAGGAAGTGTGCGTGAACGCCAATTGGTACAGGTGCAGGTTGTCAGGTGCCATGCCCGTAATGTGGGTCACGGCATTGACAAAGGCCTTATCTTTATAAAAGAATTTGTTGATCGCGCGAAAGACCGGTCTGATCGGGCTCAACACTACTCACTGAACTTTTTGAAAATCACAGATGTGTTGTGGCCGCCAAACCCAAAGGTGTTGCTCAAGGCAATGTTTACCTCGCGCTTCTGTGCTTTGTTAAAGGTGAAGTTCAGTTTAGGGTTAAACTGCTCATCATCTGTAAAGTGGTTAATGGTAGGCGGAACAATACCGTTCTGGATAGCCAGGATAGACGCTACGGCCTCAATTGCGCCGGCTGCCCCTAAAAGGTGGCCTGTCATGGATTTGGTAGAGCTAATGTTCAGGTTATAGGCGTGGTCACCAAAAACTGCCTCAATGGCTTTGGCCTCCCCTACGTCACCTAATGGAGTAGAAGTACCGTGCACGTTGATGTAGTCTACCTGTTCTGGTTTGATACCGGCATCTTTCAAGGCGTTTTTCATCACATTCAAGGCACCTAATCCTTCAGGGTGAGGAGCGGTGATGTGGTACGCATCGGCAGACATGCCGCCGCCAATGATCTCGGCGTAGATTTTAGCACCCCGGGCTTTGGCGTGCTCGTACTCTTCCAGCACAATGGCCGCGGCCCCTTCGCCTAACACAAAACCGTCACGGTCATTGTCAAACGGGCGGGAGGCGGTCTCTGGAGAAGAGTTGCGCTCAGAAAGGGCTTTCAGGGCATTGAAACCACCTACTCCGGCCTCGGTTACGGCTGCCTCAGAACCACCGCTCATGACAATGTCTACCATACCCAACCGGATATAGTTGAAAGAGTCAATAAGGGCGTTAGTAGCCGAAGCACACGCAGACACCGTGACAAAGTTGGGGCCTCTGAACCCGTATTTGATAGAGATATGACCGGCGCTAATGTCGGCGATCATTTTGGGAATGAAGAAGGGATTGAACCTGGGGGTCCCGTCGCCGTTGGCAAAGTTCACGCATTCCTCCTGAAAGGTGCGCAGACCGCCAATGCCAGAACCCCAGATCACGCCAATGCGGTCTTTGTCCAGAGACTCATCCTCCAGATTGGCGTCTTTTACTGCTTGGTCGGCAGCAATAACAGCAAATTGCGTAAAGAGGTCCATCTTGCGGGCCTCTTTACGCTCAAAGTATTGCTCCGGATCATACCCTTTAACTTCGCAGGCGAATTGGGTTTTGAATTTTGATGCATCAAAGCGAGTAATGGGCGCTGCCCCACTCACCCCGTTCACGAGGCCGTTCCAGTATTCAGAGACAGTTATCCCCAGGGGGGTAATTGCACCAAGGCCAGTTACGACAACTCTCTTAAGCTCCATACGCTGCTAGTAGAGGGAAAGAACCTGTATTGAATAGGTAAAATTGGATCAATAAAAGAAAAGGAGAAGGTGCAAAAATTATTTTGCGTGCTCTTCCAGGTAGCTGATCGCTTGGCCTACCGTTGCAATATTCTCAGCTTGATCGTCTGGAATAGATACATTGAATTCTTTTTCAAATTCCATGATCAATTCTACGGTATCAAGAGAGTCGGCACCCAGGTCGTTTGTAAAGCTAGCCTCAGGCGTTACCTCAGATTCTTCAACGCCTAATTTGTCAATAATGATAGCTCTTACTTTTTCTGCGATTTCTGACATTTTTTTAGAAGTTTTTTAAAACACAGTGCAAAGAAATAGATTTGGCAACACAATGTCAAACAAATTGTGAGCAATAGTTTTATTATGGCACTTTTCTAGAAAGGGTACTTGTGTTTCCAATTCCCTTCTTTAACTTGCCATCCCAATATCAAACTTACAACAGAGTACCACATTCCATGAAATCTTTCCGTCTAGACATAGAACATGATTTTGATTTCGATCTTTATGGAGTGGTTTCATCCAGCAAAGAACACACCTTGGCTTGGGCTTTGAACCAGTGTTTTAGGATAAGACTGGTAAAACAATCAGACCTGTGTATTGATTTTCTGAACAAGGGCCGCTTGGTGATCTCCAATTACCTGCACCGCGCCGAACACGGCTCCCTGCGCCTGCTGCGCAACCGGTCTGTAGGCACCAGTACCCTGGCCTCCCCTTTTCTGGTACCGGATATTAAAGAGTATGACTATGTCATTCAAATAACTGGCGGGCTTACCCATTTACAGCAAGAGCTCCTCCAGACCTTAAATGCCGTACCGCTGGTGCAGTACGTGCGCTCCTTTGACCCACATTGTTTACGTTTTAAAGAAAACCTGCTTTTTTAGCGCATGGCTATCCATTTCAACAAAACCAAGATTATTGCCACCGTTGGCCCCGCCAGCAACACCCCTGAACGCCTTCGCGCCCTCATTCAGGAAGGGGTAGATGTTTTCCGCCTTAACTTTTCTCACGGCACCCACCCAGAACACCTTAAAGTAATTGAGCACGTACGCGCTATCAATGCCGAAGAAGGTTTCAATATTTGCCTGGTGCAGGATTTGCAGGGCCCAAAGATCCGTCTGAATGATATAGAGAACGGCGCCGTTGAGATTGTAGCCGGCCAGCAAGTAACTATTGTCTGCGACAAATCTGTAGGCACCTCTACCCGCCTTTCTACCAGCTACCTGCGCCTGGCGCATGACGTGCGCCCCGGTGACGCCATTCTGATTGACGATGGCAAGCTGGAACTGACGGTGATCAGCACCGACGGCGACAAGGAAGTTTTGACTGAGGTGGTATACGGCGGCGTGGTGAAACCCCGCAAAGGTATTAACCTGCCAGACACCGTGGTGACGGCCCCGTCCCTTACCGAGAAAGATATCCAGGACCTGCACTTCGGGTTGGACAATGACGTGGAGTGGGTGGCGCTTTCCTTTGTACGCAAGGTGGAAGACATCCATGAGATCAAGCGTATTATTGCCGAGCGCGGCAAAGACACCCGTGTGATTGCCAAGGTGGAGAAGCCAGAGGCTATCCGCAACATTGACTCCATCATTGAAGCCACAGACGCCGTCATGGTGGCCCGTGGTGACCTTGGGGTGGAGATAGGTATGGAAGAAGTGCCTATGCTCCAGAAGATGATTGTGGAGAAATGTCAGGCCGTTGGTAAGCCCGTGATTATTGCTACCCAGATGATGGAAAGCATGATCACTAACCCACGCCCCACCCGTGCCGAGACCAACGATATTGCCAACGCCGTTATGGATGGGGCCGATACGTTGATGCTGAGCGCGGAGACCGCCGCCGGTGCCTACCCTATTGAGACTATCCGGAGCATGAACCGCACTATTCAGTCTGTAGAGTCACAGGCCGAAGTGTTCCACCGTAATTTTGTCTACAACCCAGAGGGAGACACTTTCATGAATGACACCGTGGTGGCCAGCGCCGTAGGCCTTGCCCGCGACACCGATGCCCGCGCCCTTATTGGCTTGACCAAGTCTGGTTACACCGCTTTCCAGCTGGCCAAGCACCGCCCGAAATCGCATATCTTCATTTTCACAGACAACCGCGCGCTGCTCACTACCCTTAATCTGGTTTGGGGCATCAGAGGGTTCTACTATGACCGCTTTGTGTCTACAGATGATACCATCTCTGACCTGAAGGAGATCTTGCTGCGTGAAGGCCACCTGGAAAAAGGCGACGTGTTCATCAACATTGGTTCTATGCCAGTAATGGAGAAAAAACGCGCCAACATGATCAAGTTGAGCATTGTGCACTAGGAGCCGCTAGATTTTAGTAGCTAGATTTTATAAAAGCAGAAGGCCCGTCTCCATAGAGACGGGCCTTCTGCTTTTATGTGCCTTTTGATTTGGGCAGGCAGCATCCTGGCTTGCTTTTTACAGGAAGGATATAGTTTGACGTTTCTGTTTTGGGGCTGTTTTTGGAAAAACGGGTTGGTAACGGGTTGATCTGCAAAAGTGGTCATCCCCTACCCCTTCAAGGGGACGAGAAAGAGGGCAATGCGTGCGGACAGGTCAAGCCCTGTCCCTACAAGGAATACTTCGGATTTAAATGTTGTGCGTAGAGTTAGCGGCAGCACCCTACGCAAGCTAGACAGACAATCTCTTGATTGGCGTTACAGGAAAGGCGAGTAAGTAAGATGGCGTTCTGTTACTTCTGCCGTAGGGACAGGGCTTGACCTGTCCGTTTCGGTTCAAGCAGTAACCTACCTTCTCTTTTGTTCATCCGTTCCAAACCGTTGGCATTTTGAGGCTGTTTTAGGGAAAACGGGCTCAAAACGAAATTCATCACTCCTAGGGGTTACCCTGACTTCAATGGGGGACGTTATGCGTGAAAGTCACGGAAGCAAATCCGCCCCATACATAGGAAGGTGTGAGCTGAGGCTGTCGCCTCAGGGAAGCTGAAAGCTTCCGCCATAATAGGTCCAAGTTGGAAACTTGAACCAAGGAGAAAGGAGAAACGCCCTAGCAACTAAAAATGGCCGCAACACAAAAAGCCTTGCATATAGCAAGGCTTCTGATGGTTTACCCAAGAAGGATAAAACTACCTAAAAAAACTAGGCAGCTAAGCTATTTACAAATTTAGCCAGTTTAGACTTGTTGTTGGCCGCTTTGTTTTTGTGGATCACATTCTTCTTGGCTAGCTTGTCCAGCATACCAGATACCGTCTTGAACAGCTCCTGCGCCTCAGCTTTGTCGGTTGTGTTTCTTAAACGCTTTACAAAGGTACGGGTAGTTTTCGCCTGATAGCGATTCAGCAAGCGTTTCGCGTTGTTAGATCTGATTCTCTTTAATGCTGACTTATGGTTAGCCATGGTTGTGAATATAGATAAATGCTTTTGACTCTGATTCTAAATGAGTTTGCAAAACTACAAGCTTGCCCGTTAAATTCCAAGAAACTTTCTTAAAATTAAATCAACCGCCTGCTACTTTCCGCCTTTTTAAACAGGCTTGCAGCAGGAGAAGGGCTATTGTGAAGGTTTTGCCCTGCAAAGGTAACATTTCTATAAATGTGGTTCTAGCTTTGCAGCAAAAGTTTTCGTGAAAGGTTTCCACATTCAGCAACCGGTTGCCGTACTGCCGGGCCCAATCTTGTCCTCCCTTGGGCCGATCAATCGAGAGCCATTCTCTTCCATTCTCCCGCTGGACGGAGCCCGGGCAGTTTCAGGGGAAAGAATAACTATCCTTTTGGAAACCAGAAGCGTGGGTGCGGTGTTTTGCCCTTGATTTCGTAATTTTACGTCATAACCAGAATTCACCTAAAATCACCTATACCCATGGCAATGTATCCTGAATATATGGTAGCCCCAATCCGGGAAGACCTAACCTCTGTCGGCTTTGAGCAATTAATGACGCCTGAAGAAGTAGAGGCCGTATTAAACCAGAAAGAAGGCACCGTTTTGGTGGCCGTAAACTCTGTGTGCGGTTGTGCTGCCGCAAAAGCCCGCCCCGCCCTTAAAATGGCCGTGGCCAGCAGCGACCAAAAACCCGCTAAACTGGTAACCGTATTTGCCGGCATGGAAGCCGATGCCGTAGCGAAAGCCCGCGAATTCATGTTGCCTTACCCTCCATCCTCTCCTTCTATTGCTTTGTTCAAAGACGGTGAACTGGTGCACATGATTGAGCGCCACCATATTGAAGGCAACGACCTTACCCGCATTGTAGACAACCTGCAAGGCGCTTTCCAGGAGTACTGCTAAGCACTCCGTACTACCCTAAAACAGGAAGGCCTGACTGTAAAAAGTCAGGCCTTCCTGTTTTAGGGCCATTTTCAGGAAAACAGGCTTAAAACGTATTTATTATTGATTGTTCACTGCTTTGATCAGCAATTAGCAATCCGAAATCAACAATTAAAAAATCTTAAACCGCTCAAAGGCCTTCCGCTCCAGTTCGGCCTGGTGGGTGGGGTGCGCAATGCGGATCAGTTCTTTGGCCCGCTGCCTTAGGTTCTTGCCGTACAGGTCAGCTATGCCGAACTCTGTGACTATGTAGCGCACGTGCGCCCGGGTGGTGGTTACGCTGGCGCCCGCCTGGAGCATGTTCACAATCTTAGAGGTGCCGTTACTTGTGATAGAGGGCAAGGCAATGATCGGCTTGCCACCTTCAGAAAGGGCGGCCCCGCGCATGAAATCCATCTGGCCGCCCACCCCGGAGAATTGGTAGGTTCCAATGCTGTCGGCGCAGACCTGGCCGGTGAGGTCTACTTCAATGGCGCTGTTGATGGCTGTTACCTTGGGGTTCTGCCTGATAATGGCGGTGTCATTGGTGAAAACGGCCTCCTTCATGACTACCATGGGGTTGTCATTCAAGAAATCAAACACTTTCTGTGAGCCGTTCACAAAGCAGGAGACAATCTTATTTTTCAGGATTTTCTTTTTACCCCCGGTAATGACGCCTTTCTCCACTAGCGGGATAATGCCGTCTGAGAACATCTCGGTATGGATGCCCAGGTGTTGGTGGTTGCCCAACTGCGCCAGCACGGCATCTGGTATTCCGCCAATGCCCATCTGGAGCGTGGCCCCATCTTCTACCAGTTCGGCCACCAGTTTGCCTATCTGCGCCTCTAACTGGCCTGGCGCCTTGCTGCAATGGCCCACCAGCGGGTCTTCCACCCAAACCTTCGCCTGGAACTTACTTATGTGCACCACCCCATCGCCGTGGGTACGAGGTACGTGCGGGTTTACCTGGGCAATCACCATCTTAGCTGTCTCTACCGCCGACAAGGCCACGTCTACTGACGCCCCCAAAGTGCAATAGCCGTGCTTATCTGGCGGAGATACCTGCACCAGGGCCACGTCCAGAGGCAGAATGTTGCGCCGAAACAGGAAGGAAATCTCACTCAGGAAAATAGGGATATAGTCTGCCGTGCCGGCGTTGATCGCTTCGCGGATGTTACTGCCTACAAAGCAGGCGTTGGTCTTGAAATGACCCGCGTGCTCTGGATAGGTATAAGGCGCGGGGCCCTCTGTATGCACATGCATGACCTCCACGTCCCGGAGTTCTTCGCCGCGCGCGGAGAACGCGTTTATGAGCCGGAGCGGGGTCATGGCGGCCCCGTGGACAAAGACACGGTCACCAGATTTTATCAATTTAACTGCTTCCTCGGCAGTAGTATAGTCAGGACCAGGAGGCGGTGTCATGGGCTTCAGGCTTAAGTTTCTTGAATGCTGCCACAAAGATCATCTTCCTTACGGTAGCCTAAAATGACAAAGGCCGGTAACAGTACCAGCCTTTGTCATTTTAGTGCAATCCCTACTCTTTCTAATGGAAAGAGGCTTGCCCTGGGGCCTATAGCAGATGTTCAAGCACCTTATGCTTCAGAGAGCTTAAAACTTGGAGGCCGGCGCTTTTTTAAGGTCAAAGCCTATGTCATGCCTAAAGTAGCGGCCTTGCCATTTGATCTGGGCCGCGGCGGCATTGGCTTTCTTGAGGGCCTCTTCCATGTTCACGCCCAGTCCGGTTACGGCAATCACGCGGCCACCGTCTGTGACCACGGTGCCGTCCTGGCTCTGCTTGGTGCCGGCATGGAAGCAAAGCGTGTCTTCGGGCAGAGCCTTTTCTAAGCCACTGATTACTTTCCCCGTCTCATAGTCCTCGGGGTACCCGCCGGAAACCAGGAAGATGGTGGTGGCAGAACGGGGGTCTACTTCTATTTGGTATTGCCCCAGCTCATGGTCATGCAAGGCCTTGAACAGCTCAAACAGATCTGATTTGATGCGGGGCAGAATCGCCTCGGTCTCCGGGTCTCCCAGGCGTACGTTGTACTCAATCACGAAGGGGTCACCGTTGTAATTCATAAGGCCAATGAACAGGAACCCGCTGTACGGAATGCCTTCCTGCTGCAAGCCCTTCAGGGTGGGTTCTATGACGCGTTCCCGCACTTTCTGCATAAAGGCCTCATTGGCGAACGGAACCGGCGAGACGGCGCCCATACCGCCCGTGTTCAGCCCTACGTCTCCCTCGCCAATGCGCTTGTAGTCTTTGGCCTCTGGCAGCAGCACGTATTCCTGACCATCGGTCAACACAAAGGCTGAGAGCTCAATCCCTTGCAGGAACTCCTCAATCACCACTTTGTGGCCCGCCGAACCAAACTTATGATGCTTTAACATACCCGTGAGGGCAAAGCTGGCCTCCTCATAATCTTTGGCAATGACCACGCCTTTTCCGGCGGCCAAGCCGTCTGCCTTTAACACCACCGGGTAGGCATGGGTCTGCAGGTATTCCAGGGCCTGGTCATGGGTGTCGGTGGTAAAGGTCTGGTACCGGGCCGTGGGGATGCCGTACTTGAGGAGGAACTGCTTGGAGAAGTCTTTGCTGCCTTCCAACTGGGCGCCGGCGCGTTGCGGGCCTACTACCAGGATGTGCTGGAGGTATTCCTTTTCCGCGAAGTAGTCCGCAATGCCTTCTACCAGCGCGGCCTCCTGCCCTACCACCAGCATCATGATATTGAAATCGGTCGCGAATTTGGCCAGCTCTTCAAAGTTGGTGATGGAGATATCTACGTTGGTGGCTACCTGGGCCGTGCCGGCATTGCCGGGGGCCACGTAAATATGCTCGCTGTAAGGGCTTTGGCCCAGTTTCCAGGCCAGGGCGTGCTCGCGGCCACCCGCTCCAATAATCAGAACATTCATACACTCTTGGTTAGGGCCCGGGCCGCTGCCCAGGCAATACAAATAAGGTACTTTTTCCGTTTCGGGGCCGTTTTTCCAAAAACGGCCCCGAAACGGAGTGGTTTACAAAGGAAACAAAAAAGCAGGTGCTCACACACCTGCTTTTCGTTTTTCTATAGTTCCGCGGCCATTTTTTAGTTCGCGTATTTAGACAGGAACTTGATGCGCATCAGGCGCAGATCGTCCTCGGTGTAATCATCGGTGCCCAGTTCTTTAATGGCCGTGGCCATGTTGTCTGTGGTGGAGGTCATGAAATAGTCAATCACTTCTTGCTGGCGGTCATCATCCAACACCCCGTCTATATAGTAGTCCAGGTTGAGTTTGGTGCCGGAATAGCAAATGTGCTCAATCTCCTCAATCAGCTCAGACATGGTAATACCTTTAGAGGCGGCAATCTCCTCCAGGTCCATTTTCTTGTCTATCTGCTGAATGACGTAGATCTTGAGCTTTGACTTGTTCACCGTGGTTTTCACCACCACATCGGCGGCGGTGACAATGTCATTCTCCTCTACGTATTTGGCGATCAGTTCCAGGAACGGCTTCCCGAACTTCTGCACCTTGCCCATGCCCACGCCGGCAATATGCGCCAGGTCTTCTTTGGTGGTGGGGTAGGTGGTAGCCATCTCTTTGATAGACGGGTCCTGGAAGAGCACGTAGGGCGGCAGGTTCATGTCCTTTGCCAGTTTCTTACGCAGGGCCTTGAGCATGTCAAAAAGAACGGCGTCATGCCCGGCCGCAGCCTGGGTTTCCTCTTTCTCTTCTTCCTGCTGCACCTCCTCGTCAAAGTTGTGGTCTTTGGAGAACTTGATGGCATGCGGGCTTTTCAGGAACTTCTCCCCTTTCTCCGTCAGCTTCAAGACCCCGAAGGCCTCTATGTCTTTCTCCAGGTAGTCAAACAGCAGCGCCTGGCGCACAATGGAATTCCAGAACTGGGGTTCCTGCTCTTTACCCACGCCAAACACCTCTATCTGGTCATGCCCGTAGCTCTCCACGTACTGGTCTTTCAGACCGATGAGCACGTGTACCAGGTGCTCAATCCCGAAGCGCTGGTTGGTCTGCACCACAGCCTTCAGGGCATAGGTCAGTTCCTGCTCGGCCTCAAATTTCTCTTTAGGGTGCACGCAGTTGTCACAGAAACCGCAGTCTTTGTCATACTGCTCACCAAAGTAGTGCAGCAGCTGGCGGCGGCGGCAAACGGCTGAGTCGGCGTAAGAGGCCATCTCCTGCAGCAACAGCTTGGAGTTATCGCGTTCGGTTACAGGCTTGTCTTTGCTGAATTTCTCCAGCTTGACAATGTCATCATAGCTGTAGAACATGAGGCAGTTGCCTTCCAGACCATCGCGGCCTCCGCGACCAGTTTCCTGGTAGTAGCCTTCTATGGACTTAGGCGTGTCATAATGAATGACAAAGCGCACGTCTGGCTTGTCAATGCCCATACCAAAGGCGATGGTGGCCACAATCACGTCCACGTCCTCATTGAGGAAGGCGTCCTGATTGGCCATGCGCACGTTGGAGTCTAGCCCGGCGTGGTACGGCAGGGCCTTGATATCATTCACCTGCAAAAGTTCGGCTATCTCCTCTACCTTCTTGCGGCTGAGGCAATAGATAATCCCGCTTTTGCCTTTGTGTTTCTTGATGTACTGGATGAGCTGCTTCTTGGTGTTGTGCTTGGGCCGCACCTCGTAATACAGGTTGGTGCGGTTAAACGACGACTTGAACACCGAGGCATCATCCATCTGCAGATTTTTCTGGATGTCCAGCTGCACCTTGGGCGTGGCCGTGGCCGTGAGGGCAATGATGGGCAGGTTGCCTATGTTGTCAATGATGCCCCTGATCTTGCGGTACTCCGGCCGGAAGTCATGGCCCCACTCAGAAATACAGTGGGCCTCGTCAATGGCTACAAAAGACACTTTGGCCTGACGAAGGAAATCCAGGGTATCTTCTTTGGTAAGGGACTCGGGCGCTACGTATAATAACCGCACGGCGCCGCTCACCGTTTCTTTCTTCACTTTGTTCATCTCCGCTTTGGAGAGAGTGGAGTTCAGGAACTGGGCATTCACCCCAAACGCGTTCAACTGATCCACCTGGTTTTTCATGAGCGCAATCAAAGGCGAAATCACAATAGCGGTCCCTTCCATTGCCAGGGCGGGCAACTGGTAGCAAAGTGATTTCCCGGCGCCGGTAGGCATGATCACAAACGTGTTCTTGCCAGCCATGATGTTCTGGATAATCGCCTCCTGGTTTCCCCTGAATTGACTATAGCCAAAAACTTCCTTTAATTTGTCCTTTAATGATTCTTGTTTTACTAACATGAAAAGAGCTTGTTATTGCAAACAAGTGTTATAAGTACTGTCTTTTTGTTGTCTTGTCTAATACAAATCTAACTTGAATATCACGAAAAATATCAAAAGCATTGCAAAAAATGTCTTGCAAGAAGAAGCCGCCGCCATTCTTAAGCTGACAGACTATATAAATGAGGATTTTGAGAACTGCGTACAAGCAATCTTAAACTCCACCGGGCGGGTGGTGGTCACGGGCATAGGCAAGAGCGCCAACATTGCCTCCAAGATTGTGGCCACCCTCAACTCTACAGGCACCCCGGCCCTATTCATGCATGCCGCCGACGCCATCCATGGGGACTTGGGTATGATTCAGGCCAATGATTTTGTAATCTGCCTCTCCAAAAGCGGCAATACCCCAGAGATCAAGGTGCTGGTTCCGTTGTTGAAGCGCAAAGGCACGCAGTTAGCCGCCCTGGTTTCCAACGTGGATTCCTATCTGGCCCAGCAGGCCGACTTTGTCTTGAATGCCACCATTGAGCGCGAGGCCTGCCCCAATAACCTGGCCCCTACCACCAGCACCACGGCGCACCTGGCCTTGGGTGATGCCCTGGCAGTCTGCCTGCTGGAAGCCCGCGATTTCAGTAAGGAGGATTTTGGCGCCCTGCACCCGGGCGGTTCCCTGGGCAAAAGGCTTTACCTGAAAGTAGAAGACATTTACAGCCTTAATGCCGCCCCGCAGGTAAAAGAAGACGCCACCCTCAAGGAAATCATCATTGAGATCTCTTCCAAAAGATTAGGCGCCACCGCGGTCTTGGATAATTTTGGTACCTTAACCGGTATTATCACAGACGGTGACTTACGGCGCATGCTCTCCAATTTTGACAACCTGTCTGGGATTACCGCGGCAGCTATCATGACCCCTTCGCCACTTACCATTGACTGTGACGCCTATGCCGTGGAAGCCCTGGCTATCATGCAGCAAAAAAACATTACGCAGTTAATTGTCACCAAAGGCGGTACCTTTGCAGGATTCGTGCACCTGCATGACTTACTTAAAGAAGGACTTGTATAACATGAACAATAATACATTTGTTGTCATCATGGCGGGAGGCATTGGGAGCCGCTTTTGGCCCATTAGCCGGGTAAACTACCCCAAACAGTTTCATGATGTCTTAGGAACCGGTGAAAGCATGATCCAGACCACAGTTAAGCGGTTCAGGAAAGTATGCCCCCCGGAAAATGTTTACGTAGTCACGCACCGTGACTATGCCGCACTAGTACGGGAACATTTACCGGAACTGTCTGAAAATCAGATTCTACAAGAGCCAATTGGCCGCAACACCGCCCCCTGCATTGCCTACGCCTGTTACAAAATAGCCAAGAAGAATCCGCACGCCAATATTGTGATTGCCCCCTCAGACCACGTGATACTAAGGGAAGACGCCTTTATCAGTTGCGTGCATGAAGGCTTACAGGCCACGGCCACGGCCAACATTCTGGTCACGTTGGGCATTAAACCTACCCGCCCTGACACTGGTTACGGCTATATCCAGTTCCTGCCAGATTCTGAGCATGTGCTTAAAAAGGTGAAGACCTTCACAGAGAAGCCTTCGCTGGAGATTGCCCAGATGTTTATTGACAGCGGCGAGTTTGTCTGGAACGCCGGTATCTTTATCTGGAACGCACAGACCATTCTGCAGGCCTTCAGGGAATACCTAAGTGACATGGCCGAGACCTTTGAGGAAGGCAAAGCCGCCTTTGACACCGATAAAGAGGAAGCCTTCATCAATAAAGCCTACTCCCACTGTCGCAACATTTCCATTGACTACGGTCTTATGGAAAAAGCCAATAACGTGTATGTAATCCTGGGCGACTTTGGCTGGTCTGACCTGGGCACCTGGAACTCGCTCTACAGCCTGTCTGAGAAGTCTTCTGAGGGCAACGTCATAGATGGAAACGTGCTGCTCTATGACGTGCACAACTGCATTGTGAAGACGCCTCAAAACCAACTGGTGGTGCTGCAGGGGCTGGAGAACTTTATTGTGGCCGAGCATGACAATGTACTCATGGTGTGCCGCCGCGAAGATGAGCAGAAAGTAAAAGACTTTGTCTCTGACGCCAAAGCCATTAAAGGCCAGAACTACATATAACTGTATTGGCAGGCTTTAAAAAAGAGCGGGTCCCCTGGTTTCAGGGGACCCGCTCTTTTTTTGTGGCTTCAGTAGTTGCCTATTCCTGCTTCCGGGATAACTGGTAGACATCGGTCAGGTTCCCCTGCCGGCGGGTGAGGGTAATAATCCCGTTCGTGTTTTGCAGAGCGAAAGTGCCTTTGAGAATGAGCGTCCAGTCGAAGTCAGCGGTCCAGAATCTTTCATCCTCAAAGGTGATGTCCTGCCCGTTTATTTTGTAAGTGCCCGAACCAATGGCGGGGTAATGGGGCGTATCACTGGTGCCTGTAAAGGTGTTTCCTTTTACCACCAAAGTGACCTGCGCCACTTTAGGCATCTCATCTCCGAGGTTATTGCTTCTGGTAAAGGTTCCTGTGTAGGTACCGTCTGGCAGTACTGCGACAGCCTCGTCTTCTTTCTCCAGGCAGGAGAAGGACAGAAAGGCAAGTAAAAGAAGCAGGAAGGTATTTTTCATAGCCATGGCTTTTCTTAGGAGACCCTTGTACCGGTTAAAAGGCTGCATCTGCCCTTTCTGAATTTACAAATACTGCACCTAACTTCGGCAAATCCCCTTTTTAATGTTTGAGCAGCAGATTGGTTATTACACCAACTGCCAGGTTAACTTAATAGCCTGCCTTTCTTTGACGCATGGCCTCAAACAAGACAATGCCGCTGGCCACCGACACGTTCAAAGACTGAATCTGGCCTACCATAGGTATTTTCACACGCAGATCGGCGCGTTTCAGGTACTCCGGTGAGATGCCGTCTTCCTCACTGCCCATGAGTACAGCAATGGGTCCGGTCAGGTCCACGCCGGCATCGGTAAGGTTCTCCTCGGCTTTCTCGGTACAGGCCACCACGCGTATGCCAGACTGCTTCAGGAAATGTAGGGTGTCTTTGAGGTTAGGCTCGCGGCAAACCGGAATAAGGTTCAGGGCGCCGGCCGAGGTTTTCAGGGCATCGGCATTAATCTGGGCGGCTCCGCGGCTAGGGATCACAATGGCGTGCGCGCCCATACACTCGGCGTTACGGGCAATGGCGCCAAAGTTCCGCACGTCGGTAATACGGTCCAGCACCACCAGCAATGGATCTATTCCTTTTTCAAAGAGAGAGGCTACAATCTCATCTAGCGGGGAATAGGAAATAGCAGAGAGGTAGGCTACCGCACCCTGGTGGTTCTTGCGGGTTAGTTGGTCCAGCTTCTCGCCGGGCACCAAAGAGATAGGAATATCGGCGGCTTTGGCCAGCTCCGTAATCTCCTGGCTGATGCTGTGCTTCACCCCTTTCAAGAGGTAAATCTTTTCCATGGTTTTTCCGGCGTGCAACGCTTCCAGAATGGGCCGTAGCCCGAACACCATTTCCATCTTATCTACCTTAGGCGTGGTGAAATGCCTTGGCTTTCCGCCGCCTTCTCTATCTCTGTAATTTCTGTTTTCCATGAATGCCATATTTTGCGGGCCAGACAAACCTGTTCTCCGCCTACGGGCACAAAGGTAGCCGTATTTCCGCAGAAAAATGTAATACCCATCAGTTGGCCCATTTCAACCCCGGTAGGGTAACAATAGGCTGCCGCTTTTTGCGTGGAGGGAGTTTGTTGGCAGACACCAAAGGATTTCCGTTTTAGGCCCGTTTTAGCAAAAATAGACTCAAAACAGAAAACGCCCCTTTGCATCTTTCCTGAAATCAAAAAAAGAAAGGCCGGTACTGCTACCGGCCTTTCTTGTGTTTCACCAAGGGCTTATCTGCCCATCTGGCTGTAGTGCTGCATAAAGTTCTGCTCAATCTCAGCGGCTTTCTCGGTCATGCCCACCTGCCGGGCCACCTGGATCAGCTGCTGCATGATAAAGAGATTAATCCTGATCTCGGTCTCAAACATGGAGCTTTGGGCCATGAAATACCGCAAGGCCTTATCTGAACGGGCCGACATCACATTCACAATTTCCTGGGCCCGCTTCTGCTCCCCTACCTGGTACAACGGCACCACGTACGGCGGAATGTAGTAGTCATACGGGATAGACTTGTCAGGGAGCTGGGTGAAGACGTAATCCATGATTTTCTTGGCCGTGGCTTTGTCTCCTGCCTTCAGATACTCAATGGTCAGCTGGTAGTATTTGTCACGGGCATTGGCCGGGAAGCGCAGGTAGTTCTCATCATAGAAAATGTCTTCGCGGCCCAGGTTCCGCCAGGAGAATTTGTTCATCATGTTGTCATACATGATGTCTTTGGCAATATAGCCGGTCTGCTCCGGGTCTCTGCTGAGCACCGGCACCACGCGGTAGGCCAGGCCTTCCAGTTGCAGGTAGTTCTCTAGACCTAGGAAGTCTGAATTGTCTGCCGTGGTGGAGAAATAGACAGGGCGCTTCCAGTTGTTGTTAGCGATCAAATCCAGCATAGCCAGGTGTTTCTTCTCCAGGCCGCCTTGCTTGATGGTCCAGCGCATCTGGCTCACGATTGAATCCTGGAAGGCGGCTGGTACGGCCTTGGCCGCAATCACCGCCTGCTTGTCTATGTTCAGGAAGAAGTTCTTGGTTGGGAACGACAGGTAGGTACGGCCCGAGCGGTCCCCGATCTGGAGCGCCTGGTGGTTCTGCTTCACCAATTGGATGTACTGCTTCAGGTCAATGCCGCCGGCCACTTCCTTGCGCTCTACATACGGCAGGTAGTCATTGATGCCCTGGCGGTAGTTCTCATTCTCCAGGATCATGGGGAACGGCTCAGACTTGTAGGCCTGCCGCTTCATCTGATCCAGGTACCAGTCGGTGTTCATGTAGCTGAGGACGGCTACGCGCACATCGGTCCTGAAGCCTTCCACCTCCTGGGCGTACCAGAGCGGGAAAGTGTCATTATCACCGTTGGTGAACAGAATGGCGTTTGGCGCTACGGAACTCAACAGGTTCTTAGCCGAGTCAACGGAATGGTAACGGTCAGAACGGTCATGGTCATCCCAGCCCTGGGCAGCCATGATACCGGGTACCAGCAAACCAAGCACGGTGGCAATGCCTCCGGCCAATACATCAGACTTCAGGGTCTTGCGCAGAAAATCGGCTAAGGCCAATACGCCCAGGCCAATCCAGATGCTGAAGGCATAGAAGGCCCCGGCAAAGGTGTAGTCCCGCTCCCGAGGCTCAATAGGAGGCTGGTTCAGGTAGATAACAATGGCAATACCCGTGAAGATGAAAAGAAGCCCCACGATAAAGGCATCGCGCTGTTTTCTTCTGATCTGGAAGATCAGGCCCAGAATACCTAAGGCCAACGGCAGCATGTAGAAGTTGTTGCGGGCTTTGCTTTCTGCCACACGCTCCGGCAGACCTTCATTACCTTCCCAAGGCCATAGCACACCGGAGTGCTGGATATCGCCTTCGCGACCCACAAAATTCCACCCGAAATAGCGCCAGAACATGTGGCCCATCTGGTAATTGAACAGGAAGCTGAAGTTCTGACCCATGGTAGGTTTCTGGCCTTCCTGCACGTCTACCCATTTCTTGTACTGGGCAATATGGCCCGGCTGGTTGCTGTACAGACGCGGCAGCAGGGTTTTATCTTTGGAGTCATAGACCGCCTCTATTTTGCGCTCTACCTCAATGTATTTGTCTTTGCCTTTAATGTATTGGGCAGCGCCCTCTTTCTGGTCAATCGGTTCGGCGTTGAACTGCGGCCCAAACAGCAACGGACGGTCGCCGTATTGCTCGCGCTTGAGGTAAGAAACAAAGCTTACAATGTTCTCAGGGTCATTCTCATCAATGGTAGGGTCATAATTAGACCGGATAGGGATGATCATGTAAGACGAGTACCCGATCAACACAAAGATGAAGCTAAGCAAGGCGGTGTGCAGCGTACGGTTGCCCTTTCTGATGGCATATTTCACGGCCCACACAATGGCGGCAATGAACATCACTACAAAGAAGATCACGCCTGCCCCAAACGGTAGCCCGAAGCTGTTCACGAACAACACCTCAAACCAACCCGCAATAGAGGGCAAGCCCGGGATAACGCCTACCAGCACTATGCCCAGAATCACGGCACTAACCACCATGGTAATGATGGCGCCTTTGTTAGAGTATTTTTTAAGACGGAAGAAGAAGATGAACGCCAGGGCCGGAATGGCTACCAGGTTCAGCAAATGGACCCCAATGGAAAGGCCCACCATGTACGCGATCAGGATCAACCATTTATCTGACATGGCGTCATGCGCCCGCTCCTCCCAACGCAACATGGCCCATACCACAAACGCAGTAAAGAAAGAGGAAAGCGCGTATACCTCGGCCTCAACAGCCGAGAACCAAAAAGAATCTGAAAAAGTGAACGCCAGGGCACCCACGGCTGCACTGCCCATAATGGCAATGGTCTGCCCTAGGGTAGGCTCCACTATTATGTCCTCCTCCACGGCCACAGCAGCTCCCACAGACTTTCTTGCAGGGGCCGGCACCAGAAGTTTGCGGGCCAGAATGCTTATGGTCCAGAACAGAAACAACACGGTAAAGGAGCTGGAAAGGGCAGAAAGCAGGTTCACCCACCAGGCCACCTGTGACGGATCACCGGCAAACATGGAGAAGATGCGGCCCAATAACAGATAGAACGGCGCTCCCGGAGGGTGCGGTACCAATAACTTATAAGAGCAGGCAATGAACTCTCCGCTGTCCCAGAAACTGGCGGTTGGCTCTAGGGTGAGTACATACGCGATGGTGGCCACCGCAAATACCAGCCAGCCCACCAGATTGTTGATCCGATTGTATTGAAGCATGATGTGTTTAGAATTGAACCCTCGAAATTAGCAATTTTCTGAAAGTGTAGACGCAGCCAGCGGCAATAAATAAAAAAAAGAGCCAGCAGGTGCTGGCTCTTTCTGTTTTATGGGCAGGGCAACCTATTGTTGCTGCAAGATCAATCGTTTGGTTTCCACCATTTTCTCATTCACCAGCAGGCTGTAGAAATACACCCCGGCCGGCAGTGGCGAAAGGTCTACCATAATGGTTTCTGTAGAGGTGGGCTGCGTCACCGGAATCTCTTTGTACACCTTACCAATGGCGTTGGAGATCCTGATTTTATACTTTTCCTCGCCTAAGGAGCTCAGGGAAATTTTAGTCAAGCCCCTGGACGGGTTAGGATACGCGTTAAGCGAGGGAATCAGTTTAGGCTCTTTCACCCCTTGGCTAGCCAATACCCTAATGCTGGCGGTGCTGGCATAAGAGTTAGCGACAGAACGACGCGTGAGCTTTGACACTAAGCCAACGTTGCTTTTAGAGGTGGCCAGAAAGGGAGAATATTTTTTCGCGTTGGGGTTATAAGACGGAAATTGCAGCACAGACAGAATACCAAAGTCTGTGACCGTTAAACTGGCTGGCGTACGCCAACCCAACAAGGCGGTGTCAGACTTTGAAGAAGTTTCTATGTGGCGGCTACCAACAGGTATGCCCCCGGGTATTACTCCCAGAGTGGCCGCATTACTACCTAAAACTATACCAAGGGAAAGAATTCCCAGGAAAACGCGTGTAAAAATTTTCATGCCATATAAGAAAGAAGCTGGTTCCTACGTTCAGAATTGGTCAAATATAAGAACCAAGGGTTAAAGGCCCAAATTAAACTTGCAAATATTTAACAACCCTATCCTTTAAAAGAACAATATCCCCTTTTAACAATCCAAAGCTGCTTTCGGTCTGTTTTTCAAAAATCAGGCCAGAATCAGTGGTCCCCAATAACAAACTTCACCTCCTGGAACTGGAAGAACTGCAATTTCTGTTCAATCAGGAGAGCCAGTCGGCCGGCCGCGTCTATGCCGGCAATTTGCCCTTTCACTATCTGTCCTTGCACCTCAAAGTTATGCCACTCCTGGTACCGGTACAGGTGTTGCAGGAACTCCTGCTTCTGGGCGCCGGCCGCCCCGGCTCGCAAAGCCAGGTAACGCCGCTCCAGGTTCTCTAACAACTTACCTGTTAAGGCAGTAAGGGGGAATTCCTGACCGGCCAGCAGGGCCAGGGAGGTAGCCCGCTCATGCGCAAAGGACACCTGGTTCACGTTGATTCCCATCCCTACCACGCTGTGTTGCAGGTACCGGCCACTGATGGTGTTTTCTATGAGAATGCCGCCCAGTTTCTTATCTTGGTGGTACAGGTCATTGGGCCATTTGACGCTGCTGCCCGGGGGCAATACCTCCAGCAAAAGGTCCAGCGCCGCCAGGGCCACCGCTATGTTCAGGGCGAACTGATGCTGGGCCTCCAGGAAAGAGGGCTTTAAAATGACAGACAACGTGATGTTCTTGTCAGGCTCCACGTCCCAGGTATTGCCACGTTGGCCGCGCCCGCCGGTTTGGGCGCCCGCCACTATGACACAACCGTCCGTGGCGCCATTTTTGTTAAGAAGCACATGGGCCTCTGTGTTAGTAGAGGCACATTCTGGCATAAAAACCAGTTGTTGCCCTATAAAGAGTGTATTAACAGAGAACTTTTGCAAAGACTTTAGTAATTTTGAAGATCAAATTTATATTTCCCAAATGAAACACACCACGATTAAGGACAATTCCGACATATTGGCAGAACTGGTCATCAAAGGTATGCAGGAAAAAAAGGCAGTCGATATAGTTGTTCTTAACCTGAAATCCCTGAAGAACGCCGTTGCAGACTATTTTATCATTGGTTCAGCAAGTTCAGATACGCAACTAGATGCAATTGCTTCATCCATTGAGGAAGAAGTTTTCAAATTAGCCAAAGAGAATCCCTGGCAGAGTGAGGGCCGTACCAACCGCGAGTGGGTGGTACTGGACTACGTAGACGTAGTGGCCCATATCTTCCTCCGGGAAAAACGTGATTTCTACGCCTTGGAAGAACTCTGGGGTGACGCTGAAATCACGCATGTAGCGCCGGCAGAAGGCTCTACGTCTGCGGTAGTTTAAACAACTGCCTGCACAGGTGGTTTACCCTTTATTGAAGAGAACAATCCATGTCAGAAAAACCAGAGAATAAGAAGAAAAGGAAAATAATCCCCACCACCCCGCCCCGCCCCACTATGCAGATATGGGTTCTGGCGGCGCTTGTGATTTTTATTTTCGGCCTTACTTACTATAACAACCTAAACGCCACGGTAGAGATACGGCAGCCTCGTTTTGAGGAAATGTTGCTGGCACAAGATGTAAAGAAAGTAGCGGTTGTCAATAACAATGTGGCAGAGGTGACTTTGAAAGACGAAGCCCTCAAGAACGACAAATATCGGGCAGAGCTGGAAGGCCGAGGCGGTATTACTGGCAGCAGCCAGGGAGCCCACTACCATTTCCCTATTATCACGGCCGAGTCTTTCAAGCAAGACTTGGACAAACTGCAGGAAAATGTGCCGCGTGAGCAGCGCGTTCCCTTAGAGATAGAGAAACGTACCGGCCTGCTGGAATTACTCATGGGCTGGCCGTTCTTCATTTTGTTGATGGTAGGCTTCTGGTTCCTGATGCGCCGTATGGCCACCGGAGGAGCCGGCGGGCAAATCTTCAACATTGGCAAGTCTAAGGCTGCCCTTTTTGACGCTGAGAACAAGGTAAAGATCACGTTCAAAGACGTGGCCGGCCTGGAGGAAGCCAAAGAAGAGATACAGGAGATTGTAGAGTTCCTGAAGAACCCCACCAAGTTCACTATTCTGGGAGGTAAGATCCCGAAGGGTGCTTTGCTGGTTGGCCCTCCGGGTACCGGTAAAACCTTATTGGCCAAAGCCGTTGCCGGCGAGGCAGACGTACCCTTCTTCTCTCTGTCAGGTTCTGACTTTGTGGAGATGTTTGTTGGGGTAGGTGCCGCCCGCGTGCGTGACCTGTTCAAGCAAGCCAAAGCCAAAGCGCCTTGTATCATTTTTATTGATGAGATTGACGCCATTGGCCGTAGCCGTAGCCGCGGGCAGATGCCTGGCGGGAACGACGAGCGCGAGAACACCCTGAACTCCCTGTTGGTAGAGATGGATGGTTTCGCTACAGACTCCGGGGTAATTATCCTGGCCGCTACCAACCGCCCAGACATTCTGGACTCAGCGTTGCTGCGCCCGGGCCGTTTTGACCGCCAGATCAGCATTGACAAGCCAGACATCAACGGCCGTACCGAGATCTTTGACGTGCACTTGAAGCCGCTTACGCTGGCCTCTGATATTGACGCCCGTAAGCTGGCCGCCCAGACCCCTGGTTTTGCCGGGGCTGAGATTGCCAACGTGTGTAATGAAGCAGCCTTGATCGCGGCCCGCCGTAACAAGAAAGCCATTGACATGCAGGACTTCAATGACGCCATTGACCGCGTGATTGGTGGTTTGGAGAAGAAGAACAAGATCATTTCTCCGGAAGAAAAGAAAATTGTAGCCTATCATGAGGCTGGCCACGCTATTGTGGGCTGGTTCATGGAGCACTGTGACCCGTTGGTGAAAGTGAGCATTGTTCCACGTGGCGTGGCCGCGTTAGGATATGCACAGTATTTGCCAAAAGAGCAGTTCCTGTACAACACAGAGCAGTTGGTAGACGAGATGTGCATGGCCCTTGGTGGCCGGGCCGCCGAGCAGATCGTGTTCGGGAAAATCTCTACCGGTGCTCTGAGTGACCTGGAGCGCATTACCAAAATGGCCTACAGCATTGTGACCATGTATGGTATGAACGACCGTATTGGCAACCTGTCTTTCTATGACTCCAAGCAGCCGGACAACACCTTCACCAAGCCGTATTCTGAAACCACCGCTGAGGTGATTGACTCTGAGGTACGCCTGCTGGTGAGTGATGCCTACCAACGCACCTTAAAATTGCTGGCTGAGAAACGCGAGGAACTGGAACTGGTGGCCCAGGAACTGCTGCAGAAGGAAATCCTTTTCCAGAATGACCTGGAGCGCCTGGTGGGTAAACGTCCGTTTGCGGGCCTCACCACCTACCAGGCCCACACCGCCGGAACAGACCGTAGCAAGACCCAAAGCGAGGTAGCCGCTGAAGTGCACGTAACGCACCCAACCGGTGCCCAGGAAAACGGGGAAGATACGCCTCTGGCCGCAGAGCCAACCGGCACGCCATCTTCTACCGGGGAAGGCACTACCTCTGGTTCTTAGGTGTTTTCTAAAAAGTAGCTTAAAAACAGATACCGCATGTACGAAGCCAAATCTAAAGAGATTGTGCTCCGGAAGGTAAGAGAGGCGCTGGCAAAGTCAGCGCCTTTTCTGCCTCCTACCCCAGACTTCAGCACGTCTGTTTACGGTCCCTTGCTGGAAGACCTATCGGTGCAGTTTGCCGAGGCCTTTATCAGGAACAGCGGCGTTTTTGTGTACTGTGAGAGCGAGGAAGACTTTTTTGACCAGCTTTTTGAGTTCAAGAAAGAACGCGGCCTGGACAACCTATATGTGTGGGAACCCATGCTCAAAAAAGTACTGCACGCCGGCGGCATCCATTTCAATGGCTCTGAAGATGACTTCATCAACAAAGCCGAAGCTGCCCTTACCACCTGCGAGGCCCTGGTAGCCCGCACCGGCAGCATACTGGTGTCATCTGCCAATGCCAGCGGCAGAAGGCTGTCTGTGTACCCGGCCATGCACCTGGTGGTGGCCAAGCTGTCACAATTGGTGCCAGACATTAAGCAGGCGCTGCAGTTTGTGCAGGAAAAATACGCCAACCGCCTGCCTTCCATGGTATCATTGGTGAGTGGCCCCAGCCGGACCGCCGATATTGAGAAAACCCTGGTTATGGGTGCCCACGGCCCCAAAGAACTCATTCTTTTCCTTATTGATGATCACACCGATTAACCCTCTTCCCCCTGGTAAGAAAGTATATTTCGCCTCAGACTTCCACTTAGGGGTACCCACCCCTGACAAGAGCCTGGCGCGCGAGAAAAAGATTGTCCGGTGGTTAGATCAGGTGAAGGAAGATGCCCACGCCATTTTCCTCTTAGGCGATATCTTTGACTTCTGGTTTGAATACAAGCATGCCATCCCCAGAGGTTTTATCAGGTTACAGGGCAAGCTGGCCGAGATAGCTGACAGCGGCATTCCCGTGTACCTGTTCACGGGCAACCATGACATGTGGATGTTTGATTACTTCCCCAAAGAGCTGAACATCCCCATCATCCGGAAACCCATTTCCACCCAGATTGGTCCGCACACTTTTTACATTGGCCACGGCGATGGCTTAGGCCCCAAGGACTACACTTACAAAGTGCTCAAGCGCGTATTTGCCAACCCGGTAAGCCAATGGCTGTTTGCGCGCATTCACCCTAACATGGGTATTGGATTGGCCAGCTTCTGGTCGCGCCGCAGCCGGATACAGAATACCAAGCAGGACGAAGTATTTTTAGGCGAAGATGAATGGCTGGTACATTACTGCCAGGACATGGAGAAAGCGAAACACCATGACTTCTACGTGTTCGGGCACCGGCACTTACCGCTAGATTTACCTATTGGTGACCGCAGCCGCTACCTGAACCTGGGAGAATGGGTCAATTTTTGCTCTTACGCCGTATATGATGGCCAGGAACTTAGCCTCACCTACTTTGAAAACGAGCCTGCGTAATATTTGCCTGTGGCTGCTTGGCTGGCTGCCTCTTTTGCCGGCGCTGGCCCAGACGCAGTCACCTGCCTGGTCTTTGGCTTATACTTTACCCGCCAAAGGGAACAGCCTGCTTTCCATTGACCGGTTCGACCGCCTTTACCTTTCTGATGCCCGCCAGAATATTATTCAGCTAGACACGCTAGGCAAAGTCATCAATACCTTCTCCCCACCCATACAGGGCCGCGTGGCCATGGCAGAAGCCTGGAGTCCCGCCAAAATCACGGTATTCTACGAGGACCGGCAACGGGTGCAGCTGCTGGACCGCTTCCTCACGCCTCTCGGTCTAGCCGATTTACGGGAGTATACTCAAGGCACCATCCGGGCCGCTACCTTGGCCGCCGATGACCGCCTCTGGCTTTTTGACGAAACCACGTTTCGGCTCCTGAAAATTGACACCCGGGTCAACCAAATTGTCTACGAGAACCCACTTGAGTTACTTCTGGCCCGTCAGCAGCAAGATGTCACCTTCCTGCGGGAGTACCAGAACAAGCTGTACATGGTAGACCGCCTTTCCGGCATCTTCGTGTTTGACAACATGGGCAACTACCAGAAGAAGATTGCCCTCCCCAACCTCACCTACGTGGGTTTCTTGGGCGATGAGCTCTATTACCTCTCAGGCAACCAGCTGCACTTCCAACACCTCTACAATTTCAAAACCCGCACCGTCGCCCTCCCAGATCAAGCACCCCCTTACCGCCAAGTGCTGGCCGGAGACAAATTCCTTTACCTCACCACGCAAGATGCGCTTTACGCGTACCGTTGGCAGTAACGTTTTCGCATCGTTTTCCGGAAAACAGGCTTGAAACGGGGTTGATTGACAGAAGTGTGTCATCCCCTAACTTCTTCAAAGGGGGACTGAATGCGTGCTCTCCGGTGTAAACACCCCTCTTCAGAGCTCCGCTCGCTGCCTCAAACTCTCGTTTGGGCAATCCTCAAGGGGAGAGTCTGCGTTTAGTGGGCGCTCCAGCGTTTTGAGCCTGTTTTTCAAAAAATGGGCTTAAAACAAAGCCACCCATGCTGTTCGGGATTTGTAATCCCGAACTTCTGATAAGCGGATTTGCAATCCGTCGGGAACCAAGGACAAAATCGCAACCGCCGGGGATTGCAAATCCGGAAGAGCTAATGACTCTTTGTGTCCATTCCCCCGATTCCAGTCTTTACTCCGAGCGCCTCGCTTGTGGCCCTGCAAAAGCTTTAGCTAAGAGCGATAAACAAGCATAGGCCGCAAGGGCAGTGCGAGGGGGAAAGACGGGGCCCTGCGGCCGTGAGCGCTCGGAGGAACAAATGAAACTTAGAAGCATAATGACTAAGGCATAGGCAGCCACCACGCCAGCGAAAGCAAACTACACGCACATTAGCCAAGCAGCTACACCCTTCTCCTCTATTCCTTCGCCAGAAACTTCAACCCCAACACCCCTACTATAATCAACCCAATACAAGCCAGCCGCACCAGGTCCTTGGGTTCGTTGAAGAGGACCATGCCCAGAATAGCCGTGCCTACGGCGCCAATGCCTGTCCAGGAGGCGTAGGCGGTGCCCACGGGAAGGGTGCGCATGGCCTGGGCTAGGAGAATAAAGCTCAGGATCATGACAATTACAGTCCCTACGGTGGGCCAGAGCTTGGAAAATCCATCGGTGTATTTAAGGCCAATGGCCCAGACAATCTCACAAAGGCCGGCAAGTAGCAAATAAATCCAGGCAGAATTCATAGATTTCAGTTTAAAAAGGGCTTGGAAAACCCCAAGACAAGGAAACACATTTTCAGCAGGGTATTATCCGCTTTTATCGGTATTCACTTGTGTACCAACAGATAAAACAATTATTTGCCGCAAAAGAGAAGTCCCTGCAGAATTTTCTACCAGCAAATCTATGAAAAAAGGAGTCAGTACTATTTTGTTCTTCTTGGCTTGTATGACTTTTGGGTGGGCGCAGCTGCCGGAAACCCCCAAGCAGGAAACCCTCTTGACCGGCGAGGTGAGCCATAGTTACTACTTTGCCCCTTTGCTGCAACTCACGCATTGGCAAGACAGGTCTGGGCTTATGATGGGGGGAAAGGCCGCCTGGATGATGAACCAGAAAGTGGGGCTGGGTCTGGCCGGGTACGGGCTGATGTCCAGAAATGGCATAGGGGAGATTGAGCAGTCCAACAACGCCTTTCTGCAGGCGGGTTACGGCGGTGTGCTCCTGGAATATATCCCTAACCCCGACCGGTTAGTGCACTTTTCTTTCCCCTTGGTGGTTGGCATGGGAGGCGCGGCCTATACCAACAACGCCATGGGCCGCAACAATACCGGTTCTTACAGTTATGAGGTATACGACACAGATACGTTTTTCATTCTGGAGCCCGGCCTGCAGGCCGAGCTGAACCTGGCCAGGTTTATGCGCCTGGGCCTGGGGTTCAGTTACCGGTTCGCCAAAGGCGTGAACCTGCCCGTGTCTACAGACAAAGATATGAGCGCTCCCTCCTTCTCCCTGATTGTGAAGTTTGGGAAATTTTAAACCGATGGCTGTTTTGAGGCTGATTTCCAAAAAACGCCTTCAAAATAGAAGATAAGACATCAATCCAGTTGCGCGTTGGTCTGCGGTTTTAAATCTTATGGATTGCCACAAAATTTTAGATATGCCTTTGGTAAGGCCTGAAACAAATATGAAGAGACCCTTCCATTTTAAACATAAGAAGTTGGTGCGCTACCTGGCCAATACGGGTATTGCCTTGCTTATCTTCTGGACCTTTTTCTTTATCCATCGCACGGGCCTGCAGGCCTTTGAGGCCCGCGATATTTACCGGATGCTGAACACGGCCCTCATGGTGAACGTGATTCTGGAAGGCACCCGCCGCATTGCCAAACGCCTAAGCAAGAAGTATGATTGGCGTGAGTATGGCCTACGGAGATTTGTGTATGAATGGATTGCCGTGCAGATGTACATCCTGCTGGTGATGGTACTGTTTGAGGTACTGCCCCGCCTGATCCTGGGCCTCACGTTTTACAACCTCACTGATGTAGAGGCAGTGCAGAACATAAAGGAAGTGTTTGTGTTTGGCAGCATTATCCTGTTGTTCGTGCACTTTATCAGGTCTGGTATCTACTTCTATAACCAGTGGCACCGCTACCTCATGCAGGCCGAAAAGCTCAAGAAAGAAACCATTAAGGTGCAGTTTGAGTCCCTGAAACAGCAGGTGAACCCGCACTTCCTGTTCAACAGCCTCAACGCGCTTTCTTCGCTTATCTACAAAGACCAGGACATGGCGGCCAAGTTTGTGGAGCAGCTCTCTAAAGTGTACCGCTACGTGCTGGAGCACAAAGACAAGGAACTGGTAAGCCTGCACACCGAGCTTGATTTTATTTACTCCTACCTGTTCCTTCTCAAGATCCGGTTTAGAGAGAACCTGCGCGTGAATGTGAACGTGCCCGACCATCTGCTTAACCACCAGGTGGCCCCGCTCACCATGCAACTGCTCATGGAAAACGCTATTAAACACAACATTGTGAGCCGTGATGAGCCCTTGTTCATAGATGTGTTTATTGAGGACGACTACATTATCATCAAAAACAACCTGCAGCTGCGCGAGAGCCGCGAGGAGTCAACCGGGGTAGGCCTCAAAAACATCATCAACCGCTACAAGTTCATCACCGATAAAAAAGTGGACGTGGAGGTGACCGAAAAAACTTTCATTGCTAAATTACCGCTCCTTAACAACGCCGCCTGATGAACATCCTCCTGATTGAAGACGAATACCTGGCCTCTGAGAAACTGGAAGCCCAACTGTTGCGCTATGACCCCAGTATCAGAATCCTGGCTACTATAGACTCCATCAGGAACGCGGTGAAATGGTTTGAGACCAACCCCGCCCCAGACCTGGCTTTCCTGGACATTCACCTCTCAGACGGCAACAGCTTTGAGATCTTTCAGAAGGTAGAGGTAAAATGCCCAATCATCTTCACCACGGCTTATGATGAGTATGCGGTGAAAGCGTTCAAGGTCAACAGCATAGACTACCTGCTAAAGCCCATTAGCAACGAAGACCTGGCGGCTGCCATGGATAAATTCAAGTCGCTGTACCAGACTAAACCCGCTACTTCGGGCCTGGACATGGAGCAGATCATGGCCCTGCTCAACCGCAACAGAACCACTGAGGAAACGCACCACTACAAGAACCGTTTTCTGGTGAAGAGCGGGCAGAAGATCCGGTCTATCCCCACCGAGGAGATTGCCTACTTCTACGCCGAGGACAAGATTGTCTTTCTCATTACCACTTCCGGCCAGCGCTTCATCACCGACTTCACTCTGGACACCCTGCAGGAGCTTCTGGACCCGGAACAGTTCAGCCGCCTCAACCGCCAGTTCATTGCCCACATCCATTCCATAGACGAGATTCACCCCTACCTCAAGGGTCGCCTCAAAGTGTACGTGAAACCCACCACTGACAAGGAGATCATCATCAGTAATGAACGCGCTGCCGCTTTTAAGGAATGGTTAGGGAAGTAGCGCAGTGGCTTAATCTTTTTTTTGGCTTTTGTCTTGCAGTGAGAGCATTGGGATAAGAATTTGCTTTCGCCCTTTATTGACGGTTTGTCTAAAGCTCTACAAGCTGTACTGTTTCATTTCTTGCCTCCGAGCGCTCACGGCCGCGGGGCCCCGCCTTCCGCCCTCGCGCTGTACCCTCTCGCCTGGCCCCGCAGGGCCTGCCGCTGCCGCGGCACCGGGTCGAGTGCTAGGCGCTCAGCCGAAAGGCTGGAAAGGGTAAATGTGTGAAAGGCTGCGATGCTATGTTTTGAGCACGTTTTCCGGAAAGCGTGCTCAAAACGCAATACCAATTAATAACCACAGCACCGTCTACTAAGCGCAGACTCCCCCTTAAGGGGGGTGAGGGGGTGTTTACACAGGAGAGCAATCTATGGCTTTTCAGAAGTGTCATCTTCTGTACTCTTCATTCAAAGATGTCGCTCATGGGGATTACAAATCCCCCTTTCGGAACTTCCGGATTGCAAATCCGGAAGAGCGTTATCTGGTTCTTCCTGCCTTTGTGCCCAGGACTCCCGCCGTTGTGGCCGCCGTTGTTGGTGTTCTCACCAACAACTATAATAGCCCCTCCACCTGTAAATCATAAGAGAGCCGGTCCTACTACCAGAGCCCAGCGGACAGACCGCGACCCGTCTCTACTTGCGGTTACATCAGGACAAACTCCGGTGATACCTATACCAAAACCCCTCTCTTTTAACTCGCCTCCTCTTCTTCCCGCAAGTCTTTCAGCATCCAAATGTTACACGCGAAGTGGCCGGAGTTGCCGAGGGCGTGGGGCAAAGGGGTAAAGCCTGCCTTTTCGTACATGCTTACCGCTTTGGCCAGTTCAGGGAAAGATTCCAGGTAGAGTTGATGGTAGCCTAGTTCCCGGGCTAGTTGAAGGCTCCTTTGTAGCAATTGCGCGCCAATACCCTGGCCCCGGCTTTCCGCAGACAAATAGAACTTCACCAGTTCGGCGCAGCCAGATGGGAGGCCATTAGTAGGGTAAACGCCGCAGCCACCTACCAGCACGCCATCTTTCTCGGCTACCAAGTACGCACTGCCCGGGGTCTGGAAAAGTTGGTAGAGGGCATCGGTGGTGGGGTCTGTGTATACCGTACCCGGGCGGTCAATCTTGAATTCTCTGAACACCTTTCGTATCAGGTGGGCCAGTGGGGCATTGTCCTGTTCTGTAATGGCTCTGATAGTGATGCTCATAAGGTTAATTTGGCTCTGGTGTTCTGTAAAAATTTTGAGTAAGACGATTGTCTTTAGGCCCGCAAAAATACGCAAAGCTAAAGGATACTGCTTCTCTCAAAGGCAAACCTGACTTTGATTTTTAACTTGGTCAAGCAAAATTATACTGTCTGTTTTAGGGCTATTTTCCTTAAAACGGGCCTAAAACAGCACGTCCAAACAGCAAACAAGATCTGTTATTACGTATTAATACGGTATAAATCATTTAAAACATACGGGTAAATACGTAATTCAGGGGGATTACCGCCCATCCTGAAACTTAAAGTGGGGGCATAAGTATCATTTTAGCAGCGGTACTGAAAGTCTTAAGGGGTTGGCCTCTCAGGGTTCGCCACTTTATCCGGCTTCGGGCCACATAAATGATGTCTCACTTTAACCCCACAGGAAACACGTATGTTAGCCATGAATTACCGCGGGCCTTTAAGGGTCCGGATAGATGAAAAACCCATGCCAAAAATAGAGCATCCGCAGGATGCCATTGTGCGGGTAACGCGGTCTTGTATTTGCGGATCAGATTTGCACTTATACAATGGGGCCGTGCCAGATACCCGTGTAGGCATGACGTTTGGTCATGAGTTCACCGGCGTGGTGGAGGAAGTAGGATCAGAGGTAACCAAGATAAAAGTAGGCGACCATGTATTGGTGCCTTTCAATATTGCCTGCGGCCAGTGCGCTTTCTGTAAGCAGGAACTATACGGCAACTGCCATGAGTCTAACCCAGAGGCTACAGCGGTGGGAGGTATTTTTGGATACTCGCACACGGCTGGTGGCTATAATGGCGGCCAGGCCGAATACGCGCGCGTACCGTACGCCAACGTAGGTCCAACCATCATCCCCGAAGGGATGGACCCAGATGATGCCGTGCTATTAACAGACGTGGTACCCACCGGTTACCAAGCCGCTGAAATGGCGGGTATCCAGCCTGGCGACACGGTGGTGGTGTTTGGCGCAGGTCCTATTGGCATTATGGCGGCGCGTTGCTCCTGGTTGTTTGGCGCCGGCCGCGTGATCATTGTAGATGAGATAGACTATCGCCTGGAGTTCGCCATGAACTACTCCCAATGCGAGGCCTATAACTTCAAAGAAATGGACGGGGACGTGGTACAGTTCCTGAAAAAGAAAACTGACTGGATGGGTGCCGATGTCTGCATTGACGCCGTTGGGGCTGAAGCCTCTGGTAACACCATGCAGACCATTACCGGTAGAAAGTTATTGCTGCAGGCGGGTTCTGCTACTGCGGTTCACTGGGCTATTAACTCTGTAAAGAAAGGTGGCATTGTGTCCATAGTAGGTATTTATGGCCCTACCGATAACTTGGTTCCAATTGGAAACGTGGTCAATAAAGGCCTTACCATTAGAGCCAACCAAGCCTCGGTGAAGCGACTTCTGCCAAGGTTGATTGAGCACGTACAGAACGGGGTTCTGAACCCTAAGGGCTTGATCACGCACCGCATTCCGCTAGAAGAGGTTTCTGATGCCTACCGTATGTTCTCTGAAAAGCAGGACAACTGTATCAAGACTGTCCTTATTCCACCATCTGCCAGAATGTAAACCAATAGCACCATGGAAAATTTAGCAAGTAACTATTCACATATAAAAGGCTGGGGCATTGACGCAGACCCCAAGAACGACCCCACTTACCCCATGCGCAAACGCTCAAATGACACGCACGAAGGGTACGGCGACTGGGAACGGCCTACCCAACAACAGCCAGAGGTAGAAGTGCTTCACTCCACGGAAAGGCCAAACCTGTCTTCGGTTTTCGGAACCTCTACCCCACCCTCGGGACTGAGCGGCATGATCCGGCGCATGGCCTTTAAGCACAGTGAGAACCAATACAGGCACTGGCTGCCTCTCATTTTAGCGGACCGCATTAACGTGGTGGAAGGCATTATTGAAGACTTTAAAAGCGGCAAGGTGCCTAATATCTTCGCAGAGAAGGGCATGAAGTCAGACATGAAGCATGACCGCAAAGGCCTGGCCGAAAAAGCGGCCATCGTCTCCCTGGCCATTGCGGCCATTGTGGTCTGGAAATACGGCAAGAAGAGCGGCAGTAGGAAGTATTAGCCTTCGCTTTTTGCTTGATTTAAAAGCAGAAAATCCCCGCTGGTCTAACCAGCGGGGATTTTCTTTTAAGGGATAAATTTGAAAAAGGTAACGGACTTAGATAAACGGCGCCGGCGGCCATCGGCCGAAGTTTGAGGTTAGCTGTTTTTAGACAATGGTATTTATTATTATTTACATTTTAAGGCCAGAATTTTCAAAATGATAAGGTTCAAATGGACGCCCACTGGGTCTTTTGGGTAAGAGATTAAACTCTTGTAGGTTCTGGATAAAGTGGTCTTTGCAAAGAACGCTTGTTGTCAGAGCAGGTTTTATGCAACTTTCTTTGCTACATAGCTTTTCTGAATCAGCAAGGATATTCTTTTCAAAATACTCACTCATCAATGCAGAATAAATCAACATCTGGTCAGGCTGCATATAGGGCTCAACTTTCCAGTCCTCTATTTCAATGGCAGGGACTTTAATTAAGTATTCTTTATTACCCCAATTCCATGCCCTGTTACTTTGCCAGATTTGTTGACAATAGGGACATTGGTAAAGCTGCTGACCTTGAGAGGTTTCTGATTTTAGTTCTAGTCCTTTTTTTATGCCATTACTTTCTTTGATCCTTTTGCTTATTTCATCCCGCGATAATCCGAGGGGATGATATTTGTCGCAAGAGCAAGTACTAGATCTTTGAGATGAAATATTAAAATTGAATAACTTCATTTCCCTATCTTTTACTATTGCCTAACTAGAGTATAAACCAACCTATTCTGCTTGTTAGCCCTATGTGTGGAGTAGCCTTACTTACAAAACAACCATCTTCCTTTCATAACACCTAAGGTAACTAAAAATCATATTCCCTCTCCTTTAAGCATGTTTTCTTAAAAACAGCCCTAAAACACCTACCCCTCTTCCGGCAACAAATGGTCGGTGAAGCCTTTCTGTTTCAACTGCTCAAAGGCGTCCCACACATCTGCCGGAATCTCCTGATACGCCTGGAAGCCCAGGGCTGGGTAGAGCTTTATGCGCTGCAGGTCTCCCAGCATGATATGGATGACCTGCTCCATGGGTATCTCTTCATTGCAGTAGTTTACCAAACTCAGTTGTGGAGAGGTGACCATAATCTCTACCTCTGGGCCAGGCCACTGCTTTAGAAAGGTGGCGTAAGTACGCCGCTCCATGTAGGGCTTTTGAACAAGAATCAGGCTTTGCAGCGGCACGTTTCTCTCCTGCAGCAATTGGTAAGAATAGGTAATGTTCTCGCCGGTATTGGAAGACTGATTTTCAATCAGAATCTGGGTTAGAGGTACTCCCCTATCTTGGGCAATCTTAGCAAAGATTTCGGCCTCTGCCTCGGCAAAATTTCCCTCGGTTAAGCGGCCAAACCCACCCGAGAAAACCAGCCACGGCGCGTAACCCTGCAGCCAAAGTTCGGCACCCCGCTCGGCTACCCGGGTGTCATGGCTACCCAGAACCAGAATGGCATCTGCCGGGTGTAAGTTATGGTGTAGTTGGTGGTAAGCCCAGATGCGTCGGCTTAGTTCTATGGTTTCCTGGTCAAGTATCATGTGTCCCATTTGGTTAAAGCTCAATATCTGGCAAAGTCTCTTACCTATAAACTGGTATTTTTAACTTGTTTTTAGACAATATATTCTTTATTTTATCTAAATAGTTTCACTTTTCGTACTATACTTTTATCCTACCTGCTGTAGTAACTGTCTTTTCTATTCTTCGGTACACCTTTTCTGTGCGCTTTACGGCCAGTGGGTGGTGGCGTTCCTTTCCCTTTCCAGACAATCATTGGCATTTATCCTCCGGTTCAACTTATGCTACCATTTGGCTCCTTTAAAGTTGACTCTATTCTGCCTTTCCTTCCTTTTAATTCTCTATTTTCTTTTGGTTATGGTGACAAATTTATCTCTTACTAAAGGCAATTCCTTCTTTAGCCTTAAGCCTTTCACTGTACTCTGGGTCCTCTCCCTTCTGCCCTGCTTTTTTCTTTTCTCTTCACTGGCCCTTGGGCAGGTGAAGCAGTGGGACAAAACCTACGGAGGCGCTGGCAACGATGAGTTAGAGCACCTCCAGCATACCCAGGATGGGGGCTATATTCTGGGGGGCACCACTTATTCAGGCATTAGCGGCACCAAAACCCAGGCCAGCCGGGGCGGCGCAGATTACTGGATTGTGAAAATAGACGCGGCGGGCAATAAGCAATGGGACTTCAACTTTGGAGGTTCGGGAAGAGATGAGTTGGCCGCCGTGCAGCAGACCTCAGACGGAGGCTATATTCTGGGTGGGCTGTCAGAATCGCCTATCAGCGGAGACAAAACCACTGCCCGCGTAGGAAGCATTGGCACAGACTACTGGGTTATAAAACTAAATGCCGACGGCCTGAAACAATGGGATGTAACTGTAGGTGGCACCTCTACAGATGTGCTAGAAGACTTGATCCAGACCTCAGACGGTGGGTACTTCCTGGGGGGTTGGTCTTCTTCCGGGGTAGGGGAAGACAAGACCGAGCCTTCGCGGGGCGGCATAGATTATTGGGTAGTAAAACTGAGTGCCACCGGGGTTAAACTCTGGGACAAAACCTTCGGCGGAAATGCCCAGGATATTCTCCATACGGTGCTGCAAACCACAGATGGCGGCTATTTACTGGGCGGCGGCTCTGTCTCACCCGTGAGCGGAGACAAAACAGACCCCCAGAAACGGTTTTGTGATGATGAATGCGAGTTTGATTTCTGGCTGGTGAAAATCAATGCCACTGGCGGTAAGGAATGGGATAGAACCATTGGCGGTGAAGGAGGCGGTGAGAGTGGCGAGAGTCTCATAGACATGGTGCCTACTACAGACGGCGGCTTCCTTCTGGGTGGCTCCTCAGACTCTCAGGCCAGCTATGACAAAACAGAACCCAATAAAAGCAGCTACTCAGACAGCCGGGATTACTGGGTAGTGAAGATAAACGCGACTGGGGTCATTCAATGGGACCGCACCTTGGGGGGTGATGGAGATGAACGCTTGGGCGCCCTTTTGGCCACAACGGACGGAGGCTTCCTGGTGGGCGGCAGGTCTAATTCTGATGTTAGCGATGATAAAACAGAGCCACGGCGAGATAATGATGTCAATGCCGGCGATTATTGGGTAGTGAAGATAAACGCCATGGGTACCAAGCTCTGGGACAAAACCTTTGGCGGAAGCAAAGATGACGTGCTAACCTCCCTTGCCAACTCAGGTGATGGTGGTTACCTGTTAGGCGGCTCCTCAGATTCACCGGTCAGCGGAGACAAGACCCAACCCAACCTGGGGGGCTATGACTATTGGGCAGTGAAAATGTCTGAAGCGGCCTGCACCACCCCTACCCCGGCTATTGCGCTTACTCCCACCTCCAGCACCTATACCGGCGGAGACCCGTCCCAAATTTACCTGGGTTACGGGCCACAGAGCGTGACCTTAACAGCCAGCGGCGGGACTACTTACTCCTGGAGCCCCGCCATGGGCCTGAACAGCACCAACACCGCCACAACTACCTTCAGCCCTACCTTGCCTGGCACCTACACCTTCACGGTAACGGCCGCCAACGGAAGCTGCACCGCTACGGCCTCGGTGACTATTACGGTCACAGATGTGCGCTGCGGGCCCATGGACAGCAAAGTAATGGTCTGCCATAACGGAAAGTCTTTGTGTGTATCCTCTTTGGCCGTAAAGGCCCACCTGGAACATCACCCCGAGGATAAACTAGGTGACTGCGAGGCTCCCGACGGGTTACCTACCCAACGACCTTTCTTAGCCTCACTGCATGCCTACCCCAATCCCTTCACCACCAGTGTCACCCTGGCCTTCACGTTCCCGCAGGCCCAGGAATATACCCTGGAGATCTATTCTTCCACTGGTACGCTTATGAAAAGGTGGCCTTCCGCCAAAGCCAAGGCCAATGAACAGGTGCTGCTAACCTGGGCCCCCACCCAAGCCGAAAACGGCTTTTACATGGTACGCCTCTTCACCAAACATGGCGCGCAGACGCTGCTTCTCCTCAGGCAATAACCACCTGAACCCATTACCTATGTAAAAGGCCACCGGCATACTACCGGTGGCCTTTTACATGGATACTAACCGTTTATTCAATTCTGTCTCCCTTTAAAAAGGTAGGTTCAAGTTCGGTACGTCATTTCTATTCGTCGGCTTTGAGATTAAGGCCTGGCTCAGGAGTGGTTACCCGGTTAGCAAGCCATTCCTCTTTTTCAAGGCGGTAGATATAATTCAGCTTGGGCAGTTCGCCAAAGTACGCCACCTCCTGCTCTCCCACTTTAGTAGCACCTACACGCTCAATGGCTACCTGAGACCTCCTGTTCACGGCCCCAATATGGAAGTCTACCCTGGACACAAACTGGAAAAGGTAGTCCAGCAGTAAGGCTTTTACCGAATGATTAACCCCTTTGCCCCAATAGGCCGTGCCAAAGAAGGTATACCCAATCAAAATACTGTTGTCCTGTTGGTTGTAATCATAGATGCGGGTACTGCCCGCTATTTGACCGGTAGACTTATCTACTATTTTAAAGGCGCCCTTGCTTTGAATGGCTCCCTCAAAAAACGTCTGGAACACTTCCCTTTTCCAGCGGTCTTTATTGGGGTGTTGTTCCCATATCTTCGGGTCTGCCGCCACGGCATACAACGCCTCAAAATCATCTTCCTGTAAGGGGAACAGGATTACTTTCTCATTCTCTAAGGTTGGCTGGGTAGTAAATTCCATTTCGTGTCCTAGACAAGTCACTGAGCAAGGGCAACGTCCCCAAATTCGCTCCACCTAAAGGTCATTATCTGAAGTTGAAAATACAATCCCTGCCGCCTTTAATTCGGAATCAGTTGGCAATTAATATACTTTCATTAACTCTGCGTGACAGTAGAAAGACCTAGTACTCTTACGGGTACTCTAGGAACAGAACACCTTAAACAACTTACCCAAGAACACTCATTTTGCTTGAAAGTAGAGTATCGGCTTGAAGTGTAAATTCAGTATAAATTCCCTCCTTATAATTTTGTTATTTTAATATTTTATTGCAATATTTATTTAATTTAGTACCTATTCTGTTTTACCCCAGGTAAGGTTCTTTCAAAATAGCCTTACCTAGGGCACTCCTCCTTTTCCTTTTTTCGGCTGGGCATGGAGGGTGAAACCGCTCTGATGGAAGGCATAGATACACGCTGCTCGCTTTTCAAGCCAAAGGCATAGCTATCTGTCGTCTTTAGAATCCTGCGCGTACCTGTTGCAGACTTACAACCAGGTTACTCCATCGCGGCGCTTGGTGTGTTATAGGATAGTACCTGCCTTGCCGGTTTCAGCTGCTGCTTTAGACAGCTCAACCGGCAAGGCAGGCATTACCGTCTTCCTACCATAACCAGTTACCCTTGGTGGCGCGGCAAGGCAATTTTGCTTTGAAGAGTACCCCCAGGAACGCACTGGTTCCTTCTATGCAACTCCCAGACTTTCTGGACAGGTGCATTGCTGATTAAACCCTCGCCGGACAGCATTTCCCTTTTAGAGGATGCTGCCAAACCATTCCATCTGCTTTATGCCAAGAAAAATTTAAGATAGCTTCCCACTATGCTAGATATTTTCCCTGATCAGCCAAGCTTTGAGTACCCCGCCCTGGTCAATGTCCTATATGCTCTGGTGTGGTCCTTCCTGCTGTCTTCCATTGTCGCCATTACCCACAAACTCACTTACCGCGGCGACAGCTACTCCAAGAACTTCTTTCAGTCTATGGTGCTAGGGGGCATTATCACGGCCATGCTCATGATGGCCATTGGCGATAGCCTGGCAAGGGGCTTGGGGGTGTTTGGCGCCATGGCCATTATCCGGTTCAGAACCCGCATAGATGATTCCCGTGATGTACTGTTCCTGTTCGCCGCGCTAAGTACCGGCCTGGCCATAGGCGTGTATGGCTACTCTATTTCCTTTGCAGGTACGCTGGTGTTTTGCGTGGCCGCGGTCATCCTGCATGTCACCAAATTCAAGGCCCAGAACCAAAAGACCCTTCTCCTCTTTGCCTTAGATAGCCCCGAGGGATTAGCCCCCCTCCAGCGCCTGATGGAGCAGTACTGCGTAGAAAGCGGCCTAAAAACCGTGTGCCTGGACCGCAGCAAGAACGAGATCAGGTATGAGTATTTTGTAGTGATGCAGAAGGCCGCAGAACAAGACAAGTTCCTGTTGGACATGAGCCGTGTGAACGGCGTGACGCAGCTGAAGATTAATCATACGGGTATAGGTAATTCTTGAAGGTTATGAGAGGAATAAGCGGATTTTACTTGTTTATCATCGCGCTCTTCGCCGGAATGCTGTTCATTAACGCGAGGTATTTCAGGGGCAGTACGTTCTCCAATATAGGGGTTACCTATGCCAAGGAATATAAGATCAGCTCTGACCGGTCTGGTAGAATCAAACGCGTGCACGTGGTACCCGGGCAGGAAGTGGAAACCGGCGACCTGCTGCTTGAAATGGAAAACGCGGAGCTTGACATCCAGATCATGAAACTCTCAACCCAGATAAAGTCACTCAAAAAAGAGAAGGAAGAAAAAAAGCAACTACTAGTCTCTAAGATGGAATACATGGCGGCGGAAAACGGTATCAAGTTGGAGGAACTGGATGCGGAGATTCAGATGATCGCCTCAGAACAGGCGCTAAACAGAAGGCTCACCGACCGCTACGGCCTGGCTGCCGGGCCCTCCACTCCCCTGCAAGCTGGGCTTGGGCCCGAAGACTTACGGGTCAACTCCCTGGTGGAAAAGAGAAAGCTCCACCAGCAGGCCGCCGGCATCAGGATGAAAGACTTCCGAAAAGACCACCAGACCAGCCTGATGGTGCTGGATAACCAGATGGACCTGCTCAACAGGGAACTCGCCCTGCTGGTGGATGAGAAGAAAAAGCTCAACAAATACGCTACGGAGCCCGGGGTGATCAAAAGTGTCTCTGTCTTAAACGGAGAGGAAGTGGACGCCTTCGCGCCCATTATTACCATCAATCCTAAGCACCCCAGCTCTGTAGTGGGGTACTCCGTGGGGACGGCAAGCCATCATGCCGTGCTGGGGCAGCGGGTAACCGTGAGTTCCTTTGACGATAAACGCAATGCCGTACAGGGAGAGGTGATTGGCTTTGGCGCCATTGTGGAACTGCCCCTCATCCTGCAGAAGTCTACCGCGGTCAAGGCATTTGGGAAAGAGGTCTTCATAAAGGTAGACGAGAAAAACAGCTTTGCCACCGGGGAGAAAGTATTGATTAAATGAAGGCAAGCGTTTTGGTAAAGGCCTTGCTGCTGGCGCTTCTGCCGCTGTCATTTGCCCTGTCTGCCCAGGCTCAGGTGAGAATGGCAGAGTTTCTGGGCGCCGCCGCGCAGGACCCTACTCTTGAGGTCTATTCAAAAAAGCTGGAGCACCTCCACCATAAGCCCTACAGATTGGCCCC
This sequence comes from Rufibacter radiotolerans, assembly GCF_001078055.1. Lineage (NCBI taxonomy): Bacteria > Pseudomonadati > Bacteroidota > Cytophagia > Cytophagales > Hymenobacteraceae > Rufibacter > Rufibacter radiotolerans. The sequence continues at coordinate 566,438 of NZ_CP010777.1, read as the reverse complement.
GCTCAGGGACCTGGAGTTCAGGTTCAAGAACAATGAACTTTACAAAGGCGAGCATGACTATGGGCTGCGCCTGAGCCTTGCCAACCCCTGGCATTTAAAAAGCAACAGCCGGTATTTCAAAGCCTACCAATCTGTTCTAACCGCGGAACAAGGCCTGGCCATGAAAGAGGTGCTGGAGGCCCGCTATACACTGGTACTGGAATTAGCTTTTGTCTCAGAGCAGATCACTGTAAAGCAAAAGCTGTTAGCCAACCTGCAAAACCAGGTCAAAATTCTTGAAAACCAGCGTTCCTCCAGCTTCTTTGATGAGAGCGACTATGTCAAGCTTAGGCTTGAGCTTTTGGAGGAGCAGACATCCCTGGAGGGGCTGCAGTATGAGTTGGAAAAGCAAAAAAATGTGGTGCATCAACTTTACCCTTCCACCGGCTTACAGGAAAATAACTGGACCTTCAGTAACATGGTGCCCCCTCAGCGCCTCCACCAACTCCTGGACAGCCTGCTCACACTTCCGCTTTACACCGCACGCCTGGGGTATTACCAGGAGCGGCTTAAGCTGGCAGGTTCTGAGTATGACCTGCAACGTACCAAGGTAAACCCCGGCTTTATACAAACAGACTATCAGCCCTCCAACGGAAAGCATCCATACGGTCTTTCGGCGGGTATCCGGATTCCGCTCTTCAACCCCAACAAAGGGGACATGACCGAAAAAAAACTGGAAATGATAGAGGTAAGAAACGAACTGGAACTGGAGGAACAGAAAGCCCGTGAAGAAATAGAGCATCTCCAGAAATCGCTGAAGGGCAACTTGCTGCGCTACCAAACCCTGGAGGAAAAGGAATCTACCTATGACCTAAAATCCATGTTTTCGGCCCTTAGTGAACTGAACCGCAAAAACCCGATCATCAGCCTTAAAATGAATGCCCAACTCCTTAAGTTACAGAGCCTGAAAGTGCAGCAGAAACGGGATATTTACCAAAGCTACCTGCAATTTCTGGTCGCGGCCGACCTGCTTCACCAACGGCCCCTGGTCAATTACTTCTCGCCGGTGCTGGAGCCGCTGTAGGGTTTATTGTCCTACCCTCTACCGGTGGTTCTACCTGATAAAACGCGGCAAATTAGGTAAGGCTCGTTTTAGCCCGTTTTCCTAAAAACAGCCCTAAAACGCACAGACGAATTATCGTTCTTTTCCAGTAAGACTTAATGCCTTACTGCCTTACAGAAACCATTGGTTTGATCATAATTAAGGGCAGCGGCCCAATGCAAAGGCCACCGGTGCTTTACCAGTGGCCTTTTGTGTTATCGCTAATTTTCATCTCTAGAGCAACCAAAACTAAATGAAGGTTCTCTAAGGTCTGGTTACTTACCTAAAGCTTTACCACCTACTGAGCCTTAGCGGTATTTACATGAAAGTTAAAGAAAGGCGTCTGCAGTTTCCCGTATAAGCGAACCCACAAAGGCAGGACCATTTCCGTACCGCGGGCGGTGGTAATATCACCCAGGTCAATAATGTTTCTGTCTTCCCACCCGAAGCTGTTCAACAGACGGGTAGCGGTTGCCTTGGCCTCCGCGTCATTTCCGCTGACAAAGACACTGTGGTCTCCTTGCAAGATGTGTGGGTTCACCATGACCGGGTTACTCATGGTGTTAAGGGTCTTCACCACTTTTAAACCAGGATATTTGTTCTGGATCTGCTCTCCCAGGCTGTCCGTGTTGGAAACGAAAAGCGAGGGCGGAAATCCTTGGCCAAAATCCAGCGGATTGGAAATGTCAAGCAGTACCTTTCCGTTCAGGGCTGCCTCGCCCACGGCATCCAGGCACTCAAAAACCGCCTTGCCGTTCAGGGCAAAAACAATCAGGTCATTGCCTTTTTCAACTGCTTCTTTAAAGGAAAGTAATTCTACCTCGGTATGCTCTTTCGCCCAGGTACCAATAGCGGGGTTGCCCCAGTTATCGGGTTGGGTCTTTTGCAGGCTATCGGCTACGTTGCGGGTACCCATAAACACCTGGTGGCCTAAGCCAGCTAAACGTACGGACAGCGCCTGGCCCACCGAACCTGTTCCTAAAACTGAAATATTCATTGTATTTGCTCTTTAGTTAAACTATCATTTTTACAGTTGCAAACCTAATGACAGCTTCTTAACTTTGCAATAACTGTCAAATTAGATAGTTTAAAATAATCTGAAAACCATGATTGTTGATAATACCGAAGTAGTCATTGAAATTGACCAGCAGCAATTCCATTGCGCCATGGATGTGACCATGCACTTTATTGGGGGCAAATGGAAAACGGTGGTGTTATGGTACCTGAGGAATGACAAGAAACGGTTCAGTGAGCTAAAAGCGCTTATGCCCCAGATCACTGAAAAGATGCTGAGCATCCAGTTAAAGCAGCTGGAAGCAGACGGCCTGATCAAGCGGAAAGTCTACACCTCTAAACCACCCCTAAAGGTAGAATACTCTTTAACCGATTTCGGGACCTCCCTTATTCCTCTCTTAAATGAGATTGCCAGCTGGGGCCGTAAAACCGGTAATGAAAAAGGCAAGATTGTGAAAAGTGTATAAGGGTATAGGTATAGCTACTTCCACAACAGAGCGGCTCCCTATTCCCTGATTTAAGTTTCCAACTTACACCCACCCCGCCGGAGGTTTTCAACTTCCCTGAGGCGCCCGCCTTACAACCTGCATTTCGTCCCCCTTTGAAGGCCCGGGATGACCAATCGTGCTGGTACATCTGTTTTAAGCCTGTTTTCCCGAAAACAGGCTTAAAACGTACTTCACACCGCCCACACCATTTCATATTGGCTCAGGGTCTCAGTCATATTTCTGTTTTGCAAAAACTGCAGCAGGCTGTCTGCCCCGTCCTCTACATTCACCATACTCACCGCGGGCTGGGTAGTGAATGGCAAAAATTCCTGCAGCAGGGCCTGTCCTATGCCTTGCCCTCGCCAGGCTTTGTCTACTGCCAGCTGCGCCACGGCTCCGGTCAAAGGATAGACAATGCCGTAGCCCACGCACCGGCCATCTACCTGCGCCTCTACTATCTGCACGTGCCCCTGGCTGCGGTCTATGGAGGCGGTTTGGTGCTGCCAGCTGGGCGCTACGTCCCAGAAGCGTTGGTAGAGGGGCCAGTTAGGGAAAGCTACCTTCAAAAAGTTCACTCGCTGCGGCGTATGGGTATGCCAGCGTAAATTTGCTTTAACTCCCCGGAAACACTTAAGCGAACGGGTCACTTTAAAACCCAGGCGGCTGTACACCCCCAGCGCCCTGGTATTTTGCTGTATCACCTCCAGCAGGCACTGCTCCACGCCTTGGGCTTTCAAAAAGGGCAGGACATAGGCATACAGCTGCGCCGTGAGCGCCTGCCCCCGTGCCTCGGGCACCACGCCCGTTCCCCCGTTGTACGCTGTTCTTTTTCCTTGCCAGGTCCCAAGCGCATTCAGGATAAAACCTACCGGTTTGCCTTGCTCCAGGGCCAGCGGCGACAGATACAGGTTGGTGCCGTCGCGGGTGAGTTTCAGGGTCATGACGGGCTCTGTGAGCACCATGGGCAGCACATAATCTGAGAAGGCGGAATTGAAGAGCGTACAAAGGGCGCCTGTAGAAAGCGTGTCAGCGAAGGTAAAGGTCATGAGAAAAGAGGCCAGGGTTTCACTACCCAAGTAAGGAATTTAGCTGCCCGTCCGCAAACCGGCCTTTGCCTGGCTCCGGTCTTTTACCCTTCGCCCCTTCGCCAAAATTCTCTTTCCCTGCTGGCTCCACTGGGTGCCCTCCTCTCCTGTGTCTCAGGCGTTTTGTGGCCGTTTTCCGGAAAACGGGCTCAAAACGCGCTGTTGATAACTTGGCCAAACGTGCCGCCTAATTCGGATTTAGTTTATATATTTGTTAATTAGGGTCTCAGATAAAAGACCGGAAGGCGGGTGAGTAAAGAAAAAAGGACCCCTGTCACTGCTTTCAATCCCTTCCTTCCAGCGCCTGGCGCCTGGCACAACCTCTTGACAGTCAAGAACAAGCCCTGGCCTGAGCCCCTTACTTTTTTGAAAACAAGAATTATCTATATAAAGGAATTAACCTGTGGGATGTAGTTCATGTTCTAGTGGCGGCTGCGGCACCAAGACGACCTCTGCCGATGGCACCGAGGTAGTTGCGGGCTGTAAAAGCAACGGCGGTTGTAGCACGGGAGGCTGCAATCGGTTAAATGTATTTGACTGGCTCTCAGACATGGAAATACCCGTGTCTTTTAAAGAGTTTGATATAGTTGAGATCCGCTTTAAGGGCGGGCGTAAAGAGTTTTTCCGGAACGTAAACCGCCTGCCGCTCATCACCGGCGATGCCGTGGTGGTAGACGTACCTAACGGCCACCACATTGGCCACGTGTCTCTCAAAGGCGAATTAGTGCGCCTGCAGATGAACAAGAAGAAGGTGCAGAACAATGACGAGCTGCGAACCATCTACCGCGTGGCCACCGAGAAGGATATGGAGAAGTTCAACGCCGCGCGCGAGCAGGAACCCGCCACCATGTACCGTGCCCGGGCCATTGTGCAGGAACTCAAGCTGCGCATGAAACTCTCAGATGTAGAGTACCAGGCAGACAAAACCAAGGCTACCTTCTTCTACTCGGCAGATGACCGCGTGGATTTCCGGGAGCTCATCAAAAAGCTGGCCGAGGAATTCAAGGTCAGGATTGAGATGCGCCAGATTAGTTTGCGCCATGAGGCCGGCCGCTTAGGCGGCATTGGGTCCTGCGGCCGTGAGCTGTGCTGCTCTACCTGGCTCACCGATTTCAGGAGTGTGTCTACTACGGCGGCGCGCTACCAGAACCTGTCTTTGAACCCCAGCAAACTTTCCGGTCAGTGCGGGCGCCTCAAGTGCTGCCTCAACTATGAGCTGGAAACGTACATGGATGCCCTCAAAGACATCCCTAACCTGAACCGCCCACTGCAGACCAAGGCTGGCGATGCCTTCCTGCAGAAGACAGATATTTTCCGGCGCATTATGTGGTTCGGGTACCGCGGCGACAGCAACTGGTTTCCGGTGACGGTAGAGCGCGTGCATGAAGTGATCAAGATGAATGCCGCCGGCGAAATGCCCGAGAACCTGGCCCATGAAGTGAAGAAAGAGGAAGTAGAGGTAGTAGACTTTGTGGAAGCCCTGGAAGGCAACCTGGACCGTCTGGACGACCAATACGGCAAAAGCAAAAAGAAACGCAACAAGAAAAAGAACAAAGGTGGCGCCCCGTCTTCTGAAAACCCTGCCCAAGCGGTGGCTACGGCCGCTACCCCGGAGGTAAGAAGGGACCGACCTACTGGCACCTCAAGACTAGCAGGTTCTGAGGGCAGACCCCGCCCGGAACGTGACCGTGGCGAACGCGGTGACCGTGGCAACCGCCGCTCCGAAGGCCAGGAGCAACGCAACCGCCCGGAGCGCGCAGCCTCCAGACCAGAAACCCCCGAAGGAACTCCGCAGCCAGAACGCGACCAGAACAGAGGCCAGCAGCCGCAAGGCCAGGGCAAACCCAGAGGTGAGCGTGGTGGTGACCGTAATCGTGCGCCAAGGGAGAACAGAGGCGAGAACCGGGAGAACCGTCCGCCCCGCCCAGAGCGCCTTCAAGGACCGCGTCCGCCCCAGCAAAACCGCCCGCAACCCACCGTAGACGGAGCCGCCGGACCAGAACAGGCAGAGCGTGGCCCACGTCCGGAAGGCGAGCAACGGGCCAGAAGAAGCCGCAACCGCAATCACCGCAACCGCAAGCCGGGTGGCGGCGAGGGCGCGGCACCCACCCCAACCCCAGAAGGATAAATGAGAAAGCGCCTCCATCTTTTCCTGTGCCTGGGTCTGTTGGCACTGCTGGCTACCAGCTGTGACACCAACCGGGTCTTTGAAGAAAACCAGGACATTGCCAATAACCAGTGGCCCGTGAAACTGGCCCCGGCCTTTGAGTTTGAGATTACAGACACCACGCAGCAATACAACGTGTACTTTAACGTGCGTAACGCATTGCATTACCCGTTTTACAACCTGTACCTGCGCCATTACCTGTATGGACCAGACGGAAAGCAGGTAAGCTCCAGGCTGCATGAGATGTACCTCATGGACCCCAAGACCGGTGAGCCCCGGGGCAAAGGGGCCGGTGATATCTTTGACCACCAGTTCAAGGCCCTTAAAAACGTGCGCTTCCCGCAGGCAGGCAAATACCGGCTCAAGCTCAACCAATACATGCGCCAGGACCCGCTGCCCGGTATCATGGCGGTGGGGGTGCGGGTAGAGAAAGCCGCAGAATAAACATTTTCGGGTAAATAGGAAGTAGCACTGTTTTAGGCCTGATTTCTTAAATTAAGCCCAAAACCAGTGCTATTTTTTTTACCCCTGCCAGAACATCTCTCCCGGGGCAACCCTATACTCAGAAATGAGTATGTGAACGAACCAAACCAAATATTTATGAAAACGGCCCTTGAGGTACTTGGCAGCCTTGTCATTATAGCCTCCTTGCTCACCCTAGTGAAAAGCACCTATTGGTGGATCAGGGCACTGGACTTCCCCCGGGTGCAGGTGGCTGTGCTTGGCTTTCTCACACTGGGCCTGTATGAGTGGTTGGTGGGGTTTGATAGCCTTTCACAAAAGCTCTTCGCGGGTCTTATCGGGCTGGCCATCATGAACGAGCTGGTGCACGTGTACCAGTTTACTCCCCTGGCCAAGGTACAGGCCCTGCGGTCCAGAATAAAAGCCCCCAAGAACTCCTTCGGGTTCATGATCTCCAACGTTCGCATGTCTAACAAGAAATACCCCAAGTTTCTGGAGGTGGTAAGAGAGACAGACCCAGACATGCTGCTCATCAATGAACCAGACCACGGCTGGGCAAACGCTATCTCTGAACTGGACAAGCGCTATCCGTACTGCATCAAAGAGCCCCTGGAGAACACCTACGGCATGATGTTCTTCAGCAAGTTCAAACTCATTAACACTGAGGTGCGCTACCTGGTGGAAGAAGGCATTCCGTCTTTTTACATGCAGGTGGTGTTGCCTACCGGAAAGATATTTGACCTGTTCACCGTACACCCGCAGCCGCCGCACCTCAACAAAGACACAGACACCCGTGAGGCCGAACTGCTCATGGTAGCCAAGATGGCCAAGAACTCGCCGCACCCTTCTATTGTGGCCGGTGACCTGAATGATGTGGCCTGGTCTTATACCACCAACCTGTTCAGAAAAATAAGCGGCCTGCTGGACCCCCGTATTGGCCGTGGGTTCTTTAACACCTACAATGCCCACATTCCTTTTTTCCGGTACTCCCTTGACCACGTGTTCTATGACCCGGCGTTCCGCCTAATCAGGATCAAGACCCTCCGGTTCTTTGGCTCAGACCACTTCCCTATTTTCATCAGGTTAAACTATGAGCCGCAGGAAGCCGAAGAGCATGATGTGCCAGAACCTAACCAGGAAGAAAAAGAAGACGCCCATGAACTGCTGCATAACCCGGTAGTAGAGAAGCCACCCCAGGTAGAAAACTCCACCTCGGCGTCTGTCAATAGCAAATCTTAGGCAAAGAAATTCATAGGCTTTGCAGTGGCTGCATGGCCAACAGAATCACCTCTGCTTTATCCCTGTTTTCCTTAGGAGGGCAGACCAGAATCCAGCATTCCTTTTAACCTTTTCCCCTCGCTTTTGCGGCTACCGGACAGACCCGCAGGAGAAGTGGTGACTCCTGTGTTTTCACCTAGTAGCACGCGGTGCGGGACGTCCATTTGTGGGGCACCCAGGGCTTATCTGTTGGGTAAAGCAATACGTATTGCCAAGTGTCTCAGAAGGGTTTTTCCAGCAAAAAACAGAGCTGCTTAACAGGCAGACTTGGTACTTAAAAAGAAAGATAGTACGCCCTCTGTTTTGGGGCCGTTTTTCTAAAAACGGCCCCAAAACAGAGGGCGTTTTTCATTACCCGCCCCACTCCATTTTACACCCAGCCTTGCTTTAAAAATCATTTTCATAAAACTGCCTGCTAAAACGCCTCTCTGGTTCCGGTTTATTTCCTATTAAAACCTTCTCATTTAAAAATTCATAATGAGAAGAGTTAACCATGCCCACACCTGCCCGTATAGATTAAGCACTTGCTGAAGAAGATAGAAATGAAATTTCATTTTCTCTGGCATGGAAACCTCTTATCTAACTAACAATTCAACAACCATTAAAAAAGGAGATTTAACCATGAAAGACAATCAAAAAGAGCAGCAAAACAGCAGTCTAGGATCAACCTCTGGCTCAAGCAGCAACACAGGTTCAAACGCTTCTTCTTCATCATCTGGAAGCATGGGTAAAAGCTCAAACTCAGATGCCAACCTTGGGTCTATGAGTTCACAACGCATCACTGGTTCTACTACCAGCAACATGGGTGAAAGCGGATCAGGATCAGGGTTAGGTAGCTCAGGCACTTCCATGTCCCCTACCACTGGCAGCTCTTCTGGTTCTTCTAAAAAAGCAACCTCCTCTTCCACTTCAGGTAGCAGCAAATCTTCTACTACCCCTAAGGCCACTTCAAAATCAGGCACCTCTTCTTCCACTACTTCCAAATCTGGCGGCAGCAAATCTTCCACAGGAAAATCTACCGGCAAATCTTCTTCCAGCTCAGACAACTCTATGCAAGGCTCGTCTGCCTCTATGGGCAGCGGCATGGGCTACGGCGGATCACAGGGAGGTGACTACGGCCAACAAGGAAGCTCTTCTATGAGCGGCCAGTCTGGCGGAGGAAACTTCAATGAGGGCCAAGGCGGCTACGGCAGCCAAGGCGGCTACGGCAGCCAAGGCGGCGGCCAATACGGCGGTGGCCAGGGCGGCTATGGCTCACAAGGCGGTGGCTCCTGGAGCAACCAAGATGACCAAAGCAACCGCTATGGTTCTATGGGTGGCGGCCAAGGCGGCTACGGCTCACAAGGTAACTGGGGCGGTGGCGGCTCAGGCATGGGCTCCAACCCGTATGGCATGAGTTCACAAGGCGGCTACGCCGGAAACTCCAGCCGCTCAGAGTCTGACCGCGGCGGTTACTCTAACTACGGTGGCTCCGGTTATTACGGCAACCAGATGGGCTACGGCAGTGAAAGCGGCTACGGCTCACACGGCGACCAAAGCCGTGGCCAGGGCGGTTACAGCCAGGGCTTCAGCAACCAGGGTAGCGGCCAGTATGGCTCTATGGGTTCCAGAGGCGGCTCTTATGGTGAGGAATACGGTTCACGCGGCGGCTCACAAGGCGGCGGCTATGACGGTAATTCAGACTTTAGCCAAGGCAGCAGCCGCGGCGGTCAGCACCAGGGCGGTTCCAGCTACGGACAAGGCGGCTACGGCGGCTCAGGCTCCATGGGCGGCGGCCAGCACGGCTCCGGCTCTATGGGATCACGTGGCGGCTACGGCGGGTCTATGGACAGCGGTAGCATGGGCTCACGCGGTGGCTACGGTTCTTCACAAGGCGGTAACCAAGAGTGGCAAGGCGGTCAGCGCGGCCACCAGGGCGGCGACAGCAGCGGCTACGGCTCAATGAGTGGTGGTCGTCAGAGTGGCCAGGGTGGCTACGGCACCTTTAACTCACAAGGCGGGGACTTCGGTTCACGTTCTTCACAAGGCGGTGGCCAGTACGGCCAATCATCTTACGGCTCAGGCCATGGCTCACAAGGCGGAAGCTACGGCGGATCTAACTACGGCAACATGGGCCAAGACATGGGCTCACGCGGTGGGTACGGTTCTTCCGGGTCAGACAGAGGCCAGGGCGGCTCTATGAGCGGCGGCGGTTATGGTAGCCAGAACCGCGACTTCGGCATGGGTGGCTATGGCCAGGGCGGAAGCAACTACGGCGGCTCTAGCGGCTACGGTTCTTCCTCTTCAGACATGGGTTCCCGCGGCGGCTACGGCAGCCAGGGACAAGGCGGCCAGTCACAATACGGCGGCGGCGGATCTGGTTATGAGAACCGTTCTGACTACGGCCGTTCTTCGCAGCATGATGATAGATCATCTGGCAGCAGCAGAGGCGGCAGCGGACGCTCCTCTCGTGGCGGTTCTTCTTCTAGAGAAGACCGTGACTAAGCGCTAGTCACTAGCAACTAATAGAAAAGCCCTGCTGTTTTCAGCGGGGCTTTTTTTTTGGTAAACGTGTAAGGTCTTTCTTCCAAAGCAAGGATCCTTTCTTACATGTTCACCATCATCCTGGCCAAATGGAAAGGGGAATCAGCTGGCGTTTATTAAGTGTCGGTTTTTCTTTGCCCAGGGCCTAAAAACGGGGGAAGCCTTATGGGTAAGATTAGAATTTCCCCTAAAAAAAGGAGGGATCTGTTTTGGGCCTGTTTTCTGTAAAACAGGCCCAAAACAGATCCCTCCTTTTTCCTTTTATGTTATCCTAAAAACAGTCGTGGTAGGTTTCCACAAACTCTCTAAAGGTATAGGGCCGGCGGCCTATCACTTCCTGCACATCACTGGTCACCCCAGAGGCGTAACCGGCGCGCGAAATGCTGTACAGTTCCAGAAGGCTGTCAATCATCCAATTGGGTAATTGCATTTGTTGCATGGCGTTGCGGGCGCCCTCTTCTGGCACGTCTACGTACTTGATCTCCCGGCCCAGCACCGATGAGAAAATTTCCGCTATCTCCTCTCCAGACAGGGCCTCAGGACCGGTTAAGGTGTAGGCTTTGCCGTCATGGCCTTCCGGCCGAAGCAGGATTTCCGCGGCCACCTCACCTATGTCACGGGCATCAATGTAAGAGACACGGCCCTGCCCCATAGGCATGTAAAAAGCGTTTTCAGACTTAATAGAAGCCGCGTGCTGGTGCACGAAGTTCTGCATAAAAGCCCCCGGCCGCAGCAGGGTATAATTGAGTTCTTTGCCTTTGAGGTAGTCTTCAGCCTCACGGTGCCAACGGCCCAACTGGATGCCGGGTTCTGCCTCTGCCCCGCTCGCCGAAAGCCGCACCACGTGCCGCACGCCTGCTTCCTGCGCCGCATCTACCAACTGCTTGGCCATCTGTACCTGGTCTTCTGTGAAAGGGGTGATCAGAAACGCCGTAGATACGCCGGTAAAGGCCACGCGCAGACTTTCCGGGTGGGAGAAGTTGAGTTCCACCAGTTCTACCCCCGGCAGGCGGCGCAGGTTCTCCCCTTTGATAAGGGACCTCACCCCAGCCCGCACATCGGCCCCTAAACTGTCCAGCGCCTTTACGGTGGCAGACCCTATGGTGCCGGTGGCACCCGTTACTAAGATGATTTCAGACATAGCAATTTTAGTTTGATGCAAGGCAAAGGAATAGGTAAACTCCCTTTGCTTCTTTAGAACGGAAAATCAACCCCAGCGTTTTGCGGCAGTTTTCCAGAAAATGGCCCTAGAACCAGAAAACCTGTGAGGGTTTAAATAACTCACAGGTTTACGTTTACTTATGTGCCCAAGGCCTACTTTTTCAAGGTGAGCATGAACAGACGGCCAGCCTCATTAGAGATCATCATGTCTGTGTCATTCACAAACACCAACCCTTCGGCCTGACCAACTTTACCTAAAGGAATCTGCTCTTTCTTGCCTTTAAATACCTGCTCTGGGCTGTCGGTGTCAAACAGGTACACCCAGCCTTCGCCCAGCAATGCAATGTGGCGCCCGTTGGGCGAGATGTCGGCGGCGGTAATCTGGGTGTTGATCTGGAGACTGTCTAGGACGGTCACAATCTGGGTGCCGCTGGTTTGGTTGGCTACTTTGTAGAGTTTCACCCAGTCGCCTTTGCCGCGGTTCTTGGTAAAGAGGTAGAAATTGTTGCCGTGCATGAGAAAGGCCTCTACGTCAAAATTCATCTGCTTCTTTCTGGGCGGAAACTCCATTTGGTCTGCGTACTTGAAGGCGATGGTGCCTACTACTTTTTTGGCTTTCTCGTCTACCTTCACAATCTGCAGGTTCTGGCGATCATTCTCGTTGTTGCCCATGTCCCCCAGGTACAGGAAGCCGTCTTCGCCGCGGGCAATGTCTTCCCAGTCATGGTTCTTGGCGCCCTGCACCACCATGGTTTCCAACAGTTCCCCAGAGGGGTTCACTTTGTAGAGTACCGCCTCATTGCCGGCGTCTGGGTGCGTCCAGTAATTCCCGTCGGCAGAGGTTTCCAGGCCAGAGCTCTCGGGCACGGTCTTCTTGCCCATCTTGCTCACCTCCAGCAGGTCATAGGTATTGTTCACGGCGAAGCCCTGGGTAGAGGCATTCTTGTCTTTCTTTTTCTTACTCACTTTATTGGCGGTGGTATCTGCGGTGGCTTCTTCTTTGGTAGCGGAGCCGGTGTCACAGGCTACCATAATCAACAGGCAAAGCCCAACGGAAATCTCAAGTAATTTATCTTTCATGGTGTTTGTACAATTCTTGCAGTCTCTGCCAGACCTGATCGGGCTGGCTCCAGAACTGACGACTGTACACGGCCCCGAATTTCCAGCCCCGGGCCCGAAGGCGTAGCGGAACATCGGCGTGAGAGGCCTTGGCGGAGGGCCGACGGTAGTACAGGTCGTCGTCGGTTAACACTACGGCCTGGTAGCGTTCTCCGTTGCGGAAAGTAAGGTCGGCGAAAGGAAGTTCTGCAGATATTTCTGTTTCGGAGGCGTTTTGGCCAAAACTGGCCAAAAGCAGCGGGTACAACAGCAACGCCGACGGGATGTTGGCCGGCGGGGCGGGCTGGGGCGTGAAGCCTTTCTCGCTCACCTCGCGGGCGAAGGCCAGGTAATCACGCAGCAGCCTTGGGCCAATGTGCTTGGCATTCTCTACGGGGAACTGTTCTGGCCACAAGCTGGTGACCACGTACACGCGCTTGATGGCCCGGGTAATGGCCACGTTCAGCCGGTTCTCGCCCTTGGCCGCGTTCAGGCTGCCAAACATGGCGCGCACCACGCCCTGCGCATCTGGCGCGTAACCAATGGAGAAGATGATGTACTGCCGCTCGTCACCTTGTATGTTCTCAATGTTCTTGATGATGAGCTCCTCGGGCAGCGTGGTGTTCTGCGCAAAGGCCTGTTCTTCCAGCAGGTCCTGCACCAGCTGTTGCTGCGGAAAGTTGAAGGTGATCACGCCAATATTGGTTTCGCCCTTGGCGATGAGCTCAAACACCAGGTCGCGTACGCGCTCAGCCTCTACCCTATTGGTTTGGTTTTCCCAGACGCCCTCTACTTTCAGGTACTGGATGGCAGGCTCAGCAGCGTTCATGGCCTCAAACCTTGGAATCAACTGCAGCTTGTGCTGGTAGAAATTCTGGTTGGAGAACTGGATGAGCTCTGGGTACTGGCTGCGGTAGTGTTCAGACAAAAGCGCCTGCGGCAGGTGCAGCGCGCTGAGTTGCAGCAGTGATTCCACCAACAGCTCCTCAGTCTCCTCCTCCTCATTCTCGAACCGCACGCGGTACAGATCAGAAGGCCCCAGCTGCTGCTCATCACCGGCCACCACGGCCTGCTTACCGCGCACCAGCGCCGGAATGCCCACCTCAGCAAAGCACTGCGAGGCTTCATCAAAGATCACCAGGTCAAAGACCCGTTCCAACGGGAAGAGCGCCGACACCGTCTCAGGTGAGGCCAGCCAGCACGGCAGCAATTGCCGTATTTCATCGCCGAACTGAGCGTTGAGTTTGCGCAGTGGGTAGAGCAGCCGCTTCTTGCTTACCTGGGTGAGCAGCCTACGGTAGGTGACCGGGTTGCCCAGGCGGTTGTACTCCATGTTCTGGTAGGTCTGCTCGCGCAGGTTCAAAAGAATAATCTGGCGGCTGAGTTCAGATTTGCGCTTGATGAGTTCTTGCAGCTCGGTTTCTAGGCGGTCCAGTTCACCCGTGCTCACAATAGTCAAAACCGAATGGTGGGCCTCCATGTGCTGGAGCCAGGCCAGCAGCACGCTGTTCTCCAGGGTCTGCAGTTGGGTTTCCACGCCTTCGGGCACGGCGGTGCGAACCTCCTCCAGCCAGGTTTTCAGTTCCGGGGGAAAGGTCTGCAGCAGCGCGTCAAAAGACACCAGCCGGTCAAAGTTCTCTTGCAGGCTGAGCATGAACTTCTGCGGGGCGGCGGGGTCAGTGGCCAACAGTTCTATCTGTGACCCGGTAAGCCAGCGTTCCCACTCCCGTACCTGCTCTTTCAGCTCCTGGAGTTTTGGCAGTGTTTCAGAAAAAACGGCTTTAAAACGCTCGGGGGCCAGCTGTAGTAGTTCATGGGGCAGCACCTCATAGGCCGTGAGTTTGTGCAGGGCCTTGCGTTGCTCCCAGGCCTGTAGCAGCGCCTCTAGTTCCTGTTTTGCTTCAGGGGCAAAGAAATCATGCGCCGGAATCTCCAGGGTAGGTTCCAGTTCCTGAAGGCTTTTCCATTGGGTTTGCAGCGCTTCCCATTCTTTGAGGCCAGTGCGCAGGTGCTCTACAGCGGTCTCTGGGTTCGTGAGTTTTTTGCCTTCGGCGAAAGCCGCCAGTTTCTTTTTATCTGAGGAGAAGCTCCAACCAATCTTGCCAATAAAACCGCTGTGGGCCTGGTCATAGGCGGCCAGCAGTTGCGTGAGTTGCTGTGCTTCTGCGTGCGTAAGAGGTAGCTGCGCGGCAGCCGTGGCTCGCTGTAATTGCTGAAGCTGGGTCTCGCGCTGCTTGTATTCTTTGGTTTGGTTCAGGTTTCCGAAAAACAGCCTCAAAACGGCTTTGTCCTGCAAATCCGTCTGTACCGCCTGCAGCGTGTGCAGTTCCTGCAAAAGCGCCTGCAGTCCGTCCCAGGGCTCAGCCTGCGCGGGCAGCAGGGGGCTTACCTGCTCAGCGGCGGTCTGGACCGTGGCGGGAATGTCTTTTAGCAGCTGGTTCAGTTTCTGGCGCTCCGCAAAGGTGTGCAGGTGAAAAGAACGTCGGTCGTTCCACGGGAAATCTGGGTGCTGCAGCGCCACGGCGTCTTGCAGGTAATGCAGCACCCGCGGGCGCCATTCGTGCCAGGTGCTGGCCGAGAGGCCGCGGAAAATTCCCTCGGCGGGCAGGTGCGGGGCCCGGGGGTTGCTGCGCAGGTACAGTTCTTTCGCTGACCACCCACTGAGGCTGGTGTCAAAGAGGGCTTCCTTCAATTCATGCAGGCGTTCTGAGATCTGGTTGATGCGCCGGCTGGTCTCCAGGAACTGGCGCTCCGCCTGAATGTTACTCAGGCCTGCATTCTGTTTCTGGTATTCTTCTACCTGCTCAATCTGGCGGCGTATTTTGGCAAATACCGCGGGGCGGTCCAGGTTGAGGTCATGCACCAGCGCCGAGAACTGCTCCAGGCCGGTGGTAGACAACCGCTGGTACACCACGTCCAGGGCGGCGCGTTTCTGGCAGACCACCAGCACCGTTTTGCCGCGGGCCAGGTAATCTGAGACCAGGTTGCAGATGAGCTGTGATTTACCGGTGCCCGGAGGCCCCTGCACCACCACGCTCTGCCCCGACTTTACCTGCCGGAGCGCCGCCTCCTGCGAGGCGTCTGCGTCAAAGGCGGTGAAGAGTTGCTGCTCTAGTTGGGCATGGGCCTGGTTGACCTCGGTCTGGGGCAAGAGCAGTTCTTCTAAGGAGTCTGTGGGCGGGTTCTCCAGCAGGTCATCATAGTCTGAGAGCTGGTAGGAACCGGCCTGGGCAAAGATCCCTAATACGGCCTCGGGCTGGAGCTTGAGTTGGCCTGGTTTCCAGGTCTTTTCCAGGTCTTCGCGCTTGTAGGCCTTGAATGGCAGCAGCACATCCTGGAGCAGTTCCTGGTTGAAGTTTATTTCCAGGTTACTGGCTTTGAGCGTCTCATACAGCCTGGTCCTGAACTCCAGGGCATCCGTAGGGAAATCCTCAAAGTCCTCCTCCATCAGGTTCTCGTCCGGGGCCACGTTAAGGTAGTGGGCGTAGGCCAGCAGAAAGCTCTTGTTGAAAAAGGCGGGGGAATCTTCACGCCGGACCAGTTGCCACTGCCGCTTGTCACTGACCTTGAGCTCCACGGGGAAAAACACCAGCGGGCAGCGCACCAGGGTACCGTCCGGGAAGGCGCCTTCCACAAAGGGCCAGCCTACAAACAGCTCTTTGGCACCCCGCTCTTCCCAGATCATGTTGGCCCGCCGCTGAATGGTTTTCAGGCTCTTGGTTAAGGGCGCCAGCGCGGCGTCACGGGCATCTGCCACCTCACAGAGGGTAATGGTCTGCTTGCCGGCCATCAGGTCCTGCACGTAGCTAAAAGACGGGCCCTTGTGGGCGTGGTCCAGGACGTGCAGGTCCAGGTGCAGGCTGGCGGAGGGTTTCAGCAATACCAGGGAACGGTTAGAGCCGCTCAGGTTCAGGAGGCGGCGCTGGTATTGCTTGAGCAGATGGGGAAGTGACGTGGACGTAGCGGTCATCAGGTATGGTCAGGAACAGGAAATCAGGTAGCAGGGCAAGTCAGGAATGGTACGAATGCCCGGTTCTGGAGGATAAACGGATTTTCCTGCCAGAATGGTGCATTTGGGCCTTCGGTCCCCAGACCTTTCTGCTTTTCTAAAGGGTATAGAGGCAAAGTCGCCCCGGTGGGTTAAATTAAGCAATGCGAACGGGATTGCAAATTGGGAAGGGAATGGCGGCCAAGGGACCAGTTGATATGCCAGCCTCCTGGGCCAGGTGAGGCCCGGAAAATCCTATGCCAAAAAGCGCCGCCCGGGCTGCGCAGGAACTTACCTGCGCAGCCCGGCCGGCGCCCTCAATGCCGCCAATGAACGTTATCCTTTAGGACCTTGGGTAGCCGGAATAGGAATATAGATACTGATGGAGGTGCCCTGGTCTGGCTCGGTTTCTATTTCCACCGTGCCGTTCAGCAGTTTCACGCGGTCTTGAATAGACTTAAGGCCCATGCCTTTGCCCGTCAGTTGCAGAGGGTTAAAGCCCTTGCCGTTGTCTTCGGCCTCCAGGACCAGCACGCCCCTTTGCTCCCGCAACAGCAGGCTGGCTTCCGTGGCCTGGGCGTGTTTGACCATGTTGTTGGCCAGTTCCTGGGCTATGCGGTACACCGCCAGCTCCAGATGTTTCTCTAGAGGGGTATGCAGGTTAAAGACCCAGCAGTTTAGTTGCAGGTTCTTACTGGACAGGGTGGCGCAGATGTCTTTGAAAGCCGCCTCCAGGCCCAGGTCAGACAAAGGGGTAGGCATGAGTTCATGTGACAGGCTCCGTACCTCCTGAATGGCCTTTACCAGAATACGGTCTGCCTTGCCTACGCATTCTTTCACCTGCCGGTCTTGCATGGCCTTCCGGTCCAGGATCACCTGGTTCAGGTTCAGCTTTACGGCGTACATGAGTTGGGCAATGCCGTTGTGCAGCGCCTCTGCTATACGCAACCTTTCAGTCTCCTGGGTGTCCAGAATGGCCAGGAGCAGCTCATTCTGCTGGCTTAGCTTGATCTTTTCATTTTCATTTACCAGGCGTTCCATCTCCGTGATGTCCCAGTCCACGCCCAGGATCTTGGCCGGTTTGCCGTCACTGCCTTCTACCACTACGCCTTTCATCCTTAGAATCTTTATGCCGTGCGGGTACTTAATGCGCAGGGTTTCTTCAAAAGGCTGGTGGTGCACCCGTAAATTCTCCACAATGCGTTGGGCAATCTCCAGATCTTCGTCCAGCACATATTGCAGGTAAACCTCAGGGGAGCCGGGGTGGCCCTGCTCTACCTTGAACAGGCGGCACATGCCTTCTGACCAGGTAATGGTGCCAGAGGAGATGTCATATTCCCAACTGCCCAGCCCCGCCAGTTCTTCAGATTGCTTAAGGAGGTTGAGGTGTTTGTTGATCTCAGATTTCGCCTGCCAGACCTGGGTCATGTCATAGGCAATTACCAGTACCGTTTCTACTGACCCGTCTGGCGCCCTTTCCGGGATAAGATGGGCCACCAGGGAAAGGGGCTCGCCCTGGAGCCTGAACTCATAGGCGCTGTCTTTGGGCTGGCCCGAGGCAAACACCTCTTTCAGGCAGGACATAAAGGAAATGACCGTCTCTGAGGGTGACCCAATCTCAAAGGCTTTTTTGCCTTCCGCTGAACCTGGCTCTAAATTGAATTTACTCTCAAAGTTAGAGTTACAATACACGCACGTTCCGTCTTTGCTCCAGCGCGAGATCAGATCTGGCACGCTTTCCACCAGCAAGTTGAGCTGTTCCTGTTTCTGCGATATTTCTTCCAGGGCCTCTACCTTTTCAGTGATGTCAAAATACAGGACTATAAGGCCAGAATGGGCCGGCATGACGTTATAGAACAGCCATTTCTTCTCAAACGGGTCATAAACCTCCTTTAAGGCCTGTTTCTTTGTCTGGTGCACCTGCAGAATCATCTGGAAGCAGGCATACTCTTTGGCCTCCGGGAAAACCTCCAGGTACTCTTTGCCCAGAATTTCGTCTGGCACTTTCCCCCAGGTGGTGTAGGCCGTTTTGTTGGCGTACCGGAACCTCAGCTGCTCATCCAGCTCATAGCAGACCTCATTGATGGTGTCCAGGATAAGGTCTGTTCTTACCTGGTCTGTGATGTCATGGATGGTGCCTACCAATTTTACAGCTTCCCCCTCTTCATTACAGACCACTGTGCCTTTGCCTTCAATGTAGCGCATCTGGCCGTCTGGCCAGTAGATGCGCCGCACGTATTGGTAAGGCTCTTTGGTGGCCAGGGAGTTCTGCAGTTGTTGCCTGATCTGGGCCGCATCATCTGGGTGTGAATTGGCATCAACAAAATCAAGGGTGATTTCAAGGGACTGGGGCTCATACCCCAGCAGACGGTACATCTCATCTGAGCAGTGGAGGACCATGGTAGCCACATCTGCCTCATAACTACCGGTATGCCCCACGGCTTCGGCCTGCCGCAGCACGGCGGTACTGGCCTCCAGTTGGTCCTGGGCCAGCTTTTGCTCCGTAATGTCTTGCATGGTGCCAAAGATGCTTACCTCCCGTCCTTCCACATCCAGCACGGTTTCGCTGCGGGTATGCACAATGCGGGTCTGGCCATCTTGTCTGATAATTCTATGGATAAGGTCCAGGCTCCGGTTCTCCTGGTAAAAACTATGGACCGCCTGCTTGTACCGGTCCCGGTCATCTGGGTGAATGTAGGAAGAGAAGCCTTCAAAGATGATGGGCTCACTCTGGGGTTCCATGCCGTAAATGCGGAACAACTCATCTGAGCAAAACACCACGCGCTCAGGGAACACCACCTCAAAGCTACCCAAATGGCCACAGGCCTCTGCCTGTTTCAGGCGGCGCTGCTCTTCCCTTAGTTTCTGCTGCACTGTCTGCGCCTGGCCCAGGGCGGCTTGTATGGCTTCCCGCTCCTGGGTAAGGCCTTCTATAAGACGCTGTTTCTGCACCAAAGCCGTTACGTCAATCATCTTATGGATAATACTGATGATTTCGCCGGTTTCATTGACCACGGGTTTATGGAGCACGCGCCAGAATTTTTCAATGGAATCCCCGTCTTCCCCTGGGGGGGCAGGTTGCTCGCTACGGTGCAGACCCATTTCATGGTGGTTACCGGTGGTCAGCACCTGGGTAAGGGAATCTTGCAGCTCTTGGGTAAACTCTGCCTCCTTAGCAGAAGAGGCTTCCGGGGGGTAGATTTCTGAAATGAATTTACCAATAAGCTCTTCCCGAGAACGCCCGGTAGTGTTCAGGTACGCATTGGAAACCCATTTAATCTGCAATTCTGGAGTTAGTAGGAGGTATAAGTCTGGGCAGTCCTCTAAAATGACTGACAGCACTTCAGATTCAGGCTCTGTGATCTGCGCCTGGTTCAGTTTCAGGCGTTGCATCTCTTTTTGCAGCGCTTTCAGGTTTGACTCAGATCTTTTGTGGGAAACAACTCCAGGACCAACGGTTTTCAAAGCCATGGCGAAAGCATTAAGAGTGAAAAAGTTTTCTTATTTCGATCTCTTGGGGAGTAGAGCAATCTATGTGGGGAGCAGATAAGTATACGATCCTGGAGCAGGTTTAACACATTTGTTATTTGCTAAGTTATATATATTATATACTAAGTACATTAAATCCATAAATTAGATGAAAATTACTCAATACTAGTTACGGTTTCCAGTGTTGATTCCTTGCCTGTGTTTCAGGAATAAACCTCTATCCCACAAATAGTTAGGCAAGAGTGCTATACAACAAAGTGGGGAGCAATGGCGAAACCAGCATCTCTTTCCTTAAAACACTAGTTCTTAGAGGCAATAGTGGGATGATTTGAGCAGGATAGGTTATTGCACACTTAGGTAAGGCTGCATTCGCTGGAAGGCGGGCTCCTGAAGTACCTTGATTTTCCTGAGATCCTCCACCGTACCGTAAGGGCCGTGCTGGGTGCGGTAACTCACAATGGCGCGGGCCAGCGCATAGCCAATATAGGGGTGCTGCCGAAGCTCCTCAAAGGTGGCCACATTCAGGTTGAGCTTGCGGGGCTGGAAAGCCTTGCCAATGAACCCATACTTTTTCACGCTGTCTGCCACCTCCGGCGTAAGCCCGTAGACCTCATTGACTTGCTCCTCTGTGTGGAAGCCACCCATCTTATCCCGGAAACTGATAATACGCGCCGACAGCTTGCTGCCAATGCCCCTGATCTGCTTAAGGGCCGAGGTATCTGCGGTGTTCAGGTCAAAGGGCTGCAGTTCCCATCGTTTGCGGGCATATCCTGTTTTGGGCCTGTTTTCCGGAAAAGACCCCGAAAACGACGCACCGCCTGAATTGGTCCGGGCGTAACCTGCGCCTTCATCAGGTAAGTCAATATAAGGGTACCACCGCTGGAAGAGGGAGTCTGGCAGGCCGTAAATCTTCTGCAGTTGCGCCTTGCTCTTGAAATCGCCGGCCTTGGCGCGGTAATTCAAGATTCGCTGCGCGATGTACTTGTTCAGGCCCAGTTCCTGCCATTGCTCCATCGTTAATTGGTTGGGGTTGAACCGGTAAAGTTTGATTTCCCTGGCCCGGTATTTTTCGGTTCTGACCGCCGCTGCCTCCTCCGCTTTGGTATCCAGTTGCACCACCAAGCTATCTAATATCTGCTGATCGGTTTTGGGGTCATAGGGCTCGTCTTCCTGGAACAGGAAAAAGGGTGCCACCAGTAATGCCAGCATTAGAAAGATCAAGACCAGGAACTGGTTTAGCTCCCGCTGCGAGAACGAGAAATACGTCTTAATGGCATGGAGGAAGCGGTTCAGCATAGACGTACTCTACGGATTATCAGGCATTTGGTGTCAAGTAGGCTCCGTCCCCGCAGGTCCTTAAAAGAAGAATCCGTTTTGGGGCCGTTTTAATAAAAACGGGCCCAAAACGGATTCTTAACTCTTCATGAATCTTACTGCTAGATCTGGCTAGCTACAATAGCAATACTCTCTTTGAAAGTATGTGGTTGGTAGCCCAGCTTGGTTTTGGCTTTGGTGATATCAAAACCGGTGCGCGGCGGGCGTTTGGCGGGCTGCGAGAAGATGGAACCGTCTACTTCCTCAATCAGGCTTTTGTCCAGGTGGAAATAATCAGCAACCTGCAGGGCCATCTGGTGCGGGGTAAGCAGTTCTTCGCCGGAGATGTTGAAGATGCCTTGGGCGTCATGCTTGGCGGCCAGCCAGCAGCCCTGGGCCAGGTCCTCGGCGAGGGTTGGCGTGCGCAGTTGATCATTCACCACTTTAATCTGCTTGCCCTGTTCCAGGCTGCCTTTCACCCACAGCACAATGTTGGAGCGGCCGTAGTCATGCACAATACCAAACACCAGCACCGTGCGCAGAATGGCCCACTTGCAGGCGGCCTGCTCCACCAGTTCCTCGGCGGCCAGTTTGCTCTCCCCGTAGAAGTTGACCGGATGGCCTTCGGCCTCCTCGGTGTAAGGTCCGTTCTCGCCGTCAAAGATAAAGTCTGTAGACACGTGGATCAGGTGCACGCCGTGGTGCTCACAAGCCTTTACCAGGTTGGCTACCGCGTCTACGTTCTGTTTCCAGCACTCCTCGCGTTGGCTTTCGCAGTCATCTACGTTGGTCATGGCCGCCGTATGGATGATGTGCGTGGGCTGCGTGTTGGCTACTACATCTTCTACCTGCTCGGCATTGGTTACGTCCATGGCCACGAAGGCCACATTCGGGTAGATATCAGCTAGTTTGTTGGTGCCCCGAGAAGAGGCAATCAGTTTAATGTTAGGCTCGGTGTGGAGCAGGTCTACCAATTTCTGACCCAGCAGGCCATTGGAACCGGTGATAAGGATGGTTTTCATGGGCAGGTTATTCGTAGCGGTAGCCGTAAAGTTTGGTGATCTTCTTTTTGCTCATCTTCTTGGCGGTCACCTTCATTTTAATGTCAGTGGTAGGGCGGTCGCGGTAGTCTTTGGGTTGCTCGGCAATTTTATTAATCACCGCCAAACCATCAATCACCTGCCCATAGACCGTGTAGTTCTTATCCAGGAACGGCACGCCTTCCTGGTTTTCCACCAGGTAGAACTGGGACCCGCTGGACGCCTTCTGGGGGTTCATGTTATCGCCCATGCGGGCAGCCGCTACAGCCCCATAGGTGTGTTGGTGGTTAGGCAGGATCTCGGCTGGAATGGTATAGTCCGGGCTGCCGGTGCCGTCGTTGGCAGGGTCAGAATCTTTGGTATTGGGGTCGCCGCCCTGGATCATGAACCCGTCAATTATCCGGTGGAAAGTGGTGCCGTCATAGTACTTCTGCTTGGTGAGCTTCAGGAAGTTCTCGCGGTGTTTAGGCGTGTCTTCAAACAAGACCAGGCGCATATCGCCCTGGGGCGTGGAGATGGTGACCAGGTAATCTTTCTTGCTTTTCTTCTGGCCGAAGCCCACGGTACTGCACAAAGCCAGCAGCATGACTAGCAACAATTGTCTTTTCATATTCAGTTTGGGGCTGTTTTCAGGAAAACGGGCTGAAAACGGTTTTATCAATTCTATTTATTCAAGCGCAGGGCGCTGATTATGCTTTCTCCTTTCTGATGGATTCCAGAATACGGTCGCCGCCGCGGCTCAGCACCGCGTGGGCCAACTGCTCACCCAGTACTTCTGCCTGGCTGATATGGGCCGAGAGAGTCTCTAAGATGAGCTCTTCGCCATTCAAGCTGATGATGCCGGCCTGCAGGTTCACCTGCTCACCGGCCAGGGTGGCCAGCGCGAAGGTAGGGATGCTGCAGCCGCCTTCCATGGTGCGCAGGTATGCGCGCTCGGCGGCCAGGCAGATATGGGTAGGCTTGTGGTCCAGGGCCAGTTTCAGGTCCAGCTTGCGTTCTAAGGGAAGGTTTTTGGCGCACTCAATGGCCACGCTGCCCTGCCCGGCGGCCGGAATAAAGGTATCCAGTGGCAGGTGTTGGGCAATCATGTGGTCATACTGCATGCGGGCCACGCCGGCATAGGCCAGCAGAATGGCGTCATACTGGCCGTCTTTGAGTTTCTGGATGCGGGTCTGCAAGTTTCCGCGGCACTCAGCGGTGATCACGTTGGGGTAAAAGCGCTTGAGCATGGACCTGCGGCGGGTGGAGGAGGTGCCAATCACCTGCTTTCCCTCGCCCAGCTTGAACAGTGGGTTAAAGGAGATAACCACGTCGTGCACTTTCTCGCGTTCCATAAAGGCCAGCAGCTCCAGGTCCTCGGGGATGGTGGACTGCACGTCTTTGGCGCTGTGCACGGCAATGTCAATGCTTCCGTCGCGCAGGCTTTCCTCCAGCTCCTCTGTGAACACGCCTTTAGCGCCAATCTTATCCAATGACTTGTCCAGGACCAGGTCGCCTTTGGTTGTGATGGTGATGATCTCTACCTCCATGCCCGCGGCGCGCAGGGTGTCGGCCACGTGGTGGGCTTGCCACAGGGCCAGGCGGCTTCCGCGGGTACCAATGCGAACGGGAGTTGTAGTTGCTGCTTCCATAGAGGACAAAGTTAAGAAACCGGCCGAATGAGTTGGGCTATCTGGATAGAGGTATTTAAAAACGTGATTTTGGGGTGGGCATTCCGCTCAATGTGGTAATGCGCCTCATTTAATTCATGGGTGAGCTGCGCGCCGTTGCCCTGGTGAATGAGCTTGGCGAACTTCTGCACAAAGTCCAGCTCCGGGGCAGGGAGAAACGTAATGAGCTGCTGGTCCACGCCGTACAGCAACACCTTGCGAAGCAGCCCCAGCGCAAACTGCAAAAAGTTTTTCTGGTTCTCGCGGCCCAGCTTCTGGAAGTCTTCGCTCTGTTCCAGCACGCCGTCAAACTTGTGGTTATAGCACAGGCGCATCCAGGACAGGAAGAAGGTGAAATAGTCAGAGGTCATTTCCTGGCTCAGCACGCGGGCGGCCTGCAGGTTGCCTTCCGCTAATTGCGTCACCTGGTAGGCCCGCTCCTTTTCTATGCCCTGCTGCTCGGTGAGGTACTGGATCACCTCCTCATCCGTGAAGGACCGCACTTTCACCAGCTGGGTACGGGAAAGAATAGTAGGCAGAATCTTGTCTGAGGCGTTGCTCACCAGCAGGAACACCGTAGCCGCCGGCGGTTCTTCCAGCAGCTTTAAAAGCGCATTGGCCGCCGTGGCGTGCAACAGCTCGGGTAACCAGATGATGATGACCTTGTATTTGGCCTCAAAGGCTTTGAGTGAGGTGAGCCGGATGAGTTCGCGGCTTTCCTCTTTGGCTATGTTGCCCTGCTTGTTATCAGCGCCAATGTACTGCATCCAGCCGTTGAGCGTCTGGAAGGGGCTTTCGTCTAGGAACGAACGCCATTGCTTTACAAAATGCTTGCTCAGGGCCTCGCTCTGGTCCTTGGTTTTAGTGACCGGCATCACAAAGTTTAAGTCCGGGTGGATGCGCTTGCTGATCTTGGTGCAGCTGGAACACACGCCGCAGGAATCATCGGGTTTGGGGTCCTCGCAGTTCAGGTACTGCGCATAGGCCAGCGCCAGCGCCAGGTTGGCCCCACCCTCGTTCCCAAGGAATAATTGCGCGTGGGCCACGTGCTGCGAGGCAACCGAGTTCAACAGCAGCTGCTTGGTTTCCTGGTGGCCGTAAATCTGAGAAAAGAACACTGACGGAGGTAAAATTTAAAGATTCAAGACGGCAGGAAAGCCCGGCCGCTATGCTTCTGTAAAGATAACATGGGTCAGGCGTTTTTGCCCTGTTTTCTGAAAAATAGAGCAAAAACGCCTGACCCAAAAAAAGCTTACGGACAATGACGCCCCGGCTACTCGTTTTCCCAGGTGCGGGAAGCGCGGGTAATGTCAAAAATATGATGGTAGATCTTGCGGTCTTCGGCGGTCACTTGCTGGTTACGGCGGCCCAGCACTTTCTCCGCTACCTCAAAGAACTTAGGCATCTGGAACGTGTCTGACTCCGTCACCCCACCCCAGGTAAAGGACGGAATATAGTTTTTGGGGTACCCGGCCCCAAACACGTTGGCCCCTACCCCAGCCACAGTACCGGTGTTGAACATGGTGTTAATGCCGCATTTGGCATGGTCTGCCATGATAAGGCCGCAGAACTGCAGGCCGGTGTCTTCAAACTTCTCCTGGGCAATGCTCCAGAGCTTTACGTTACTGTAGTTGTTTTTGAGGTTAGAAGTGTTGGAGTCTGCCCCCAGGTTACACCACTCCCCTACCACTGAGTTACCCATGAACCCGTCATGCGCCTTATTGGCGTAGCCAAAGAACACGCAGTTACTGATCTCCCCGCCCACTTTGCAATACGGACCGATGGTCACATCGCCGCGCATCTTGCCGCCCATGTTAATAACGCTTTCCTCACAGATGGCGAACGGGCCCCTGATCACGGTCCCTTCCTGCACCTGGGTATTGCGGCCAATGTAGATAGGTCCATTCTCGGCGTTGAGAATAGCGGCTTTGAAAATGGCCCCTTCCTCAATGAAGATATCCTCTGCGTGATAGGCTACCGTATGCGGGTCAGAGATAGGCTGGCTTACCCGGCCATGGGTGATCAGTTTGAAGTCTGCCCTTATCTGAGGACCGTTCTGCCGGAAGATGTCCCAGAGATGGCGCACCACCGTTACCTGCGAGGCACTGACCTGGTTGCCGTTAGAGGCGGTGTGATGGTACAGTTCCGTCACGGTCCTGAACTCCAGGGAATCGGCGTTGAGGGCTACCAGCATGTCATCCATGTACAGGGTGGCGCCTACCGGCAACTGGCGTATCTGCTCCAGCAACTCGGCCGTAGGGCAGACCGCCCCGTTTATGTAAAGGTTGTTTTCCTGGCTCACCAGTTGCCCAAACTTGGCTTGCAGGTATCCCTCTGTAAGGTAAGAAACCAGATCCCTGGAAAGGAAACGCCATTTTTCAGCAATGGTCATGATGCCAATCCTGATCTCCGCCACCGGGCGGGTATAAGTAAGCGGCAAGAGGTTGGCCCGCAGGGCAGGATCGTCAAACAGGACAATGTTCATAGGTCAAAAATAAAAAAGTCTCCCTGAAAAATCAGGAAGACTCTTATACGGCTAGCCGTAAATTAGGCTTATTTCTTGTAACGCTGTTTGAACTTGTCAATACGTCCGGCAGTATCCACAAACAGGTTTTTACCTGTGTAGAAAGGGTGTGAAGCAGAAGAAACCTCTACCTTCACAACAGGGTAGGTTTTGCCGTCTTCCATGGTGATGGTCTCGTTAGAGTTCATGGTAGAGCGGGTCACGAATTTAAAATCGCTGGAAGTGTCTTGGAAAACTACTTCTCTGTATTCAGGATGGATGTCCTTTTTCATTATTCTATATTTTTAACTTCGGATTTCTGGAATAGGACTGCAAAATTAGCACATCTCCTTCAGAATTAAAACCCCTGCCTCTAAATATTTTCAAAAAACCTAGTATAGCGCCATTCACGCAGTTGGTTTGGCGATATTTTACCTAATTTGGCCCCGAAACAGCACGCACTCATGGTCCTAACAAAAGAGAACCTTATCCTTACGCACCAGCAGATCCTGCAGAAAATCAAGCGCATGGCGTTTGAAATCTATGAGCAGAACTTTGAGGAAACCCAACTGGTGCTGGCCGGCATTCAGGAGAATGGCTACTTTCTGGCCCAGGCCCTGGCGCAGGAACTACGGGAGATCTCGCCCATTGACATTCAGTTAACGTCTGTGCGGCTGCACAAAACCCAGCCCCTCACCCACCCCATTGAGATTGAACCCGCCCTGCCGCCGCTCTCCAATACGGCGGTGGTGCTGGTAGATGATGTACTGAACACCGGTAAGACCCTGGCCTACACGCTCAGGGCGTTCCTGGAGAAAGACTGCAAGAAGCTGGAGATTGCCACGCTCATTAACCGCCACCATACCGCTTATCCCATTGCCGCCACCTACACCGGGTACTCTCTGGCCACTACCCTGCGCGAGCACATACGGGTGGTAAAGACAGACAGCATCTGGCAGGCCCATCTGCTGTAAGCGTAGCAGCGCAAAAAACTTTACATAGAAAGAGGCCCGGCAATTATCTGCCGGGCCTCTTTCATTATGGGAGCAACTGGTTTATTGCTTGTTCTGCAAAGTGTCTCTTACCCGCGTGGTGTCTTTAGGCACGGTCACCGGTACGGTAGACTTGCTTTTCTTGTCCTGGTTAAGCTCCAGCTTATTCAGTCTGTCTAAGCGCTGCTGTTCCCGCTCTTTCTGCTTGGCCTCCCGCTTGGCCCTTCTCCGGAAGAAGCCGTTCAACAGGATGCTGTGCTGCAGGCTTTCCATGTTGGCGTCCAGCTTGTCGGTGCTGGCCTCCAGGTTCTGCATGGTCAACTGCATATCCAGGGCAAATTTCTCATCATTCAACAGTACCCCCAACGCGTTATTGTTACTGTTGAGCTTGTCTGAGGTGCTGTTGAGTTTTTGGGTGAGGTCTGCGGTAGCGGCCATGACCGCCTCCAGCTGCGTTGCCGTGGCCTGTATCTTTTTAAAGGTGGCGGTGTCTGTGAGCATCTCGTCTACCAACCCGCCATTGGTGTTCAGTTTGTTAGAAAACTGGGCCAGCGATTGGGAAACCCGCATGGTGGTGGCTGAGGTGCGCTGCAGGTTTTCCAGGATGGCGTTGAAGTTCTGGGCCAGGGTCTCATCGGTGAGCAATTTGCCGGCCAGGCCCTCGCCTTTGGCAAGGTTCGCGCTCAGGCCTTTGAAACTGGTGGTGATGGCCAGCAGGTTCTTGTTATTTTCCTGCAGGGTCTGCATCATGTCCTCGGTGCTGAGTTGGGTCTCAGTGGCAATGAGGTCTCCGTTCTGCACCACCGGCGCCTCAGGGGTACCGCCGTACAGCACAATGGTCTTATTGCCTATCAAACTCTCTGAGCCAATCTTGGCTTTCACGTCATTATGGATGTACTTCTGTGACTCCTCTGTAATGTCCATGGTGATGGACACGTTAGAAGGGCCGTTGAAGGCAATCTTCTTCACTACCCCTACCCGCACGCCGGAGAAGATCACGTGATTTCCAGTTTTGAGGCCGGTCACGTCATCAAACACCGCCGACACCTGAATGGTATCTGTGAAGCGCTTTTGCTGGCCACCTAGCACAAAAATACCGGCTATCAGGATCACCAGCGCCAGCAGCACAAAGACTCCTACTATAACGGCACGCTTATTATCTGTTGCACTCATTTAGTCTATAAAATTGTAATCATGGAATAATCTCACCCGTTCCTCATCGGTGGCGAACACCTCTTCAAACGTGCCTTGGCGCTGAAACTGCCCGTCTAAAAGCATGACCACGCGGTCTCCCACCATTTTGGCGCAGGTAAGGTCATGGGTAATGATAATAGACGAGGTATGGAAACGGGCCTGCACCTCATTGATCAGGTTGTTAATATCAATACAGGTAATAGGGTCAAGACCGGCGGTGGGCTCATCATATAGCATGATCTCGGGCTGAAGGATGAGCGTGCGGGCAATACCAATCCGCTTGCGCTGCCCCCCAGAAAGCTCAGACGGCATCTGGTTAATGGTCTGCGACAGCCCTACGGCATCCAACACAATCTCCACCATTTTGTTTACCTCTCCCTTGGTCATGTCGCGGCGGTTGCGCACCAGCGGGAACTCCAGGTTCTGCCTGATGGTCATGCTGTCATATAGGGCGCTGTTCTGGAAGGAGAACCCAATCTTGAGCCGCAACTGGTCCAGCTCGCGCCCTTTCAGCTGGCTTACTTCTTTTCCCAGCACGTTCACCATACCGGCATCCTGGGTGAGCAGCCCTGAGATAATCTTGATCAACACCGATTTCCCGGTACCGGATTTGCCCAGCACCACCAGGTTCTCGCCTTTGTACAGGTCCAGGTCCACGCCCCTAAGCACGTGCAGGTCACCAAACGATTTCACCAGTCCCCTGATGGAGATGACCTTGGTATTTCTGTCTATTACTGCCGCTTCTTTCTTCATAGCCTCCTATACCGTTAACGCAATGCCGTGATGATCTGCAATGACAGCAGCTCTTCAATAAACACCAGGAACATAGCGGTTACCACCGAAGAGTTGGCGGCCTTGCCCACCCCTTCGGTGCCTTTAGAGGAGTGGTAGCCTTTATAACAGCCCACTACCCCAATGGTAAACCCAAAAAAAGCAGATTTAATGACCGAAGAGAAAATATCAAGGAAGGTAATGGCGTCAAACACCTGCGTGAAATAGGTCACAAAGCTGGTGCCCTCATTGGCGTTCACGTTCAAAAACGCGCCCAGCAACGCCACCAGCATGGTGTACATCATGAGCGAAGGGATCATCAGCGTAGTGGCCAGCACCCGGCTTACTACCAGAAACTTGAACGGGTTGGTGGCAGATACTTCCATGGCCTCAATCTGCTCCGTTACCTTCATAGACCCCAGCTCAGCGCCAATCATGGAGCCAATGCGGCCGGCGCCAATCAAGGCCGTCACCAAGGGGGCCAGAGCGCGCACAATGGCTAGTGACACCAAAGACGGCAGCCAGGAGGTGGCCCCAAACTCGGCCAGCGAGGGCCGGGACTGGTTCATGAACACAATACCAATGATAAAGCCCGTCAAGGAAATGAGCGGCAAAGACTTCACGCCTATCTCAAAACACTGCCGTATGATCTCCTTGAACTCATACGGGGGCATGAACACCTCCCTGAAAAACCGACCGATAAACGAGGCGATATCGTACAGCTGCACGAAAAACCGGCTCACTTTATTGGAGATAGCCTGTCCGCGGCTCCTTCTTACCGGCCTTTCGTCATCATTAATAAACTTCATCTATCCTCTTTATAAATCACCTGCGGCCTCTCCCCTTTCAGGATGAAACGCAGGGGTGAGATCCTGCCAAAAAGGCCCGGAATGCCTGCTTTCCCGGGTTTACCGGTCTTTTCTGTTTTAAGCCTGTTTTCCGGAAAACAGCTCTGAAACGGGACCCGGCCCGCAAGGTTTTTGACCCGCCGGCCACCGCGCCCAGAAAATGCTGCGGCAAAATTACATCAAAAAGCCTGACCACCTATTAAAAACCCCGCAGAGTTAAGATTAGCATGAGGAAATGCCAAACATTTCTGCCTCTGTGCTCCTGGGCTAAAACGGAATCTTTTTCTGGTTTCGCATATTTTCTGGCCCTGCTCCGTAAAACAAGACAAATTACGGCGTTTGAACTACCGGCGCCAGGTAGTATCATTGCCGTTGCTTACTTACCTAGCCTATACTCCATGAAAATCTGCTTCGCCTCTAACAACGCCCATAAAATACAGGAGATCCAGCAATTGCTGGGAGACCCGTTTGAACTCATCAGCCTGGAGGACATTGGGTGCCACGAGGAACTGAAAGAAGAACAGGACACCCTGGAAGGCAACGCGCTCCAGAAGGCCTCCTATGTCTGGGAAAAGTACCAGGTGCTTTGCTTTGCAGATGACACCGGGCTGG
Organism: Rufibacter radiotolerans; assembly: GCF_001078055.1. Taxonomy (NCBI): domain Bacteria; kingdom Pseudomonadati; phylum Bacteroidota; class Cytophagia; order Cytophagales; family Hymenobacteraceae; genus Rufibacter; species Rufibacter radiotolerans. The sequence continues at coordinate 535,681 of NZ_CP010777.1, read as the reverse complement.
AGGTAGAGGCCCTTGACAATGAGCCAGGTGTGTATTCAGCGCGCTACGCCGGCCCGGCCCGTGACAACCAGGCCAATATGCAAAAAGTTTTAGACAAACTGAAAGGCCAGGCCAGCCGCAAGGCCCGGTTCAGGACCTGTATTGCGCTTATTCTGGAGGAGGGCGAGCAGCACCTGTTCAACGGCGTGGTGGAAGGGCACATCATAGAAGAACCACGCGGCGACAAAGGCTTCAGTTACGACCCTATTTTTGTACCGGAGGGCCATGACCGCACCTTTGCCCAGATGAGCAGCCAGGAGAAAAACGAAATCAGCCACCGGGGCCGGGCCGTGCAGCAACTGGTCTCTTTTCTGCACCACCGGTACGTGCAAACCGGCACCTGATGAAAATTCTTTTCTAAGGCATTAGGCAGCGTGCGCACAAAAGGCTAATTTTGCATCCCGTAAACCATACGTATTTATGCATCAAAAGCCATTTATTGTAGGAATTACGGGAGGGAGCGCTTCAGGGAAAACCACATTCCTAAGCAGACTACTGGCTTCGTATGCACCCGAGGACATCTGCCTCGTATCTCAAGACAACTATTACCTGGACCGCGACAAGCAGCACCGTGACGACAAAGGCATTCACAACTTTGACCTGCCCACCTCTTTTGACAGTGAGGCCTACGCCCAGGACATTCTGCGCCTAAGCCAGGGCGAAACCGTTCACCGCAAAGAATACACCTTCAACAACCCCAACGTGGTGCCGCGCCAGCTGGAGTTCAAACCGGCGCCTATTGTGGTGGTGGAAGGAATCTTCGTGTTCTACTTTGAGGCCGTGGCCAAGCTCCTGGACCTGAAAGTGTACATTGATGCCAAGGAGTACATTAAGCTGCAGCGCCGAATCATCAGAGACAAGGTAGAACGCGGCTATGACCTGGATGACGTGCTGTACCGCTACATTAACCACGTGGCCCCTACCTATGAAAAGTACATCAAACCGTTTAAGTATGATGCTGATGTGATTATCCCTAATAACAATAACTTTGACACCGGGTTAGAGGTGCTGGTTACGTATCTCAATTCCAAAACCGGAAAATAATCTATCCCTTTACGGGCACTTCTTAAAAGCCTCTGCTGTTTCACCCCCAGCAGAGGCTTTTGTTTTATTTCAAGAATCTTCTACCTTTGCTTACAGACATGAAACAAGGGCACTACATACAACGTAATTGGCGGCTGCTTTGCACTAGCATTGCTTTGCTGTTGGTGCTTACGGTGAACCACCGGGCCCTTCCTGCCTATGCCCATGTTGCCCCTGCCAAGCAAACCGAGGTAAAACACTTGGGCCGTGACGCAGATACCTCTGTCTTAAAGCAGAAAGTCTCTTTTGAGGCCACCAACTCTGCGGCTGATATTCAGTTGGCGGAACCGGCGGCGTTTTTGCCCCTCACCTTTGTGGCCCCTGCGCCCCAGGTAGTTAAATTGCCTTTAGGCGTACCGTACTGGACCTTTTTCCTTCAGCTTCAGGCTACGCAACCTATTTCCCCCAACGCTCCCTAGCGCCTTTTCCAGGTAGCCACAGGCTCATTTCAGGCCTTTTGCCGGGATTCCTCTCTTGAATTTTCTGGGTTTATCTTCTTATCTACCAGACTGTTATTGGTCTGCCGTAGCTGCACCCAGTCTTTTGCTTGCTTTCAAACCATTCATTTCAAACTTTATCTATTTCTTATTCACCAATGCGTAACAAAGGATTTATTCTGTTCCTGACGGTGATCGTATCGGCGCTATGCCTGTACTATCTCTCGTTCTCCCTGGTCTCCAGAGGCGTTGAAAAAGACGCTGCCCAGTTTGCCACTGATGCTAATGGCAATGTAGACCACTACAAAAAACAAAGCTACCTGGACTCTGTCTGGAAAGCCCCTGTGTTCAACTTCCTTGGTGCTGAGTACACCTACCAGCAGGTAAAGGAAAGCGAACTGGGCCTTGGCCTTGACTTAAAAGGCGGTATGCACGTAACGCTGGAGATTTCTCCGGTAGAGATCATCAGAGCCATGGCGGGCAACCGCAAAGACCCGGCGTTTGAGCAGGCTATTGCCAGAGCGCAGAAACTGCAGGTTAACAGCCAGGAGAACTTTGTAGACCTGTTCTATCGCTCTTTCCGGGAGTTGCAGCCTAACACTAAACTGGCTACCATCTTCGCCAACAGCACCACCCGTAGCCTGAGCTACAACTCCTCAGACAAAGAGGTTCTGGCAGAGATCAACCGTGAGGTGAATGACGCCGTGGCTCGTTCCTTCAACATCCTGCGTACCCGTATTGATAAATTCGGGGTGAACCAGCCCAACATCCAGCATCTGAAAGGCACTAACCGCATCCAGATAGAGTTGCCAGGTGTAGACAACCCAGAGCGGGTTCGTAAATTATTGCAGGGAACTGCCAACCTGGAGTTCTGGGAAGTATGGAACATTGAAGAATATGGTCCTTATTTCACGCAGATGAATGACTACCTGGTAAAACAGGAAGCCGCCAACAAACTGAAAGGCACTTCTTCTGCCTCCCTGGCCTCTGCCGCTGACACTTCTGCCAGTTCCTTAACTTCTGCCGCCGGCAAAGACACTTCGGCCCTGGCCGCCCAGTTAAGCAAGCCCGCCGATAGCGCCGCTGCCAAGAAAGACTCCATCAACCCTAACCAAAGCTCACTGCTGGCCCGTCTGTTCACTACCCTTCCGGGTGGTTTAGGCACCAACGTACGTGACACGGCCAGAGTGAACGCCCTGTTCAACACTCCTGAGATCAAAGCCATCTTCCCGCAGAACCTTAAGTTCCTTTGGGGCGTGAAGCCAATTGTCTCTAATGACGGTTCTGAGTTCCTGGAACTGTATGCTATCAAAAGAGGCCGTGACGGCAAAGCGCCTTTGACCGGTGAGTACATCTCTGATGCCCGCCAGGATTATGACCAGTCTGGCCGTCCTGAGATCACCATGGGCATGAACGCCGCCGGTTCTAAGAAATGGCAGCGCCTGACCGGTGACAACATTGGTCGCCAAGTGGCTATCGTTCTGGATAACTATGTATACTCTGCCCCTACGGTACAGAGCGAAATCAGCGGAGGAAACTCTTCTATCTCTGGTTCTTTCTCTATTGAAGAAGCCCAGGATTTGGCAAACATCTTGAAGGCCGGTAAAATGCCTGCCCCTACCCGTATTGTGGAAGAGGCCATTGTAGGTCCGTCTTTGGGTCAGGAAGCCATCAACCAAGGCTTGCTTTCTTCTCTTGCCGGTATGGTGCTGGTAGTATTGTTCATGTTTGCCTATTACAGCAAAGGTGGCCTTATTGCTAACATTGCCCTGTTCTTCAACATCTTCTTCATCATTGGGGTATTAGCCCAATTTGGAACGGCCCTTACCTTACCAGGTATTGCCGGTATGATTTTAACCATGGGTATGTCTGTGGATGCGAACGTACTGATCTTTGAGCGTATCAAAGAGGAAATGGCCCTTGGCTTAAACGTGAAGGAAGCCATTAAGAAAGGATATGACAAAGCGTTCAGCTCCATTTTTGACTCCAACGTGACTACCTTATTGGCGGGTATCATCCTGTACTTCTTCGGGTCTGGTCCGGTGAAAGGGTTTGCCATTACCTTGATGATTGGTATTGCTACCTCTTTCTTTACAGCGGTTTATATCTCCCGTTTACTGATTGAGTGGATGACTTCCGGTAAAAATGCCAACAATCTGTCTCTGGAAACTAGCGTATCTAAAAACTGGTTTAAGAACATCAAGTTTGACATTCTGGGCAACCGTAAGAAAGCCTACATCTTCTCCTCTATCTTTATTCTGGTAGGTATTGCGGCGGTGTTCATTAAAGGCGAATTGCCGTTGGGCGTAGACTTTAGAGGTGGCCGTTCTTATGTGGTTGACTTCAAAAACGCCGTTCCTGCTTCTGATGTACGTTCTGCCCTGGATGATGAGTTCAAAGGCGCTGGTACAGAGGTGAAAACCTACGGTGCTTCTAACCGCCTGAAGGTAACCACCAGTTACCTGGCCCAGGAAGAGTCTGCCGAAGCCGATGAAAACGTGAAAAACGCGTTGGTACAGGGCTTGCAGCAATACCAGGGAGAGAACCCTACCATTATTAGCTCCGCTAAGGTGGGTGCTACCATGGCAGATGACATTCAGAAGACAGCTGTTGTGGCGGTATTACTGGCCTTTGCCGGTATCTTCATCTACCTGGCATTCCGTTTCAGCCGCTGGCAGTACAGCTTGGGCGGGGTAATAGCCTTGATCCACGACGTTTTGATCGTGTTCTCGGCCTTCACTATTGCTAACCTGTTCGGGCTTTCTTTTGAGATGGACCAGGTATTCATCGCTTCTATTCTTACCATTATTGGTTACTCTATCAATGACACCGTGGTAGTATTTGACCGTATCAGGGAATACACCAATGAGAACCCACGCGCTAAGTTCCGTGACATTGTGAACCCTGCGTTGAACAGCACCTTCGGGCGTACCATCATCACCAACTTAACGGTATTACTGGTAGTGATTGTGCTCTTCATCTTTGGTGGTGAGACCCTTAGAGGCTTCTCCTTCGCGATGTTGATTGGTTCTTTGACCGGTACCTACTCTACCCTGTTTATTGCCTCGCCAATTGTAGTGGACACCACTAAAATTGACAGAGAGAAACTGGTGGCGGTAAAACCGGTAGTGGCTTCTAAATAAGTAGAACCCCATTTCATAAAAAAAGCCAGACCTAGGTCTGGCTTTTTTTATGCCCTTTATTTTTGTTGAAACCCTGAAGGAATTTCCCGGCATTTCATCTTCTCTGCGTTTTGGGCCTGTTATTCTGAAAACAGGCCCAAAAGGGAAAGGTGTCTCTCAAACAATGGCCAGCCGATTTCCTTCTTCCATTTTTACTTGAATTCAGTTGCTCAGGTAGCAAAAGCCGGGTCCTGTTTCAGGGCTGTTTGGAGCAAAACAGCCCTGAAACAGGACTCGGCTAATTCATAAAACCGGCTAAGGCAGGTTATTACTCGGCTGAAGGGTTCTGTTTGGTAGCGTTCCGCATGAACCACCAGTACATAGGAATTCCGGTCAGCATCAGGATCATGCCTATGCCGGCTTCACGGGGCCGTACAATAATGGTATTGAAGAACAAGGCAATGCAGAACAGTACCATAATGGCCGGTACCACCGGATAGCCCCATACTTTGTACGGACGAGGTGCGTCTGGCATTTTCCTTCTCAGGATGAACACCCCTAGCGTAGTAGCCCCATAATAAATAAAGACCGCGAAGATGATCATGTCTGTGAGTTGGTCAAAGGTACCGGACAGCACCAGAATACAGGCCCACACACACTGGAAGACCAAGGAGTTTGCCGGCACCTGCGCCTCATTCAGGCTGGAAGCCTTCCGGAAGAACAGCCCTTCGCGCGCCATGGCGAAATACGTGCGGCAGCTTGCCAGAATAGTGGCGTTGGTACACCCCAGGGTGGTCACCAGGATGAGGACGGAAATAAACAATCCTCCGGTTTGCCAGAAACTTTTCACGGCTTCAATGGCGGCTATCTTATTGCCGGCCGTGTACACCTCTTCTAAGGCCGGAATAGGAAGCACCGCCAGATAGGTGGCGTTCACCAGCAGGTAAATTAGGATCACGGTCAATACCCCAATGGTGATGCCGCGCGGGATGTTACGGTGCGGGTCTTTGATCTCACCGCCCACAAACCCAATGGCCGCCCAGCCCTGGTAGGCCCAGAACGCTGACAGCATGGCGGCAAAGACGCCACTGAAAGTGACGGCGGTATTGGAAGTGGTCTTCAGGTCAAAGCTTCTGCTCCAATCTGCTTCCGGGCTGCTTAGGCCCAGGAAAATGATCAGGAAGATACCGGCAAACACCAGTACCAGAATACCCGTGCTCAGGCCCGTGCCGGCTATCAAGCCTCTGGTGTTGATCCAGGTCAAGATCACAATAAGCAAAATGGCAGTGAGTTTCACATTGAGGTCAGCGAAGGGAAAGAACACGCCGCCCAGGCTCACCTGCGCCAAAGAGGGCAACACCTCTGGAATGGGCCCAATGCTGTGCAGTGACTGCGCAAACACGTAGGCCAAGGACGAGATGCCTGCCGTCTGGATGACGGTAAACAAAGACCATCCATAAATAAAGGCGAAGAAGCGGTTGTAGATGCGTTTGTAATAGGCATACTCACCTCCGGTGTCTGCCAGCAGGCCGGCTACCTCTGCATTGCTCAAGGCCCCAAACAAGGTAATGAGACCGCCCAGGGCCCAGCAGATCAAGACCCAACCGGGGGAGTGCAGCTCGGCAGCCATGGGGGCCACCTTCTTATATACCCCAGAGCCTATGATGTTACCAATCACCACCACCACTACCAGCCGTAGGCCCAGTGACCTATTCAATTCTTTTGTTGTACTCATTTGGGTTCGTTAATCTTCCTAAAGAAACAATTAAATTAGAAACCTTCACCCTAAAATCTTCCTGATTATTTCCTTTGCCATATATGGGGTTTACTAATTTCAGCTTTATTGTCTTTAAGAAAGGTAACACTGGCCAGTAATAACCGGTGTGCATAAATGACATAGTGGCACTAAGCCTTAAGGGATTGATTTGCGGCGCACTAGCTGTTTACATGTCAGCGTTTCTGAGAAGACTTTTGCTAAAACGTACCCTTTTAAGAAAAGCAGAGCGAAAAAAGACCATTGATAATGCTTAATTTTGGCAACACGTTTCCCCGTACCTAAGGGGCGTGTTTTCTCAGTTGTTCGCAGCTCTTTAGATCTTGATTTACCAAATAATTTCATAAGACCCATGCAAAAATATCTTTTAGCTTTCGTCACTGTACTGGCGCTGTCCTCCTTCACCTGCTTGGTGTCTGCCCCGGGCTCTTTGGCCTCTATTCTGGTAGGCACCTGGGAAGTGCGGGAGATTACCACCCGCCAGTGGGACCAAACCGGCAAACTGGAAAAAGAGGACATTGAGTACCCCACCAGCAGCATCCACTGGACCTTCTCCAAAAACAAGCTGAAGTTCCAGGACGGAACCTCTACGGGTTATACCGTAGACGCCAAAACCCAAAAGGTAGCCGTGTCTGACCAGGCACAGAGCATTAAGGTGATCACCAGCAGCAATACCCAGAACTATATAGACTGGAAAACCACTAAGGTGGTAGAGGGCAAAAAAGTAGAGCAGACCTTTGGCCTGTTGAAATTGCAATAACCCTTATGTCTTTAGAAAGCCCTGTTCAGTTCCTGCCTCAGAACCAGAACAGGGCTTTTTTCCATTCATGAAAGCCGCAGCAGCTTCCTTGCGCATTAAAGCTTTCGCGTTTTCTGGTTTTTAAGTAATTTATGAAGTCTGTACCCCCCTTGGGGCACGCCTTTTTCTAATTGAACCTTCTTTGTGATTCCCGTATCTACCCCCCACTACCCAAAAAGCCTTGGGTCAAAAGCCCATTCTTCTAATAAAATAAACCTGAGGTCAGAGGCAAAGAACATTAGCCTCATCTTGCTTGGGATACTGTCGGCGGGGATGGGCCTGAAGGGATTCCTGCTTTCCAGCCACTTCATTGACGGCGGCGTAACGGGTATTTCCATGTTGCTGACCCATATCTTCGGGATACCGCTTTCCCTGTTGATCGTGATCCTGAACCTGCCGTTCATTTTCATGGGGTACCGGTACGTGGGCCACGTGTTCGCCATTAAAAGCTCGCTGGCCATTATAGGTCTTTCCCTGGTGTTGCTCTTTGTCTCCTTCCCAGACGTCACCCCAGACAAAATGCTCACGGCCATTTTTGGCGGGGTGTTCATTGGCCTGGGCATAGGGCTGGCCATGCGGGGCGGGGCCGTGCTGGATGGCACCGAGATTGCCGCCGTACTCGTGAGTAAGAACTATCCCCTGCTCAAAGTAAGTGACGTGATCCTTATCCTTAACATCTTCATCTTCTGCCTGGCCACCGTGTTCCTGGGCGTAGAGGTAGCCCTTTACTCTATCCTCACGTACTTTGCGGCCTCTAAAATGATTGACTTTCTGTTGCACGGTATTGAGCAGTACACCGGCGTGACCATTGTCTCTGCCCAAAGCGAGGAGATACGCCTAGCCATTACTGAGAAACTGGGCCGCGGCGTGACCATTTACCAGGGCAAAAGAGGCTTTGGCAAACGCGGCGATAACAACCTGGCCATTGACATTATCTTCACCGTGGTCACCCGTCTGGAGATACCTGCCCTCCGGAAAGAGATAAAAGCCATTGACCCCAAAGCCTTCTTAATTCAGCAGAGCATTGATGACACAGATGGCGGCATGGTCAAAAGAAGACCCCTGCATTAGCATCATCGGCCTACCGGCCGAAATACAAATTCAACAAAAAAGGCCCTGGAAAACCAGGGCCTTTTTTGTTATGGATAACGGGGGAGCTTAGAGCGTTACGCCTTCGGCTACTACTTCCTGTACCTCAGGTACCATACGCTTGAGCAGGTTCTCAATACCGGCTTTGAGAGTAACAGTGGCAGAGGGGCAACCGCTGCAAGAACCTTGCAGGTTTACGGTCACCACGCCGTCTTTGTAAGAACGGAAGGTGATGTTTCCACCGTCCTGCTCCACGGCCGGGCGCACGTAGTTCTCTAACAGGTCAATCACTTTCTGGGAGATATCGGCGTCTTCGGCAGACAGGTCAGCAGACACTTCAGCTGAGGCCGTGGCCGCAGTGGTAGTGGTTGGGGTACCCAGGAAAATAGGTCCGCCTGCCTCTACGTAAGACTTAATGAAGGTTCTTAGCTCTGGGATAAGCTGCGCCCACTGGATAGGCGAATTTTTGGTGACCGTAACAAAGTTGCTCGCAATGAACACCCGTGACACGTAGTCAAAGTTGAAAAGCTCCTGCGCGAACGGTGATTCTGCCGCGTCCTCTACGCTAGGGTAATCAACGCTGCCGCCTTCCCCTAATAAAGTGGAATTCAGGACAAACTTCATTGACTCCGGGTTAGGGTTGGCCTCTGCATACACAGAAACCGGTTTGGTGGTATTATCAGTCATGGCTGTATCTAGTTATATAGTAAAAACTTATGGGTCTTTAATTAAGTTTCCAAAAATAGTTAGAATTTCCGATACCTGACGCTTACTTCTTGGGTACCACCCCTGCCTGGTTTAGGCACGTTTGCCGGAAAGGGGGCTAAAAACGTCTTCCGTTTTCAGGAGAAAGCGTACCTTTGCCCCTCCAGATTTTCCATTAACCGTGCCCTTATGCTCAACGCCACTGTTTTACTGGCTGCCTCTTTACCCAACGTGCCTGGTTTTCTCATTGCCCCCTTTGTTCTTTTGATTGGTCTTATTGCCACGGGCCCCATTTTTTTCCCGCATTTCTGGCATAAATATTATAAAACCATTGCGGTAGGCTTAGGCTTGCTGGTGCTGGCCTATTACCTGCTGGTGCTGCATGACACCCACATGCCCATTGAGACCTTAGCCGAGTATGCCTCCTTCGCTATTCTGCTCAGCTCCCTGTACATTGCCGCCGGCGGTATTTATGTGAACGCCAACGCCAATGCTACCCCGATCATGAATGTGGCCATTCTGCTTTTTGGCGCCGTCATTGCCAACGTGATAGGGACCACCGGAGCCTCGCTCCTGCTCATCAGGCCGTTCATCCGGTTGAACAACCACCGCATAAAGCCTTACCAGATCGTGTTCTTCATCTTTATTGTAAGTAACGCCGGCGGTATGCTCACGCCCCTGGGCGACCCACCGCTGTTCATTGGTTTCCTGAAGGGTGTACCGTTTTTCTGGACTCTCCAGCACCTGTTCACCCCCTGGGCGATTGCCGTAGGAGCCCTTTGCGTCATCTTCTTTGTGCTGGATCGGCGCAACAAACCCAGCTTTACCCCCAGCCCCAGCGTAAAAGCCAGAAACGAGGCCACCACTGAGTTCTACCTCAAAGGCAAGCGTAACCTGGTTTGGCTGGCGGTGATCATTGGCGCGACGTTCCTGAACCCGGCTTCTTATGAGTGGCTCCCCTATATTCCGCTGGAAGGCGGCGTCAAGATTTCTTTTGTGCGGGAGATCATCCAGCTCACAGCCGCTTTTATGTGCTTCAGGTTTGCCAGCCGAACCGCTTTAAACGGTAACCATTTCTCGTTTGACCCCATCCTGGAGGTGGTGTTCCTGTTCTTCGGGATTTTCTTTACCATGATGCCGGCGCTCCAGCTGTCCGCGGAACTGGCTTCTTCCCCAGCTTTTGCCGCCCAACTGACGCCTTCGGTTTTCTATTGGGTAACGGGTTCTCTCTCTGGGGTGCTGGACAATGCCCCTACTTATGCCAACTTCCTGTCATTGGGCATGGCCAAGTACCACCTCAACTACGCCAACCCTGCCCAGGTGCATGATTTCGCCGTGGGTCTGGCCCAGTCTCCGGAAACGCGTCTAATCTTAGAGGCTATCTCTACCGGCGCGGTGCTGTTTGGCGCCATGACCTACATTGGCAATGGCCCTAACTTCATGGTCAAGTCTATTGCCGAGCAGGCGGGCGTGAAGATGCCTCCCTTCTTCCAGTACGTCTTCAAATATTCGCTTATTTACCTGTTGCCGGTTTTGGCCTTGATCTGGATCATAGAGATTCTGTAAAGGTAAGGCGGGAACGTAAAAGGTGTTTTGGGGCTGTTTTCATGAAAACAGCCCCAAAACACCTTTTTTTATTATAAGCCATCCCTGGAAAAGGAAAGCTGCTTTAAAAGATCTTGCGTTTTGGGCCTGTTTTCTGGAAAACAGGCCCAAAACAGAATCAATCAATCTTATTGGCGCGTTGGCGCAGCACGAAATCTGCCAGTACCAGGGCGGCCATGGCGTCTACAATAGGCACGGCGCGGGGCAGGACGCAAGGGTCATGACGGCCTTTGCCTTGCAGCACAATCTCCTCGCCAGTCTTGTCAATGGTGGTCTGGGCCTGCAAGATAGTGGCCACTGGTTTGAACGCCACTTTAAAGTAGATGTCCTGGCCATTGGAGATGCCGCCCTGGATACCCCCGGAGTGGTTGGTGCGGGTTTTCACGTGGCCTTCCTCATCGGTGTAAAAGACGTCATTGTGCTCAGAGCCGTACATGCTTACGCCTTCAAAACCGCTGCCGTACTCAAAGCCTTTCACAGCGTTAATGCTCAGCATGGCTTTGCCCAACTCGGCGTGCAGTTTGTCAAACACCGGTTCGCCCAGCCCGGCGGGTACGCCTTTGATCACGCAGGAAACCACGCCGCCAATAGTGTCTAGTTTATCGCGGGTTTCTTCTATAAGTTTGATCATGGCCTGGGCCGTCTCTGGGTGAGGGCACCGCACAATGTTGCTGTCTACCTGGCTCAGGTCCAGCTGCGAGTAGTCTGCGGGGGCATGAATGGAGCCTACCTGTGAGACATAAGAGGTGATCTGGATGCCTTTCTGGGCCAGGAACTTCTGGGCCAGCACTCCGGCCGCCACGCGCGCCAGGGTTTCACGGGCCGAGCTTCGGCCGCCGCCGCGGTGGTCACGGGTGCCGTACTTGGCGGTGTAGGTGTAGTCTGCGTGCGAAGGCCGGAAAGCGTTCTCAATGTGGGAGTAGTCATGGCTTGCCTGATCTTTGTTATAGACGGCCAGCGCGATGGGCGTGCCCTGGGTATAACCCTGGAAAATTCCCGACAGAATCTGCACCTGGTCTTTCTCGTCACGGGGCGTGGTGATCTTTGACTGGCCCGGCCGGCGGCGGTCCAGGCCGGCCTGCAGTTCTTCTATGGTGATAGGCAGGCCCGCGGGGCAACCGTCTACAATGACGCCAACGGCCGTACCATGTGACTCCCCAAAAGTTGTGATCCGGAAAATGGACCCGTACGTGTTACTCATTTCCTCTTTAGTATGAAGATAAACAAACTAACCCCCAACATCACGGCCAACACGATATTCGTGTACAGGCGCACCTCCTTCAATTGGGTCAGACTAATCAACTGATTGCTCTCTGTGTCAGCAATATTGTAAAAATCACCCACATCTTGGGCCCTTATAAAACTATTTTGATCTTCCTGGCCCCTTACCCGCACCGTAATGCTGGGCCTTAAGGTGTCATAGCGGGCGGTAACCGGGTTAAAATACACCCACTGGAACAACTCGCGCAACGGAAACTCGCCGGCCTGTCGGCCCACTATAAAGTAGCGGAAGGTCTTGTCGCCCAGGATCCTCCCCTGCCTGATGTTTTCCTGCAGCCTGATCTCAGGTGGGTAAATCTCCAGCTTGCTAGAGACGGCAATGTTCTGGGGCAGCGGTAAGGTTTTGATGTTGCCTTCGCCCCCAATGCGTAGGTGGTACACCAGGTTCTGGTTTAAAGAGATGGTGTTGCGGGAGACCTGCTCCTCTAACCGGAACACCCCCACCGGTACCTGGTCCCGCAGGGGGTGCGGCGGCAGGGCCTTCACGTTCACGGCTTTAATCTGGGTGGCATAGGTCTTGAATTCCGGCTGGCGGTTCTGAATGAGCAAGGAAGGGTTCTTAGCGATCTTGTACTTGATCATGCGCAGGTTCACCGCCGGGAAGCTCAGGTCCTGGGGCGTGATGGGGAACAGGATGGCTTCATAGAGTTTGTAGCGGGTGAAGTCTTTGTCGCCCACTTTCACTTTCTCGGGCAGGATTTCCTCCTGGGGTACAGTCTCTTCCAGGGCGCTACGCTGCTTGAGACTGCGGATGATGCTTACAATCTGGGTCTCAAACTGGTAAAAATCCAGCAGGCCCAGGTCTGTGTCTGCCACATAAAACCAGAGTGACACCGGCACGGCCTCCCCTACATACGCGGTCTGCTTGGGCACATGCAGCGTGAGGAAGGCATTTTCCTTTACCTCCATAAACTCGGGGGCGCCAATGGGGGCAGCAGCGGCCAGTAAACTATCTACGGGGGTAGCCGTGGCCGGGACTACTGGTCCTACCTTCCCTTTGAAGCCCGGCACAGCCACGGCTTTCCCGTCTACGGTAAGGGTAAAGGGCTTTATGGCAAAGTCGCCTTCCTTTAAAGGGGCGTACTGCTGGGTAAGCGTGTACACCACAGATACCACCTTGCCCCGGGTGTAGGTGGTGGTAGAGGACTTCTGGGTGCTCTTCTGCATCCCTTCAATCTCGGGGAACCCGTCTACCTTGGTGGGCTTGGTAGCCGGGGCTTTTAAGGAAATAGTAAAATATTGGTCAATGGGAACGCTGGCCGCGCCATACTCCACGGTCAGTTCCTGGGCGGCGCAGAGGGGGGCCCAACAGAAAAGCCATAAAAGAAGGAAGAGCGCGTTTTTCATCTGTTTTCAGGAAAACGGCCTTAAAACGGCCGTTCCAATTCTTTCAAAAGTACGAATTACCAGCCAAGGCTCCCACCCTTATCCGCTCACCACGGACGCGAACAAAAAATAATCCTGCTTTTTTTGATTTTTTTTCCTCCCTTGAAATCCAGGTCTATAACTCTTGTCGTAGGTCTCGCTACTTCCGCCCAATCATGTAAAAGGCGGAAGGCAGACTCCGGGCCTTGGTTAGATTCCGGTAGCAGCATTTGTTTCACCTTCAACAAGTTAAAACTATGGCAAAAAACACCACCCCAGTTCCTGAGAAAGATACCCTCCAGGAATTGAACAATCCTTTGAACCGACGTTCCTTTCTGCGCTATACCGGTGCCGGCGTAGCTGTTTCTGCTTTGCTGCTGGCAGGTTGCGATGACGACGATGACAGCATGCCTAACACTTCTGGCAGCGTAAACCTGGGTACCGGCGACGTGGGAATCCTGAACTACGCTTACGCTCTGGAGCAACTGGAAGCCGCCTTCTACACCCAGGTGGTGGCCCATACCGCTTTCTCTACCACGTTCCCTAGCGCCCTGGAGCGCTCTATCCTGACAGACATCCGTAACCATGAGGTAGCGCACCGCGAGTTCTTCAAGGCCGCCATTCCGGCTGCTTCCAGAATTCAGGACCTTACCCCTAACTTCTCTGCCGTTAATTTCTCAGACCGCGCCTCTGTACTGGCTACCGCCAAAACGTTTGAAGACCTGGGCGTAGCCGCCTACAACGGAGCCGGGAAACTTTTCACCGATACCGGTAACGGATTGACCTACCTGACCCTGGCCGGTAAGATTGTGTCTGTGGAAGCCCGCCACGCCGCCGAGATCAGAGACCTGATCAGCAACGGAGATTTCGCCAAAGGTGACTCCGGCATTATTGCTGGCAGAATGATCGTGGATTCTAACGGACTGGATGTAGCCTTAATGCCTTCTGAGGTATTGCAGCGCGCACAGCCGTTCATCAAAGAAACCATTGTAGCTACCGGTTTACCAACACAATAATTAAAGGAGAAACAAAGCCATGAATATATTCAACGTAATAAAAGAAATTGAAAAAGTAGATCCGGAAGTATTTGAGCGCTTAGACCCTCGCCGGAACGTTTTCAAGCACTTTGCCGGCTTCGGCAAGAAACTGGCCGCCACCGCCGTTCCGTTGGCCTTTGGGTCTATGCTGAACAAAGCCTACGCCCAGACCGGTAGCAACACCGCCATTGTGGAAGTGTTGAACTTCGCCTTGACCTTAGAGTATCTGGAGTCTGAGTTCTATAAGCAAGCAGTGATTGCCGCGCCTGCAGTAGGTGCCAATGCCGCCGCCCAGGGAGCCCTTACCTTGATCAGAGACCATGAAGCCCAGCACGTGGCTTTCCTGCGTACCACCATCACCAGCTTGCAAGGCACCCCGGTAACCTTTACCGCTGCCAACTTTGACTACACCGCCAGAGGCGCTTTTGCAGATGTGTTCACTAACTACGGTACCATGCTAGCCGTTGCCCAGGCATTTGAAGACACCGGGGTACGTGCCTACAAAGGCCAGGCCGGTAATCTGGTAGCAAGCAATGCTGTACTACAGGCAGCCCTGCAGATTCACTCGGTAGAAGCCCGCCATGCGGCCCACATCCGGAGAATGCGCCGTGATGTACCTACCATTGCCGCTCCTGTAAAACCATGGATTACTTTGAAAGACAGAGGCGGTCTGCCCGCAGCTACCCAACCTATCTATGACGGGGAGGAACTAACCACACAAGCTACGGTGAACATCATTATGAACGCCAACGGCATCAATATTACCGCTGAGGCAGCCTCTGAAGCGTTTGATGAGCCCTTGACCAAAGACCAGGTATTAGCTATTGTGACTCCGTTCATCCGGTAACCAGTTACTACCCAAAAACTTAAAAGGCAATCTTTAACAGATTGCCTTTTTTTATGGTATTATTTTAAAATTTCAGTATAAATCCTTTAGACAAAAGCGCCTGTTTTGCGTATATCTTAATCCAGAAGAAGGAATCCTAACACAATACACTCACCTATACCTATTTATATAAAAGTCATGTTGGAGTACGTAAAATTAATTTTAGACAAAGTAAGCTTTGACTCTAAGTTGTTTGAGAAGGAATTGAGAAAAAGCATGCGGATGCTGGTGCGCTCAGAGTTAGAGACGCTGCGCGACTGGTGCTACAAGCGGTTCTCTTCTTCTTACAGCCCTATCTTAGACAAAGTCTTCGGGAACGTGATGGCCGCTTAACGGGGCCGGTTCATTGGCTACAAATTTCAGATTACGGGTAAGCCCGGCGTAGCCCGTGCGTTTTACAGCCGATTTTCTAAAAATTTCTCCAAACACATCCTGAGTCAGCTCCCTCCAATCCCCTGCGGAAAGGTGGAGCAACTCAGGATGTGGCTTTAACAGGGGCTCCTGATGCGGTTTACTGAACCGGTTCCAGGGGCACACGTCCTGGCAGATGTCGCAGCCAAATACCCAGTTCCCAAATTTTCCCTCTACCTCCTGCGGAATCTGGTCCTTCAACTCAATAGTGAAATAAGAGATGCATTTGCTGCCGTCTACCACGTAGGGGGTAGAAATGGCATCGGTGGGGCAGGCATCCATGCACTTGGTGCAGGTACCGCAGTAGTCTTTGATAGGCCCGTCCGGCTCCAGGTCCAGGTCCAGGATCAGCTCCGCGATGAAAAAGAAACTGCCCACCCCGGGCCTGATAAGGTTGCTGTTCTTGCCTACCCAGCCCAACCCGCTTTTCTTCGCCCATACCTTGTCCATGACCGGCGCCGAATCCACGAACACGCGTCCACCTACTTCGCCTATCTCTTCCTGAATAAACTGGTACAGGGTCTTAAGCTTGTCTTTGATGAGAAAGTGGTAGTCCTGGCCGTACGCGTACTTAGAGATCTGAAACGTGTCCTCGGGTTGGGTTTCCTCCGGGTAATAGTTCAGCAACAGACTCACCACCGATTTGGCCCCCTCTACCAGCAGGCGCGGGTCCAGGCGTTTGTCAAAGTGGTTGGCCATGTAGTGCATCTGGCCATGTTTGTTCTGGTTGAGCCAATTCTCCAACCTAGGCGCCTCCTCCTCCAGAAAATCGGCCTTGGACACCCCGCAATACATAAACCCGAGCTCCAGGGCTTTCTGCTTGATGAATTGGGTATGTTTGGGCGCGAGGTTCAGCATGGGTGTAAAGGTAATTGCCTTTCTTTCAACAAAATTGGCGGAAAAGAATTTCAGTTGCCGTAAAAATTCTGTTTTTGGGCTGTTTTTCAGAGAACAGGCCTAAAACAGAAATCATGGAAACATTGGCAGAGACACTCGTAGGAGCTGCACGCACTACTAGGTCTTCCAATTTCTTAGCTCCAAAGCTCTTCCGGATTTGCAATCCGGAAGTTCCGAAAGGGGGATTTGCAATCCCCTCCCCACGCATTGCTAAACGGGTCCAGATGCAAGACCGGCAGGCGGATTATAAATCCGCTTTTCTGGAATTCGGGATTACAAATCCCGAATAGCGCGAGTTGTTTTCTAGATAATATGTCAAAACGAAATCAAGGATTTCCAGATTTGGAATGCCGAACAACGAAGTTATTTGGTCTGTAGCGGTGTTACACTGTAACGCCGTGGTGCTTCGCAGTAATATCTTTTCAAGCTCCCAAACACTGCTTTTGCAACACTGTTTTCTGTTATAAAGACAGGTCTGTAATGATGGAGATGCCTTTGTTTCATGGAGCCACGGCGTTACAGTGTAACGCCGCTACAATTTTGCTTCCAGCTCTCTTTGCCAAAAAAAGACTTAAAGCCACCCATAAAACCACAAGGGAATCCCAAACCCATAAAAAACCCTCACCAGCTTTACAACTGGTGAGGGTGAAACACTTTTACGTTTTGATCCTGTTTTGGCCAAATGGGCTCAAAACAGCTTATTCGGCTTGGTCAAAGAGGGTGCCACTGCGCACGTGGTTGGGCGGAATTTTGCCCAGGTGGCGATAAGCGGCTTCGGTGGCTTCACGGCCGCGGCTGGTACGCTTAATGTAGCCTTCCTGGATAAGGAACGGTTCGTATACTTCTTCAATGGTCTCTGCCTCATCGCCGCAGGCGGTGGCAATGGTGGAAAGGCCCACGGGTCCGCCTTTGAATTTCTCTATGATGGTGAGTAAAATGCGTTTGTCCATCTCGTCCAGGCCGTTGTGGTCTACGTCCAGGGCATTAAGGGCGAACTTGGCAATGTCTACCGTAATGGTTCCGTCGCCTTTGATCTGCGCGAAGTCACGGGTACGGCGCAATAGGTTGTTGGCGATACGTGGCGTACCCCGGCTCCGGCGGGCAATCTCAAAGGCGGCATCCTCATGAATGGGCGAACCCAGAATCTCGGCGGAACGCTGCACAATGGAGGTCAACAGCTTGGAGTCATAGTATTCCAGCCGGGAGTTGATCCCGAAACGGGCACGCAACGGCGAGGTCAACAGACCAGACCGGGTGGTGGCGCCAATGAGCGTGAACGGGTTCAAGGAGATCTGCACCGACCGGGCGTTAGGGCCAGAGTCCAGCATGATGTCAATGCGGTAATCTTCCATGGCCGAGTACAGGTACTCCTCCACTATGGGGTTTAGCCGGTGGATCTCATCAATAAAGAGCACGTCATTGCGCTCCAGGTTGGTGAGCAGGCCGGCCAGGTCACTGGGTTTGTCCAGCACAGGGCCAGACGTTATCTTGATATTAGAGCCCAGGGAGTTGGCGATGATGTGGGACAGGGTGGTTTTACCCAGGCCCGGAGGTCCGTGCAGCAGCACATGGTCCAGCGCCTCGCCGCGCATGATGGCTGCGCCCACAAACACCTTCAGGTTCTCCACCACTTTGTCCTGGCCCGCAAAGGCGCTGAAGTCAAGGGGCCGGAGCGCCTTGTCATATTCCTTTTCGGCGGGTGAAAGGTTATCGGCTTCGCCGCTTAAATAGTCTTCTCTCATGTGTAAAATATCCTGGCGTAAAGCAAAGATTCAGTTGTAAAGATAACACATCAACCGCTAAAAACGCTCCCGGGCAGGGCGCAAAAGCCTATCTTTTTGCTATTATTTTTACTAACAGATCCTTTTAATCTAACTACATTAGCAAAATTATTCTTCGCCAGTTACTTGAGACTTTTGTTTTCAAATCATTCAATAATTGTGGACCGATTATGGCAATACCTTTGTTAGCCTTTATAGTGCCAGCCCATTTTTTTACACCACACCCATGAATATAGAAACATTCGCCTCTTTAAAAGTTATGATGGATAACCTGGAGTGCGAAGCGATTGATGAAAAAGAAGCTTTAACTGAGCTCCAGGCCCAATGCCAGGAGATTCTGCAACTTGTAGATCAGTTACGGTTCAGCAACAACTCAGCGCACGTACAGCTTGCCACCCGCCAGGCGCTGCAGTACCTTAATAGAGGAATGTCTGAGATTGACCAGAAAAAGCAGGCCTTTCAATTAGCCAAAAAAAGCGAAAAGATTGATTTAAGTGATATTTGCGGGCCTTTGCATGCTGGCTTGGAGATTATCCTGAATCTTAATTATAAATAAGCCCTTTTTCTTTCCTTTCTTCTATATGCCTTAGAAGCGTTCCTGGCAACGTCTTCCCTTTCCTCCTATTACCTTTCTTTGATTGCCTCCGGCCCTTCTACAGGCCTTTCCTTAAGGAGCAACAAAACCTTCCTTTCTCTCTCTACTCTTCTACAAAGGATACTTGCTATCTTTTATATTAACCCGTACCCTCTTTATTTTTTGGCTTGTTTCTGTAGTTGAGTCCCCTGCAAGGGCCACTATTCTATAACCACCTTACAATCTGCCATATAAAGAACCACTGCCATTTGCCAATTTGGTAGCTGTTTGCCCTTTTACTTCAATAACTGATAAACATCACCTGTCCCCCTAACTACGGTCATGTTACGCCCTTCAGTTGTGGTCTACATTTGTATCAAATAAAAGCAGTCAAAATAAAAAAACATACAGTCATGAAAACTCAGAATTTCATTTCCCGCTTAAACGTCATCCCGGCCTTTTTAGTGGCTATCCTGTTTTTTGCGCTTCCTCAGTTCTCCCAAGCCCAAACCGCTTACGGACTGGTACCTGGCAAACAGGGTTCCATTAAAGTACTAGGTACTTCTAATGTGCACGACTGGGAAATGGCCTCTACCACCATGGACAGCAAAGGCGAGTTCAAGTTTGACAGCAACAACGCCCTGCAATCTATCAGCAACTTCACGTTTACGGTAGCGGTCAAAACCATTAAGAGCGAATCTTCTTCTATGGACAGCCGCATGTACAAAGCGATCAAAGCAGAGGAGTACCCAAAAATTGTCTATAACCTGCGCTCTACCCAAGTGACTCCGGTAAGTAAAAACAAGTTCCTGGTGAAAGCCATTGGAGACCTGACCATTGCCGGTGCCAAGCAACCCATTGCCATGGATGTGAACGTGGTGGTAAACCCAGACAACACCTTAAGCATTACCGGCACTGAGAAAATAAAACAAACCGATTACAAATTGACACCTCCCAGCTTTATGGCCGGTGCTATGAAGGTAGGCAATGACCTTACCATCAAATACGCCCTCAACTATAAAAAATAAATAGTCTGACTCTTATTAAAAACCTTTCTTAAAAACCACGATTATGAAAACAAAATTTACCACCGTTATTGGCTCTCTCTTACTGGCAGGATGCTTGTTCTCTGAGACCGCCAATGCCCAAGTGTTTGGCCCGGTTTCTAACCTTCGGCCTTATGACAAAAGAGGCATCAATGTCTTTGAAGATCCTAAAGAAGACACTATAGCGTTTGATGGCCTTAGATTAATGTTTGGAGCGGGCTTTACCCAGTCTTTCCAGGGGTTGAAGCACAGCAACACCCCAAACAATGCCTCTAACAACCTGTACAAAATGACGCCTGGCTTTAACACCGCCAACGCCAACCTGTTCATGGACGTGCAACTGGCAGACGGTATCAGACTGAACTTAACCAGCTACCTGTCTAGCCGTCACCACAATGAGACCTGGGTAAAAGGCGGATACATCCAGTTTGATAAACTGCCTTTCAAAGGCCAGATTTGGGATGATATCATGTCTGTGACTACCATTAGAGTGGGCCACATGGAGATCAACTACGGAGACCAGCACTTCCGGCGCTCAGACGGGGGTAACACTATCTACAACCCGTTTGCAGAAAACTACATCATGGATGCCTTTACCACTGAGATTGGCGGTGAGGTGCTGGTTAGAAAGAACGGATTCTTAGGCTTAGTGGGTGCTACCAACGGTATGATCAAAGGGAACATTGATGAACTGACACCAACTCCGCAAGATGACAACACCCGTAAGTCTCCGGCCGTTTATTTCAAAGCCGGTGTAGACAAAGACGTAATGGATAATGTGCGCGTACGCTTAACTGGTTCTTACTACATGAACAACAGCTCCGGCGGCCAGACCCTTTACGCCGGTGACCGTACCGGTTCTAACTACTTCATGGCATTGGAAAGAGTAGGAAGCACCGCCAGTGCCCAGTTCTCTTCTGGTAGATTTAACCCAGGTTTCAGCAAAAAAGTAGATGCCTTACAGTTCAACGGATTTGTAAAAGCCAGTGGCCTGGAGTTCTTTGGTACCTATGAAAGAGCCAATGGTAGAACTAAATCTGAAACCAGTGAAAGAAAAGCCAGCCAATACGCTGCTGACCTGATCTACAGATTCGGTCCTTCTGAGAACGTCTTCGTAGGAGCCCGTTACAACAAAGTGAAAGCCAGACCAGCCAACGTGACCGGTGCTGCGCCTATCACTTACACTGAAGACATTAGCATTGACCGCAAAGCCCTGGGTGCCGGCTGGTTCCTGACCAGAAACATCTTACTGAAAGGTGAATATGTGATCCAGGAATACAACAAGTTCCCAACCGCTGACCTTCGTCACAACGGTGAGTTCAAAGGCTATGTGATCCAGGCGGTAGTAGGCTTCTAAAAGTGATAATGTAATCTTACCAAAAGCTGGGTGGGGGTGGTACTTCCGCCCAGCTTTTTACTAAAACAGAAAATCAAATGGCTATGCGTAGTAGAAACTTATTTGTATGGTGTCTGCTTCCTTTGGTCCTTACCACGCTGGCAGCCTGGGCCCCCACAAGCAAAGGGTACAACAGTGCAAAATGGGTCATTAGCGCCAGCAGCAATCTGCGTGTGAACGGTAGTACCAACGTCAATAAATTTGTCTGCGAGATCAACGGATATGACCAGGTAGACACCCTCTCTGTCATGGAGAACAGCAAAATGGTGAAGCTGTGGGGAAGCCTGAACCTGGACATTGAGAACTTTGACTGCCATAACCCAGTCATGACCCGCGACCTCCAGAAAACCCTGAAAGCCAAACAGTATCCGCAGCTTTGCATTAATTTTCTGTCTTTGAACAAGTTTCCGGAGCTTAGCCGCAAGCCAGAGCACATTACCGGCTGGGTAGACATAGACTTGGCCGGGGTACGCAAACGGGTGGAGGTTACCTACAAAATATCTGTAGACGCCAACAAGAACATTCACCTGATTGGCGAGCGCGAGGTAAAGTTCTCTGATTTCAACCTGGTGCCGCCCACCAAATTCAAGGGGATGGTGCAGACCAAAGAAAACCTGAACATTACCTTCCACCTGCAACTCAAGCCCATTGCTTCTTAACCCTTTACAGGAAAAGGCGTTTTAAGGCTGTTTTCTGAAAAACAGGCCCAAAACGCCAACACCTACTAATCTACTTTCTAGCGGACATTCACTCAAGGCATCTGGCGAAACGGGTGCCTTTTTTGTTGCTCAAAGCAGAGCCCATAAGAAAAGGCAGCCACGTTCCCGCAACTGCCTCTCCCCTATTCTTTCGTTCTATCAACGAACAACTAATCACTAACAACTATTTAAACGCCTGTATACCGGTAATGTCTGCGCCGGTAATGAGCAGGTGAATGTCATGGGTGCCCTCATAGGTGATTACGCTTTCCAGGTTCATCATGTGGCGCATGATAGGGTACTCGCCGGTAATGCCCATGCCGCCATGGATCTGCCGCGCCTCACGGGCGATGTGCAGGGCCATGTCCACGCTGTTGCGCTTGGCCATGGAAATCTGCTGGGTGGTGGCCTTTCCTTCGTTCTTCAAAACCCCTAACTGCCAAACCATCAACTGGGCTTTGGTGATTTCGGTGACCATCTCGGCCAGTTTCTTCTGAATAAGCTGGAAACCGGCAATGGGCTTGTCAAACTGAATGCGCTGCTTGGCATAGTTGAGGGCCGACTGGTAGCAGTCAATAGCGGCCCCAATGGCGCCCCAGGCAATGCCGTACCGGGCTGAGTCCAGGCAACCCAACGGGCCTTTCAGGCCATCCACGTTTGGCAGCAGGTTTTCTTTGGGCACTTTCACATTGTCAAACACCAACTCGCCGGTGCAGGAAGCGCGCAAGCTCCATTTATTGTGGATCTCTGGGGTAGTGAAGCCTTCCATGCCGCGCTCTACAATCAGGCCTTTAATGCGACCCTGCTCGTTTTTGGCCCAAACTACCGCCACCTGGCACTCAGGGGAATTAGAGATCCAGAGCTTAGAGCCGTTGAGCAGGTAATGGTCGCCCATGTCTTTTATGTTGGTCACCATGCCGCCCGGGTTAGACCCGAAGTCAGGCTCGGTCAGTCCAAAGCAGCCCAGCCATTCACCGCTGGCGAGTTTGGGCAGGTATTTCTTGCGCTGCTCCTCAGAGCCGTAAGCATAGATGGGGTACATCACCAAAGAACCCTGCACTGAAGCCGTAGACCGCATACCGCTGTCGCCGCGCTCAATCTCCTGCATGATAATGCCGTAGCTGATGTAATCCAGGCCACCGCCGCCGTACTCCGTGGGGATGGTTGGACCAAACGCGCCTACTTCGCCAAACTTAGGCACAATCTCACTGGGGAAATGCGCGTCCTGGGCCCATTTTTCTATGTTAGGCGAGATCTCGCGTTTCACGAATTCCCGCATAGACTGCCTGATGAGCTTGTGCTCTTCAGTAAGCAGATCATCTATATTGAAATAATCTGGAGCAACGGAATTGTCTGTAGCCATAGTTGTAAGGTTAACGCCCTTTCGGGAAAATGTCTTCTCCCAAACTTAACAAGAATCTGGGCGTGCGCCAACACTTGTTAGCAAACAATGTAACTGCCAGAAGGGGTTTTCTGTTTTGGAGCTGTTTTCCGGAAAACAGCTCCAAAACAGAAAAGAAATGCGTGGTAGAGACAAGGCAGTGTCTTGTCTCTACGGTTCCCCCTGAATCACCAAGCCCATAAACAGAAATTCCCGGTAGTGCCAACTACCGGGAATTTCTGTTTATGGGCTGTTTTCTGAAAAACGGGCTAAAAACGCAGACTTACCTGCGCCAGGAAATTGCGGGGCGCCTGCGGGAAGTAGTAATTGTAATCGTAGCGGGTGTTGTCACCTGAGTAAAGCTCGGTGAAGGTATAGCCGTTGGCTTCATACCGCTTATTGAAGACGTTGTTCAGCAAGAAACCTACCTCCACTTCCTTCATCCAGGCCACGGGCTGGAAGCGGTAAAACACGCGGGCATCGCCTACGCCATAAGGGGCTATGCGGCGCTCCTGGCTGGCGGTGTTGTCCAGGAACTGCTCACTTACGGTCTTATATTGGAACTGAAACCGCAGTCCGGTCAATGGCTGCACCTCCAACTGGTTAGACGTGACCAAGCTTGGGGAATAGGCAATGGTGGTCTCTTCATACTCATTCACCACCACATCCTCTGGGTTGTAGTCAATGGCCAGCACCTCTGTGAAGTTTTGAATGCGGTTGCGGCTCAGGGCCAGGTTGGAGGTGAACTTGGCTATTTGGCCCAGCCCCAGGCCGGCCGAAAGCTCTACGCCCGTGCGGTAGCTTTTGTCAATATTGGTTCTCAGGGCCGTGCCTACGTCATTTATCTTTCCGGTGAGCACCAGCTGGTCTTTGTAGTCCATGTAAAAATAGGTGAGATCAGCGGTAAGGAGCAGCGGGGTGCCGTTGAGGTTACCCACCGGCTGGTTCAGGCGGTACCCGGCCTCATAGTCCAGCAGGCGCTCAGGTTTGGCCCGGTCTGTGGACGGGCGATCGGTGAAATCTGAGCGGGTGGGCTCGCGGTGACTTACCGCCACCGAGGCATACAGGTTCTGCTGCGGCGTGATGCCGAAGGTGACGCCCGCTTTGGGATTAAAGAAGGAGTAACTGGCTTTGGTGGTCACATCACGGAGGTCATCATCCATTCCGTTCACGGTATAGTCAATGGTACGAATCTGGGCATCACCGAAGAAGCCTAACTGCTCCGTGGCCTGTAGCATGAGCTTGGCAAAGACGTTGAAATCTGTTTTCTCGGCGCTGTTGTCATAGTACCGGTGCCTAATCTCTGACGAGGAAGCGTACCGCGCCCAGATCACCTCGCCAAAGTGGTCGCCGGCGTAACGGTTCCAGCCGCCGCCCAAGATCCCAGACAGCTTACCTTTGCCGTTGTACTGCAAGGAATAGGTGGTGCCGTAGAAATCATTGTCCAGCCACTTGCGGCGCACCAGATCACTTCTGGAGATGGTGGTGCCGCCAATGGCGACCGGGGCAATGCCATAGCCAGAAAAGCGGGCGTTCACCTTGTACTGCTCATAGAAACCCTGGCCTTTGGTGTAGTGCAGGGCCGCGTTCAAAGACAGTTCCGGCGAAAACTCATGGGCGTAATGCAGCTGGTAATGGTTCTGAGCGTAGTCATCTACCTCATTGTCATAGGGATCTTTGCGCTTGCCATAGTCGGTGCCCGCGGAGTTGAAGGTGCGGTTGGTTTCCAGCATGTCCTGGGGCACGCCGTTCCAGGCCTGGTAGGTCACTTCCTTGCCGCCAAAGATGACCACCTTGAGCAGGTCTTTGGTGCCGTAGTAACCCCCGGAAAGGTAAAAGGATTTGAGGTCTGAGGTGGCGCGGTCAATATAGCCATCAGAAGAAACCCGTGACAGACGCCCGTCTACGGCAAACTTACCGCCCAGCAAGCCGGTGCCAAACTGCACGTTGTTTTTCCAGGTGTTGTAAGACCCATAGGCATTATCTGTGCGGGCATAGGCCTCTGGGCGGGCGTCCTGGGTCTGCAGGTTCAGGCTGGCGCCGAAAGCCCCGGGTCCGTTGGAAGAGGTACCTACCCCGCGCTGCACCTGCACGTCCTGCAAAGAAGAGGCGAAATCTGGCATGTTCACAAAGAAAACCCCGTGGCTCTCGGCATCATTCACCGGTATGCCGTTCACGGTCACGTTGATGCGGGTAATGTCAGAGCCCCGTATGCGCATGCTGGTGTAGCCCACGCCGGCGCCGGCATCTGAGTTGGTCACCAGGGAAGGGGTGTTTTCCAGCAGGTACGGTAAGTCCTGGCCAAAATTGCGGTCCTCCAGTTCCTGCTTGCTCACGTTGGAGTAGGTAGTACCGGTTTTCTCGTTGGCGCGGGTGGCGGTCACCAGAACTTCTTTGCTGGCCACGCTGGTGCGGGTGAGGGCCAGGTCAAGGGTCTGGGAGCTTTGCAGCTGCACGGTTTGCTTTACAGGTGCATAACCCAGGTAGCTTACCTGCACGGTGTATTCACCAGCGGGTAGGTTAGGCAGGGTGTAGCGGCCGGCGGCATCTGTGGCGGTGGCGCGGTTGCCCGGCGAGACAGAAACGGTGCTACTGATTAATGGAGATTGGGTGGCGGCATCTGTGATGCGGCCAGACAGCGTGATCTGCGCCATGGAAAGCCACGGCAACAGGCAGCCCGCTAAGAGGGCCAGTACTTTTTTCATGGGTAAGTGATGAAAATTGGTAAAACATACAGAAGCCACCAGGGGCCGGTACTTCCACTTGTTTTGTTTCCCTTGTTTTTCCCTTCGCCGGCATTACCCGTGTCAGGTTCAATGGGTATGATCTCAGCCCGTTATCTTAAGGCACCCCTAAACTGAGACAAAACTACACCCCCCTTTCGGCAAAACCTACCCCCTTGCTAAGTTTGTTAATTTTTTTCCCCCAGGGGCTAACATAGCATGACGCCAATACGTTGAAACAAGAAGTGACACCGGGTAGAAAATGACTGTGAATGTGATGTGAGACTTCTAATGCCTTTGATCTTATGATGATCGTATACACCTTGGCGATGTTCGCCTTGATAGCTTTCCTTGCGTTGGCACCGCGTAAAAGAATAAGCGTGCCCCCGCAAGATGATAATGACGATGACGGAGGTGAGCCGCTCAATGACGGTTTACCCGATCTGGACCTTCCGCCGGGCATTTGCCTGCCTATCAATGATTGGGAACCCGACTATAACCGTACCCCGGTAAGAAGCACCCCACTAGTCTAGCTGTCTTCCTGCGTAAATGATAAAACCCGAAAGCCTGGTCTCAGAACCAAGCTTCCGGGTTTTATATTTTTACCCCAATAAAAAAATCTACCGGAAGCAAGGGAGCCTCCGGCGGATTTCTTCATTACGTGAGCCTTATGAACGGGCTACTTTTTCTTTCTTGTCTGCTTTCTTGTCTTTTTTGGCCGCCACTTGCTCTTTGGCTACCAGTTCCAGCTGCAATTCTACGTCATCCTGAATGGCTTTGTCGCCGAGGTTCTCAAAGAAGTTACCAGACCGGAATTTGATATCCCACTTGGTGCGGTCAAACTTAAGGGTGGCCTTAGTGGTAGCCACACCTTTTTTAACGATTACCAGCGCTGGGAAAGAAATCTCATTACTAATGCCTTTAATAGTTAAGGTACCGGTTACGGTGTAATTGGCCGTGCCCGCCTTGGCATTTTGCTTAGGCGCCAGGTTAGTGATGGCAAACGAGGCGGTAGGGTTCTTCTCTACCGAGAAGAAATCATCTGAGCGCAGGTGCTTCACCAGTCTTTCATTAGAACCGCCCTGCAGGTCATTACAGGTAATGGTGGTCATGTCCATGATGAAGGTACCGCCGCGCAGATTGAATCTGTCAAACAGCATAGAACCGGTGGCTAGTTTAATGTTGCCGGTATGCTCCCCCCCTACCTTGCGGCCTATCCAGGTGATTTTACTTTCCTCCATGCTCACTTTGTAGCTCTGCAGGTTTTCTGCCTTGGCAGAAGAGACTGTTTGTTTTGTAGTGACGGCACCCGGGGTAGCCATTTGAAAAGCCGAAACACCGACAGCGGCAGCTACCAGCGCAGATAGTAAGAATTTTTTCATGGAAGTATGGTAATTAGAAGGTAAATAGAGAGGTTAGGGTATGTGGGAAAGTCAGCTTCTTATTTTATCCAGTAACAGGCTAAGGTGGTCGGCCTCGTCCTGAGTCAGGATGCCCAGTTGGCTTCCGCCCTCAATGGAATCCATTTCCTTGAGCAGATCCATGCCTTGTTGGGTGATGAGAATATCTACGGTGCGGCGGTCTGTGGGGCACTGCTCCCGGGTAACCAGTTTCTTGGCCTCCAGTTTGTCTACAATGCGTGACGCGTTAGAGGTCTTGTCTAACATACGCTCAATGAGCAGGTTCACGGTGGCAGGCTTGGGGAACTGGCCCCGCAGAATGCGCAGCACGTTGTACTGCGGCAAGGTAACCCCAAAAGGCTTGAACAACGCAGACTGCCTTTGCTGCAACCAGTTAGAGGTATAGAGTATATTAATGTAAGCCTTGTGGTACGCGTCTTTGAAGGTACTCTGCTTAATTTCTTCTTCTATGTTCATGCGTTCCCGCCCAGTGTAGTGGAGTTAGCCAAAGATAGGTACCTGCCGCAAAACCAGCAACATAGCCCTGGCCCAAATATACGGGGAATAGCTAGTAAATACACCAACATAGGGTTTGTGTTGTGCGTATTGCTCCTAACTACAGATGCCCTAGTAAGATTATGCCAGATTTATTTCTAGTTTCCATAGCAGAACTCTTCTCCAGCCCAGAAAACATGATACGGTATGGAGGGCTCACGCTCATTCTGGCGGTGGTGTTTGTGGAGACGGGCTTACTGATTGGATTGGTCATTCCCGGGGGTGACTCTCTGTTGCTGGCCACGGGCCTGCTGGCGGGGGCCAATGTGTTACCGGTTCCGCTGGTGGTCTTGCTGGTGAGCATGATCATAGCCGGGGTGGCCGGCGATCTGCTGGGCTTTTCCATTGGGCACCGCATGGGCAAAGGGCTCTACCACAAAAAAGACACCTGGTATTTTAAGCGCAAGCACCTGGAACGCGCCCAGAAGTTCTACCATGAGAAGGGTAAGTCTGCCATTGTGCTGGGCAAGTTTGTGCCGGTAGTGCGCACGTTTAACCCGCTGCTTTCTGGAGTGACGGGCATGCACTTGGGCCGCTTTATTTTGTTGAGCCTGGTAGGCACCACCCTCTGGATCTGCTCCCTGGTATTGGCCAGCTACTACCTGGGCCAACAGTTTCCGCACCTGAAAGACTACCTGCATTATGCCATCCCTATCATTATCTTCCTCTCCATTTTACCGGGCCTTTTCCAGTACCTTAAAGAGCGGAAGAAAACCCAGAAGACCACTTAAAAGCCGGGCCGGACGTTTTTGGCCCGTTTTTCTTAAAACTCCGTAAAAGCAACAAACTCCTTACCCCTAACCTATGCTACTTCGTTTTCTTTTCTCTGCCGGACTGCTATTCACCTTTTTGCTAGCGCCAGTGCTGGCCCAGGCCCAGAAGGCTACTATCCAGAAACGGGAAAGTGGTCGCACCACCACCCCCAGCGTCACGCCCATGCGCCAGGGCGTAATCATCAGAAACGGAGTGCCGGTAGAAGTGCAGGGCAACAAGTTCACGCCTATTGCCAATGCCCGCACCTTTAAGAATGGCACCGTGCTCCAAACCAATGGGCAACTGACATTACCCGGAGGCGAAGTGGTTCAGTTAAAAGAAGGCGACCGTATAGATATGAAGGGCAATCTTACCCGCTCCCCCGTTGTGGTAGAGAGAACCACCACCGTAACCGGAGACACCGCCGGCATTGGCAAGCAACTAATGCAAGCCCAGCAGCAGCATGAACGCCAGAAACTATTGCAGGAGAAAATGCGCCTGCTGGAAGAGAAAAACAGGCTTCTGGAGAAAACCATCAAGAGCAAGCCAGATGCCGCCCGGCTTCAGAAACTGGACGCTGACCTGGCCAAGGCCCAGCAGCAAATAGACGCGGAGAACAAAAAGGGGCAGTAGTGGTTTGGTGAAGAAGTTAAGGCAAATGAAACGTATTGCTGTGCTTCTTTTTAGGAGGTAGGCTTGTTGTTCTTTGCCAGCCAATATTGCTTAGTCATCTCAAACTTTATCTCCTTAGTACCGTGAAGCCCGGTCTCAGACCATTCCATTTTCCGGTAGAATTTTTCTGCCCGGGTGTTAGGTGAGGTTCCTAGCCACACGTTTTCTTTCCCGTTTGCAAAGTACCAGTCCAGCATGAGTTGGTGTAATTGACGGCCAATACCTTTTCCTTCAAACTCGGGTTTGAGGAATAAGGCCCAAATGTTATTGTCCTTTAGGTCTGCAATGGCAAATCCTACCACCTCGCCATCTACGTCACACACCCACCCTTTTCCTCTTTCGGTCAAGAATTCCTTACAGTCCTCGTTGGTCACCAGCGCAGGGTTTGACAGGACATTCTCTTTCACTGAATGCCGGACAATCTGTATTTGGGGTATGTCTTGGATAGAAGCTTCTCTGAATTCCATATAATTTGCAATTGCCCCGGGCTCCTGGAAGCGGCAGGGAAAGACAGTAGTTGAGACTACGGAATGTTAAACTGCTTTTAGTATTCTATCATTTGAGGCTATAAAAACCTTGTTCCTCCTTTAAAGATGTGCTACCGTTTAGGCTAAAGAACGGCCATCTTACTCAATATTGGCATTAGTTTTATTCTTTAATTCCATCTGGTATAGGTCAAAATTAGGAGCCCAAAAGTCTTTCTCCACTTTGTTTAGCTTAAACCCCATTTTCTCATAGAATTTGTAAACCAGCTGCGTGGTTCTTACAACTATTAACTCAATTTCTTTATTCCTACTCAAGTGGTTGATCCTGTATTCCGTTAGTTTTCTGCCAACTCCTTTACCTTGTAAATCAGGTTTGATTATATCCCAAGAGATACGGGCGGTTTTCTCTTCGGGGAAATAGTTGATTCCACCTGCTCCTATAACCTCAGCGTTTTCCTCAACAACAAAGTAATCTTCAACCTTATTATCCAGGTATTCCTCTAAATCGTTTTGTTCCGTTGGATCGAAAAACTCAGGAGTATTCAACTTTAGTAGGGCAATCACCAAAGCCTTGTCTTCCTGTTTGTAAGTTCTTATTTCCACTTCTTTTTTTTTAATGAAACACAATGGTTAGTAGTGCATGAAGGGTGCAAGGCCGTCGGCGGCATCATGAATTATGCACCTTGTTGGCTAATTTTTTTATTTTTTATAATTGCAACTTCTGGTTTGCTTAACCATTTTATTTCAATTGGCTTACTATTACCGGCTCTAATAATTTCTTCCGTATTTTTCATTAGAACTTGTAAATCAGTTTCTAAAACCTCCACTCCTGCGTATAAGGAAAACGAATTCTTAACTGAAGTTTGCCCAGAATAAAATAAATCCTTTAAACAAAATAATGCTGTTTCCGTCCGCCATGGTTCTGGGCGATATCCGCCATGGATATAGACATTTGTCCAAGAATGTATAGCCTTTATAGCTTCAAAATCTAAATTGTAAATCTTATAGTATTGTTTGTTAGCTGCAATAGCTTTAAAACATTTAGGTATAGCTTGGATATCAGGCCTGCCCTCAATCAGCCAATAATCAATGCCTAAGATTCTTTTTATTTTGTATTCGATACTCTGCCTAATTGTAAAAGGGGTTGATGAAGATAATATTAATTTTTCTTCAGGGTGGTCATTTGGTTCTCCATTGAAAAAGATGTGATTTGATAGACTATAATAAAAATTACTAATATGGCTATTTGTATTTATTATTAACCATGAGTAGTCTTGATATTTATCAAATTTATCGATACAAGGCTTAAGGTCACAAACAAAATCAACCAGGATTCTTCTGGTTACATTATTTATTTCTTTCCCTTCTAATTGACTTTTAATTCTTTCAAGACTATTTGTTGCAGCGAAAAGATTAGCCTTGCAATAGTTTTCGTAGTCTTTTTCGCTACCCAGTTCATGTTTAAAAATCCATCTATGTATAAATTTGTCTTTCAATCCATTAGAACAGACATTCTTGCAGAGGTTAGCCAGATATATTTTAAAATTATCTAAACCTAGAAGTACTTCCTCTTTATCGTTGTTATCTTTTAATGATTTATAAAAAAGGAAGGCTTGTTGATTCATAAAAAAATTTGATTTATAATTCGTTGAATTATGCCTAACGGTTAGTATAAACAACGAGCAAGACCGTCGGCCGTAGCTTGATGTTTATACAGTGTTGTACAAAGTAATTTCTATTTTCTTCTGGTCTCTAATTCTGCTTTTCTCCTCTCAAGCAACGTAGCATAGGAATAGTAATCCCATTTTCTGCTTTCTCTGTTGTAAACCAATCTTGCGTTGGGAATATATCCCATTGTTCCGCCACAGCCAGCGGCAAAGTTTATGTCTTTTGTTATCAGCCTGCCCTTATAGATTCTTAATACACGTTTTACCGTGACACTCCATCCGCCGATGTTTATGTCCATCGTGTCTGGGCTGATTTCTTTGAAGAAGATTTTGTCTAGCCTGCCACTTTTCTCTTTTCTTCCCTCGATGATTTTTACGGCAGCATCTTCGTTCACAGGTTTGATGGTGAAGTCAGGATAGGTTAATCGAATCCCTGTCGGTAGGCTGTCGCTTAATATAAGATGCTCCTTTTCTTCTTGGTTGAATACATTATCTGAGTAATAGTCGCTGATTGCTGATTCATAGAAGTTCACTAATTCTTCTTGACTTAGCCTCTGGCCAAAGCCAAACTGCCAAGCGAGCAACATAAATGCTATTAGAAGAAACTGCTTCATAATTATTATTTTGTACAACTAGCTGCTAACGGAGTTATTCGTCTTATCTGCACTATGTATGGAGATGGTACTTTCTATCGGCTAAGTCTTTTTTTACCGAACTCAGAGTTCCATAAACCAACTCTGTTTTAGAGCCGTTTTCCTAAAAACACCCCAAAAACGACTTACGGCTGTTCCACGGGGTACAGCCTTCCCGCTTCCTCCTTCACCAACCCGAAAGGCTCGTCCTTCACAACCAGCATCCCGTCCAGATCAAGCAGATCTACGCCGTGGGCTAGTTGCAGGGCAGACCAGATGGCCATGCTGGTTTCCATCATACAGCCAATCATGGTCTTCAGGCCCAAAGAGCGGGTCTTGTTGAGAATAGCCAGGCCGTTCAGGTAGCCGCCGGCTTTCATGAGTTTCATGTTCACGCCATGAAACTGCTGTTGTAGCAGCTCCCAGTCGGCGTGGTCCGTAACAGATTCATCAGCAAACAGGTCATAGGGGCTTTTCTTCTTCAGGTAAAGGTACTCTTCCTGCAGCGCCGAGGGCATAGGCTGCTCAATCATGAGCACCTGGTATTTTTTGAGCCCCTCAAAGAACCGTAGCAGGGAGTCTGGGTCTTGCCAGGCCTCGTTGGCGTCTATGATCAGGCCTTGCCGGGGCGAGGCCCGCACTACTTCGCCCAGCATATCAAGGCCGCTTTCCTGGTTCACCTTCACCTTCAGGTACTCAAAGCGGTGCAGGCCGTGCTCTTTGGTGAAGGCGGCAATCTTGCCCGGGTCCATGATGGGGTAAGAAAAAGCGGTAGGCGCCGAGGTCACCGGCGTCACGCCCAGAAACTCGGTCACCGTTTGCCCCTTCTTGCGGCAGAGGTAATGCACGTACGCAGACTCAATCGCGAACCTAAGCGCCGGGTAGGCTTGGTGTTGCGCCATGAGGTGCTGCAGTTCTTCCACAGATTCAATGGCGGCCAAGCCGTTGCGTTGCAGGTTGGCGAACTGCTCCTGCAGAAGGTCAGGGGTTTCGCCGTAGCGGGTGTTGGGGGCTGCCTCGCCCCGGCCCTGAAACTGGCCGTCGCCCACGGTCACAAAAAGATTGGTCTTCAGGTCGGTGGCGTTGCGGGAGATTTTCCAGGTGAAACGCAGCGCTAGGTCGTGCGCCTCTATAGTCCATGATAACATAAGCGGTAAGAAAGGTTATTACACCCAAGTGTAGCAAAAAAGAAGGAAAGCCCAATAAAAATAAGGGTTTTCAAGCTGCCCGGGCAAAAGCAGGGACCAAAAATCGGGGTTTTAGGAACCGGAAGAAAAAAGTATATTTGTCGATTGCAAGACGGTAACTGCCCCAGTGGCAGGCATTCAACAATCCATTAAAAACCCTCTCCTCTCCGCTTTCCTGCCGGATGGGCGCTTAACTCTTTTATGAAAAAATCCACGCTCGCCTTAGTGGCCTTTGTGATTCTAACCGTGGCGGTAGTGCTTACCCTGGCGCAGAACTACGGCCTTTTCACGTTACCTCCTCTGGCCCTGGCCATTGCCCGCTGGGCCGGCATTATCGTGTTAGTCATGTTTGCCGTCCAGAAGAAATCCCTCACCACCTGGATTCTGGTCAGCATGGTCATCGGTGCCGAGATTGGTTACACCTTCCCAGACGCTGCCCAAAACCTGAACGTGCTCAGCAAGATCTTCCTCAAGATGGTGAAAACCATCATTGCGCCGCTGGTATTTGCCACGCTGGTGGTGGGTATTGCCGGCCACTCCAACCTCAAGCAGGTAGGTAAGATGGGCGTGAAAGCGCTGGTGTACTTTGAGTTGGTGACCACCGTAGCCCTTTTCATTGGCTTGGCGGCCATTAACCTGAGCCGTGCCGGCGATGGTATTGTGCTCAAAGGCCAGACCAGCAATGAGATCACCGCCCCGCCGGCCCAGACCTGGCAAGACATTATCCTGCATATTTTCCCAGAGAACATTGCCAAATCCATCGCCGAAGGTCAGGTACTGCAGATTGTGGTGTTCAGCGTGCTCTTCGGGATTGGCCTGGCCATGCTCAATGAGCGCAAGCGCCGCCCATTGCTAGAGGTAACGGAGAGCTTAGCCGAGACCATGTTCAAGTTCACCAACATCATCATGTACTTCGCGCCTATTGCGGTGGGCGCGGCCATTGCCTACACCGTGGGCCACATGGGCTTTGGTATTCTGGTAAACCTCTTTAAACTGCTGGCCACGCTCTATGTGGCGCTCATTGCGTTCCTGTTATTTGTGTTGCTGCCGGTGGCGCTAGCCTTCCGGATTCCGGTAAAAATGTTT
The DNA here is from genome assembly GCF_001078055.1 of Rufibacter radiotolerans. NCBI lineage: Bacteria > Pseudomonadati > Bacteroidota > Cytophagia > Cytophagales > Hymenobacteraceae > Rufibacter > Rufibacter radiotolerans. The sequence goes on along the minus strand of NZ_CP010777.1, from coordinate 501,115 downwards.
GTAAAAGCCATTGCTGAGCCGGTTTCCATTGCCTTTGCCACCACCAGCTCTGAGGCCGCCCTGCCGCGCGCCATGGAAGCCATGGAGTCTATTGGCGTGCCGCGTAAGATAGTGGCCTTTGTCATGCCCATGGGTTACAGCTTCAACCTGGACGGCTCTACCCTCTACCTTTCCCTGGCCTCCATCTTTGTGGCTCAGGCCGCCGGTATTGAACTGGCCTGGGAGCAGCAGTTATTGATGGTGTTCACGCTTATGCTTACCAGCAAGGGAATTGCAGGCGTGCCGCGCGCCTCTCTGGTGATCTTGCTGGGCACTGCCGCCTCCTTCAACCTGCCCGTAGAGCCTATCTTTATCATTCTGGGTATTGACGAACTCATGGACATGGCCCGTACCTCGGTGAATGTGATCGGTAACTGTCTGGCCACCGCCGTGATTGCCCGTTGGGAAGGTGAGTTTGTAGACTTAGATGCTCCCCGCCCGCTGGAAGCCATCTAGGAGTTTATTTTTCCGTAAGAACATAAAAATCCGCCAGTGAAAGGGTCCCTTTTCCTGGCGGCTGCCTTTAAACCCATACCTTATGTTGAAGTTATCTTACCGATTGCTGTTTGTGACCGTGCTGGCATTGGGGGCCAGTGCCTGCGCGCGCCAAACCACCACCTATTCCAGCTCAGAAACCTCTGGCATTAACCCCAATGAGAACCGCGAGGAGAAAACCAAGAGCGGCGAGACTATCCTGATTGGCCCTACCACCCGCATTGCGTATGAGAAAGAGCCTTACAGCAGCTGGTTCCACCCGGCCTACATGCGCTACCAGCCCAACGCCAAGATCATGGAAGAGCTGCAACCCTTGCTCCAGGGTATTTCCTTTAAGGCCCTCACCGGCAGCTGGTGCATGGACAGCCAGCGGGAACTGCCCCGCCTGTACAAGGTCATGGACCAGGCCCGCATTCCGTATTCCCGCTTAGAGGTGATCAGCCTGCGTGAAGACAAAACCACTCCTACCGGCGAAGAGAAAGCCTACAACATCACCGCCGTTCCCACCATCATTCTGTACCGCAATGGCCAGGAAGTGGGCCGCATTGTAGAGACCGCCTACCCCACCCTTGAAATGAACATGCTCACCATTTTAAAAGGTGCTCCTAAAAAATAACGTTTTAGGCCCGTTTTGGCCAAAACAGGCTTAAAACGCCTTCCTTCTCTATTACAGCCGCCGCCCTGCCGTTCTTTCTGGTGGGGCGGCGGTTCTTTTTTGTGGCTGCTTAGAACCATGTACCTACATTTACGTGTCTCTTGTACACCAGGCCCATATAAAAGGGCTATTTTTGCCGAAAGCATTTCTTACCATGTTGTTTACCCTTGCCTCCCCCGTTTCCCGCAAAGCCCATAGAATAGCCGTAGGCGTTCTCTTTTTTCTCTTAGGGCTCTGCTTTTCCAGTTGGGGCGCCCGCATTCCTTCTCTCCAAAACCGTCTGCATCTTTCTGAGTCTGAGCTGGGCATGGTCTTGTTTGCCTTACCCGTAGGCCTGATGCTTTCTTTACCTTTCACCGGTTGGCTTACCTCTAAAATAGGCAGCCGCAAAGTGGTCACCTTCGCCCTGCTTCTGTATTGCAGCACCCTGGTCCTGATTGGCATGAGCCAGAGCGTGCTGCAGTTGGTGGTGGTTTTGTTTGCCTTCGGGTTTGCGAGTAACATGGGCAATATCTCTGTGAACACCCAGGCGGTGGGCGTGGAGCATCTGTACCAAAAATCCATTATGGCGTCTTTCCACGGGCTCTGGAGCCTGGCGGGCTTTGGCGGCGCGGCTATTGGCACGCTCATGATTGGCATGGGCGTAGAACCCCTGCCCCATTTCCTGCTCATCATGGCCCTGGTGTTGGCGGGCGTGGCCCTTGCCTACCAATTCGCGCTACCGCAAGACGCACCCCGCGACGCAGACCAGCCCCTGTTTGTGAAACCCGACAAGGAACTGATGGGCCTGGGCCTGATCGCGTTCTGCTCGCTTATCTGTGAAGGCGCCATGTTTGACTGGAGCGGCGTCTATTTCCAGAAAGTGGTGGGCGCCGAAAAGGCCTGGATTGCCGCCGGCTACACTGCGTTTATGTCTACCATGGCCTTCACCCGCTTCATCGCCGATAGGCTTACCACCCGCTTCGGGCTCAAGCGCGTGCTGCAGACCAGCGGTATTTTAACCACCCTAGGCCTGGCCATTGCCGTGCTCTTCCCTGGTCTCTGGACCGCTATTCTAGGCTTCTTTCTGGTAGGCGCCGGCGTCTCTGCCGTGGTCCCGCTGGTGTACAGCGTAGCCGGAAGAACCAAAACCATGGCCCCCAGCATGGCCCTGGCCGCCGTCTCCACCATCGGCTTCGCCGGATTCCTGGTTGGCCCGCCCTTGATTGGCCTGGTGGCCGGCATCAGCAGCCTGCGCTTCTCCTTCGCCCTCATCGCCCTCATGGGCATAGCCGTCGCCGTCCTCTCCAGCCGCATTAAAACCGAGGGGGAGTAAGGATTTTCATTTGTCACGTTTTAAGCCTGTTTTCCAGAAAACAGGCTTAAAACGCAAAGCCGCCCACTCCAGAGACCGCGTAGCGTGCACAGGACCTGTGAGCGTCTCTGCCGATGGCTTCTTCGTTTCCTCGGCCAAACCAGGCCCAAATCACCATAATTTCTTGTCCTGCAGTTGGCTGGTAATTTATTTTCTAGCCTTGGAAATCCAGTTGTTAGGGAGCCCTCGTAGGTCTGGCATATCTACCTACAAACCTAATAACCTTAACACGAACCAATGAAAAAAACCTTTCTTATGATGGTGGTAGCGGGAGCTACTGTTTTCACTTCCCTTTCTGTTTCTGCCCAAACCTCGGCCACTAAAAAAGCCAAAACCGCTAAGACCACGGGCATGGAGAAAAAAGAGGGCGTGATGGTGGGCGGTGCCTTAATGGTGCCTTCTAAAAACATTGTGGCCAACGCCTTAGGCTCTAAAGACCACACCACCCTGGTAGCGGCCGTGAAAGCCGCGGACTTGGTGGAAACCTTGATGGGCACAGGTCCTTTCACGGTGTTCGCGCCTACCAACGCTGCCTTTAACAAGTTACCGGCCGGAACGGTAGAGACGCTATTGAAGCCAGAGAACAAAGCTAAGCTTACGTCTGTCTTGACCTTCCACGTAGTACCGGGCAAGCTGCAGGCCAAAGACCTGAAAAACGGCCAGAAACTGAAGACTGTGAATGGAGAGACTTTAACCGTTACCCGCAAAGGCAACATGGTCATGATCAACGGGGCCCACGTTTCCACGGCAGATGTGATCTCCAGCAATGGCGTGACCCACGTGATTGACACCGTAGTATTGCCTACCATGTAATTGGTTAAAAACCGCTCTTTGAAAAGGCTTGCCATGGGCAGGCCTTTTCTGTTTCAGGGCTTGGGCAACTCCTGTTCGGGGCTCCCCTGCCATATCTAATATAGTATCTTCATTATATATCAGGTATTTTGTATCTGTCAGGCCTATTTTGCGTTAAAAGCCGTGTATGCACTCCCAAGAACACCAGATAAGCGTCTCTAAATTTCCTTTCAAGGCTCATTTAAGCTTTAAACCGATTATAGACTATTGGCAACAACAGCAAGACGGTTGCCGAAGCAGCTTTTTGTTGAGTGCCCAGGAAATAAACCGGCTGCTGCAGGAGGCGCCCGAACTATTGGAGCCCATCACCGATCTTAAGGTGCTGGCCCAGCATGAGTGCGTCATTGACCTGCTCATGACCGCCATTTTTCCGCCGGCCACCCGTGAGGTGGAAGCCATTGGCACGGTGGGACCGCTCTATGACGTCAGCTTTTACTATACAGACCTCTTCAAGCAGATCATCCTCACCGACCAGAACGTACTCAAGCGCCCCCTTAACATTGACGAGCACCGCATGCTCTTCAACCGGGTGCGCATGGTGTATTTTCTTATTCTGGAGAAGTTCTATGGGGTGCAGGTACCCCATGAGGAGTTCCTGATCTATACCGTCCCAGATTATCAACTGGGGCTGTACCGCCACTTCAACGTCGAGATTAACACCCAGTTCCTGAACATCACCCACACCCAGCCCCTGCCTGAGCTTGCGGAGAAGGACATCCAATACCTGCTGGACAACATCCGGAACATGGATATCTGGATGGAGGCTTTGTCTCCAGACCTGTTTGAGATCAACGGTTTCTACACGCTGCACCTGGTAGACGTGACGGTGCAGGAGGTATTGTCATCTCTGAAGAATGACCTGCTGGAACGGGACGTGATGCTGGCCCCCGACCGGTTTGAGCAGTTGCAGGAAAAGGTGCGCATCTTCTTTAAGCGTCCGCACCTGCAGCTGGGGGTAGCGGCCTTTTACAAGAACCGAAGCACGTTCGTGAACTTCGGGAACAAGATCAACCACAGCTTTTTGCTCCAGAGTGAGCCCAGCAGCAGCAGTTATGTGGGCTTCAAAGCCATTTATGACAGCCTGGTGCAGAACGGGCAACCGTTGGTGATCAAAGATGTGGCCAAGAGCCAGCAGCTGCCAGACGGCGTGCGCGAGGAAATGCTGGCCATGGGCATCAGGAATATTGTCTTGGCCCTGCTCCGCTACGGCGATGAGCCCATTGGTATTCTGGAGCTGGGTTCGCCCAACCCCGGCGACCTGGACAACTTCTCCCTGGCCAAAATGGACCAGTTCCTTCCGCTTTTCTCAGTGGCGGTCAACCGGAACTCAGAGGAGATTGAGGCCCGGGTGCAGGCAGTGATAAGAGAGAAATTCACCGCTATTCACCCCGTGCTGGAGTGGCGGTTCAGGGAGGCGGCCCTCAACATGCTGGACAAAATGAACGTGACCGGAGGCCCGGTGGAGATGGAACCCATCATTTTCCCGGATGTGTACCCGCTTTACGCCGCCGCCGATGTGCGCAGTTCCAGCACCGAACGGAACACCGCCATTCTGGGCGACTTAACCGAGCACCTGCAACTGGCGGAGCGTATCTTGAAAAAGGCCCTGGAAGTGCATGCGCTGCCTATTCTGGACGAGCTTCGGTTCTCGGTGTCTAAGCACCTCCGGCTTCTGAAGAAAGGGTTCCTGTCTCAGGACGGAATCCTCATCTTTGAGATGCTGCGCACCCAGGTAGAGCCTATGTTTGAGTTCCTGGAAGCCACGCACCCAGACCTGCTGCCCTACATCCAGAACTACCGTGACGCCATGGATCCCCAACTGGGCATCTTGTACAAGCGCCGCAAAGCCTTTGAAGAAAGCCTCACGCTCATCAATGAGACCATTTCTGAGTACATAGAGCAAGAAGAGCTCAACGCCCAGCAGATGTACCCGCACTATTTTGAGAAATTCAAGACCGATGGCGTGGAGTTCAACATTTACGTGGGGGCCTCTTTGGAAGAGCGGCAGCCGTTTGACATCATGTTCCTGCGGAACCTACGCCTGTGGCAACTGATGGTGATGTGTGAGGTGACCCGCCTGGCGCATAATCTCAAGCCCCAACTGAAAGTGCCCTTGGAAACCACGCAGCTCATTTTGATCCATAGCCAGCCGCTGGCCATCAGGTTCAGGCAAGATGAGCGCAAGTTTGACGTAGACGGCGCCTACAACATCAGGTATGAGATTGTGAAGAAGCGGGTAGACAAAGCCCTGGTGCGCGACTCTGAGGAACGCCTCACCCAGCCCGGCAAAATCGCCATTGCCTACTCCCAGGCCCGTGAAGCCAACGAGTACCTGGAATACATTGAGTACCTCCAGAACAAAGGCATCCTCTATGACGAGATTGAACACCTAGAGGTAGAAGAACTGCAAGGTGTAAGTGGCCTCAAAGCCCTTCGGGTACGGGTGAAGGTTTAGTTGCTAGCGGTAGTGATTAGTAACTAGTGATTAGTTGTTAGGAAGTGAAGAGAGTATAAAGCATAGGCTACCTGTAAGAGTTATTTTTATATCTGATTATCCTTCATCCCGTTTTGAGCCTGTTTTCTGGAAAACAGCCCCAAAACGTAAAATGCTTTACACTACCTACTCCTAATCACTAATCACCAACAACTAATCACTAGAAATTAACCCAAGCCATGGAAGCCAGCAGAATACAGTTACTTAGGGGAGACATCACCAAGGTTGCGGCAGATGCCATTGTCAACGCGGCTAACTCCAGCCTGCTGGGCGGTGGCGGCGTAGATGGGGCCATCCATAGGGCGGGCGGACCATCTATTCTGGCGGAGTGCCGCAAGATAGTGGCCCGCCAGGGTGGTTGCGAAACCGGTGAGGCGGTCATTACCACGGCCGGCAACCTTCTGGCAAAGTACGTGATCCATACCGTGGGTCCGGTCTGGAGCGGCGGCGAACGGGACGAACCCGAGCTTCTGGCCCACTGCTACCGCAATTCCCTGCTGTTGGCCCAGCACCACGGCCTTAAAACCATCGCGTTCCCCAACATCAGCACGGGAGTATACGGCTTCCCCAAAACCAAAGCCGCCGAGATAGCGGTAAAGACCGTGAAAGAGTTCCTGGCTCACCACGCTTTGCCAGAACAGGTCACCTTTGTGGTGTTTGATGAAGAGAACCTGAAGCTCTACCAAAAACTGTTGCCTGAGATATCTCAGTAAAACATATTTCTTATCCCACTTCACTACCCGTCTATTTCCTTTCCGGATTAAATAAAAAGGATCTTGTGGTCTATCTGCGTTGGCTCTTCTAACAGAGTCCATACAGGTAGACCACAAGGTCCTTTCAGATAAGATAAAACGTGCCTTATGCCCCTACCAGGCCTGGCACTTCTACCAATTCGTTTACGTCTTCGTCATAATTCACGCCAGGTACTTCAAACCCGAACAGGTTGAAGAAGTCGGTGCGGTAGCCTTGCAGGTCGCCAATCTCGGGGAGGCTTTCGGTGCTGGCTTTCTCCCAGAGGGCGGCCACTTCGGCTTGCACGTCATCGCGCATTTCCCAGTCGTCTACACGTATTCTGCCTTTTTCATCTACCGCTACTTCGCCGCCGGTGTAAAGACGCTCCTGGAACAGGCGCTGAATCTGCTCAATGGTGCCTTCATGCAGGCCTTTCGCCTTCATCACTTTATAAAGCAACGAGATATACAACGGAATTACCGGAATAGCCGAGCTGGCCTGGGTCACCAGGGCCTTGTTCACCGACACGTAGGCTTTGCCGTTCAGGTCCTTAAGCTTGTCTGAGATGGTGAAGGCGGTGGCCTCCAGGTGGTCTTTGGCGCGGCCAATGGTGCCTTTGCGGTACACGGCCTCGGTGAGCGATGGTCCAATGTAAGAATAGGCCACGGTGGTGGCACCTGGTGCGAGGAGGTTCTCGGCCTTTAGTGCGTCTATCCACATTTCCCAGTCCTCGCCGCCCATCACGGCCACGGTATTGGCAATGTCTTCGTCGCTGGCCGGGGTAATGGTCACCTCAGACACGTTTCCGGTATGGAAATCTACGGTCTTGTTAGAGAACGGCTGGCCAATAGGCTTGAGCACGGAATTATGGATAACCCCGGTTTTAGGGTGTACCCGGCGAGGCGAGGCCAGGCTATAGATCACCAGGTCAATCTGGCCCAGGTCGGCTTTGATCAGGTCAAGGGTGGTTCTTTTGATTTCGTCAGAGAAAGCGTCGCCGTTAATGCTTTTGGCGTACAGGCCGGCTTTTTGGGCCTCTTTCTCAAAGGCCGCGGTGTTGTACCAACCCGGTGAACCCGGCTTTCCTTCGGCGGCAGGTTTTTCAAAGAAGACACCAATGGTGGCGGCGTTCGCGCCAAAGGCACTGGTTATTCTGGAGGCAAGCCCAAAACCGGTAGAGGCACCCAGCACCAATACTCTTTTAGGACCCTCAATTGGGCCTTTGGATTTCACGTAGTTGATCTGGTTCACTACATTTTGCTCGCATCCTTTGGGGTGGGCGGTAAGGCAAATGAACCCGCGTACTTTTGGCGTAATAATCATGGATAACGGTTTTACAGATTACGTCTGTCTGGCTGTCTAAAGATTTGCAGACGTAAATTGGTCAATTTATTTACAAAAATAGAAGATTGGCGCTAGAAGCAACCGCAATAATAGCAAAGTAAACCCACATACGGTAGAAAACCGCCGGTAGCCAACGGCCTTACTCCTCCATCTGCCGCTCCACTTTTCGGCCCAGCCGGGTCTGCAGCCGCTTCAGCAGCGAGATAGCGATCATGAGCCAGAAAAGCCCCGCTCCCCAGCCCGCCAGCACATCTGAGGCATAATGCACATTCAAGTACACGCGGCTAAAGCCGATGAGCAGGATCCAGAAACCCACCAGTGAAACCAGAAACCACCGGGCCCCTTTCTGCCGCACGTTGGTCCAGATCAGGTAAATGATGAGGCCCCAGAACGCACCGCCAATCATGGCGTGGCCACTGGGGAAACTGTTGCCGCCCTGTTCCAGAAAGGCAGTCTCTGGCCGGGGCCGGTCAAAGAAGAACTTCATGCTTTGGTTAAACAGCGTGGTGGTGGCAGAAATGGCAATGATCTTCACGGAGTAGAACCGCCACCGCTCAAAAAACACGAACAGCAATGCCAAGGCAATAGACCCGCCTATCAGAAAATTCTTAGACCCGAAAAACGTGATGAAGTACATGACACTGGTGGTCTGTGGGGTGGTAATTTCCCCCGCCAGAGCGAAGGCAGCGCGGTCCAGGTCCCGTTCCTGCTCCACAAACACGGTATGGGTCATCCAGAAAAAGAGGAACACAGAACCAATAAACACCAGCCACGCAATGACTATCTCCAGAGACAGCACCGCCAGGAAAGCCGCTATCCCCTTTTCTGTATGTTCTCTTAGCCTTTTCATCTGGTGCGGTTTTGGGGTTGTACGCAAGAGGCACGGTAGAAAGATTCAAGGCGAAGGCCTAAGGGGAACCCGGCGGGACAAAAATAAAAAAGCCGGCCTCAAAAAGAGACCGGCTTTTTACGTGCGCTGGGGGAGACTCGAACTCCCACACCCGAAGGCGCTGCCACCTGAAGACAGTGCGTCTACCAATTTCGCCACCAGCGCAACAATATCCCTTCATTGCTTTAGGGAATACAAAAATACTGCTTTTTGTTTAACTGCAATAGCCCAGAGGCCTTTTTGGCAAATATTTTTCCAGTTTTCAAGGCATCTGTTTTCTGCCCCTTGATTTCCAACGGGTTAGAAAAACCGTTTCCAGAAAAAAATTCAGCGTTGTTACCAAAGACCCTGCCCACCTGTTTTCCCAGAAGGATAAAAAGCTCCCCGTGCCTTACACTATACGGTGGGGCTCCTCGCCTTTCACCACCGGGTTCAGGTTACGTTTAGAGAATTTCTCCATGCGGTTAATGAGGGCATTGGCCAGAATCACCCAACCCAGCCCGGCGGCCAGCCCGGCGGCCACATCGGTGGCGTAGTGCACGTGCAGGTACACGCGGCTAAAGCCGATGAAGAGAATAAGCAAGGAGATCAAAAAGACCAGCAGAAACCGCCAGGCCGGCACCTCTACGTGTTTCCAGACCAGGTAAATAAGCAGCCCGTAAAAAGAGGCGCTGATCATGGCGTGCCCGCTGGGGAAACTAAGGCCGTAAGAATCTACCAGGTGCGGCACCAACGGCCGGGGCCGGTTAAAGATATACTTGAGCAACAGGTTAAGCGAGATACTGCCAATGGCAATAACCGGCACTTTGAGCGAGTACCACTTGTGCTTTTTCACAAACAGAAAATACCCGATCATCATAAGCCCTGCCCCCGTTATAAAATTACGCGAGGCCAGGAACGTGACGCCCTTTATAATCTCCGTCAGGACCGGGTTGGCCCGGGCATCGGCCCAGGCGAAGGCCATTTTGTCAAAGCCCAGTTCATGGCCCGGCAGCACGGCACGCGCCAGCCAGAAAAACAGGATAATGCATAAGATGAACACTGCCCATAGCACCACCAGCTCCACGGTGAATAGGGCCAGGGAAGCCACAAATTTCCGAAACGTCTTCTTCATACCTCCAATTAGTCATATTCTGTTTAGCGCCTGTTTTCTCTAAAACGGCCCTAAACGGGAAACTTCTTAACGTACGTACGCAGCGGCGTTGGTGTTGACCTACCCGCTTATAACCCATTGTCCCATTCTACAGTACTATCCCTATTGAACTCGCCATCCTATGAATAAAAAAGACCTTACCCAGCTGGTCATGAACCTGAAGGACCATGACCTCACTGTAGCCTTTGCCGAAAGCTGTACCGGGGGTAGCCTGGCCGCTGAGTTCAGCAAGGCGCTGGGCACCAACGGAGTCTTCCTGGGCAGCATGGTCACCTATGACACCATCGTCAAACAGAAAGTACTGGGGGTAAAGAAAAAAACCCTGGACCTGTACACCGCTGAAAGCCAGCAGGTAACCAATGAAATGGTGCTGGGCCTGCAAAAACTGGTAAAAGCCGATGTCTGTATAGCTGTCACCGGCTTGTTGGGCGCCGGAGCCTCTGAGAACCCCGAAAAACCCGTGGGCACCACCTTTGTCTCGCTGCTTTTCCAGGACAAGGTAGAGGAGTACCGGCAGCTATTCAAAGGTTCTGCGGAAAGCATGCTCAAACAAATAATAGACTTTATCTTCCAGAAGCTACGCGACACCCTGGACCGCCACTACCAGCATGCCTAACATCTTTTTAAGGCTTATGGGCAAAGGTTGAGAACAGATGGGGACTCCATCTCCTGCCAGAATAATCTTGGTTAATAAAAGCTGGAATCTGTTTTAGGGCTACTTTTGGGAAAACACCCTCAAAACGGCTTCTGCTTTTACCCTTCTCTTCCTGGTCATGCCTTCTTCCCTGTCAAGCTTTGATTTCATTGCCCCGGTGTATGACGCGCTGGCGGGCGTGGTCTTTAAAGATTCGCAGAAGAAGGCCCAATGCCGTTTCCTTTCAAAGATTCCCGATGGGGCCACTGTCTTGGTTTTAGGCGGAGGCACGGGGTGGCTTCTCCCGGAGCTGTTCAAAAAAAGTAACCCCAAACAAGTGTTGTATCTGGAGGCCTCAAACGCCATGCTGGAGAAAGCGCGCCGACGCGTGCGGGGTTTACCAGAAAGTAGCCGCATAGAATTCAGGTTGGGCACCGAGCTGGCGCTTCTGCCTCAGGAGAAGTTTCACGTGATTATCACCCCGTTTGTGCTGGACCTGTTCACCGAGCAGGAAGTGACAGCTATGGTGCAGCGGCTAAGCCAGGCGCTTATGCCCCAGGGACAATGGCTGCACACAGATTTTTTCCTTTCCCCAAACCTATTTCAGAAAGCCTGGCAGAAACCTTTGCTCTGGGCCATGTACCGGTTTTTTAGGCTGGTGAGCGGCATCTCGGGCACAGGGCTTTCGCCTATGGAAGAGATCTTCCGGCAGGCCGGTTTTGTACCTCTTCGGCAGGCATTCTTCTTTCACTGCTTTATCAAGGCCCAGTTGTGGCAGAAGTCACCAGAAAAAGGATAGCACAATACACAGAAAAGGGTGTGCCGGAATCTGGTTTTCCTGTGTAACTTGAGGCCAAATATTCCTCCTCTATGAAGAAAAACTTTTGGGTTGCTCTGGCCGTGGCTTTCTGCAGCTTAGGTCTGCCGGCCCAGGCCCAGCAAAGCGTCAATTACCAGGTTTCGTTTGAGAATGCGTTGCACCATGAGGCCAGCGTGACTGCCACCTTTACCGGCGTTGCCTCCCCCACCCTGGAGGTGCGCATGGCCCGCTCCTCGCCGGGCCGCTACGCCTTGCATGAATTCGCGAAGAACGTCTACAGCGTATCTGCCACCAATGGAAAAGGCCAGCCCCTCACGTTTACCCGCCCCAACCTGCACCAATGGAACATCACCGGCCATGACGGCACGGTGACCGTAAAATACACCCTATTTGCCGACCACCCGGACGGCACCTATGCCGGGGTTAGCCCGGCGCACGCTCACCTCAACGCCCCGGCCACCTTCATGTACGCGCAGGCCCTGGAGAACGCCCCGGTACAGGTGAAGTTCATTGCCCCCGCGGGCAGCAACTGGACCGCCGCCACCCAACTAAAACCCGAAACGGTCCCACTCACCTTTTCGGCGCCCAACTTCCAGTACCTCATGGACAGCCCCACCGAACTGGCCAACCTGCAGTGGCGCGAATGGACCGTCACCGAGAAAGGCCGCGAGCAGAAGATACGCATTGGCATGCACCACCAAGGCACGGCCCAGGAACTGGACGACTACACCCAGAAAGCCAAACGTATTGTGCAGGAAAGCCAGGCCGTGTTTGGCGAGCTACCGGCCTTTGACTTCGGCACCTATACCTTTATTGCCTGCTACATGCCCGGCACGCCCGGCGATGGCATGGAACACCGCAACTCCACCGTCATTACCAGTTCAAGAACCCTTAAAACCGGCATGAACCCAAACCTGGGCACCCTGGCCCATGAGTTCTTCCATGCCTGGAACGTGGAGCGCATTCGGCCTAAGAGCCTGGAGCCTTTCAATTTCAATGACGCCAACATGAGCGGGGAACTGTGGCTGGCCGAAGGGTTTACCAGCTATTACGGCAACCTGCTTCTGCACCGCGCCGGCGTCACCGACCAAGCCAATTACTTGGAGACCGCCGCCAGCCCCATTCTGGCCCTGGCTGTTTCTCCGGGCAAAGCGTATTTCACGCCGGTGGAGATGAGCCAGCAGGCCCCGTTTGTAGATGCCTCGCGCTCCGTGGACGCCACCAACCGCACCAACACCTACATCTCCTACTACACCTACGGCAACGCCATCGCCCTGGGCCTGGACTTTACCCTGCGCACCAAATTCAAGAACCTGACCCTAGATGACTACATGCGCCTGCTCTGGCAACGCTTTGGCAAGCCTGAAAAACCGTATACCCTGCCTGACCTGGAAAAAGCCCTGGCTGACCTGACCAAAGATGCCCGTTTCGCGCAGGAATTCTTCCAGAAGCACATTAATGGCAAGGAATCTATGCCGTATTCGGCCCTGGCCCAGGAAATGGGCTTACAGTTGCAGCCCTCCAAAACGCCGGTATTGGGTTGGGAAAGCCTGAAGTTCCAGAATGACAAAGCCGTTATTGCGCAGGGCACCTTTTCAAACAGCCCCCTCTACCAGGCCGGCCTGGACCGCGACGACACGCTGCTCACCATGAACGGCCAGAAGCTCACCAGCTACAAAATGCTGGACAGTCTCCTGACCAAACACCAACCCGGCGACCAGGTACAGCTGGAAGTGGTGCAGCAAGGCCAGAAGAAAACCGTTGCCCTCACCTTAGCCCCCGAACCTAAATTCAACCTGGTCCCGCTGGAGAAAACCGGTCAGAAAGTTTCTTCCAAAGCCAAAGCCCGCCGGGAAGCCTGGCTTCGCCCGCAGGCGAAATAAGGGACGGAAACCTATGTACGTTTTGGGCCTGTTTTCTTAAAAACAGGCCCAAAACGGTTTTAAGGAATAGACTAGGGAAGCAGTTGTTTCGTTAGACGGGTAAATACACTATCTTAGTGGGAGAGACGCAAGGCAATGGCCCTTGCCACTTACTTTGGAAAGCCTTTCAATATGACCTTATATAAATCTATCATAGGATTCTTCAGCCTCACGCTGGTTTGCTGGGGTCTTTCTCTTCCCGGGCAGGCGCAGGCGCAGACTGCTTCTGTGGCCCCTGACACCATGCAGGCTCCGGCAGCTTTTGTGCCCAGGGTAAGCTACGGCCTTAACGCGGGTGCGGGCTTCAGCAATTTAGGGTCGGTTTCTTACCTGGAGCCAAGTGTGAAGTACCGGGTGAGCCCCCGCGTGCACGTGTTCAGCTCCCTGACCATGCTCCAGACCTGGGGCGGGCCTATGTTTAGGGCTTCTACCCGCGAGGGCGCTTCTGCTACCATGATGGCGGCTACCCCGGCCCGGCAATACCTGCTGCACGTGGGCGGCACCTATGCCATGACCGAAAAACTTCTCTTGAGCGGCAGCGTCTGGAAAGACCTTAACCCTTCGCTTAACAACCGCTACAACAGCAATCCGTTCACCTATGGCCACTACCCCAGCCAGGGCTTTCAGTTCAAGGCCCACTACCAAGTGGCTCCTAACGTGACGGTGTCTGGCGGTATACGCTACGGCAATGGCGGTAATAATTACGGGTATGGCGATTACTACGGCGGCGGCTTCAATTCTCCCTGGGGCTACTAACCTGGCATCCCTTCCTGGCAAATACTAACTTTCACCCTTTCGGCTTACTGCCGGAAGGGTTTCTTTTTAGGTGGTAGCCAGCCTCCTCTACAATGGTCTATGATAAAGAGCCCGGGTATTCTTTTTTACTTATATTTGCTTCATACAGACAAACCAAAACCCTAGTCCCAGCGCATGTCTTCAACGTTTATTCTGGTCATCATTGCCCTCTATTTCTGCGTTCTCATCTTCATTTCTTTTCTCACCAGCAAGAAAGGCGAATCTACTGACTCCTTCTTCTTAGCTAACCGGAAGTCGCCGTGGTACATTGTGGCCTTCGGGATGATCGGTACCTCGCTTTCGGGGGTGACGTTTATCTCGGTGCCGGGCATGGTGGAAAAGGTGCAGTTCTCGTATCTGCAGCTTATTCTGGGCAACATGCTGGGGTACTTTGTGGTGGCCTTGGTGTTAATGCCGCTGTATTACCGCCTGAACCTGGTGTCCATTTACACCTATCTGGAGCAGCGCTTCGGGTTCTGGTCTTATAAAACGGGTGCAGCTTACTTCCTGCTGGCCCGTACGCTGGGGGCAGCGTTCCGTCTGTACCTGGTGGCGGGGGTGCTGCAGTTGGCCGTGTTTGATGACATGGGCGTACCGTTTGAGATCTCCGTAATCATTACCATTGCCCTGATCTGGGTGTACACGTTCAGGGGCGGTATGAAAACCATTATCTGGACCGATACTTTCCAGACGCTGGCCATGCTCGTCTGCGTGGGTATTACCATTGTCATGATCAATGATTCCCTGGGCCTTTCCTTCCAGGGCATGGTGAACACCATCTCAGAAAGCAAGTACTCGCAGGTGTTTTTCTGGGAATGGAAAGACCAACGCTACTTCCTGAAGCAGTTTATCTCTGGTATGTTCATTGCCATTGTGATGGTAGGGCTTGACCAAGACATGATGCAGAAAAACCTGAGCTGCAAAAACCTGAAAGAGGCACAGAAGAACATGTTCTCGTTCACTATCATTATCCTGTTTGTAAACATCCTGTTCCTGAGCCTAGGCGCCTTGTTGTACCTCTTCGCAGAGGCCAAAGGCATAACCCTTCCGGAAAAAGGCGATATGGTGTTCCCGGAACTGGCCCTGAAATACTTCTCGCCGGTGGCGGGCATCACCTTCATTCTGGGGATTACGGCCATTACGTACGCCTCGGCTGACTCAGCCCTTACCGCGCTGACCACCTCTTTCTGCGTAGACTTCCTTGATTTTAAGAATCGCCCCGAGGCGCAGCGCATCAGGTACAAGAACTGGGTACACCTTGGCTTCTCTGCCATGCTGGCCCTGGTGATCATCATCTTCAAGGTCATTAATGACGAAAGCGTGGTTCAGGCGGTCTTCAAAGTGGCCGGTTACACGTACGGTCCGTTGCTGGGTCTTTACTCGTTTGGCGTGTTTACTAAACGCCCGGTGCGCGACAACTTGGTGCCTTTTATCTGCGTGCTGGCGCCGGTGCTCACCTACATCATCAGTGCCAACTCTGTAGATTGGTTCTATGGCTATGAGTTCGGGTTTGAGGTACTGTTGCTGAACGGCCTGTTAACGTTCCTGGGGCTGCTTTCTATCTCCCGTAAGAACTCTGAGTTTGTAGACGTTACCGCCATCGAATAACCTTTATCCACCTAAGTTTTTTAGCCCCTGTTTCGGGCCTGTTTTACAGAAAATAGGCCCGAAACAGGGGCTTTTCTTTTACCCCTTGGTTCGCCTTTCCCGCACCATTTCCCGTTTTAGGCCCGTTTTCCGGAAAACAGGCCTAAAACAAAACACCGCTGATTACAGGCCTTTGCCGTACTTTTGTGAGCATTTAAACAAAGAAGAAGTCACCTATCCATGTCGCCACTTATTATCTTAGGTATTATTGTCGGGTATTTTTGCCTGTTGCTGGTCATTTCGCTGGTGACCAGCAAGAAGGGTGAGTCTACGGCGGGTTTCTTTCTGGCTAACCGGGCCTCGCCGTGGTACGTGGTGGCGTTTGGCATGATCGGGACCACCCTCTCGGGCATCACGTTTGTCTCTATTCCGGGCATGGTGGAGAAGACCGGTTTCACTTACCTGCAGATGGTGCTGGGCTACTCGCTGGGCTACCTGGTCATTGGCCTGTTTCTGCTACCCTTATATTACCGCTTGCGGCTGGTGTCTATCTATACGTACCTGGAACAGCGGTTCGGGTTCTGGTCCTATAAAACGGGCAGCGCCTTTTTCCTGCTTTCGCGCACCTTAAGCGCGGCCCTGCGGCTGTATCTGGTGGCCGGCGTGCTGCAATTGGCGGTGTTTGGGCCCCTGGGCATTCCGTTTGCCGGCACCGTGGCGCTTACCATTGGCTTTATCTGGCTTTACACGTTCAGGGGCGGCATGAAAACCATTATCTGGACCGATACCCTCCAGACCCTGGCCATGCTACTGTGCCTGGGCCTGAGCATCTGGCTGGTGTCTACCGAACTGCACCTCTCCTTTGCCGGCACCATTCAGACCATCAAAGACAGCGGCTATGGCCACCTCTGGGAGTGGGATCCCAAGGCGCCTAACTACGTGGTGAAGCAGTTGCTGGCCGGCGCTTTCATAACCATTGCCATGACCGGCCTGGACCAGGACATGATGCAGAAGAACCTGAGCTGTAAAAGCCTGCCCGAGGCGCAGAAGAACATTTTTTGGTTTACAGTAATCCTGGTGGTGGTCAATCTGCTGTTTCTCTGTCTGGGGGCTCTGCTGTATTTCTATGCCAACCAGAAAGGAATTGCCCTGCCCGCAAAAGGCGATGACGTGTTTCCGGAATTGGCCTTGCACCACTTTCCGCCGGTGGCCAGTATTGCCTTTATCCTGGGTATTACCGCCATCACTTACGCCTCCGCTGATTCCGCGCTTACCTCCCTTACTACCGCTTTCTGCGTGGACTTCCTTAATTTCCAACAACGCCCCGAGGCGGAGCGGATTCCGCTTAAAAATAAGGTGCACCTGGGTTTCTCAGCTATATTGTTGGGGGTGATTCTGCTCTTTAAACTGTACAATGACCAGAGCATTATTGCCACGCTCTTCACGCTGGTGGGCTACACCTATGGTCCGTTGCTGGGCTTGTATAGCTTTGGGTTACTGACCAGGCGGGCTGTCCGGGATCAGGCCGTGCCTTTTATTGCGGTTCTGTCTTTGGTATTGACCTACGTGATCAGCCTGAATTCTGCTGACTGGTTCTGGGGCTACCAGTTTGGGTTTGAGATTCTGCTGCTGAATGGCCTGCTCACGTTTCTGGGATTATGGCTCTTTTCCGGGAAAAAGGACAAATTTTCCTCCCTTCGGCCATCTGCCTCTACCGGGGCTGTGGTAAGTCATGGGTAATGCCTACCTTTGCGGGTTGCTTTCTTTGTTCTATTAGCCGAACCCTGTTTTAAGCCCGTTTTTAAGAAAACAGGCCCAAAACAGCACCGTTCCAGGAACAGGCAACGCAGATGCTGCCAATGGGCAGGATGACTTTTACCAAACAACAAGGATTGCATGGCAAAACGAGGCTTCGGGCCGGGTACCGCACCCGAACTTGAGACAGAAGGAAAAACCAAGCTCAGCAAAGAAAAACTGCAGCGCGGCCTTCAGATATTCAGATTTCTTTTGCCTTACAAAGGCAAGTTTTATATTGGCCTGGCGTTCCTGCTGTTCTCCAGCCTTACGTTCATGGCATTCCCGGCGGTAACCGGACAGCTTATTGACGCAGCCGTAGGCAAATCCACGTTCCTGGGCCAGAACATCAATCTTATTGCCCTTATTCTGTTTGCCGTTATTGTGCTGCAGGGAATCTTCTCCTTTTTTAGAGTCTATTTCTTTGCCCAGGTAAGCGAAAACGCCATTGCCGATGTGCGCAAAAGCCTTTACTCCCAGTTTATGGGGTTGCCGCTCACCTTCTTTGAAACCCGCCGCGTGGGCGAGATCACCAGCCGCATCACTTCAGACGTAAGCTACATTCAGGACGGGTTCTCCATTACCCTGGCCGAACTTTTCCGGCAGGTGACCACGCTGTTGGTGGGCATCGGCTTTATCATGTTCATCTCCGTGAAGCTGTCTTTGTTCATGCTGGCTACGTTTCCGGTGCTGGTGATTCTGGCCATGGTGTTTGGCAAGCGGCTTAAGAAGCTATCGCGCAAAACCCAGGATGAGCTGGCCATCACCAACGTGATTGTGGAAGAAACGCTGCAAGCCATACAGGTGGTGAAGGCCTTTACTAATGAATTGTTTGAGATCAACCGCTACCGCCAGGCCCTGAACCGGTCCGTGAAAACGGCCATTAGTACCTCTTTTTACCGGGGCGCTTTCATCTCGTTTATTATCATAGGTTTGTTTGGCGGCATTATTCTGGTGATCTGGTACGGTGCAACCCTGGTACAGCGCGGAGACCTTACCTTTGGCCAGCTTACTTCCTTTATCCTCTACACCTCCTTTATTGGTGCTTCCGTAGCCGGCTTAGGAGATTTATACGCCAAGATTCAGGTGTCTATAGGAGCTTCTGAGCGCATTCTGGAGATTCTGGACATGCCGGTAGAACAGCAGGACTTAGCGGCCGCTGCTACCTCTCCGGTAAGGTTCAACGGTAACGTACGCTATGACCATGTGGGTTTCTCCTATCCTACCCGACCAGACCTGCAAGTACTCCAGAACATTCACTTTGAGATCAAGTCTGGCGAAAAAATAGCCCTAGTGGGCTCCAGCGGCGCCGGCAAGTCTACCATTGCCCAGTTGCTCATGCGTTTCTACCCGGTAGACCAGGGGGGTATTTTCATAGATGGCCAGAACATCAGCCAGATGCACCTGCATGAGCTCCGGAGCAACTTGGGTATTGTGCCCCAGGAGGTTCTGCTGTTTGGCGGTACTATCAAAGAAAACATTGCCTACGGAAAGCCCAACGCCACCGAAGAAGAAGTAATGGTAGCCGCCCAAAAGGCCAATGCCCTGCAGTTCATCCAATCTTTCCCCGAAGGGCTGGAAACCGTGGTGGGGGAACGCGGCATTAAACTGTCTGGTGGCCAGCGCCAGCGCATTGCCATTGCCCGCGCCATTCTCAAAGACCCGGCTATTCTTATCTTAGATGAAGCCACCAGTTCCCTGGACTCTGAGTCTGAGATGCTGGTACAGGGCGCCATGGATGAGCTGATGAAGGACCGCACCACTATCATTATTGCCCACCGCCTGGCTACCATTAGAAAAGTAGACAAGATTCTGGTGATTGACCGTGGCCAGATTGCCGAGGCCGGCACCCATGAGGAGTTAGCCTATAACCCTGAAGGGATTTACGCCAACTTGTTGCGGCTGCAATTTAACCACCACTAGACCGCAACACTGCTTTAAGCTCTAAAATGACTAACCGATAGCCTTCATCTTCCTTTAGAAGTATCTCCTTATAGAACTGGGCCACCCGTAAAAGACAGATCTCTTTTGCAGGTGGCCCAGGTTTTTATAACCATTTTTTTATTCAATGCAGTAAAGAAATACCCGGCATCTGATGCTTAAAGCCCCCTTCATTCTCTTAGGCTTAGTCTTCCAAACGACTTGTTACCATCAGATCCGTTTCACTTTATTTAAGTATATCGTCACCTATACGGCCATAGGCTTTGTGTCTTTGCGGTTACTTACACCGCTTCTTTATCTAAAGCCTATCCGGGCCTTAAAGCAATAGATCCCCTGAATCTTTCCCAGTTCTATCTCAAACATTATTTTAGGTACTAGCCTATTCTGCTTGCTTTAGGAACACGTATTGTAAGCTAAACTAAAACCCAGCAATACGCATTGCGATGGCAGGAGGACTATATGCATGGATTCTGCAAGCTATTAATCTGGTCAGGCAAGCCCATAAAAAAAGCTCTGGCATTTCTGCCAGAGCTTTTTGATCTATAAGCCCTTGAGAGCTTAGAGTAACTTAGAATTTGTCCCAGAAGATTTTAGAAGTAACTGTGTTACCGCCAATAGCAGTTGCAGCTGCATTAGCGTTGTCACCGTTACTGTTAAATTCTGTAGTTGGGTAGGTTAAACGAAGCGGAATAGCACTGATGGCAGCAGCTGGTTTTACCAACGCTGGGGCATCTAATCTTCTCCACTCGGTCCAGCCTTGTACTGGGTTGCTGTAAAGGGCAATCCATTTCTGGGTACCAATTTTCTGCTTGTACGTACCAGGAGCCGTTAGGTAGTTCACCTCTGGCTGAGCTAAGTAAAGAGTAGCTTCTGTAGTAGTTCCACCCCACTCAAGAATAGAGGCAGTAACACCTGCATCATAGTGGCTCATAGCGGTTCCGCCTACGTTAAATCCTCTTTCTACTGCTTCAGCTAATAAGAACTCAACTTCTGCATAAGATAAAAGAACACCTGGCATGGTAGGATCTTCTAACTTGGCGCCTGGGGCAGAGTTAGCAGCATAGGAGTTTGGTGCACCTACTGTACCACCTTTGAAAGTCCCGTTCGCCAAAGCCTTGAAGTAATCATCTCTTCTTGGGTCATTCAGGGTATTCATTCTATCAACCAGCGTGTTTCCTCCTACAAAGTCAGCTCTTCCGCTCAATACCAGGTCAGAATAAACCGGGTTAGTGTTAGGAGTAGTAGCCAGGAATTTGATAGCCGCGTGCTGGGTATTTGAAGTAAATACTTTTCCAGCGGTGGCTTCTACCATAGTTTTAGCTTTAGCTGCATCCACATCGGCAATGGTCATGCCTAATCTCAGTTTAAGAGAGTTCGCGAATCTGATCCAGCTGGCAGTGCTGCCGCTGTAAATCAAATCAGCGGTTCCTAAACCAGTAGCACTAGCATCAAACATTCCAATGGCTTTGTCAAGACGTACAATCAGGTCTGCATAGATAGCAGCGTCATCATCATACTTTGGCAAAACGTTGGTGATGTCAAGCGCCTGTGAGTAAGGAACGTCACCAAACGTGTTTACCAGGATAGACCAGGCAAGCACCTCTAATGTCTCAATAGAAGCTAACTGGTTGGCCTTGATCTTAGGATCTAAGAAAGCATCAGCAGTGATCAGCCTCTTTGCCTCCTTTAAATCTGCCAGAACATCGCGGTACAATGGATCCCAGAAGTTTCTGTCTACTTGTCTGGTGGCAATTACGAACTGACTTTCGTCTGGGTACGTAGTGGCCGCCCAGTATTGAGCATAGAATCTGAATGGGTTGTTGTTAACACTAGAACTAGAGGTAATAATAGCCAAGCTACGCTCTGCACTGGTTACAAGGGTTGCGCCTGGTGCATCTGTAGCGGCTTTTTTATTAATGTTATAGTCATCTAAGCTATCTACGCATGACGGAGCCATGAAGAGCAAAGCTGGGATGCAGAAATATAGTATCCTTTTCATTTTGTCCTAATTAAAATTTGAATCTAAGGTTAAAGCCCAGGTTGCGGGTAGTTGGGTAGCTACCAGAAATATATCCTTGACCTAAGTTACCAGAGCTCAATCCATCTTCTGGATCAGCATAAGGCAGATTTTTGTGGATGATCCAAAGGTTTCTTCCAACCACTGAAACATCAATTCCACCGAATGGTTTCAATTTTGCAACAAATGCAGCAGGTAATGAATAGCTCAAAGAAACCTCTCTCAATTTCACGTAGCTAGCGTCATAGATATGGGCTTCCTGTGGCATGTAGTAACCATAAAGACCTTCTCCGTTCTCAACACGGGTTGTGTTAGGAGTACCATCTTCGTTCACACCTGGCAAGATTACACCACCACCTTGAGCAATTGGGCTACGTGATGGGTTACCCAAATCATTGGTGCGGGTAGTTTCTTCATAAAGACCAGTACCAAAGCCGTAGAAGTTATCCAAAGAGAATACATCTCCACCTTGGCGCACATCCACTAAGAAATACATAGACACACCTTTGTAGGTTAAAGTGTTAGAAACACCACCTCTCCAGTTTGCATTAGGGTCTCCAATTTCAGTGCTAGCTGAAGAATGCAGGTAATAACCATCTTCATCTACTACTTTCTGACCGTCTTTGTACACGAAGCCTTGACCACGCAGCATACCAAACGGACGACCTACGGTAGCATTAGAAGACATACCACCTTGGTAAGTAGCCAAAGAGATGTTTTGAACACCATCATACAATGAAAGAACTTTGTTTCTGTTCAAAGACCAGTTCACGTTCATGGTCCAAGAGAAATCATCTCTCTTAACAGGAGTTACAAAAGCAGAAACCTCTACCCCTTTGTTTTCTACCTCTCCAGAGTTTACAAATCTAGAGTTATAGCCAGTGGCAGTAGAAACGCTTACAGGAAGGATTTGGTCAACAGTGTTTGTTTTATAAACAGTCAGGTCAAAACCAACACGGCCTTGCAGGAACGCCATTTCAAGACCAGCCTCTGTAGACTTGGTTCTTTCTGGCTTTAACTCCTGGTTGTTTTTAGTACCAGACAGAGAGAATAAAGGAGTTGAACCCCATCCGGTTGGTTTGTCATATACATCATAGATAGACATTGGAGGCGCATCATTACCTACTTCAGCATAGTTCAAGCGAACTTTACCATAGCTCATCCATGGCAATGTTTCTTTCAGGTGCTCAGAGAACACGTAGCTGGTAGCAATTGAAGGGTAATAGAACACATTGTTTGGTGATAACAAGGTAGTAGACTTGTCTCTTCTAAGCGTTGCATCCAAGAAAAGAGTCTCTTTGTAACCAACTGTGGCGCTGGCGAATACACCATCCACACCTTGTTTTTCGTCATATTCTACAGGAGCATTGATTGGGCTTCTGGAGTTAGAAAGAGCGTACAATCTTGGCACTACTAAACCACCGTTGGTGATAGCAGAAAGAGAGCTGGAATAGTTTCTACGGATGTTAGCACCCACTAAACCAGATAAGCTTACATCACCACCAGCTACCATTTTGTTGAAATTGGCAATCAGGTCATAGTTGTACTCTCTGGCAGTTCTGTTGAAACGGGTGTAGTACGGCGTACCGGTGCTACCAATGGCGTTTCTTTCTTCCTGCATCTCATCATAAGAATCAAGAGTTACTCTACCCATCAAGTTAAACCAGTCAGTAAACTTGTAAGTAGCCATTACATTACCAAAATAGCGGTAACGCTCATCATTCTCATAATTCTCATAACGTACCCAATAAGGGTTGTCAGAGTAGATAGGTCTCAGGTCAGTAGCGCTACGCGTGTTCCAGGTGATGTTTTGCTTGTTGCGGAAATAAGCCTCTTTCTGCTCTTTCACATCAACGTTGGTTTGCCACCACTGTCTGAACTGCTGCATTGGGTTGAAGGAGCTGTAACCAGTTCCGTAACGGCCCAAGCCTTCTACTTTAGTAAAGTTAACTGAAGCACTGGTAGTCAATTTTGGAGATACATTGTAAGTAGCGCCAAAGTTGATCATGTTCTTGGTCAGGTTACTGTTTGGCAGAATACCTTTGTCCTCGTTGCGGGTAAAGCCTAATTTAAAGCTGGCATTGTCATTTCCGCCATCTAATACAATGCTGTTGTTTACAGACACTGCCTTGTCAAAGAAGTAGTTAGGATCGTTCTTCGCGCCTATCCATGGCGTAGCCTTACGGTACAGCGGAGAAGTTGGGTCTAAGGAGTTCCACTGGAATACCATCAAATTTGGATCAAAAGGGGCTCCGTAAGAAGCATCTTCGGTGAAAGGAACCACTAAGTCCACTTTGCCGTCGCCGTCCATATCACGCTCATTGAAGTAAGAATCTTCATCTGGACCGTAATAAGGGCCATAACCAGCACCATATTGTTTTTGGTATTTAGGAGCAGTGCTCTTGTCTACAAAACCTACAGTTACACCGTTGTTCATGGTGATACCAAGACCTCTTCTACCTTTTTTGGTAGTGATCATGATTACACCGTTGGCAGCCCGTGAACCATAAAGAGCCGTAGCAGCAGCACCTTTCAGTACGCTCATTGACTCAATATCATCTGGGTTAATGTCAGCGGCAGCGTTACCATAGTCATAACCACCACGGCCAGTTCTCTGGTTAGAGCTGTTAGTGTTAGCGTTGCTGATAGGAACACCGTCCACTACAAACAGGGCCTGGTTGTTACCAGTAATGGATTTAGTACCACGCATTACTACGTTGGTAGATCCACCCATAGTGTTGTTCTGGGTAATGTTCAGACCGGCAACTTTACCAGCCAGCGAGTTCACAGCATTGGGGTTACGGGCAATGGTGATAGCTTCACCTTGCACTTGCTGCGCGGAATAGGGGAGTGAATTTTTTGTTCTTTCTGCACCTAAAGCTGTTACCACAACTTCTTGCAGTTGCTCAGAGTCAGTGGCCAGCGCTACGTTAATATGTAGTGTTGCTGCCAATGGCGCGTTCTGCAGTTTTATAGCCTACAAAGCTATATACTAACGTAGTGCTTCCAGCCGGGACGCTTAAAGAATAAGACCCGTCAGCACCTGTGGCTGTTGCCACCTGGGTTCCTTTTACTAATACAGTCACCCCAGGCATTCCTTGGTTGTTACCTGCCTCAGTAACCTTTCCTGTGATAGTCTTAGTCTGGGCAATGGCATCTTGGATGACCATTGACAGCAGAAGAAGACTAAAAAGTAAGAGTTTCTTCATTTTAGTTTTAGTTAGTTAATAATAGGTTTTGGAAAGCTAATATTAGGTGAAAAGATATTTAATAACAAATTCCTGATTTTTTGCCATAAGCCGAAGTAAAGAAATCATTACCAAAACTTCACCTAACACATTATATGACAGCTTAGTAAGCAAAAACCCTAAATCTGAAAGCAATTTTCCTCATTTTTTTTCTCTTCCCCCTAAACCACAATAAAACCTAACTCATAAAATATATAATAATTTATATATAGGCTTTATTTCCCCTTTCTGTCCGCCTTTCTGGCGAACAAAAACCTGCACTTCCCTTTTTTATAATATAGCTAACAAAAACAGCGTTAATCCAATTGATTACCAACAAACAACACTTATTACTGCCAAATTAAGATCATAAAGCTTTTTTGAACCAAAGTCTTGCTTTTCACATTATTAATATGAAAACTTTGCGGCGAAGCGAAAACACACAAGCCGCTCGTTTATTATAGATCTTAGAAATGAATAAAAAGTCGCTTTTATCAGTTGTGCTCACAACGGTAAAACGCTCCATACTGGGGAGTGCGCTTTTTTCTGTTCTTCCTAGAACAGTTTTTTCTCAACCCATTTACCTTACCCGACCCAGGCGCTAGGCCACTGGCTAGGTTGTTGACTACAACCAAACCGGACTCATCTCTGTATGCCAATGTTACCATTGGGTACACCCCTTTTCTCTTTATTTATTTTATCAAACCATATAGCAATGCGTATGTACGCTTCGGCTGTGGAGTTGCAGCCAATTGCATCTGTTTCCATGGAAACTACTCAAAATAATTTTACTGTGGTGGTGGCTACGGAAGAGCACACCCCTTTCGCCCAACAGATCTGCGATGAGATGGAGGCCTCTGCCAAGGCCCGCGGCACCGGTATTGCCAAACGCTCCCCAGACTATGTGGCCAAGAAAATGACCGAAGGCAAGGCCGTCATTGCGTTCAGCGGTGATGGCAGCTGGGCCGGGTTCTGTTACATTGAGACCTGGGGCCACGGCGAGTACGTAGCCAATTCTGGCCTCATTGTATCGCCGCACCTGCGCAAGAGCGGTCTGGCTAAGCGTATTAAGGAGAAAATCTTTGAACTGTCCCGCACCAAATACCCCCATGCCAAAATATTTGGGCTAACGACGGCGCTGGCGGTCATGAAAATCAATTCAGACCTGGGCTACCGCCCCGTGACCTATTCAGAACTCACCAAAGACGAGGAATTCTGGAAAGGCTGCCGCAGCTGCGTCAACTTTGACATCTTAACCGCCAAGGACCGCAGCAACTGCCTGTGCACGGCTATGCTCTTCGTTCCGCCGAAGGCGGATAATGAATGATTGAGAGACTAAATGATTGAGATAATAAAGATTTACCCATTCTCTCAATCATTTAGTCTCTCAATCATTCAATAAAAACTCTCTCAATCATTCAATCTCTCAATCACTCAATAAAATGAAAAAAGTAGTTCTCGCGTTCAGTGGCGGTTTAGACACATCCTTTTGTGTGAAGTACCTGCTGGAACAAGGTTATGAAATCTATTCGGCCATTGTGAACACCGGCGGCTTCTCTGAGGAGGAACTGGCGGAAATCGCCCGGAGGGCCGAGAGTCTGGGCGTGGCCCACCACGTAACTTTAGACGAAACCGACAACTACTACCAGACCTGCCTGAAGTATCTGATCTTCGGGAATGTGCTGAAAAACAACACCTATCCCCTCTCGGTGAGCGCCGAGCGTATCTCGCAGGCCATGGCCATTGCCAAATATGCCCAAGAAGTGGGTGCCGAGGCGGTGGCCCACGGCAGCACCGGCGCCGGCAACGACCAGGTGCGGTTTGACATGGTGTTCAACATCCTCATCCCCAACGTGGAGATCATCACCCCCATCCGGGACCTGAAACTGTCCCGTGAGGAAGAGATCGCTTACCTGAAAGAGCGCGGCGTGGAGATGGATTTCCAGAAGGCGCAGTACTCTATTAATAAAGGCATCTGGGGAACATCCGTAGGCGGAAAGGAAACCCTGACTTCAGACCAGGCTTTGCCGGAGTCGGCATACCCTACGCAGCTTTCTAAAGAAACGCCGGAGCGCATTACCCTGCACTTCAAAAACGGGGAGCCGGTTGGGTTAAATGACGTCATGTTTGACAACCCGGTGCACGTGATCCAGAAGTTGCAAGAGATTGCTGGCGCCTATGCCATTGGCCGCGACATTCACGTGGGCGATACCATCATTGGGATTAAAGGCCGCGTAGGGTTTGAGGCGGCTGCCCCGATGATCATCATCAAAGCGCACCATGCCCTGGAGAAACACACACTCACCAAATGGCAACTTTACTGGAAAGACAGCCTGGCCACCTGGTACGGCAACTGGATGCACGAAGGTCAGTTCCTGGACCCTACCATGCGCAACATTGAGACCTTCCTGGCAGACACGCAGAAAACCGTGACCGGAAAAGTATACGTGCTTCTGGCGCCCTACCGCTTCCAGGTAGAGGGCATTGAGTCAGACCATGATTTGATGTCTTCTAAATTCGGGTCATACGGCGAGATGAACAACGCCTGGTCTGGCGAAGACGTGAAAGGCTTCTCCAAGATCTTCGGGAACCAGACCATGATGTACCGCTTAATCAACGGCGAAGATGGCGCAAAATAACCTAATACAAGTGGGCATTGTGGGCGGAGCTGGCTACACCGGTGGTGAGCTGCTGCGCCTGTTGGTGCACCACCCGCACGTAGCCATCAGCTTCGTGCATAGCCAAAGCCAGGCCGGCAAACCGGTGGTAGACACTCACACTGATCTATTGGGCGACACGGAATTGGTCTTTACCAATGAGTTGGGCACCAACGTAGATGTGCTCTTTCTCTGCATAGGCCACGGCGATGCCCGAAAATTCCTGGACACCAACCCACTACCCGACTCGGTGAAAATCATTGACCTGAGCCAGGATTTCCGGTTAACCCAGAAGTCTTCCCTAGGCAATCGGCAATTTGTGTATGGCCTGCCCGAACTGAACCGCGAGCAGATTAAAACCGCTTCTAACATCGCCAACCCAGGCTGCTTTGCCACTGCCATTCAGTTGGCCTTGCTCCCTCTGGCGCAAAACGGTTCTCTGCCCGCCGAGGTACACGTGAGCGGCATCACCGGTTCCACCGGCGCAGGCCAGAAACTAGCCGAGACCTCGCACTTCAGCTGGCGCAATAACAACATCTCCAGCTACAAGGTCTTCGGGCACCAGCACCTAAGTGAGATTACGGAGAGCCTTCAGGCTCTGCAGGCAGACGCCCAACCCGCCATCCGGTTCGTGCCCTACCGCGGTAACTTCAGCAGGGGCATCCTGTGCACCACCTACATGACTTCAGATTTGAGTCTGGAGGAAGCCCAAGCCCTGTACCGACAGTTCTACGAAGGCCACCCTTATACCCTGGTCACCGACAAGAACCCAGATCTGAAACAGGTGGTGAACACGAACAAATGTCTCTTATATATAGAGAAGCACGACGACCAACTGGTTATCACAAGCCTGATTGACAACCTCCTGAAAGGCGCCTCGGGCCAGGCCGTGCAGAACATGAACCTGCTGTTCGGTTTAGAGGAAAGGGCCGGCCTGCAGTTGAAGGCCATCGGGTTTTAATATTTCCGTTTTTGGCCTGTTTTCTGAAAAACAGGCCAAAAACGGAAAACCTGAGAGATTTAATTTAACAGGTTTAAAATAAGCGACTAACGTAACGTGGTTGCATCTAGCCAAACTTACTGTCATCCTGAAAGGACCTTGTGTGCGAACTGTAAAGGCATTTACTAAAACGCTACTCTGGTTTGCCCACAAGGTCCTTTCAGGATGACAAAAAAATAGTTGCTATAGTAAAGAAATTAGTACCCTGCACGAATTAAATACTCGCGCCAAAGAAATTTAAATTCTGTTTTGAGCCCGTTTTCCAGAAAACAGGCCGAAAACGGAAAGTCCTACGTCTTGAATCTTACGTCTATACCATGAACCTATTTGACGTTTACCCCCTCTTTGACATAACGCCCGTAAAGGCCCTGGGCTCTACGCTCTGGGACGCCAACGGCACCGAATACCTGGATCTGTACGGCGGGCATGCCGTGATTTCCATCGGGCACAGCCACCCGCATTACGTAAAGCGCCTCACGGAGCAGCTGAATAACATGGGCTTCTACTCCAACTCCGTGAAGATTCCGCAGCAGCAGGAATTGGCGGATAAACTTGGCCAACTGAGCGGCTACCCAGACTACCAGTTCTTTTTGGTGAACTCCGGCGCCGAGGCTAACGAGAACGCCCTGAAACTGGCTTCTTTTGTGACGGGCCGCAAGAAAGTCATCTCCTTCCGGAAGTCGTTCCATGGCAGGACCTCTGCCGCGGTAGCCGCTACCGATGACCCTACCATTGTAGCTCCGGTCAATGAATCTGGCAACGTGGTGTTTCTGCCCATGAATGATTCTGTGGCGGTAGAAGAGGTACTCTCGTCTAATGAAGTGGCGGCCATCATTATTGAAGGCATTCAGGGCGTGGGCGGCGTAGTCATTCCGGAACCCCAGTTTTTACAGGATTTGGAAAAACTAGCCAGGAAACACGGCGCGCTCTTGATTCTGGACGAGGTGCAGTCGGGTTACGGGCGCTCGGGTAAGTTCTTCGCGCACCAGCATGCGGGCATCCGGCCAGACTTGATTACCATCGCCAAAGGCATGGGCAACGGTTTCCCGGTGGGCGGTGTGTTGATTTCGCCGGAGATTCAGGCCAAGCACGGCATGCTGGGCACCACCTTCGGGGGGAATTACCTGGCCTGCGTGGCCGCTTTGGCCGTATTGGAAGTAATGGAGCAGGAAAACCTGATGGAGAACGCCGCCAGAATGGGCGACTATCTCATGGAGAAAGCCAAAGCCTTACCGGGCGTGCGCGAAGTGCGCGGCCAGGGTTTGATGGTGGGCATTGAACTGGAAGGGCCCTGCGCCCCGCTCCGCAAAGCCCTCCTGGACGAGTACCGCATCTTCACCGGCTCGGCCTCTAACAAAAACACCATCCGCATCCTGCCCGCCTTAAATGTGACGCAGACCGAGATTGACCGGTTCTTAGAAGCATTTGCAGGGCTAGTATCACGTAGCGCGTAGCACGTATCAAGATTTTAGTTTTTGTCAAACCTAGTGTCGTGCTACTTGCTACGCGATACTTGATACCACATAAAATATGAAGCAATTCACCTCCGTTCACGACGTAGAAGATTTAGAGGCCCTGGTGCGCGAAGCGCTGGTGTTAAAGCAGCATCCGTACGCCTATGAGAGCCTGGGCAAGCACAAGACCTTGGGCCTTATTTTCCTGAACCCCAGCTTACGCACCCGCCTGAGCACGCAGAAAGCTGCGCAAAGCCTAGGCATGAACGTGATGGTGATGAACATGGGCCAGGAAGGCTGGGCCCTGGAAACAAAGGACGGCGCCATCATGAACGGCACCACCGTGGAGCACATCAAGGACGCCGCCGCTGTGATGGGCCAGTACTGCGATGTGCTGGGTCTTCGGTCGTTCCCTAAGCTGCAGAGCGTAGAGGAAGACTACTCAGAGGAGATTCTCAAGAAGTTCATCCAGTACGCCAACGTGCCCTTCGTAAGCCTGGAATCCGCTACCCGCCACCCGTTGCAGAGTCTGGCAGATTTGGTGACCATTACCGAGCACGCCCCCAAAGGCCGTCGGCCGAAGGTGGTCTTGACCTGGGGACCACACGTGAAAGCCTTGCCGCAGGCCGTACCTAACTCGTTTGCCGAATGGATGTGCGCTGCGGACGTGGACTTTGTCATCACCCACCCCGAAGGCTACGAGCTGGACCCGCAGTTCACCAACGGAGCCACCATCACCTACAACCAGCAGGAAGCCTTGGAAGGCGCTGATTTCATTTACGTTAAGAACTGGTCCACCTTCCAGCCTAACTACGGAGAAGTACTCACCCAGGACGCCAGCTGGATGCTCACCAACCAGCACCTCGCCAATACCAATAATGCAAAAGTCATGCACTGCCTGCCGGTAAGACGCAACGTGGAGCTCAGCGATGAAATTCTGGACGGCCCCAACTCTTTGGTGGTGCAGGAAGCCGCCAACCGTGAATTCGCCGCGCAGGCGGTGTTGAAACGGTTGCTGGAAGGGATAAAGTAATACAACTTAGGCCTACCCATCCTCTCCTACCCACTTTGTCATCCTGGAAGGATCTTGGTAGCGAACGGTAATGACGTCAGAGTAAACGCATTTCTAGTTCGCCCACAAGGTCCTTTCAGGATGACAGAAAAAGAGAGAAGGAAGCCTCCTCAATACAGCCTCCTCGGTCTGTCCCCTGACAGACCGAAATGATTACGCACCAATAACAACTGGCCTGCCAGGAGACAGGTCAAGGAGAAGGAAATCTTAAATCTAACGTCCAACATCTAGTGTCTCAAAAACTAAACGTCATCAAAATTGGCGGCAATGTGCTGGACAACGCCGACAACCTGGAGAGGTTCCTGACGGATTTCGCGCTGGTGCCGGGCCTGAAGGTGCTAGTGCATGGCGGCGGAACCATTGCCTCTGAGATAGGGAAGAAAATGGGAATGGAGCCCATCATGATCAACGGTCGCCGCGTCACCGATGCCAATACCCTGCACCTGGTGACCATGGTCTATGGGGGTCTGCTGAACAAGAACCTTGTGGCGCAACTACAGGCCAGAAAATGCAATGCCCTGGGCTTGACCGGCGCCGATGCCAACGTCATTCCCGCCCACAAGCGCCCTGTCGAAGATATTGACTACGGGTTTGTGGGCGACGTGGAAAGTCCGGAGAAAGTAAACGTGGAGTTTCTGACATCTTTAGCCCACCAAGGCATTGTCCCAGTGTTTGCGGCCCTCACCCATGACGGCGAAGGCAATATGCTTAACACCAACGCCGATACCATCGCCTCCACCCTGGCCGTAGCCTTGAGCCGGCAGTTTGAGGTGAACCTGGTGTACTGCTTTGAGAAAAAAGGCGTCCTGCTGGATGTAACCGATGAATCCAGCGTTATTCATCACCTTCAGCCAAGCTATTATCAGGAATTGAAAAACACAGGGGCCATTTTTGCGGGCATGCTCCCCAAGCTGGACAATGCGTTTGCTGCCTTGGAACAGGGCGTAAAAGCAGTCATTATTGGCGATGCCGCCGAGCTTCAGGACATCGCCGCAGGCGGAAAAGCAGGAACCAGGATTACGCTCTAAAGACACTCGTAGGAGCTGCACATACTACCGGGTCTGGAAGCCAGTTCCTTAATTGCGTTTTTGGCCTGATTTTTAAAAAACAGGCTCAAAACAGAGAAAAACGTGGTGATAAATTCCCTCTTTGTCATCCTGAAAGGACTTTGTGGGCAAGCTGTAACAGCGTTTACTTTAGGCTCACCTAATTCATTCGTAATGTCCTTTCAGGAGAAAGTATAGTTTAAACAGTGGCTTAAAATACAGGAACCAATGAGCGAACAGTACAAGAAAATAGCCATTCTGGGCGGCGGCAACATGGGCATCGCGCTGGCAAAGGGCATGGTAGCCTCCGGGAAGTATCGCGCCGAGGACATCACCCTCACCCGCCGCAACACCAAGCTGCTAGAACCCATGGTGGCCCAAGGCTACCGCGCCTCCAGCAACAACGCGCTGGCCGTAGCCGAGGCAGATATCATTGTGCTCAGCATACTGCCGCAGCAACTGGATAGTGTCCTGGACAACATCTCAGAGAGCATTGACCCCAGCCGCCACCTGTTCATCTCCATTGTGACCGGCGTGGCCGTAACCGACATTATTACGCGCATTGGCAAAGTGGTGGAAGTGGTGCGCGCCATGCCCAACACCGCCATCGCTATCCAAGAGTCCATGACCTGTATTGCCAGCAAGAACGCCTCCCCGCAGAACATGGAACTGGTAAAGGAAATCTTCTCGGCCGTAGGCGAAACCGTGGAAATTGAGGAAGAACTCATGTCCTCAGCCACAGCTCTGGTGGCCTGCGGCATTGCCTTTTTCCTGCGCTCCATTAGGGCAGCAGCCCAGGGCGGCACAGAGATTGGCTTCCATGCTGGGGATGCCCTACGTATGGCGGCTCAAACCGCCAAAGGTGCGGCTTCCCTCCTGCTGCACTTCGGGAGCCATCCTGAGAACGAGATTGACAAAGTAACCTCGCCCAAAGGCTGCACCATTGCCGGCCTCAATGAGATGGAGCACAACGGCTTCAGCTCGGCCATGATCAAAGGCATTAGAATGTCGGCGCAGAAGGCAGAGAAATTGTATACTGACGAGAAGTAGAGACGAATATTGGCATCTTCCGTTTAGAGCCTGTTTTCCTGAAAACTGGCCCAAAACAAAAATGTGACGCGAGTCTCTAGGCTCGTGCCAGTGGAAAAACAAACTAAAGAATGACCAACACCTTATACCAAGACGCACTCGCATTACTAAAGCAGCTCATCTCCATCCAATCGTTCTCCCGTGAGGAGGCAGGGACTGCCGAGGCGATTGCGCAGTTTCTGCAGGCGCGGGGTGTGGAGATTCACCGTAAGGAAAACAACGTCTGGGCATTCAATAAGCATTACAACCCAGCTTTGCCCACGGTACTCCTCAACTCACATCATGATACCGTAAAGCCGCATCCCAGTTGGACGTTTGACCCGTTAACGCCCACCGTGCAGGACGGCAAACTCTACGGTTTGGGCAGCAATGACGCGGGTGGGTGTCTGGTTTCGTTGATAGCCACGTTCCTACACTTTTATGATCGCACAGATTTAACCTATAACCTGGTACTGGCGGCTACCGCCGAAGAGGAAATCTCCGGAAGGAACGGCATTGAGCTGGTGTACCCAGAGCTTGGCGAAATAGCATTTGCGATAGTAGGCGAACCTACCCAGATGCACCTGGCCGTGGCCGAAAAAGGCCTGATGGTGCTGGATTGCGTGGCCCATGGCCAGGGCGGACATGCCGCCCGCGAGGAAGGCATCAACGCCATTTACCAGGCGCTGCCTGATATTGAGTGGTTCCGGACGTATAGATTCCCAAAGGAAAGCAGTTTTCTGGGCCCGGTGAAGATGAGCGTGACCGTGATCCAGGCTGGCTCGCAGCACAACGTGGTGCCTGACCAATGTAAATTCACCGTAGACGTGCGCATGACGGATGCTTACGGGCCCGAAGAAGTGCTAAGCATCATAAGAGAGCACGTGAAGAGCGAGGTCACGCCAAGGTCTACGCGGTTGCAGCCCTCGTCCATTGACCGGGAGCATCCCATTGTGCAGTCAGGTATCAAGCTGGGTAGGAACCTGTATGGCTCCCCTACCACTTCAGACCAGGCGCTGTTGGATATCCCATCGCTCAAGATGGGGCCCGGCGACTCGGCCCGGTCGCATACCGCCGATGAATTTATTTACCTTTCCGAACTGGAAGAGGGCATTGCCCTGTACATACAATTATTGACACCCGTTATTACCGCGTAGCATGAAACTCTGGCAAAAAGAAACCTCCGTCGCGCAGAACGTTGAGAAATTTACCGTGGGCAAAGACGCCGAACTGGACCTGCAACTAGCTCCTTTTGACGTGCTGGGCTCGCTGGCGCACACCCGCATGCTGGAAAGCATAGGATTGATGGAGCCGGAAGACCTGGCTGCCGTGCAGCGCGAACTCAAGGCTATTTACCAGACCATTGAGCGTGGCGAATTTTCTATGGAACCGGGCGTAGAGGACATCCATTCCATGGTAGAACTACTCTTGACGCGCCGGTTGGGCGAAGCGGGCAAGAAGATCCATAGTGGCCGCTCCCGCAACGACCAGGTGCTGCTGGACCTCAAGTTGTTCATTCGGCATGAGATCAAAGAGACTGTGGAGACCGTGCATACGCTGTTCAATACCCTGCAGGAACTGAGCGAGAAGAACAAAGGCATTCTGCTGCCCGGTTACACGCACCTGCAGGTAGCCATGCCGTCGTCGTTTGGCCTGTGGTTTGGCGCGTATGCCGAGAGTCTGGTAGATGACCTGCAACTCTTGCAGGCGGCCTACAAAATCAGCAATAAGAACCCGCTGGGCTCGGCGGCCGGGTACGGAAGTTCGTTCCCGTTGAACCGCCAGATGACCACAGATCTGCTGGGATTTGATTCGCTGAACTACAACGTGGTCTATGCCCAGATGGGACGCGGCAAGACCGAGCGCAGCGTGAGTATGGGTCTGGCCTCCATCGCCAGCACCGTGGGCCGCATGGCCATGGACGTTTGCCTGTACATGAGTCAGAACTTCGCGTTTGTGACCTTACCAGATGAACTGACCACCGGTTCCAGCATCATGCCGCACAAAAAGAACCCCGACGTGTTTGAGATCATGCGCGGTAAGTGCAACCGCCTACAGGCCCTTCCCACCGAGATTCAGATGCTGCTGGGCAACCTGCCCTCCGGCTACCACCGCGAACTGCAGCTGCTCAAGGAAAGCTTCTTCCCGGCCTTCACCGAGATCAGGAACTGCTTGGAGATGATGACCTTCATGCTGCCGCACCTGAAACTGAACCCAGACATCCTGAAGGATGAGAAATATCAATACCTCTTCAGCGTGGAAGTGGTGAACAACCAGGTACTTAGTGGCGTGCCGTTCCGGGATGCCTACAAAAACGTAGGCTTGGCCATTGAAAAAGGCGAATTTGAGCGTCCCGAGAAAGTGCACCACACCCATGAAGGCAGCATCGGGAATCTGTGCACGGCTGATATCAAAGGCCTGATGGACGAGGTGCTGAAAGGCTTTCAATTTGAGAAAGTAGACAAAGCGATAAAGGAGTTGCTGGCGTAAACCGTTTTGAGGTTGTTTTCCGGAAAAAAGCCTCAAAACGCAATTCCTTCTCCCTGAGGGAGAAGGTTAGGGTGAGGGGATTTAGGTTGCCAGTTAGAATAGCATTGGCTATGAATTGCCGCTATGGTCATCCCCCTACCCCCTTCAAAGGGGGAAGAGGAAGAGGGCAATGCGTCACGGACAGGTCAAGCCCTGTCCCTACGGGGAATGCGCGGTAAAAAAGCCGCTCTTCAGGATTTGCAATCCGGAAGTATCGATATGGGGATTTGCAATCCCCTTAGGGACCCTTCCTTCATTTACAGGCCACGGGGGATTAGTAACTCCCGAAAAGCGCCTTTTCTTTTCCTTTTGCCTCTGCCTTGAAACTGCCGCTAACCCTCTCTATAATTAACGTTTTTGGCCTGTTTTCCAGAAAACAAGCCAAAAACGAGAAAGCCTCTTGAACATACTAGTTCAAGAGGCTTTCTCGTTTTTAACCGAATTTAACCTTACACCTTCACCAGCATCTTGCCTTGGTTCTGACCAGTAAACAGTCCTAGAAAGGCTTCTGGAAGTTTCTCGAAGCCTTCCAGGATGGTTTCCTGGTAATGGAGTTTACCTTCTTTGACCCAGGTGGCCAGTTGTTGCATGGCTTCGGGGAAGCGGGCGTGGTAGTTGCTCACGATGAAGCCTTTGATTAGCGCACTGCGGGTTAAGATGAGGGGCAGGAAACGAGGTCCTAGTTGTGGTTGCTGGTCATTGTAGTGGGCAATCTGGCCGCAGATGATGAGGCGGGCGTGGAAGTTGATGAGCGAAATGACGGCATCGGTGATTTCACCGCCCACGTTGTCAAAATACACGTCTACGCCGTTGGGGCAGGCGGCTTTTAAATCTGCGCGTAGGTTCTGGGTGGTTTTGTAGTTGATCACTTCATCGTACCCGAATTCCTTTTTCAGCAGGTCGGCTTTTTCGTCTGATCCCGCCAGGCCTACCACGCGGCAGCCCTTGAGTTTGGCGATCTGGCCTACCACCATGCCCACAGCCCCGGCCGCGCCAGACACTACTACCGTCTCCCCTTCCTTCGGCTGCCCGATGTCCAGCAACCCGAAATAGGCGGTCAGGCCGGGCATGCCCAAAATACCCAAGTAGTAGCTTGCGGGCGCCAGGTTGGTGTCAATCTTCTGAAGCTTCCGGGCCTCGGCTACGGTTTGGGTAGCCCAGGGCAAAGCACCCAAGACCACATCGCCGGATTGCAAGGCCTCGCTTTTAGATTCCACCACCTTGGCTATTACGCCCCCTTCCAACGGGGCGTCTACCTGAAAAGGCGGCGTGTAGGACTTGGCATCGTTCATGCGTCCGCGCATGTAGGGGTCCACGGAGATGTACAGCGGTTCCAACAGTACCTGCCCTTCCTGCAAGGCTGGTAACTCAGCTTTCTCAAACCTGAAAATCTCTAGTGTGGGGTTTCCTTTCGGCCGGCTAGCCAATACTATCTGGGTAATTTCCATGGGTTTCTTTTTAAGTAAAAAGACAAGGCCGCAGCTTCGTGCTCTTTACAAAAACGCGTCTACCCAGGAAAAGGTACAAAAGGGTAAGTGGCTTTAGGGATACCACCTAACCGTTTTAGAACTGTTTTCGCTAAAACAGGCTTAAAACGGTTATTGATAGGCCCGCTCCTGTTCCAAAGAAACAGGAACTTCTTTCCGGGGTAAAAGCATGCCCAACAGGTAACCGGCCATACTTCCGGCCAAGCCATAAAGCATAGGGTTCACAGTAGTTTCTAAGGTGAGGCAAAACAACCACGTGCCCATGCCCAGCACCATGGAAAGCATGGCGGCCATAGCCGAGGGCTTCTTGAGATACACGCCCGCCACCAGCGGCACCAGCAGGCTCACCAGACTCAGCGCCGACGACTCACTCACCAGTTCATGGATATTGCTCTTGGACAAGGCAAACCCCAGCGAGATGACGGCCACCACCAGCACGCTGCCTCTGGACAAGGCCAACAGCTTTTTATCGGTCATCTCCTTAAATAGGGGTTTGATCAGGTTTTCGCTGAGGATGGAGGCTGGGGCCAGGATGGCGCCGCTGGCCGTACTGATAATAGCCGAGATAAGCGCCCCGAAGAAAAGCACCTTGATGATGAGCGGGCTATACCCCAGAATAAGGCTGGGCACCAGCAGCTGCGCATCATTACCCACCAAATGCGGGTGAAGCACTTTAGCGTAGAGGGCCAGCACCAAAGGCAACAGCGCCACCGTTACGTACAGGAAAGCCGCCAGCAATGAGGCACTTACCGCCACGCGTTCAGACTTGGAAGCCATGACCCGCTGGAATACGTCCTGCTGCGGAATGGAGCCCAGACCGATGGTCATCCAAAGGGCCAGGTAGTTGAGCCAACCAGAAAAAGAGGTGCCGGTTTTAGGGGTGATTCGGTAGAAATCTGCGGGCAAGGTGGCGGTAACCTCAGAGAGGGGTTTCTCGCGCATGACCCAGCCCGTGACAATGAGCAGGCCCAGGATAATCATGATGGTCTGCACGTAGTCGGTCACGCTCACGCTCCACATACCGCCAAAATAGGTATACAGCACCACCAGAAAGCTGCCCATCAAGATGCCTTGCGTGAGCGTGGTGCCCAACAGCAAATTAAAGGCAATGCCCAAAGCCACCATCTGCGCGGCCACCCAGCCGAAGTAAGAAATGACCAGGCAGAAAGAAGCCACCACCTCGGCGGTACGCCCAAACTTGACCCGGTAAAAGTCCCCGAAGGTGAGCAGGCGCATGCGGTAGAGCTTCCGGGCAAAGAACAACCCTACCAGCACCAGGCAAAGGGCCGCGCCCAGCGGGTCTTCCACCATGCCCATCAGGCCTTCCTCGGCTACTTCGGCAGAGGCACCCAGAATGGTCTCTGAGCCAAACCAGGTGGCAAACACCACCGCCGTAGCCATAGGCAAAGGCAACGCCCTCCCCGCCAGCATGAAGTCCGCAGAATTGTGTACCCGGCGGGCGGCCCACAGGCCCAGGGCCACGTTGAGGGCCAGGTACAGCAGTACTAGAAAAATAAGCATACAGAATACAGAGGTTAGTTTCGCCTACTTTTCTTAAAAACGGGCTTAAAACAGGAAGCAAGATACTAGTTTCCTGGGTTTCCCCCCTTTAACACCTGCCCAAAAAGCACCTGCTTACTTGCTGTGATTCTTCACGTTATGCCTTGTGCGTAAGCAATTTTCTTTCTACATTTAATCTTACTATTCGTATAATTATTTCTATCAAAAATCTTATTCCATATTTTATTTACTTTAACCCCCTGCCTATCATGCTCTATTCTTGTAAGAAAACCAGAAAACCCATCCTGCTTCCTTTCTTCTTCCTGGCTTTCCTGGCTTGGGGACAGTCCGTTCAGGCGTCGCATATAAGAGGAGGCCAGATTTACTATAAAAGCGATACCACCGCCGCCCGCAACCCTTTAAGGTACTTTTTCACGTTGGTTACCTACAGTGTGGCCCCTCCTTACGCGGAAGACTTGGAGGCTACCCTGCACTTTGGGGATTGTACTAACCAGCGGGTAACCCGCGCGTCCAGAGTATTGCTGCCCGATGCGGCCCTGAACACCTTTGTAAATACCTACCAGTTTGAGCACACCTATGCCAGGC
This sequence comes from Rufibacter radiotolerans, assembly GCF_001078055.1. Lineage (NCBI taxonomy): Bacteria > Pseudomonadati > Bacteroidota > Cytophagia > Cytophagales > Hymenobacteraceae > Rufibacter > Rufibacter radiotolerans. The sequence goes on along the minus strand of NZ_CP010777.1, from coordinate 461,952 downwards.
CCGGCGAATTTAAAGTGACCTACATAGGAGACAGCAATCAGGGCGGGCTGGTGAACATAGCGTCTTCCATTAAGCCTACCTTTTTTTTGCAAAGCATGATTACGGTAGACCCCTTGCTTAGCCCCAACAAATCCCCGGTGTTTCAGCGGCCGCTTCTGGATATTCCCATCCGCCACCAGCTTTTTGCACATAATTCAAGAGCCCTGGACCCAGACGGCGACAGTCTCTCCTATAAAATTGTGCTTCCGGCTACTTCCAACGGGCAAACCGCCTGCGGAAACCCCATTGGAATACAGACACCCGGAATTAGTGGCTTGGAGAATTTTCTGGGACCTGCCAACCCTACGGCACCCGCCGGCCTGAACCTGCACCGGGAAACGGGACTATTGACCTGGAATACGCCTAGCCAACAAGGCATTTTCAATCTGGCTATTCTGGTGGAGGAATGGCGCAACGGCCGCCTGATAGGGACCGTGACAAGAGATATGTTGCTGTACGCGGCAGCAGAACCTCTGCTTACCGGCCTTTCTGATGATTGGCACCAAATGATTTCCACGTACCCTAACCCAGCCGCGTCTACGTTAAACCTGAAATTACCAGCTTACCTACAATTGCGGGGTGCGTACCTATACACGGCGCTGGGTGCCCCGGTGCCATTGCCCGTTCCCAGTAAAACACCGGACGGATGGGCCTTTCCAGTAGCAGGGTTGCCCGCAGGTCTTTACCTACTGCACCTCCAAACCTCCCACGGCAACATGGTGCAAAAGGTAGTGGTGAAACGATAAACACGTAGCCGTTTTAGGGCTGTTTTCTGAAAAACGGCTCAAAAACAGCTTCCCGTATTCAATTGATTAAAAAAGAAAAGCACTTACAGTAAAAGATACATAAACTGTAGAATACCAACAAAAAAGGGGAGCAACCGTGACGGTTGCTCCCCTTTTACTTTGTGACACCTTGCTGATTAGTTGAAATCTGCCGCGGTTACGCCTTCATTCAGTTTCACAGACTGGGCTTTCATGTCTAGTACTTGCTGCTGACCAGCCGCAGACACTGTAATGGTGATAGCATACGGATACAGGATAGCGCCCACTTTCTTGTAATCACCAAATTCAGTGCTGTTGTTCACCGTCATATTGTTGGCGGTAGTGGCTTCTTCTGTTTTAACCAACAGTTTGCTGGTCAGGTCATAGAACTCGGTTTTGGTTTTACCGGCCGGATAGGTGATCACCACTTTATAGGCATCTGAACCATTTACTTTCTCTACGCCCTTCACCTCGGCTTTGAACGCTGGGTTCTTCACGTAATCCAGCTGCTCAAACAGGGTGGTCACAACGGCCTTCTCTTTGATCTCCTCTGGCGTCATTACTTTTTTCTGACCCATTTGCTCCTGGTAACCGGCGGTGCCGTTAAACCTGGATTTGATCACTGGATTTCCCCCCATAGACATGGTCATGGCTTCATAATTAGGGGCCATGTATTTAGCTTCTACCGCCAAGGTGGCTCCTTGCATGTTCATGGTCATGTTGGCCAGAATAGACTTCACCTTTTTCAGTTCAGCTTCACCGCCCAGGGCTTTAATGTAGTTGTTGAATACATCGGTGGCTTTTACATTGGTGGTTGCCGCTGCCGAAGAGGAAGCTGCTCCTTCTGCAATTGGGTTAGCGAATACGTCATACAGCTTTACCGGGTAGTTCAGTTTCTTGAGGTCACCTAGCATCTGGCTGGAGTTGCCCACTACCACCACGCGGGTGTTGGCGCTGTTGAAGTACTTTTGGGCTACCCTCTGAATATCTTCTTTGGTCACGGCATTTACCTTTTGCAGGTAGGTGCGGTAGAAGTCTTTAGGCAGGTCATTGATTAAGATGTTACGGGCAAACGTGGCCGTACGTCCTTTGTTTTCAAGGCCCAAGGCAAAAGAGCCGTTATAAAGGGCCTTCGCGCTGCTCAGCTCCTGGTCAGATACTTTCTCCTTGCGCAGGTGGTCTATCTCTTTGATAAACTCCACCACCGCACTGTCTGTCTTGGCGGTTCTCACCGAGGCTGAGGCAGAGAAGGCACTCTGGAACCGGCTGGCCCCAATGCCGGAGTAGGCACCGTAGGTAAAGCCGTGTTTTTCGCGCAGGTTATTGAACAGGCGGCTTTCTGAGCCCCCGCCCAGAATCTGGTTGGCCAGCAGCACCGGGAAATAGTCTGGGTGGTTCATCTTCAGGTCTACCAGGTTGGTCACCGTGATCTCAGACTGTACCGCATTGGGCATGTCTACCACGTTGATCTCGGTCTTGGCAGGATTTGCCACAGAGGCCAGAGAAGGCAACGTGAGGCCTGGACCTTTCATATCACCCAATACATCCTCGGCCAGCTTTTTGGCCTCATTAGGCTTAATGTCGCCAATAATGGTCAGGTAGCCTCTGGAAGGCGTGATGAACTTATTGTACGCCTCTTTTACATCGTTCAGGGTAAGGGCCTTGATAGATTCTTCGGTGGTGAACTCGCCGCTGGGGTGGTTCTTGCCGTAGGCCAGCGCATTGACCACGCGGCCAGAAACTGCCTTCACGTTTTTCTCATTGCTCTTAATGCCCGTCAACGCCTGCGTCTTGATCTTGTCAAACGACTCCTGCGTAAAGGCCGGATTTTTCAGGCCTTTGCCCATAAGGGTAAACGCTTCCTTGAAATAGCGGGTAAGGGCTGCGGCGCTTCCGCCGGAAGAAGAAAGGTTCACGCTAGCGCCTATCTTATCTGTGGCCTCGTCAAAAGCAGCCTTCGGCATGTCTTTGGTGCCTTCGTTCAGCATCTGGCCCATCAGGCTCATCACCCCGGCTTTCTGGCCTTCGGTGATAGGACCGGCATCAATGAAATAAGACGCAGACACACGGGGCAGTTTATGGTCTTCCACCACCAACACGGTAATGCCGTTCTTCAGTTTAAAGGTAACCGGGTCCTGGAACGTAATGGTGGGGGCCGGACCGGCGGCTGGCTTCTGAGATCTGTCTATTTTCACCTGTCCCTCTGCCGTGAACAGAACAAGGGCGCTGGCAAACAGTAATAAATATTTTTTCATCATGATTTCTAGATAAGGCTGGCCTGGCAAAAAGGGCTGGCACAGGCAGCGGTCAATAGGTTAAAGATTATTTAGCCGCTTTCGCGGAAGCCGGTAAATAGTACAGGACTACCCGGGCATTGGGCTGCAGGTATTTCTTGGCGGCAGCCTGAATGTCCTGGCGGGTGATGCTCCGTATCTTGTCCAGTTCCTGGTTAATGTTGTTGGTATTCTTGTTGTGGAAAGTGTAGCCACTGGCCAGGTTCTCGGCAACGCCCAACATACTGGAGTTGGCGGTCACGTAGTTGTTCTCAAACTGGTTCTGGATTTTCTTGTAATCCTCTTCTGAGATAAGCGTGTTCTGCAAACGGGCCACCTCTTCATCTATGTCTGTGAGCAGCGTAGGCAGTGGGGTGTTGTTGTTAGGCAGGGCAAAGGTGATGTAAGCGCCGTAATCTTCCAGGGTGAGGTTAATAGCCCCCACCTGCAGGGCGTTTTTCTTGTCATCCACCATCTTCTTGTACAGCTTGGAACTAGCGCCGCTGGACAAAATAGACGAGATCATCTGCATGGTTTTGGAGTCTTTGTCTGGCATGCCCGGCACCCGGTACGCCGACATAATGGCCGGAATCTGGATGTTGGCGTCATACACCGTGTCCACCACCATTTTAGCAAGCGGAGCCTCCTCTATTTTCTTGTATTCAACCGGGGCACCCTTGGGCACAGCACTGAAGTAGGCATTCACCAGTTCCTTGGTCTGGGCAATGTCAATGTCGCCGGCAATGGAAAGGACCGCGTTGTTAGGCACGTAGAACTTCTTAAAGAAGGCCTGAAACTCCTCCAGCTTGGCGGCATCCAAGTCGGCCATGGACCCGATGGGCTGCCAGCGGTACGGGTGCTTGGTGAACAGGCGCTTGAAGATCTCATTGCTGAACTGGCCGTACGGCTGGTTGTCAATGCGCATGCGCTTCTCCTCTTTCACCACCTCGTTCTGGGTTTTCACGCCAATCTCATTGATGACAGGGTGCAGCATGCGCTCGCTCTCCAGCCACAAGCCCAGCTTTAACTGGTTGCTAGGAAATACCTCATAGTAAAAGGTGCGGTCATGCGAGGTGTTGGCGTTGTTCTGGCCCCCGTTGCTGGACACCAGTTTCATAAACTCGCCGCGCTTGATGTTCTGCGACCCTTCAAACAGCAGGTGCTCAAAGAAGTGGGCAAAGCCCGAACGGTTCAATGACTCATTTTTAGAGCCAACGTGGTACATCACAGACACCGCCACCACAGGGGCGCTTTTGTCCTGGTGCAGGATCACATGCAGACCATTAGGTAAATCATACTCTGTGTATTCTACTTTCTGTGCTTGCACAGCCGTAGAAGAGAGCAATGCCGTTGCTGCCGCAACCAAAAGATGCTTCTTTGAAAACATACTGGATTTAATTTTGAAAAATATCTAAAAGGGTAAAACTGCGCTGCGTGCGTGATTTTAGGCAATGGAGGGGTTGGCTTAAAATCAATTATGAAAACGAGACCAGGCAAAAGGCTTCTTTGAAGAAAGCTGAATAAAAGTCTTCTTTGAAAACCTCCATCAGGCACCGGCTCACAAGCGTTAGTAGCCAAACCCTTGCTTTTATTACAGTTACCTATGGCAGTTTTTTATGAAAGAGATATTTTTGGAGAGACAGGTTACCTTCCCCTCTGGAACTATATTTATAGATCGCAATTTGGGAGCCTTTGATTTTTCTGCCCCAGCCCACAAGATGCCCTTTCCTCTTTCTGCACTCAAGCGCCGCCTGACAGACTCTTCTCTACCGGCTTCCTGCGCTGCATTAGGTTAAGCCATGCATTTTAGGCCTGTTTTCTGAAAAATGACCCTAAAACATATTCTTGTAACAATTTTACGTAATCGTATGAAAGGCTGGGCGGGGCATAAATGTACCTTTGTCTGTAGATGTCCTGCTGCTTGACAGTCAGGCCCTATTTTTTAACCGTTTGACCAACGCCATAAACCAATGTTAGGAAAAGGCTCAAAACTATACAGCATTGCTAAATTGAAATGCCCCCGCTGTCATGAGGGAGATTTGTTTGAGAATAACAGTCTGCTAGGGTATAGTAAAATGTCCAAAATGTTGGATCACTGCCCCGTATGCCAGCAGGTGTATGAGCCGGAACCCGGCTATTACTACGGTGCCATGTTTATTAGCTATGGCCTTACCGCTGGGCCTACCCTGGCCATTGTAGGGCTTATGATGCTGTTCTCAGAGGAACTAACCCTTTGGATGTTCATGGGAGCCTTGCTGTTGTCCTTGGTATTGTTCATGCCGGCCATCTTTAAGCTTTCCCGGGCCATCTGGATCAATATTTTTATTAGCTATGACCCTTTGGCCGCCCAGAACCCACAGGCAAGGGGGCATTAACAAAGTTTTCGGCTTCAAGCTGATTAAGAAAAAAAGGCCTGGTCCGAGCGATAATAGCTCGGACCAGGCCTTTTACTTTTGAGGTGAAGTAGAATGAAAAAGGCAGAGGTCTATATCCCCTTTGCCTTCTTCCGCTCCGCGAAATAGGTGGCCACCTCGTCCCGGCTTTTGGCATTGAAGGTCATATCGGCGGTTAGGCCGCCTTTTCGCCCTACCAGCACGCCGTAGCGCATGTCTTCATAGCCGCGCATACTGTGGGCATCTGGGTTCACGCTGAGCAGCACGTTCTGGCTGAGGGCATATTCCACCCAGCGCCAGTCCAGGTCCAGGCGGCGGGGATTGGCGTTTATTTCTATGATTACCCCATTGGCGGCGCAGGCATCAATCATGACTTTATGGTCAATGGGGTAGCCTTCGCGGCGCAGCAGCAACCGGCCTGTAGGGTGGCCCAGAATAGTAGTGTACGGGTTATGGATGGCAGTCACCAGGCGATCGGTCGCTTTCACGATGTCCATTTTCAGGTTGCTGTGGATGGAGGCCACAATGAAGTCAAAAGAGGCCAATACCTGCGGGTCATAATCCAGGGAGCCATCGGCTAAAATATCAGACTCAATCCCTTTGAAAATCCGGAACGGCCCCAGCTGCTGGTTAAGTTGGTCAATCTCCTTTTGCTGCGCCTGTACCCTGAACTCCTGCAACCCGTTGGCATAGAACGCCGATTTGGAGTGATCACAAATGCCCAGGTACTCATAGCCCAGTTGCTTGCAATGCACCGCCATCTGCTCCAGCGTATGCGCGCCGTCTGAGTAGGTGCTGTGGTTGTGCAGAATGCCTTTGAGGTCCTTGTCCTGCAGCAGGGTGGGCAGCTTGTTTTCCTGGGCCAGTTCCAGCACGCGCCCGCTTTCGCGTAGCTCCGGGGCAATGAACGGCAGGTTGACCCGGGCAAAGATTTCCTCCTCAGAGGCAGCGGGCTCGCCGTAGGCCTCGGCCATAAGGGTATCGCCGGTGGGGTTCAAAGGTTGCGTGAGCCACTGCGGGGGCGCCGAGTACAGCAACACCTGGTTGGCAAAGCGGCGTTCCGGCACCAGCCGTATCTCCAACTTAAGACCGGTTTCTGTTAATTGACCGCGCCACACAAACGGCCCGGAAAAGGCTTCTACCGGCGCTATCCCAGGCAACTCCTGCAAGAAACTGGGCCAATTAGCGTCGTCCTTCAGGCTGATGAGGTATTGCAGCGTGTCAATGATTTCCAGGTTGCGGCGCATGTCTCCCACCAGTTCAGCAGATACCGTTTCGGGCCTGTTTTTCAGGAAAGAGAGCAAATCCAGCGCCAGGGGCTCGGCCTCGGCCCAAAGCAACTTTCCTTTGCTGGCGTCTGAGTATTGCAACGCCTGCAGAATAGTCTCCTGGGTTTTGGCCCCGAAGCCTTTCAGTTTAGACAATTCATTTTTCTCACAAGCCTCGCGCAAACCCTCTGACGTTTCCACGCCCAGGTCTTTCCAGATGGTGCGTATTTTCTTTGGCCCGATGCCCTTGATGTTGAGCATCTGCACCACGCCCTCGGGGGTGGATTCCAGCAGTCGGTTCAGGTCAGCGTGGCTTCCAGCCTGGATGGCTTCCATGATTTTAGCGGCCATGCCTTTGCCAATGCCGTCCAGCTTCTCCAACTGGGCCTGGCTCATCTGGTGAATGGGCGATTCCAGGCGCTCCAGCACCGCTATGGCATTGGTATAGGATCTTATTTTAAACGGGTTCTCGTCATGCAGCTCCATCAAGGAAGCCGTTAGCCGGAACATACGGATGAGGTCTTTGTTCTCCACGGTGGGTTGGGATTGTGGTTTGAACAAAGATAAGAACATCCTTTTGAGTTGTGTGATTGCTGGGTATGGGATAAGCGATTAAGACGGTTTTAAGGGATTAGCTAATTTAAGGATAAAGAATTTGCTTTTCGCTGGCGTGCACGCATATTGCTTTCGCCTTGGATTGGCCGCTGTTGCCTGAGTCCTTATGCTTTGTTGTTGCATTGGTTCCCTCCGAGCGCTCACGGCCGCGGGGCCCCGTCTTTCCCCCTCGCACTGCCCTTGCGGCCTATCTTTGCTTATCGCTCTTAGCTAAAGTTATTACAGGGCCACAAGCGAGGCGCTCGGAGTAAAGACTGGAATCGGGAAATGCGTGGTAATTCAGTGATAATTGTGTTTCTGCGTTTTAGAGCAGTTTTCTGGAAAACAGGCTCAAAACGCTGTCCCGCCTCTTCACCGCAGACTCCCCCCTTGAGGGGGGCGAAGGGGGTGTTTACACAGGAGAGAAAATAGAATAAGAGGCACTGGCGCGAGTCTTCAGAATCGTGACTTGGGATACTGGGTAGTCTCCGGACTACCCTCGCTGCGGCAGCGATGCCACGCATTCCTAAACACAAACATTTCCGATCCTGGCCCCCGTGAGTCTGAAGACTCACTTCATCCTTCGTCACGAGTCTGAAGACTCGCGCCAGTTGGTTTATTCAAAGCCGCATAAGTTTTTCCGGTTCCAGCCCGTTTTCCGCAAAATGACCCTAAAACACAAAAACCAGATGGACGGGAGAACCCTCTGAAGTCAAGACACTTTTTTGTATATTGGGCCTAGATTGCTTTTGAGTGAATGCAGAAGCACTTCTTACAACCCATGAAACACTATTTCTGGCTGGGCCTGGTGGTCCTTATTCTGGCGGCGGCAAAATGCGGGTCTTCGGCTAACTTACCTTCTGCGGTCTACGGCAAAACGTGGCTGCACTCCTATGAGGAAGACTCCGCGGAGGTACGGTCTTACCGGCCCAATACCTTTGACTTCCCGCCCTCCAGAGGCCGTACCGGTTTTTCTATGCAGGAGAACGGTACTTTTGTGCGCTACGGCATTGCCCCCACAGACGGCCTGGAAGAACAGCCGGGCCGCTGGAAAGCCCACGGGAAAAACGAGATCCACGTGCAGTTTGATAACCCAAAACACCAACCAGAAACCCTGGAGATTGTCTCCGTTTCAGAAGAAGTCATCAGGCTTCGCCTGAAGAGAGACCTTCCTTAAACCGCTTTCCTTTTACCTAACCATTTTACAGCCTTGCTCCCATGGACCTGCGCTGCGTTTTACCCGTATATGAACTATTGGCTCGTAAAAACTGAACCTGAAAAATACGCCTGGACTGACTTAACCCGCGACGGCAAAACCACTTGGGACGGTGTCCGTAACTATCAGGCCCGAAACAACTTACAGAAAATGCAGGCCAATGACCTGGTGCTGTATTACCACAGTGTTTCAGAGAAGGCCATCATGGGCATAGCCCGAGTGAGCCAGGAGGCGTATCCAGATCCTTCAGCCGATGACCCGCGTTGGGTAGCGGTCACCCTGGAACCCGAGCAACCCTTTGCCCGGCCCGTGACCCTGGACCAGATCAAGAAAGATGACCGTTTACAGAATATCGCCTTGCTGCGCCAGTCACGCTTATCGGTTATGCCCCTAACGCCAGAGGAATTTGACCTTCTCCTGAACCTGGGCCAATAAGCAGCGACCATTTCTGGCAGGTAGCAGGCGTGGCCTTGAATCTTCTAAAAGAGTTTTATGTACGTGCTGTTCAGAAGAGATTTCCGCAAGTTCCTGCTGCTCCTGCTTTGCTGGGGGGTGGCGCTTGCTGCCCATGCCCAATTTAAAAAGAAGGACAAAGACAAGGAAAAACCTGCCCCGCCGGCTCAAACCTATAGAGCAGAAATAGAAAGCGATTCCTTTGACGAGGACCATTGGGTGCAGCCCCTGCCAGACAGCACACTGCTGGTGATCACCACCAAAAGAAATAGCTGGTTTGGCAAGAATGACTTTGTCCTGACCAGGTTTGACCGGCACCTGAAACAGGTATGGCAGACCAAACAGGAGCATAAACCTTACCATGACCTGTTCATGGTGACAGCAGAACGTGGCAAAGTTTACCTGCTTTTTTCCACCTCCTCCTCTAGTAAAAAGCTGCTGCTCTACCAGGTAAACACCAAAACCGGCGGCGTAACGTCCAGTGAGCACGTACTGCCTTCTACCTACATTACCATTAATGAAATTGCCGCCATAGACGGCCAGGTGTTTATTAGTGGAATAGAGAAATTTAGCCTGAACATGCTGCACCTGAACCCCGCCCAGGAAGAGATAAAAATTCTGCCGGCGGTCTTTGGCATGGAAGAGGACCTGGGCGAGTTTAGGGTAGACACGCTTACCCGGGCCGTGGAATTTGTGGTGTCTGAGTCTAATGGCTTACGCTCCAGAATCCAGGCCAAGCGCATGAACACCAAAGGAGAAGTCATTGGCACGTATTTCATTCAGCCCGAGGTACAGCAACGCGTAGACAATGTGCTGCAGGCGGCCCGCCTCGCCCCCGGTGACACCCTCAGCAAGCTCCTGATAGGCACTTTTGGGTACCGCACCTCCATCTTCTCCAAAGGCCTGTACACTAGCGGCCTTGCCGGCGATATCAAATACCATGATTTCAACAAGCTGAACCATTTCTTTGATTACCTGGGTCCGGGGGCCCAACGCCGCATGAAAGCCAAGCTGGCCCGTCAGGAAGCCAAAGAAAAGCCCCTGGTGCTCAGGTATAGAATGTTGCTGCACCCTATTATGCCGCACCCGCAGGGGTATGCCCTGGTGGGCGAAATCTACTACCCGCAATACCGCGGCGACAACTTTAACTATTTCAACTACGGCCGCCATATGCCCTACGGAATGTCTCCCGAGCCCAGAAGAGCCCTGGACCGGGCCCAGGGCTACCGTTTCAGCCATGTAATCGCCTGCGTTTTTGACAAAGAGGGCAACCTGCTCTGGGACAATTCCTACCAGCTCCAGAACAATACCTATCCAGACCTGGCCCCAACAGTGGAGGCCGGCGTGGCCCCAGACGGCTCCATTTCCCTTCTCTACCCCGAGGATGAATTTCTGTGGTACAAGACCCTGAGCCCCAACACCACCTATTCAGACGAAGAGAAAGTGGAAGTGCGCGTAGGGGCTGAATCTGAGAAAATGGTTTCCAGCAACAATGAAGGCATCAGTCACTGGTACGGCGGCAACTTTGTGGCCTTCGGGTTCCAACGCATTAAGCCCGCCGGCGGAGATGGCCGCACGGTGTTCTACCTGCAGAACATCTCGTTTGAGCAACCCGCCGCTGCCGGTGAGGCCGCGGCCGTGAAATAACTTTTGCTTTCAGCAGATGGCTCTTTATTAAATCTAGCCGGCATAACCATGCCTTTGGCTTTTAAAAGGAGTAACTTTTAGTCTGACCGGTAGCGCCTTTCTTCCGCAGATAAATGATTTTTTAGTGCCGCGGCAAACGGTAAGTCTTTATATTTGCCCAAAACCCGGGTCATGCATAAACGCCTCATTGTTCCGCACGCGCTGTTCCAGATCATGATCAGGCGCCTGGCGCACCAACTGATAGAAACGCACCATGATTTTTCTGATTCTGTGATCCTGGGGCTGCAGCCCCGCGGCATTTACGTGGCAGATCGGTTGCAGCAAACCCTCCAGGACATTCTGGGCGTGACCGTACAGACCGGCTACCTGGACATAACCTTCCACCGTGATGATTTCCGGCGCCGCGCCACTCCTCTCGCCCCTAATGCCACCCACGTAGACTTTTCCCTGGAAGGCAAACGGGTGATCCTGGTAGATGATGTGCTCTACACCGGCCGCTCGGTGCGCGCCGCCATGGATGCCATGATCTCCTACGGCCGCCCGGCGCAGGTAGAACTCCTCGTGCTTATTGACCGCCAATACACCCGTGATTTGCCCATTGAAGCCACCTATACCGGCCAACGGGTTGACTCCCAGCACTCGCAGCGGGTAGAAGTAACCTGGAAAGGCCCAGACGCCGGTGAAGACGCCATTTGGCTATTAGATATTACCCCAGACCAAGAACAACCTCATGCAACAGCTTAGCGTCCGGCACCTGTTGGGCATCAAAGAGATCACCCCCCAGGACATTCAGTTGATTTTTGAGACTGCTGACCAGTTCAAGGAGGTTTTAAACAGACCCATTAAGAAAGTACCCTCGCTGCGCGATGTCACCATTGCCAACGTCTTCTTTGAGAACTCCACCCGCACCCGGCTTTCCTTTGAGCTGGCAGAGAAACGCCTCTCGGCGGATGTGATCAATTTCTCGGCCTCGGGGAGTTCCGTAAAGAAAGGCGAAACGCTGCTGGACACGGTCAACAACATTCTGGCCATGAAGGTAGACATGATAGTTATGCGCCACAGCAGCCCCGGTGCCCCGCATTTTTTATCGCGCAAGATCAAGGCCAACATCGTGAACGCCGGCGACGGCACCCATGAGCATCCCACCCAGGCTTTATTGGATTCCTTCTCCATCAGGCAAAAACTTGGTGAGGTAGCCGGCAAGAAAATAGCCATCATCGGGGATATTACTCACTCCCGCGTAGCCCTTTCCAATATTTTTGCCCTGCAGATGCAGGGGGCCGAGGTAGCCGTCTGCGGGCCTCCTACCCTGCTGCCCAAGTTCATTGGCGAGCTAGGCGTAAAGGTCTTCTGGAACGTGCGCGAGGCTCTGCAATGGTGCGATGTGGCCAACGTGCTGCGTATACAGCTGGAGCGCCAGCAAGGCAAACTTTTCCCGTCATTGCGCGAGTACGCCATGTATTTCGGTATCAACAAAAAGATGCTGGATGAGCTTAACAAAGAGATTGTGCTCATGCACCCCGGCCCCATTAACCGCGGGGTAGAACTCACCTCAGACGCGGCAGACTCCCACCACTCCATTATTCTTGACCAAGTGGAAAACGGCGTTGCCATTAGAATGGCGGTGTTGTACCTGTTGGCTAGTAAAGGATAAGCCTCGCTTCACCTTACGTTAAAGAATTACCTTATAAAACAGAAAGTCCCGCAAGTTTTGCTTGCGGGACTTTCTGTTTTAAGCCTGTTTTCCTAAAAACAGGCTTAAAACAAGTTTTATGACAGCAAATAACCCAATCGCATTTCGTCCCCCTTTGAAGGGGGTAGGGGGATGATTACACTTGCTAAGCATCGCGTTCCAGAGTAGGGCAACCACAAGGGATTGCCCCTACTTTCAATTTTATCCTTCTTCTCTCCTAGGCTTCGCTCCTATTCTGTCATCCTGAAAGGACCTTGTGCCAAACGGTAATAGCGCTTACCACAACGCCTTACTAGTTCGCCCACAAGGTCCTTCCAGGATGACAGAAAAATAGCAGTGATAACAACAACCTTACTTAAAACGGCAGCGGCAACACCAGCGGCTGGTTCATCTCAAAGTCATAAAGGGTCTGCAGGCGCACGTTGTAATAGGCGTCCCAGAAGTTACGCAGGTTACTTACGTAGCTTCGGCGGGCCGAGTCACGTTCAGTGGCGGCCTGGTTCAGTTCCAGGATACCAATCTTGCCGGAAAGGTAGCGGTCCCGGGCGCCCAGGAAGCGGCGCTCGGCCAGGCCGTTGGCTTGCTGGGCAATCTTCATCTGTTCGCGCAGCATCTTAAAGCGTTTGATCTGCAGGTAAACGTCCTGCTCAAAATTGGCCCTTTGCTGCTCCAGGTTGGCTTTTACCAGCTTCTGGTTGGCGCGGGCAGTACCTAGTTTAGACTTGGTGCGACCCCAGTCCATGATAGGCACACTCACGGTCATCACCACGCGTTGCTGCTCAGAGGGGTCTTGGTATACTTCGCCAACGGAATTTGATTGTTGCACCAGGCCGTATTGCAGGTATAGGTTCGCATTCACGCCAGCATCGCCCTCGGCCTGGGCCATGTTGCGCTCGGCTTCCAGTTCCTCCCGTTTGAGCCCCACCATGCGGGACCGGTTTTCTTTGGCCTGCTCCAGGGCAAAGGCTTCATTCACCTCAAATTGCGGAATGGCGTCTGGCGTGGAAAGCCTGATGGGGTAATCATCGGTGATGCCCAGGTAAGACCTCAAGCGCAGGGTACTGGTCTCTATGTCCAGCTTGGCCTGCTCCAGGCTTTGCCGGGAGGTCAATAAACTCAGCTCCAGTTGCAGAAGTTCGTTTACGCTGATCTTGGCCTGGTAAAAACGGGCTTGCGCAATCTTGAAAAGCGTGTCATTGTTGGCCACGTTCTTAGAGGCGATGTCAAAGCCAATCTGGCTTTGCAGCTGGGAGAAATACAGGTCGGTGGCCCTGATGGAAATACGCTCCATCTCCTCCCAGAAGCTGCGTTTGGCCTCTTCATAGCGCAGGGGCTCAATGCGGCGGTCCCATTTAAGGTAGTTAGACCGGAAAATAGGTTGGCTCAACGTTACCACTGCCGGGGCCGAGGAGTAGGAATGCCGGCTCACATTGGAGGGCCGCATGAAGTCGTCAATCCTCTTGAGGTTGGAGTTCACGGAAACCACACCGCCGGTCAGGCCAATGTTCTGGCTTAGGGCAAGTTCAGTGTAAGTAGTGGCCACGTGCTGGCGCCGGAACTCAATATTACCAGACGGCTGCACAATGGGGTTAATGCTTTTGGTATAGTCTGGCAGGGTGGCATTCAGCTTGAGCTGGGGCAGGTAATTGCTTTTATAGGTCTGGTACTGCCAGGTACGGTTCTCCAGCTGGGTAAGCGCCTGCTGGTAGCTGGGCGATAGTTCCTTGGCCATCTTGATCACCTCCACCAGGCTCAGGCGGCGGGTGTTGGGGTCTTCCTGGCCATCTAGTAACGGAAGCTCTTTTGTTTGCCCAGCGGCGGAAAAGGCCACCCAGAAAAAGCCCCAGACCCAGAAAAAGGAAAGCGTACGGCTGGTTCTTGCTACTCGTTGTTTGGTACTCACGTTCACTCTAAAAAACTTTAAGGGCCAGGGCCCTTGGTAAAAGCACATACTGTTTTGGGGCTGTTTTCGTAAAAACAGCCCCAAAACAGGTTAACTATAATCTTGATTAACTGCGCATTTCGCGCTCAATGTCTTCCAGCGCCAGCGGGATGTTCTCCATAAGGTCTACCGCGCCGTTATGGGTGATGAGGAAGTCATTTTCCAGGCGTATGCCCAGACCTTCTTCCCTGATGTAGATACCCGGCTCGCAGGTGAAGACCATGCCTTCCTCAAACGGACGGTATTTGTCACCCACGTCATGCACATCCAGACCCAGGAAGTGGGAGGTGCCGTGCGGGAAGTATTTCTTGTAGAGCGGGGCGTCTGGGTTCTGGTTGTGCACGTCGCCTTCGTTTAGAAGACCTAGTTTGATGAGTTCGTGTTCCATCACCTTGCCCACAAATTTGTGGTACTGGTCCAGGGTGTTGCCGGGCACCAGCATCTTTTTGGCCGTGTCCATGACGTGCAGCACGGAGTTGTACACTTCGGCTTGCCGCGGGGTAAATTTACCGTTCACGGGTATGGAGCGGGTAAGGTCAGACGAGTAGTTGGCATACTCGGCCCCGAAGTCCATAAGCAGCACGTCACCGTCTTTACACTCCCGGAAGTTGTCTACATAGTGCAGGATGCAGGCGTTGGCGCCAGAGGCGATGATAGACCCGTAGGCTGGTCCGCGGGAGCGGTTGCGCAGGAACTCATGAGAGATCTCGGCCTCAATCTCATACTCCATCACGCCGGGCTTCACAAACTTAAGCAACCGCCGGAAGGCTTTCTCTGTGATGTTGCAGGCGGTGCGCATGAGCTCAATCTCACGGGGGTGCTTGATGGAGCGCAGGTAATGCAGGTGCTGGGTGCTGCGCATGTAGTTGTGCAGCGGGTATTTGGCTTGTATTTTCTTTATGAAACGGGCATCACGGGTCTCCACCTCCACCACGGCGCGCAGGTGCTCATTGGAATTGAGATACACATTCTCCACGTAAGGCATGAGCGAGTTGAGGATGCTGTCAAATTCATGGGTCCAGAAGATGGTCTCAATACCGGACACCTCGCGGGCCTGCTCTTTGGTGAGTTTGTAGCCTTCCCAGGTGAGAATATGGTCATTGGTCTCCCGCACGAACAGGATTTCCTTCAGGCGCTCCTCGCGGGCATCGGGGAAAAGAATCAATACGCTTTCCTCCTGGTCTATACCACTAAGCCAGAGCAGGTCGTTGTTCTGCCTAAAGGGCATGGTGCCGTCTGCGTTGGTGGGCATGACATCATTGGAGTGGAAGATGGCCAGTGAATGGGGCTTGAGGTAAGGAACAAACTTCTGGCGGTTGTGGATGTAGAGATCTTTCCCGATAGACTCGTATTTCATAGCAGTAGAGTTTGTGGTGCCAACCGGCGGGCAGCAGGCGTTTTGGACCTGTTTTTAAGAAAACATGCCTGAAACAGGCACTTTTTGAAAGCTTAAATGTATGATTTTAAATGGTAATTTGCAGGCAAATAGCCTTCATTTAATCTTCCTGGCGTGGGCCTTTGTACTAAACTATTTTTTTTCTGTGTCTTAGTTGTCTCCGGGCTTTTTACCCCGGCGGCCCAGGCACAGCAACGGTACTGGGTGCTTTTCAAGGACAAACCGGCCTTGGCCGAAGGGCCATGGGTAAGCGAGCAAGCCGTGGCCCAGCGGCGTCTTCAGCACCTGCCCGTGCACCAGCCAAGCGATGCGCCGGTGCACCAGCCTTACCTGGACAGCCTGGCCCGGCGCGGCTTCTCGGTCACCTCTGTTTCCAAGTGGTTGAACGCGGCCGTCATCTCGGTGCTGCCTCACCAGGCAACGGCGTTGCAGCAGGCGGGTTATATACAAGAGATTCGCCCCATTACCGGGTATTTTCAAACCACTTCTACTGCCGTTCCTTTCCAGCCCAACTATATTGCCAAGGCGTTGTCTCAGTTGAAATCTGAGGCGCTTTTTGTGCAGAGCCTTACCGGCCGGGGCGTAAAGATTGGCGTGATAGATGCCGGTTTTTATCAGGCCCCTGAGAAGCCGGGTCTGGCTACCTTGTTTGAGAATGGCCGCATAAAACAATACCGCGACTTTGTAAGCCCGGGTCGCCAGGACCTTTACGGGGAAAAGGAAAGTGGTTTAGATGCCCATGGCACCGAGGTGCTGCTCTGTCTGGGAGGCAATGACCCTTACCAGAAAGTGATCAGTGGTCTGGCCCCCGAGGCAGACTATTACCTGGCCCGCACTGACCATGGCAGCCTGGAGTCCCGCGTGGAAGAAGAGTATTTTGTACGCGCCCTGGAGTGGATGGACAGCCTGGGCGTACGGCTGGTGAATTCCTCCCTGGGGTACGGCACTGGCTTTGACAACCCCGCTGAGAATTACCGGCCCGACCAGATGGACGGCGGCAGCTACATTGCCAAGGCCGTGCAGATGGCCGTGGAGCAGAAAGGCATGATGCTGGTGATTGCGGCCGGCAATGACGGTGGCAACAAGAAATGGCAGATCCTGAATACCCCCGCCGACGCCCCCGGCGTGCTCACCGTAGGCGCCACCGATTACTTTAGTTGGGTCAAGCAGGGCTACAGCGGCATCGGCCCCGGTTTTCTGCCGTACCTGAAGCCAGACGTAGCCTGCTTTGCCAGCTCGGGCACCTCTTTCTCGGCGCCCATCATTACCGGCCTCATTGCTTGCCTGCTGGAAGAAAAACCTTCCCTTACCGCCGCCCAACTCACCGATATTCTGCACCGAAGCAGCCACCTCTACCCCTTCGGGAATAACTACGTGGGCTATGGGGTGCCCAATGCTGGCAAAGCCCTGGAACTGGCGCACAACCTCTCGGCTTTCCCTAAGGCCGTCCCCCTGGAAGTGCACGGGAACCGGTTCATTTACAAGCCCAAATCCAGGAATAACATTGCAGACAACGGCGGCATTGTGCTCTTCCGGAAACAGTCGCCTACCCTGGTCATGGCCCAGCAGAAGCTTTCCTCCCGCGTGAAAAGAATTGTAGTGAAGCGCCTGCCCGGCGAGACGCATACCACGCTGCAAGTGGGCACAACGGTGATGGAGTTGGTGTGGCGGTAGCTGTACCGAGTGAAGGTTTTCACCTCCATCCAAAAGAAGATAACGTTCAGCTATGCCATCAACCAAAAAAAAGAGTGCCTGGAGAGAATTCCGGGCACTCTTTTTAGTTTTTTGGAATACTTCAATTTATTGCCTAGTGACTCTAAAGGGCACAGTGAATTTGACATTCACTGCTTTGCCGTTTTGCATGCCCGGGCTCCAAAGTGGCATATTCTGAAGGGCTTTTATGAGCTCCTGGTCTATACTAGGGTGCAGTTTTTTGAGCAGCGTCACCTCCCTAACTTTTCCCGTACTGGTGACAATGAAAGAGGCCACTGCGGTTCCTGCTACTTTGGCGGCTTTGGCTTCCTCAGAGTAAACGGTGTTCTCCTTTAGGTACTGCATCATGGCTGCCATACCACCGGGGAACTCTGGCATTTTCTCTACGGCTATGAAAACAGGCTGGCCTTCTACGGTAGTAGTTTTAATGTCTGTGGGTTTTGTAGCTGTTTCCGCTGCGCGTTTGGCCACTATTCTGAAAGGGACAAGATATAGTACTGGTACCCGCTTTCCTTCTAATTCACCGGGGGTAAAGGCAGGAAGTGCGCTAAGTACTCTTTTCATCTCCTGGTCAAGGCTAGGCGACAGGCTCTGGACTACGTCCACACTGCTCACTGTGCCCGAGGTTGACACTACCACGGCACCAATCATTGTACCTTCTATTTCAGAGTGTTGAGCCGCTAAAGGAATCCTGATTTTACTTGCCAAGAATTTTCGCATGGCGGGCACTCCTCCCGGAAACTCTGGCATCTTCTCTGCAATCATATAAATTTTCTCGCCAGAGGCGGTCGTCCTAATTGGCATTACCACATCTCCAGAAGACTTTTTTTCCTTTTTGTAATCAGCAGGTATCTTATCTGGAGAAGGATAATAGACCAGTACAGTTTCTGGGACAACATTTGTACTGCCCTTTTTTGCGTTTTCTTTGCTTGGAATTTTGGCTGCCTCAGAAGTTACCTTGGTTTTCTGTTGCTGGCTGGCATCGGTACCCTCCAGCTTCACAAAATTGCCGCTGGTCCGGGAAACGGAGAACTTCTCTACAGACTCCACTGCCTGGCCATCTTTCTGAGCAGGTGCCCAGGCCGGCATTTGCTGCACCAGTTTCTCTAACTGTTTCTGCACCGCCACCCCTACTTCCGGCGTGTTGGGGTTTACTTGCAGGCTGGTGGTTTTACGGTACACCGGAGCGCCATTTTTCTGAATAGTTACCTCTACTACTGCCGTCACCTTCACAAAATCATTGGGGCTCTTTCTCTTCTGGAACGCAACCTCAGGCAACTCAAAATTGCTTTTCACAAAGGCACTCAAGGCATCGGGGCCACCCGGAAATACTACGGGCGTGTCTTTAACTTTGGTTACCAACTGGGAAGTTCCTTCAGGAGCGCCGGGTACTTCCACCGGGGCCGGGCGCATGGCGGCGATGGCAACCAAAAGAATAGCCACGGTAGGCACTACCAGCAACAACCGGCTGAGTCGGGGCGATTGATGTAATTTTTTCATCATTTTGATTCTGGTTAGGGTGAGGGATTTATTGAGGAAGAAGTAACTGCCTAAGGGGAAATCTGCGGTTCTGAGCACCTGTTTTACCAGTAAGGAGGAATAGGCGCTGGTACCGGCGTCTTTGGCTACGTGGGCATCGGCAATGAACTCATGGGTTTGTTCCAAGGCCTTTTTATAGAGCAGCAGCAGCGGGTTAAACCAGAAAACAATGCCAGCCAAAGACACCAGCAGAATGTCAAGAGTGTGCCGCTGGTGTATGTGCACCTGCTCATGCTGCAGAATTCGTTCGGTTTCCTGGGGGCTCAGCGCCTGGCTGTTATCAAAGAAAATGGAGCGCCAGAAAGAGAACGTGGGCAGTTGCCCGTGGGTAAGGATAACGGGCACCTGGCCGGGCAGAAAGAAAGCCGTACCCGTTTGCCGCGCAAAATGCCGGAGCCGCCTTATCTGGGCCAAAAACCTGATGGCGAAAACCAACACCCCCACCCCGTAAGCCAGGTACAGCAGAAGCCAATAGTCAAATGGCTCCTGGGGACTCTCCATAACGGGGGCTATTGTAGTCATATCCAGGGGCGCCTGGTCAAAGGCCGGCAGCGTGACTACTTCCTGCTCCTGCTGGGTAGGCCAAAGATTAATGCCCGGTAGTCTGGTGAGGGGCACCGCAAAAGCCAGCAGCAGAGAGGCTACCAGGTAGAGGCGGTTGAACTGGAAAGAGGTTTCGCGCCGGAGCACCAGCACAAAGAAGAGATACAGCAGAACAAGGCCTATGCCTGATTCTAACAGGTACTGCAGCAAGGTCTCATTCATCTTCAGGGTTGTTAAGGTCTTCTTTTACATGTTTCAACATTTCTTCCAGCTCTTTCAGGTCCATGTTCTCTTCCTTGGCAAAGAAGGAAACCAACCGTTTGAGCGACCCGCCAAAGTAACCAGCCATAAAATTCTTGAGGTAAAAGTGGCGGTAATCGTCGCGGGCAATGAGGGGGTAATACTCATGGGTTTTGCCGTAGGCCTTGTAGCCCACAAAGCCCTTTTTCTCCAGAATGCGGACAATGGTGGAGACGGTGTTGTAGGCGGGCTTGGGTTCAGGCAACTGGTCCAGAATGTCTTTCACAAACCCCTGGCCCAGCTGCCAGAGAATCTGCATGACCTGTTCTTCTGCTTTGGTTAACTCTTTCATAGGGTGTAGGTTAGGCAACTGCTCAAACATATAACTAATTACTTAGTTTTCAAACTAAAGTTTTAGTTTATTAAATTATTTTTTCTGGCTGCTTTACCGGTGGGTGATAAAAGATACCAGGGAAAGGAGAAGAAGACGTGGCAGAAAAAGAGAAATAAGCCTACCTTGCAATTGCTTTATGAAGATAGGATACGACGCCAAGCGCGCCTTTACCAATACCTCTGGCCTGGGAAACTACAGCCGCTTTGTCATCTCGGGTATGATGACGCACTTCCCCCAGGAGGAGTACGCCCTGTTCACGCCCCGCCGGAAAGAGATTTTCAAAGACTTTTTCCCGCCGGTGGCCAAGACCCAGGTGGTGCAGCCGGACGGGCTGGGCAAGCGCTTCTCTTCTCTGTGGCGCACCTTCGGGCTGCGGGCTGCCCTGCCCAAGCACGGGGTGCAGGTGTACCACGGCCTCAGCAATGAGCTGCCTTACGGCCTGGACCGCGACCGCACCAAACTGGTGGTCACCATCCATGATCTTATCTTTCTTAGGTTTCCCGAACTCTACCCTACCATTGACCGCTACATTTACCGCAAAAAGTTCAAAGACGCCTGTGACATGGCGCACCAGATTGTGGCCATAAGTGAGCAGACAGCCCAGGATCTGGAGGAATTTTTCGGGGTGGGCCGTGACAAGGTGCAGGTGGTGTACCAGGACTGTGACCCTGTTTTTCAGCTGATTCCGGAAAAAGAGGCCCAAAACGCGGTGCGGGAAAAGTATAGGTTGCCCCAGGAGTTTATCCTGTGCGTAGGCACCCTGGAACGTCGGAAGAACCAACTGCATCTGCTGCAAGGTTGGCATGCCGCCGGGGCACCGGTCCCGCTGGTATTCATCGGGCGCAAGACCGAGTATTACAAAGAGATGCAGGCTTTTATTGCCCAGCACCGCCTGGAGGAAAAGGTCCTGTTTCTGCCCTACATCCCGTTTCAGGAGTTGCCTATCATTTACCAGTTGACTACCCTTTTTGTGTACCCGTCTATCTTTGAAGGCTTCGGGATACCTATTGTGGAGGCCTTGAACAGTGGCGTGCCTGTGATTACCTCTACCGGCTCCTGCTTTTCTGAGGCCGGCGGATCTGGCTCCCGGTACGTCTCCCCTACTGACCCCGAGGCCATGGCCCAGGCCATTCAGGATATCCTCTCCAGCCCAGACCGGCAGAAAATGATGGTGAAGCAAGGCCTGGAACACGCCCAAATATTCCGGCCGGGTGTCACTATTCCGCAGCTGCATAGGCTGTACGAGCAGGTGTTTGCGGGGTAACATGAACAGGTATTCACTTGGCATAAACCTCAGACAGTGGTTTTTGAGACCATGCAAGCCACTTTTTAGGCCTCCCTTTTGCTTACGTCTTCCAGCACACTGCTCTCATTGCCTTCTATTTTTTTGATAATACTAAGGCTGCCTTCGGTTTCCAGCACTACGGCCCCCACTTCTTCTACGGCGCTTATTCCCTGGCTCCGCATGGCGGCCAGAATCTCCTCTTTGGTAATGCGTTCTGCTTTCATGGCTTCCCAAAGATAATTACCCTGGAACAGGAGTAATACAGGTTTGGCCTTTACCAAATCACTAATGGCGGCATGCCTTACAGAAAGCCAGGTTATGACAAACTGCAACAGGATCAATAACCCAAAAGCCAGAAGGCCATCTAATAAGGCGACGTCTTTAGACAGCAATACCGTGGCCAGCGTGGAGCCCAATGCTACGGTTACTATAAAGTCAAAGGCGTTCATCTTTGAGAGGGTCCTTTTGCCTGACACCCTTAACTGCAGCACCAGCACCGCATAGGCCAGCACACCTATGATCAAGGTCCTGAGAACACTTTCCCAACTGTCAAAAAATACTTTTTCCATAATGAGTTGTTATAGCCACTAAACTTTCTTCGGGGGCGTGTGCTATGGTTGCTTTCTTCTGGCTAATATGGTTGCATTGCCTCCTGCGCCCTTACCCGCAGCCAGAGCGCGTTAATCACTTCTTTGTTCTCTCCTTCAGGGACTTGTTCCAGCAATTGCTTCAGGATCTGCTCCATGGCCTCTCTCAGAATTCTGTCTTCTTTGCCATAATCCCAGATGGGAAGCAGCGTGCTCTGGAATATCTCCTGGAAGGTAGTCTCTTCCGTGACAATGCGTAGCCCGCCTTCCTCATCATAAAAGAGGTGGTGCGAAAAGTGCGTGAGGTAAAAAGAAAGCAGATCTACTAATACATGCAAACTCAGAACAGCCGTACCCGGATCGTTAATGCCGGGACTTAGGGCTTTAATTGCTACTTCTACCAACTGTTTACAGCCATACAGGGGATTACTGGCTATGGGTTCGCCTCGGTAAAAGTCTACAAGCAGCTGAATTTGGTCGTATTCCTCATGGGTAATGGGCTGCGGGGAGAGAACCTTCGCAAAGGGTCTTCCCTGCAGGATGAACGTTCCCACCGGGTACAGAAAAGCAAAAATCCAGTTCTTCCGGGCGCTGTACTCCACCAGCCGTTTATGGTCAAACCCCTGAAAGTACCCCGAGGTCAGCATTTTCACCTCGTGGGCCTGCACTAAAAGCGGAAGCACCTCACCAGGGACTTGCCTGAGCGGGAGTTGCTGCTCCAGTTTTTGCCGGGTTTGCCTATGAATGCGCTCTATAATGACCTCATATTTTACAGACTGGGTCACGTAATGGAGGAAATAGATAAACAGGAAAATATCTACCACGGTGAGCAGAATGAGCAGGTACACGCTTAAGGCCGGCACATAGATTCCTGAATCAATATCACGTATGGTGCTCAGCAGAAACAGGGCGTACACAATGGTTCCTATGTAAAACCCCAGCACCCATTGCTGAAACCGGTTGCCTATCATACTGTCCAACACCCGGTTGCTCATATTGGAAGCCGCCTGGTTCAGCATGATCATCACCATGGAGAAGCTAAATACTGTCAAAGACAAAATGCCGGCGGCAATGGTGGCGGCAATGGTGCGGGCAGTGCTGGCGTCTTTAAGGGTCAGGAAATCCCACTGGCTTTTTATGGATTTCCCGTAAGGCGAGAAATCAATGGTAAGCATGAGGTAGGACACCAACAGAAAAGCCAATGAAATGAGCGCCGGATAGAAGGCTATACTCTTGATGACCAGATTGTAGTACTTACGGACATATTGCAGTAATCTCTTTCTCATTATCAGATATACGCAGCCTTTTGGTGGGGTTAGGTATAAAAACCTTAACAGGTAACCCCGACTTCCTAAAATTCATCCGTTTCACATCTTTCCTCCGTACCTTTGCAGGCTGCTTGCCACGGTTGAAAAACAAACCATAGACAAGTGGGTTTATCCCTTGATAAAAAAGATTGACTTTGACGAAATTACCTGATTACCATATCCATACCTTAGCCAACGGCATTAGAGTGCTGCACAAGCAGGTGCCTCATACCAAAATCGCGCACTGCGGTTTTATGATGGACATTGGCTCCCGTGACGAGTTACCGCATGAGCAGGGCCTGGCCCACTTCTGGGAGCACATGGCCTTTAAAGGTACCCAGAAACGGAAGTCGTTCCATATTCTCAACCGGCTGGAAAGCGTGGGCGGCGAACTCAACGCCTATACCACCAAGGAGAAGATCAGCTTCTACGCCTCGGTGCTGGAGAACCACTTTGAGAAAGCCTTTGAGCTGCTCACCGACATCACGTTTAACTCCACCTTCCCTACCAAGGAGATTGAGAAGGAGCGCGGCGTGATTCTGGAGGAGATGGCCATGTACCTGGACACCCCCGAGGACGCCATCATTGACGAGTTTGACAGCGTCGTGTTCAAGAACCACCCCCTTGGCTACAACATTCTGGGCACCCGCGAGAGCGTGAGCGGCTTTACCCGCGAGAATTTCCAGGCCTTTATTGCCCGCAACCTCAGCACCGATAAGCTGGTGTTCTGCTCGGTGAGCAACTGGCCTCTTGCCCGCGTGGTAAAGCTAGCCGAGAAATACCTTGGGCAGGTACCCGAGAAAACCCAGCCCCGCCAGCGGCTTACCTTTGACAGCTACACGCCTCAGACTCTGGAGGTGGAGAAGGCCATTCAGCAGGCGCACTGCGTGATTGGTTGCCCGGCCTACCCGCTCTCTGACCCGCGCCGGCTTACTTTCTTCATGCTGGTGAACATTCTGGGCGGGCCTGGCATGAACTCCCGCCTGAACCTGGCCGTCCGTGAAAAGCACGGCCTGGTCTACACCATTGATGCCAATTACTCTACCTATATAGACACCGGTCTGTTTGGGATTTACTTTGGCACCGAGAAAAAGCAACTCAAGCGCACCATTGGCCTGGTCTTGAAGGAGATGAAACTGCTGCGCGAGAAACCCATGGGCTCTGTGCAGTTACACACGGCCAAAGAGCAATTGATGGGGCAATTGGCCATGGCCGAGGAAAGCAACATGGGCTTTATGATGATGATGGGCAAGAGCATTCTGGACCTGAACACCATTGAAGGCCTCAATGATATTTTTGCCCAGATCAAAGCCGTGACGGCCAACAATCTCTCAGAAATGGCTAATAATACGCTGCGCGAAGAGAACCTTAGCTTTCTGCAGTACGTGCCGGCTTAACGCCTGACAACGTAGCTTAAGATAATTTCAAAGGGTGGTGTTTTGGGCCTGTTTTTCTGAAAACAGGCCCAAAACACCACCCTTTATTCGTCTAGCAGACTTTGGTCATAATCCGCTAGAAACTGCCGGAGCTTGTCTAGCGTGGTGGTCAGTTCTTCTACCGTGGGCAGGTACACTACCCGGAAGTGGTCGGGCTGTTTCCAGTTGAACCCCGAGCCCTGCACCAGCAGCACGTGCTGGTCAATGAGCAGATCCAGTACCAGTTTCTCGTCTGAGACGATGTTGAATTTA
The DNA here is from genome assembly GCF_001078055.1 of Rufibacter radiotolerans. Taxonomy (NCBI): domain Bacteria; kingdom Pseudomonadati; phylum Bacteroidota; class Cytophagia; order Cytophagales; family Hymenobacteraceae; genus Rufibacter; species Rufibacter radiotolerans. Next base: position 436,978 of record NZ_CP010777.1, on the reverse strand, counting down.
CGCGTATCAATCTTCGGGAACATATAGAACGCCCCTGTAGGCTTAACGCAGGTAATACCAGGTATGGCCGTCAGTTTCTCATAACATACCTCCCGCTGCTTGTGCAGCCTGCCGCTAGGCAACACCAGGTCATTGATGCTCTGGTAACCGCCCAAGGCCGTCTGGATGGCGAACTGGGCAGGCGCGTTGCTGCACAGGCGCATGCTGGCCAGGGCGTTCAACCCTTCTATGTACGACTTGGCCACGTGTTTTTTGCCACTGATGATCACCCACCCCGCCCTAAATCCAGCGGCCCGGTAGTTCTTGGACAGCCCCCCGAAGGTGAGAAACAGTACCTCATTGGATAAGGCGGCCGTGGAGTGGTGCACCGTGCCGTCATACAGGATCTTGTCATAGATCTCATCTGAGAACACAATCAACTGGTGCCTTTCGGCTAGCCGCACTATGGCATCCAGCACCTCGGAGGGGTACACGGCGCCAGTGGGGTTGTTGGGGTTAATGAGTACCAGGCCTTTGGTACGCGGGGTGATCTTGCTTTCTATGTCCGCCAGGTCTGGGTACCAGTCTGAGGCTTCGTCACAGACATAATGCACCGCCTTACCGCCCGAGAGGTTCACGGCAGCGGTCCAGAGCGGGTAGTCCGGCGAGGGGATCAGGATCTCGTCGTCGGGGTTGAGCAGCGCCTGCATGGCCATGAGGATAAGCTCACTCACGCCGTTGCCTATAATAATGTCTTCTACTGTTACGTCTTGTATGTGTTTGCTTTGCGCGTAGTGCATGACGGCCTTGCGGGCCGCGAATATCCCCTTGGAATCTGTGTAGCCCTGGGCGTTGCGCAGGTTCACAATCATGTCATGCACAATCTCATCTGGGGCGTCAAACCCGAAGGGCGCCGGGTTACCAATGTTGAGGCGAGTAATGCGGTAGCCTTGCTTCTCCAGGTCCATGGCCTTCTCAAAGATGGGACCTCTAATCTCGTAGAAAACGTTATCTAAGCGGGTACTCTTCTGTATCATGCTGCTGTAAATGAAGCGCTAAAGATAGAAAGATGCGCAAATGAATCACCTGTTTCGGACTTGTTTTCCCAAAAACAGGCTTAAAACAGGGGAACAGAAAAAGCAGAAGGTCGCCTGTTGCCGGGCGACCTTCTGCTGTGGGTATGGGTTATTTCTGTTTTAGGGGTGTTTTCACCAAAACAGGCTCAAAACGCTATTCGTCCTCCTCGTCTGTGAAATCTCCGTCTTCAGTACCTTCTTCGTCTTCGCCGGCTTCTTCACTGGTTCTGTGGGAAGTAGTGGGTTCCACGCCCAGTACATCCAGCAGTTTCTCAATCTCGGTGGCCTTCTCCAGTTCGTTCAGTTTCTCATACGAAAGGGAGAGGTTGCGCAGGGCCCGCCGCACAATGTCAATGGGCTCACAGGGCTCATAGAAAATGTCAATGGGGTTGAGGTTGAGTTGCAGCAGGTAATTATCAATATCGCTTTTAGACAGGATTAGGCCCCGGTTGTACACGTTAATGTAGAACTGCGGAAGCACGTCGCCTTTAAAGGTAAGAATGAACAGGTTGGGCAGGTTCACGCCATACACGGGCAGGCCCAGCTTCTGCGCCAGGGTCATATAGATCACGCACAGCGTCAAGGGGTTCCCGCGTTTGCTTTCCAGCACCTGGTTGAGCATGGAGTTGGCCGGCGCATGGAAGTTCTTGGTATTGGCCCCGAAGTGGTGCAGCTTGAAGAGCACGTGGTTGAGGGCCTTGACCTGGTCATAGGGGTGCATCTCGGGGCGTACGTTCACCCAGGCCTCATAATAGAGTTCGGCAAGGGTCTGCTTGAGTTGCTCCAGGCTCACGTCCGGGTACTGGTAGGTGTTCACCAACCACATACCGTACAGCAGGTCAGAGGCGCCTTCTTCTTTCCAGGCTTTCATGCGCCGCAAGAGGGCCTCAAACTGAAGGTCATGGATCAGGTCTTCCAGCTTTTTCTGGTGGTCGGGGTCCAGGCTTTCCTCCCAGGCCTCTTCCAGAAAAGGGGTGATGGTTTCCCCCAGCTCCACTATTTTCCGCTGCACATGCTCTACCACCCCGGGGTCTTCATCGTCCAGCAGTGAGATAAGCGCCTTTAGTTCTTTGTTGGTCAAAACTCTTTAATTAAGAATCTAAAATTAGGAATTAAGAATGGATTCTGCTGAATCTGTGGGTGAAAACGTCTCTGCCAATTTTGTCTTTCCCACGTGGGCAGCCATAAACCGGCAAATACGTTTTGGGCCTGTTTTTCTAAAAGTAGCCCCAAAACGCGTTCTACCCCGGCCCTCCCCTGCTTTTACGCAAAAGGCTCAGCTCGTGCCCAGCTTTTTCCATTCCTAATTCTTAATTCCTAATTCCTAATTAAAATCAGGTTTGGATCACGCCCACGTTGAAAGGCTTGGTGATAGGTGCGTGGTTAGCTGCCTCAATGCCCATAGAAATGACCTTGCGGGTTTCCAGGGGATCAATGATGCCGTCTACCCAGAGGCGGGCCGCCGCGTAGTACGGGCTCAACTGCTCATTGTAGCGGGCAGTGATCTTGTCCAGCAGCTCTTTCTCGGCCTCAGGGGTAATCACCTCGCCTTTAGATTTAAGCGAAGCCACCTGGATCTGGAGCAAGGTCTTGGCCGCTGAGGCGCCGCTCATCACCGCCAACTGGGCCGTGGGCCAGGCGAAGATCAAACGCGGGTCATAGGCCTTGCCGCACATGGCATAATTACCCGCGCCATAGCTGTTGCCTATTAAGATGGTGAACTTGGGCACCACGCTGTTGCTCATGGCATTCACCATTTTGGCGCCGTCCTTGATAATGCCGCCGTGCTCGGCTTTGCTGCCTACCATAAAGCCAGACACGTCTTGCAAAAACACCAACGGAATTTTCTTCTGGTTGCAGTTCATGATAAAGCGGGCCGCTTTGTCTGCGCTGTCTGAGTAGATCACGCCGCCCATCTGCATCTCGCCTTTCTTGTTCTTGACAATCTTTCGCTGGTTGGCCACAATACCCACGGCCCAGCCGTCTATGCGGGCCAGGCCGCAGATCAGGCTCTGCCCGTACAGGTCTTTGTAAGGCTCAAACTCAGAGTTGTCTACCAGACGATTGATGATGTCCATCATGTCATAGGGCTTTACGCGGTCCTGGGGTAGCAGGCCGTAAATCTCCTTGGGGTCCAGCTTAGGGGCTGCCGAGGTTACGCGGCTGAAACCGGCCTTAGGGTTCTCGCCCATCTTGTCAAAGATGTTCCGGATATGGTCCAGGCACTCCTGGTCGGTCTCAAATTTATAGTCGGTCACGCCCGAGATCTCTGAGTGGGTAGAGGCGCCGCCTAACGTTTCGTTGTCAATGGTCTCACCGATGGCGGCCTTCACTAGGTAAGAACCGGCCAGGAAAATGGAGCCGGTGCCTTCCACAATCATGGCCTCGTCGCTCATGATAGGCAAATACGCGCCGCCCGCCACGCAGGAACCCATAATGGCCGAGATTTGCACGATGCCCTCAGAACTCATGATGGCGTTGTTCCTGAACATGCGCCCAAAGTGCTCTTTATCCGGGAAGATCTCGTCTTGCATGGGCAAAAATACGCCGGCGCTGTCTACCAGGTAAATAACCGGCAGGCGGTTCTCCAGGGCTATCTCCTGGGCACGCAGGTTCTTTTTGGCTGTGATAGGAAACCAGGCGCCCGCTTTCACAGTGGCGTCATTGGCCACCACCATACATTGGCGCCCTTTCACGTAGCCAATACCGGCCACCACCCCACCGCCCGGGCAGCCGCCATACTCCTGGTACATGCCCTCACCGGCAAAGGTGGCAATCTCCAGAAACTCAGAATCCTCATCCAGCAGGTACTTAATGCGTTCACGGGCGGTGAGTTTGCCTTTCTCGTGCTGCTTGGCAATGGCTTTCTCGCCACCGCCCAGCGCTACTTTGCTGTGTCTGCTCTTGAGTTGGAAGGAAAGCTGTTTAAGACTGTCTTCGTTCTTGTTGAATTCTAAATCCATGCGGGAGGAATTGCTGTTTGGTTAGGTTGGTGGTGGGTATGTGTGCTGTACAAATATAGCAAAAACAGGCTTGCCTAACACTTGTTAGGTGAATACTTTATACGGCCCTAAAATGAAAAACCCGTTTTAGGCTTGTTTTCTGCAAAACAGGTCTAAAACGGGTTTTAAGTGGCGTAGGTTAAGGTTACTGGTCTACGGTACCGGCCTTTTCTACAGTATCTGCCTTTTTCACCTTTACAGCCTCTTTCACGGTCTTGGCCTCCTTCACTTTGGTGCCGCCGCCAATCAGGGAGAAATGCACGTAGCGTTTGGGGTTGGCCTTGAGGTCTATCAAAAGCTCGTTCAGGCTGGCGCTGGAGGCGTTGAGGTTACTGTAGAGCGAGTCATCGTTCATGAGTTTGCCCAGGCTCCCGTTGTTTTGGTTAATACGCTGCATGGCCAGTTGCGCCTGCGTGATGGTACTGTCCAGCCCCCTGATGGCCCGGTTCATAGACTCCACGTCCAGGGTGTCTGTGATGGTGTTGAGGTTATTGGCCAGCTGGTTGAACTTAGATTCTGTGCCCCGCAACGCCGAGGTAAGCCGCGCCAGGTTGGAGGTAATCTCATTAATGTTCCCCTGGTTGGCCAAAGTGATCGCCTTTAGGGTGGCAGAGGTAGCCTCGGCGTTCAGTAAGATGGATTGGATGCTGCGTTTGGCGTCCTTGTCCAGGAACATGTTCAGGCGCTGCAGGGTAGAGTCTACGGTACCCAGCACCGGCATAGCCCTCGCTGAAAGCATGTCCGTGATGCTTTGCTTCACGTACGGGATCAGGTATTCCCCTCCTTTATATACGTGTTTGTTACGGCCTATGTACAGGTCAATGGCTTTGCTGCCCAACAAGTCTGAGCTTACCAGCATGGCTATGGTGGAGTCCCCAACGGCTATGTCCTGCTCAATGTCCAGGGTGACCAGAATTTTGTTGCCTTTCTTTTGGTCCAGCTTCATTTCTTTTACCAAACCCACCCTATAGCCGTTTACCAGCACGGGGTTAGAAACCGCCAGGCCTTCTACAGAATCATAGACAACGTAATAGGTTTTGTTGGAGGAAAGTATATTGGTCCCTTTCAGGAACATGAAGCCCACGTAGAGCGCTACCAGGGCTACAATGCCCAGCAACGCTACTTTGAGTTCTTTGGAAAATTTCACAGGGGTATGGTTAGTTAGTTCATGGCCTCCAGCTCTTGCTTATACTCTTTGAAAGCCCGATAGATGCCTGATGCCATATACGATTGGTTGGTCTTATCGTTCAGGAACTGCTCTTCCTTTGGATTTGTGAGGAAACCAATCTCAATCAAGGTGCTAGGCATAGCCGACTTCCAGAGTACCAGGAATCCCGCCTGTTTTACCCCGCGGCTGCTGCGGCCCACCTTGTGCTTGAACTGCTGCTCCACCTTTTGGGCGAACCGCAGACTATTGTCTAAGTAGGCGCTCTGGTATAAACTGAAAAGAATATGACTTTGGGGGGAGCTGGGGTTGAAGCCATTGTATTTCTTCTCGTAGTTGTCTTCCTGCAGAATTACGGAGTTCTCGCGGGTGGCTACGGCCAGGTTGCCGCTGGACTTGTGCAGCCCCATGGTATAGGTCTCGGTACCGAATGCGTTGCTGGGGCCCGAGTTGCAATGGATGGAGACAAAAAGGTCGGCGTGGTTTTTATTTGCGATGCCGGCCCTATCAATCAGCTCCACAAACGTATCATTCTTACGGGTGAAGATCACCTTCACGTCGGGCAGGTTGGTTTCAATCAGCTCGCCCAGTTGCAGCGCCACTTTCAGGGCTATCTCCTTTTCCCTGGCCGAGGCCCCGTTGCAACCCGTGTCCTTTCCCCCGTGGCCGGCGTCAATGACAATGGTTCGTATTCTTACATCCTTCCGCTCAAAAGTGGTGAAAGAGGTAAACAACAAAAAAGCAAACACGGAGAGAGAGACAATATTTTTCACGAGATGCGTTAGTTAAAAGCTATTGTTAATAACTTTGTCCTAATTAACAAAATAACAAAAATTTTACTTGAATCCGAAGAGATCCCTCCAGTATTTGGCAATTGCCCTTTTCTACGTGGCTGCCTTTTTCTCCGCTCAGGAGGGATCTGCCCAGGTAGCGCCTAAGCGGGCCACCACCGCAACCGGGGCTCCCGCCGCCGTGTTGCCGGCCGCTAAACCTGCTTCAGCTACCCAGGACACCGTTAAAAGAAAACCTACCGGTGCCATTGAGACCACTATCAATTATAAGGCCAAAGATTCCATCAGGTATGACGCCATCAACCAGATCATGTACCTGTACGGTGATGCCCATATAGACTATGGCGAAATCTCCCTGGACGCGGCCCTTATCCAGATCAACTGGAAAACCAATATCCTTACCGCAGACGGTATTTTAGACTCTGCGGGCGTGCTCCAGAAAAAGCCTCTTTTCAAGAACGCTGCCGAGACCTACCAGGCCGAGCGCATTGCCTATAACTATAAAACCAAGAAGGGCCGCGTGATTGGCGCCGTGACCACCCAGGGCGAAGGCTACATTCACGCCGAGACCATTAAACGCGACTCCATAGGCAACATCTACGGCCGGCATGCCCGCTACACCACCTGTGACCTGGAGCACCCGCACTTCTACATAAAAGCCACCAAGATGAAGGTGATCCCCAATGACCGCGTCATTGCCGGGCCTTTTCATCTGGTGTTCGCTGATGTGCCCACGCCCATCGGGCTTCCGTTCGGGTTCTTCCCCTCACCCCGCAAAAGAGGCTCAGGGGTGATCATCCCTACCTTCGGTGAGTCTGCCCAGCAAGGCTTCTACCTGCGTGAAGGCGGTTTTTACTGGGCCATGAATGAGTACATGGACATGCGCATTACCGGCGACATCTACTCCCTGGGGGGCTATGGCGCCCGCGTGCAGTCTACCTACACCAAGCGCTACAAGTTCAACGGAAATTTCTCGGTGAGCCACACCTATATTAAAGGCAGCGAAGACGTGGGCATTGGCCGTAGCACAGACCAGGTGTACAATTACCGCACAGACTCCCGTGACGTTTGGATAAGCTGGAGCCACAGCCCTGTGACACGTCCCGGCAAAGGTCAGTTCTCTGCCAGCGTAAACGCCGGTAGCCAGTTCTACAACCAGCGTAACTCCCTGGATCCGCGGCAGTCGCTTTCGCCTAACTTCAACTCCACCATCTCTTACCGAAAGAGCAGCCCCAATTCCCCTATCAACTACGCGGTGACGGTTTCCCAGAGCCAGACCACCAGAAGCCAGCTTAACGCCAACGGCGAGCAGGTGCCAGCCCAGGTGATGAGCTTTACCCTGCCAGACTTTAGTTTTGGGGTGGCCAGCCAGAGCCCTATTGAGTGGTTTGGCGGCACCCTGACCGGCCGCTGGATTGAGGGCATCCGGATAGGGTATAACCTGAACGCCCGCCAGTATGTCTCCAATAACCTGGCCAGCGGCCAAAGCCTGGGCTATCCTTTTTCTGCCGGCAGAGGTCGTGACACCGTGTTGGCGATAAATGGCAGCAACCTGTCTGCTATCTTGAAAAACGGCCGCCAGAGCATCAACCATGATATTCCTATCACCCTGGGGACCATCAGTCTGTTCAAATACTTTAAGCTGACCCCGGGCGTGAGTTACAGTGAGAGCTGGTTCACCAAAAAATATACCTATAGAAGCATACCTGGCTCTTCCTTCCTGGCGGTTGATACTACCAAAGGCCTGCAGAGAACCTACCAGTACCAGGGTGGCGTGTCTTTGACCACCAACCTGTACGGCATTGCCCAGATCAAGGGAAAGAAAGTAGAGGCCATCCGGCACACGCTTACCCCTAACATCTCCTATAACTTCAGGCCAGACTTTGGGCGCGAGGAATTTGGGTTCTACCAACGGGTGCAGCAAGACAGCCTGGGCAGAACGCAGTTGCTTTCCAGGTTCCAGGGGCTGGAGGGCAACGTGCCGGGCGCCGGCCTGAACAGCGCCATCTCCTTCGGGATTGATAACAACATTGAGATGAAGGTGAAGACAGACAGCGCCGGGGTGTACAAAAAGGTGAGTCTGGTGGACCGCTTCGCGCTTAGATCGGCCTACAACTTCGCCGCCGACTCTTTCAAGATGTCTAACATCAACATTGACCTGAGCACCCGCCTGTTCAATACCCTTTCCTTTACCACCGGTGCCACTTTTGACCCTTACCGCTACGTGAACGGGCAGCGCCGCAACCAGTTCCTGCTGGAGGAAGGCGGTTTTAAGCCGGCACGGCTCATGAACGTGTTCTTCAACACCAGCTTTGAGTTTAACCCCACGGCCAGGAAGCAGCAAGCGGAATCTGGCGCGCCGCCCACCACCAACCTGCCGGCCTTGCAGCGTAACCTCACGGCCGCAGATTACGTGGAGTTTGACATCCCCTGGACCCTGTCAGTAGACATGACCTCTAACTTTACCAGAGACAACCTCACCGACAAGCTCATGAACAACGCCACCTCGGCGGGTTTCAACGGGTCGGTCACGCTCACAGACAAATGGGCCTTTACCTACACCACCACCTATGACTTCAAGAACCAGCTCTTAAGCTACACCAACATAGGCATTACCCGCGATTTGCACTGCTGGCAGATGTCCATTGACTGGGTGCCGTTTGGGGCCTTGCAGCGCTACTCCATCAACATCAACGCCAAGTCCTCTATTCTGCAGGACCTGCGCATACGAAGAAGCGAAAGCGCCACCGGGCGCCAGTTCTAGAAACAGGAAGACCACCGCAAAACGGTGGTCTTCCTGTTTTAGGCCCGTTTTCCTGAAAACAGCCCTAAAACGGAAAAGGTCTTTTAGCGCTTGCCCAGACGCATTCAACCCACCTATTTAGAAAATCAGAATTTCTGATTCTTAATCTTACTTCCTATTTCCGCACTCCTTACCTTTGCCCAAGCCCAATACCCAAAAGTTATGTCGGTTCAGAAACGCGAAGTCAAAATAGTTACCACCCACCAGCTGCATAGCATGAAAGAGCGTGGCGAGAAAATCTCCATGCTCACCGCCTATGACTTCTCCATGGCCACCCTCCTGGATGCCGCCGGAACAGACGTATTACTGGTAGGGGACTCGGCCTCTAACGTGATGGCCGGCCATGAGACTACCCTGCCTATTACCCTGGATCAGATGATCTACCATGCCTCCTCGGTGGTGCGGGGCGTGAAACGCGCCTTTGTGGTAGTAGACTTGCCGTTCGGTTCTTACCAGGGTAATTCCTCTGAGGCGCTGCGTTCGGCCATCAGGATCATGAAAGAGTCTGGCGCCCACGGCGTGAAGTTGGAGGGTGGCCTGGAGATCAAAGACTCCGTGACCCGAATCCTGAGCGCCGGCGTACCGGTGATGGGCCACCTGGGCCTAACCCCGCAGTCCATCTATAAATTTGGCACCTACTCTGTGCGCGCCAAGGAAGAAGCCGAGGCCGATAAATTACTGGAAGACGCCCGCCTGCTGCAGGAACTGGGTTGCTTTGCCATTGTGCTGGAAAAGATTCCGGCGGCCCTGGCCAAGCGCGTGGCTGATGAGCTGCATATCCCTATCATTGGCATTGGCGCCGGTCCGCATGTAGACGGTCAAGTGCTGGTGATTCATGACCTGCTGGGCATCACCAAGGAATTCAAGCCCCGTTTCCTGCGCCGCTACGCCGAACTGCATGAGACCATCACCGAGGCCGTGACCAGCTACATCAAAGACGTAAAATCCCAGGACTTCCCTTCCGCCGAAGAAGCTTACTAGTTGTTAGTGTTTAGTTATTAGTGATTAGAGAGTTCACTAGTCCAGTTGTTGAATCGGCTACGCCGATATCCTGTTTCTAGGCTCTTTTTCACAAAACAGCCCCAAAACAGTTAAGCTCTCCTAACACACTTTGTTCCCTTAACTAATCACTAATAACTAAACACCAACAACTATTCTTATGCCCTCTCCCAAGCTTGACGTTCTTTTTGAAGACAACCACCTGCTGGTGGTGAACAAGCCGAGCGGGATGTTGGTGCAGGGGGACGAGACCGGCGATAAGCCGCTCTCAGAACTGGCCAAGGATTACGTAAAAGAGAAATACCAGAAACCGGGCAACGTGTTCATGGGCGTGGTGCATCGGCTAGACCGGCCCGTGAGCGGTGTGGTGCTTCTCGCTAAAACCTCCAAGGCCCTGACCCGGCTGAACGAGCAGTTTAAGACCCGTAAAACGGAAAAAGTCTATTGGGCCATTACCCAACGCGCGCCGCAGCCTGAAAGCGGCACCTTGGTGCACTGGCTGATAAAAGACCAGGAACGCAACGTCACCAAAGCCCTTACCCAGGAAAAACCCGGCAGCCAGCGCGCCGAACTCAGTTACTCCCTACTCAAAAGCGTAGGAGGCAAATACCTGGTGGAAGTAAGGCCCGTGACCGGCAGACCCCACCAGATACGGGTGCAGCTTGCCTCGCTCAAATGCCCTATCCTGGGCGACCTCAAATACGGCGCGCCAGAGCCCCTGCCCAACAAGAGCATCTGCCTTCATGCCCGCTCTCTTGGCTTTGAGCACCCCATTCTTAAAACCTGGATTACGGTAGAGGCCCTTCCTCCCGGCATTGCCGCCTGGCAGCCGTTCCAACCGTAGTTACTAGATTTTCATTTCCGGCCCGGAAAATGATTTTCGTCATTAAAACGGTTTTTCTACGATCTGTTTTTGCAGGGTTTGCCGCCAACGTTGTAGCTTTGTGAACTTATTCACCAGAAGGCTGTTTCATGGATACCGCTTACTTTGTGACTTCACCTTATTAATTGGATCACCCAGCATGATTATTCTTATCTTCTTTGTAGTGCATTGGTACCTGTCGCTTTTTGTACAGACGTTTTACCTGCACCGCTATGCCGCCCACAAAATGTTCACCATGAACATGTTCTGGGAGAAATTCTTCTTTATGCTTACCTACATCAGCCAGGGCTCTTCTTACTTATCGCCCAGGGCTTATGCTATCATGCACCGCATGCACCATGCGTTCTCAGACACTGAGCGCGACCCGCACTCCCCGCATTTCTCCGGCAACGCGTTTTCCATGATGTGGAAGACCAAAAATATCTACAATGATTTCCTCAACAATCGGGTGGAGCCCGAGATGCGTTTTGACGGCAACTACCCTACCTGGCGTCCTTTGGAGAGCATAGGCGACCACTGGGGCTCCCGCTTGGCGTGGGGCGTGGGGTACGTGCTTTTCTACATCAACTTCGCCACGGAATGGTGGATGTATTTGCTGTTGCCCTTGCACTTCCTGATGGGTCCTCTGCACGGCGCGATCGTGAACTGGTCTGGCCACAAATACGGCTACCAGAACTTTGACAACCATGACAAGTCCCGCAACTCGCTTTTCTTTGACTTCTTAACCGGCGGTGAGTTGTTCCAGAACAACCACCACAAACTGCCTAACCGCGTAAACTTCGGGGTGAAATGGTACGAAGTGGATCCTACCTACCCGGTTATCTGGACCTTGGATAAGATTGGCATCATTAAATTGAAGAAAGCCAGAGCGTAACCCCTCCTAAAGGTTTAGCCATAGAAAAGAAGAAGGCGTCTCTTACCCAAGAGGCGCCTTCTTCTTTTTCCCGGCCACCCAACGCACCAGGTGTTCGGCAGGGCCCTGCTTCCATTTGCGCAGAAGCCACTTAGACACGGCCAGTTGCAAGCTAATTACCGCCAAGTATAAGAGTGAGATCTGCCAGGGCGCCAGGTCCCCGAACAAACCCAACCCGTACCGGTAAAACAGCAGGCTAAACAACAGGTTCTGGAACAGGTAATGGGTAAGGGTGAGCTTGCCCAAATATTTGAGAGGCTCCAGGCAGGCACGAAACCCGGGCAGTTGCCAAAGCAGACCCGGCAAGGCGGCTAAACAAACCACAGCGGCATAGAAGTAAATACCTACGCTTACTTCCTTTAGCCAGGGCATATGACCAGCCCCACCCCGCCACCCGGCAACCTGCACCAGCAACGCAACAACTGCCACTATGGCCAAGTGCCCCATAAAGACTTTTCTCACTTGCGCCGGAGAGGCCAGCCACTGAATGCTTTTCCCTTTGGCGAAGGCAAAACCCAACAGCATAAACGCGAAAATACGGCTGTAAAACAGCAAGGCAGTCCAGGTAAAGATATGCTTCTGGTATTCCTGAAGCCTGAAGGAGGCTAATTCCCAAAAGGTACCCGTCTCATATATGGCCAGGTTTTCCGGAGCAGTTACCCCTAAGGGGGGTTCACATATCCTGCCCGCAAAGCTAAAGAGCAACAAAAAAGCTCCTGCCGCCGCCAATGCGCGTGGGCTCCAGTTTCTGAGAGGCAACAGCAGGCACCCCATGAAAACGTATTGCACCAGCACATCGCCTTCCCAGATAAAAACTATCTGCAGCGCTCCTAACAGGAAAAGACCGCCTAACCGCCGCAGGAAGAACCCCGCGCCTTGGCTTGGGAGACCTAAGGCGGCGGATGCCCCGAACAGAAAAGAAAATATCGGGTAGAACTTTCCCCGCACTATTACCATGAGCCCTAGCAGCAGAAAGTGGTTAAGCCCTTGTCCGTAATTGGCGGCGTAGTCAGAGAAAAACGCATTGGGCGTATGCATGGAAAAGATATTCTCCAGGCCAATGCCCAACAGGGCAAACCCGCGCAGCACATCTAATTGGTCTATGCGCCCTGGCAGCGAGTCCTTTAGATTGGCAGATTGCACGAGTTCCATTACCTTCGGTTCTTAATGGTTGAGAGAGCAAGTTACAGGAAATCCAGGAGGCTCCGCTTATTGAGGCATACTCCTTTCTTATTATGGTGCGTGCTGGCCTTATTTGTCCTGGTAGTGGAGATGCGGCCCGGCCGGTTTTACTTTATCACATCCTTCCTTCTCTTTCAGGATAGCCTGGTGCATCTGCTCCAGTATTTGCTCTTGCTGGGAGTCTCCCTCACCGGGCTTTTGCTGCTGCTTTTCAACAGGAGCAAACTACTGGCTTACGGCCTGCTGGCCTTTCTTCTCCCCTGCATGATCATCAGCCTTACCTTCCGGTTTGTAACGGGCTATAATTTCATGTACACCGATGCGGTGCTGGCCTGGAACAACTTGGCGCTGGCGGACACCGCGGTGCAGAATTACAACTGGCAGGTAGCGGCGGCCTTTGCTTCGGCTTTAGCCATTACGGCAGGGATCATCTGGGCCAGAAAGAAGGTAGCCTGGCGGGCCGCCCCCTGGTCCGCCATTCTCTTCCCCCTTACCGCAGGTGCCATCTTTTATCAGATCAAAAGTACTACCGGCGTGGTGGATGATTTTCCAGCAGCGTACCGGGTGCCGCTTACTATCCTGGCCGCCGTCACCGACCGCTTGCCCCAACCGGTCCGTCGGCCGGTGCCTGTGTCGACGGTGGCTAAGGGCGTTCCGCATTTGTTCCTGATTGTGGATGAAAGCATTACCGCCACTGAACTGACACTGCACAACCCCCACCTGCTGACCACTCCGTTTTTGAACTCGGTGCGGGAGCAGATACAGGATTTTGGCATAGCCAGCTCTATGACCAACCAGAGCGGCGGCTCTAACATTGCCCTAATGAGCGGTACCCGGATGAGCGAACTGCCCGATACCGGTTTTCACACCTTCTCCAGCACAAATATCTTCCAGTTTGCCCGGAAGGCAGGGTACACTACCTATTACATTGATGCCCAGCAGGGCGGCGAGGTACTGCAGAATTTCATGTCTCCTGAAGACTTAAAGTACATTGACTACGTGGAGCGCCCCGCTAACCAGCACCCAAAGAAGCCTTACCATGACCGCGACATGTGGGTAGCCAATCGGCTGGCGCAGCTGGCCAAGGAAAAAACCAAAGTGTTTGCGTTTGTGGTGAAGGTAGGCGCGCACTGGCCCTACGCCCGAACCTACCCGGCAGACTCGGCCGTTTTCACCCCGGTCCTTTCCCCACGCAGTATTTACAAAGACCCGGAACGCACCCTCAATACCTACCATAACTCCCTGCGCTGGACGGTAGACCATTTCTGGCGGCAGCTTATGCACAGTATTTCTCCGGCAGACAGCACCGTGGTAGTCTATACCTCAGACCACGGGCAGAACCTGACCCAGGCTGGCCTCAGCCTCACGCACGCCTCCGTCCATGACACCTCCCCGCAAGAAGCCGCCGTGCCTTTATGGATATGGGACCCCGGCCAGCTGTCAGGAGCCACTAGGGCGGCAAAGACCCGCCAGGGCTACAGCCATGAGCACATTTTCCCTACCCTGCTTCGGCTGCAAGGCTACAGTCCTGCGTGGGTGCGGCAACAATATGGACCTTCTCTGCTGGAAACCATGACCACTCCCCGGCCCCAGAGATTTTTTCTGTCCGGCGATTTATTTGGGCGTGGTTCTTATAGCCTGGTGCCGTTCCGGTAAAGCTGCTTAGCGCATTTCCGTTTCAGGGCTGTTTTCAGAAAAACGGCTCTAAAACGTACCCTTAACTTCCAAATCTCCTCATTCTCAAATCTTCATCTCACAAACCGTTAGCACATTTAAAATTATGTGCGTACATTTGCACCCCAATGCCGGACGGGTTCCGGCGCTTTAACAAAGTTTACTATGGCTGTTAAAATCAGACTGGCCCGCAGAGGCCGCAAAAAAGCTGCGATGTATGATATCGTAGTTGCAGATGCCCGTTCACCACGTGATGGTCGTTTCATTGAGAAACTGGGTACGTACAATCCATTAACCAACCCTGCCACTATCAACTTCAACGAAGACAAAGCGTTGGATTGGGTATTGAAAGGCGCGCAACCAACTGACACCGTGAAAGCCATGCTTTCTTACACGGGTGTTATGTTCAGAAAACACTTACAGATTGGTGTTGCCAAAGGTGCTATCACCCAGGACGTGGCTGATGCCCGTTACCAAGAGTGGAAAGCTGCCAAAGACGCTAAAATCACTGGTAAAGTAGAGAAATTAGGTACTGAAAAATCTGCTAAGCAAAAAGCTGCTTTAGAGGCTGAGTCTAAAGTAAACGCTGCCCGTGCAGAGGCCATCCGTTTGAAAAACACGCCTGAGCCAGAAGCAGTAGTAGAAGAAGAAGCTCCAGTTGCCGCCGCCGAAGGTGAAGCCACTGAAGGCGAAGCTGAGGCTCCTGCCGCTGACGCTACTGAAGAAGCACAAGCTTAATTTTACCGGCCATGACGTTAGACGCCTGCTTTCAGCTGGGGTACATAATGAAGACGCATGGCACCAAAGGCCAGGTGGTCGCGTTCTTTGACGTTGACTTTCCGGAAGAGTACGATGAATTGGAATCAGTTTTCCTGTTGATAAACGGGAAGCTGGTTCCTTTTTTCATTGATGACCTCAACCCGCAGGACCGCGGCCGCAGCATCATCAGGTTTGAAGATGTGAAAACCGTGGCCGATGCCGAGAAACTCAAAGGCACCGCTATTTACCTACCCCTGAACCAACTGCCCGAGTTGGAAGAAGACCAGTTCTACTTCCATGAGGTGATTGGCTACACGGTGGTAGATGAGCAGTTGGGCGAGCTAGGCACGGTAAGCACCTTCTTTGACCTGCCCAATCAGGATCTACTGGCCATGGACTACCAGGGCCACGAGGTACTGATACCGGTACAGGACGAGATTGTGCTGCGCACCAACAAAGAGGAACGCAAGATCTATGTGAACCTGCCTGAGGGCCTGCTGGAAGTCTACACCCAACCCTCTAACCGCCAGGTGGAAGAACCACCCCTGGAAGGCGAGGAAGATGATGACGATGACGCGGTTTGATATCATCACCTGCCAGCCTCACCTGCTTACCGGCCCCTTTGACCACTCTATTCTAAAGCGGGCACAGGACAAAGGCCTGGTGGAGGTGCACCTGCATGACTTGCGCAAGTACGCTATCAACAAGCACGGCCAGATTGACGACTACGCCTTTGGCGGAGGCGCCGGCATGGTCCTGATGATTGAGCCCATTGCCAAGTGCATACGGGAGCTCCAGGCCCAGCGCAGCTATGATGCCGTGATCTACATGACCCCAGACGGCCAGACGCTGAACCAGCCCATGGCCAACCGGTTGTCACTGCTGGAGAACGTAATCATTCTGTGTGGCCACTACAAAGGTGTGGACCAGCGCGTGCGGGATATGTTCATTACCCATGAGATTAGCATAGGAGACTATGTATTGTCTGGCGGTGAACTGGCCGCGGCGGTGTTGGCAGACTCCCTGATCAGGCTCATCCCTGGGGTGTTGAATGATGAGAGCAGTGCGCTTTCAGACTCGTTCCAGGATAACCTGCTGGCCCCCCCGGTGTATTCCCGGCCCGCCGACTTTGAAGGGCGTAGCGTACCGGACATTTTGTTGTCTGGCAATACACCTAAGGTAGAGGAATGGCGGTTTGACCAGGCTGTGAAGCGGACCAAGCGTTTGAGGCCAGATTTACTGGCTGAGAATAAAAAAAGTACTGACTGATTTACAATTACAAAAATAACGTCTATATTTGCACTCCGAATTTTGCAGATAAAATAGACACTATATTATAGTCATGAGCGATTTAATCAAATTAGTAGAGCAGGAATACACAGATAAGCGTGCATCTATCCCTGCTTTTGCTGCTGGCGATACCGTGAATATTCACGTGAAAATACGTGAAGGTAACAAAGAGCGTATCCAGCAATTCCAAGGCGTGGTATTGCAACGCAGAAACTCTGGTGTTAGCGAGACTTTCACGGTAAGAAAAGTGTCTAACCAAATCGGGACTGAGCGTATTTTCCCGCTTCTTTCTCCAAACATCGAGAAGATTGAGGTTATCCGCAGAGGTAAAGTTAGAAGAGCCCGTCTGTTCTACCTGAGAGGCCTTTCTGGTAAAGCTGCCCGTATCAAAGAAAGAAGAAGCTAGTCTTTCAAAAGCTAGTTTTACCTATAGTTTCAAAAAGCCGATCCTCACCGATCGGTTTTTTTTGTTGCTCTGATTTTTTGTTGATTGCTCTATAGTTGATTTTTGATACTGTTTAGCAAAGGACCCGCCACTAGCTATCGCCCTTGCTGTGTGCTTTCACCAGCAAACTGAAAGGCCAATCCATCTTATCCCGCTATAGAGCTTGTTGGTGAGAACACCAACAAGGGCGGCTGGCTTGTCTATTCTTGTGCTTCCTGTTCCAAACTAAACAGTTTATTTTGTTTTCCTATCAGATAGACGACAAGCTTGTGAGAGCTAAGAGACAGAAGAAAAACAAGTCTTAGTCGCGTCCCTCACGTTTTCTAAGGTCAGCAATTGACAATCAACAATAGAACAATCAACAACTAGCAACCAATAATGGAGCAATCTGTTAATTTCTGCGTACACTTGCTTTTTCATTCTATCTTCTTCTATTAAGAACAAATGCAGAACAACCGTTGGAGTTTAGAGGGCCGCAAGGCTCTGGTAACCGGAGGCACCAAAGGCATAGGCGCCGCCATTGCGGAAGAATTACTTAACCTGGGGGCCGAGGTCCTGATTGTGGCGCGCAAGGAACTGGAAGTAAACCAGGCCGTCACCGATTGGCGCGGCCGTGGCCTGAACGCCTCGGGCATGGTGGCAGACGTCAGCCAGCCCGCCGACCGCCATAACCTCATTCAGTTGGTGGAGAACACGTGGGGGGCGCTTGATATTCTGGTGAACAACGTAGGCACCAACATCCGCAAGAAAATTGGCGACTACACGCCAGAGGAATATAATTACCTGCTGCAGACCAACCTCACCTCGGCGTTTGATCTTTGCAGGTTGTCGCACCCGCTCCTTAAGCAATCTGGGCAAGGCAATGTGGTGAACGTGTCGTCGGTGGCAGGTTTGGGGCACGTGCGCACCGGCGCCATCTACGGCATGACCAAGGCGGCCATTATCCAGCTTTCTAAGAACCTGGCCGGCGAGTGGGCACCAGACGGCATACGGGTGAACTGCGTGGCGCCCTGGTACATCAGAACCCCTCTAGCTGAGCAGGTGCTTCAGAACGCAGAATACCTGGAAAGCGTGTTAAGCCGCACCCCTTCGCGCACCATTGGCAACCCAGAGGATGTTTCTGCGGCCGTGGCCTTCCTGTGCATGCCCGCTGCTGCCTACATTACCGGCCAATGCATTGCCGTGGACGGCGGTATGAGCATTAACCTGTTTGGGTAATAAAACAACGCCAAGCTTAAAGTGAAGGAAATTCTTAAACCCAGTTCATTCGAAGTAAAGACTATAGAATTGGCCATAGATGAAGATAGTATTCTGTTTGATGGGCAGACTATTCTTAAATCAGACATCACAGAGCTCAAGTTCTGGATCAGCAGTGTAGAGTTTTATAAGTTTTCTATTGGCAAACACTACCAGATTGGCTTCAAAACCGAAAAAAATCAAATAGATATTCACTTAAGAAGCTATCTTGGTATAAGTGACCGCTATTTCTTACACCTTTTTAATCAAATATTAGACAAGGTTTGGGACCCCTTAACTCAAAGAATATTCCAAAGAAATCTTAGAGAATGGTCTGAGAATAGGCTTGTAAATATTGCTGGCTGTCAATTACGCGATGATGGTATTATAAGTCACAAGCAAGGCTTAATTCAAAAAGAGCGAATTTTCATCTTGTGGCAAAATCTTCATTTCGACAAAAAATTTGACCGCCTCACTTTTACAGACAGTAAAGACAATTCCATTTGGTTAAACTTATATTACAAAGACAACTGGAACATAGAAATACTCATTTCTTTACTTGAATACATTTCAGAAGAAAAGAAGGCACTTACCTAAAATCAAAAACAAATAGATATTTGCCTTTGGTACAGCTTATTTAGAACTAAAGAAAAGCCTTCGGGGTTTGAGCCTGTTTTC
Organism: Rufibacter radiotolerans; assembly: GCF_001078055.1. Taxonomy (NCBI): domain Bacteria; kingdom Pseudomonadati; phylum Bacteroidota; class Cytophagia; order Cytophagales; family Hymenobacteraceae; genus Rufibacter; species Rufibacter radiotolerans. Next base: position 418,103 of record NZ_CP010777.1, on the reverse strand, counting down.
CAGTAAACAAGCTCAAACCCCGAAGGCTTTTCTAATTACGCATTCAAGAGAAATCTCTTACAGCATTTCCATTAAGGCGCGGTAGTAATTCTCAAGGCCTTCCGGGTTGGTGTGCAGGAACAGAAAGGGCTCAATTAACTCCAGCTCCATCAATTGCAGTTCCTGGCCTACCGCTACGCCGTCTACGCGGGCGTAGAGGCAGCCTTTGGCGAACTGGTCCACCAGTTTCTGGGCTTGGGGCAACAGGTGCGCGGGTGCTTCCTGCGGATGGATGGTCCCCCCAAAGAAATGCTGCACTCTGAAATCACCGGCCTTCGCCGACTTAAGCAGGCAATGGCTGTAGTGCCCATTAAAGAACAGAAACGACCACTCCCCTTCTTCCTGAATCTGGGGCATGAACGGCTGCACCAGAAAATCTTCAGACGCCAACAGTTCCTGCAGCCTGGGTATGGCCAGTTCCTCTTCTTCGCGGGGCACAATAAAGGTGTTCTTCGCACCGCCGCTTACGCTGGGTTTGATAATGAGCTTCTCGGTCTGGAACTGAGTGAAAAACTCGTGCAGGTGCACGGTTGTTCCTTTCTTCAATAAGGCCGTGGGCACAATGGGCAGGCCAGCCGCGGCCACGTCCAGCAGGTAGTGCTTGTCGGCGTTCCACTTCACGGTGGAGATGGGGTTCAGGGTCCGGAGGCCTTGCGTTTCCATCTTGTCCAGCCATGCCCGGAAGGCGGCAAACTTGTCAAAGTAATCCCATGGCGATTTGAAAATAGCAAGGTCATACTGCTCCCAGTTAACGGCGGGGTTGTCCCATACTTCGGGGGTAATGTCCAGGCCTTTGGCGGAGAGGAAATCGGTGAGCAACCCGTCTTCGGCGCTGCTAATGGAGCCATAGCTGTTAATGGCCTCATAGGTAACTAATGCTAGTTTCAAAATCTGAAAGAGAGGAGTATAAGGTAAATTTAATTTGATAGTGGCCCTGTACTTTAGCCTATAAGATGAAGCAGGACCAGTAAGCTGTTTTGAGCCTGTTTTCTGGAAAATAGGCTCAAAACAGCTGTTACTTCAAAGGGTTGTTGAGGTAGTCAACAGCCAGAGCCGCCAGCGCTTTCACGCCTAACTTCAGGCCGCTTTCCTCAATGTAAAAATCTGGGGTGTGGTGCGAAGGTGCCGTAGCAGGGTCCTGACCTTTGGGCATGCCGCCCAGGAAAAGGTAGAGGCCCGGTATTTTCTGCTGGAAATAGGCGTAGTCTTCGGCAATAGTCACGGGCTTAGTCAGTTTCACCTGGCTGGTACCGGCCACGCGCTGGAGCGAAGGCAGCATGTGCGCGGTAAGTTTTTCATGATTGTAGGTCACTGGCGTCATCTCCTGAATCTCCACCTCGGCGGTAGCCCCGGCTCCGGTGGCAATGCTAGTGGCGGTTTTCTTCAGGCGCTCATGAATCTGTAGTTGCATGGGCACATCCAGGGCCCTGATGGTCCCGATCATTTCCACCTGGTTGGGCACAATGTTGGCGCGCACGCCGCCGTTAATGGCTCCCACCGTAAGGACGGCACCGGCGTTGGTCACGTCCATCTGCCGGCTCACAATGGTTTGCAGCGCGGTGACAATGTAGGCCGAGGTCACGATGGGGTCCACACCCATCCAGGGGGTTCCGCCGTGCGCCTGCTGGCCCTTTACGGTAATCTTGAAGTTATCTGAGCTGGCCATCATGCCCTGCGGCCGATAGGTAATGGTCCCCACTTCCACATCTGACCTAATGTGCAGCCCGAAAATGGCGTCTACCTTAGGGCTTTCCAGCACACCTTCCTGAACCATCAGCTTCGCGCCACCCACCTGCCCGGGAGCCGAGCCTTCCTCGGCGGGCTGGAAGATAAACTTGACGGTTCCTTTCAGGTCTTTTTTCATTACGCTCAGCACCTCGGCAACGCCCATAAGCATGGCCACGTGCGCATCATGGCCGCAGGCATGCATCACGCCCACCTGTTGTCCCTCAAAGGTGGTCTTCACTTTAGACGCGAAGGGCAGGTTGTGGGTGTTGTTCTCCACCACCGGCAAGGCATCCATATCGGCCCGCAGGGCTACTACCGGCCCCGGCTGTCCGCCTTTGAGAATACCCACCACACCGGTTCTGGCTACCCCGGTCTTTACCTCCAGCCCCAGGCTTTTCAGGTGCTTCGCGATTTTCTCGGCAGTCTTCACCTCAAAGTTTCCCAGCTCGGGGTTCTGGTGCAGGTCGCGGCGCCATTGAATGACTTTGGGTTCTACCTTGTCTGCCAGTTGGTCTAGCTGGGAGGGTGCCGTAGCACTTTGGGCAAAACCGGCAGTGGCCAGGGCCAGGAAGCTAACAAAAAGGGGAAATATTCTATTAGGGAGAAGCATAAGTAGCTAAGTAGTTTGGAGCCGTTTCAGGAAAAACAGCCCGTAAACACAAAAGTACGCCGCACAATCAAGAAAAGGAATTTTATGGGGCGGGTGGCGGTGGCCGGTGTTGGAATAATCATTAGTAAAGTTGCCCTGCTTCCGTTGTAGGGCTTTTATACAGGCCCTCTCCTGGCCACCTGTCACAACCGCTGGCCCCTTGAGACTGTTTTAAGGAAAATACGCTTGAAACGTACTTTTCAGAACGTGCGGCCATCCCCCTACCCCCTTCAAAGGGGGACGAAAATGAGGGCAATGCTTGTGGACAGATTGTGAACCTCAAGACATCCTTGAAAGATTAGGCTACAGCATCTTTAATAAACCATTTCGGCCCAGGTTTTGGGAAACCAGGGCCGAAACACAATGCCTTAAATAGTTCTCGTGAAGTGTTATTTCAACGGGTTGTTCAGGTAATCTACGGCCAGGTAGGCCAGCGTGCGGACGCCTAATTTCAGGCCGCTTTCGTCAATCATGAAATCTGGTGTGTGGTGCGCCGGCATTTTAGAGGGGTCCTGCCCTTTGGCCATACCCCCCACAAACACGAACATACCCGGCACTTTCTGCTGGTAGTAGGCAAAATCCTCGGCCCCGGTTACGGCTTTGGTAAGCACCACGTTCTGCTGACCCGCCAACGTCTGTAACGAAGGCAGCATGTGGGCGGTGAGTTTCTCGTGGTTATAGGTGATAGGCGTGTTTTTCACAATCTCCACCGTAGCGGTAGCGCCGGCGCTGGCGGCAATCATCTCGGCGGTACGTCGCAGTTTCTCATGGAGCTGGTCCTGCATTTTGGGGTCCAGCGACCGAATGGTGCCAATCATCTCCACTTCCTCAGGGATGATGTTGGTCCTTACCCCGCCGTGGATGGCGCCCACCGTGATCACCGCGGCTTCATTGGTGAGCTCCATCTGGCGGCTCACAATGGTCTGGATGCCGTTGATGATCTGCGCCGACACCACGATGGGGTCTACGCTCATCCAGGGGTACGCGCCGTGCGCCTGCCGGCCTTTCACCTTGATCTTGAAGTTATCTGAGCTGGCCATGGTGCCCTGCGGACGGTATTTCATGGTGCCTACCTCAGTGGCGGAGTTAATGTGAATGCCAAAAATGGCGTCTACTTTGGGGTTGGCAAGCACCCCTTCGGCCACCATCACATCGGCGCCGCCTTCTTCCCCGGCCGGGGCTCCCTCCTCAGCGGGCTGGAAAATGAACTTGACGGTGCCTTTGAGGTCTTTCTTGTGCTGGGCCAGAATCTCGGCGGCCCCCATGAGCATGGCCACGTGGGTGTCATGGCCGCAAGCGTGCATCACGCCCACCTGCTGGTTATTGAAGGTAGTCTTCACCTTAGAGGCAAAGGGCAGGCTGTTACGCTCAGTCACGGGCAAGGCGTCCATATCGGCGCGAAGGGCCACTACGGGTCCGGGCTGGCCACCTTTGAGAATGCCCACCACGCCGGTTTTGGCCACACCGGTCTGTACCTCAAAACCCAGGCTTTTCAGGTGCTTGGCTATTTTCTCGGCGGTCTTTACCTCACGGTTGCTTAGTTCAGGGTTCTGGTGGATATCACGGCGCCATTGGATGACCTTGCTCTCCAGTTTATCTGCCTGTTGGTCTATGAGGGCGTGCAGATTGGTGTTCTGGGCCGGGGCGGTGTGGGCCACAGCCAGCAGGCCAGCCACGGCTGTCCATTTTTGGAATGTGTTCATATGCGGTAGAAGTAAAAGCTGTGGGTTTGCGTTTTGAGCCTGTTTTCAGGAAAACGGCACTAAAACGTCTAAAATACACCTTTGCCCGCGATAAACATAATGCCAGGCGGCAAGCCGATGAGAAATTAAGGGAAAAGGTTCTTTTCTTTGCAGCCCCGCTATTGCATAGAAAATCGTATTTTGAAGCAAATCTTTCTGTTAATGCTGCCTTCCCGTCTCCTGCTCCCCCTGTTGCTCCTGCTTTCCTTTACCAGCTTTGCCCAAACGCTCTCGTACTGGCAGCAGGAAGTGAATTACAAAATTGAGGTCGCGCTCAATGATCAGAACCATACCCTCACGGGCAAAGAGCAACTGGAATACGTGAACCATTCCCCGGAGACGCTTACATTTCTGTACTTCCACCTGTGGCCCAACGCCTACCAGGACCGCAACACCGCCTTCGCCAAGCAGCAACTGGTAAACAATGATGCCACCTTTCATTTTTCGCCTCAAGAAGCCCGGGGTTCCATTTCAGGCCTTGATTTCAAAGTAAACGGGCAGCCGGTGAAATGGGAACTTGACCCTAGGAACCCGGATATCATGAAGCTCATCTTGAACCAGCCGCTGGCGCCAGGCAGCAGAATCACGGTCACTACGCCCTTCCAGGTGAAGCTACCCGATTCTTTCTCCCGGCTTGGGCATGTGGGGCAGTCTTACCAGATCTCGCAGTGGTACCCCAAGCCAGCCGTGTTTGACCAGGAAGGCTGGCACCCCATGCCGTATCTGGATCAGGGCGAGTTTTACTCGGAGTTCGGGTCATTTGATGTGCGCATTACCTTGCCCGCCAACTACACCGTGGGCGCCACCGGCGAATTGCAGAACCCGCAGGAACAAGCCCGCATGGATAGCCTGGCCCTGGTGACAGCCGCCAGGAAAGAGTTTGATGCGCAGGACCTGGCCTTTCCGCCTTCTGCGAAAGCCACCAAAACATTGCACTACAAACAAGACCGTATTCATGACTTCGCCTGGTTCGCGGACAAGCGGTTTAACGTGCTCAAAAGCGAAGTTAAATTGCCTTACTCCAAACGCGCGGTCACCACCTGGCTGCTGTTCACCAATAAAGACGCCGGGGAATGGGTAAAGTCGGTGCAGGACATCAATGATGCGGTGTATTCTTACTCCCTGTGGTTAGGTGACTATCCGTACAGTCAGGCTACGGCGGTAGATGCGGCTCTGAGTGCCGGCGCGGGAATGGAGTACCCTATGGTGACCGTCACCGAGCCAGCCGCCATTATTCATGAGGTGGGGCACAACTGGTTTTACGGTATTCTGGGCAGCAACGAGCGCGAGCACCCCTGGCTGGACGAGGGCATCAATTCTTACTATGAGTTCAGGACGAAGGCGCAGCGCAGCCCGTATGCCGGCATGGTCTCCAGTGAGGTGAACCAGAATTTTCTGGGCAAGCTGCTATCTGTGGATGACCTGCCACCCGCCGGCATTGACGCCCCGGCCTACCTGTCGGCGGCGAGCCGGGGACTTGACCAACCTATCACGGGTCCGGCGGCCTCGTTCAGGAGCATCAACTATGGCACCGGCGTTTACCTCAAAACCGCGCAGCTGTTTCTGTACCTGGAGAAGTATTTGGGTACTGCCCGCCTGGACAGCGCCATGCACCAGTATTACCGCCAGTGGCAGTTCCGGCACCCGGCGCCTAAGGACCTGCAGGCCGTGCTGGAAAAATCTACCGGGGAGTCTTTGGGTTGGTTTTTCCAGGAGTATCTGCCGTCTACCACTATCCCAGATGCGCATTTAAAAAAGGTGTATGCCTCTGCCCGCGAAACGCAGGTGGTAGTAACGGAGACCGGAAAGCTGCTGTTGCCAGTGCAGGTGGCCGCGCTAAACGCAGAGGGCCAGCTCTTGGAATCTTACTGGACCAAGCCGGGGCAGAAGGAACAGACGGTCACCTTCACTGCCCGGGGCATTGACCGCGTGATGCTGGACCCCGAGTATCTGTTCCCGGAACTAGATCGCCGCGACAACCAATACCGCCTGGGCCGCCTATTCCCCAAAGACGAGCCCCTGCACCTACAGCCGCTGGCCGGCGTAGAACGGAACGACCGTAAGCAGCTTTTTTGGGCACCTACCGCCGGCTATAACAGCGTAGACAAGTTGCAGGTGGGCGCCGCTTTTTATAACTCCTTACTCACCGAGCACAGGTTCAACTATCTGGTCATGCCCATGTACGGCTTCGGGAGCAGCCACTTGACGGGGTTAGCTGAGGTACGGTACCGAATTCCTGCGCAGGGATTCCTGAGGAAAGTAGAAATAAGCGTGCAGGCGCAGCGGTTCGCTACTTTTAAGGCCTTTACGCCCAGCCTCACCTTCAAGAATCGGTTGAACACCCCAGGCACGCCGCGCCAGCAGCTTTCTCTGGCCTATCATATTGTGTTGGATGACCTGGTCACTGACCTGGAAGCGCCCAGAGTGGCCTACCAATTATTCACAGAAAACGCCATAGCCGGCATTAAGGTAGACCTGGACGCAACCATGCACCGGTACCGCCTGATTCCCTCTTCCCCGGTGATCCTGACTGAAAAAGGCTTTACAGATTACAACCCCATCCGGCTGCGGCTCTCCGTTGACGCTTGGCGCAAGTACCAAGAAGACAAGGAAATACGACTGCGCGGCTTTGTAGGTGTCATGACCGGAGATCAATCGCCCCAAAACCTGTTTGTGTTGGGCTTGGCCGGAAGCCCAGATTACCTCAAGCAGACGCCTTTCTTTAACCGCCAGGACATGTTCACGCCCAGCGCCAGCAACCCGGCCGCCATTAGGCAAACCGACCGCCAGGATGGAGGTTTCCGTAACAGAGTCCCGGTCATCAGCAAAGAATGGATGGCTACCCTTAACTTGACGGCAGATTTACCCGTGACCCCGCTGGCTGCCTACCTGGACCTGGGCCGTATTCAGGAGCAAGACAAACTTTTCTACGGCACGGGCCTGCAATGGACCTTCCTGCGGAAGGCCGTCCAGATTTATTTTCCGGTGGCGGGCAGCAATTACTCCGGTGACTTGCCCAAGAGTTTCAAGGACTTTACCCGCAACATCCGGTACTCCGTGGACCTCCAGAAGCTAAACCCATTCCGGTTGCTGGATGAGATGCAGTAGGTTAATGAGTGATTGAGTGAAGGATGGCATGATTTCCCTCTTGCTGTCATCCTGAAAGGAAATTGTGGGCGAACGGTAATAACGCTTGAGTAAAAGCAATTACAGCTCGTTCACAAGACTCTTTGGGAGGGGCAAAAATGTTAGATGGCATTCAGAACCAGTATTGAAAATATTTCTTGCAAAGCCATAAAAATTGCAGCTGATTCTCCTCGTGGGCTTGGTGTGAAATGCTGTTTTTAGCCTAACTTAGGGAAAACAGGCCCAAAACGCTTTTCTCTCTTCATGCCCATCTTCCTACCATCTTTTGCAATCAAAATCCGGCAGCTTTCACTGTTCTTTCTGGCGCTTTTTTTCTTTGCAGGCTGCACCACCAATTACCAGGAGTTACCGGCCATAGCCGATACCAAGCAGTGGCAGGCGGTGATAGAAACGCCTTCGGGGTCTACGTTGCCGCAGGTGTATGACCGGCAGGAGAAGAAGTTTGTCCCGCAACTGGAGGCCGGGCAGCCCCGCAAGCTGGAATTCCTCCCCTATCCGGGCAACGAGGGCTTTATCCCCTCCACCCTGGTAGACTCGGTGACCGGAAGGCCCGCCGCACCGGTGCCCGTGATCGTGCTTTGCAACCAGAAAGAGCCGGGTACGGTGCTGGAGATTCTGCCCGTGGGCGTTTTGATTCTGGAAAGCGGCGGCGAGCTACGTCATATAGTGGTGAGCGTACCGGCCAAGCCCAGCGAACAGACCATCTCCCCCAACTCGTACAGTGATTTCTCGGCCCGGTACCCGGCGGTCAAGAGCATTCTGCAGCAGTGGTACCTGAACGTAGATGCCCGCAAACCCACCCGCCTGGTTGGCTGGAAAGACGAAGCCTACGCCGACCAACTGATCCAAAAGTGGGTGCAGTAGACATGCGCTCCATTTTGGGCCTGTTTTCAGGAAATCCGCCTTAAAACAGAAGTACCTGGTTATCATCTAACGCCTAACTTTCACCCAACGGTTTCCTAAACTAGCCACAATCCCTATCTTCGCTCCTCTTAACATTGACTAAAAGAATCTGGCATGTTTCCATCCATAAATCCTACCACTACCCAAGCCTGGGCGAAACTAACGCAGCACTACGCGCAAACCAAAGACCATCACCTGAGAGACGCTTTCGCGGCAGACCCGCAGCGGTTTGAGAAGTTTAGCGTCACCTTTGAAGACATTCTCCTGGACTACTCCAAGAACAGGATTACCCAGGAAACCACTCAATTGCTGGTGCAGCTAGCCGAGGAATGCGGGCTGCAGGAGGCCATTGAAGCCATGTTTACCGGGGAGAAAATCAACTTCACCGAGGACCGCGCCGTGTTGCACGTGGCCTTGCGCAACCTGTCTGGCACCCCCATTCTGGAAGACGGAAAGGATGTGATGCCCGAGGTAAACCGGGTGCTGGCGCAAGTAGAGAAATTCTCCAATGCCGTGGTCAACGGAGCCTGGGCAGGCTATACTGGCAAACCCATTGACACCATTGTGAACATTGGCATTGGCGGCTCTGACCTGGGTCCGGTTATGGTCACCGAGGCGCTCAAAGCCTACCAGAAACCCAACATCACTACCTATTTTGTCTCAAACGTGGACGGCACCCACATTGCTGAGACCCTGAAAAAGATCAACCCGGAGACCACCCTCTTCATGATTGCCTCCAAGACCTTTACCACCCAGGAGACCATGACCAACGCCCACAGCGCGCGCACCTGGTTTCTGGAGCAGGCCGGGGACGAGGAGCATATCAAAAAGCACTTCGTGGCGCTTTCCACCAACGCCCAGGCCGTGGCCGAGTTTGGCATTGACACCCAGAACATGTTCGGGTTCTGGGACTGGGTAGGTGGTCGTTACTCGCTGTGGTCGGCGATTGGCTTGTCTATTGCCTGCACCGTAGGCTATGAGAACTTCAGGGAACTGCTGGCCGGCGCCCACGCCATGGACAACCACTTTAGAAAGACGCCGCTAGAGCAGAACCTGCCCGTGATTCTGGCCTTGCTAGGCATCTGGTACAACAACTTCTATGAGGCGGAAAGCCACGCGCTGCTGCCGTATGACCAGTATATGCACCGCTTTGCGGCCTACTTCCAGCAGGGCGATATGGAAAGCAACGGAAAGTACATAGACCGCAACGGCGAGACCGTGAACTACCAGACCGGACCCATCATCTGGGGCGAGCCGGGCACCAACGGCCAGCACGCGTTTTACCAGCTCATCCACCAGGGCACCAAGCTTATCCCATGTGATTTCCTGGCCCCGGCCCTCAGCCATAACCCCATCGGCGATCACCACGCCAAACTGATGGCCAACTTCTTCGCGCAGACTGAGGCCCTGATGAACGGCAAAACCGAGGAGCAGGTAACCGAGGAAATGCAGCAGCAAGGGTGCACCCAGCAGGACGTCCAGAACCTGAAGGCCTTCAAGGTCTTTGAAGGGAACCGGCCCACCAACTCCATCCTGTTCAGGCAACTGACTCCCAGAACCCTGGGCAGCCTGATTGCCATGTACGAGCATAAGATCTTCGTGCAGGGCGTGATCTGGAACGTCTACAGCTTTGACCAATGGGGCGTGGAACTGGGCAAGCAACTAGCCAAGAAAATCCTTCCGGAGTTGACCTCTACCGAGGAAGTCACCAGCCACGACAGCTCCACCAACGGATTGATCAACCAGTTCAAGGCCTTCCGGCAAGAAGCGTAGACGGGCTTTGCTTTCCTGAAAATATATAAAATCCGTTTTGGGGCCGTTTTGCAGAAAACAGCCCCAAAACGGATTTCCCTTTCCACCCTCACCGCTATGACTCCCCTTCAGTTCACCACCCACATTGGCAAGCTAGAGCACCTCATGGGCACCCATTACCTGGAAGTGCCCGCCAACGTGGTGCAGGCCTTAGGCGGAAAATTCAACGTGCGGCTGCACTGCACCGTGAACAGCACCATTACTTACCAATGTGGCATTGTGGCGCTGGGCCAGGGCCGGGCCTACATCACCCTCACCAAGGCGCGCCTGAAACAGCTTGGCCTAAAGGAAGGCAGCCCCGCCTCGGTTCTCCTGCAGAAAGACGACAGCGAGTTCGGCACGCCGGTCCCCGAGGAACTGGCCGAGCTTCTGCGCCAGGACGACGCCGGCAAGGCCCGCTTTGACCAACTCAAGCCCGGCATGCAGCGCTACATCATCAACCACGTAAGCGCCGTGAAAAGCTCTCAACTCAGAATTGATCGCTCTATTACCCTCCTGGAAAACCTGAAACGGCTCATCCCTGGCCAAGAAACCTTTAGAGAGATTTTGGGCATGGAGAAGCGAGAAATTTAAGGAGGGAGTTCTGAGTTGGGATTAGAAATTACGATGCTATCCGATCAAAAGATCTCGTAGTGCGCGCAGCTCCTACGAGTGTCTGCGCCAGTGGCTTCTCATATAACTCCTCTATGGCGCGGATTTACTTCCGTGACTTTGGTCTATGAGATTCACTCAATGCCTGCTCTCCTATGTAAACACCCCTCTGCGCTCCCCTCAAGGGGAGAGTCTGCGGTTTATTAAGGTCTTAGTGTTTCGAGCTTGTTTTCCCTAAAACACCCCTGAAACGCTTTTCGCCTACTTTAATGCCAAATCACATGGTAACTCCCGTACCTTTGGCAAACTAACATTATGCTTCCCCTTACCCATATGAACATCCGCGCCATTTGCACCGATATTGACAGCACGTTGCTAGACAGTGACCGCGAGCTTTCTGCCAGAACCATTGCTGCCGTACAACGCCTGCCCCAGGATATGCCGTTTATTCTGGCATCGTCCCGGATGCCTAGTGCTATGCGCCATTTGCAGGAAGAACTGGGCATTCTACACCACCCCCTGATCTGTTTCAACGGTGGGTACGTGCTGCTGTTTGAGGACGGCACCAAGGAACCCCAGGTGTTGGACACGGTGCAGATTCCGGCGCAGCTTTGCGCGTACATTCAGGAACTGGCGCAGGGCACCAGCGTTCACGTGAGCCTGTACCAGGATGATGCCTGGCACGCCCCGCAGGAAGATTACTGGACCCAGCGCGAAATCAGGAACACCAAGGTTACTCCAACCATAGGAACCACCCTGGAGGTAGTGCAGGAATGGCAACGCCAAGCCATCGGCGCGCACAAGGTGATGTGTATGGGCCCCGAGGAGGAAATCCAGGGCATTTATCAAAATCTCACCCAGACCTTTGACGACCAGCTGCATGTGTACCGGTCCAAGAACACTTACCTGGAGATTGCGCCCAAATCCATTTCCAAGGCCTCGGCGCTGGAAATGCTCCTGAAACATCAATATGATTTCGGGCTGGAGTCTGTGATGGCCTTCGGTGATAACTACAATGACATAGAGATGCTGCAGGCCGTGGGGTTGGGCATAGCCGTGAGCAACGCCCGCGAGGAGGTGAAAGCCGTGGCCAAGGAAGTGACCGCTCCTAGCACCGAGGACGGGGTAGCCATGGCTATTGAAAAGCATTGCCTGCAGTAGGATCAGGGGAAAAGATACTTACCCAGAGAAAACCATGGGCTACTGGTTTGCGGCAGGCTGCGTATATAGCACCGTATTAAAGGTACCCACATGAGAACCATCAAGAAAATCCATAAAGCCGAATACTCCCCTATCGCTGACCTGATCACCTATTCGCCGCTGCCCTCGCGTAGCCTGCAGCAGGTAGACCCATTCCTGTTCCTGAACCACCACGGGTACCAGGAGTACAAGCCCAACAACCGGGGCCTGCCGTTCGGTCCGCATCCGCACCGAGGCATGGAAACTGTCACCTTTATCCTGGAAGGCGACATCATGCACAAAGACTCGGGGGGTCATGAGAGCGTGATTACCGCGGGTGGCGTGCAGTGGATGACCGCCGGCAGCGGGTTGATCCATGCCGAGGTTTCTTCTGATGCGTTCAAGCAAAACGGCGGCCCATTGGAGATTCTGCAACTCTGGGTGAACCTGCCGGCCAAATACAAGATGACCGAGCCCCGCTATGAAGGCCTGCAGAAGGAGCAAATTCCCAGCTTCACGCTAGATGATGGCAGGGTAACCGTGAACCTGGTTTCCGGCACCTGGGGCGGGCATAAAGGCGCCTTTGAGACCCTCTCAGACATTGTGCTCAGCACCGTTTACTTTAAGCCGGGCGGAAAACTGGCTGTGCCCGTTCCCGCTGAGCGCAACATCTTTTTTTACATTATCAAAGGCACCCTCACGGTGAACGGCCAGCAGGTGCCCTTCCGGAATCTGGTGGAATTCAATAATGATGGAACAGAGTTAACGGTAGAGGCTTCTGAGGACAGCATTCTGCTCTTCGGGCATGCCGCGCCGTTCAATGAGCCCGTGGTGGCGCAGGGGCCGTTCGTGATGAACACCCAGGCCGAGATCCAACAAGCCTACGCCGATTACCAGGCAGGCAAATTCGGGTCCTGGACACACTAAGCCACGCCCTGCGTTTTGAGGACGTTTTCCGGAAAATAGCTTTAAAACGGCGAGGCCCTCTGTTTTGCAACAGAGGGCCTCGCCGTTTTAACTTTAACCTGAAGGAGATGTCAACTTAAATTCACAGCCCTCTTTTCAAAAGCCAGGGAAGTTTCCGTTTTCAGCCTGTTTTAGTGAAAACACCTCCAAAACACGCTCACTAGTAAGGTTAGTTGATCTTCTCCAGCTTGCCTTTCACTAATTCTACGGCATGGCGCATTTTCTCCACCTCTTTCTGGGCCTCCTGCTGTTGCTTAAGGTTTTGCGCCACGTCTTTGTTCAGCTGTTCCAGTTCCTGGGCATTCGCGGCCAGGGCGGCCTCCAGGTCCAGTTTCTTCTGCTGGTTCCTGGCGATCTTGTTTTTGAGCTCATCGGCCTGCCGTACCACGCGGTCTGCGTCTGCCTGGGTGTTCACCACCACTTTCTCAGCGTCTGCGATCTGCTGCCGCACGTCCTGGATATACAGGTTGCGGGCGAATTGCTGCAATAGGGCCTCGGCGGCAGCCCACTCTTTGGCGGTTTCTTTTTTGGTGAGGTAGGCGTTGCCCATGTCAAACGTCCACCACACCTGGGTTCCTTCGCGGGTGCCTTCCACTTTAGAGACAATGCGTACGGGGTTACTGGTGATGGTGTCTATTCTGCCCTGCTCCACGGTGTAGATTCCTTTGGAGGCCTGGGCTTTGGCGGTGGGCAACATAGAGGGGCCTTTCACCGCTCCGCCAGATTTCTCCTTGAGGTAACCGGCCCAGGCTTTCTCCACGGTCTTGGGGTCCAGCTGGATAAGGAGGCGTTGGCCCTTGTGTTTGATGCCGTTGATCTCCTGCTCGGTTTCCTCTACGGCGGCCCGTTGCGCCCTGGCAACGGAAGTCAATCCAAAAAATGCCACCAGCAAGGCGATGGCCAAAAAATGTGTACGTTTTACGCGCATGATAAACTACTCTGAAATTAGACCCTTAAATTAGGCAAAAAAACAGAATTGGCCGGCCTGAAAGCTCACTCGGCTGCCCACCAACAAAAGGCCTAAAACCAAAATGCCCTGTTTGGGGTTTAACCTGCATGAACGTTACCATCTGTAGAAAGGAAAACTTTAACGCGGCCCATCGGCTTCATAACCCCGCCTGGTCTGACGAGCAGAACCAGAAGGTTTTTGGCCTCTGCAACAACCCCAACTACCATGGGCACAACTATAACCTTATTGTAAAGCTTACCGGGCCGGTAGACCCAGACACGGGGTATGTCTATGACATGAAAAAGCTGAGCCTGCTGATAAAAGCGGAAATTTTAGATAAATTTGACCACAGAAACCTAAATTTGGACACTGAGGAGTTTAAAAACCTGAATCCCACCGCTGAGAATATAGCCGTAGTTACCTGGCAGCGTTTACGCCCCCACTTACCGGAAAGCTTTGCCTTGTCCGTCACCTTATTTGAAACCGAAAGAAATTTTGTTGAATACCATGGATAGAAGGGATTGGAACGAGGAAGATCCCGAAGAAGAGCACGTGGCCGGTTCTTTAGACACCCCCCTGCGCCCAGACGCGTTTGACCTCACAGATGAGCAGAAGATAGACGGCATTGCCCACCATTTCACGGAGATCATGCAGCTGCTGGGCCTAGACCTGGAAGATGACAGCCTGAAAGGAACGCCGCGCCGCGTGGCCAAAATGTACGTGAAAGAGATCTTTGACGGCCTCAATCCCAAGAACCGCCCGGTGGCCCGCCTGTTTGAGAACAAGTACGGCTACCGCCAGATGCTCATTGAGCGTGACATTACCCTGTACTCCAGCTGTGAGCACCACTTTGTGCCCATCATCGGCAAAGCCCACGTGGCCTATATCCCCAATGAGCACGTGATTGGCCTTTCCAAGCTGAACCGCATTGTGCAGTATTACGGCCGCCGGCCGCAGGTGCAGGAGCGCCTTACCCGCCAGATTGCCCAGGAACTACGTGACGTGCTCAAATCTGACAACGTGGCCGTGCTCATTGAGGCAGATCACCTGTGCGTGATGAGCCGCGGCGTGAACGACGTGAGCAGCAGCACCATCACCTCTGAGTACTCAGGTTTGTTTGAGCAGGATGGCTACCGGCTGGAGTTTCTGCAGGCGATCAGAAACCCTAAATAAAAAGCGGCAGGAAAGTGGCGGGAGGTGAATCTTTCAGACGTAGCACGTGTTTCCATTTTCACTACTTTATAATGAGCGGGAACTGTTTTTCCCCTTCAGGAATAAAACCGTATAAGCAGGTTAGCGCCTAGATTGTAGAGAAAGCAGCATGTCAGAAAAGATATTGATTGCCGGGGGCACCGGATTATTGGGATCACGTTTATCAGAGATGCTGATTGACAGCGGCTATGAGGTGGCCCACCTGAGCCGAAACCCAGATAAATACGCCTCTTATAAAACCTTTAAGTGGGATATTGGCAAATCGCAGATAGATGAGAATGCCATTAAATACGCAGACTACATCATTAACCTGGCAGGCACCAGCGTAGCCGGAGAGAAATGGACGGCTTCCCGCAAGCAAGACATTCTGGATAGCCGCGTCCAGAGCACCAACCTGCTCTGCCACTACCTGGAGAAAACCCCTCACCACGTAAAAGGCTACCTGGGCTCGTCGGCGGTGGGCATTTACGGCAACTCCGGAGACAAGCTCATGACGGAGGAAAGCAGCTACGGCTCTGACTTCCTGGCTGAGGTCTGCAAACAATGGGAGCACGCGTCGTGGCAGGTACACAACCTGGGCATCAGGACGGTTATTTTCCGGATTGGCATTGTGTTGAGCAACAAGGGCGGCGCCCTACCTCAAATTGCCAAACCCATTAAAATGCTGGCTGGCTCTGCCCTGGGTTCGGGAAAGCAGTACATGTCCTGGATTCATATTGATGACCTGTGCCGCCTGTTCATCAAAGCCATAGAAGACCGCCAGATGCAGGGTGTCTACAATGCGGTGGCCCCGCACCCCGCCACCAATGAAGAATTGACCAAAGCCCTGGCCAAGGTCATGAACAAGCCTTTGGTGTTCCCTAATATTCCGGCCTTCGGTCTGAAGCTGATGATGGGCGAAATGAGCGAGATTGTACTGGGAGGTAGCCGCGTGAGCGCCACAAAAATACTGCAGACTGGGTTTACCTTTGAGTACAACTACCTGCCCGAAGCCTTGGAGTCTTTATATGACAAGAACAGCTAAAACCTGTTTCTCCGGCAGAGCCTCACCAGATAGGTCTGGCAAATATTTTAGCTCTGGTATGCAGAACAAGAGGTAGGTACGTTTTATGGCTATTTTCAGGAAAGCAGGCCTAAAACAGGTACTGATTAACCAAGGCATCTACGGATGTTCACCTTATAGTTAGAAGCGGAACCTATAGATTGCTTTTAACCTTTCAACCCTCACCAAACCAACGGTGGGGGTTTTCTTTTTATCAGCCTTTTGCCCTTCTCTTTGCCAAGAGGCAAGCCCAATTACCATAGAGTAGAGTTGAAGGCCAACGTTCCTCTGCCTGGGCTAGGTTAAGCCATTACTAGTTTTCAGGTAATTTTGAGCTTGCTGCCCTTATTTTTTATAAGCTTTTGGTCGGTTATGGTTCGGTTGCGGCCTTGAAAAACAGGTTTCAGAGGCAGGTTTCTTTTGGGTGATTGCCCTAGCCTTTTAACTAAATAAGAGGGTTTCGGGTGAAATAGCTTACCAATGCTGCTTCAAACGGTGTAGTTGGTGGTATGCCAATCTTGGAAATGAAGTTAATCTGCCTTTTCTCTCCATTTTTCACTACCAATCCAGAAATATCTATATATAACCATATTTAATAAAATTTTATTTAAATATTTTTAATGTCAGATATAAAGATTTATATTTTTTTTTATCTTTTTTAATTATTAAATCGTAAAACACTTTAAGTTAATCTTCCCCCGGTCCCCCGCCAAAAATAGCGTTTATTGTGTTAAAAGTCATTTTGCTGTAAACAGTAGCATTTTTATTAATTAAAAGCATATGGAGAAAGTCATTCCCCAAATTCCGCCAGATCAGTAGTAAGAAAGTAATTATTTTTGGCACCCCCACCTAATATAGGCAGAGAATTTCTCCTTCCAGTTGCAACCTGCTTGTTACCATTCAGCAGGCTACAGGCCTATATTTTTTATATGCTCCAGAAAATTCACGGGTAGCGACTATAGACAGACAGAGTATGAAGCGTGGAGACAAGACCTGATTTCTGACTAAAAAGCCTCTAAAACTCTTATAGGAAACCACCATAAGAAAGACTTCTTTCTTATTTCCCTAAAAGTGACCGTGTTCTGATTTGTCCGTCAAAGTACCTTCCTGTTCTTAATAGGTTTCTTTTTTGCCTCTAAGCACAAGAACCAGCTGATTGATCTACAGAATACCTCCAGGTCACCTTTTCTTCATTGTCTTACTCAAGACCATTTGACAAATACTCCTATCAAGCTACAAAGGGCCGCTTAGTGCAGTAAAGGCAGCTTTTGGTTTGAGGCGGAAACAGTAATTGCCACCAGGGCAGGGGTGATCATTAGGAAACAAATTCTCTGGCAATTCGCCCGGTGAAAGCAATAGCTCTTTAGCGCCGGGTCCTTTGCCACTCTTCCTACTTTAATTCATCTCTCCTGCACCCTGGTAACACTTCGGTTTAGAATTCCCTTATGGCTATTGGGGAAAGGGAATGCTAGGATTTATTCTTCTATCAAATATTGCAAGGTTATGGAACACTTAATACACAAGCGGCCCCCTTCTTTCTCTGGCAGGCATTTAATCACTATCACCCTTTTATTTCTTCTTACGCTTTACTTTCTGGAGAACACTGGAAAACAGGAACCCGCCTGGTTCATTCTGGCCAACCTGGCCTTTTTAGGCATACTGGCAGACCAGTGCCTTGATCTTTATAAGTCCTATACCGGCAGAATCATTAATTCTAAAACCCAGAGGAAAAAAATCAGGTACTCCATTCTCATTGCCCTAACCCTGCTCACTTATTCATTGTTTGCCTTTGCCGTTCCCATCATTAACTCAGCGGTGGCGTTCTCTATCAGCCTGGTGATCGCGTCTGTTTTCAATAACCTCATTTTCCTGAATTTGAACGGCTCTACGGGAGGAACCGCCTGGCCGCGGGAGGATACTTCTTTTACCAGGAGCTTCAACTTTACTCCTTCTACTCCAGACCCTGCCCCAGACGGCAAAGAGGACCCTCAGCCAAAGGACAGCCCTACCCTGGGCCAACCAGTTAAGAAAGGCAATAAAAAATACACCCTCATAGCTGGCGTTGGAGCTATCGCCAAAAATATAGAGGAGCATTACTACGAGGACCATGACCCGGATTACCAGATCAAGGGCTTCGTACAATGCAAGAAGGAAGAATGCCAGGTAAAGAACGAGAAGGTGGTGGGTAACCTGAAAGGCATGAAGGAATACCTGCGCGATAACCCGGTAGATGAGATCGTGATTGCCTTGCCCGTTAAGCCCTCTAAGAAGATGAAAAGCATTCTGGAGGCCGCCGATTACCACGGCATCAGGGTGAAGTACATTCCAGACTATGAGAGTGTCTTCGGGAAGAACTATAAGATCAAGCGCCACGGCAATATGGATGTGCTGCACGTGCGCCAGCTGCCCCTGGATGAGACCTTTGCCTTTCTCCTGAAAAACTCCTTTGATAAGATCTTCGCCACCTTTGCACTCCTTCTCTTATCACCGGTTTTCCTAACCATTGCCCTGTTGATCAAACTAGACTCCCCGGGTCCGGTGTTTTATTGCCCCATAAGAATAGGCAAATCTGGCGCCCCGTTTAAGGTCTTTAAATTCAGGAGTATGCGCGAAAATGATTCAGCGGCGGGCGGCACTCTCTCAACCCAAGTAGATGACTGCAGAATAACCCCTATAGGCAAGGTGTTACGCAAGTACAGCCTGGATGAACTCCCTCAGTTTATTAATGTCTTGATTGGCAACATGAGCGTGGTAGGGCCCAGACCGCACCGCACGTTCCTGAACCAGCAATTCCAGGAAACCGAGGACAAGTACATGGTAAGGCACTATTTCAAACCAGGTATTACCGGTTGGGCCCAGGTAAACGGCTGGCGTGGCCCCACAGACACAAAAGAACAAAAAACGCAGCGTACCGCCCATGATCTATGGTATGTAGAGAACTGGTCGCTGTGGCTTGATATCAAGATTATCTACCTTACTATTTTCAGTAGGAAAGTACACACCACTGCCTTTTAACATTAGGTTAAAATTGCTTTAGCTAAGAGCCCGGAATAGCACCCCAGCCCCCCGTTTACGCATATGATTGGTATTCTTTTTCCAGAATCCGGTTTTATGTCTGCTATGCTTCACCAGCCATATTTGTTCTTAATCGCTTACCAACATGAAAAAATTTACGCTATTACTAATATGCACATGGTTTACCTCCTTTAATCTAGTAGCTCAGTTTGCTACTGTCACAAAACTTGAGTCTTTTCCAATCACCACAAGCACCTCTGAAGAATCTCAGTCAAAAGTCTGGTCTCATGCCGGCAAATACTGGGCGGTACTCACAGACAGTGAGGGAACCTTCATCTGGCGCTTGGACGGCTCTACCTGGACTAAGAACCTGAAGATTTCTGTAGGGGAATACGCCAGGGCAGATTGCAAAGTCAACAACAAGTATGTCCATATCCTTCTTTTTAGGGGTGACAACGCCACCTACCTGGTATCTGCGGAGTATAATCCGGTGGCCCAGTCTTACTTTTTATGGGAAAAAACCCCAGATAAGGTAGCCATTGCCTTGGATGCTGGTACCAATGTGGCCACTTTGGATATTGACAGCAAGGGCCGCATGTGGGTGGCCTACATTGCCGCTGGCGCAACAAAGGTAAAATGGAGTGACTCTCCCTACGCCACCTGGAGTTCCGCCATCACGTTAGGCACTGGGGGCAAGAAGGATGAGAAGTGCTCTATCCTCACTATACCGGCCTTAAAAAAGGTAGCCGTTCTCTGGTCTAATCAAACCACCCAACGCTTTGGCTTAAAAACCCATTCAGACGGGGCAGACCCAAACACCTGGTCTGATTTGGAAATACCCGCCTCACAATCTGCGGTGAATATTGGCATGGGCATGGCTGATGACCATCTGGATATGGTAGCCGATAAAGACGGCACCCTGTACTGCGCAGCAAAGACCAGTTATGATACTCCAGGGCATCCCAAGCTTGCGCTTCTGGTGAGGCGGCCAAAAGGCTCCTGGGACAATCTCTATGAAGTGTCTCCAAATGGCACCAGACCCATTGTTATCTTAAATGAAGAGTTAGGGAAGCTCAAGGTCATTTATACCTCTAATGAAGGCGGAGGAACCCTCTTGTACCGGGAGGCTATTACGTCAAAACTTGAGTTCAGCCAACCATACACTTTACTTGAGGGGCAGCATAATTATATTACCACCAGCAAAACGAATTATTCCAGTGAAGTGCTTCTGCTCGCTACAAATATAGCCTCCCTCAATCTGCAGGCCGTTTCTTTTTTAGCTTCAGACGCACCTTTACAGCGTGAATTGTCCATTCAAGCTTCGCCCAATCCCTTTCTGATAAAAGCTACCGTAAGTTTTGTGCTTGAAAAAGGGGGAGATTATACCATCAGTTTATATGACTGTAAAGGAGTGATCATGGGCGCCCCTAAAGTAGGGAATGCAGAGCCCGGAAAAGTAAACACGGTGGAAATGGACGGTTCCCTTCTCTCGGCAGGGCTGTATTTGGTGAGGCTTCGCACTAAAGATGAGGGAGCTACCGTGCGGTTACTTCATGAATGGTGATCTTCCTTGGGCAAATCACTGGGGAATTTGATTCTCTAATAATTTGCCTGAAACCAGAAAAGGCGTTTTGAGCCTGTTTTCCAGAAAACAGGCTCAAAACGCCTTCTTGCTTACCTTAGCCCACCTAAGCAACCTGTTACTGGCTATTTACTTTTTTCGTTTCCTGGGGCCATGTCTACGTACGTGGCTTTTTCATTGCCTACTCTAATATTATCCAGGTAAATAACCCTTCTGGTCACGGTAGATTTGTCAGTCTTGAAGGCAGCTTTGTACAGGCCTATTTTCCACTTAGGCATAGCCGCGCTGTTATACATATTACCTCCCTTTTGGCTTACTACCTTAGTACCGTTGTGCCACACCTCTACCAAACCGTCTGGTCCATAGGAATGGATAAAATGGAACACAAACTCATGCCAGGTATCTTTGGTTACCGGCCCCAGGTCTATTTTCTTTCTGGACTCTTCTGTAACGCCCGTTGACACCTGCTCAGCATTAAACCCAGTATCCAGCACAAACCGGTCTTTATTTACCCGCAAGGAGGTAGCAGGGCTGGCAGCCTTTTCCCCCAGGTGATAATCTGGCCGTTGGTGCCATTGACAAATGACCTCCCGCTCAGTATCCTTTACAAAGCCGTCTGCCGGAAAATACGCCGCGAAGGAATACCACCTATGCTTGTTGGTCACTGCCCCTACCACCGTTATCTCAGATCTTTTACCATTCTGCACCAAAGGCTGGTCTTTTCTGATCTCAAAGCGTGCTGCCCGTTTTCCCCTAAAAACTGGTTTTGAAACGTAGTTAAGGGCGTAATCCCAATCGCCGGTTTCAATGCCGTGGGCGGTGGAGAAGGGTTTTCCATTTTCAAAAGTCTCCTCGAACAACAACTTGGAACTTGCTATGGAGGGGCTCTGAGTGCCATTTATATCTGCAATCTGGGTATTACCCATTATATTCTGGTTACCCAACCAGGCTCCCAGGCAGCCAATCAGAAGTAAGAAGCAAAGATTCCGCATAGGACTAAAGGAATAATACTCTATTAATATACTTATTTCTTATAAGAATGATTACCTGCCAAACCAAAAAATAAAAGAGTAAGGGTAATACACCTTTTAGCGGCAGTTTCTCTTCAGGGGAAAGATGGCATATCCAGTTCATTCACACATACCAGGGTATAAAAAAAGGAGCCGCTAATGTTAGCGGCTCCTTTTTTCATACCGGTCACCCGGATTAGCTTTGACTTAACAACCTCTTCTATGATTTCAGCAATCCAATCTCACATCTTGAGATTCCAGAGCTTATTGAGATTCATTGAAAGTAGCAAGGGGCAGTTAGGCCGTAAGACAACTTTTACTATTTAGCAATGTTGAATTTAACAGTGTAAGCTGGTCCTGTGGCAGCACCTACTTTGTCTTTGTTTCCGGCGAAAGGAGTGGCAGTTAGCGTATAGGATCCCACTACTCCAGACCAGTTATAGTAATCACCGTTTCTGTCATCACCAAACAAGGCATAAGGTACCACATCATCTAATCTAGACTTAGTTGCGGCGCCTGTCAGGTCGAATTTCACAACGCCAACTGTACCTGGGTTAGTGTTAGCCCGGATGTTGAATTTGGATGTACCCACAGCACTCATGCTAATGGTAGCTCCCTCAGTTATGGTCATGATATCCTTATCTGTAGTAGCGTTCACAAGGGTGTAGCTTACCACTTGCTGCGTTCCGCTGGTAGTGGTAGTAGTTCCAGTGGTAGTAGTTCCAGTGGTAGTAGTTCCTGTGGTTGTTCCAGTAGTAGTACCTGTGGTTGTACCGGTAGTAGCATCTGTAGTAGGCTCAGTTGTAGCGGTAGTACCTGCACTTGAACCGGCTCTCATTTCTTCCAAAGTGGCTTTTTCATTACCTACCCGGATGTTATCATAATAGAGAACTCTCTTGGTTACATCAGAAGTACCGTATTTGAAGGCCGACTTGTAGATACCAACTTTCCACTTAGGAAGCACATCATTATACATGTTACCACCAGTGATGGTTTTCACTTTAGCACCATTCAACCAAACTTCTATCAGGCCGTCTGAACCAGTAGAGTGGATGAAGTGGAAAACGAAATCAGTCCACTTGCCTTTAGGAACAGCACCCAGGTCATGTTCTACAATATTGCCACTAGTAGTACCTGCCTCTAGGATGATACGGTCTCTTTGGATACGGATAGAAGTAGAAGGGCTTCCGTCCTGGTACCATTGGTTGATGGCTTCACGGGCATCATCATACTCATAATCAGTAGGGAAAAAAGCCGCAAAAGAATACCAGGTGTTCTTTCCAATATCACCTTCAGAACCTTTTACAATCACTACCTCAGCTCTCTTGCCATCCTTGATAAGGGGCTGATCTTCCCGAATTTCAAAACGGGCTGCTTTCGTGCCTTGATAAACTGGGCTAGACACATATTGAAGGGCGTAATCCCAATCTCCTACTTCCATAGAATGGGCAGTAGAAAAAGGATTTGAACCTTCAAATGTCTCCTCAAATATTAAATTAGAACTGGTTAATGAACTAGCATTTTCTGAATTTACATTCATTTCATCTAGTTCATTTTTCTCACATGAAAAGAAAATTGCTCCCATAAAAATGGGTAGTAATGCGCGATTGATTTTAAATTTCATCTGTTTGTAAAAAGTTTTGTAACTGTTTGTAAATGAATCTCGTAGTACAAACTTAGAAACAAATTTTTTACGAAAAGTGAAACCATTCAAAACTTCATACGTAGTTCTTGAAATTGTCTATTTTTACCCCTATTTTGTTTGTTTTACAATAATTTTTAATACTTAAGTACCAAACTTTTTTGTGGATAACCATTTTTAAGCCTAAAAACCCGCTTTAAAGTTTAATTTCCCACATTTTCTCCTCTCCCTTCTATCCAATTTGCATACTTGGCAAAAAAACCTCTTATTACATACAATAAGACAAGTGTTAATACCCTATATATTGTTTTAACATTTCACAGTAATTAACCTCTATTTATTGCCTATTTTCTTAATTAAATCCGTATTTATCAGATAATTTAAAACAATAAATTTAGTGGCCACCTCGTTTCGTGTGCCTGAAGTATGGACATAGGGCAATGCCTCATCCAAAGTCACCAAATTTCTCAGGCAGGCCGGTTCTGTCTTTGGCTTCCAACCACTTCTGGCTCCCTATTCATGAGCCGTTCAATATTCTTGCTATCTGATGATGGTTGGCAAGCCCAGCTATTTAATTTAAAGGAGTGAAGCCAGAAGCTTGCGCAAACCTGCTGGGAGAGCTAAAGGAGAAGACAATAACAAGTAGCTCTGTCAACTCAAGTATTAATCCTCAGAAAACAACTAAGTACAAACCCCTTCCCCGTTGCTTCATACCGAGCCTTTCCCAGAAGTTATTCCTAGTGTGTATCAGTAGTTATTCTAATAGTTGAAAATTTCACTACTGAATAGGCTCTTTAAGTACCTATTTTCCATTATTTTATAATTATTTTCTCAATATTTATCACCTAACAGATAATCAGCCCGTATACTTTTTTGTTAGTTCTGCCTGTCGTCCCCCATCTATTTATCTGGTTTTAAGGATATTCCTTCAAAACCAGGTTTACTTTATACCATTTCATCCTGAATTATATACCACTTAGTATAGGAGCCAGATTATGTACCTGCAAAAGAGTATCGTCTACCATCCGCCAAGTACATAGCCCACCAGGGCTCAACTAAATATGCACACCCCAGACGCCTAGGCTTCTAAAGCAGGCTCGTGGGCAGTGTAGTCAATCCCAACTAATTACTTCCAACCATCCTTCCCTCCTGTAGAGAAGCCTTCCTGTAATATCCTCCAACAAATAATGCGCTTCCATTGAAAAGTATTCTCCATCATGAAAAAGCTTACTCTTTTCTCAGTAATTACGCTTCTCCTCTCCTTCCCATTAGCGGCCCAAACCACACTTGTCTCCTTTGGCTCCACTTGGCGGTACCTTGATAATGGTTCCAACCAGGGTACGGCCTGGCAAGCCACCTCTTTTGATGATTCCGGTTGGAAGTCAGGGGCTGGGGAATTAGGCTATGGTGATGGCGATGAGGCTACGGTGGTGAGTTACGGAGGCAACTCAAGCAACAAATACATTACCACCTATTTTAGGAAAGCCATCTCTATTACAGACGCCTCCCTCAACACCTCCTACTCAGGGAACCTGAAGCGGGATGACGGGGCTGTGGTTTATGTGAACGGCGTGGAGGTGTTCAGGTCCACGATGCCCACCGGGCCCGTTTCCTATACTACCTTGGCCTCAAGTAGCGGGGAGGCCACCGTTCCCTTTACCATTAATGCCTCTTCCTTTGCCAGCGGCACCAATGTCATAGCCGTAGAGGTTCACCAAAAATCTGCCAGCAGCTCAGATTTATCCTTTGACCTGGAACTTAAAGCTTCCGGAGGAGCCCAGCCGGGAGATGTGACCGCTCCCACGGTCTCTGGCATAAACCGGCAAAACCCCAGTGAAAGCACTACCAGCGCCACCCAACTAACGTTTAGGGCAACTTTTTCTGAGAAAGTACAGGGCGTTAGCGCAGATGACTTTACCTTAACCGCCACCGGGAGCGCAGTTGGGTCAATTGGCAGCGTAACCGCCGTTAATGCGGATAATATAGCCTATGACGTGCAGGTAACCGGCGTGTCCGGTGAGGGTTCCCTTCGTCTGGACCTAAAGGCTTCCGGCACCGGCATCCAGGACATGGCCGGCAATGCCATTAGTGGCGGCTACACCGCAGGCCAGACCTACACTATCCAAAAATCCACTACCCAACCTAGCCCAGCCGGCGTAACTTCCTTGAGTTCGGTTTCCATTACCAAAAACACGGCAGAGAAGCCCCAGTCTAAAACCTGGACCCACGCCGGGAAACACTGGGCCGTACTCTCTTCAGGCGACGGTACCTACCTGTTCCGTCTGGATGGCACTACCTGGACCAAACTGCTGCGGGTCAATTCCTCCTCTTCCCGCGCTGATTGTAAAAAGGTGGGTGATGTAACCCATATCCTGTTGTTTAGGGGCAGCAGTACTTCTTACCTGGTAAACATTGAGTACGTGTCTTCCTCTGGTACCTACCAATTTTGGAAAACCCAACCTAACCGGGTAGCGCTTTCCCTGAACTCTAGTGCTGAAACCGCCACTCTTGACGTAGACGGCAACGGCCGCATGTGGATTGCCAGTGATAGCCCCTCAGCGGCGGAAGTCCGCTGGAGCGATTCGCCTTACAAGAGTTGGAGCAGCCCCATCACCGTTGCTTCTGGCCTTACCAGTGATGACATCTGCGCCGTGACCGCCATGCCCGGTAAAATTGGGGTACTATGGTCTAACCAAAGCACTAAGCGGTTTGGGTTCAGGACCCACGCCAATGGCACAGACCCCGGCACCTGGACCGCAGATGAATCTCCGGCCTCCCAATCAGCGCTTAGCAAGGGGGCAGGCTTCGCCGATGACCACCTGAACATGAAAGTGGCCTCAGACGGGACCTTGTACTGCGCCGCGAAAACCGGCTATGACACCCCCGGCTATGCCAAAGTGATCTTGCTGGTACGCCGCCCAGCCGGCACCTGGGACAATGCCTATACCGTTACTACGGAGGGCACCAATGGCGGTACCCGCGGGATAGTCACGCTCAATGAGGCCGCCGGCAAGCTTAGGGTGCTGTATACTTCTGTAGAAAACGGCGGTGACATTCTTTATAAAGAGTCCTCTACTTCCAATATTTCCTTCGGGTCTGCCAATACCTTAATTCAAGGCGATTACAACAACGTGACCGGTGCCAAAGACCCATATAACCCAGAAACGGTGGTACTGGCCTCTAACACTGAGAAGGCTGTAGGCTGGTTGTTTTCTGACGGAGGTACTACCGCCACTGCCGTGGCAGCCAGTTATACCGCCCCCGTTTCTACGCAGCTTTCCGCTTCTACCAATCCTTTCACCCAGAGCAATACCCTCACGTTCACCCTTCCACAGGGCGGGGAATATTCAGTGGCTCTTTATGACAGGAACGGTTTGCAGGTGGGGCTTTTGAAGGAAGGAGTAGCGCAGGCCGGGGAAGTGACCACCACCACTATTGACGGATCTAGCCTGCAGGAAGGCCTCTACATTGTCCGGTTAATGACCGCTACTGGCGAGAAAAAGACCCTTAAACTGGTGCGCACGCGGTAATCCAAACTTACCTGATAGGTTAATTTTGCTGACTTGAAGAAGCATGTCTGTTTTGGGCCTCTTTTCTTAAAAACAGGCCCAAAACAGACATGCTTCTTCAATAGCCTTCCAACCTGAAGGTTATGGAATCATGGGAAATCTATTACCTAAGAACTACTCCTCTGGGGCGCCACATACCTCTTCTCGAAAAATTCACTCTATCTATTTTGGGGCCGTTTTTCAAAAAACAGCCTCAAAACGCACTTCTTACTCCTTCAGCATTTGTTGAAAAATAATTCCACATTCTACAAACTAAATATATTCAAATATGTATATTAAAGATAAATATTGTTATAAATTTTTAGTTAAAATTTGGTTTAATACATAATTAATAGTAATTTAAGTTAATAAAAATAATTAAGCTAGCTCCACCGGATGCTTTTACAGCGTTGGCCCTTTACAGGATCCTTAGCTGGTTAAAAGCAGGAAATATTTTTCTGATTGGTTTATTTCACGCACCCCAGTGAAGTAAACGCACTACAGTTCTGGCCTCTTCTTTCCCAAAAGAACTCTCAGCCTCCTTTCTCCACGCGCAGAAGTATAGGTTATGCATGCTAAATTTACTTTCCTATTCGCTCTGGCTACGCTGTTGGCCATTCAGGTAGTCGGGCAGACAACCCTGGTCTCTTTAGGCTCTGCCTGGAAATATCTGGACAACGGGTCTAACCAGGGCACCGTTTGGCGTAGTCAGTTACCTGCCCCAGAAGGCACCTTTGATGAATCCGGCTGGAAAACGGGGGTAGGTAAATTTGGCTACGGAATTGAGGATGCCGCTACACTGATAAACTCAGGCCCCGCCGCCAATAAATACATCACCACGTACTTCCGCAAAACCATTTCCGTGGCAGACCCTTCTGCGCTGGGCACCATAACCGCCAACGTAAAGCGCGACGATGGCCTGGTGGTGTATGTGAACGGCATAGAGGTACTGCGCAATAACATGCCCACCGGCCCCATTGCCTACAACACGGTGGCTACAAAAGACGCCAGTGACAACGGCTCCAAAATACAAACCTTCACGTTCAAGGGCTCCGCTTTTGTGCCGGGCGTTAACCTGGTAGCGATAGAGGTACACCAACGGAAAATCAATACCCCAGACATGGCCTTTGACCTGGAGTTAGTCTCCCAGGACAGAACCCCCCCAACGGTAGTGGGTATTGACCGGCAAAGCCCTTCCACAGACATTACGGCAGACACACAACTTACCTTCAGGACTACCTTCTCAGAAAAGGTGAAAGGCGTGGATCTGGCAGACTTCTCCCTCAGCGCCACCGGGTCTGCTATGGGCACCATTTCCTCCGTAACCCCTGTTAACGGAGATAATATTGCCTATGACGTGACCGTGACCGGGGTAGCTGGTGACGGCACCCTTCGCCTGGATCTAAAGGCTTCCGGCACGGGCATCAAAGATTTAGCGGGCAACTCCCTTACAGGCGGCTATACCAGTGGCCAGACTTATACTATTAACCAGCCCGTCACTTCCCAACCCGGCTTTGCGACCGTCACTAGCCTTACCCCACTGCCTATTACCACCAGTACGGCAGACAAGCCCCAGGCAAAAACGTGGGCGCATGCCGGCAAGTATTGGACCGTCTTACCAGACAGCACCGGCATTTACCTGTGGCGCCTGGACGGCACCTCCTGGACCCGCCAACTCAAAGTCTCTGCCGGCACCTCTGCCCGCGCTGACTGCAAGAAGGTAGGTGACCTTACCCACATACTGCTGTTTAGGGGCAACAACACCTCTTATCTGGTGAACCTCCAGTACGTACCCGCCACGGGCACTTACCAGCTGTGGCAGACGCAGCCCGCCCGGGTATCACTTACGTTTGAACAAGGAACAGAAACCGCCACCCTGGACGTGGACGGCAATGGCCGCATGTGGATTGCCTCGGACAGTTCCAGCGCGGTGCTGGTGCGCTGGAGCGATTTGCCGTACACCACCTGGAGCAAGCCCATTGCCCTTGCCTCCGGTATACAGGACGATGATATCTGCGCCGTGATTGCCATGCCCGGCAAGATAGGGGTTCTCTGGTCTAACCAGAATACCAGACGGTTTGGGTTCAGGACCCACGCCAACGGCACAGACCCTGGCACCTGGACTGATGATGAATTACCGGCCTCTCAATCGGCCCTCAATATAGGCACCGGCTTTGCCGATGACCATCTGAACATGAAGGTAGCCTCAGACGGGACCCTGTACTGCGCGGTGAAAACCAGTTATGAGACGTTAGGCTACCCCAAACTCGCCTTACTGGTGCGCCGCCCTACCGGCGTCTGGGACAACGCCTATGAAGTGACCAATGACGGGGGCACCCGGCCCTGTGTTATTTTGAATGAGACCACTGGCAAGCTGAAGATTATTTACTCCTCGCTGGAGAGCGGTGGTGATATTCTTTACAAAGAGTCTCCTATCACCAATATTACCTTTGGCGGGGCTTTTACGCTTATTAAAGGCCTTTACAACTACGTTTCCAGCAGCAAGGAAAACTATAACCCAGAGACGGTGATCATGGCCACCAACGTCACGTCATCCACCAGTCTGAAGGCTGTGGGCTGGCTGGTCTCTGACGGGGCTACCACTGCCCAGGCCGCTTCCAGCAGTCTGGCCGTTACCGGGCTGAAGGCGGGGCCGGCAAAAGGAGAAGCTTTTCTTACTGCCTCCCAGAACCCTTTTTCTTCAAGCACAACCACCCGCTTCTCCTTACCGGGGGGCGGAGACTATACCTTGGCGCTATACAATGAGATGGGCAAAAAATTACGGGTCCTTAAACAG
Source organism: Rufibacter radiotolerans (assembly GCF_001078055.1). Classification (NCBI taxonomy): domain Bacteria; kingdom Pseudomonadati; phylum Bacteroidota; class Cytophagia; order Cytophagales; family Hymenobacteraceae; genus Rufibacter; species Rufibacter radiotolerans. The sequence goes on along the minus strand of NZ_CP010777.1, from coordinate 388,550 downwards.
GGAACCGCGCCCCCAGGAGACCTAATCACAGCCGAGGTGGACGGGAGCCAGCTCACCCGGGGGCTGTATTTTGTGAGGCTTGAGACAACGGCCGCCTATGCTAAGGCAGTAAGGCTCCTGCTTTTAAAATAGCCCGATAGACACCTTTAAAAAATAAAGCAGGATAGCAGCAGCTAAACCTAATAAAACCATTAAATAAAGCTTAATCCTTAACGTCATTTACCTAACCATAAGAAGGATATGAATCTCAGCCTAAAGAATATTTTGTTAAATATTTTCTTTACATTTTTATCCTTACTTGTTTTTACAGCCTGCGTAAATAGTAGGAAGGTGGTCTACTTTAATGACGTGGAAGACTCCGTCATTCCAACAGAAGTCAAAGCAATAGAACCCTTAATTCAGAAAAACGACCTGCTTAGTATTTCTGTCAGTAGCCTTAACCCAGAAGCCAGTAAGATCTTCAACAGCCCCAATGAAAGCGATGCACAATCTGTGAACATGGCGGCTGGGCGAAGCACTAGTGTTTCGGGGTATTTAGTGAACTCAGACGGCTATATCCAGTTCCCTATTTTGGGCAATATTAAAGCTGCGGGCCTTACCAAAAAGCAACTGAGAGATGAGATCTCCAAAAACCTGGTGAACCGGAAACTGTTACTTGACCCTATCATTAACATAAGGTACCTAAACTACAAAGTAACCGTGCTAGGCGAAGTAGCACACCCCACGGTGGTAAACGCGCCTAGTGAGAAAATTACCCTATTAGAGGCTCTAGGCCTTGCCGGAGACCTCACTATCTATGCAAAGAGGCACAATGTGATGGTGATCAGGGAAGAAGAGGGGAAGAAGATAGTGAAGAGGATCAACCTGAATTCAAAAGACTTTTTCACCTCTCCTTACTACTACCTGCAATCAAATGACATTGTCTATGTAGAACCAGACAAAGCGAAAGTTGCTTCGGCTAACCCGGCCAGACAATGGCTGCCTTTAGTCTTTAGCGGACTTACCGTAGTGATAGTAGCAATGGACCGTTTATTGAATTAATTCACATTAATACAGGTACTTATGACTAGTACTACACCTACCACCCCAGACGATAATTTACACGCTTCCTTTGCGTATAAATTTGTTCCTTTCTGGCCCTTGTTTGCTGTGTTGATCAGCCTCTCCTTGGCAGGGGCCTGGGTTTACCTGAACTATATTGCAGTTCCGCTATATGAGACATCAGCCACCATTATCATCAAAGATGAAAAGAAGGGGGTAGATGAATCCAGAATGACCCAATCCATTGATGCTTTCACCTCTAACAACATTGTAGAGAACGAGATCAAGGTCATTCAATCAAGGGCCTTAATGCAGCAAGTGGTTGATAAACTGCACCTCTATGTTCCGGTGTTTGAAGAGGAGAAATTCAGGGAAATCCCGGCGTACGCCACCTCCCCTATCCAAATAGAGTTAAGGTATCCTGAGGAAGCGCAGGAAAGGGAGAAGATCCATTTCACTTACTTGGCCTCCCAGAACAAGGTAAAAATAAACACCAAAAAATATCCCCTGGACACGTGGGTCAAAACCCCTTATGGGGTAATGAAGTTCACCAGAAACGCCCACCAGACTGCTTCCACTGAAAACACCCTGTTCTTCTCCATTGTAGCCCCCAAACGGGCCATAGATGAGATAAGCCGTAACCTGAACATACAGGCAGAAAACAAACTGTCTACCGCCGTCAATTTCTCCCTGAAAGACCCGTCTCCGGAGAGAGGGGAAGCCATTCTCAATAACCTTATTGAGGCGTACAACCAGGTGGCCATTATCAAGCGAAACAAGCTGGCGGCCAATACCCTTGACTTTGTAGAGAAAAGGATCAAGATGGTAGGCAAAGAACTGGCCGAGCTGGAGAACAAGGTGGTGCGGTACAAATCCACGCAAAGGGTGGTGAACCTGAGTGAACAGGGAAGAGTATTCCTCAACAACGTGGGCGAGAATGACCGCAGCATTGCCGAGATCAACCAACAATTGGCGGTTCTGGACAAGGTACAGCGGTATATTGTGCTCAAAGGCAACTCAGATGGCATTGTCCCTTCCACGTTAGGCATTAATGATCCTGTACTGTCGCAGCTTTTAAACAAGCTGTATGAGTCTGAAATGATGTACCAGCGCCTGAAGAAGACCACCGCAGAGAACAACCCTATTCTGGTATCGGTGGTAGACGAAATTGAGAAACTACGGCCCAGCATCTTAGAGAACATCCAGAACCAGCGGGTTGCCTTGCAAGCCAGCCGAGCCAACCTGTCCAGCACCAGCAGCCAGTACAACGCCGTTTTACAGACCATTCCTAAAAAGGAAAGGGAATTGCTTGAGATAAGCCGCCAACTAGAAACCAAAAACAACGCCTATAACTTCCTTTTGCAGAAAAGGGAGGAAACCGTTCTGTCTTATGCCCCTACCGCCGAAGACACCAGAATAGTTGATATGGCCCAATCTTCCATGGGCCCGGTAAGCCCCAGACCCCTGTACCTGTACCTGATTGCAGCCATGATGGCCTGCGTGTTTGGGGTGGCTCTGGTATCTGGCAGTGAGTTGCTCAAAGGCAAACTGTTGTTCAGGTCAGAGATTGAGAAACACACCAATGCCCCTATTGTGGCAGAACTGGCCTTTGTCAAAAACAATGAGCCTGGCCCCTTCAAGGCGCCTACAGAAGCCTTCACTATTGAGCAGTTCAGGCAATTGCGGGCCTCCCTGGGTCTTTACGGCCGCACGTTCACCAAGAAGAAAATCATGGTCACTTCCAACATACCAGGAGAAGGCAAGACCTTTGTGAGCACCAACCTGGCGTACAGTCTGGCCACTTCCGGCAAGAAGGTAGTACTAATGGACTTTGACCTGATGAAAGCCGCTACCACTTCCCGGTTTGATATGGAGCACCAACACGGCCTTATTGAATTCCTGAAGGGAGAAGCCACTCCGCAGAGCATTATCCACCACACTGACTTTGACAACCTGTTTGTGGTACCCGCGGGCATTGAGATTGGCGACCACACTGAGCTGCTGCTGAATGGCCAATTGGAAAGCCTGTTTGCCTACGTTGAGATGGAGTTTGACTATATAATTGTGGACACTCCTCCCATAGATATTGTCACAGGCGCCTCCCTGCTGGCAGAGTACTGCAACATTACGCTTCTGGTCATGCGGCATTCCTATACCCCAAAAAGGATCTTGCAAGGCCTGGCCATGAGCAACAAAATAAAACTGCTGAACAACGTTGCCATTGTATTCAATGGCGTGAAGCCAAGAGGCTTGTTTGACAAGCATTATGGCTACGGCTATGGCTACGGGCATGAATACAACTATGGTGAGAAAGCCTACCAGGCTTATAAGACCAGAGCAAAAGCATAAATACAACGCACTTGCCTAAGGGCATAAATAGTACTCTACCCGCCTTCTAGGTGCCTTTACACTTAGAAAAATGATTTCCTCTTCCTTCTGCACCCGGTTACTGGCTGTGACTGAGGCAAGCGAAGCTCTGTGTTTAAAGATCCCTCAATTGCCCTAAGGGTCCATGGCTATGCATGAGAAATGGTACGCGGTTTATACCAAGCCACGCTGGGAAAAGAAAGTGGCTGCCTCCTTCACAGAAAGGCTGATCACCAATTACTGTCCTTTAAACAGGGTCACCAGGCAGTGGAGTGACAGAAAGAAAACAGTTTTAGAACCGCTGTTCACCTCCTATGTCTTTGTGCGGGTCCCCGAAAAGCAACTCTATGACCTGAAAAAAACCAATGGGGTGCTTAGCCTGGTTAACTGGCTGGGCAAACCGGCTGTCATTAGAGAAGAAGAAATTGACACCATACGTGAGTTTCTTACCTGCCACAGCAATGTCTTTGTAGCCGGCACAGAAATTTCGCTCTACAACACGGTTAGAGTAAACGAAGGATCGCTCACAGATAAGGAAGGCACCGTTATCGCCATTAAAAACAAGACCCTGAAAGTAGCCCTTCCTTCTCTCGGCTTCACCATGTACGCCGAAGTACCAAAGGCCAGTGTGGAAGTGTTGCAGTACGCTGCCGCTGATTTTTGATATTCCAAAGAGGGTTTCCGGGTTTAAAAATACAGGATTAGACAACACCCATTTATTAGTTACCAAGTCATCAACCGTCTGGAAAAAAGCCTTTAACCGGCTACGTCTTTCTGTGACGTTTTAAGTGTCTACCTCCGTCTGCTTCTTTCAACTTGCTGCAAAAGGCAATTAAAGAAGAGTGATTTCTGCTACACAATCATCATCAAAGGCAATTCCCCCTTTCGTCATCAGCACCTAACCCAAAGACAGATATGAAGGTTTTAGTTACAGGCACGGCCGGATTCGTTGGCTTTCATTTAGCGAAGCAATTGCTTTTAAGAGGCGATGAGGTAGTAGGGATTGACAACATCAATGATTACTATGACCCCAGGCTCAAGTTTGCCAGGTTAGCGGAAAGTGGCATTGCCGAGGAGTCAGTGGCCTGGCACACGGAGGTTCAAAGTTTGAAGTACCCGGGGTACCGCTTTATCCGGATGAACCTGGAAGACAAGCATGAACTGTTATCGCTCTGCAATAAAGAGGAGTTTGACGTGATTGTGCATTTAGCGGCGCAGGCCGGTGTGCGGTATTCCATTACCAACCCAGATGCCTATGCCCAGTCTAACCTGGTCAGTTTCTTGAATGTGCTAGAGGCGGCCAGGCATAATAGAATCAAGCATCTGGTCTACGCCAGCTCCTCCAGTGTCTATGGGCTGAATGAAACCATGCCTTTCTCTGTAAAGCATGCGGTAGACCACCCCGTCTCCCTATATGCCGCCAGCAAAAAGGCCAATGAACTCATGGCCCACACCTATAGCCACCTCTATAGAATACCTACCTCGGGGCTTCGCTTCTTTACCATCTATGGCCCCTGGGGAAGACCAGATATGGCGTACTTTCTCTTCGCAGACTCCATTCTCAATGGCAAGCCCATTCAGGTATTCAACTATGGCAAGATGAAAAGAGATTTCACCTACATAGATGACATTGTGGAAGGCATTATCAATGTCATGGACAAGCCCGCAGAGCCGCTTGCCACCTGGGATGCCAACAAGCCAGATCCTTCCCGGTCTACGGCGCCTTACTGTATCTACAACATAGGTAATAACAAACCCATTGAGCTCATGACCTTTATCAAGGAGTTGGAGAGCTGTATGGAGAAAAAGGCTATTGTAGAGATGAAAGACATTGAGGCGGGGGATGTCATTTCCACCTGGGCCAATGTAGATGACCTGATCAATAACTTTAACTACAAACCCAACACCACTATTCAGTACGGCCTAAGGAAATTCACCGAGTGGTTCAAGGGGTTCTACCCCGTTGAAAAAGTAACCAAGTTACATGCAGAGGAAGTGCCGCATTAACCACTCTTTGACTGCTTTTCAGGAAGTGTGTTCGTTCTGAGACCGGCGGATAGAGATTCTTTTAAATGCTTACAATTGCCTTACCATTTCATTACCCCAATGTCTGATCTTTTACAACAAGCGCCTACTTTACCCATTGAGAGTGCCCCCCTTTCCAAAGACAAGAAACTGACGGAGCGTACTTTTTCCGGCTTCCTGTTTCTTATTACCGGCAGCGGAATTCAGGTGACTCTTAAAGTGGGCGTGCTGGCAGTATTGGCCAGGTTGGTAAGCCCCCTGGAGTTTGGGTTGGTAGGGGTTGCCGTGATAGTGGTGGATTTCTCAAAAATGTTCACCCAGATGGGGGTAGGGCCCGCTATTGTGCAACGGCAGGAACTAGAAAACAGGCACCTGACCACCGGCTTTACCATGTCATTGGGCATGGGTCTCCTGTTTGCAGTAGGGCTCCTACTATCAGCTCCTTTGGTTGCATCTTTTTTTAAGATGGAAGGGTTGACTCCAATTTTAAGAGCCATTTCCTGCATCTTTTTGATAGACTCTTTTACCCTGATCGGGCATGCTCTCATGCAACGGGAGATGAGGTTCAAAACCCTTGCCGCCATTGAAGTTTCCTCCTATGCCCTTGGGTTTGGCATTGCCGGGATTTTCCTGGCCTACATAGGTTGGGGCGTCTGGGCCTTAGTGGCGGCGCACCTTTTACAGGCTGTTTTGAATGTTATCTTTTTGGTCATTGCCCAACCGTTTCCTAAGAAGCCAGGCTTTGAAAAGAACGCCTTCATGGAGTTACTTTCTTTTGGCGGCGGCATGACCATGGCCAGGATTGGCAACTTCTTAGCTACCCAGGGAGACAATCTGATTGTGGGCCGTATGCTGGGGGCCGCCGCCCTGGGTATTTACGGACGCGCCTACCAGTTTATGGTTATGCCGGCTGGGCTTTTTGGTAACGCCCTGGACAAATCCCTTTTCCCGGCCATGGCCAAGGTGCAGGATGACAAACAGCGGTTAGGCAGAGCGTACCTCACGGGAGTAAGTCTTATTGCACTTGTCTCTATTCCGTTGAGCATTGAGTTTGTGCTCCTGGCCCCCGAGATAGTCTTAACCCTTTTAGGCCCTAAGTGGACTGATGTCATTCTCCCTTTCCAGGTGTTGGCTTGTAGCCTGCTTTTCAGGATGAGCTATAAAATGAGTGATTCCCTGGCTAGGGCCACAGGGGCTGTCTATAAAAGGGCCTGGCGCCAGGTGCTCTACGCGGCCACGGTGGGTATTGGCTCTTATATAGGCCAATTCTGGGGCCTTTCAGGGGTAGCCTGGGGAGTGGCATTGGCCTTAGTGCTGAACTTCCTACTGATGGCCCACCTAAGTATTAAGCTTACAGGCATTGGGTGGGCAGAAATGGCCAAAGTACACATGCATGGGATCATTCTTGGCCTTATCACCGGAACCGCCAGTTACTTCCTGGTCACAACGCTTCGGTCTTTAACTGATTCCCACTTACTCACGCTTTTCTTGAACGCCTTGGTCATCATGCTGCTGGCGGCTGGTTTGATTAAGTTTTTCCCCACCTTAATTATAAGTGATGATCTTAAAAGCTTATTCGGGAAACTAATTACCAATAGGTTCAAAAAGTAAACGTCCCCAGAGATAAAAACACAGTACCATGGAAACTCTAATTGATAAGTCCCCTGCCCCCGAGATTGCAGAACCTCTTCACAAGCTTAGCATTATAGAAGCCCTTCTTTCTGCTTTTCATGAACAGAACATTTTGTATTGCCACTGGAAAAGCAATGAGAACCTGAGTGCTTCTATGCTAGGTGACACAGACCTGGACATTCTCTTTGATACCAGCCAAAAAGACAAGGTATTGTTTCTGCTTAAGGAGCTTGACTTCAGGAAATTTTCTTCTTTGGACCAAAAACAGTATAAAGACATTGAAGACTACATAGGCTTTGATTCACCTTCCGGAAAGGTAGTGCATGTGCATGCCCATTTCAGGCTCACCATGGGCGAAAATTATCTCAAAGGCTACCAACTTACCTTTGAAGACCAAATCCTGCAGACGCGGGTCTTTAATAGCTTTCATGGCATCTACCATTCACACCCTGCCTTTGAGTTAATCCTGCTTTACTTCAGAGAGGCGCTTAAACTAAGAACCAGAGACCTTTTCCTGATATACCTTTTCAACAAAACCAGTTATACCGGCAGGCTTTTACAGGAGTACAAATGGTTGAAGGCTAATGCCACCCAAGCGCAGGTAGTAGCCATGCTGCAAGGCATTGTCTCCAACTATTACCCCATTCTCAACCTGATTCTACACGGCACTAACAGAAAGGACCTGTTTCAGCTTTCGCGCCTGGTAAGGGCAGAATTCAGGAACAACAAATTGTATTCACCGGTTAGCGCCTTGTTTTCCCGTTGGTACAGAGAGGTAATGGTCAGGACCCTAGGAAAGCTTCCCAAGCTTTTAGACCGGCCCATGGTCTCCAGAAGAATAAACCCGCGCGGTGGCCTTACTGTCGCTTTCCTAGGCGCAGACGGCTCGGGCAAGTCCACGGTGACGGCTAACCTACGCAAGACTTTTCAGCAGAAACTAGATGTCTACAGCATTTACTTTGGCAGAGGAGATGGCACTGCCTCCTGGGCCAGAACTGTTTTATCTAAGCTAAAAAAGGCGGTAGTTCCTGCCCGAAAAAAAACGGGCAAGGTTCAAAAAACCGATCCAGCCGGTTTACAAAAAGAAGGGTTCCTGGCGAATTTATACAGGTGCGTTGAAGCCCTGCTGGTGGCCCAGGAAAAGAAAACCAACCTGCGCAGAATGCAGGAGGCGAAACAAATGGGCATGCTGGTTATCTGTGACAGGTTTCCCCAAAACCAGATCAAAGGCTTTAATGACGGACCGCTTTTGCACCACCTGGTTACGTCTGGCAATCTGCTTTTCAGGGCTATGGCCAGATATGAGGCCAACCTCTACGCTTCCGTTAAGAGCCACTCCCCAGATCTCATCTTTAAGTTGATTGCCGATGCCCAGGTGGTGGAAGCCAGAAAACCGGGAGATGTATCACTGCCAAAATTAGAAGCAAAAATAGCCGGTATCAAAGAGCTACGGTTTGGCAAAAATAGCCAGGTGATCACTATTGATGCGGCTCAACCTTTAAGCCAGGTGCTCACAACCGTCAAACAAGAAATTTGGAAGGCATATGCCTAAATCAGATACATGCCCAATGGACTCTATAACCGAAATTACTTCAGGAATTAAACCTACCAGCATCCACTCTTCTTTTGTGCCCCTAAGTCACCCTGCTACCATAGTGGAACTGGCAGGTCCGCCGGGGGCTGGAAAAACAACTGTCTGCAGACATCTTTCTGGTCTTCTTAAGGAAAAAGATCTGCAGGTACTAACACTGCAGGACGTGAAGGACCATATTCAATCTCTTTCCCTATACCGTAAGCTGCTCCTGTTTACCACTACGCTTTTCTCAACAGGCCACCTTTTATTTTCTTACTCTTTATCGTTGGTCGCTCAGCGGATTTTCAGCGCCTCCTCTATTTACCGATATGTAAGACTCTCTATTTTTAACACTGCCTTACAGCAGATCATAGCTTCTAAAGCAATTGACATTGTATTGCTGGAACAATGGATCATTCAGGAACTGTGGTCTGCCACCATATTTAATCACAATTCTTACCAGCACTTTGCTACCACGCCCCGTCCGTTCTATTTCAAGGTCAACTATGTTTTCTACTTAGACATTGACCCAGAAACGGCAAGTGAGAGAATCCAGAACAGAAGCACCAACTTAAGCAGGTTTGATAGAATGCCGGCAGACCAACGGTTAAAAGAATTACACAGATGTAATGACTATCTGTTCCAGATTTACAAGAATTCAGGGTGTAAAAACAAATTCATTATTTCTACCCAGCACTCCCCTGCTTTAACCGCAGAACACATTATGCAGCACCTGGGTCTGGTTTAATAACATGATGTAGGAACTATGATCTTATTTGCCCTAGCCGCCATATTGATCTTTCTGGCTTTCTATAATTTCAAAGCAGCTGTCTTTTCACTGCCCCTCTTCTTCGTGTTCTTTGACATGTTTGACGGGTTTTACAAAGACGACAAGATATTTGCGGCCCTCCGTTATTTCATACCCCTGGCATTACTGCTGCTATATATCATCCGGCATAATGCTTTAAAGAACTATGACTTTGTACTGGTTGCCCTAATTGCGTATCTGGGAGTCTTATGGATTATCAATAGCGGGGACTCCCTTGCCTCCACCAGAAACCTGCTGGCCATAGTCATTACCTTACTCATGATCCCCTTAGGTAAACACTTTGCCCAAACCACTGATTTTCTGAAAGGGTTTGAGAAGTATAACCGGGTCTTGTTGATGACATTACCGGCTTATGTGGTATATGCCAATATTTTTAAAATTGGGGAGTCTTACACTGAGGCTTTCTCTACGGGTTATCTGATAACCTCCAGAATTTACATCATCCCAATTGTGGTGTTCCTAGCCATTCACTACTTCCTTACAAACAAAGACAAAACCCTGTTAGTCAAAATAAATGATGCAGTGTTTATGATTATAAATGTCTGTATTCTATTGATTAACACCAGAAGAACTGCCTTGGGCATGCTGTTTGGGGCCTTGTTTGTGTATGCCCTGCTCAACCGAAGGCTCATCTTTAAAATGGTGGGGCTCACTGTATTCATGGTTGCGGCCCTTATTTTTTCTTACCCCTTATATGAAGCCAGATTAACCGCTCAACTGGAAAAGCGGGACCGAATTCAGAACCTGGACACCTATGAAGAAGAAGGAAGGGTTCTGGAAACGCTTTACATCATGGACTACCATGAAAAAACCGGCAGCTTGCTGGAAGTTTTGTTTGGGGTGAAATTCTTTGACACCGATGAGTTTGGCACCAGGTACTTTGGCCGTGACCGCCCGATCCATAGTGACCTCAACATGATTTTCTTCAGCACTGGACTGTTTGGGTTTTTCCTGTTCGCTTACTGCGTTGTTCATTACTTTTTCATGGGAAACCATAGAATAGAAAAACAGGCTAAGGTGGTGTATTACCCGCTTCTTATCATGTTTCTACTAGTGTTACTGCCGGGGCGCTTTATTGGCACCTTAACCTTTGCTCCGCTTTTAATGCTGCTTTTGGCTAGTATAAAGTTTGGCATACAATCTTCACCGGTACCTGAACCGGCAGAAGAGATTCCTTTGCCTAGAGAACATAATTTCTTTAGGGTGACCCCTCCTCCCATAAAAGAATTGCTGCCGAAGCCTTAAAATCTAACACCTTTTGAGTTCCCTTTTTCTTACCACTATATGCACTGGTTATGAGAGTCCTTTTTGTTTGCAGCGGTAATAGTAGAACCTTTGACATTGTTCCCTTCATCAAAGAACAGGGTGAATCTCTCCGTAAGGTTGGTGCCCAGGTAGATTATTTCCCGGTTGTGGGCAAAGGGATCATGGGTTATCTAAAAGCTGGGCTAAGGCTCCGCAAGTTTTTAAAGAACAACTCCTATGACCTTATCCATGCCCACTTTACACTTTCTGGTTGGTCTGCGGTCATTGGTGCCGGCAAAACACCCGTGGTCCTGTCCTTAATGGGGTCTGACGCCTATGGGGAGTATATTGGGGTTAACAAAATTCAACTGAGCAGTTGGTTAAACATTTTCCTGACCTATCTTATTCAGCCCTTTGTTACGGCTATCATTTCCAAATCTGCCAATATAGACCAGCACGTCTACTTAAAGCACAAATCCCATATTATTCCTAACGGAGTAAACCTTAAAAAATTCAGCCCCTCCCCGCAAGATTACCGGGAGGAACTTGCGCTGGATAACAGCAAACAACAGGTCCTCTTTCTAGGCAACAAAACCAACATCAGAAAGAACTTCCCATTAGCCAAAAAGGCCCTGGACCTGCTAAACCTGCCTGAGGTAGAACTTATCAATCCATTCCCGGTTGCGCATGATGCCATACCCAAATACCTGAATTCGGTTCATGTGCTGGTGGTACCCTCTCTCATGGAAGGGTCCCCCAACGTGGTAAAAGAAGCCATGGCTTGCAACTGCCCTATTGTGGCTACAGACATGGGCGATGTGAAATGGGTGATGGGCGAAACGGCAGGATGCTACGTCTCTTCTTTTGAGCCAGCAGATGTAGCTGACAAAATACGCCAGGCCCTGGAATTCTCAGAAAACATGAACCGCACTAAAGGGGAAGAACGCCTGAAAGAATTGGGCTTAGACTCAGAAACTATTGCCCAACGAGTGAAAGCAGTTTATGAAGAGGCACTTTCCAGATCTGTGTCTGCCATCTATCAGCCATCAGTGCAATTAGACCACGAGTTAAGTTGAAAAGCAATGTAGAATAACCTCTAATGTAAGATAATATGGAAAAGCTATTTGGTTATAACCTTTACCTCAAAGACAGAAGCACGCTTATTCAGGAGCTCAAAACCAGGATTTCTGAGAATAAGGTATCTACTATTGTCTCTTTGAATACCCTTAAGCTATACCAGGGCTCCAGAGACTCTAACCTTGAAAAGATATTCCAGTCTGGCACGCATACCATACCAGATGGCCAATCCATCGTGTTTGCTGAATATCTGGTGCACGGACACAAAATCTCCTCTATCTCTGGTGCAGAGCTTATGGTGGAGCTAATCAAAGAGTCAAGCTTATCTGGGTATAAAATTTTCTTCCTGGGCTCTCCTCAAGAACTGCTGGACAGAGTGCACCTGAAGATTGCACAGGACTACCCTCAGTTGTTAGATAAGGTGGCCTACCAAAATGGCTACTATAATGTAGAGCAAGAAGAAGCCAATGTTGTTTCCAGAATTGCCTCTTTTGCCCCTGACTTCTTATTTGTAGCCTTTGGCTCCCCCAGAAAGGAAGAGTTTATCATCAAATACCATAACCAGCTTAATGCCAATGTAATTATGGGTGTTGGGGGTAGCTATGAATATTTTGTAGGAGACGTCAAACTGGACTCCCTTACCAAAAGATTGGGCTTACGGTGGCTGGTTAGAACGATTCAGGACCCTCAAAGGCTTGCCAAACGCTACGCCATTTGCAACTCTTACTTTTTACTCGCCCTTTTTAAGGAAATGTTCAAGAGCAAAAAGAACCAGGAAGCATACGCTTAAACCATTTTACATCATGTTTTGCCAATTACATAACTCCCTATGGTATGAAAATTACAATTGTTGCTGGAGCACGGCCAAATTTTATGAAGATCGCCCCTATTATTAAGGCCATAGAGAATGCGATTAGCGCCGGGCATAAGGTAAGCTATAGGCTTGTACATACGGGCCAGCATTATGATAAAAAGATGTCTGGTAATTTTTTTGAAGAACTGGGCATTCCTGAGCCCCATGCCAACCTGGAAGCAGGTGGAGGTTCTCAGGCTGAGCAGACGGCCTCTATCATGACGCGCTTTGAAAAGGAACTTGAGAGCAACAAACCAGATGTAGTAGTGGTGGTGGGTGATGTTACCTCTACTATGGCCTGCGCCATTACGGCTAAAAAACTCTGTGTAGATGTAGCCCACGTGGAAGGCGGAATCCGCTCCGGAGACATGACCATGCCTGAAGAAATAAACAGGATAGTCACGGACAGCATCACAGATCATTTTTTCACAACCTCAGAGGTGGCCAACCAAAACCTTAGGGCCAACGGTGTTTCTCCTGACAAAATCCATTTTGTGGGGAATACTATGATTGATACACTGCTCTCCAATATGGATAGGCTTAAAGATCCGGAGATTTGCGTGAATGGGGAAAGGCTAAAAGAGAAATCCTACTTTACGCTTACCCTGCACAGACCCGCCAACGTGGACGAGGAAGGCCAACTTAAGACCATGATGGAAGCGATTATTGACGGCACCAATGACTTCCCGGTTATATTCCCAGTGCACCCCAGAACAGCAAAAATACTGGAGGGCTTACACATAGAGCATGAGCGTCTTTGCCTGGTAGAGCCCTTGTCTTATCTGGAATTCAATCACCTAGTTAAGAATTCAAAAGGAGTAATAACAGATTCTGGCGGCATCACAGAGGAGACAACTGTTATGGGAGTACCCTGCCTAACCTTAAGAAACAACACCGAAAGGCCGGAAACCATAACCCTAGGAACCAATGAACTGGTGGGCACAGACCCCACTAACCTGAAGCCTTATCTAGATAAGCTATTAAAAGGCGATTGGAAAAAAGGGGGTATTGTACCCCTCTGGGATGGCAAAGCTGCTGACCGCATTGTAGAGAAGCTTCTGAAAATTTACAACATAGTGCCCAGCCCCACCGTGCCTATATTAGAACCTATTCCGTCTGCCTAAACCCTTTCCGCTCCACCTACCCTTCTAAAAGAAGGAGCATTCCAACAGCAAAAGCCCGGCACTTTCATAAGTGACCGGGCCTTTCTTTTTAATGTTTGCGTAAGTATTAGAACGCAGAGATAATGCTGTCATTCATCTGCTGCAGCATGCTGTCTACGGCCGTTGAGTCTACAATTTTAGGCTTACGTGGCATCACGGTAATACAGTTGTAGGGCTTATTGATTTTCACGGTTGGCTTTGGGAAGGTCCCCAGTTTAATCCCCAGATTAGGGTCTTTGTACACTTTCTCCATGAACCGGCCAAAAATAGGCAGGGCCGTTTTGGAGCCCTCGCCCGTGGCGGAGGTCCTGAAGTGAATACTGCGGTCTTCGCCGCCCACCCACACGCCTGTCACCAGGTTTTTGGACACACCCATGTACCAGCCATCTGAGTGGTTAGAGGTAGTACCGGTTTTACCGCCTATCTGGTTTCCCTTCTTCCAGAGGTCATATTCCCACAGGGCTTGTGAGGTACCGCCGGGTTCTTCCATCGAGCCTTTGAGCATGTGCACCATCAGGAAAGCCGTCTCTTCGGTGATCACCCTTTTCTGCTGTGGGTTGAACTGCTCAATCACGTTCCCACTCCGGTCTTCAATGCGCAGCACTAACATAGGTTTGTTTAGGAAACCGTTGTTTACGAACGTGCTGTAGGCATTCACCATCTCATAGATGTTCACGTCATTGGAGCCTAAGCCAATGGAAGGCACCGCCTGCATGGGGCTGGTGATCCCCAACCTGCGGGCGAACTTGCGCACGGCCTCGGGCCCAATGGCCTCGGTCAATTGCGCGGTAACGGTATTTATGGACCGACCCATGGCGTGCCGAAGCGTCATCTGCCGACCGGAGATGGAATGGTCTGCGTTATTAGGCGTCCACTCCATGGGCTTGCCGTTCTCCACGTACTTAATGGTCACGCGCTGGTCCTGAATCTTGTCACACGGCGAATAGCCCTGGTCAATGGCGGCGGCATATACAAAAGGCTTGAAGGTAGAGCCCGGCTGCCGCTTGGCCTGCTTTACGTGGTCATATTTAAAGTTCTCATAGTCAATGCCGCCCACCCAGGCTTTAATATGCCCCGTGAAAGGGTCCATGGTCATCATGCCGGCGCGCAGGAACCGTTTGTAGTACCGCAGGGAGTCCATAGAACTCATGGTCATTTCCTTGGGGCCTTTGTAGCTGAACACCGTCATCACCTTGGGCTCGTTTAGGGCCCGGTTAATGGCGGTGGTATCATTGCCGTATTTGTTCTTGAGCGACTGGTAGACCCCGGTACGTTTGATGGCACTCTCAATGAAGCCCGGAATCTCGTTGTCCTGGTCGTCTACCCAGGGGTTACGGTTGCGCCAGTGTCCTTCAAACCGGTTCTGAAGGGTCTTCATCTTTTCGCGCAGGGCCTCTTCGGCCAGGTTCTGCATGCGCGAGTCAATGGTGAGGTAGATCTTAAGCCCGTCTGAGTACATGTCCAGCTCGTGCTTTTCGGCCCAGGTGCGCACAAATTCGTTCACGGCCTGGCGGTAATAGGCCGGCACGCCGTCCAGGTGCTGTTCTACCTGGTATTTAAGGGTGATGGGGAGTTGGCTCAGGGAATCGGCCTGGGCCGGGGTAATCACTTGGTTACGTGCCATCTGCTGGAGCACCACGTTGCGGCGGGCCAGGGCATTTTTTGGGTTGAACTTAGGGTTATAGGTAGTAGGAGCCTTGAGCACGCCCACCAACATGGCGGCCTCCTCGGGCTTCAATTTCTCTGGGGTGGTACTGAAAAAAGTCTTGGCGGCCACTTTTATCCCGAAGGCGTTGCTCCCGAAGTCTACCGTGTTCAGGTACATGCCCAGGATCTCGTCTTTGGTATAGCGCTGCTCCAGCTTAATGGAGGTGTTCCACTCCTTGGTCTTGGCCACCACCGTGGAGATGCCCGGTATATAGCCCAACACCCCTTTGGTGTTCTTGGTGCGGGTTTTATAGAGGTTTTTGGCCAACTGCTGGGTAAGCGTGCTGGCTCCCCTTGAATCGCCTTTCAGGTTGTCTTTCACAGCCGCCAGTACTGAGATAGGGTCAATGCCCTGGTGCTCGTAGAAACGCTCATCCTCGGTGGCCACCAGGGCCTTCACCATCATAGGCGAGATGCTGTCAAACGGAACGGGGTCACGGTTCTCCCGGAAATAGCGGCCCACCATCACACCGTCTGCGGTATAGATCTCAGAGGGCAGGTTGCTGCGCGGGTTCTCCAGGTCATCTAAGCCCGGCGAGGCTCCAAACAGGTAAAATAAGTTAAGGTCTACGGCTACAAAATACACCACCACAAACACCACCCCTAAGCCAAACAGCTTCCAGAGGGTCCTGATCCATTTATTGAATTTTGTACGCGAAGGGGTAATTTCTATTTCTTCTGGCATGCGGTTGTTCATGGGCATAGTACGCCCTTCTCAAAACGTTACAAAGTTACAGGAAAGTGTGGGCTTTCCCGAAGTAGCTTATCTGTTTCGGGGCTATTTTCTGGAAAACAGCCCTGAAACAGAACCTGTTCCTCCTTGGCGCAACACGCAAAATGGGCAAATCAATTCCCTAAAGGCTTTTCTTGTACAGGTGGTAGAGCACTTTCTTGTCGTCATCGGTGAGCACGCCATTCACTTCTTTCTGGATGAAATGCAGTTTAAACGCCTTAATGGCCGCCTCCAGGTTCTGCACGTCATAGCCAATAATGCGCAAGGCGTCTTTGGGCTGGAACGAGGCTGGGATGGTGTCTACGGCCACCACCGGCAAAGGCGCCATAACAACGGGCACAGGCACCAAACTACTATCAGCGGGCACCGCCACGCTGTCTAAGCGCACCTGGGCCGTGGAATCTGTGAACGGTGGAATAACGGTTTCAAACACCGAGTTACGCACCGCTTCCTCATCATACCAGATGCCGTAACCGGCCTGGGCCAGCTGTTTCCAGGGGAACGTGGGGTTAGGGTCTACCTTGCGGCTGGGGGCAATGTCTGAGTGGCCTATGAAATTGGCCACCGGAATGCCGTGGGTTTTCTTGAGGATGGCCAGCACCTGCAGCAGGCTGTTGATCTGGGCCTCCTGGAACGGCTCGTACCCGTTGTTGTCCAGTTCAATGCCAATGGAAGAGGAGTTCAGGTCTGAGGTATTGCCCCACTTACCCGAGCCCGCGTGCCAGGCCCGCAGGTAGTCGCTGAGCATATGGTACACCTTGCCGTCCCGGCCAATCACGTAATGGGCGCTCACCTGCGTCTTGGGCATGGTAAAGGTCTTCAGGGTCTGGTCGGTGGACTTCTGCGCCGTGTGATGGATGACCACGTAATTGGGCTTGCGCATGCTGAAGTTGGTGGTGCCCACCCAGTAATCGCCCTGCACCAGGCTGTCTTCACCGGGGTTGGTTACGGGCCTGGCCCGAAGGGACTTGGCGTAGGCTTTGGTTTTCTTTTTATATTCCTTGTTGGTGGTAGCGTAGGGATTGGAAGTGCAGGAAGCCAGCGACAGGGCAACACAGAAGAGCAAAGAGTACAGTGGTTTCATGGCAGACGCAAAAGAAAGTAAAGACGCCAAATATGGCGATTTCCTCCTGAACTGTAGTAAAGCATGATTCCCGTTTTGAGCCTGTTTTTCAGAAAACAGGCCAAAAACAGCTTTCCGCTGTTCCATGCAAACCTGAAAACCGGTAACTTAGGCACCTTGACAATTTGTTTCCTTAGCCTGACCTGCCATGGATTTACCACCCCTGCACCTGGACCATGAATTTGAGCCCATCCCGAAGGAGCTGCACTCGGTAGCCACGGGCCAGCCGTTCCATGCCTGTATTACCTGTGAGGGGTTCCTGCTGCAGAACGGGGTGCCCTACCTGGTAGAGAAAGCCGTGCGCCACTACCCAGAAGCCAAGCTGCAGGACGTGATCTTTGAGTACGCCATCTGCTTAGAATGCGCCCAGCAACTGCGCGAAGAACTCTCTGTAGAATCTAAAGCCAATATTGAAGCCTATTTTCAGAAACACGTGAATCTGGTGGCCCGGCGCGAGGCGCTTCTGGCGTTGCCCAATCCTTTGCAGTTGGATAAATGGCTGTCCCATTGCCTGGTCACCGGCACGCCGCGCGAAGCCTGCTCTGAATACCAGATCTACGCCCAGTGCGATGGCAAAGACCTGCTTTACACCTACATGCCCTACATGATCAGTGGACAGGCTATGGAAGAGATCCAGGAGCTGATCTCGCCGCACACCCGCCAGATTCTGGATGATTTCATGGACACCCACTTCGGGCTTCCCCCTGAACTGCGCGCCATGCTGCAGGACCGGCTGGTTTTCATCTAAACCGGGCCATTCCTTTTAAACCAAAAATCACCTAACTTTTTACCTCCTACTCTTCCACCATGCGCCAGCCTTTTCTATTCTTCTGTATCTGTCTGCTTTTCAGTACCAGTACCCTTGCCCAGAGCAAGAAAACCTCTCCTGCCCCGCAGGCCACAGAGGCCAAAGCCGTGGAACAGGCGGTGGTGAAGTTTTTTGACGCCATGCGCGCCAGCGACAGCACCCTGGCCCGATCGGTTCTGGCCCCTAACGCCCGGCTTATTTCAGTGGGCGCCGGTAAAGACGGCACGGTCCTTCCCCGGGAGACACCCATGCAGAAATTTGTGGAGATGATTGGCCAGAAACACCCGCAGGTACTGGATGAGCGCATCTGGGACGTGAAAGTGGCCATTGACGGCGACCTGGCCACGCTCTGGTGCCAGTACGCCTTTTACGTAGGCGACACCTTCAGCCACTGCGGGGTAGACGCGTTCCAACTTTACCGCAGCGCCACCGGCTGGAAGATTTTCTCCATAGCAGATACCCGCCGCAAAGAAGGCTGTGACCTGAAAGCCGCCCAGGCCGCAAAGGGTAAATAGCTTTGTTGGATAGCGGCTAACCAATAGTATATAAGGAAGCAGACACCTCCTTCTAAGTCAATCTGTTGGTCAAAGAATCGGACTTGGGAAGTATTTTCTTACCTATTTGGAGCATTTCAAGGGCAAATCCAAATTTGTTTTACCTCAGACTTTTATGAGGCAGGGGAAAGTAAATAGGTTTTTAGACTAACTTGAGGTATAGATCCAGTTCAGGAGCTAATGGCATTAAAAACCTTCCTGACCATAGGCCGCTGGGTTCGTTGTCAGGAAAGGTCCTATTCTAAGGTTGATTTTAGGTATAACTACCTCCCGGAATAAAACCGTATGAGTATTCATTCCCAATACGGTCCATCATCTGGCATCTCAGCCCGAGGGGCTATTTTCCTTTCTGCGTTTATGAATGATTTACTATTCAAGACCTACTACCACAACAGCGTTTTTGATTACCTGGTGGCCATAGGCATTATTGTTATTGGCCTGCTCCTGATTCGCTCTTTCAAGCACATTTTTCTGAAAAAGGTTAAAAACTGGGTGGAAGGCACCAAAACGCACTTTGATGATTTTCTGGTGGAAGGCATTGACCGGTTTCTTATTCCGGCGCTTTATTTTGCCGTCGTCTATATGGGCATCAGTTACCTGAACCTCTCTGGAAAAGCCCAGAACGTGCTCAGCATCGCCACCACCATGGTGATCACGTTCCTGTTTGTGCGCCTTATCTCTTCCACCATTCTGCTGCTGCTCAAAACCTACGTGCGCAAACAGGAGCGCGGCGAGGAGAAAGTGAAACAACTGGGTGGCCTCATGCTCATCATCAACGCCGTAATCTGGGTAATTGGCCTGCTGTTTCTCTTTGACAATATGGGCTACAACGTCACCACCATCATCACCGGGCTGGGTATTGGGGGTATCGCCATCGCGCTGGCCGCGCAGAACATTCTGGGCGACGTGTTCAACTACTTCGTGATTTTCTTTGACCGCCCCTTTGAGACCGGCGACTTTATAGTGATAGGCGACAAGTCTGGAACCGTAGATTACATTGGCCTCAAAACCACCCGCATCAAAAGCCTTTCTGGCGAGCAACTGGTGGTGGCCAACAGTGACCTGACGGGCTCGCGCATCCATAACTTCAAGCAGTTAATGCGCCGAAGGGTCACTTTTAAGCTGGGCATAATTTACCAGACTTCTTTGGAGAACATCAAACTGATACCCCGCCTGTTGGAAGGCATTGTAAAGGAACAGCACCCGGTGCAATTTGACCGGGCCCACTTTGCCGCCTACGGCGATTCCAGTCTGGACTATGAGGTGGTGTATTACGTGCTGGACAAGGAGTACAACACCTACATGGACATTCACCAGAACATCAACTTCCGGATCTTTGAGGAGTTTGAGAAACACGGCATTGAGTTCGCCTACCCTACCCGAACGCTGTTGATGGTACATGATGCAGTGGAGGGCAAAGAAGCGGCTTCCCTTTCTTCGCAACAACGGTAGGTTTTCTGTTTTGGGCCTGTTTTATGGAAAACAAGCCCAAAACGCTTTTTCTAGCTGCCGAAGGCAAAACGGTCTTTACCTTACCTGTATTTAAAGACATCCTGTTTTTAGCTAACTTGTAGCAGAATACTTGTTAGCTAACCCTCCCCATGAAGCCTTCCCTTTTTGTCTATATTCTTTCTTTCCTTTTGGCAGGCCTTCTGGCGTTAGAGGCAAATGCTCAAAAGATCAAATATGAAACCGGCACTCTTGAAGAGGTATTGGCCAAAGCCAAGCAAGCTGGTAAACCAGTTTTTATAAATCTGGTTCCGCCTGTTTCTTTGCCTGGCAAACTTCCGGAAAACAGGCCTCTCACCAATGGAATAGAGGATCCCCAGGTGATGAAGGCGCTTAATGACCAGTTTTTGAACGTCCAGGTGCTCCATAATTCGCCGGCCAGAAGCAAACTTGCCCAACAATACAGCATCAAAGAATACCCAACCTACCTGTTCCTTAGCCCAGACGGCCACCTGATCCACCGGAACAAAGGGTATTCGTCCAGCCCCACCCGGTACCTGAATGACATAAAGGCGTTTAAAGAAAAGGCGGGCAGCACCTACAACCTCAGCTACTTCCAAAGGGAATTTGACAAGGGCAGAAAGTCTCCTGATTTTCTGGAGCAGTATATCACCTTGCGCACCAATCTGGGCCTGCCCACCGACCACGCTCTTTTAGAGGCTTACGTGGACCAGTTACCCGTGAGCGCCTTTGACAACTTCTCTACCGTGCAATTTATCCTGGAGCAGGGCCCTATTGTAGACAGCAAGGCCTTTGTATTCTCGCGCTCCAACAAAACCATAATGGACAGTGTGTATAAAACGCTGCCCTATACCCAACGAAGCAAAATCAACAACACCATTATAGGCAACACCATGCGGAAGGCCACCCAGACTAAAGACAAGGCGCTGGCCCAAAAGGGAGCTACCTTTGCCCGCTCCACCTGGAACCAGGACTACACCCGCGGGCAGCGGGCGTATCAATCCAATATGGTATCCTTTTACAAGTCCATTCAAGACACGGCCAATTACCTTAGGGAAGCAGTTACCTTTTATGACCGTTATTACATGGCCATCTCAGAAGACTCTGTGAAAAAACTAATGACCGCCCAGGCAGAAAACCGCAAGCGGCAGATGAGCCAACCCAAACCAACTTCCGGAGGCCAAACCAGCACCCAAACCACGTATGTGACCACTACTTCAGCGGTGTCTGACTTTTTAAACCAGTTGAACAATGCGGCCTTCTCCATCTATGAGACCGGTACCCGCAACCCCACCTACCTGACCAAAGCCATGCTGTGGAGCAAACGCACCGTAGAAATTAGCCCCGCCTCAGGCTATTATGACACCCTGGCACATTTGCTTTACAGACTGGAACTCTACGCGGAGGCTGAAGCCATGCAGCAGAAAGCCGTAGATCTGGCAGGCAAGGAAAAACAATCTTCGGAAAGGTTCAGGCAGAGTTTGCAAAAGATTAAGAACCGCACCCTTTAAGCCTTGCTCCCATTATGTTTTGGGCCTGTTTTATGAAAAACAGGCCCAAAATAGAAATCAGGCAAGAACGCCCTTTCTTTTAAGCGTGATGCCCCCTGATGATTTTGCCGTCCTCCATCTCTATCACCCTGTCCGTACGCTGGGCAAACTCCGGGTCATGGGAGACAATAAGCAGGGTCTGTTTCTTCTCTTGGCACAGGCTCTGGAAGATATCAAAGACAATGTCTGAGTTCTTCTTGTCCAGGTTGCCGGTGGGTTCGTCGCCCATGATGAGGACCGGGTCGTTGATGAGCGCGCGCGCAATGGCCACCCGCTGCTTCTGCCCGCCGCTCAACTGGTTGGGCATCTTGAGGGCCTGGTCGTCCACGCCCAGCGTGCGCAGGTAGCCCATGGCGCGTTCCTCCACCTCGGACAGGGTGTATTTGCCTAGTTTGATGCCCGGCAGCATAACGTTGCGCAGCACGCTGAATTCCTGGATGAGGTAGTGGAACTGGAACACGAACCCGATCTTCTCATTCCGGATCTGGGCCAGCTGTTTGGGCGTGCGCTGGCTCATGAGTTCCCCGTCCAGGTAGAGTTCGCCCTCGTAGTCGGTGTCCATGGTGGAGAGGATGTAAAGCAGCGTGGACTTTCCGCAGCCCGACCGCCCCACCACCGACACGAACTCGCCGTGCGTGACGCTGAACGTAATGTCATTCAGCACCTGGAACTTGACCGGGTCATAGAAATACTTATTGATGCCAAATGCCTCCAGAACCTTCTCTGCCATGGTTATTTCCCCCTGATAATGCTGACCGGGTCTGTCTTGCTTGCCTTGCGCGCCGGGAACAGGCCGGCAAAGTACGTGGTCACCAGCGCGAAGCTGATGCCTATCATATAATAGACCGGGTTAAAATACACCGGGTACGTGTCAATAGTGGGCAGCGACTCCGTCTTGAACGGCACGTTGTCAATCACCACCGAAATCACATACCCCAGCAGCAGCCCCATCACCCCTCCGGCCACGCCGATGATCATGGACAAAGACAGGAAGATGTACTGCACATCTGTCGCCGAGAAACCCGTGGCCTTGAGAATGGCAATGGCGTCCATCTTCTCATAAATCATCATGTTCAAAATGTTGTAAATCCCGAAGCCCGCCACAATGAGCAGCGTCACGCCCACGGCGTAAGAGATGATGCTCCTGATGTTGCTGCCCGTCTCAAACTGCGAGTTGGCCGTCTGGATGTCGGTGGCTTCCAGACCATACAGGGCCGCAAATTCTTTGGCAGTGGCCGGGGCCAGGTTCAGGTCGGTAAGGTTCACTTGTATATCCGTGAGGTACGCCGAGGGCTGGCCCAGCAGTTTCTGCACCGTCTCAATGGAGGCGTAGCTCTGGATGTTGTCAATCTCCATGATGCCCAGCTGCACCACGCCCACTACTTTCAGAGTTCCCTGCTGCCCGTTGGGGGCTGTGATGCGCACCACATCGCCGAGGTCCACCATCATCTTCTCCGCTATGCCCTTGCCCAGGATGATGCTGTTAGACACCGTGGCCAGGTCTTGCAAATTACCGGCAATGATGTAGTCGCTCAACTTAAATAGCCGGTCTTCCTGCACCACGTCTATGCCGTCTATCACGCCGCCCAGCTCAATGGTGCCCGTGTTGTAGAACACCTGCGTGATGGCCTTGGGCGCCACGCCAATTACCCGGGAGTCTTCCTTGATGGCTTTGATGATAGCCTGGCTGTTGTAGATTTCCTTGCCTCGGTCCTTAGGTTTTATGGACCGGATAAAGTGCTCATAGCCGTTAAACTTTTGGGCCCGCTCCACGGCCTGCACCGGGCTGGGTTTTATCTCATTGTAGAGCCGCACGTGGGGCAGCCGGTTCAGGATGAGGCCGTCCAGCAACTGGTTAAGACCATTCATGAAACTGACCAGCGCAATGAACATCCCAATCCCGAAGGTGACGCCCGCCGCCGCCACAATGGACTGCCGCATGCGCGCCCGAAGCAGCCCCACGGCAATGTTCAGGATCAGTTTAACGTTCATGCCTACTTGGGTTTATAGATGAACTGGGTGGTGTCCAGGCCCTGCAGAATCTCGGCTTTGCGGTAATCGCGCAGGCCTATTTTCACCTCGCGTTTCTGGTCGGGCTCTATGAGCACAAACCGGTCGTCCACTATATATTCCCTGGGAATGAGCAAGGCGTTTTTCTTGGTCTGCACCACAATATTGGCCTCCGCGGAAAGGTTGGGATAGAGCGTGGCCGGCGGGTTCACGAAGCGGGCGTCTACCTGAAACGTTCTAGACCGCTCGTTCATGATGGGATAAATCTTCTCCACCACGCCCTCAAACACCCGGCCTTTATAGCTATCCATACTAATCTCCACGGGCTGGCCCACCCGCACCTGCACAATGTCGTTCTCATCTACTTCCAGCTCCAGCAGGAAGCTTTTGGCCTGCCCTATAATGGCCAGCGGCGTCTGCGGACTCACCAACTCGCCTTTCTCCATAAGCACATCATACACCTTGCCCGAGATGCTGGCCCGCACCACAAAGTCATTCTGCAGCTGACGGCTGATGTCATAGTTCACATCCGCGCGCTGCAACTCGTTCTTCAGTTGCCGGCTGAGGAGGTTGTAGTTGGCCCGGGCAGCCTGGTAGTTGCTGCGCGAAGACGTATAGGCCAGCCGCCGCTGCTCAAACTCCAGCTGGGTCCCAATCCTTTGTTCCCAGAGGCGTTTTTGACGCTGGTACAAAGAGGAATCCAGCTGAAAGCGGTCGCGCGCCTGCCGCACGGCCAGTTGCGCCTCCTCCAGCCGCCCGAAGTTGCTTCGGCTGTTCTCCTGGCTCAGTTCCAGGGCCAGCTGGGCGCTGCGGGCGTTGAGCGTGGCGGCGTTGTTCTCCAGCTTAAACAGCGGGTCTCCGGCCTTGACGGTGTCGCCGGCCTTGACCAGAATTTCCTGCACAATTCCGCTCACTTTGGGATAAGCCGTGTATTGGTCTGTGGCTTTAACAGTACCCGAGGCATAGACAGACTCGGCAATGGAGCTGACCCGGGGCTTCACCCGCTCCTGCTCTTCAGAACAGGAAACCAGCAGCAACGCCAACAGTGCTATAAGAGGAAATCCTTTTTTCATACCCCAGTGCAGTACCCTTTGTCAACTAACCGGTAAAGAAAGCAAACTGTTTTCGCTTGGCTTCTGAGTAAGATACGTTGCTTACCTGATACTTATCATTTTACGGGAGAGTTCAGGGTTTCAACCATGAGCTAAGGCTAAATCCCAAACAAAAGCGGCCGTCCCTGTTTTGGGCCTGTTTTTAAGAAAACAGGCCCAAAACAGGGACGGCCGCTAAATCTTAAATACTTAAAACTTACCCTATCGTAATGGCATAGCTCGCCTCAAACACCTCCCTGGTGCCCAGTGACTGCATGCCTTCTTTCTCGCTCAGTTCCACAGGAGGGCCGGCGCTGCCGGCAATGCCATACCAAGGCTCAATGCAGAGAAAAGGGGCGCCTTCGCACTTGGTCCAGATACCCAGGAAGGGGAAGCCCTCCAGCTGCATCTGCACAAAATGGGGGTGGTAATCGCATTTGATGGTCACACGGTCTGAGCGGTAATTCTTGAACACCAGCGCGTCTTTCTTATAATGCTCATAGCGCAGCGGCAACACGGCCATGTTGTCCAGCACCGGTTCGGTCTCCCCGTTCTGCAGGCCGGTGCCTTCCTCCAGCAGGTAGCGGGCCAGTATCTCGGGTTGGGAGAACTCCAGGTAATAGTCTTCAAAGGTTCCGCCGGGCAATAGAGGTACGTTGAAGGCAGGGTGCGCGCCAATGGAGAACAGCATCTCGCCTTCGCCCAAATGTTCTACCTGCCAGGTCACGGTTAAGGTGTGGCCCTGCAAGGTGTAAATGATGCGCAGCGCGAAATCAAAGGGATAGACCTCCCGGGTCTGGGCCGTAGCCCGAAGCTCAAACACCAACCGGTCTTCCTGCCGGTTCAGTAAGGCAAACGGCATGTCGCGGGCGAAGCCATGCTGCGGCAGCGTGTAGGTCTGGCCCTCATGCAGGTACTGGTTCTGGGGCAGCCGACCTACAATGGGAAATAGCACCGGGGCATGGCGGTTCCAGTAGGCGGCATCGGCTTGCCAGATGTACTCGCGGTTGCCGTCATTTTTCACGAAGCTGCAGAGTTCGGCGCCCAGGTGTTTCACGCCCACGCGCACGTATTCATTTTCTAGGTAAGTGGTGTTCATGGCAGACGTAAGGTTTAGAGCATATTTAGATTTCTAATTTGCAGGCGAAAAAGGCCAGAGCAAGGTTCTGCGGAAGCGTTTTTTGAGACGCGTAGCAGCGCTACGGGGCAAGAAAAAGGCGAAAGCAGGTTCTTACTATGGCCTTTTTCAGCGCAAAGGAGGAATTTAAACATGCTCTTAGCGCTGAATAATACGGTCAATGGCTTGAATGGCGTTTTGCACCCTTTCTTCGGCAGAGCCGGAAATCTCTGCGTACGGCGCCCCCAGCTCCTCTAACTCCCGCTTGTACCAGTCATAGAAATACTGCCGCAAATGCGGATGCTCGCGCTGCGGGTCCGGCTCCCAGGGTAAGTCTACGTTGAGGAGCAGATACAGGTCTACCTCTTGTTGCCGTAGCCCTACCTGGATAGATGGGGCGCAGCTTCCATAGGCGTGCTCAGACCAGATCTTTAGCACCAACAGCTCGGTATCCAGGAGCAAAATCGCGGGATTCTCAGCGCTCTGAGCGACCCAAAGTGCCTGCTGGCCCAGAGCAATCTGCTCCAGATCAGAAGCCTCGTAGGGCCGACCCAGCTGCTCCAGGTAGGTACGGGCGTACTCGGGTACCCAGGGAGCCTGGTAGTGGTGGGCCAACTGGGCGGCCAGGGTAGATTTGCCCGTACTCTCAGGTCCGGTAATGGCTATTTTCAGCACGGTATGGGGTTTTCAGGCGTAGGTGTTTCAATGCGTTTTAAGGCCGTTTTCGGGAAAGCAGGCTCAAAACAGAATAACGGGTCAAATAGGCAAAAAAGTCTGAGGGCGGAAATTACCGACGGTGGAGTTAGAGATTTCTGGAAACTCCTTCCGGCAAGCTAACCTATTACGGGGTCTTTTGCGCTTGTTTCCGGAAGTCAAGGTTATAGGTGAGGCCTACCTGCAGGGTGTGGTTGCTTTCAAACCAGATGCCGTTGCGCTGGGCCACGTGCTGGTGCAGGTACCCCACCTCCAGGGTGGCGTCTTTGTGGAACCGGTACCCCACGGCCGAATACGCGCGGTTCTGGTCAAAGATATTATTGGTTACGTTTGGCCCGAAGTTCAGGAAAACCTCATCATACACGCCCAGGTAAAACTCCCGGTCCTCCAGCGTAGGGCCCTGCAGCGGGATAGTCACCCGGAACTGGTACCGGGCCCGGTTCAGGTAGGTATACTGTTGGGCGCCCGCAAACTTGATCCAGCGCTGCTCCAGCCTAAACCGGTGCGACAACCCAAAGATGCCCTGCTGGTCTTTTAGCTGCAATTGCTGGAACGTGCGGTGCTCCGGGAAATCACTCGCCGCGGGGTTGTCGCCGTACGGGTAGGTGTGCACATACGCAAAGCCGCCTAGAACCATGGCCCGGTCTGAGAGGTTATACGTCAGGCCCACCCGGGGCATCAACTGCTGCTGTTTGGAGATCACTTTGTACTGCCGCAGCTGGAACTCGGTGTGCAGGCCCCATTTATCTGTGAGCCGGTGATTCCCGAAGTACATAAACCAGCCGTTGTAATTAGTGTCATGCCGGCGGGTGTTCTGGGCCTGGGCGCGCGGTACTGCCAAGGCCAGCACCAACAAAAACAAGAGAAAGAACTTTTTCATAAGGGGAAACAGTCACTGCGTGACGAATGGTGAATGAGCCCGCAAAACAAGGGTCAAAAGACCATTCATGCCAGCCGCGCCTCTATTTTCAGCGTAATTTCAAGTTATTTGGCTGTAAACTACCAATTTCTGGAAAGGCCCTGGCTTAGCCTTGCACGTTGGCGACCTGCGCGCGCAGGCTCTTTTTCCAGTCTATATACCCCCACCAGGCCAGGGCCAGGTACAGGAAGTACAGCAGCGCCGTAGGGTAAAGCTCTTTGTAGATATAAATGGGCACGTACACCGCGTCTACCACTATCCAGATGAGCCAGTTCTCCAGTTTTTTCCGGCTCATGAGCCACTGGGCGCCCAGGCTCACGGCGGTGGTGGCAGAGTCCCAGTAGGCCAGGTCGGCGTTGGTGTTATGGTGAAGGTACATGCCCAGGCCCAGCGTGAACACCGGCACAAACAGCAGCAGCCAGCCCCATTGCTGTTTGGTCATGCGCGAGACCGGGCGCTCGGCCCGCTGGCTGCCCTTGTGCAGCCACAGGTACCAGCCGTAAAAATTCAGGAACGCAAACATGACCTGCAGACCCATGTCGGCGTAGAGGCGGGCCTTGTAGAAAACCAGAATATAGAGGAACACACTAATGAGCGCGGTAGGAAAGGTCCAGATATTCTGCCGGGCCGCCAGCCAGACGCACAAAAGGCCCGTGATCACGCCCACCACTTCGGCAACGGTATCTAAATTCCAGGCACTGGGGAGGAGAAAATCCATAGAGAAGCTTTAGGCGGTCCTTGCTGTTTTAAGCCTGTTTTACCCAAAACAGGCTTAAAACAGCAAGGACCGGTACGTGAAGAGCCACAAAAATAGGAGCTTACCGGTATCTTCCGCCCCCGGCGACCGCTTTCCTGTCCTTTATTTTACTTTATCTTTGCCGCATGCTGCCAGAGATCACGCCCCTACAATTAAAAGAACGCCTGGACCGCCAGGAGCCGCTGCAACTCATTGACGTGCGCGAGCCCGAGGAATGGGCCATCTGTAACCTAGGCGGCGAGCTCATCCCCCTGGATGATTTGCCCAAAGCAACCCCGCGCTTGGACAAAGAAACGCCCACCGTGCTTATCTGCCACCACGGGTTCCGGAGCGCACAGGCCCTTATGTTCCTGCAGCAGCGCCACGGCTTCACCAACCTGCTCAACCTGAAAGGCGGCATCCATGCCTGGGCGCTGGAGGTAGACCCCACCTGCGCGGTCTATTAAAGCCATACCGTTTTAAGCCTGTTTTTAGGAAAACGGGCTCAAAACAGAATCTCTGAAACAGAAAGTTTTTAGGGAAACAATGCAATACTCAACTTTTCCCTTAATTTTACGTGGCAAATACCATTCACGCTATTTGCCATGCAGTCTCACGCTCCCAATATCCTCTTTGAAGGTCTCACGTACGACGACGTTCTCCTCCTACCTGCTTATTCTGAGGTACTTCCCAAAGACACCAACACGTCCAGCCAGCTAACCCGCAACATAAGGGTGAACATTCCGCTTGTTTCGGCGGCTATGGACACCGTCACGGAAGCTGACATGGCTATTGCCATGGCCCAGGAAGGCGGCATCGGGTTTATCCATAAGAACA
Source organism: Rufibacter radiotolerans (assembly GCF_001078055.1). Classification (NCBI taxonomy): domain Bacteria; kingdom Pseudomonadati; phylum Bacteroidota; class Cytophagia; order Cytophagales; family Hymenobacteraceae; genus Rufibacter; species Rufibacter radiotolerans. The sequence continues at coordinate 359,376 of NZ_CP010777.1, read as the reverse complement.
TGAGCATTAAACTGCAGGCCGAACTGGTGCGCAAGGTGAAACGCTCAGAGAGCGGCATGATCTTGGACCCGGTCACCCTGCATGAGAATGCTACCCTCGGCGAGGCCATCCAGCTCATGAAAGAGCACAAGATCGGGGGTATCCCGGTGCTTTCCGCCGACAAGAAACTGGTGGGCATCATCACCAATAGGGACCTACGGTTTGAAAAGAATTTCGCCATCAAGGTCTCTGAGATCATGACCAAAGACCGCCTGATCACCGCCCCCAAAGGCATAGAGCTGGACAAGGCCGAGGACATCCTGCAGGAATACAAGATTGAGAAATTACCCGTCGTAGACGAGAACGGCGTTCTGGCCGGCCTGATTACCTATAAAGACATTCTTAAGCGCAAGCACCGCCCCTACGCCTGCAAAGACGAGTTCGGTCGGCTGCGCGTAGGCGCCGCCGTTGGCGTGACCGCCGATGTGCTGGACCGCGTGGCGGCCCTGGTGGAAGCCGGCGTAGACGTGATCAGCGTTGACACCGCCCACGGACACTCCAAAGGTGTGATGGAGGCCGTGCGCAAAATCAAGACCGCCTTCCCTAACGTAGACCTTATTGCCGGTAACGTGGCTACCGCCGAAGGCGCCAAAGCCCTGGCCGACTCAGGCGCCGATGCCGTGAAGGTGGGCGTAGGGCCGGGCAGCATCTGTACCACCCGTATTATTGCCGGTATTGGGGTTCCCCAGCTCTCAGCGGTCATTGAGGCCGTAAGAGGTCTGGAAGGCACCGGCGTTCCAGTGATCGCCGACGGTGGCGTGAAATTCTCCGGGGATATTGTCAAGGCCATTGCCGGCGGCGCCAGCACCATCATGATTGGCTCCCTGCTGGCCGGCACCGAGGAGGCCCCTGGCGACATGCTGATTTTTGAAGGCCGTAAATTCAAGACCTACCGCGGCATGGGTTCCATTGAGGCCATGGGCGAAGGCTCCAAAGACCGTTATTTCCAGGATGCCGAGGACGATGTAAAAAAACTGGTACCCGAAGGGATAGTGGGCCGCGTGCCCTATAAAGGCCTGGCCGGCGAGGTTCTCTACCAGTTGGTGGGTGGTCTTAAGGCCGGTATGGGCTACTGCGGCGCCCCTGACATAGAGACACTTAAGAAAGCCAAGATGGTGAAAATAACGGGAGCCGGTTTACGCGAGAGCCATCCGCATGATGTGCAGATTACCCGCGAGGCGCCTAATTACAGCAGATAACATTCTGGATTTTTTTAGTTACTTTTAGACAATTCTCGTATTACCCCAAACTTAAACCATTAACCTCTGCAGCTGTTACCCTCTCCAATGCCCCAAGATAAAACAATCAAACGGTTGACTTTATTTACCGGAAGCGTGAGCTGGGTGCTGCTATTGGTGAATGTGTTATTTTTAGCCCGGCAGGTACATGAGGGGGAGACCAACGCGGCTTCTCCCTACATCAGCAACCTGCTGTCTGTTATCTTTATCGCCTCGGTTTTCCTGTACCAGCGGCACTATGTGCAGATTCAGCGCAGTGTTGAGTTTACCACGCCGCTCTGGACCCTCTTTGCCAAAGGAGGCATGGGCGCGTATGTGTGCCTGCTGCTTTACATTGGCTACCCCAGCCTGAACCTGCACTGGGTGAACAGCCCCTACCTGCTGGATGTCTTCTACCAGTTCCTGTTCGGATTTCTGGTGTACTTTCTGGGCAAGGCCTTTTACACCTGGCGGCAACTGATCCTGTACCAGAAGACCAAAGAACTGCAACTGCAGTGGAAGTGGTTTGAGATCATGGTCTACCTCTCGCTGCTGGTGCCGGTGTTCAATGTGGAGTACATGAACCACATCTTCCTGATCCTGGACCTGGGCCTGCTGTTTGCCTTCAGTCTGTACATGTGCGTTCATTTGCGGTGGGTGGCCTTCCTGAGCCTGGACAAGAAATGGAGCAGTATTTTCCTACTGCTGGCCATTCTGCTGAGTGTGGTGCTATTCGGGAATTTCCTGTTCCGGTACGCAGATTCCCCAGAACTGGTGGTGGACTACACAGACAACCCCTTCATTCTGGTGTCGCTGGCTTTTGTTTTCCTGTATGCCCTTTCCTCTTTGCTGGTGGCCTTGTTCAGCTTGCCCACCTCTAAGGTGTTTGAGCGGAAAAACGCGGACCTGTTAAGTTTCCAGCGCCTGAGCCAATATATTCAGCAAGGGCAGAGCGAAGATGAAGTGTACACTCTCCTCTTTGAAAGCGCCATTAAAGCATCGGGCGCAGACGCCGCCTGGCTGGAACTGGGCGAGGAGACGCACCTGAACTCTTTCCAGCACAAAAACACCGCCCCAGACGAGCAGACCCAGTTGTTGGTCAAGTCTATGGCCAACCTGCTGGTAGAACAGAACCCCACGGCCAAAGAGGCGGTGTATGTAAACGGCAACCTGCACCTCATCCCAGATTTCAAGAGCCTGAACAGCCCCTTCCATTCACTGTTGGTGGTTCCCCTGGCTTCGTCTAAGCGCAAATATGGCCACCTGTACCTGTTGCAGGAGGTAGAGCAGGGCTTTGAGCCAGACACCATTAGCGTGGTGCAATCGTTTGCTAACCAGACCGTGCTTACCATTGAGAACCTGCGCCTCATGCAGGAGTCTCTCCAGAATGAGCGCTACAAGGAAGAACTGAAGATCGCCAGCCTGGTGCAGGAACGCCTTAACCCCAAAAACTTTCCCACCGACACCTGGTTTGATATCAGTACCTACTCGCAGGCGGCCAAGGAAGTGGGGGGTGACTTTTATGACTACCTGCAGCTGAGCGAATCGCGCATTGCCATCATTATAGGGGACGTGTCTGGGAAAGGGATCTCGGCGGCGTTCCACATGGCGCAGATGAAAGGCATTTTCCATGGGCTCATGCAGCAGGACTTACTGCCAGATGAGTTCATGATCCAGGCCAACAGCGCCCTGAGCCGGTGTCTGGAGCGTACCTCCTTTATCACCTCGGCGCTCTATATCATTGACTATAAAATGCAGGGGGTTTCCTTTGCGCGCGCGGGCCATTGCCACACCCTTTACTACAACTCTATGATGGAAGATACGTTTTACTTCCAGACAGAAGGGCTAGGGTTGGGAATTGTGCGGGACGCCTCATATGCCAAACGCATTCACCGGTTGCATTATGACTATAATCCCGGTGACGTGATGGTGATTTACACCGATGGGATTGTGGAGGCCAGAAACGCCCGCCAGGACGAATATGGGGAAGAGAGACTGAAATACATGCTGTCCCAGACCTACCACCTGGAGGCAGAAGACATCAAGAGCGCCATCATCAATGACGTGTCTGATTTCTCCAGTGACATCCTGCATGATGACCAAACCTTACTAGTGATCAAGTTCAAACAGCGTCAACCTAACACATAATTGAATCGTAAAGAACCACGATGAAAATAAAACACACCATTTCCGACAATACCATCACCATTAGTTTAGATGGTGAATTAGACGCCAGTTCCTCTGTGCTGCTGGATGAAGAGCTTTCCAACCCAAGCATTATGATGTTTGGTAAGATCCTGGTTGACTGCAAAAACCTCAACTACATCTCCTCAGCCGGTTTGGGCGTATTCATCTCTCACCTGCAGCGATTTGAGGATGCGCAGATCAAACTGATCTTCTTCAACATGCAGGAAAAAGTACGTAACGTTTTTGAGATTCTGGGTCTGGACCTACTGATGACCATCGTCTCTTCTTATGAAGAAGCCGTGACCATAGCCAATGACTAACAAGATTAGGGTCAGTTGTGACAGAAGGAATCTTAAAACTATCCGCACGTTTGTGATGGATACGCTTTCCGCTGTGCAATTGTCTGATATCACGTTAAACCAGATCATTCTGGCGGTAGACGAGATCTGTGCCAACCTCATTATCCACTCCAACCACGAAGACAACAAAAAATTCCTCTGTCTTACCATTCAGTATGACCACGAGGAGATTGTCTTTGAGTTGGCAGACAACGGCACACCGTTTGAGCAGGACAATTACACAGAGCCCAACATCCATGACAACATTAGAACCGGCAAGAAAGGCGGCGTAGGCGTAGCCCTGGTCAACCGGATCATGGACAAAGTGGAGTACAGCGTGAGAGGCAACACCAATATTTGCCGCCTGTACAAGCAACTGGCGTAAAAAGGAAAGGCTTTTTGCCCCGCTGGCACAATAAAACCTGTTTTTGGCCTGTTTTACCCAAAACAGGCCAAAAACAGAAAAAGGTTAACCCTCTTGTTCTCTTTATGGCGCTATGTTTTTAGATAGTAGCCTGTTCTCTCCAAAAAAAATGAGTAAAATTGCAATACGGTCGGCACAGAGAAAGTGGCCGGCATTTTGCGTTTTGCTGACACCTATGCGAGTTTCCTCCTTATACGTGGGCCTGAGTGCCCTGCTCCTGTTCCAGTGTACTTCTCCCAAGAAAGCCACGGAACCTGTACTCCTTAGCATTGGCCCTGAAAAGGTGCCGGCCTCTGAGTTTGCCTATGTTTACGAGAAAAACAACAGCAACACAGACAGCGCCTACTCCAGCGCCAGCGTGAACGAGTACCTGAACCTGTACACCAATTTCAAGCTGAAGGTGGCCGAGGCCAAAAGCCGCGGCCTGGACACCACGCAGGCCTTCAAAAGCGAGCTGGGCGGGTACAAAGAGCAACTGGCCCAGCCTTACCTCACAGATAAGAACGTGACCGAGCAGTTGGTGCGCGAAGCCTATGAGCGCATGAAAAAGGAAGTGAACGCCACCCATATTCTGGTGAGCGTTGACCAGGAGGCTGACCCCAAAGACACCCTGGCGGCTTACCAAAAGATCATGGGCCTTCGGCAGCAGGCCGTGAGCGGCACCCCGTTTGAGACCCTGGCCCAGCGCTTCTCAGATGATCCCTCGGCCAGAGAGAACTCCGGGCAGCTGGGTTATTTCACGGCGCTGCAGATGGTGTACCCCTTTGAGAATGCCGCCTTCAATACCCCGGCTGGGCAGATCTCGCAGCCGGTAAGAACCCGCTTTGGCTACCATTTAATTAAAGTAAACGAGGTACGCCCCGCCCAGGGCGAAATACGCGTGGCCCACATCATGGTACGCGCCCAGCAAGGCCTGCCCAAGGCAGACTCCCTGGTGGCAAAGAAAAAGATAGACGAGATCTACAAGCGCGTGCAGCGCCAGGAAGACTGGAACAAGCTGGCCTCGCAGTTCTCAGAAGATGCCGCCTCAGCGGATGAAGGCGGCGAACTGCCCTGGTTTGGCACCGGCCGCATGATTCCCTCTTTTGAGGAAGCCGCCTTTGCCTTAGACAAGCCCGGCGCCGTCTCAGCCCCGGTGCAAACGGCCTATGGCTGGCACATCATCAAATTACTGGAGCGCAAAGAACTGCTGCCGTATGAAGAGATGGAAACCTCGCTCCGGAACCGTATCTCCAAAGACTCGCGCTCAGAGCTGAACAAAACCGCTTTCCTGCGCCGCATCAAAAAAGAAAACAAGTTCCAGGAAACCCCGGCCATTAAAGAGGCCGCCCTTAAGCTGGCAGACTCTACGCTGGCGGCCGGCACCTGGAAATTCACCGTTCCGGCAGAGCCGAAGAACCTGCCTGCGGCTACCCTGTTCACCATTGAGGGCAAGCCCTACACCGTGGGCCAGTTTGCCACCTACGTAGAAGCCAACCAACGCGCCAGACAGACCGTTTCGCCGGCCCACGCCATGAACCTGCTCTATGACAAGTTTGTAGAAACCAGCCTGCTGGACTATGAGCGCGCGCACCTGGAGGAAAAACACCCAGATTACCGCATGCTGGTGAACGAGTACCATGATGGTATTCTGCTGTTCCAATTAATGGAGGAGAAAGTATGGGCCAAGGCGGTAGAGGACACTGTGGGCTTAAAGGCTTTCTTTGAGGCCAACCGTGACAAGTATACCTGGGGCGAACGTGCCACCGCTACGATCATCAGCGCCGCTAACCCTACCGTTCTGGCCCAGGCCCAGGAGCAATTGGCGCAAGGTCGGTTCCTATCCGTGCGCCACAAGCAGCCAGATATTGCCTTTGACACTGACAAAACCACGCTTTCTAAGGCTGCCATGGCCCAGCTGGAGCCACTAGCCCAGGCGCTGCAGCAAGATTCCAGCCTGGTGCTGGAAGTGACCGGATACGCAGACACCCGTGAGGTGGCCAACAAGAAGAACGCAGGCCTGGCTTCCCGCCGTGCCACCGCCATTAAGAATTACCTGGTAGAGAAAGGCGTGGAAGCCAACCAGGTAACTGTAATGCCGGCTGCCCCTAAAGCCCGCCCGGCCCGCCGGGTTGCCCTGCAGGTATATTCCACAGACCCGCAAACCCTGGCCGACCGCTTTAACCAGAACAGCCCGCTGGCCTTACAGGTCACCTCCCGCAAATTCCAGCGCGGCGAGAACAAGGCCCTGGATGGCGTCGCCTGGAAGCCAGGCACTTACAACGTTACCCAGGACGGCCGCTCCCTCTGGATCAAAATTGATAAGGTAGAAGCACCGGCGCCTAAGAAACTGTCAGAAACCCGGGGCGTGGTGATCTCAGACTACCAGACCTATCTGGAGCAGGAGTGGATCAAGGAACTGCGCCAGAAATACCCGGTAAGCGTGAACCAGCCAGAGGTAGAGAAGCTTATTAAGAAGTAAGCAGGGCAGAAGTTTCTTTTAATGAAGCCGTTTGCCTAGTTTTGTCTGTTTACGTCTATACTATTTTGCAAGAGAAGCGGTTCTATACAAGGCAACCGCTATAAAGAATACCATGAAAATCAGAATTCCCTTTTCTTCTTTCCTTAAATGCCTTCTTGTACTCTGCGCGTTAGGTGCTTTCACGCAAACCGCCCGCGCGCAACAGGTCACCCTCATTGACAACATTGTGGCGAAGGTAGGAAGCCATATCATTCTGCGCTCAGAGCTGGAGTTCCAGAACGCCAACGCCGTAAGCCAAGGCTATAAGTCCACTAACCTGCGTTGTGAGATCCTGCGCTCCCTGGTGCAGAACAAGCTGTTACTGGCCCGCGCCGAGATAGACTCTGTGATTGTGGATGAAACCCAAATTAATGCCGAACTGGAAGGACGCCTGAGCAACTTTGTGGCGCAGATTGGCAGTGAGGAAAAACTGGAGGAGTACTACAAGAAACCCATGAATGAGATCAGAAGTGATCTTAAGCGTAGCTTGCGCGAGCAGCTCACCACCCAGAAAATGGAGCGGGAGATTGCCGGCAAGATCAAGGTGACCCCTAAAGAGGTACAGCAGTACTTTAACCGCATTCCCAAAGACAGCTTGCCGTATTTCTCCACGGAGGTAGAGGTAGGCCAGATCGTGAAGATCGCCCAGATCGGCACCGCCCAGAAGCAGGCGGCCCGTGAGCAGCTGGAAGCCATTAGAAAACGCATTATGGCCGGTGAGGACTTCGCCGCCCTGGCCAAGCAATACTCCCAGGACCCAGGTTCCGGCGCCGCCGGTGGCGTGCTGGGTTTCTTCAAGAAACGTGAGCTGGTACCTGAGTATGAAGCCGCTGCCTTGAAACTGCAGCCCGGAGAGACATCGCCGGTGATTGAGTCTATGTTCGGGTTCCACATCATACAGTTGCTGGAGCGCCGCGGCGAGGAGTTCAACACCCGCCATATCCTCATCAAGCCTGCTACTGCCCAGGTAGACCTGCAGCAGACCACCGCGCTCTTAGACAGCATTAGAAACCTCATTCAGAAAGACAGCATTTCGTTTGCCAAGGCGGCCAAAGACTTTTCAGATGACATGTCTACCAAAGGAAACGGCGGTATGATTACCTTACCCGGCAGCCCTACCACAGATATTCCCGTAGACAAGCTGGACCCGTCCATCTTCTTTGTGACAGATACGTTAAAGGTGGGAGATATCAGCATACCGCTTCCCTACCGCACCGAAGACGGCAAGGAAGCCATGCGTATCTTGTACCTTAAATCAAAGACTCCTCCGCACCAGGCCAACATGAAAGATGATTACCAGAAGATCGCGGCCGCGGCGTTGAGTGAGAAACGGAACCGAGCCATCTCAGATTGGTTTGAGAAAAACAAAGACACTGTTTTTGTGGACCTGGCCCCCGAATTCAAATCCTGCAATTTAGACGACTAACCCGTTCTCTATGCCTCCTTTTGCCTCTGACAGAGAAGCCGCAGATGCCCTGCATCATGCCTATAAGCGATTGACCGCTGAGATTTCTCAAACCATTATTGGCCAGGAGGAAGTAGTGAAGCTGGTGCTCACGGCCGTTTTCTGTCAGGGTCACTGTCTGTTGGTAGGCGTTCCGGGTCTGGCCAAGACCCTTCTTATCCAGACCATTGCCAACTCCCTGGACCTTACCTTTAACCGGGTACAGTTCACCCCAGACTTAATGCCTTCAGACATTCTGGGCTCAGAGACCCTGGACCAGAACCGCCAGTTCCAGTTTGTGAAGGGGCCCGTTTTTGCCAACATAGTACTGGCAGATGAGATCAACCGGACGCCCCCTAAAACCCAGGCGGCGTTGCTGGAGGCCATGCAGGAATACTCCGTGACCGTGGCCGGCCACCATTACAAGCTCCCTAGGCCGTTCTTTGTGCTGGCCACCCAGAACCCCATTGAGCAAGAAGGAACCTACCCCTTACCTGAGGCCCAGCTGGACCGCTTTATGTTTCACGTGGCTCTCTCCTACCCCAGCTACCAGGCCGAGCTGCAGATTGTCAAAAACACCACCGGCGACCGCCAGCACAAACCCACTGTGATCCTGCACGCCGACGAGATCTCTGCCTTCCAGCAGCTGGTCCGCCGCGTGCCCGTTACGGATAACGTGGTGGAGTATGCCGTGCAACTGGTGCATAAAACCAGGCCCAACACAGAAATGGCAGGTCCGCAGGCTACCCAGTACCTGGAGTGGGGCGCCGGCCCCCGGGCCTCACAACACCTGATCATGGGCGCCAAGTGCAATGCCCTCATCAGAGGAAAGTACTCCCCAGACATTGAAGACGTGCAGGCCGTGGCCACGCCTATCCTACGCCACCGCCTGGTGCGCAACTTCAAAGCCGAAGCCGAAGGCATTTCCGTGGAGCAAATTATCAAAGGCCTTCTTTAGGCTGTTTTGAGCCCGTTTTGGCTAAAACAGGCTTAAAACGAAAGATCTACTCTTCGCTGGTGCAAAACACCCATAACTTTTTCCGGTAAAATCAGTTCACGTGGTACATATTGCCAGGGAGCACCTCCGTTCCCGTTGGTTTTCAAAAGAACAGATGCCATGCGCCAAGTAATTGCTATTGTGGGAGGAGGGTTCAGTGGGACCATGGTGGCCGTGCATTTGCTCCGGCAGCAGCAGACACCCGTGCACGTGCTGCTCCTGAATGAGGGCTACCCGGTGGGCAAAGGCGTGGCATATTCCGCTGGCTCAGACCTCTTTTTGCTGAACGTGTACGCCGGCCGCATGAGCGCCTACCCAGACCAGCCCCATCATTTCGTGGATTGGCTGCGGCAGCAACCGCTGTACGCCTACACGCCCCCTGAAGAATTGGAGAAGATCTTCATGCCCAGAAAAGTGTACGGCCAGTACCTGGAGGAACAGCTAACCCAGGCCCTGGCCCAGCCGGCCGGCCACAACACGGCCCAGGTTCTTTCCCAGCGGGTGGTGCACCTCCAGCATACAGCACAGGCAGAATTCCCCTACCAGCTGCAACTAAAGGATGGTCAACAAATACCCGCGCACAAGGTGGTGCTGGCCCTGGGCAATTTCCAACCTTCGCCGCTGCGCGGAACCAGCCCGCAACTGGCCCCGCCCCTGTACTACCACAACCCTTGGAAACCTGAGGCCTGGCAAAACCTCCCGGATCAGGGCCGCTTGCTGTTGATAGGCACGGGACTGACCAGCATTGACATCATTCTGGCCCTGCTCAAACAAGGCTTCAACGGCACCATTACCGCCGTCTCCACCAACGGCTACCTACCCTATCCCTACCGCACGTCTACCCTTGACACCGCCTTCAGTACGCAAATTGCCGGGGCTTCTTCTCTGCGTGAGGTGGTGGACCTGTTCAAGAAAGCGCTTCAGGAAAAGGGCCAGGACCACTGGGAGCCTTTAATCAATGGGGTTCGGGCCCAGACCCAGGCGCTCTGGCAACGCTTTTCAGACGCAGACAAGAAGCGCTTCAGCCAGAAGCTGGGCTCTCTCTGGACGGTGGCGCGGCATAGATTACCGCCGCAAGTGCACGCTAAGATAAAGCAGGCCATCAAAGACGGTTTCCTGGAGATTATGCCCGGCCGCATTCAAAAAATTCACCCACAAAACGGACAGATTGAAGTGCAGGTAAAAACACTAGGCACTACCCAGACACTGTTGGCCGACCGCGTCATTAACTGCACCGGCCCGCAACTGGAGTACGCTAAACTAAAGGACCCGCTGGTGAAATCAATGCTGGCGCAGGACCTTCTCTTCCCGCACCCCATGGGCATGGGCCTGAAAGCCGATGCGCATTACCGGGTATTGCAAGCCAACGGGGAACCGTGCCAGGGGCTTTTCACACTGGGCGCGGCCCTGCGCGGCGAGCTTTGGGAATCTAACGCCGTACCCGAGCTCCGGGAACAGGCCCAGGCCCTGAGCCAGGAAATTTTACACCTGTTTTAAGCCTGTTTTCCGGAAAACAGGCTTAAAACAGAAACCCTTTCTGGGTACAAGAAACAGCAGGTGGTGAAAAAGAGTAACGCATTGTGTACTTTTGCCCCTGATTCCTTTAAAACCAAACTTGCATGGAAGCCGCAGCCCTTTACGAACGCTTTGAACAAAACCTGGAAACCATCTTCTCCTACATTAAGAGAGGCCTTGATGTCCGTACCACGCCCTATGACATTACCATGCCGCTGGAGGTAAACCTGCTGTGTGATGTGTTATCGCATGCCGGCTTCCCGTGCCAGGTCACCAAACCCGGCTTTGACGCCTTGGTGGAGTTCCATGATTTGTACATGCGGGAAGGAAAGCTGGTGCAGGACGTGATGCACAAGATCCTGGAAAACAAGCGGGCGTACCTGCGTACCCCAGAAGGCACCGTACTCTTGAAAGAGCAGCTGATCCGGCGTCTGGAGTATTTCAATGAGATTGCCCACTCCATGGAGGTGATTGCCCGCCAGCAGCAGCTGCATAGCCCCCTGCAGCACAAATACCCGTTCCTGAACCAATAAGCTTCCGCTTAAGTCAATACCCAGGGTCCTTCCACCAAACGCCTTGTGGTCAATAAAAAATCGCCTGCCCTATAACAATTATGTTATGGGGCAGGCGATGCTCTTTTAAAGGATTCCTTCGCTTACCTACGGTTGGTTATAGCCCAGCACATGCACCTTTACCTCCTGGTTTGCGGCTCTGGGGCTCCTGAACGTGACCCAGGCTTTCATGGTGCTTTTATGGGGTGCCAGCGGGAACATGGCCTGGGCGGTTTCCAGCTCCTGTCCTTGCAACACCAGGGCCACTTCCACCTGAATATTTTCCGCGGCCTGCTCGCCATGGTTCATGAGCTCCAGGCGGTAGATGTTCTGGTCTTGCCTACCCGGCTCCGGAATGATCATCACCTTCAGGTCGGGTGGGTTGTCTTGGTAGGAGAAGGACTTGATGGCCAGGTAGCCCACTAGCGCCAGAATCAGGAGCAAACTCACCCCGAAGACAGACCACTCAAGCAGATTTTTTTTCATGGTGTTCTTTATATTCCTGGTCAAACAAGAACCGGCCCGCCGATGCCCCCAAGGAGGAAACCATCGCCAGTACTACCGTCATCGCAATGCAAAACTCAAGGCCGGCCCCGTTGAACCGGCCAAAAAACCACAGCGCGCCCGCAGAAACGCAGAAGGCGGTGGCATAGGTAATACTCACGCTCCAGAGCAGCTCCAGGAGCTTGGGCTTCTCGTTGGCCGGGGTTTCATACGCACCCTTAAACCCAATGTAAAACAACACCAGGGTACTCAGCGCCAACGAGGCCAAACACAAGAGCAGCAACTGAAACGGGGTCACGGAGGCAGCAATCATCACCACTTCATCGGTGGGCGCGATGTTGGCCCCAAACAGCATGCCGGCGCAGGTGGCCAGTAACACGGCTTCCAGGGTGGAGGCCTGCTGAAGGCCCAACGGTTCATTTCCCTCCTCTTTCTGTTCCTCCTCCTCATCGCCGGAGGCGCCTAGCTGGGCGGTACCCACCGAAACGCCAATGGCGACCGTCATGGCCTCCACCACTACCTTGTACACCACGCGCTCCAGGGGCATCTCCCCCAGGTCAATGCGCCCCAAAAGCCAAAGAATTAAAAAAGACAGAAGCAGCCCCAGCCCCATTTCCTCCACAGAGTCAATGGCCACCTCTTTCCAGGAGGCGGAGGGCCGGAGGCCGGCGTAGGTGTTGTAAGCTAAAAGCAGCACAAACGTGACCACAATATAGAGAACCAGTTGCCACGGCACTATATGGAAGCTGGTCCACCACACCTCCATGGTATAGAGCATGGGCAAACTGAATAGCAAGCCCCCAATAATGCCCCGGCCGTATTCCTGCAATGATTCTTCTATGGTCCTGTCTTGCATGTGATTTTAAACTAAGTGCTTAACGGCAAACCCAAAGCCAGAGTTTATCTGACGGCTGTGAAAAACACCCAGGCATAGGCCGTAGTAATACGGACAAGTAATTTTGCCCGAAACCCGACACAAAAACCTACCATTGCCACATCTGCGGCCCGCGATGCCCGTACACATAAGCCAGACCCAAGGCAATCTTATGCGGCAACTTTCTTCTTCGCCGGCTACCCAGACTGAGCTTCTCACAGACCGGCTTCTCCTTAAGCCCTATGGCCCCGGCATGGCCCAGGAGTTCTGGCAACTGCTGGACCAGAACCGCTCCCGCCTGCAGTCAGATTTCCCGGACCGCACCAAGGCCGTGCAGACCCTGGCTGACGCCGAACGGCGCCTCAGGCTTCTGGCCCTTCAGCTGCGGGCCGGTGACCTCTATAGCTTTGGCATCTGGCGCCAGGAAGAACAAGACTACATAGGCGATATTACCCTCAGGCGCCTGGCGCGGGGAAAGCTTTTTGCCGAGGTGGGCTACTACCTAAGTGAAGAAGCAGAGGGGCAGGGTTATGCCACCGAGGCCCTCAAGGCCATGCTGCGGTACGCGTTTCAGGTGCTGCGCATGGATTGCGTGAACGTGCGCTGCGCCGAAGGCAATGACCGAAGCAAACGGGTGGCCGAACGGTGCGGATTCACCTATACCAGAACCTATACGCCCCTGGTACAGGAGGAGACAGGCGTTCCGTCACGCCCCATAAATGTGTACCGGCTGCTGCGCCATGACCACCAGGCGGCCCAGCTTCGGTAGGCGTTTCAGGCCCGTTTTCCGGAAAACAGGCCCAAAACGGCATTACCTCCGTTTGGGCTTGGCCAGAAAGAAATCAGAGTTGAAATTGAGGTACAGGCTATTGGAGAATTCCAGCTTAGGAAAATCCAGGTCATAGTACGGCTCTACCCGCAAGGTCAGGTCCAGTCCGTCCATTAGCTTGATGTCATGCATGAAGCGCAGAATGAGCAGCTGCCGGTTTTTCTGGGTATAATCTGGCGTCTTAAAGTTAGAGGAGACCGACGGGAACAGCTTGCCGCCCAGCTCTGAGTAATACCCGTTGCCGCGCCAGTAGCTCAGCATCACGTTCTGGTATTTGGTGTCTACCCCCGCGTTCAGGTACAGCCCCCCGCCTTGCGTAAAGGCCAGGTTCTTTTCATTGGAGAAATCCTTCCAACCCACCACGTACGGCTGAAAATGCAGCGCCTTCAACACCTTTCTGTCATAGCTTTTCTTGAACACCAGCCCCGCCGCCACATTGGCAAGCGTAACCAGGGGCAGGTCTGTATCATCTATCTGGCCGCCGCGGTGCTGGGCCGTGAACTGCAGCGGCAGGCCGATGTAAGTTTCCGTTTCTGGGGTGTTTTCCTCAAAACCCAGGGAAACTGGCGTGCGGTAGAGCGTAATCTCTGAGGAGACCCCGCCGGCCACCTCTTCCTGGAACGGGTCCAGGCGCCGCAGGTAGCGCTGCCAGTCAATCCAGACGTCTACCTTGGTGCCGGGCTTGTCCAGCAGAAACTGCAGGCCGTTTTCCAGGCGGTTGGTCATGACGCGCTCAAAGTCATAGAGAGGCTCAATGTAGCCGTGGTTCAGGTGGCCTTCCAGGGTACCCAACAGCAGGGCCATGCCGTTTTCCTCGTACCGCAGCGTGAAGGTGGGCTGTACCAGGGAATATTTCTTAGTCCCGAAGTCTTTCTGCACCTGCACGCCCACGTCTAGCCGCACCGTGGGCGAGGCATGGTAAATAAGCCGGGGGTTGAGGTGGTAGCCAAACAGCGTGTAGCCCTCGGCGATGTCATTGAAGTACTCGTTGTTTTTCTGGTAGCCCAGTACGTTCAGGCCCAGCTGCAGCTCGCCGGTCTGGTCTGGCTTTACCGGTTGCCGGGTTTCAAAGGCCGCATTGTTTAACTGGGCATAGCCCGATAAACTCAGAAAAAAGGCGCCGGTCGCCAGTAAAAGCCACTTCTTAGGCATATAATAAGGTTTGCGTTGCCGCTATGAAAAGAATAAAAAGGGTGCTTGCCCCTGCCAACCGCTATTGCCCTAACCCGAAAGGTAGGCAAAAACGGGTTTAAAAGGAACGGCCCTAAAATCTTGGGAAATACCTGCCCTGCCTGTAACTAAAACGCGGGAAATGTTGTTGCAAGAGAATAGAGAAAAAGACCGGCCACCAGAGATTTATCCTGCAACTGCCTGCTTCTCTTTCTATTACCTGTTGCTATTTTCAATAGCATTCAGTAATAAAAAATAACTAAAAAAAATAGTAATTCTTGGCACAAATCCGGTACTTTGGGTGTTTCCTTTATACGCCTCCGGAATGAGTCTGGAAAGCAGCTGAAACGCCGCGGCAAGCGTTTGCAGATTGGCTCAGGAAGTTGTAAATTCAACAAATTAAAAGCAAAGAAAACACAAACATGAGTGTACAAAGCGAGAAATTAAAAGCGCTCCAACTTACCATCGACAAGCTGGACAAAACCTATGGTAAAGGTACTGTCATGAAGCTGAATGATACGCAGGTAGTGGACGTCCCAGCCATTTCCACTGGTTCTTTGGGCCTAGATATAGCCCTTGGTATTGGTGGTCTTCCCCGCGGACGGGTGGTAGAGATTTACGGACCAGAATCGTCCGGTAAAACTACCCTTACCATGCACTGCATAGCCGAGGCTCAGAAAAAAGGTGGTATTGCCGCGTTTATTGACGCTGAGCACGCTTTTGACAAAGCATACGCAGAGAAACTAGGCATTGACACAGAAAACCTCCTGATTGCGCAGCCAGACAACGGTGAGCAGGCCCTGGAGATTGCCGACCATTTGATCAGCTCCGGTGCCATTGACATTATCGTGATTGACTCCGTGGCCGCTCTGGTGCCTAAAGGCGAACTGGAAGGCGACATGGGTGACAGCAAAATGGGTCTTCAGGCGCGTTTGATGTCTCAGGCCTTACGTAAACTGACCGGTACCATCAACAAAACAGGTTGCTTGTGTATCTTCATTAACCAGTTGCGTGAGAAGATTGGGGTGATGTTTGGTAACCCAGAGACCACCACCGGTGGTAACGCCCTTAAATTCTACGCTTCGGTTCGTCTGGACATCCGCCGTATTGGGCAGATCAAAGAAGGCCCGGACAACATTACCGGTAACCGCACCAAAGTGAAAGTGGTAAAAAACAAGGTGGCGCCTCCGTTCAAAGTAGTGGAGTTTGACATCATGTACGGCGAAGGTATCTCCAAAGTAGGCGAGATCCTGGATCTTGGGGTTGAGCTGGGTGTGGTACAGAAGTCTGGTTCATGGTTCTCTTACAGCGGTGATCGCTTAGGTCAGGGCCGTGATGCCGTGAAACAGTTCCTGTTAGACAATGAAGAACTCATGCAGGAGATTGAAGACAAGATCCGGGCTATTGTGAAAGGCGAGCCAGCAAAAGTGGCGGCCGTTCTGGAAGACACCGGAGAATAACTACATATAATTTCTACAAAACGGCACCTTTTAAGGTGCCGTTTCTGTTTAAGTTGAGTTCCTCCTGAAAAAGCATTAATTTGTACACGTTCCTTTCTCCGTTAGGTTTGGTACGACATTTGAATAGCCTCAGGAATATTGGAAAGACTAGCTTATGCGTGTAAAATATCAACTACTTCTACTTATACCTCTGTTAGGAATGGTCCTGAGCGCCTTCGCGATCAAGGATACCATGCGTACCGTTAAAAACGAGAGCTTTGGCACCGGAGAGGTGCTGCAGTACAAAGTGCATTACGGGGTCATTAACGCCGGAGAGGCCACCATTCAGGTAGCCCCTGGCCTGCACCGCATCAACAACCGCCCTACTTTCCAGACCTCGGTGTCTGGCAAGACCACGGGCTCATTTGATTTCTTCCACCGCGTGCGTGACACCTGGACTTCTTACATAGACACGGCCTCCCTGCTCCCGCTCCGGTTCCACCGCAACATTGAGGAAGGCAACTACCGCCGCAAGGAAACCACCGACTTTGACCATATTGGCAACAAAGTGGTAGTCAATGACAGCCGCAAGAACCATAAGAACGTGACCCATAAAGTGCCGGACAATGTGCAGGACATGGTGAGTGGCTTCTACTACCTGCGGGCCCTCAACCTGGATGACTTCCGGACGGGCCAGACCATCAGGCTGCAGGGCTTCCTGGGTGACGAAATCTTTGACATGAACATCACGTACCGTGGTGTGGTGACCGTAGACACTAAGGCCGGTAAGATCAAAGCCCACCGCCTGGTACCGCGCATGCCCTCCAATAAGCTGTTTGACGGCGAAGACGCCATCACGGTGTATCTTTCTGATGACGTGAACAAGGTGCCGGTGATGTTTGAGGCGAAGATGTTTGTGGGATCTGTGAAGGTAGACCTTTACAAGTATTCTGGCCTGCAAGGCAAACTGAACGTGGTGCGGTAGTCAGGTGAAAGGCATTGCATAAAAATAAAAAACAGATGAGCCACCAGGTTTCCCTGGTGGCTCATCTGTTTTAGGCCTTTTTTGGCTAAAATAGGCCTAAAACAGAAATTACTGGTTTTAGCCACCCCCGTGGGCATCTGCTAGTGGGCCAATGAAGAAATTCTGCAGGCTTAACATTCAGGTAACATGCAATACCTATCTTTGACTTGAAATTCAGAGGGTTCGCTTGGCATTTTCTCGCCCAAGCGCATTAAGTCTCAGATTTCAAAGGCATAATCTCTCGTGTTTCTCTTTTCACCTAATGGCAGCATGATGCAAACCCCAGCTAAATACAAGATTCTGGTTGTAGATGATGATCCAGACATTGTGGAGTTATTGCAGTACAACCTGGAAAAAGAGGGCTATGAGGTAGCGTATGGCGAAAATGGGCAAAAAGCCTTGGAAATCGCCCGGAAATTCAACCCAGACATTATTTTGCTGGATGTGATGATGCCCGTCATGGATGGCATTACCGCCTGCCGCCTGCTGCGGGAGAACCCCAAGTTCAAAGACACGCACATTCTGTTCCTTACCGCCCGTAGCGAGGAATTCTCTGAGGTAGCCGCCTTTGAGGCAGGCGCCGATGATTTTATAGTAAAGCCCATAAAACCACGGGCACTCATTAGCCGATTGGCCGCCTTCAAGCGCCGGGACACCAGCCAGAGCCCAGAGCAGGTGGCCGTGATTGAGATTGGCGACCTGAAGATTGACCGCACCAGCTTTAACGTGATAAAAGGCGACCAGAAAATCACCCTGCCCAAAAAGGAGTTTGAGCTGCTGGCGTTTCTGGCGGCCACCCCTAACAAGGTGTTCAGCCGTGACGAGCTATTAAACAACGTGTGGGGCAATGATGTGTTCGTGATTCCGCGCACCGTAGATGTGCACATTAGAAAAGTGCGGGAGAAAATAGGGGAAGACCATATAAAGACCATTAAAGGCGTTGGCTACAAATTCAACACCGACTAAGCCTTCGGGCTACAAAGTCAGGCTCAGTTCACAGGGCATTGCCATTCTTATCTCGGTGCTGGTGGCCGCGATCATTGCTGCCTACCTGTATTTCTCGCCACAGCTGGGGTTCAAACAACAGGTGCTGGCACTTGCCCTCACCTTCTCGGCCTGCTTTCTGCTGGTCTACTTCTCCTATGAGGCCCTGATCTTCAAGGAGATCAACAACATCTACGCCGGCATGGAGCAATTCAAAAGGCAGGACTTCAAGCGCATGAGCAACAAATTCCTGTTCAGGTCAGACCCACTCAAGCGTATTAAAGATGAGATCTACCTCATGGCCGAGCGGAACCAGAAGGAGATTGAGGAACTCAAGCGCCTACAGGCCATGCGCCGCGAATTCCTGGCCGATGTCTCCCATGAACTCAAGACCCCTATCTTCGCGGCCCAGGGCTTTATCCATACCCTGCTGGACGGAGCCATGGATGATGAGCGCGTCCGTGACAAATTCCTGCAGAAAGCCGCCAAAAGCCTGGACAGTCTGGACACCCTGGTTCAGGACCTGATCACTATCACGCAGCTGGAGAATGGCGTGATCCAGATGAAAACCTCTACGTTTGACTTGAATGAACTAGCCCAGGAAGTGTTTGAGCAGTTGGAGCAGAAGGCGCTTTCCAGAAACATAACGCTTCATCTGCTCAACCCACCCCAGGAAACCCACCTGGTCTTAGCCGACCGCGGCCGCATTAAGCAGGTGCTGCTCAACCTCATGGACAATGCCATAAAATACGGGCGGGACAACGGCAATATCTGGCTCTCCTTCCAGGATACAAGAAAGAAAACGGCGGTGACCGTGCGAGATGACGGCCCCGGAATTCCCAAAGAGCACCTCTCCCGCATCTTTGAGCGCTTCTACCGCATAGACAAAAGCCGCTCCCGCGATACCTCTGGTGGAGGTTCCGGGTTAGGATTGGCCATTTCCAAACATATAGTGGAGGCGCACAAGTCCATGATAGCGGTGAAAAGCGAGGTAGGCCAGGGCACCACGCTTCGGTTTAAACTGCCTAAGGCAAAAGCCTAACCTGTTTCCAGCCTATTTTCGGTAAAACACCCCAAAACGGATAGCCCAAATAATTTAGGTAAATTGCGGCAGATTTAGGGCGGCTGCCCGTTTTTGGCCTGTTTGCGTAAAAACAGACCAGAAACGCCTGCGCAGGCCCAGCCTCAATTAACCGTATTTATGAAATTACCCGCTTTCCGCGACCTAATAATTTTTGAGAACGAAGACTTCATCGTGGTCAACAAGCCGCCTTTCCTGTCTACCCTGGAAGACCGTTCATTCAATGCCACCAACTTATTGACCCTGGCCCGCCAGTACCATGAGGACGCCCAGGCCTGCCACCGCCTGGACAAAGAGACCTCGGGTTGCCTGGCCATTGCCAAGAACCCAGAGGCCTACCGTCACCTTTCCATGCAGTTTGAAAACCGGCAGGTAAACAAAGTGTACCACGCCGTGGCCTGGGGAAGCCATGATTTTAAAGATTTGCTGGTAGATCGCGCTATTCAGCCCGGCCTGAAAGGCATTGCCAAGCTGGCCTACAAAGGAAAACCCGCCCAGACCTATTTCACCACCCTGGAGAAATACGGCCGCCACACCCTGCTCGAGTGCCGCCCCATTACGGGCCGTATGCACCAAATCAGGCTGCACCTAATGTACCTGAAGGCGCCCATTGTGCAGGACGTGATGTACGGCGGCGAGCCCCTGTACCTCTCCAGCCTCAAGCGCAAGTTTAACCTGGCCAAAGACACCGAGGAACAACCTGTGATCAAACGCTTTGCCCTGCATTCTTACCAGTTGGGCTTTACGCTATTGAATGGCGATCCCGTTGTGGTTACTGCGGAGTACCCCAAGGATTTTGAGGTGCTGGTGAAGTTGCTTCGGAAGAACGGATAGCTGGATGGAGGGCTGCGTATTGGCTACGTTGATTCTTTAGAAGCTGACTATTCTTATTTTACTGCAGCAGTGCGTCATCCCCCAACCCCCTTCAAAGGGAGACGAGGAAGAGGGTATAAGTATTTCCTTCTATGCTGCGGAAGTTACTTCCGTGCCTTATGAGTCTTAAGTATTTCTCCTGCACATGTGTCCTCCTGTGTAAACACCCCTCTACAGAGCTTCGCTCGCTGCCTCAAACTCCCGTTTGGGCAATCCTCAAGGGGGGAGTCCGTGATTAGTAGGCGGCTCTGCGTGTTGGGGCTGTTTTGCAGAAAACGGCTTTAAAACAAAGCCAAGTGTGCTGTTCGGGATTTGCAATCCCGAATAAGTGTAAAGCGGATTTGCAATCCGCCTGGGACTAAGATCGGGAACGCCGCCTCCGCCGGGGATTGCAAATCCCCCTTTCGGAACTTCCGGATTGCAAATCCGGAAGAGCTAATGACTCATAGCGTCCATTCCCCCGATTCCAGTCTTTACTCTGAGCGCCTCGCTTGTGGCCACAGACATACCTTAGCTGAGAGCGATAAGCAAAAATAGGCCGCAAGGGCAGTGCGAGAGGGAAAGACGGGGCCCCGCGGCCGTCAGCGCTCGTAGGGAAACCATGCAACTCCAAAGCATAAGGACTCAGGCTATAAAGGACACTACGCTAGCAAAAGCCAATTGCATGCACCATTAATAAAAACTAAGGCGAAACACGGTAACAAACTCTTACTCCTGCCTTACCGCTTTCCTATAAATCCAAGGTCATCCTTGAAATCACATGATTTTCAAGGGAATAATATAAACACAGGGTTGCACCTGCAAAAAATTACTCCTATCTTTGTGACCATTTTTCAAAGTAGAGATACTTTATTTTTTCACCCGTTAACCATTTACAATGGACCATTTAAGTTATAAGACGCTATCAGTTAATAAGGCGGCCGCAAATAGAGGCTGGGTAGTGATAGACGCCGGAGACTCAACCCTTGGCCGTGTGGCCTCTCAGATTGCCATGATTCTTCGTGGTAAAACCAAACCTTCTTTCACGCCTAACGCTGACTGCGGCGATAGCGTGATCGTGATCAATTCGGACAAAGTTCGTATGACCGGTAAGAAGTGGGACAAGAAAACCTTCGTGACGCACACTGGGTACCCAGGTGGTCAGCGCACGTTCACTCCCCGAGAGTTGAAAGCCAAATCTTCTACTTTATTAGTAGAGCGTGCGGTAAGAGGTATGTTGCCAAGAACCCGTCTGGGCCGTGAGCAATTCCGCAACCTTTTTGTGTACCCAGGTACGGAGCATCCGCACGAGGCACAACAGCCAGTTCAAGTAAAACTTACAAAATAATAATCTAGACATATTTAATGGAAATTCTCAATACATCTGGTAGAAGAAAAACCTCGGTGGCGCGCATTTACATGACGTCAGGGCAAGGGAATATCACTATTAACGATAGAGATATCAAGGAATATTTCCCTAGTGAAGTATTGCAAACCATCGTGCAGCAGCCTTTATCGCTGATTGACGCGGTTGGCAAATACGACATCAAGGCGAATATCAAAGGCGGTGGTGTTGCCGGTCAGGCAGAAGCCCTTCGTTTGGCAATCACCAAGGCTTTGGTGGAAGAAAACGCTGAGACCCGTCCAGCCCTGAAAAAAGAAGGTTTCTTAACGCGTGACCCCCGCATGGTGGAGCGTAAGAAATTCGGTAAGCGCAAAGCCCGTCGTTCCTTCCAGTTCTCTAAACGTTAATATTTTATCAGCTGTAAAAATATCATGGCTAATACCACATATAAAGAATTACTGGAAGCCGGTGTACACTTTGGTCACCTTACCAGAAAATGGGATCCTAAAATGGCTCCATACATTTTCATGGAGAAAAACGGCATCCACATCATTGACCTGAACAAAACTCTGGTTTCCCTGGATGAGGCTATCTCCGCTATTAAGCAGATTGCTAAGTCTGGCCGCAAGATTTTGTTTGTCGCCACTAAAAAACAAGCGCAGGACATAGTAGCAGAAGAGGCCAAGCGCCTGAAGATGCCGTATGTGACAGACCGTTGGTTGGGTGGTATGTTGACTAACTTCCAGACTGTTCGTAAGTCTTTGAAGAAAATGTCAACTATTGACAAAATGGTAAAAGAAAACACTGCGTACGCCGCCATGGCAAAGCGTGAGCGTTTGATGCTGTCTCGTGAGCGTGAGAAACTTGACCGTGTGTTAGGTGGTATCGCTGACTTGTCACGTCTCCCAGCTGCTTTGTTCATTGTAGACGTAAAGCGTGAGTCTATCGCTATCAAAGAAGCCCAAAAACTGAACTTGCCCGTATTCGCGATTGTAGATACTAATTCTAACCCAGAGCTGGTAGACTTCCCAATCCCGGCAAACGATGATGCATCTAAGTCTATCGCTTTGATCACTTCCCTTATTGGTAAGGCCATTGAAGAAGGTCTTTCTGAGCGTAAGGTTGACAAAGACGAGTCTGAGAAGAAACGTTCTGAAGAAGAAGGCATCCAGGAGAAAATTGAGGCTGAATAAGCTTCTCTTCTCATAAGCACACTGTAAAGGAAACTGAACATTAGGAAGCGTAGCCACTAGTGTTCAGTTTCTTTTTAACACAACCGGTGCGCCTTCTATCTGAAGCGCCACCCCCTATTGAATCTTATTATCCGTATTTCTTAATAAAAGAACAATGGCTATTACAGCACAAGATGTAAACAGACTTCGTCAGGAAACTGGCGCAGGTATGATGGATTGCAAGAAAGCCCTTACAGAGGCTAACGGCGATTTTGAAAACGCCAAAGATATTCTCCGCAAGCAAGGTCAGAAAATTGCCAGCAAGCGCGCTGACAACGCTACCTCTGAAGGAGCAGTGTTAACCAACGTGAACGCTGACGGTACCGTAGGAAAAGTGGTAGCACTAGCCTGCGAAACGGAGCCTGTATCTAAAGTAGAAGACTTCAAAAACCTGGCGCAAACTGTTCTGGCTGCTGCCGTTGCCAACACCTCTGGCTCTAAAGAAGATTTACTGGCTACGCCTCAGGCAGATGGCCGCTCGCTGCAAGACCACATCACAGACCTGATGGGTAAGATTGGCGAGAAAATTGACGTGGTTTCCTATGAGACCGTAACTGCTGAGAAAGTAGTAGCCTACAACCACTCTAATGGTAAATTAGGGGTATTGGTTGGCTTGACCAACACCGGCGGAAAAGACGTAAACGATCTGGGCAAAGACGTGGCCATGCAAATTGCCGCTATGCGCCCTATCGCCGTTGACAAAGACGGTGTAGATGCAAACACTATCCAGCGTGAGATTGAAATTGGAAAAGAGCAGGCTCGCGCCGAAGGCAAACCAGAAGAGATGCTGGAGAAAATTGCCCAAGGTAAACTGAACAAGTTCTACAAAGAAAGCACTTTATTGAACCAGGAGTTCGTGAAGGATCCTTCTTTGACTATTGCTAAATTGTTGGATAACACTAACAAAGGCATGACGGTAACTGAGTTCAAGCGTGTTGCTATTGGATAAGTAATCCCGCTTTACAGTACCCTATAATAAGAAACCCCGCGGCCTAGCCGCGGGGTTTCTTATTATAGGGTAAACCTATAGTTATTTTATACATTATCTCCAGAATCAGATATCTCCGTGTAATGGGGAAGCCAGTTCTTTGGCAGAACAGGAGATATTCACAAATTGCTCGGCTTGCTTTATAAATGAGCGTAAAGGCAGGAAACTTTTGCCATGACAGTTCCCCCCTGCTCCATTCCTTGGGTAGGCTTAGTAATTATAAGAAGTCTGGGCAACCGCTAAATTTTCTGACGGGTGAGGTTTTTCAGAATTTGTCTGGTTGCCAGACTTAGCTGCATGGTTTTTTTTCAATTGCTCTTTTCTCAATCTTTTTTCGGCTGAGATGTAACTAAGAAAGGTGGCTTTTTCTTTCATGGCTTTGAAATTTATTGGTTTACAATCAAATATTATAAATAAGCTAATAGGATAAGCGGCAGTAAAGAAGTAGTTAAACTGTTCTTGTTTTAAAAGATAGTGTGGCGGGGGAAACCTTACCTTTTATAAACGCCTAAGTTAAAAACCTCAAAGACAAGCGTTTAAGTAATCACCTAAAGAAATTTCCACCGTATTGGGGCTCCTATAGGTTATAGTTAAAATTTAAATAAGCCTACCTTCCTCTAAATCAAGTTCAGAACTTAGAGGAGCCGACTATTTATGTAACGAACTTACAAAAATTTTTTTTAACTATTTTACTAAATTTTTATCTTTTCCCAAATTTCATCAAGATTACTTAAAAGTAAGTAATCCTCTTTTTTCAGGAATAGGTAATAAGTTAAACCCATTAGAGCTTATAAAGTTCAATTTTTTATTTGATTGTTCTTAAACAAGATGCTTATACTTAAGTAAATACACCACTATACTTATCCCAACAAGCTTACTTTCTTAAGAACCGAAATAGAACAATATTGTTTAGGAGTTTCATTGTGGGCACCAGTAAACTATGCTCTCCGTAAATATTTCTGGATACCCCTTGTAACGCAGCAGCCCCCGGTAAAGAACCTGAGGATTCTCTGCCGGGGGCTGCTGCGTATTTTATCACTCAACGCGCGCGCTCGCACAAGCTACTTTCTGGAGATGGAGCCTTCCAAGAGCCAGTGCCTATACTTAGTCTACATCATATTTCTTGATAAACTCCTGGCCCGCCAGGTCATCTTTCCTGATGAAGGGCCTGATAATGATGCGGGTACCGTTTTCATAGGTAAAGAATTTATAGATCCAGTTGCTCAAAACCACCAGCTTGTTCCGGAAGCCAATGAGGTAGTAGATGTGCACAAACAGCCAGGCTACCCACGCAATGAAACCGCTCAGATGCAGGTTTTTGGGGAGATCTGCCACAGCCCGGTTGCGCCCAATAATAGCCAGGGACCCTTTGTCAAAATACTCAAACGGCTCCAGTGGCTCTTTCCTGATGATCCGGTAAAGGTTCTTGGCCAGGTGCCGCCCCTGCTGAATGGCGGGTTGCGCCACCCCCGGGTGCCCGTTCGGGTATTTCTCAGAGCGCATAAGGGCAATATCGCCTATGGCGAAGATATCTGGGAAGCCTACCACCTGGTTGTAGAGATTGACCAAGTAACGCCCCCGTTCACTGGCCTCGGGAGGAAGTCCTGGTATCTGGGCGCCAGATACCCCGGCAGCCCAAATCAACGTGTGGGACCTGATCTGCTCACCGCCCTTGAACGTCACCAATTGCCCGTCATAAGACTCTACCAATGTGTTCAACTTGAGCTCCACTCCTATCTCCTCCAGGTACTCACGGGTCTTTTGGCTGGATTTAGGGTCCATGGGAGGTAACACCCGGTCCATGCCTTCCACCAGAATGATCTTCATCTTGCTGAAATCCATACCGGGGTAGTCATTGGGCAATACGTGCCGGCGCATTTCGGCCAGGGCGCCGGCCAACTCTACCCCGGTTGGGCCACCACCCACAATCACGAAATTGAGGAGGCTTTGCCGCAGTTCGGGGTCATTGATCATGTTGGCCTGCTCAAAAGACTGCAGCAGTTGGCTGCGCAGGTTAAGCGCCTCTGGAATCTGCTTGAGCGGGAAGGCGTATTTCTTTATTTGCTCATTGCCAAAGTAGTTGGGCTTAGTACCCGTGGCAATGACCACAAAGTCATATGAGATGTCTCCTACAATGGTGGAAACAGTCTTGGTGGCGGGGTTAATGCTAGTAACGCGCACCTGCCGGAAATGGAAGTCTTCATACTCTTTGTCAAAGAGCTTGCGAAGCGGTTCAGCAATGGCATCTGGCTCCAGACCGGCGGTGGCTACCTGGTAGAGCAAGGGCCAGAAACCATGGTAGTTATGGCGGTCAAACATGACCACCTGAAAGTCTTTTCCTTTTAGCTTCTTCGCCAGATTCACTCCTCCAAATCCGCCGCCAATGATCACGACGCGGGGCTTTTTGGTGTCTGGTATATTAAGGGTCAGTTCGTTTACTTGAATCATAGTCAGTAGATTGAAAATAGTACACGCCACTGCCAAACAGAAGCGTCCCTGGTTCCCTGAGTTATACTCACTTTTTGATATATAAGATATTTTATTCCCCTCTTACTCCTGGCATAAGCGAGAGGAAGAGCAACGAAAAAGCGTTTCGAGGCTGTTTTTCTGAAAACAGCCCTGAAACGCTTCTGGCTTTTCTAACCTAGCAGAGGGTTTTTCCCTTCCCTCTGACAGGTTTATCTATGGAAACTTTCGCCCACAAACCGGAGCACCTCCGGTAAGGCAGTCCGCCAGTAGGCCCAGGTATGGCCTCCGTCCCGTACCCTGAACTCATGCGGCAACTTCTTATCCAGCATGGCGGTGTGCAGGGCCATGTTTCCTTTGATCAGGAAATCATCATCACCGCAGTCAATGTAGAACCGCACTTTTTTAAGGGAATCCAGCGGGGTGGTTTCTACCAACTTAAGTACCGAGTTCTGGTTCCAGTGCGCATTCAGGCGGCCCTCCCCTTTCAGGTCTGGCCCAAAAATGCTGCCGAAAAAACGGTTAAAGGAATTCTGTTCCATGCTTTTGAAAGACTCATCGGTCCAGACGGCGGCACTAAGGGGCGAGGCGGCGGCAAAAAGTTGAGGGTGCTTCAAAGCCATGATAAGCGAGCCATAGCCGCCCATGGAGAGCCCGGCAATGGCCCTGAACTCTTTGGTATTACGGGTTCTGAACTTGCCGTCTACATGCGGAATAAACTCTTTGATAAAGAAATCTTCATACCTCTCTTTCCTGTCATGGGTATTGATATACCAGGTCACCCCGGCATCTGGCATGACAATGATCATAGGCGGAATCTCCCCGGTCTGCATCATGCGCCCCGCTATCAGGTGGGCCTCCCCAAACTGTGTCCAACCGGTCTCGTCATCTGAATACCCGTGGAGCAAATACAAAACCGGGTAACGCCGGTTAGACCCCTCATAATCTGCCGGAAGGTAAACCGAGTACTCCACCTCTTTGCCCAGTATTTTACTTTTGGCAGACAGGCTTTCCCGCAGGGTGCCCAGTTGGGCCGAGGCTTGCCAGGAAATCAACAGAAACAGAATGGGGAGTATTTTGCGCATGGAAGAGGGCATAAGGTTAGGTTGAAACAACAGAGAAATCAGAAAGCGCGCACCTCTAGCGGTTGGCGTTGCTTTCTCCTACAAACATAGTGGTTGCCGTGGGAATGGAAAGGGCTTTTTTCTAAACGGCACCAGAGAAGCAATCTTCCTTTAAGGTTTCTTCCGGTGCCGCATAACCAAAATCAAATTTTCCGGTATTAGAACGGACGCAATTACATAGTTGAACCATGGGAGAGAAACAGCAAAAACGACTGCAAGGCCAGGTAGTCCTTATCACGGGTGCCAGTTCAGGCATTGGCCAGGGCATTGCCCTGAGAATGGCCCAGGATGGCGCCAAGGTGGTGATCAATTATAATTCTGATGAAGACGGAGCCCAGGCCACTGTAGAGGCCATAGAAAAAGAAGGAGGCGTGGCCCTGGCCCTTAAGGCAGATGTTGGCAACGAAGCCCAGGTGGAGCAGATGTTTAAAGATGCTAAAGATGCCTACGGCAGTATTGATATTCTGGTAAACAACGCCGGTATCCAGAAAGACGCCAGCCTGGTAGACATGACCCTGGAGCAATGGCAGAAAGTAATCAATACCAACCTCACCGGTCCCTTCTTATGTGCCCGCGCCGCCGCCCGCGAGTTTATGGCCCAAGGCATAAAGAAAGAAGTCTCCAGGGCGGCCGGTAAGATCATCTTCATCAGTTCGGTGCATGATATCATTCCGTGGGGCGGCCATGTGAACTACGCCACCTCCAAAGGCGGGGTAGCCATGATGATGAAGACCCTGGCCCAGGAACTGGCGCCGCACCAGATACGGGTCAACAGCATCTCGCCGGGGGCCATAAAAACCGACATCAACAAGGAAGACTGGAGCAGCCCCGAAGGGAAAGAGAAGATGCTGTCACAGATACCGTATGGCCGCATTGGGGAACCAGACGACATTGCGCGGGTGGCATCCTGGCTGGCCTCAGACGAGGCGGATTACGTGACCGGCGCCACGCTTTACGTAGACGGCGGCATGACGCTCTACCCTTCTTTTGCTGAGTAAGCTTAGCTGCCGTGCGCTAATTACGTTTTGGGCCTGTTTTCCTAAAAACAGGCTCAAAACGCCTTTTACCAAAAGAAAAGAGGGTAAACCAGTCAGGTAAGTAAAGAAATCTACTAAGAAAGGGCTAGGGAATAGAAGCAGCCCAGAGAGGGCAAAAAGCCTGGAAGAAGTTGAAAGAAGGGTTCTCTGCTTAAAGACAGGAAAGAAAAGGATTAAGAGCGGGGGGTGCTATTTTTCTCCAAGGTAGCCATAGACTCTTCCAGCCATTTTACGGCGTCTTGCTCCGTCATGAAGGCGTTTCTCCGGATGACGGGGTTATCCAGGGTCACCGCAGAAAGGTTGGCGCCTTCTGACAGGCGCTGCATCTGGCGGGGCGTCAATAGCCAGGCCACCACTAATTGGGAAGCTACCTGCTCAATGGCTTTGGGGTAGAATTCCTCGGTTAGCCAGTCACTTTCCTGTTCGGTAATTTCGCCTTTTGAACGGCAATCCAGCAGCCAGGAAGAGGCGCTGTTTTCTTTGGCCAATGCGAGAATAGCCAGGCAGTTTATCTTAAACTCCGTGAAGGTGACAGGCTGTTGCCAACGGATAATCACCGTTTGCATATCTGCCCGATAGGAAATCTTTATATGTTTGCTTAATCCTATCTGCATATAGCTGTAAGAGACTAATACCGCTACCTCAATAACGGCACTGTGAAAATCATACAATAATAGTCACTTGTTGTCTGTCTAGCATGAAAGTAGGATAACGTTTTTGATTTTGCAAGTTCTCCACACTATTTTCCACAGCCTCAGAGGAAAATATTTACCAACAGCGCTAAGGCGTTACAACTCGTGGCGAAGGCGGGCTTCGTGTAGGTTCTTGCGCATGGCCAGAAACAGCTCAATGCTCCCCTGCAGGAAAGGCTCGTCCAACCATTTCTTCACTTCCTCATCGCCGCCGGTCACTTCCATCTCGCTTACTTTGTAGGTTTGCTCAAAGGGGCCCAGCTCCAGTTTGAGCAAGTACTTACCGTTCCAGGAAAGTAAGGTGATCTTTATTTCAGGGTGAGGGATATCAGCGACAACACGCATGGGCTATAGAAAAAAAGTTGGGTGAAAGAAGAAGGCAAAGTTAGAAACCTGTACGTTCTGGTTTTTAATTAGTGCCGCTGTTTTGGGGCTGTTTTTGCAAAAACAGGGCTAAACTACATTTCAATGCCCATCTGGCGCATGAGCTGGCTGGCGTTAAAGCTCTGGCAGATGCCCGGCCGAAGGGTATAGTCAAACCGCAGGTGCCCGTCTTCAAAGTAACTGTTAAAGCTAAAGTTCTCCACGCAGCCCGGCAACTCCTGCTCCATATTGCCCAACTCCAGATCATGGGTAGACACAAAGCCTGAGGTTTGGCGCTGGTGCAGCTGCCTGATTAAGGCCATTGCCCCTTCATGGCGGTCATGGGAATTGGTGCCTTTCAGGATCTCGTCCAGGAAGAAATAGACGGGTTGCCCGGTGGCGGTGAGGTCAATGAGAATCTTCAGGCGTTTGAGCTCGGCGTAGAAAGAGGAAGTGTTCTCCGCCAGGTTGTCTTCGGTGCGCATGCTGGTGTAGACCAACGCCGGGAACACGGCCAGCTTTCTGGCGCAGACGGCCGCGCCGGTAAAGGCCAGCACCATGTTCACCCCTACCGCCCGCAGAAAGGTACTCTTGCCCGACATATTGGACCCCGTGATCAAAACCGTGTGCCCGGCCCCCTTAAAGGAAATACTGTTGGCTTTGCGGGCCACGCTGAAAATAAGCGGGTGGCTCAACTCCTCTGCCTCAAACCGGAAAGGCTCTGGGCTGATGTGCGGCACAGCGTAGTCTGGGTTGGCAAACTGAAACGCCGCCAGACTGGCCAGCGCCTCAAACTCGGCGGCGGCGTTCAGCACCTGGCCTATGCTGCCGGACATGGTGCGTTTCCAGCGTTCCAGGCGCCACATCCAGATAAAGTCCCACATAAGCACGTGGTTCAGGATAAAGTTGAGGTAGGTGTTGAGCCGGGCCGACAAGTACTGAATAATGGAGGCCAGCTGCCGCACGTGTTCAGAGGCCGGCTTGGCGTCTATGCTCAGCTGCTGCTGCAACTCCCGGGCCCGGGCACTCTGAAAGGTGCGGCCTTCAATGTGCACCAGCATGTCTGTATAACTGCGCAGGGTCTCGTACATGCCGCTGCTTTCTTCATAATACTCATCGCGCTGCCGCTGGAACTTGACCGCAATCAGGAACTGCACCACCACCAGGGCCAGGAAAGGGTAATGCGAATGGCCTTCCATCCAGTACACAATGGCCGCCAAAGTAAGCGTGGGCAACAGGAACGTGGCCACTACCAGCCAGCCTTTGCCTGTAAAGAAATTTGGCTGGCGCAACCAAAGCAGAAACGGTTGGGGCAACTGTTGCGTCTTGCGATGGTGGTGCATAGCACGGGCCTGCAGGTTTTGGCGCCACTCAATGTCCAGCACCAGTTCGGCCACGGCCTCCTGGCGGGCAATGATCTCCGGGGCCGGAGCCGGGGTTTTCAGCCACTCGGCCAGGCGCTGCTGGCCTAAAAGAGTGACGGCCCGGTTCAACAATTGAAAGAGGGAGTTATGCCCGAAAACGTCTAAGTCAGCCGCATAAAAATGGTTGGGTTCCTCAAAATGGGCGCCGTTGGGCAGGTCTTTCAGGTCTCCTTTGAGGCGTTCCTGCTCGGTGCGATTGATCAGGCCCAGGTACAACTGGTGCTTGCGGGCGTACTCTATCTTGTTGTGCCAATGGATGAGGGCGGCAAAAATAAAATACCCACCAAGCAGCACAGCAATGCCGGCCGCCGCCTGTCCGTAATAGATCAGCGCCGCCCCGCCCAGGGCGGCCCCCACAAAAAAGGACAGTCGCAGCCAGCCCACCCAACGGTATTTGAAGGCCTGCTTTTCTTCGGCGGCAAAAAAGCGTTGCTGGCGCTCCGCAAACAACGGCTCTGGGGTATGTTGCATAGGATAAGTAAAAGCAGGAAAGCGTTATGGTTGCCAATACGGCACGCCCTCCGGCCAGCAGGTGTTAGATTCTGTTTTGGGCCTGTTTTACAGAAAACGGCCCAAAAACAGAAATGCTCTATTGTCTAAAGGCAAACCTACGGAAGTTATTGCCGAACGGCCTTTCTTTTTGCTTAAATAGTGGCAATGCACTTGAGTTCAATGGCAATGGGAGTGGGCAGGGCATTCACCTCTACGGTGGTGCGGCAAGGCTGGCAGTCTTTGAAGTACTCGGCGTACAGCCGGTTGTAGGTCTGGAAATCTGCCTTCATGTTGGTGAGGAACACGGTCACGTCCACCAGGTTTTCCCAGGCAGAGCCGGCCTCTTCCAGAATGGCCCGCACGTTTTTGAACACCGAGTGGCACTGCGCCTCTATGTCATAGCTTTCAATGTTGCCGGCGGCGTCCAGGGTCACGCCGGGTATTTCTTTTACCCCTCTCTCCCGGGGGCCTACGCCCGAAAGAAACAACAGGCCACCTACCTTACGGGCGTGCGGGTACAGGCCCACCGGTTCGGGCGCTTTGGAGGCGTTAATAAAATTGGAGGGCGTGTTTTCCATGGCAGCACGTTTTAGGCCTGTTTTCACAAAAATAGCCTAAAAACGGAGGTATAAAAAAAGCGGGCCGTTAACAGCCCGCTCTTTCCCTATTATTAAACCTATACTTTTCTCTTACTGGAACGCCACGCTGCCGTAGCGGCTGGTCACGTTCACGGTGCCTTTAGGCGAAGACTTACCGTATTTGCCCTTGTAGCTGCTAGACGTATTTCTCACCTCTTTAAAGCTGAAGTTAGCCAGATCCTGGTCCATTTTAAGGCTCCCGAACTGGGTGTCTACCTCAAAGTTGAAGGCCGAATTATCGGCGAAGCCCAGGGCCATGCCCGTATAGCCGGCAGTGAGGTTCACGTTCTTGAAGTTGGACGCCACGTTGGCGATCTCAAAGCCAGAGCAGTATTTCATGTTCAGGCTAGCCGATTCTTTCAGGCTGCCAATCTTAATGCCCGAGTAGCTACCGTTGCCAGTGATCTGCCCCACGCTGCCCAACAGGAACTTGCTGTCATAGCGGCTTTCAATGGTGAGCGTCTCTACTTTGTCAATGGCGATGTTGCTGTAGCCGGTGCTGGTCTTGATGTCATCTGCGGCGGTAAGGTGCAGGCGGGAATACTTCACGTTCAGGTCACCGCCTTTCATGTAGTCCACCTGGCACTCGCCCCCGCTGTAAGACACCTGCACTTTGTTTCTGGCGTTGTTCAGCCGGCCGGCCGTGAGCTTGCCGTACTGCACCTCCAGTTCAGTGGGGCCGTCCAGATCGGGTACCTGTACCGTGCCGTATTTATTGCTCACCTTTAAAGGATTGGCCTTGGGCATTTTTACCAGGTAATTGATCTCAAAGGCCTTCTCGCTACTGGAGCGAATCTGCATGGGCTCACGTTCAGTGGTAAACGAGATAAGGTTATTGCCGCGGTCTTCGTTGATTCTTACGTTGATCTTGTCCAGGATCTCCTGGGCTTTTTCGTCGGTGGCGGCGCGCGAGATAATGGTCACCTCTACGGCCATCTCATTTCTGGCCCAGGTTTGCACCTCTACCCGCCCGAACTGGTTTTCAATGGCCAGCTTATCAGAACGGTCTACTTTAAAGGAGCGGTCAATCTTCTTCACTTTGGTGATGGAGAAGGCCGGCTGGGCATTGGGGTCTGCCTCAGTGGATTTGGCGGGACCGGTCTGCAGAGGCATTTCTGGGAACGGCGGCAACGATGCCAGCGGGGCCAGGCGCTGCAAGGCAACCAGTTTGTCATTCGCCGCTAGGTGGGCTATCGCTTCTACTGAGGCCAACGCCTCCACAGAAAGCTTTAGAGAACCGGCTTCCAGCTCGCTTAAATTTATTCTTAGGTGTTCCTTTACCGCCTCTTCACAGGCTGCCTTCTGTTTTGCCGTTTGGCCCTGCACGGCAGGAACCGCCGCGAAGAAGCTCAGGAAAACCAGCAATTTAGATATGGGTAGTTTCATAGCGCACGCAATTTTTTATCACTGTTTTTATTTTCCACTACCTCCAGCTGTTG
This sequence comes from Rufibacter radiotolerans, assembly GCF_001078055.1. Lineage (NCBI taxonomy): Bacteria > Pseudomonadati > Bacteroidota > Cytophagia > Cytophagales > Hymenobacteraceae > Rufibacter > Rufibacter radiotolerans. Next base: position 326,167 of record NZ_CP010777.1, on the reverse strand, counting down.
GTTGAGCAGCGCAATCCTCATTTTAAGGTTATCGCCCATGGCCTGCAGCAGCACTTCTTTGTTGGGGGTGGTGTAAAGCTCTTTCTTGAGTTCATTGTAAGCGGAGTCCAGTTCGGCAAACTGCACCTCGGCGCCCATGGCCTTGAGCTTAGACTCCTTTTTCTCAATTACCTGCACGTACCGGGTCTCCATCTGGCGCAGCTCAGGGGCTATCTTCTCCAGCGTTACGGGCTGTCCATTGGTAGCCAGGGGCGCCGATGTCTGTGCGTTGTTCACGCTCAGGTAGCGCAGCGCCAACCCCACTGTCACCAGCAGGGCCACGGCGGCGGCATAGCGCCAGGCGGTGTTCCAGTTCAGGGAGAAGACCTTGGCTTCGGGCGCAGACGCCTCTTGCGGGGCGGTCTGCCCTGCCGGAAGCTCAGCGGCTATGTCCTGCCACAGGTCTGGGCGGGGGGTAAAGGAGTCGAATTCCTCTCTATGGGCCTGTACAAAGTCTTTTAGTTTGTCACTCATGGCTTTTAAAGCTTTTGGCTTTCTGTTTTAGGTTCGTTTTTTAGAAATCAGGCAAGAAACGTTTCTTCTTTCATGAGGGTCAGCAACTTCTTGCGGGCCCGGCTGTACTGTGATTTGGAGGTGGCCTCACTAATGCCCAGCACTTCGGCTATCTCGCCGTGGTCATAGCCTTCCAGCAGGTACAGCGTGAGCACCACCCGGTAACCGTCTGGCAAGGCTTGAATGGCTTTCTTGATGCAGTCCACCTTGTAGTCCATTTCCTCCTGGTCATAGTCAGGGGCCTCCTCCGCGAAATCCTGGTGCTCCTCTATGGGCACTACCTGCAGGCGCCGGCTGCGCACTTTGGTGATGGCCTTGTTAATGACAATGCGCTTAAGCCAACTGCCGAAGGTGGCATCGCCTTTGAAGGAGTTCAGTTCCCGGAACGCGCTCAGAAATGCTTCCTGCAAGACGTCCTCGGCCTCTGTGTAATCATTGGTGATGCGCATGCTCACGTTGAACATAGATTTACTGTAGAGCTTATAGAGCTCATACTGCGCCTTTCGGTCACCCTCCTTACATCGGGCTACCACCTGCGCGTTTACGTCAGTGTATTCCAGCGTCTCCAAATTGTTACTTTTTAAGCCTCATCATGATGCACTTCACTTACAGCAACCCCTGGAACAACACCAACCCCCTTTTGAGTCTGCAGACCCACTCGCTTGTTCCCTAATTTCTACTCTAAAGACAAGCCGAAAAGGCAAGGGTTGCACCAGTTCTCTAAAATTTCCGTTGAACCGTTATTTTCTTTGTTTTTTCAAGATTTTTACCAATTTCGAACAAAATTTAGAAGCCATGAAGATCCGCTCCCTTTTTCTGCTCCTGCTGCTGGCTGTTTGCGGGGGTATTGCCCAGGCCCAGGTAACCTCTGCCCCAACTGCCCCGCGCGAGTTGCGCCTGACCATGAGTGATGGAACCGAGTTATATGTGAAGGTGGCTGGCAAGGGCAAACCCTGCCTTTTCATCCATGGCGGACCAGGTGCCTGGAGCCATTCCTTTGAAGTGCTGGGCCTCAACACTTTGGAAGACTCTCTCCAGATGGTTTACGTAGACCAGCGGGGCTCGGGCCGATCAGGCAAATCCCCATCCGGCGATTACAGCCTCAGACGCACCGTCCTTGATTTTGACGAGGTGCGGCAACAGTTGGGGTTCCCTTCCTGGACCGTACTGGCCCACTCCTTCGGCGGAATTCTGGCCACGGAGTACGCCTATTATTTCCCCAAGACTATTTCCCGCATGGTGTTGCTGAGCGCCACATTGAACCTGAAGGCCTCGGCGCAGGTGCAGATAGACAAAGGCCTGGAGATTCTAAAGCCCGCTGATCCCTCGCCTTTCCTGGATACCAGCCGCCCCATTTTTGACCGGTTCATGGCCATTATCACTGCCCTGAACGAGAAGAACGCCTACCACCAGCTCATGTACACCACGGCCGAGGGCTTAGATAAAATGAACCAGGAAGACGCCAAGCGGCCCCCAAATTACAGCTTCGGGCAGTCCTGGTCTTCCTATCCGGAGTACTTCCAGGATTTCACGGAGGTCTCCCGGCACCTGAAAATGCCGGTGCTGGTGATTGCCGGCCAGCAGGATTTCTCCATTGGGCCCAACCACTTCAAAAGCTTCAAATTCCCGAACCAGAGGGTAGTCTCCATGCCGGGCGGGCACGTGATCTACCTGGAGCAGAACGCGCAGTTCCAGAAGGAAGTGAAGCAGTTCCTGAAGAAGACCAGCCGCAAGAGCTAGGCTTTAGAGGTTCTGGCCTTGTATGACCAGGTCACCCGGAAGCGGGCCACTTCCTCGCCCTGCGCATTGTGGCCTACGCTCAGGGCCTGCACACTGGTGGGCTGCCCGGTTGCCTGGGTTTCCCGCACGGCGGCGGCAATGGCATCGCCGTTCTGGCAGGTGAACGTGACGGTACCCACGGCCTTCTTGCTGAAATCTGCCTCCAGGCTTACCACCAGCATAGATACAGACGGGTTGGCCTGGTACAGGTACATCATGGACAATACGCCAGAGGCCATCTCGGCGGCCATAGACAGGCAGGCGAAGTAGATGGACCTAAACGGGTTCTTGGTCAGGTAGCCGTACGAGATGGCCACCTGCGCCTCCTGCTCCGTGAGGCTTTTCACCCGTATGCCCGCCAGGTAAGCCATGGGCAGGTTCTTGAACAAAAACAGCCGGAACTTGAGGGGGTTGGTAATAAGCTTCCGGAAGGCGGCAAGGCGGGCGTGGGCAGACATGGCGTAAAGGCTGGTGCAGCAGATAAGGTAAGAAGAAGAACGGGCTTTCGGAAATTAACGCAGGACACGCCTTCCCGTTTCAGGCCTGTTTTTGGTAAAACGCCCTCAAAACGCAAAAAGCCTCCCGGCCATGCAGACCGGGAGGCTTCGTTTATGTATTCAGTTGCTTTTCAGACAAAGAGGTTATCTATGGGCGTTCTGTGCTCTTACGCAGCGTGTACCCGTACCAGATTCCGGCCAGGGCTACCGGTACCAGACACAAAAGCGCAAGCCAGGCAAAGGGTTTCATGATGAAATGCACCAGCCAGCCCAGCTCCAAGGGACCCATGGCCGCCTGTACCAGCAGCGTCGTCGCCACGCACACCAGGGTAGAGAAAAACACCACCTTCAATCCTGACACCAAGCCCACCCAGGCATAGCGCTTTTTCTTCACCAAGATCTTCACGCCAGCATTTCTACCCACCAGATAGGCAAACAGCAGGCTGGCCGCCATAAATACCGCCACGTTCACGGCCCCCAGGTAGGTGATGATATCCCAGAAAGCCTGGACCGAGTGGGTGACCAGCAACAACAGGGTAAAGAAAAGCAGGGCCAGGCCCAGCTCCGTTACCAGGGTGGCTTTTACGGCGTAGCGTTCGCCTTGCTTTTGCGCTTGTTTAATGGAAGAATCCATGGGTTGGGTGTTTTGAAATAATGGGTACTCAAAGAACTTACTCTCCTTTAAACAACAAAGACCTTGTCCATATGTTTACGGATTTCAGGATACCGAAGACCATGCCCGGCTCCCCCTAAAACTCAAACCGGATGCCCTGGGCCAGCGGCAACTCCCGCCCGAAGTTGATGGTGTTGGTTTGCCGGCGCATATAGAAACGCCACGCATCTGACCCCGATTCGCGTCCGCCGCCGGTGTCTTTCTCCCCGCCAAAGGCCCCGCCAATCTCGGCCCCGGAGGTCCCAATGTTCACATTGGCAATGCCGCAATCTGAGCCCCAGTGGCTCAGGAAAGCCTCGGTTTCCAGGAGGTTGGTGGAGAAGATGGACGAAGACAAGCCTTGGCGCACCCCGTTCTGGATGGCAATGGCCTCCTCTACTTCCCCGCTGTATTTGATCAGGTACAGAATGGGCGCAAACGTCTCTTCCTGCACCATGTGGTAATGGTTCTGGGCCTCTACAATAGCTGGGGTCACGTAAGTACCGGTGGCAAATTCCTCGCCCTTCAGCACGGTACCACCCGTCAGTAGTTTGCCTCCCTCTTTCTGCACTTCGTCCAGCGCCTTGAGGAATGCAGACACGGCGTCTTTGTCAATCAGGGGCCCTACCAGGATTTCCTCTTTCAACGGATCACCGATAGGCAGTTTAGGGTAAATCTTGAGCAGGCGTTCTTTCACCTCGTCATAGATGCTGTCATGGATGATCAGGCGGCGGGTAGAGGTGCAGCGCTGTCCGGCTGTACCTACCGCGCCAAACACTACGGCCCGTAGCGCCATCTCCAGGTCGGCGTTCTGGGTGAGGATAATGGCATTGTTACCGCCCAGTTCCAGCAGGGACTTGCCCAAACGGGCACCCACGGCCTCTCCTACCTTCTTGCCCATGCGGGTAGAACCTGTGGCAGAGATCAAGGGCACGCGCTCATCATGGGCCATTCTGCTGCCAATGGTAGCATCACCAATGATCATATTGAAGACGCCTTCGGGCACATGGTTCTGCTTGAGCACCTCCTGGATGATGTGCTGGCAGGCCACCGCCGTAAGCGGGGTTTTCTCTGAGGGTTTCCAGACCACCACATCGCCGCAGATGGCGGCCAGCATGGCGTTCCAGCTCCATACGGCCACCGGAAAATTGAAGGCAGAGATAACGCCCACAATCCCCAGCGGGTGGTATTGCTCATACATGCGGTGCGTGGGCCGCTCTGAGTGCATGGTGTAGCCGTGCAGTTGCCGTGAAAGCCCTACCGCGAAGTCACAGATGTCAATCATCTCCTGCACTTCGCCCAGACCCTCCTGCATGATCTTGCCCATCTCATAACTCACCAGCGTGCCTAAAGCCCGCTTGTGCTCGCGCAGCTTTTGCCCAATTTGCCGCACCACCTCGCCGCGCTTAGGCGATGGCCAGGTGCGCCACTCCAGAAACGCCTGTTGCGCGGTGGTAATCACCTGGTCGTACTCTTGCTCAGAAGCCATGGTCACCTGCGCAATCAGTTTGCCGTTGGTAGGTGAATGGATGGCGCGGGTCTGGCCGCTGTTGCCGGTGCCCCAGTTTAAACCGGTGCTGTAGGCGGCGTTGGTTTCCTGTATACCCAGGGATGACAATACATCTGAAATGGTATGATACATAGGGTTGGTACTTTAATCCTGAATAGTAAATGCGAATAGAAGCCCTAGTATAGGCCTTTCTGGTAAGATACAAAAACAAAAAGCTCCTGCCAATGGCAGGAGCTTTCCTTATAGCCGTTTCTGGCCTGTTTTTCTGATTTCGGGCAAAAACTAGCGGCCAATGGCGTAATACGCCCGGCGCCCGTCTGGGTAGACCCCTTCAATCAACAGTCCGCCACGTCTGGTGGTTTTTAGTACTTTTTGAACGTCTTCGGGGGTGTTCATTGGGTTCTTGTCAATGCTGGTGATAATGAAGCCATCGCGCATGCCGGTCTCGGCAAAGGCGCTTCCTTCCACCCCATTGATCTGCACCCCACCCGGGATATCCAGTTTGTTCAGATCCTGCTTGCTGGCGGCCTCAAACTTAGCCCCGTCTATGGTCATAGATTTGCTGGCTTTAGGGTCGCGCTTCACAATCTCGGTGCTGCCTTTGGAGTTACGCAGGGTAACGGTTGCCGTTTTGTTGCTTCCGGAGCGCAGGTAATTTACCTTGATCTTGTCGCCGGGGCGGTAACGGGTTACCTGCTCCTGCAACTGGGCACCGGTATTGATCTTCACGCCGTTAATCTCGGTGATCACGTCGCCTTTCTCCAAGCCGGCGGCCTTGGCGGCGCTGCCTTCAGAGAACTCGGCCACGTACACCCCGTTCAGGGTTTTCAGGTTCTTTTCTTTGGCCAGTTGGGAATCTACCTCCTGCATCTGCACCCCCAGGAGCGCGCGCTGTACCTCGCCATATTTGATGAGGTCATCTACCACCTTGCTCACAATAGAGGACGGCACGGCAAAGGAATAACCCGAGAAGGTACCGGTCTGCGAGGCGATGGCGGTATTGATACCCACCAGGTCTCCGTTCAGGTTCACCAAGGCGCCCCCGCTGTTACCAGGGTTTACCGCAGCATCGGTCTGAATAAAGGACTCCACGCTCATATTGCCGGCGGCCTGCAGAATACCTACGTTCCGGCCTTTGGCACTTACAATACCCGCGGTCACGGTAGAGTTCAGGTTGAAGGGGTTACCCACCGCCAGCACCCACTCGCCTACGCGCACATTATCTGAGTTGCCGTAGCGCAGGGCCGGCAGGTTCTCGGCGCCAATTTTTAGAAGCGCAATGTCTGTGTTAGGGTCTGTACCTACCAAAGTGGCCTCAAAGGTGCGTTTGTCATCCAGGATCACCTGAATCTTATCGGCGCGGTCAATCACGTGGTTATTGGTGACAATATAGCCGTTAGAGGCAATGATCACCCCAGACCCTGATCCCTGGGCCGGGCCCTGCGGACGCTGCTGGTAGCCTTCAAATTCTTCTCCGAAGAAATCGCGCAGGAACGGATGGATCTGGCTTTGGCCACGGCTGGCCTGTACGTTGTACTCGGTGGTCACGTGCACCACCGCCGGTGTTACCAGTTCAGCGGAGGTCACAAAATTGATTCCTTCTGGTACGGTTACGGTAGACGAGCGCATGGCACTGGTATACCGCACATTGGTATTGGGTAATTGTTGCCCGGCAGCAGGGGTATCATCTTCCAGTAGTTTGTAGCTACCAACGCCCACACCTCCACCTACCATAGCGGAAAGCAACAAACCAAACATTAATTGTTTTGTCTTCATATTCTCAGGTAAGCTAAAAAGTTAGAAATATGTTTTATCTGTCTTAAAGTCTGCTTCTTATTTGGTACGGAAGAAACGCTAAAATAGTAAAACTAGTATGTTAATGTAAACAAAGACTACGCCAAAAAGGCGCCATTTCAAGCGCCTTTTTAACTTTTTTAACAAGCAGGTTACTTTACGGCAATCTGGCGCTTCATTACCATTTCCTCTAATTTGGGCACGGAAACATGCAGCACCCCGTTCTCCAACTGGGCTTCAATAGCGGCAGCGTCAATGTGCTCTGGTAGCTTGAAAGAGCGTTTAAACGTCCCGTACAGGTTCTCTACCCGCAGGTACTTCCGCTCCTGGTCTCCTTTTTCAAAAGCCCGCTTGCCGCTGATAGTAAGCACGCCTTCCTGAAACTCTACGCTTAGCTCTTCTTTCTTCAGGCCCGGCAAGGCGATCTCCAGTTCATACCCGGCCTGGGTTTCCCAGAGGTCAACGGCGGGGGTAAAGCCTTGGCCCTGGCTATTCAGGTTGCTCTGGAAAAGGCCATTTAATACTGGTGGAAGGGTCTGGGTTCTGCCCTTCAGTACTGGTTGTTGGTGTATAATAGTCATGATTTTTTTAGGTTAGAATGAGTCGCTCTTGGACGATTACTTTTCTATAAATTCTGTACCAAGCCTCAAAACCAGCCATTACGTCTTGTAATTAAAAACCCAAGACATTAAACCACGACATTTTGTCTTATTTACACTATTGTTCTCTTCTTTCTGAATAAATTAGCCCATCCTGACCTCACTTCTTGAGGATAGGTTAGTGGCATTTCAGGTTCTTTCCAGTTTTGGGGGCTTACTTGCTATTGCTTTATGCCCGTGCCCTTGCCGTCCTTCTTTTCAGGGGAGCATATGGCAACTTTTATTCAAGATTTATGACCCGTTCCGCACCATGAAAAAACACCTTTACTTCTGGACTTCTATTTTCTGTTTCTGGATAACCAGCCTGCCCGCCTTCTCTCAGGATCACCAGCAAAACTACGCCGATGTGGTACTGGACGATAAAGAGGGAATCAGGATTCTGGCCCGCGATACCTCGGCCGGCATCAACCTCCGGTTCAGAATCCAGAACCGCACCGATTTCCAGACGCAGTCCGGCCGAGACCTGGATTTGGCCTCGCATGGCGGCTACATCAAGCGCCTGCGTCTGCGTTCGTCTGGGTTCCTGCTCAGCAAGAAACTTACCTATTCGCTCCAACTGGGTTTCTCTCCCGGCGACATGGATTTGGAGAACTCGGAAGACCCGCAGATCATCAGGGACGCTATAGTGTTCTACCAGTTCACCCCCCACCTTAAGATTGGCCTGGGCCAGAGCAAGCTGCCCGGCAACCGCCAACGGGTGATCTCTTCCGGGGAGCAGCAGTTTGTAGACCGGTCCATTGTCAATGCCACCTTCACCCTGGACCGGGATTTTGGCCTGTTTGCCTTCTACCAGAACCAGCTGGGCAACATGCCCATTCACCTGCAGGCCGCCATCTCTAACGGCGACGGCCGGAACGCTTCCCCAGTCAAAGGTTCCGGGGTGGCCTACACCGGTCGTGTGGAGGCCCTTCCCTTCGGGGAATTCACCATGGACGGCGATTATTTTGAAGGCGACTGGGTGCGGGAGCCTTCTCCTAAACTATCCATAGGCGTTTCTTTCTCTGAAAACGACAATGCCTACCGCGCCGGCGGGCAGATTGGGCGTCCGCTCCCGGGCTTTACTGATCTGCAGTCGCTCATAGCAGACATGGTGTTCAAGTACAACGGCTGGGCTACCTACCATGAGTATAACCGGCGCACGGCTGGCACCCCCGTTTTCTCAGGCCCCACCGAAGACAACGAGACCGACTTTGTCTTTGCCGGCCACGGCTACAATGGGCAGCTGAGTTACCAGTTCCCCAGCCATTTTGAGCTGGCCGGCCGGTATTCGGTGATCACGCCTACTAGAGAAGTGGAGCGACTGGTGCAGCAAACCAAGCAGTACACCCTGGCCGCCAACTATTACCTGCGCTGGCACCGCATCAAACTCCAGTCTGACCTTACTTACCAGACCAAGGATTTCCTGCCCATTACTAATGACACCCAAGACGCCTGGATTCTGAGGATACAGGTAGAACTGGGCATTTAATTAAGCCAAGAACGAAAAAAGCGTTTCGGGCCTGTTTTTGGAAAAACAGGCCCGAAACGCTTTTTCATTAAATACACCTCTCACTGATCAGGCAAGCAGTAAAGCACCAAGCCTTTGCGCTTTAATTGCAATTACTTTTCAGACAGCTAATTACTGTTCCGCCGCGAGCGACTGCAACTCATGGATGGCCAGCCAGGCCATGAGGCCGCTGCCTACTTCCAGCGCATCTTCGTCTATGTTGAAGGTGGGCGTATGTACGCCCGAGGTAATGCCTTGGGCCTCGTTGCGGGTACCCAGCCGGTAGAAGCAGGCGGGAGTGATTTGGGAGTAATACGCGAAGTCCTCGGCGGCCATCCACATGTCCAGGTCCACTACGTTCTCCGGCCCCAAGTAAGCCTCAGCGCCCGCACGAGCACGGGCCACCAGTTCGGGGTCGTTCTTCAGGAAGGGGTAGCCGTCCATGAGGGTGAACTCACAGGAACCGCCCATGCTTTCACAAAGGCCTTCGGCCAGTTTCTTCATCAACACTTTGGCTTCGGCCCGCCAGTTTTCATCCATGGTCCTGAAGGTGCCCTCCAGCTTCACCTCCCCGGGTATCACGTTGGTAGCCCCCTCCGCGATCACGCGTCCAAAGGACAGCACCGACGGGATTTTAGGGTTGGCGCGCCGGCTCACAATCTGTTGCAGCGCCACCAACAGGTGCGCCGTAATGAGCACCGGGTCTACCAGTTGCTCCGGAAGGCCGCCGTGGCCGCCCTTGCCTTTCACGGTCACGTAAATCTCATCTGCACTAGCCATATACATACCCGACCGGAAACCTACTTTGCCCGCCGGCAGAAACGGGAACACGTGCTGGCCCATAATGCTCTTAGGCGCCGGATTCTCCAGCACACCCTCCTTGATCATCAGAGACGCGCCGCCCGGGAACTTCTCCTCACCGGGTTGGAAGATCAGCTTGACCGTCCCTTCGAACTCATTCCGAAGTTCCTGCAGAATGCGCGCGGTGGTAAGCAATGAAGACGTGTGCACGTCATGGCCGCAGGCGTGCATCACCCCTTCCCGCTTTGATTTGTAATCCACCTCATTGGTCTCCAGAATAGGCAACGCATCCAGGTCGGCACGCAGGGCGGTGGTGGCTTTTTCGGGGTTACGGCCTTGCACCAAGGCTACCACGCCGGTCTCCGTCATCCGCTCCGGGTTCAGGCCATATTCCTGCAGCTTCTGGAAAACGTAGGCCGAGGTCTCATGCTCCTGGAAGGAAAGCTCCGGGTGCTGGTGCAGGTGATGGCGCGTGGCTACCGTGTCATGGGCGTACTGCCTGGCCAGGGCCTGAATGCGGTGGGAAAGGTCTTGCATGGAAAATCAGTCTATAATCTGGAAGGCAAAGGTAGGCAGAAAAAGCTTCCGCCGTTTTAAGCCTGTTTTCTGAAAAACAGGCTTAAAACGGCGGAAGGAAATGGTATTAAGAAAGGACCAATACAGCCCACACCCGTTTTTACTTAGGGATATTCACTGTCTCTTGCACCAGCATGGCGTTGGGCAGCAGGTCTTTGATCTTCATCAAGGCTGCGTGCGCCTCTACCCGGGTCAGGAAGTCACCTATCTTTAATTGGTAGGTGGGCTGCTTGTAGGTTAGGTAATCCTTCTCTTCGGGTAGGCGCTGGATAATGTTGTTACGCAGTTCCATAGCGGCTTTGCGCTCATTGCCGGTATAGGCCAGAATACGGTAGCCGGCGGCATACCTGATGTTCTTGTTCACCATCACCACGCTGTCCATGAGCAGGTTCACCTGGTTCCGGACGTGGTGCGTGGGAGCAGCCATGGCTACGGGCGCAGCACCTCCAGCCGGGGCCGATGGAAACGTTGGCAGGTATTTCTTGGTGTCTATGATAGTGGCCGTACCGCCTTTCTCGGTGCTGCGGGCTTCTGAAGGCGTGCTTCCGGAGCCGGTAGAGGTGCTGCCACTGGTGGCGGCACAGCTCATCATGGCGCCCAGGCACAGGATGGTGAAGAATCTATAGGTCATCTGTGTCAATCTCATAGCAATGAAACGCCGGAGGATGTTCCTATCCGGTCTGCTCCCGCTTTCACCAACGCAAGGGCGGCGTCCTTGGTTTTGATTCCGCCCGATGCCTTGATCCTGATATGGGCCGGCAAGGTGGAACGCATCAAAAGAATATCTTCCACTTTCGCGCCGCTGGCGGCAAACCCGGTAGAGGTTTTCACGAAATCTGCCTCGGCCTCCACGCACAGGTTACATACCTGCACAATTTCCTCCGGAGACAGCAAGGCGGTTTCAATGATCACTTTCAGGATGGCGTTCTTGAAGTGGCACAGGGTGCTTAGTTCCTGCAGCTCAGACATGACCTCATCATGCTTGCCAGACTTGAAGGCCGCAATGTTCATGACCACGTCAATCTCGGTGGCACCCTCGGTCAAGGCCTGGTGGGCCTCAAAGAACTTTACTTTGGCCAACTGATACCCCAGTGGAAAACCCACCACGGTAGCAATCTGCACACCCGTGTCCTGCAAAGCGGCCACGGCCTGCTTTACAAAACAGGGAGGCACGCACACCGCGGCAAAGTGGTGCTGGGCGGCTTCCTGGCAAAGTTGCTCCACCATGGCCTGGGTGGTATCAGGCCTGAGTACCGTATGGTCAATGTACGGCGCCAGGCTCTGTTCCGGCTCTGTTTGCACGTTAATCTTCAATGATGATACAACGGTTATTGAGCAAATCGTTTTCTACGTTTTTGAACTTCACGTCTTTTACCACGCGGCCATCCATGTACTGCACGCTTACCTTGTCATTGCGGCCGGCATGTTTCTCTACCCTTACAGGAGCCTGCTTTTGGGCCGGGGCCTGGGGCATGTCTGGGATAGTTTCCTCTAAGGTAGAGTGCACTTCTTCCTTCTGCTCATGTAAGCGCGGGGGTCTGGGGGCCTGCGTTTGGCGGGCTTCCTGCACCGGTACCGGTTGCTCCTGTTGTACGGGTAAGTCTGCCTTGAACAGGAAGGACACGGTTTCCTCGTTCACCTTACTGATCATGCGCTTGAACAACTCAAATGACTCAAACTTGTAGATCAACAGCGGGTCTTTCTGCTCGTACACGGCGTTCTGCACGCTCTGCTTCAGGTCGTCCATCTCACGCAGGTGCTGGGTCCAGGCCTGGTCAATGGTGGCCAGCGTAATCACTTTCTCCACGGTCTTGATCAACTCTTTGCCGTGGCTGTTCACTACCTTCTCCAGGTTGGCAACGGCGGTGATCTGCTTGCGTCCGTCTGTGAACGGTACGGCAATGTTTTCAATCATTGGGCCACGGTTCTGGAAGATATCTGCCATGATAGGGGCAGACTGCTCCATGATCTGGTGGCTTTTGGTCAGGTAGAAATCCAGGGCCTCGTTGTACAGGCGGTCCATCAGCACGTCTACCGATTGCCCGGTCAGTTCTGCCGCCGTGATAGCGGAGTTGAACCCGTACACTCTAATAATGTGCAGCAGGAAGTCCTCGTGGTTACCGGTGGCTTTGTAGGTCTGTACAATGTCCTCGGCGGTATCATAGATCATGTTCCAGATGTCCAGCTCCAGGCGCTCGCCGTACAGGGCGTTGCGGCGGCGTTTGTACACCACCTCGCGCTGGGCGTTCATCACGTCATCATACTCCAGCAGGCGCTTACGCGTCCCGAAGTTGTTTTCCTCTACTTTCTTCTGGGCTCTTTCAATGGAGTTGGTGATCATGGCGTGCTGAATCACTTCGCCTTCCTCCAGACCCATTCTATCCATTAAGCGGGCAATACGGTCAGAACCGAACAGACGCATTAAGCTATCTTCCAGAGACACGAAGAACTGCGACGATCCCGGGTCACCCTGGCGGCCGGAACGACCACGCAACTGACGGTCTACCCGGCGCGACTCATGGCGTTCGGTACCAATAATGGCCAATCCGCCGGCGGCTTTAGACTCTGGCGTCAGTTTAATATCGGTACCACGGCCGGCCATGTTGGTAGCAATGGTTACGGTGCTAGGCTTACCGGCTTCGGCTACGATCTCAGCCTCGCGCTGGTGCTGCTTGGCGTTCAAGACCTGGTGCGGAATACCGCGTATCTTGAGCATGCGGCTTACCAATTCAGAAATCTCCACCGAGGTGGTACCCACCAGCACCGGGCGTCCGGCCTTGGTCAGTTCCTGAATCTCTTCGGCTACGGCGTTGTATTTCTCTCTAATGGTCTTGTAAACCTTGTCATGCTCGTCTTTACGCTGGGCTACGCGGTTGGTGGGGATCACTACCACGTCCAGCTTGTAGATTTCCCAGAACTCACCGGCTTCGGTTTCTGCCGTACCGGTCATACCGGCCAGCTTGTGGTACATTCTAAAGTAGTTCTGCAGGGTAACCGTGGCGTAGGTCTGGGTGGCGTCTTCCACGCGCACGTTCTCCTTTGCCTCAATGGCTTGGTGCAGCCCGTCTGAGTAGCGGCGACCTTCCATCACACGACCGGTCTGCTCATCTACAATCTTCACCTTGTGGTCATCGGTGACAATGTACTCGGTGTCCTTCTCAAACAGGGTGTAGGCCTTAAGCAACTGGTTGATGGTGTGCACGCGCTGAGACTTGTCCTGGTACTCCAGGATCAGGTGTTCTTTCTGGTGCAGTTTGTCCTCGGCAGACAGTTCTTTGTGGTTCTCAATATTGGCGATCTCCGTCCCGATGTCTGGCAAGATGAACAGGTGCGGGTCTTCGCCCTGACCCGTGATCAGGTCAATGCCTTTCTCCGTGAGTTCAATCTGGTTGTGCTTCTCGTCAATGGTGAAGAACAGGGGCGCATCGGCCTCTGGCATCTGGCGGGAGTGGTCCTGCAGGTAGAAGGCTTCGGTCTTTAATAAGATCTGGCGCACGCCGGTCTCACTCAGGAACTTGATCAAGGGCTTGTTTTTAGGCAAGCCACGGTAGGCTCTGAACAAGGCCAGACCACCTTCTTTGTCGTTTCCTTCTTTGATCAGGCGTTTGGCTTCTACCAGGTAGTTACCCACCAGCTTGCGCTGATTTTCAACTAGCATGGCTACACGGGGCTTCAACACGTAGAATTCGTGCTCATCGCCGCGCGGCACGGGGCCGGAGATGATCAACGGGGTACGGGCATCATCAATCAACACGGAGTCAACCTCATCCACCATGGCATAGTGGTGCTTGCGCTGCACCAGTTCACCCGGCTCACGGGACATGTTGTCGCGCAGGTAGTCAAACCCGAACTCATTGTTGGTACCGTAGGTGATGTCAGCTAAATAAGCATTACGGCGGGCGTCTGTGTTGGGCTGGTGCTTGTCTATGCAGTCAATGGTAATTCCATGGAACTCAAACAACGGCGCCATCCACTCAGAGTCACGCTTGGCCAGGTAGTCGTTCACGGTTACCACGTGCACGCCGCGTTTGGCTAAGGCATTCAGGAACGCTGGCAGCGTGGCTACCAATGTTTTACCCTCACCTGTGGCCATCTCGGCAATCTTACCCTGGTGCAACACAATACCCCCAATCAGCTGCACGTCATAGTGCAGCATGTCCCAAACTACCTCGGTACCGGCGGCGTTCCAGCGGTTGGCCCACACGGCCTGGTCGCCGTTGATCTGTACGTTTGGTTTGCGGGCCGCGAAGGCGCGGTCCAGGTCAGAGGCGGTAACGGTCATTTGGCCGTTTTCCTTGAAGCGACGGGCGGTTTCCTTCACAATGGCAAAGGCCTCGGGCAGCACTTCCATGAGTACCACCTCCAGGTCTTTGTTGCGCTCCTTCTCCAGCTCATCAATCTCTACGAAGATCTCCTCTTTCTGGGCGATGTCCAGTTCCGTCTCGTTCTCAATGCGCAGATGGAGCGCGGCTATTTTATCATCAATGGGTTTCAGACGAGCGGCAATGGCGGCTTGCACCTCTTGCGTACGGTTCCGGAGTTGGTCATCTGAGAGAGTGGCCAATTTGGCAAACTCCTGGTTGATGAGTCCCACATACGGCATCACGCCCTTGATATCCCGATCCGACTTGGTTCCGAAAATCTTAGCGACCGTCTTCCCAAAAAAGTCAAACATAAACTACTATTTAAGATGTACTTGATTCAATTTCAAAAATACGCGGTTTTTCCGACAATTTTCTATCTAGCCAAAACAATACCATCCCTACATTAGTGCCCCGCACCTGACGGGATGGCAGAAAACATTGAAAACGGTAAAAAAATTGGGGTAGTGCTTTTTTAGGAAGGGTAGTCGTTTTACCCCTGTTTTCTCAAAAACGGGCTTAAAACAGAAACATGGCTAAAATCCCCGGGAGATAATGGCGGTAAAAGGTATCGCTTTACAACGAAACCGGTACTGGAAACAGCCCTAATAGAAAAACCCGTTTTGGGCCTGTTTTTGTAAAAACAGGCCCAAAACGGGTTTAGCAGACAGGAAGCCTACGCCCTGGCTGAAAGGAGACTTTCTTCTTCCACTTCTTCTGGGTGGGGCGCAAAAGCCGGACGGAAAGGGAACTCATGCAGGTGCAGGAACCGGTGCAGCGCATCTTCCACGGTGGGTAATACGGCCCGTTTACTGGTCTCCAGCACGGTATAGGCAGGTCTGGCGGCAGGCCAGTTAAAAAAAGACTGTGGCACAGGCTGTAGCCAGGGTTCTGGGTTGAGGCCTGCCAGGTTGGCCGCCAGTTCTGCCAACTCGGCCCAACTGTAGGCGCCCTGGTTGGCTACGTTCCATATCCCGGTCTCTCCGTCTATCAATAAATCCAACGCGGTATTCACCAGATCTGGCACAAACGTGGGCGTAATGTATAGGTCTTCCGCGGCATGGAACGGCTCCTCATGCGCCATCGCCCGCAGGGCATGGTACACAAAGTTGTGCTCATCCCAGGGCCCGAAGAACGCGCTGGTTCTGATCACCAGGGCTTCCGGCAAAGTTTCCAGCACCTTTACTTCGGCCTGAGCCTTGCTATGGCCATAGATGTTGAGAGGGCTGTGGGCATCCTCTTCCAGGTAAGGAGTTTGCTTGGTTCCGTTGAACACCAGGTCTGAGGAGAAGGTCACCAACTTGCTGTTGTGCTTCTGGCAGGCCTTCGCCAAGATGGCGGGTCCTTCGGTGTTCTCACGGTAACAGGCTTCCTGTTCCCGCTCCGCATCGTCTACGCGCACGTAGCCGGCGGTATTGATGACGGCCCATGGTTTATACTTCAGCAGGGCTTCTTTTACCGAGATTTCCTCCGCGATGTCCATTTCCTGGCGGTTGAGCAGTACATACGGGATACCACGGGCATCACAGATTCTGGAGAAGGCTCGGCCCAGCGTACCGGTGGCACCGGTAATGAGCAGCGGCTTTGTTTGTGTTTTACCGGCTTTCTGCTGGTTGGCCCGTAGGTTCCAGCTTTCTGCCGTCTCGGGCACAGGCGGGTAGATGCTGCGGCAGGTGCGTTTCCACCAGCCGTCAATCTCCAGCACTGGGTGGCGTTCGCCGCCACTGGCCAGGGTCTGCAGCAGGGTGGCCGCCGCCGTGGGTTCGGGGGTACCGGTTCTTATGTCAAATACGCCCAGTTCATAGTGGCCGCGCTGCTCGGTTAAGAGGCTGTTCCAGTCAAAGGCGCCCAGCAAAGACCAGGCGGTAACCGCAATCACGTTTTTGCCTTGGTTTGCCAAAAACAGCGCAGAATCCCAGACCTCGGCCAGCCAGCGCATTTGCTCTTCGCGGGTACAGCATAAGTGGGCCTCGGTGACGGCTACCGGAATATCATACCGCTCGCACACCTGGGCTAAGATGTTCTGGATGCCCAGGGGCATAGCGTCTGGCACCCTGATCGCCTCCACATCAGCGTAACGCTGCCGGTGGTTCTCGCCGTGGGTATGCCAGGGGTAGTCAATGATGTGTTCGTCTAAGTAACGCTCGCTGGTTACATAATAGTTAATGCCTATGATGTCCGGCGGACAAGGCTTGGCTACCATCTCTAGCAACTCGTTTTCAGGCACCTTGGCCCAGTGCAGGTAATTCCAGAGGGGGTGCTGCTGGTCTACCTTACCGCATAGCAGATCCCAGGTGAGCCACCGGCGGTGGTTCTCAAAGTCTGCCTGGTACTGCATGGTAGTGGTGCTGTGGGAATAGCCCAGGTCATCGGTCTGGACCAGAAGGGCATTGGGGTTCACCTCCCTAATGGCTTGCATGGCCAGGCGCGTGCCGTTGATCTGGTTCATGAGTGCCCGGGCAAAGGAAGCATCATCTTTGGCATGTGGGTACCACAGACCGTAGAGGGCACTGAACCGGGCCGTGGTGAGCGGCTCGTTGATGGGGGTGTAATGGGTGACCCACGGAAACTGCTGCGCCACGGCTTTGGCGTAGGCGGCAAATTTCTGCGGGAACTCAGGGTCTAAAAGATTGGTATAGCGCGGGCCGCTGCCATGATGCAGCAGCCCCACTATAGGTTCTATGTGAAGGTCACGGAGCTTGTTGAGGCGCTCGGTGGCCCAGGTCCAGTTGTGTTGGTCAGGGTCTTCAGGGGCCACGTGCTCCCAAAGAACCGGATACCGCATCTTCTGGATACCCAAACCGGCGAACAAATCAAGATCCGCCAGACGGTGCGCATGTCCACTTTGTGCCAGCTGATCAAAGTACTGTTCGCCTACCCGGTTTACAGTACACTCAACGCCGCCCCAAAGGTTAATGTTTGCCATTCGTGCTGAGTTTGGTGGAACTTCCATTTAAAGCCTCGCGCACTACTTTGGGCAAGACATCCTGGCCATCTACCACCGCCACTCTCACTTTATCTTTCTCGGTTAACTTCTTGTGCAGGGTAAGGGCCTGCGCCACTACCTGGTCCATGTTGTAGTATTTGTAGGTAGCCAAACGACCCACGAAATGCACACCCGGGGTACTGTCGGCCAGTTTCTTGTACTGGTTGTACAGTTCAGCGTTCTCAGGTCTTGGCACTGGGTAATACGGATCTCCCTCAGCTTTAGGGAATTCATATACCAGGCTGGTCTTAGGGTGCTGCTGACCGGTCAGGTACTTGAATTCTGTTACGCGGGTATAGAGTTGCTCATTAGGGTAGTTGACTACGGCCACCGGCTGGAACACTTCCTTGTTCACGGTCTCATGCTTGAACTCCAGAGAGCGGTACGGCAGCTTGCCGAACTTAAAGTCAAAGTACTCATCTACCGGACCAGTGTAAATCATCTCCTTGAACGGGATCATGTCAATGATTTCATGGTAGTCTGTGTTGAGCATGATCTTGATGTTGGGGTGATCCAGCATCTTCTCAAACATCTTGGTGAAGCCGTGCAACGGCATGGCCTGGTAAGTGTCTGTGAAGTAACGGTCGTCACGGTTCGTGCGGGTGGGTACCCTTGAAGTCACTGACTTATCCAGCTCAGACGGGTCCATGCCCCACTGCTTGCGGGTGTAGTTCTTGAAGAACTTGTCATACAGCTCACGGCCCACTTTGCTCACCACCACGTCTTCAGAGGTCTTGATCACCGGCACGGTTTCGGCCACCGATTCAAACCACTCATCTAACTCAAAAGAGGTAAGGCTTAAGCCGTACAATTTGTTAATGGTGTCAAGGTTAATGGGCATAGGCACTTGCTGGCCATCTACGCTGGCCAATACGCGGTGCTCATACGGGCGCCACTCGGTGAACTGCCCCAGGTACTCAAACACATCCTTGGAATTGGTGTGGAAGATGTGTGGGCCGTACTTGTGCACCAGAATGCCGTCTTCATTATAATGGTCATAGGCGTTCCCCGCAATATGCGGACGCTTATCGATAATCAATACTTTTTTATTGGAATAAGTAGCCAGGCGCTCGGCCAGTACACTGCCGGCAAAACCGGCCCCTACAATCAGGTAATCAAACATAGTCTGCTAATATTTTAAAGTTACTTTTCCAGTCTTTCTTTTAGGTGGGGCACCTGTTTTACTAGGCGTTCCCTTTCTTCTCCTGGCTTACGGCCTGCATGTGGCGCACCATATTTTGCCAGGTTTTGTCCCAGGACACGCCAGCCAGGAATTCATCTGTGCGGGCCATCCAGGTTTTATCCTCTTTCTGCAAGAGGGCTTTCTCAATTGCCGCCTCAAACGCCGGGGCGCCGTCTGCTATGTGTACCAGGTTCTGCTCACCGTATGGGCGCACCACGTCTCTGATAGAGGTGGAAACCACCGGTTTGCCGGCCGCCAGGTACTCAGGCGTTTTGGTGGGGCTGATGAACCTGGTGGACTCATTGTGCGCGAACAGCAGCATGGCCACATCCCAGCCTGCCAGGTAGGCCGGCAGTTCCTGGTAAGACTTGCCGCCCAGGTAATGGATGTTGGCGCTGTTAGGCAAAACGGCCGGATCTATTTTCACCACGGGCCCAATGATCACGAACTGCCACTCCGGGCGCGAGGTGGCTACCTCACGCAGCAACTCAATGTCAAAACGCTCATCTACCACACCAAAGAAGCCCATGCGCGGGTACGGGATATTGGCCTGGTCGGCGGGGTCTTCCTGCGGCTGGCGCGCCTGCGCGAAATGCGCTTTGTCAATGCTGCTAGGGAAGGCATGGATTTGGGTATGTCTGTGTTTTTTGGCTTCGTAAAGGCTTTGCCCGCCGGTAAAGACCACATCGGCCTTGGCCATCATCTCTGTTTCCAGTTCCAATAACCTTGGCGGCGCAAATTTGAAGGCAGAGAGTTCATCCATGCAGTCAAACACGGTTAAGGCCGGCGTGAAGTGGCGGGAAATCTCCAGGGCCATAGGCGTATAGTACCAGAAAACGGTTTTGTCCAGATCTTGCGCGGCCATGAACTCATTGAGCAGTTCTATCTGCTTGGCGTCTGATTCTTCCGGCGTGAGGCCGTGCGGCAATTGCGCTACAATAAGTGTAAGGCGGCCATCTTCGCGGGAATGGGTTTCCAGGCGCGGAATGGCATTATCTGTGAACACCGGCTCTTCAAAGAAATAGAGATGGGTGTGTTTGGCAAAACGTGACAGCAAGTGCTGCGGGCGCTGGTACACAAAATCCCAACGTAAATGGGAGAAACAAACAATGCTGGAGACGGAGGAAAGAAATGCCTCCAGGCTACTTTCTGAAGTAGGTTTAGGGGTCACCTTTGGGGTATTGGTTACTGAAGAAATGTACGAAGTAGAAGTAGTTACCTCTGGTTCAGACGACAAGAAGTTTCCTCCCCCGCCGGGGATGAAATCAGAATCAAATTCAGACATATACGAAAGCCGGTTATGAAGTGTGGGTTCACCAAAAAAGAAGCGGGAAGGCTTCTCTTTTTATAGTTAACATAGCATACGTGTAATTCAGGAAAAAGGCTATATTCTAATACAACATGGGCCGTAAATAGGACAGAATCAGAAAAATACCGTATAAATGCGCACATAAAGTCGCAGATTATTCATTGGTAGAGTTGGCACTAAGAATAGTGCAACTAAGAAATAGAATTACCTAGTTTGGAATAAAAGCTTCTGAAACTCCACCACATCTTGCCAGCCAGACGGCGTCTTAAGCCATTCTTTCCTTATCCCTATTTCTTGGTAGCCAGCCTGGCGGAACAGGTGCAGGCTGCCGGCATTTGACTGGGTTACGGTACAGTACAATTGGTGAAGTTGCAGCACCTGCGTGCAATAGGTCTCCAACAGTTTCAGCGCCTCCTGGCCGTAGCCTTTGCCCTGGTATTTGGGTGTAAGGGCAATGCCAATCCCGGCCCGCTGGTGCAGCGGCTCAAAGTCAAAAAGGTCTATAGAGCCCATCACCGTGTCTTCTTCCTGCAGGCAGATCATGAGCCTGAGTTGCCGGGCGGCGTAAATGTCTAGCGTAGCGTTTTCAAGGTATTGCCGCAGCGCCTCCCGGGAGAAAGGCGTCACCGATAAACTCACCGGCCAGAGCGCCGTGTCATTCTCAAAGAGGTAGAGAAAGTCAAGGTCTGAGGGCTCTGGGGCGCGCAGGTAAATACGGTCTGTTTGCAGCATGAAGTATTTTACGAAAGAAGAATGGGGAGGGATAGTTCCAGAAATCACACTCCGGGTGCAAGCTACTGCTTTTCTTTATTCTGCCATGGATAGAGAGGATCCTTTCAGCGTTTAACCGCATTCACCTGGAAACCGTTTTGGGCCTGTTCTCAGGAAAATGACTCTAAAACACCAATTACGTTTCTAACCTACAAATACTGGTCTAGCCCTTGTGCGCAGTAGGTGATGTTGGTCTGGATAGTGGTGCGCAACAGTTCCTCATTGATGGCCTTGCGGCTGGAGTCTACATAGGTGTGGTGCAGGTGGTATTGCACGCCGCCCATCTTCAGAGACCTTTTCAAGATGCCGGCATTCATGAGGCGGGCAGCCAGTTCACTGTCCTCGGGGCCCCATCCGGTATAGCTTTCATTGTAGCCATTCACGCGCAGCAGATCCTGGCGCCAGAAAGACATGTTGCAGCCCTTGGCGTAGTACTTGTTTTTGCCTTTTAACTTGTAGCGGTCGGCCAGCAGGCGGCGCAGGAAACCGCTCCGAAGGCCGTTGAAAAGATTGCTGGTCTTGAGGATCTCCTTCAGCCCGAAGAAAACGGTGGAGTTGGCCAGCACTTCCTTAGTATTCTCCTCCGAGAGGTTGATTCGGCCGCCGGCCAGAAAACGCCCCGGGGCGGCTAGCGTCAAATGGTCTTTAATGAACTTGGGGTGCAGAATCACGTCGCCGTCTACCTGCACAATATAAGGCTCTTTAGCGCGGGCGATGGCCTTGTTCAGAATCTTGGTTTTCTGGAACCCGTTGTCGGGTTGCCACACATGGATCAACGGCACCGGAAAGTCTTTCTGCAAGCGCTCTATTAACAACCTGGTCTCCTCACTTGAGCCATCATCAGCTACCAGCACTTCTTTGGGCAACACCACCTGCCGGGCCACGCTCTGCAAACACAGATTCAAAGCCGCGGGCCAGTTATAGGTGGCAACAATCAAAGAACAGGTAGGAAGGGCCATAGGATGATCTGCTAAACCGCTACGTTAAAACTACAGGGTAATTTCGCCTTTGAACACCTGCACGGCCGGGCCGATAAGGAAGACATTTTTAAAACCGCTTCCCTCCTTCTCAAAGCTTACCTGCAGCTCGCCGCCCAACACGCTAATGGGCACCGGGCTTTCATAACCGGACCGGCTGGCGGCCAGGGCGCAGGCGGTCACGCCGGTTCCGCAGGAGAAGGTCTCATCTTCTACGCCCCGCTCATAGGTGCGCACCGACAGTTTGTTCTGGGGCAGATGCTCCACAAAGTTCACGTTGGTACCCTCGGCCTTGAAGCGGTCTGAGTAACGGATGGCACGGCCCTCTGCGAACACGTTCAGGTCTGCGAGTGCTTCTACCTGCTTCACGTAATGCGGCGAGCCGGTATTCATAAACGTGGCTTCCTCCAGGTCCTCTATGGCGTCTACGTCTTTCATCTGCAGGTGCACCAGCCCGTCTTTCAGGTATGCCTTATGCGGACCGTCTGAGGCAATGAAATAGGCTTCGTTCTCTACCACGCCCATAAACTGCACAAACGCCACCAGGCAACGCCCGCCGTTCCCGCACATAGAACCCACGCGGCCGTCGGCGTTGTAGTAGACCATCTCAAAGTCATATCCTTCCTTGTTTTGCAGCAGCATCAGGCCGTCGGCGCCCACGCCTTTGCGGCGGTCGCAGAGAAAAGCCACCTGCTCCTGGGTGAGCGTGATTTCCTGGGAGCGGTTATCCAGCACCACAAAGTCATTGCCGGTGCCCTGGTATTTATAAAAGGTCAAATCCATGTAGTATGCGTATCGGGTATCGGGTATCAGGTATCAGGTATCAGGTATCAAGTAGCACGATGTAAAAAGCTGGATGGGTTGGTCTTCTGTTTTGGTCCTGTTTTCCGGAAATCAGGCCAAAAACAGCCCGGTTCCAGGCTACCCAAGTCTTACTACTTGATACGCGCTACGTGATACCAATTGCGTACCTTTGCCAGCTGAAACCATAACAAAGATATGTATTCTTTCCTGACCACCAGCGCCTGGACCGATTATGAACTGATAGACTGCGGTAACTTTGAGAAGTTGGAGCGCTTCGGGGATTACGTGCTGGCCCGTCCAGAACCCCAGGCCGCCTGGGACAAACACCTCTCTGAGCAGGAGTGGGACCGACTGGCGCAGGCCACGTTCCGGCGTGAGAAAGGAAACGCCGAAAAAGGCCAGTGGGCCCTTAAGAAAGGCATGGCCGAACAGTGGTTCATCAACTACCGGTATCATGAGCTGAAACTACGCTTCCGTCTAGGTTTGTCCTCGTTCAAGCATGTGGGCCTGTTCCCGGAGCAGGACCCCAACTGGCAGTTTATCTATGACCGCACCCGCGCGTTGCCCGGCAAGCCGAAGGTGTTGAACATGTTCGCCTACACCGGCGGCGCGTCCCTGGCGGCCAATGCCGGCGGTGCCGATGTCACCCACCTTGACTCTGTGAAACAAGTCAACTTCTGGGCCCGCGAAAACATGGAAGCCAGCAACCTGGACAATATCCGGTGGATTGTAGAAGACGCCATGAAATACGCCCGCCGCGAAGTGAAACGCGGCAACAAATACCAGGGCATTATCCTGGACCCTCCCGCCTACGGCCGCGGCCCCGACGGCGAGAAATGGCTCCTGGAAGAACAGATCAATGAACTCATCAAGCTCTGCTCCCAGCTCCTGGACCCAGAGAACAACTTCTTCGTGATCAACCTTTACTCCCTGGGCTACTCCGCGCTCATCCTGGACAACCTTGTTAGAGGCTCTTTCGGGAAGACCGTACAGAACGAGGAACTAGGCGAACTCTACCTGGAAGACCGCGGACACCGCAAACTTCCGCTGGGCACGTTCTTCCGGTTTAGTTCTGAGAAGTAGTTTAATTGTTGTACAAACAGGAATGCAGCGTAATTGGAAGTGGACTTTGCGGTTTACACTTTTGACCCCAGTTTTGGTGTTGGTCGCATTGTTTCTTGCGGGTGGTGGACATGGATGGTATGAGCCAGCCATTGTCCTCTTTCCTTTCGGACTTATTAGTATTCTTTTATTTAAAATAATCACTACGCCTTTTATCATACTTGCTATCCTTCAATATCCCCTTTATGGTTTCTTTATTGATTTAACTGAAGATTTCAAGAAACAGAAGAAGGTGATAATTAGTATTGTCTTGTTACATATCGTATTAGCTGTGCTGATTCTTATTTTTAGAGGAAGTAATTGGCAATAGAATCTTATTTGCCTCTGCCTCAATTCCTAATTCTTAATACTTAATTACCAAAATGTCTCGCCGATACGCTCTCATAGATCTTGGAACCAATACCTTTCACTTGCTTATTGTTGCCCTTGACCCCGAAGGCGCGCAGCAGACCCTGTATAAAACCAAAGTGCCGGTTAAGTTGGGCGAAGGCGGTATCAGTAAAGGGGAAATCACTCCTGAGGCCCGGGAGCGCGGCCTGAAAGCCCTGCGGGAGTTCAAAGAGATAATGGCCGAGCATAAGGTAGACGTGGTCAAGGCTACCGCTACCAGTGCCCTCCGCAATGCCAAAAACGGTGCGGAAGTGGTGCAGGCCATCAAAGACCAGACGGGTATTGAGGTAGAGATTGTCTCCGGGGCCCGGGAGGCCGAACTCATTTTCAAAGGCGTGCAACTGGCTATGGAAGTAGGCCCCAAACCAGTGCTGGTCATGGACATTGGCGGCGGCAGCGTGGAGTTCATCATAGGCACGGATAAAGGCATTCTCTGGAAGAAAAGCTTCGAGATTGGGGCCCAGCGCCTTCTGGATAAATTCTACCCAGACCAGGAACAACCCATCACCTCCGACCAGGCAAAAGCCCTACGGCATTACCTGCAGGATCACCTGCAGAAACTCACAGCAGCTGTACTCCAGCACCAACCCGAAACCCTGATTGGCTCCTCGGGCACCTTTGATACCCTGGTGGACATGGACCTGGCGGCCCAAGGTATTGTGCGTGATCTGGAAGGTTCCCCAGACATGAACCTGGCGCTTACTACCTACCAACGGCAGCACAAGGAACTTACCCATAAAACCCGCGCTGAGCGTCTGGCTATACCCGGCATGCTGGCCATGCGGGTAGACATGATTGTGGTGGCAAGCGTGGTCATTGACTGGACGCTGGAGAAATTCAACCTGGAGAAGATACGGGTCTCTGCATATGCTTTGAAGGAAGGGATGTTGGCCGAGTTGCTGCAGCAGTAGGTCTTCCGTTTCCAGCCCCTTTTTAAGGAATCGGCCCTAAAACAAAGCCTCTTATAAACTGAATACGCCTCCCCAGAATTTGGGGAGGCGTATTCAGTTTTAGCCCCTAAGTTAGTTTTTTGAATTTCTTTTCATAGGCTTTTCTTAGCTTTTTGAGGTCTTTGGAGCCGCCGGTGTAAGCTTCTGCCTGGGCTTTGTAATTGGCTTTAGGGTTGGTCTGTGCGTCCTTGATGGCCAGTTGCTCGCCAATCTGTTCCTGCAGTTGGTTCAGGTTGTACCGGGAGTACTTTAAGGACACTAAGCGTTTTACCAGGTCAATGGCCCCGGTGGCGTCTCCAGAGGCGGCAGCGTGTTTGGCCACCTCGGCCACGAAGGCTTTGTTCTCATGCCCCAGCGCGTAGGCAAGCAAAGGCGCATGGCCCAGCCCAAAGCGGGAAACTTCCCTCGCCTCAAAATGTCGGCCAGCCTCCTGGTACACTTTCACAGCCTCTGGCATGTTGTTCTGCCCGATGTGGTTGCTGGCTTTCTGCAGCAGTTCCTGGTAATGGGCCGGGGCATCAATACGGGTCAGTTCCACCTCGGCGGTAGCCGAAGAAATAGCGCAGCCGCCGTTCTCTTTGGCAGAGGCCAGGGCTTTATCCAGTTCTGCGGCCGCCTGGGCATACTTGCGCTCCTGGCTGTACTGGAGGGAGCGCTGGAAATGCTGGTCATAGGCGGCTTGGGCGTTGGCGCATTCCTGCGAGAAAATACCTTTGCTTAGGTCCCTGAACTTGCCGTCCAACAGTTTGTCATTGATCAGGCCATAGCGAATCTGCAGGTTAGTAATCTGGCCTGCTAGTGTGCGGGCCTGGGGCAGTTGGTTGGCGTTAGCCTGCAGCTGCCCCTGGGCAATCATTTCCAGGAGAACGGGTCGGGCCGCCTGCCGGAGCAGGTTCTCTGCGTCTGGCTGCACCATTAAGCTAAAATCACTGGCCAGGCTCTTGCCTTGCTCAAAGGACTGAAGCGCCGCCTTGAACTGGCTGCCTTGCAGGGCCCGGCGCCCATCCGCCATGTGGTTGCCGTAAACCTGCTGCTGTACATCGCGGAGCAGGGTGGTAGCGGCAGCGTCTGAGTCAATGGCGGTTTTGTTGTTGCGGGCGTATTGCTGCGCTTCTTTGGCCAGTTTTTCGGCCTGGGTCAGGTTTTTCTGGTTAAGGGCCTGGCGCCCGTCACGTAGCAGGTTATCATAGATCCCGCTTTTGGCGAAGGCAATGCCCTCGTCCCAGAGTTCTGGCCGACAGCGGAGGCTGGAGATACCCCGGCAGAAATCGCGGGCTTGCTCAAACTGCTCCAGGGCCTGGCGGTACTTGCCCTGGTTGTTGAGTTGCTCGCCCTGGCGCACATAGGCATTCTGGATGTCCAGGGCCAGTTCCTGCCCGTAGCGGTGGGTCTCAGGGTCTACAGGCATGCGGTTGAGAAGCTCGCGAGTGCGTTGGCCAGCTTCTTTCAGGTAGCCTTCTTTAAAATCAAGACGGGCCAGTTGCAGGTGCGATGGCGCGAAGGCAGGGTTGGCCTGCAGGGAGCGCTCAAAGAACTCGCGGCCGGCGCGGGCGTTTCCGTTCATGGCCATTTCCAGACCGCGGGTGTAGAAAATCTCGGGTAGGCGGGCCCACATCTGGTCTAGGGCCAGGCGCCGCTCCTGGAACCGGTTGGTCAGGTCACTTCCCCGTCGTCTTAGTTGGATGGGGTCGTGCCGGTTCAGGTCCAACTCACGGTCCAGGCGGTTGTCTAACAGGCGGCCCAGCGTGTGCTCCATTTCTTTGAAACGGTCTATTTGCTGACCCAGATGGTCAATGTCATTGGGGTTGATGGTCTGCAAGTCGCGGGAAAGCTGGGCCAGACGGGCATCGGTGTCATAGTAGCGTTTGACCTGGGCAATGCGCTGCTGCACGGCGCTTCGGTTCTCTGAGGAAAACGCGAGCTTCTTTTCTACCACCCGTAACTTAAACCCGGTAAAGGCAGAGGTGTCTCTTACCGACGTCTGCACCAACACAGCAGACCCGTCCTGACCGATGGTCTTGCCAGAAACCTCAAACGTCTGCAACACTTTGTCTTCCTTGCCCAGCAGCTGCACTTTGGCAGAAAGAACGGTAGGCGTTAATGCATCGGAGAAATCAAAATCGAGGTAGAGCATCTGTTCCCGCACCCGCACGTTTCTGATGCCGGCAGTAATAACCAACAGGTCGCCCTCGCGGGATATTTTTTCCTGCTGTTCAAACTCCACGGGTAGCAGCAAGTTACCGGAACGGTGGGTATTGGTTCTGCCCAAATCGGCGGCCATGGCGCCCAGGTCTGCGTTTTCAAAACTGGACAAGGTGATCGATTCCGGCCTGTTCTGCTCATAGAGCACCTTAGACTGGGCCCCAGCCTGACTGCTCCAAAGAAGCAGCGATACCAGGAAAAACGGGAGTAGGTGTGCTTTCATAATATTAGCATTTTCCAATATTCAAAAGAAAGGCAAATTCCGTTCCAGAAAAAACAATCCAGAAGGTATTTACCAGGAAGATGCAGAATTAGGGATACTGGTTGCTTTGGGGCTGGGGTTTGGTGGGGTGGTAAAGCTGTTTTTGTGGTGTTTTTGGAAAAACGGGATGGAAATGATCTTGTCTGTAGAAATGCGTCATCCCTCTACCCCCTTCAAAGGGGGACGGAATGCGTGCCCTCCTGTGTAGACACCCCTCTGCAGAGCTTCGCTCGCTGCCTCAAACTCTCGTTTGGGCAATCCTCAAGGGGAGAGTCTGCGCTTAGTAGGCAGCGCTGCAGTTATAAAGCGGAATTGCGTTTAGGAGCTGTTATTCTGAAAACGGCCTTAAACGCATTTTCTTCTCTTTCCGATTCCAGCCTTCCGGCTGAGCGCCTAGCACTCGACCCGGTGCCGCGGATGCGGCAGGCCCTGCGGGGCCAGGCGAGAGGGTACAGCGCGAGGGCGGAAGGCGGGGCCTCGCGGCCGTGAGCGCTCGGAGGGAGAAGATGAAACTAGAAAGCCCATAAAGCTATAGACAAGCTGCTATTCCTAGGGGCAAGCAAATTCTTTACCCAAACGCCGCTAGGCCAAAAGCAAAAAACTTAAATCCCCGCTACCTGCTTATTCTTAGGATACTTCACCACATACCGAAGCGTGCGTTTCACCGTCTCATTGGGTTTCAAGACCAGTTGCCAGGTTACTTTCCCGGTTTCCTTGTCTAGTTTTCCGCCGTTGGTGTCCAGGTCCTCTACTTCAATCTCAGAGGTGGTGCTTAACGGAATCTGGTCTTCTATGGTAATGGTGACCGGTTGGGTTTTGGTGTTGCGGAGACTGATTTCATACCCGAACTGCTCTTTTACATTGCTGCCCAAGGTAGAGCGCTTCTGATAATCCTTCATCCGCTCGCGCTGCACAATCACGTTTTGGTCACGGCCCAAAGATAAAGTGAGGGTGTCTCGGGTTTGCTCTGGGTTGAGGAAAGACTTACCGGTGAAGGTTCCGGCCAGGAACACGTTGGCCTGCCCTGGCAACAGCTTCAGGTTCTCCCAGTTGGTAAGGTAGGCCACCAGAAAGGCGGTGGGGTCCAGTTTGGGGACGGCTATGTGCGCGTAGGAGGTGGTAAGGCTGTGCTGCTGAATGTCTACTGTGTGCGGCTTTCCGTCTGAGGGTACGCTGAACGGAATACCTATTTTGAACTCGGCGGCCAGAGTGGTGGCAACGGCTTCTGTAAAGTCTGAGGTGTTGGTGGAAGGGGCCGCTTCCGCCCCATAACCAGTCACCACCACTTCACTTAATTGCTTGCTATCTTCCCGCTTTGACTTAGTCATCTCCACGCCGGCTGCTCTTCTCTGCAAAGCACCTCTAATGGTAATGGGTTGCACAATACCAATCCGCTGAGGCTCCAGTTCCGGTTTTTGAGCTCCTTCGGCGGGGTTAGTGGTAGCTAAGGTAAGTTGCACGTTGTCCCAGTTCACGCCGGTGTTCTGGCGCACGTTGGCTTTGTATTGAAGTTGCACCGGTCCCTGGCTGCCGCTGGCCCTGAGGTCATAGATAGGTTCCCAGCCGGCGTTGAAAACCATGTAAGTTACCTCCAGTCCTACCTGCGCCCGGGCCGATGCCTGCACCGCCACAATCACGCGGTTGTTGGCCTGCTGGTTGCGCCGGTATTGGTTGACCTGGTTGTTGAACTGGTTCTGGCGGTCGCGCAAGATGGCTTGGCGGGCATCTACTACTTGAATCTCTTTTTTGATAGCCAGTAACCGCGTGCGGTAATAGTCGGCTACTTCTTTGAGGCGGGCGGCGGTGAGGCCGGTTTGGGTACCGCCTACGCTTTGGTTGGCCTGCAGCAGGGCCTCTTCTTTCTGGAGCACCTCCCGCTGGTCATTAAGACTTCTAATGCGACCGTTGTAGCTTTCCAACGAATCTTCCAGCCGTTCCAGGGCTATGGGTTTGGTGGCATTCTGCAGGAAGTTCTGCTCATAGCGCACCGAAAGCAAGGTTACGCTGCCCGTAGGGTTCACCTGCACGCTGCGTTCATCCAGTTGGGTAGGCAAGCCCTCCAGCACCAGTTCGGTTACACCTGGGTCAACCGTTGTTTTACCGGTATTGGTCACCTGCGCCCTATTGAGAAACACAGTCACGGCTTTCACATCGGTGGTCATGGAGGTCTGTTTTTGGGCCGAAACCGGAAAAACAGGCCCGAAACAGCTTACCAAAAGACAGAGGCAAAAAGAAAGGGATTTCATAGCAGTGGGGTTAGATAGCGCTGATGCCGGAAGATAGCAAAAGGAAACATTCTGCAGCAATCTTTCTCCGGGTTTCCCGTACCTTTGGTCGTCACTTTCAGAATTTGCGCATGTACTCCTACCAACGACTTTTTGATTTCTCCCGTCAGATTTTCCTGGCCATGGGCTGCCCGCCCGAAGATGCCCAAACCGCCACCGAGACCCTGCTTTCCGCTGATATCAGGGGCGTGGATTCCCATGGCGTTGCCCGCCTAATTGGCTACGTGCGGCTCTGGGAAGCCGGCCGCATCAACGCTACGCCCACCGTTAGAATAGTGCACGAAACGCCCAGCACCGCCACCGTGGACGGCGACGGAGGCCTGGGCCTGGTAGTGGCACCCAAGGCCATGCAGATTGCCATTGAGAAAGCCAAGATTGCCGGTACCGGCTGGGTAGCGGTGAAGAACTCCAACCACTTTGGGATAGCCGGTTACCACGCCATGAAGGCCCTGGAGCATGACATGATTGGTATGGCCATGACCAACGCCAGTCCGCTGGTAGCCCCCACGTATAGCCTGGAACGACTGCTGGGCACCAACCCCATCGCCGTGGCGATTCCGGCCAAAGACCAACCACCCTTCGTGGCCGACCTGGCCACCACTACTGCCGCCAACGGCAAGCTGGAGATGCTGCAGCGCAAGAACCTGGAGGCCCCGCACGGCTGGATTCAGGCCGCCGATGGCTCCCCTTCCACCAACCCCAATGAACTGAAAGACGGCGGGGCCCTGCTCCCGTTGGGCGGCGACACCGGCAGCCACAAAGGCTACGCTTTGGGTGCCGTCGTAGATATTTTCTCGGCGGTGTTATCGGGGGCCAATTATGGGCCGTGGGTACCACCCTTCGTGAGCTTCCTGACGCCGCCTGCAGACCCCGTGGGCGAGGGCATCGGCCATTTCTTCGGGGCCATGCGCGTAGACGCCTTCCGGCCCGCCGATGACTTCAAACAGCACATGGACAACTGGATTACCCGCTTCCGGAGCTCCAAAGCCAAAGAAGACCACCAAGTGCTTATCCCCGGTGACCCGGAGCGCATTTTCACCGAGAAGCGCATGGTAGAAGGGATTCCGTTACTTCCGCCTGTGGTCAAGGATTTGGAAGGATTGGGCGAGAAGTTTGGGGTTACGTTGTAGGGAAAGCGTTTCGGGCCTGTTTGCAGAAAAACAGGCCCGAAATAAGATTTAGCTCTCTACCAATATAAATAGTCCTATAATCTTAATTACCTTTATAGTATTAACTCAATATTCTATCTATTTACCATTTACATGAAAAAACTTTTACTCTTCACCTTCTTTTACTGTTCCCTCTTATCCTTCGCAAACGGGCAAGTCACTCTTAGTGCCACTGAAAGAAAAATTTCAGATAATTTATGCGGCTGCATTGGCAAGGTTGACCTAGAGAAAATTACAGACAAGCCCAGTGCCGAAAAGGTTTTTGTGGACTGCTTCTCTAAAGAATTTAACCTGGTAATTCAGTTAGCCGAGGAAAAAAGCATCCAGATCTCTGACCAGCCAGCCATGAGAAAGTTAGGCGAAGAGGTGGGTAAAAACCTTTTTAAAGATAATTGCCAACCCTTCATTGCGCTATCCATGAAAATGGCCCAGGGAACCAACACAGGTTCTATGACTGGCACTTCAGAAGGAACCCTTAAGCGCATTGACACCAAAGACTTCAACTACTTTGTCATCACAGACAACACCAATAATGAGAAGTCTTTCATCTGGCTGAGACAGTTTCCAGGGTCAGAAGGCTTCATGGCTGACACAAAAAAATTCACCAACAAGAAGGTGAAACTCAGCTGGCAGGAAATAGAGGTCTATATTCCTTCGGCCAAAAACTATTACAAGATTAAAGAAGTAGTTGGGGTAGAGGTGCTATAAAAATACCTTCGGCTGCTAGCCTGCTTCCTTTACAAAATTCTTTGTTTAGACCGCTACTTCCTTACAGAAGTGGCGGTCTTTGTTTAGGGAAAACTCAAGTCATAGCTTTAAAGCCAAACCCCTGATCCCAGGCAAACCCCTTGCCCCTGTCTTCTTAAATCCCTACCTTATTCGCTGATTCCGTTTTGAACCTCCTTTTCATAAATTATGCGAAAAACGCTCCTCTCCCTTCTCTTTACCCTGCTCACCTTTTCCCTCCTTCACGCCCAAAACAAACCCACCGCTCTCGCCGCCAAAACCGCGGGCATGCAGAAGTTCAGCGGCTACTTCCCCTTTTACTGGGACGAGGCCACCGGCCGAATTCTGCTGGAGATTGACAAACTGGACCAGCCGTTCCTGTACGTGAACTCTCTGGCGGCAGGGCTGGGCTCCAATGACATTGGGTTGGACCGGGGGCAATTGGGCGGCGAGCACGTGGTGTATTTCCAGAAAGTGGGACCCAAGGTGCTGCTCATAGAACCCAACCAAAGCTACCGCGCCATGAACGGCAACCCCGCCGAGGAGCAGGCCGTGGCGCAGTCGTTCGCGCAGTCGGCGTTGTGGGGATTTAAGGTAGAGGCCAGTGAAGGCGGAAAGATGCTGGTAGACGCCACGGAGTTTCTGCTGCGTGATGCCCATGACGTGGTAGGCAGCATCCGGCGCGCGCGCCAGGGAACGTACCGGTTAGAGCCTTCGCGGTCGGCTCTGTATTTGCCCCGCACCAAGAATTTTCCCCAGAATTCAGAATTTGAAGCCACGCTCACCTTTACCGGCGGCGATGACGCGGGTAATTTTGTGCGCAGCGTCACGCCTTCGGCGCAAGCCATTACCGTACGGCAGCACCATTCCTTTATTCAGTTACCAGATACCAACTACACCCCCAGGGCCATGGACCCGCGGGCCGGGTACTTCGGGATTGAGTACATGGATTTCAGTACGCCCGTAGATGAGTCCATCACCAAACGCTATATTGCCCGGCACCGGTTGCAGAAAAAGAACCCATCCGCGGCGGTGTCTGAGGCCGTGAAACCCATTGTGTATTACGTAGACCATGCCGCGCCCGAGCCTATCAGAACCGCGCTGCTGGACGGGGCCCGCTGGTGGGCACAGGCTTTTGCTGCGGGCGGCTACAAAGACGCGTTCAAGGTAGAGATTCTGCCCGTAGACGCTGACCCCATGGATGTGCGCTACAACGTCATTCAGTGGGTGCACCGCAGTACCCGGGGCTGGAGCTACGGCGCTTCGGTGACCGACCCGCGCACCGGCGAAATCATCAAAGGCCACGTGAGTTTGGGCTCTTTGCGCGTGCGCCAGGATTTCCTGATTGCCGAAGGCCTGCTGGCCCCCTATGAAGAAGGCAAACCCGCCAACCCCGAGATGATGAAGATGGCCCTGGCGCGGCTCCGGCAGTTGTCGGCGCACGAGTTGGGCCACACGCTGGGCATCATGCACAACTACGCCGCCAGCGTGAATAACCGCGCCTCGGTCATGGACTATCCGCACCCTACCGTAAAACTATCTGCCAGCGGCGAGATTGACCTTTCTGATGCCTACGCCGTGGGCATTGGCGAGTGGGACAAACTGGCCGTGACGTATGGCTACCAGCATTACACTACCAGTACCGATGAAAAAAAAGCCTTAGACCAATTGCTTCGGAAAGGACACGCCCAGGGCCTGCAGTTTATCTCGGACCGCGATGCCCGTTCCCCCGGCGGGGCGCACCCGCAGGCCCACCTCTGGGACAACGGCGCTAATGCCGCCGAAGAGCTTCGCCATGTGTTGGCAGTAAGGCAAAAAGCCCTGGACCGTTTTGGGGTAAACAACATTAAGCCCGGCGTGCCGATGGCTATGCTGGAAGACGCGTTGGTGCCCATTTACAACTACCACCGCTACCAAGTAGAGGCGGCCGCCAAAGTGGTGGGCGGCGTGAACTACACTTACGCCTCGCGCGGCGATGGGCAGTTGGTCACCGAGGTTGTCCCTGAGGCAGAGCAGCAGAAAGCCCTGGACGCCCTGTTGGGTACCCTGCAACCCAACGTGCTGGCCCTGCCCGAGAGAATCATTGCCGCCATTCCGCCCCGTCCGGCGGGCTGGTCGCTTACGCGTGAGCTGTTTGACAAACGCACCGGCCTTACCTTTGACCCATTGGCGGCAGCAGAGGCCTCGGCAGATTTCACGCTTTCCTTTTTGTTTCATCCGGAGCGCGCCGCTCGTCTGGTAGAGTTGAAAGCCCGCGGCAGTAAACTGGGCCTGGACGAGGTGCTGGACCAAACCATTTCGCAAACCTGGGGCGCTAATCCTGCTCCGGGATTGCCCGGGCAGGTGCAATTGCTCACGCAGCAACTGGTGCTCACCCACCTGCTGGCACTCGCACAGAATGAGAATGCCGCCTACCCTGCCCGCGCCGCCGCCCAGCTACAGCTGAAAAACCTGGAGCAACAAGCTAAAAAACTGGCCAAATCTTCCAACGAGGCCGTGAAAGGAAATGCCCTGCTGGCGCTGGAGCGCTTGAAAAAGCCCCTGGAAGCCAAACCGCAATTACATAAAACCTTGCCTCCGGGTGCCCCCATCGGCTCTATTGAGATGCTGGGGTGCGAATAGCGTTTTAGGCCTGTTTTTGGCAAAACAGGCCTAAAACAGAATACTTAAACAGAAAAGCCCCGCCTTAGTTAGCGGGGCTTTTTTATGTAGCGCCATTCCAATCAGTTACTAAGGAGAAACCGTACTCCTGTTCACAGGCTATTTCTTCGTACTTTTGCGGAGTGTGCCTGCGGGCGCGCCTTAAAACCTGACAGCATGGCCAAAATAGCAATAAACTTAACCACCGCCTCTATCCAAAAAGAAGAGGTGATTGTGGGTATTGACCTGGGTACCACCAACAGCCTGGTAGCCTACATGCACCCCGAAGACCACGTGCCCATCGCCATTAATGACCAGGGCATGGGCACCATAGTCCCCTCAGTGGTCCATTTTGCCGTCAACGGAGAAGTGCTGGTGGGCAATGCCGCCAAAGATTACCTGATCTCAGACCCGGCCAACACCATTTACTCGGTGAAACGCTTGCTAGGCAAATCTTACCATGACCTGGGCGAGCACAAGGACAGTTTCGGGTATAAGATCATTGATGACAACTCTGAGGGGCTGGTGAAGATACGGGTGCAGGACAAGTTCTACTCGCCTATTGAACTCTCTGCCGAGATCCTGAAAGAACTGAAGGCCCGCGCCGAGCATGCCCTCAAAACCCCGGTGAACCGCGCCGTGATCACCGTGCCGGCTTACTTCAATGACTCCCAACGCCAGGCCACCCGTGACGCCGGCAAACTAGCTGGGCTGGAGGTGCTGCGTATTGTGAACGAACCTACCGCGGCTTCCCTGGCCTATGGCATTGGCCTGGACCAGACCGAGGAGCGCACCATTGCCGTGTATGACCTGGGCGGTGGCACCTTTGATATTTCCATTCTGCGCATCCACCAGGGCATCTTTGAAGTGCTCTCTACCAACGGTGACACCTACCTGGGCGGCGATGACCTGGACCGCGCCATCATCAACCACTGGCTTCTGCAGAACACCTTGCTTACCGACCTGGTTGCGCAGGACGCCAATATGTCTCAGGCCTTGCGCCTGCAGGCCGAGGAAGCCAAGAAGACGTTGAGCAATGAGGAGAAATTCAAAACAGATTTGAACGGCTTTACCCTCAAACTTGACCGCCACACCTTTGAAACCCTTATCACGCCTATCATAGACCGCACCATGGCTTCCTGCCAAATGGCGTTGAAAGACGCGGGCCTGCAACCAGAGCAAATTGACACCGTGATCATGGTGGGTGGTTCTACGCGGGTGCCGTTGGTGTACCAGACCGTGAGTGATTTCTTCGGGCAACCAGCCAACAACTCTTTGAACCCAGACGAGGTGGTGGCACTGGGCGCTGCCATCCAGGCCGATGTGCTGGCCGGCAACCGCAAAGACATTCTGCTCCTGGACGTGACCCCGCTCACGCTGGGCATAGAGACCATGGGCGGCCTCATGGACTCCATCATTCCGCGTAACTCCAAGATTCCTACCAAGGCTGGTAGGCAATATACTACCTCGGTAGACGGTCAGGTGAACATGAAGATAAGTGTGTACCAAGGCGAGCGTGACCTGGTGAAGGAAAACCGTAAGCTAGCCGAGTTTGACCTCAAAGGTATCCCCGCCATGCCCGCCGGTTTCCCGAAGGTAGACGTGAACTTCATCCTGAACGCCGATGGCATCCTGAAAGTGGAAGCCGTTGAACTGCGATCAGGCGTGCGCCAAGAGGTGGAAGTGAAACCGCAGTACGGGTTAACCGATGCCCAAGTAGAGCAGATGCTTATGGACTCCATCACCCACGCGCGTGAAGACGTAAACACCCGCATGGTTATTGAGGCCCGCACCACCGCAGAGCAGATGATCTATCAGGTAGAGCGCTTCGTGCAGAAAAACGCGGAGCACCTCACCCCTGAGGAAATAGAACTCACCCGCCAGAACTTGCAGAACCTGAAAGACGCCCTGCCTACCGGCGATAAAGACACCATTCTTAGAGCCGTAGATGTGCTGGAAGAGCAAACCAGCCCCTTTGCCGAGCGCGTGATGCAGATCTCTATCAAGCAGGCCATGACCGGCAAGAAGATTGAGTAACCTGTTTCGAGGCCGTTTTCGGAAAAATGGGCTTAAAACAGAAAATATATAAAAGCAGAACGCGCAGCCCTTGGTAGAGCTGCGCGTTCTGCTTTTATGGGGTAAGAAGGAATTACTTTTCTTCCTCGTCTTTTACTACAATCAGATACAGGTCCTCGGTGGGCTTTTTCATGAGGTATTTCTCCCGCGCGAATTTCTCCAGCAATTGCGGGTTGCTCATCAGTTCGCGGCGGTCTTTCTGCACCTCGGCAATCTTCTCTACATAGTAGTCCCGCTCCTCTTCCAGAATGGAGAGCTTGCGGCTGGTCTGGTACTGGGTCAGGAAATCATTGGAGTCAAAGAAAGACATCCAGACCAGAAACGCCAGGGTGGTGAGAAAGTAAAAGCTTCTGAAGAATTTAGGTACGCGTGCCAACATAAGGAAAACTACAAAAAAATGGCGGCAAGCTCTCGCTTGCCGCCATGAATTTACAAAGTTTCCAGAAGGTATCTATAAGAGAGCCTATCTATTCTTGAAATTTCGTTTTAAGGCCGTTTTAAAGAAAACAGGCCCAAAACAGAATCCAATTCAGACTAGGCTCCCTTACAATTACATCTTTCTGCCCGGGAAGTAGGCTACCTCGCCCAGTTCCTCCTCAATACGAAGCAACTGGTTGTACTTGGCCATTCTGTCTGAACGCGAAGCCGAACCTGTCTTGATTTGACCGCAGTTCAAAGCCACTGCTAAGTCAGCGATGGTGTTGTCTTCGGTCTCTCCGGAACGGTGGCTCATGATGCTCT
Source organism: Rufibacter radiotolerans (assembly GCF_001078055.1). Lineage (NCBI taxonomy): Bacteria > Pseudomonadati > Bacteroidota > Cytophagia > Cytophagales > Hymenobacteraceae > Rufibacter > Rufibacter radiotolerans. The sequence goes on along the minus strand of NZ_CP010777.1, from coordinate 288,907 downwards.
TATAGCCATTTCTACGGCCTAGGTTAATCGCGTCAATGGTCTCAGTTAAGGTACCAATCTGGTTTACCTTGATCAGGATAGCGTTAGCCGTTTTCTGGTCAATGCCTTGCTGCAGACGCTTCACATTGGTCACGAATAGGTCATCCCCTACCAATTGGGTAGTGCTGCCAATGGAATCCGTTAAGGCTTTCCAGCCAGTCCAGTCGTCTTCGTCCATTCCGTCTTCAATAGAGATGATCGGGTATTTCTTAGACCAGTCGGTCCAGAAGTTTACCATCTCAGAAGAAGTAAGTTTATCGCCGGTAGATTTCTTGAAGTGGTAATGACCGGTAGAGGCATCATAGAACTCAGAGGCGGCAGCATCCATAGCAATCATGAAGTCCTCGCCTGGTCTGTAGCCTGCGGCCTCAATAGCCTGCAATACTACCTCTATGGCTTCCTGGTTAGAGCCGATGTTAGGGGCAAAGCCGCCTTCATCACCTACGTTGGTAGACATCCCTTTTTTCTTAAGAACCTCTTTCAGGTGATGGAACACCTCAGTTCCCCAACGAAGGGCTTCAGAGAAGGAAGACGCGCCCACAGGCATTACCATGAACTCCTGGAAGTCAATGGAGTTATCTGCGTGGCTGCCGCCGTTCAAGATATTCATCATAGGCACGGGCAGGGTATTGGCGTTCACGCCCCCTACGTACCGGTACAATGACTGACCTGCTTCTTTGGCAGCGGCTTTGGCGGCGGCCAGGGAAACACCCAGAATGGCGTTGGCTCCCAGTTTGGCTTTATTGTCAGTGCCGTCAATCTCAATCATGATCTTATCCAGCAGGCTTTGCTCAAAAACAGAGAAACCCACCAACTCATCGGCAATAATGGTGTTTACGTTCTGCACCGCCTGCAAAACACCTTTGCCCATGTATTGGCTCTTGTCATTGTCACGCAGCTCCACGGCTTCGTGCTTACCCGTAGAGGCCCCGGAAGGAACCGCCGCACGGCCTACAATGCCATTCTGCGTAATTACATCTACCTCAACCGTTGGGTTTCCGCGAGAGTCAAAAATCTGGCGGGCTTTAATGTCTTCAATTAAGCTCATAGTAATCTATTTTGTTTAGGAATTCTTCTTGTCTTTCTCCATTAACTCCACAAAGAGGTCAAATAGGTACTCAGAGTCATGTGGGCCCGGCGAAGACTCTGGGTGGTACTGCACCGAGAAGGCCGGCTTGTTCTTGATCCTTATGCCCTCAATGGTGTTATCATTCAGGTTAATGTGGGTCACTTCTACGTTGGGGTTGTTTTTGACGGCCTCGGGGTCAACCGCGAACCCGTGGTTCTGCGAGGTAATTTCGCTACGGCCAGTAACCAGGTTTTTAACGGGGTGGTTCAATCCCCTGTGCCCATTGTGCATTTTATAGGTAGGGATACCGTTGGCCTGCGCCAAGATCTGATGCCCCATGCAAATTCCGAACATAGGTCTTTCCACATTCAGGATCTGCTCCACGGTTTTCTCTGCCTGGGTAGTTACCGCAGGATCACCAGGACCGTTGGAGATAAAGTATCCATCTGGTCCCCAGGCTTCCATCTCGTCAAAGGTGGTACCATAAGGGAACACGCGGCATTCACAGCCCCTGCTGGTGAGGTTGTTGAGAATATTGCGCTTTACGCCAAGATCAAGCACCGCAACTTTAAAACGCTTCTCGGTGGCTGGCAAATCATACTCTGTGGTGGTAGAGACTTTGGAGGAAAGCTCCAGGCCGTCCATAGAAGGAATTTGCTTCAATTGCTCTTTCAAAGCCTCTACATCTGCCGTCTCAGAGGAAATGATGCAATTCATTACACCTTTGTCTCTGATGTACCTAACCAACTCACGGGTATCAATTTCACAGATGCCCACTACCCCAGCCTTCTCAAAATATTCCTGAAGAGAACCTTCAGCGGTCTTTCTGGAGAAGTGATGGGAGAACTCTTTACAGATAAGCCCTTTGATCTGGATATTATTAGATTCCACCTCTTCTGGCTGCACGCCATAATTACCCACGTGCGCCACGGTGGTAATCACAACCTGACCATAGTAAGAAGGATCTGTGAAGATCTCCTGATAGCCGGTCATCCCTGTATTGAAACAGATCTCACCGCCAGTGGTCCCAATTTTCCCCAGGCTCTTGCCCCGGAAGAAGGTGCCGTCTTCCAGCACCAATACTGCATCAGTTGTTGTATGAAGCTTCATTCTAATTAAATATGTAGCAAAAATAAAAAAGGGATACGAGTAATCTCGTATCCCTTTTCATAATTTATTGCATTTTCGTTATTCTGCTGCTGGAGTTTCAACATTCTCAGCCGGTGCGGCACCTTCAGCGGCAGGAGCAGAAGCATCTGCCTGAGCAGCACCTTCTTTTTTCTTACCAGCAGAACGGCGTCTGGTTTTGGCTTTGCCAGCACCTTCAGCACCTTTTGTAGAAAGCATATCCTCGTTGTAGTCTACTAACTCAATGATACACATCTCTGCGTTGTCACCAAGACGAGTACCCGTTTTGATAATGCGGGTATAGCCGCCAGGACGACCAGCAATTTTTGCAGCGATTCCATCAAACAACTCCTTAACGGCTTCTTTACTTTGCAGGTAAGAGAAAACTGTACGACGAGAGTGAGTAGTGTCGCTTTTACCTTTGGTTAGCAAAGGCTCAGCATACTTGCGTAGTGCTTTGGCTTTGGCTACCGTGGTAACTAACCGCTTGTGAAGAATAAGTGATGCGGCCATGTTAGATAACATAGCGGCGCGGTGGGAAGCAGTCCTACCTAGGTGATTGTTTTTTTTACCGTGTCTCATTTAATTGATTGTGCACGTGCATACCGTCGATCAACCTTTACGGGATCGGGAATTATGCCGTAGGATTACTAATCTTCTTCTAATTTGTACTTGGAGATATCCATCCCGAAGTTAAGGCCTTTTTCAGCAACCAGGTTTTCCAACTCAGTTAATGACTTTTTGCCAAAGTTACGGAATTTCATCATGTCTGAAAGATCCAGCTGAACTAAATCTCCAAGCGTTCTGATATCTGCTGCCTTTAAGCAGTTGTATGCGCGAACGGAAAGATCCATGTCATGCAGAGGGGTCTTCAGCACTTTTCTCATGTGCAGCATTTCTTCGTCCACAGCTTCTTCCTCTTCAGGCTTCACTGTTTCAAAAGTCATGGTGTTGTCAGAGAACAGCATAAAGTGCTGGATCAAGATATTGGCAGCGCCTTTCAAGGCATCTTCCGGATGAATTGATCCATCAGTGGTAATTTCTAACAATAGACGCTCGTAGTCAGTTTTCTGCTCCACCCGAGTGTTCTCCACGCTGAATTTCACATTCTTTACAGGAGTGAAAATAGCATCAATAGAAATTTGGCCGAACACCTGGTCTACAGGCTTGTTTTCTTCTGCAGGCACATATCCTCTACCCTTCTGAATGGTTAACTCAATTTCAAAAGAGGCTTCAGGGTCTAGGTGACAAATCACCAGGTCAGGGTTCAATACCTGGAACGAACCAGAGAATTTGTTAATGTCCCCGGCCGTAAAGGTATCTTGTTTGCTGATGCTAACAGTGATCTTATCATCAACCAGGTCACCAATCTTCTTGAAGCGAACCATTTTCAGGTTCAGGATAATCTCAGAGACATCTTCAACCACACCTTCAATGGTAGAGAACTCATGGAGCACACTAGGAATACGGATGCTGGAGATGGCAAAGCCTTCCAATGAGGAGAGAAGAATTCTTCTCAGCGCATTCCCAATGGTAACACCATAGCCCTTTTCTAGCGGCTTAAATTCAAACTGCCCATTAAAGTCATCGGATTTCTCCATCACGACTTTCTCCGGCATTTGAAAGGCTAATATTGACATGATTGCTGGTTTAAGGTTGACACTTAAAATTAGAACTCATTACTTAGAGTAAAGCTCGACAATCAGCTGCTCCTGAATTTTTTCAGGGATCTGATCACGCTGAGGAGTGGCGATAAACTTACCAGCCATAAGGTTGGTATCCCACTCTAACCAGGTGAATTGACGGGCATTACGCGCAGACAGGCTGGTAGTAATAGCTTCTAATGACTTGGACTTCTCACGTACACTCACTACATCACCAGGACGCAGCGTGTAAGAAGCAATGTTCACAACCCCACCGTTAACTTGAATGTGGTTGTGGTTTACCAACTGACGTGCAGCACGTCTGGTTGGAGCAATGCCTAAACGATAAACCGTGTTGTCTAATCTAGCCTCCAGGAGACCAAGTAAGTTTTCACCAGTGATACCTGTTTTACGGGCAGCTTTATCAAACAAATTGGCAAACTGCTTTTCCAATACACCATAGATGTATTTGGCTTTCTGCTTCTCCATTAACTGGATGGCATACTCAGATTGCTTTTTTCTACGACCACGGCCATGCTGACCTGGACCATACGCTTTTTTAGCGAGCGCTTTGCTTGGTCCAAAAATTGGTTCGTTATATCTTCTAGAGATTTTACTCTTAGGGCCTGTATATCTTGCCATGTTCTAATACTAAATAATATCCTTAAACTCTTCTGCGCTTTGGAGGACGACATCCGTTATGAGGAAGAGGAGTCACGTCTTTGATAGAAGTTACCTCAATACCCACATTTTGCATAGTCCGGATAGCTGACTCACGTCCAGCTCCTGGGCCTTTTACAAACACTTCAGCCTTTCTCATACCAGCTTCATAGGCAACCTTACCGCAATCTGCGGCGGCCATCTGAGCAGCATAAGGAGTATTTTTCTTAGACCCTTTGAATCCCATTTTACCAGCAGAAGCCCAGGAGATAACCTGGCCATTGATGTTGGTAACAGAGATGATAATATTATTGAAAGAAGCTTTGATGTGTACCTGACCAACAGGCTCCACCACAACCACGCGCTTCTTGGCCTTGTCTTTTCTTTTCTGAGCCATTGTCGTTTAATTATTTAGATGCCTTCTTCTTATTTGCAACAGTTTTACGCTTACCCTTACGAGTTCTAGAGTTGTTCTTGGTTCTCTGACCTCTTACTGGTAAACCTTTTCTGTGACGTAAACCACGGTAGCTACCGATGTCCATCAAACGCTTGATGTGCAATTGTACTTCAGAACGAAGAACACCTTCAACTTTGATCTCAGAAGCAATCACATTACGGATTTCCCCGGCTTGCTCCTCTGTCCAATCTTTAACTTTAGTGTCAAGATCCACCCCAGCCTTCACCAAAATAGACTGTGACAACTTACGACCAATGCCGTAGATGTACGTCAAAGCGATCTCGCCTCTTTTGTTATCTGGAATATCAACTCCTGCTATTCTAGCCATGTTTTAAAATTAACCTTGTCTTTGTTTATAACGTGGATTCTTCTTGTTTATCACGTAAAGCTTGCCTTTACGTCTGATCACCTTGCAGTCTTCACTGCGCTTCTTAACTGACGCTTTTACTTTCATCTGTTTATTTGTATCTGTAAACTATTCTACCTTTACTAAGGTCGTAAGGAGACATTTCCAATTTTACTCTGTCACCGGGAAGAATCTTGATGTAGTGCATCCGCATCTTTCCGGAAATGTGAGCAATAACTTGATGGCCATTTTCTAATTCTACCCGAAACATTGCATTGGATAGTGCCTCAATGATGGTACCGTCTTGTTCGATGGAAGACTGTTTAGCCATGTATTAATTTAGTGCTTTATCTATGTAATCAAAAGTTGTTAAAATCTCAGCTTTGCCTTTTCTTATTACTACCGTATGTTCAAAATGCGCAGATGGTTTTTTATCTCTGGTTCTGATAGTCCAGCCGTCATTCTCTTGAACCACATGTCTGGACCCTAAATTAACCATGGGTTCAATGGCTAGAACCAGACCTTCCTGAAGTTTCATACCTTGTCCCCTCTTCCCATAATTGGGGACTTCAGGGCCTTCATGTAAACTCTTGCCAAGGCCGTGGCCTACCAACTCCCTAACTACACCGTAACCAAATTGCTCCACATGAGATTGAATGGCAAAACCAATGTCTCCTATACGGGCACCGGCAACGGCATATTCTATTCCTTTGTATAAAGACTCTTTAGTATGGAGTAGTAACTCTGCCACTTCTGGCTCTACTTCTCCAACTGCATGAGTATAGGCACTGTCACTGTGAAAGCCCTGAAAAAAAACTCCACAATCTATAGATACTACATCTCCAGATTGCAGAGAATATTTACTTGGTATTCCGTGTACTACCGCTGAATTTAAGCTGATACATAAACTATGCTTAAACCCATTATATCCTTTAAAAGAGGGAGAACCGCCGTTATCTCTGATAAACTCCTCAGCAACGGAATCCAATTTTAAGGTTGTAACACCCTCTGCCACATGCTTGGCTATTTCACCGTGCACCTGGCTGAGGATGTTAGCACTTTGTCTTATAAGCTCAATCTCTTCTTCCGTTTTGTAAATAATCATTCCTTAGGAAGCAACGGCTATATTTTTAGAACGTCCTCTGAGTTTACCAGATTTCATCATTCCGTCATAATGACGCATTAACAAATAGCTCTCAATTTGGTTCAAGGTATCTAATACCACCCCTACAAGAATGATGAGGGAAGTACCTCCAAAGAAAGCGGCGAACTCTCTGGTGATTCCAAATAACATGGCAATAGAAGGCAAAATAGCTACTACCGCCAAGAACAAGGCACCAGGGAAGGTAATACGGGTTAATACTTCGTCAATGTATTCTGAGGTAGCAATACCTGGTTTCACACCGGGCACAAAACCACCACTTCTTTTCAAATCATCAGAGATTTGATTGGGGTTAACACTGATAGCCGTATAAAAGAACGTAAATACGATGATCAATACCGCAAAAGAAAGGTTATACTGCCAAGAGGTATAATCAGAGAAAACATTCCCGATCTCGTTGGCCATATCACTTTCATTTCTCCAGAAAGAGGCAATCATACCAGGCAAGAACATCAATGACTGAGCGAATATGATAGGCATAACACCAGCAGCGTTTACTTTCAAAGGAATGAATTGACGCTGACCTGCTTGTAATGATGCACTACCTCCCACCTGCTTAGCATATTGAACTGGTATTCTTCTAATGGCTTGGGTGAGCATTACCACACTCATTACCACAAAGAACAGAACAATAAGCTCAATGATAAAGATTAAGGATTTACCAAGACCCAAGGCAAGGGCTTCCCCTACTAATGCACCTGGTAGGCGGGAAACGATACCAATCATGATCAACATGGAAATACCGTTACCAATCCCTTTATCTGTAATCTTCTCCCCTAACCACATACAGAACATAGTTCCAGCCGTCAGGATGATCATAGAAGAAATTGTGAACAGAGGTCCTGCAACTGCCGGGCTAATAGCTCCTGCATTAATGGTGGCCAAGAAACCAACCGATTGTGCTAAAGTGATAACAATAGTTAATACCCGGGTGTACTGGTTTATCTTCTTACGGCCAGACTCTCCCTCCTTCTGCAATTTCTGGAAATAAGGAACTGCAATGGTTAGAAGCTGTAAAACGATGGAAGCAGAAATATAGGGCATGATGCCTAACGCAAAGATGGAAGCATTGCTAAATGCTCCCCCTAGAAATGCGTCAAGAAGTCCTAATATCCCTTGTGTGCTACCTTTCAATTGATTGGGATCAATACCAGGAAGAACTACATAGGAACCTAATCTGAAAATTGCGATGAATCCTAAAGTATTTAGGATTCTTACTCGCAAATCTTCAATCGCAAAAATATTCTTAATCGTAGTAATCAGCTTCTTCATCTGTTACAGAGTCACAACCTTGCCGCCTGCTTTTTCAATTGCTTCTACTGCAGTTTGGGAGAATGCATGCGCATGCACTTCAATAGCAGCAGTTAATTCACCTCTTCCTAAGATTTTGATGTTATCGTTTTTAGAGGCTAATCCGTTTTCACGAAGAACCGCAAAGTCAATAACAGCAGAACCAGATTTGGCGCTAAGATTCTGAAGTACATCAAGGTTAACAGCAGTATACTCTACCCGATTGATGTTCTTGAAACCGAATTTAGGAACACGGCGTACCAAAGGCATCTGACCCCCTTCAAAACCTGCTTTAGATGAATATCCTGAGCGAGATTTAGCTCCTTTATGTCCGCGGGTAGAAGTACCACCTCTACCAGAACCGGTACCGCGACCAATTCTTTTTCGGTTCTTTGTAGAACCTTCTGCAGGTTTTAAATTACTTAAATTCATTTTAGACCTCCTTAATCGATACTAAATGTTGTACGCGGTTAACCATTCCAGCTATCTGAGGGGTTAACTCTTTTGTTACAGTCTTATTGATTTTACCAAGACCAAGAGCCTTCATGGTTCTCTTTTGTCTTTCTGGACGATCAATAATACTTTGGATCTGGGTGATTTCTACACTTGCCATAATTACCCGTTGAATACACGTTGTAAACTGATTCCACGTTGCTGAGCAACTACCAATGGATCACGCATTTTTGACAGAGCGTCAAAGGTAGCCTTCACCACGTTGTGCGGGTTAGAAGATCCTTTAGACTTAGCCAAAACATCTTTGATCCCGGCACTTTCAAAGACAGCACGCATAGCACCACCAGCAATTACACCGGTACCGGCTGCGGCTGGCTTGATCAATACAAAGCCACCAGAGAATTTACCTTCCATGGAGTGAGGAACAGTGTGCTTGAACATTGGTACACGTACCAGGTTCTTTTTAGCATCATCAATTCCTTTGGCAATAGCATCAGTTACCTCATTGGCTTTACCTAAGCCATAGCCAACCACACCATTACCATCACCTACTACCACAATGGCAGAGAAGCTGAATCTTCTACCGCCCTTTACCACTTTGGCAACACGGTTGATAGCTACAACGCGCTCTTTCAGCTCGATTTCGCTTGCTTTGATGCTTCTGATATTTAATTTAGACATGTTCTTAGAATTTAAGACCCGCTTCACGAGCCCCTTCTGCCAATGATTTAACTCTACCGTGATACAGGTAACCACCTCTGTCAAAAACAACTTCAGTAATACCGTTTTCCAGGGCTTTAGCTGCAATATCACGACCAACAGAAGAAGAAGACTCTATCTTAGTAGAAGATGAGGTTCCTTCAGTGGTAGCAGATGAAGAACTTGCTAATGTAACTCCATTCACATCATCAATCAGCTGAGCATAAATAAACTTATTGCTTCTGAAGATAGACAGACGTGGACGCTGAGCCGTTCCAGAAACCTTATTACGGATACTGCGACGGATTCTCAGTCTTCTTTTTGCTTTATCGAATGCCATTTTCTTTCTTATTTAGAAGCAGTTTTACCAGCTTTTCTTCTAACAACCTCACCCACAAAACGGATACCTTTACCTTTGTAAGGCTCAACTTTCCGTAACGAGCGGATCTTAGCGGCTACCTGGCCAATCAACTGCTTATCAATTCCTTCTAAGTGGATAACAGGTGCCTTACCTTTTTCAGTAACTGCGTTTGCAGAAATTTCAGGAGGTAAACCAACATAGATATTATGCGAATATCCAAGGGCTAACTCAAGGTTTTGGCCTACCGTAGTAGCTTTGAAACCTACACCTACCAATTCAAGAGACATTTTGTAACCGGTGCTAACACCAATTATCATGTTATTGATGATAGAGCGGTATAATCCGTGAAGGGCCTTGTGACGCTTTTGTTCAGTAGGACGAGTTACAGTAAGAACCCCATCCTCCACAGCAATACTAATATCAGTATCAACTTGAGCAGTAAGTGTTCCTTTAGGTCCTTTCACTGTTACCAGGTTATCCTGGTTTACCAACACCTCAACACCTTGTGGGAGCGTGATGGGCAGTTTTCCTATCCGTGACATCTCTACTTAATTAATACACGTAACATAATACTTCACCCCCTACATTAAGGCCAACAGCCTCTTTGTTAGTGATGACACCTTTTGAGGTTGACAGAATGGCTACACCATATCCATTCAACACACGTGGCATCTCATCAAGATGCACATACTTACGGAGTCCCGGCTTACTGACTCTTTCAAGTTTCACGATAGCAGATTGCTTGGTAGCTGGATCATACTTCAAGGCAATTTTAATGGTGCCCTGAATTGAACTATCATCGAACTTGTAACTCTGAATGTAACCTTTCTCGTAGAGAACTTTGGTTAATTCTTTCTTTATTTTGCTAGCCGGAATTTCAACTACACGGTGATTTGCCTTGATGGCATTCCGTAGTCTAGTTAAATAATCTGCTATCGGATCTGAATGCATTAGACTATAATTTTAGATTCCGCTCTTTTTAAGGAGCCGCAAAGATACTAATGTTTTCCTAACTATAATAATGATAGGAGTAATAATTACCAACTAGCCTTCGTTACCCCAGGAATCTTGCCGGCAGAAGCCATCTCTCTGAATGTAACGCGAGAGATGCCAAACTTCCTCATATAACCTCTTGGTCTTCCGGTCAATTTACATCTGTTGTGTAAACGTACTGGAGAGGCGTCTTTAGGCAATTTATCTAGAGCTTCATAATCGCCAGCAGCTTTTAACTGAGCTCTCTTAGCAGCATACTTCGCTACTAACTTTTGTCTCTTGAGCTCTCTTGCTTTTGCTGATTCTTTAGCCATTTTATTATTTCTTTAAATTTGCGAAAGGTAAACCAAAGGCTTTCAATAACTCCAGGCTTTCTTCATCTGTAGAAGCAGTAGTAACGAAAGTGATGTCCATACCAGCGATAGACTTAATTTTGTCAATGCTGATCTCAGGGAATATTATTTGCTCTTTTACCCCTAAGGTGTAGTTACCACGTCCGTCAAAGCCTTTATCATTGATACCTTTGAAGTCACGAACCCGTGGAAGGGCGATTGTTACCAAACGGTCAAGGAATTCATACATTCTCTCGCCACGCAAGGTAACACGTGCACCAATTGGCATACCTTCTCTCAACTTAAAGTTTGAGATTGAGTTCTTAGCTTTGGTTTGAACTGCTTTCTGACCTGCAATGATAGTGAGTTCGTCTACTCCAATATCCACCAGTTTCTTATCAGCCACCGCATTACCAATACCTCTGTTAATGCTGATTTTTGTAATCTTTGGCACTTGCATGATGCTCTTGTATTGAAATTTCTCTTTCAATGCAGGAACGATCTCTTTTGTGTACTTATCTTTTAGTCTAGCTGCCATGTTAGATTAAGTTTCCAGTTTTTTTGGAATAACGTTGTAGCTTACCATCATTGTTAAGCTTCTTTCCTGAACGGGTAGCTTCATTAGTGGCCGGCTCTACCAACATCACGTTACTGGCGTGGATAGGAGCTTCCTGCTTCACAATTCCTCCGTTAGGATTTTTAGCGCTTGGCTTTTGGTGCTTAGATACTAGGTTCAACCCTTCAATAACCACTTTCTGCTTTTCAGTAAGCACAGAGGTTACAGTTCCTGTTTTTCCTTTATCATCACCAGCGATCACCTTTACGGTGTCACCTTTCTTCACATGAAGTTTATGTTTTGACATCTTGTTTTCTCTTCTCGTGTTTATAATACTTCAGGAGCCAAAGAAACAATTTTCATAAACTGTCTTTCACGTAACTCGCGGGCAACTGGCCCAAAGATACGCGTACCACGTGGCTCATCGTTGTTGTTTAATAATACCGCGGCATTATCATCAAAACGAATATAAGATCCATCCTTACGACGAACTTCTTTTTTGGTCCGAACAATTACCGCTTTGGTAACAGTTCCTTTCTTAACGTTGCCGGAAGAAAGAGCAGATTTTACGGTAACAACAATTTTATCACCCACAGAGGCGTATTTCTTGCCTGTACCACCCAATACCCGGATGCACAGAACCTCTTTTGCTCCGCTGTTATCAGCAACAGTAAGTCTTGATTCTTGTTGTATCATCTTATTTAGCTCTTTCTACGATTTCAATTAAGCGCCAGCATTTGTTTTTGCTCAATGGCCGAGTCTCCATGATGCGGACAGTATCTCCGATACCGCAGTCATTGTTCTCATCATGGGCCATGAACTTCTTGGACTTGGAAACAAATTTCCCGTAAATAGGGTGTTTCACTTTGCTTTCAACAATAACAGTAATGGACTTGTCCATCTTGTTACTTACCACGCGTCCAGTTTTTTCTTTTCTTAGATTTCTCGTCTCCATGGTTTTTCTATTTAGCCATTGAGCTCTAAAGAACGCAATTGCGTCTCTAGTCTGGCGATGGTTTTTCTAGTATGCTTAATTCTGATTGGGTTCTCTAGGGGAGAAATAGCATGCGCGAACTTCAGGTTCTGCAAGTTGTTTCTCTCAGCGGTAAGTTGCTCTTTCACTTCATTCAGTGAAAGAGCTTTAATTTCTGATTGCTTCATGACTATTTCTCAACGTAATCTCTACGTACTACAAATTTAGTTCTAACTGGTAGCTTCTGAGCAGCCAGTCGCAACGACTCTTGAGCTACTTCTAGAGATACTCCATCAGATTCAAACATAATGGTACCTGGTTTAACTACGGCTACCCAGTACTCCGGAGATCCTTTACCCTTACCCATACGAACCTCTGCAGGCTTCTTTGTGATAGGTTTGTCAGGGAAAATACGAATCCATACCTGGCCTTCACGTTTCATAGCACGAGTCATCGCGATACGAGCCGCTTCAATCTGGCGGCTGGTGATCCAGGAGGCTTCTAATGATTTAATGGCGAAAGAACCAAAGGAGATTGTGCTTCCTCTGTGCGCAAGACCGGTCACCCGGCCTTTTTGCATCTTTCTATATTTAGTCCGTTTTGGCTGTAACATTTCTAAAATTACCTAAAGGTTGAACAACTACTTGCGCTTGTTAGGTCCACCACCGCTACGCTTCTGGGTTCCATCACCAGGGCGTTTGTTACGGTTGCTGTCTCTACGGTCGCCGCGATCATTTCCGCCTCTCTCACTTCTTTCGTTACGAGGACCAGCAGATTGACCACCACTTTGTTGACCAGCATTAGGAGAAAGGTCACGCTTACCGAAAACTTCTCCTTTGAAGATCCACACTTTGATACCCAATTTACCGTAAACGGTCTGAGCTTCTGATAATGCATAATCAATATCAGCACGCAAAGTATGCAAAGGAGTACGTCCTTCTTTGTAATGTTCAGTACGAGCCATTTCAGCTCCACCTAAACGGCCAGATACTTGGATCTTGATACCTTCTGCACCCACTCTGATAGCAGAAGCAATGGCTTGTTTCATAGCTCTTCTGAAAGAGATACGCGCCTGAAGTTGTTGTGCTACTGATTCACCTACCAATTTAGCATCCAGTTCAGGGCGCTTAATTTCAAAGATGTTAATCTGTACATCCTTGTTGGTGATTTTCTTCAGCTCTTCTTTGATCTTATCAACCTCTTGGCCACCTTTTCCAATCACTACGCCTGGACGGGCAGTGTTGATGGTGATGGTGATCCTTTTAAGGGTTCTCTCAATGATGATTTTGGAAATACCTCCTTTTGGAATACGGGCAAGGATGTATTTACGGATTTTTTCATCTTCGATCAGCTTTTCAGCGAAATCCTTTCCTCCGAACCAATTAGAGTCCCAGCCTTTAACAATACCTAGTCTTAGGCCTACTGGATTAACTTTTTGTCCCATTTTAACTATTTGGCTTCGTTAGAGGTAGATGTTTCAACTGTCTCCGCTTCCACTTTAGAATCAATCACAAGTGTCACGTGGTTAGATCTCTTTCTGATTCTGTGGCCACGGCCCTGAGGAGCAGGACGTAAGCGCTTCAGCATCTTTCCTTCATCTACTCTAATCTCTTTGATATATAGATTAGCATCTTCAATGCGGGCATCTTCGTTAGCTGCTTGCCAGTTTGATAAGGCAGATAGAAGAAGTTTCTCCAATTTAGGAGCGCCGGAATTTGCAGTAAACTTAAGCAAGCCTAATGCTTGGGTAACTCTCTTACCACGGATCATGTCCGCTACCAGTCTCATCTTACGCGGTGAGCTTGGTACATTGTTTAATTTAGCAACCGCTTCCATTATCTTTTACCTTTATCTTTCTTAGCAATATGGCCTCTAAAGTTTCGGGTAGGAGCGAATTCGCCTAATTTGTGACCTACCATGTTTTCTGTTACATACACCGGAATAAACTTGTTCCCGTTGTGCACAGCAAACGTATGACCTACGAAATCTGGGGAGATCATGGAACGGCGTGACCAGGTTTTGATCACTGCTTTCTTTCCAGACTCATCCATTGTCTGCACTTTTCTATCGAGCCTGTAGTCAATATAAGGCCCTTTTTTTAATGATCTTGCCATTACTTATTTCTTCCTTCTATTAACAATCAGGTTCTCAGAGAATTTATTTTTGTTTCTGGTCTTTTGACCTTTCGCGTACAGACCATTACGGGATCTTGGGTGACCGCCTGAAGACTTACCTTCACCACCACCCATTGGGTGATCGACTGGGTTCATGGCAACACCTCTCACTCTTGGTCTGATACCCATCCATCTGCTACGTCCAGCTTTTCCAAGCTTCACGTTCATATGGTCTGCGTTAGAAACAGTACCTACGGTAGCCATACAGTTTACCAGTACCATTCTCATCTCACCAGAAGGTAACTTGAGGGTAGCATAGCGTCCTTCACGGGCTACCAGCTGCGCATATGATCCTGCGCTTCTTGCTAGTACTGCACCTTGACCTGGAGCTAACTCAATGTTGTGAACAATAGTACCCAGGGGAATATCAGAAAGCGGTAACGCGTTACCAACTTCTGGAGCTACCCCAGGTCCTGACACTACTACTGCATCTACTGCCAAGCCTGCAGGTGCAATGATGTAGGTCTTCTCACCATCTGCATAGTACAGCAAGGCAATGCGAGCTGTTCTATTTGGATCGTACTCAATCGCTTTTACAGTTGCAGGAACGCCGTACTTGGTTCTTTTGAAATCAATGATACGGAATCTTTGCTTGTGCCCACCGCCTGTATAGCGCATGGTCATTCTTCCTGAATTGTTGCGTCCACCAGATTTTTTCTTGGATGCCAACAAAGATTTCTCAGGCTCGCTCTTCGTGATTTCAGTGAAGGCTGGCGCAATTCTAAATCTTTGACCTGGTGTTGTTGGTCTTAGTTTTCTTAATGCCATTCTTTTATTTGCTTATATACCGCTATAGAAATCGATTACTTCCCCTTCTTTCAAAGTGACAATCGCCTTCTTAGAGGATGCCGTACGCCCGGTAACAACACCAGATTTGGTATTGCGAGACTTTAGTTTTCCTTGGGTTCTCATGGTAGAGATTTTCTCTACTGTTACCCCATAACGAGACTGGATCGCTTTCTTGATCTCAATCTTATTTGCTTTTCTATCAACTTCAAAAGCATATTTACCTACTTCATTCAAAGCAGTAAGCTTCTCCGTCAATAATGGTCTTTTCAGGATACTCATTATTTCGTTGCGTAAATTTCTTCAAAAACAGAAAGAGACTCTTCTAAACAAACTACTTTGTCAGCGTTTAACAAATCATATGTTGTTAAAGCTCCCGGGGTAGATACTTTTACTTTGGCTAAGTTTCTGCTAGAAAGAACCACGTTGGCATTTGCTTCCTTGGTAACTACCAAAGTCTTTCTCGTTCCAACTTTCAGTCCTGCCAATACAGCAGCGAAGCTTTTTGTTTTTGGAGAATCTATGTTCAGGTTATCAACTAAAACCAGACGCTCATCTTTTGCTAAGGTTGAAAGGGCAGATAATCTGGCCAATGCTTTCAACTTCTTATTCAGTTTGAAGCTATAGTTTCTTGGTCTTGGTCCAAATACGCGGCCACCACCAATAAATACAGGAGACTTCATAGAACCAGCTCTGGCTCCACCAGTACCCTTTTGACGCTTGATCTTCTTTGTTGAACCAGCAACCTCTGCACGCTCTTTTGATTTGTGCGTACCCTGGCGTTGGTTAGCTAAATACTGCTTTACATCCAGATACATCGCGTGCTCGTTTGGCTCAACGCCGAACACCGACTCAGGAAGGGTTACTTTCCTTCCGGTATCTTCACCTTTACTATTGAAAACTGATAGCTCCATCTTATTTCTCAACTACAATAAATGAATTTTTAGCACCAGGGATAGATCCGCTAACTACTAATACGTTTTGCTCAGGCATCACACGCAGAATGCGTAGGTTTTGAATCTTCACGCGGTCTCCACCCATTCTACCAGCCATACGCATTCCTTTGAATACTCTGGATGGCCATGAACAAGCACCAATGGAACCAGGGTGACGGGCTCTGTTATGCTGACCGTGGGTTTGTCCACCCACACCAGCAAAGTTGTAACGCTTTACAACCCCTTGGAAACCTTTACCTTTAGAGGTACCTACTACATCTACGAATTCACCTTCCTCAAACAGGTTTACATTTACCTCATCTCCTAAAGAGAAAGAAGCTACATCTTCCAGTCTGAATTCTACTAATTTCTTTTTAGCAGTGGTGTTGGCTTTCGCGAAGTGACCAGCAAGCGCTTTGCTTACTCTTTTCACTTTCTTCTCTCCGTACCCAAGCTGAACAGCTGTATAGCCGTCTGTTTCTTGCGTCTTAACCTGAGTTACTACGCATGGTCCTGCTTGAATCAAAGTACAGGCCACGCTCTTCCCTTCAGGAGTGAAGAGGCTTGTCATTCCGATTTTCTTACCGATAATTCCAGGCATTCTACTTTTTTATTTAAACAATTAATTATTAATCCGCTAAATGGGTTCATTTTTCGGGAGTGCAAAGTTCTATATTTAATTTTTATTTTACAAGCTATCCTAAATTATTTGTTTTCAGATAGTAATGTAATTGGGTTCTGGTCTCCCCGCCCCCTCCTTTTCTTTCCAAGTCCTTTAGTGCTTTCCTTTATATAACCTTGTGCTCCTTTGTTTTAAGCACGTTTTTTCAAAAACATGCTCAAAACAGAATCCCTTTTCAATATGATTTATAGCCTGAATTTACTGGCTTAATTAATTCTGCCAGCATTCCGTTTTGAGCCTATTTTTCTTAAAATGGCCCCAAAACAGAAAATTTAACCCATGGATATAAAAAAAGGGAGAGGTTGCCCTCTCCCTTTTTTACCTTATGTAGTTTATCAAACTTTGATTTCCACATCAACGCCGCTTGGTAATTCAAGCTTCATCAATGCATCTACCGTTTTAGAGGAAGTAGAATAAATATCTACCAATCTCTTATAGGTGCAAAGCTGGAACTGCTCTCTTGCTTTTTTGTTCACGTGGGGTGAACGCAAAACAGTGAAGATGTCCTTTTCAGTTGGCAATGGAATGGGACCACTCACGATCGCACCAGTTGCTTTTACCGCTTTCACGATTTTCTCTGATGATTTATCTACCAGATTGTGATCGTAAGATTTCAGTTTGATTCTGATCTTTTGATTCATTCTATTTCAACTATTTCGAAGTCCCTTTAATTTTTGCAATGATTCCTTCAGCCAAGTTAGTTGGCACCTGCTCGTAGTGGTCAAATGTAAGAGAAGCAGTTGCTCTACCTGAAGTGATGGTACGTAAGTCAGTCACGTAACCAAACAGTTCTGATAATGGAACCTCAGCCTTCACTACAGTGGAAGTACCTTTGGTATCCATCCCTTTCATGATTCCTCTTCTTCTGTTCAAGTCACCGGTAACTGGACCTGTGTACTCATCTGGAGTTACCACGTCTACTGCCATGATAGGCTCGAGAAGTCTAGGAGCACATTGCTTACCAGCTTCTTTGAAACCAGCACGGGCGGCCAATTCAAATGACAAGGCATCAGAGTCAACGTCGTGGAAAGAACCGTGGAACAAACGCACCTTCATTGAGTCTACAGGGAAGCCGGCCAAAATACCGTTCTTCATTGCTTCTTCAAATCCTTTTTGTACCGGCGGGATGAATTCTCTTGGAATCACACCACCTACAATGGCGTTTTCAAACTCCAGGCCTTGCTTACCATCTTCGCGTGGACCCATGGTGAACACGATGTCAGCGAATTTACCACGTCCACCAGACTGCTTCTTGTACACTTCTCTGTGTTCAATAGTTTTGGTGATGGTTTCTTTGTAAGCTACTTGTGGAGCACCTTGGTTCAACTCAACCTTGAACTCACGCTTCATCCGGTCAATGATGATTTCCAGGTGAAGCTCGCCCATTCCTCTAAGAATGGTCTGTCCGGTTTCCTCATCAGTGTTTACGTGAAGAGTTGGATCCTCTTCCACCAATTTGGCAATGGCCATACCCATTTTATCAGAGTCAGCTTGAGTTTTAGGCTCAATAGCGTAACCGATTACCGGCTCTGGGAAGTCCATTGATTCCAGAACGATTTTCGCGTTTTGGTCGCAAAGGGTATCTCCAGTTTTGATATCCTTAAAGCCTACTACCGCTCCAATGTCACCGGCAGCCAATCTTTCAATTTGGTTCTGCTTGTTGGCGTGCATCTGGAAGATACGGGAGATACGCTCTTTGTTATTTGAACGGGTGTTGTACACGTAAGAACCTGACTCCAACACACCTGAATAGGCACGTACGAAACAAAGGCGACCTACGTAAGGGTCAGTAGCAATTTTGAAAGCCAGACCAGCGAAAGGCTCGCTTTCACTTGGCTTACGGGTTACTTCTTCTCCTGTGTCTGGGTTGGTACCTGAAATGCTTTCTTTGTCCATTGGAGATGGGCAAAGCGCCATTACATAGTCCAGCATGGTTTGTACGCCTTTGTTCTTGAAGGAAGAACCGCAAAGCATAGGTACAATAGCCATGTCAATAGTAGCCTTACGAAGTGCTTCCAAGATCTCAGCCTCAGTGATAGAGGATGGGTCTTCAAAGTATTTCTCCATTAAAGCGTCATCATAGTCAGCAACAGCTTCCAGAAGTTTCTCTCTGTATTCTTCTGCTTCCTCCAGCATATCATCAGGAATTGGAACCTCGGTAAAGGTCATGCCTTTATCGTGCTCATTCCATTTGATACCTCTGAAGTTTACTAAGTCAACAACTCCTTCAAAGTTATCTTCAGCGCCAATAGGTAACTGTAATGCTACGGCATTACTGCCCAACATTTCTTTTACCTGCTTGCATACGCCTAAGAAGTCTGCGCCTGAACGGTCCATTTTGTTAACGAAACCAATACGGGCAACTTTGTAGTTGTCAGCTAATCTCCAGTTGGTCTCAGACTGAGGCTCAACCCCATCTACCGCACTGAATAAGAAAACCAGACCATCTAATACACGCAGGGAACGGTTTACCTCTACGGTAAAGTCAACGTGACCTGGAGTATCAATAATGTTGATATGGTATTTGTCGCCTCTGTAGTCCCAGTTTACAGTAGTTGCAGCTGAAGTAATTGTGATACCTCTTTCCTGCTCCTGCTCCATCCAGTCCATTGTGGCTGCTCCATCGTGTACCTCTCCTATTTTGTGGCTTACACCAGCATAGTAAAGGATACGCTCTGTAGTAGTGGTTTTACCGGCATCAATGTGCGCGGCAATCCCTATATTTCTTGTAAATCTTAAATCCCTAGCCATTCTTAGAATCTGAAATGTGAGAATGCTTTGTTGGCTTCCGCCATTCTGTGCGTATCATCTTTCTTCTTCACAGCAGCACCTTCTCCTTTGGCTGCGGCGATAATCTCACCTGCCAATTTATCCATCATGGTTTTCTCACCTCTCTTGCGAGCGTAAGAGATCATCCATTTAATACCAAGAGAGATCTTTCTGTCAGGGCGAACCTCAGTAGGCACCTGGAAAGTGGCACCACCTACACGGCGGCTTTTCACCTCTACACCTGGCATGATGTTGTTCAATGCTTTTTTCCAGGTCTCTAATCCGCTTTCTTTAGTTCTTTTCTCAACTAAATCACAGGCATCATAGAAAATCCGGTATGCAACGCTCTTTTTACCGTCTACCATCAGGTAGTTTACAAAACGGGTAACTAGAGTTTCTTTGTATTTTGGATCAGGAAGAAGAATTCTCTTCTTTGGTTTCGCTTTTCTCATTGTCTTAACTCAATTATTTTTTCTTACCGCCTTTTCCTGCAGCTGCTGCTGGTTGACCTGGTTTAGGACGTTTTGCTCCGTATTTAGAACGGGACTGCAGACGGCCATTTACACCAGCTGTATCCAAAGCTCCACGGATAATGTGATATCTTACACCTGGTAAGTCTTTCACACGACCACCTCTGATTAACACAATGGAGTGTTCCTGTAGGTTGTGGCCTTCACCCGGGATATAGGCATTGACTTCTTTGCCGTTTGTCAAACGCACACGAGCCACCTTCCGCATAGCGGAGTTAGGTTTCTTAGGTGTGGTTGTGTAAACGCGTGTGCACACGCCACGTCTCTGTGGGCATGAGTCAAGGGCTGGGGATTTCGACTTTGATGTTAGCGCTTCTCTTCCCTTTCTTACTAATTGTTGTATAGTAGGCATTTACTAAACTTTTAAATAGATTCTTCTCTTCAAAAATGGGTTTGCAAAGGTATAAAATCTACTTTGCAAATTCAAAGTTTTAATTCATTAATTATTAATGGCTTAGGCTTCGCCAATGGTTCCCCCAAAATTTAGAGGAAAGCTGGGGGCTTCCGGCGTCTGCTTTATGGCCCCAAAACTTTGCTCATACTTTAGGATGTTTTCCTCCAAAGCAACCAAGAAACGCTTGGCATGCTCTGGAGTAATCACCACTCTTGCTTTCACTTTTGCCTTAGGGATGCCCGGCATAAGCCGGATAAAATCAAGCACAAACTCACTGTGGGAATGTGCAATCATGGCCAGGTTTGCGTACTCGCCCTCTGCAATTTCCTCGGTCAATTCAATATTGATCTGTCCCTGTTGTTCTTCGGCAGCCATTTTACTATTTCTCTTGCAGTTCGCCTTGCTTTGCTTTCAAACCTGCTTGTCTGCTGGCGGTCAGAGCTTCATACTCATCCTTAGAGCCTACAATGATTTTGGTGTACTCGCGCAAGCCGGTACCTGCCGGGATCAAGTGACCTACAATTACGTTCTCTTTCAAGCCCAGTAATTCGTCTGCTTTTCCTTTGATAGCTGCCTCGCTCAACACCTTGGTAGTCTCCTGGAAGGAAGCCGCCGAGATAAAGCTTTGTGTACCCAATGAAGCTTGTGTGATACCCTGCAAGGTTGGTCTTGACACGGCTGGTTGTGCATCACGCACGGTTACCAGACGCAGGTCACGACGCTTCAGGCTAGAGTTCTCATCGCGCAAGCGGCGGGCCGTTACAATCATACCTGGTTTCATGGCCGAAGAGTCTCCTGCATCTTCCACTACTTTCATGTCAATGATCATATCATTCTCTTCCATGAACGTTACCTTATCCACTGTCTGGTTCTCTAGGAAGCTGGTGTCACCTGGGTCAAGCACGTTCACTTTCTGCATCATCTGACGAACCACTACTTCAATGTGCTTGTCATTGATCTTCACCCCTTGCAGACGGTATACTTCCTGAATCTCGTTCACTAAGTATTCCTGCACTGCACCCGGGCCCTGGATGTTCAGGATATCGTTTGGCGTGATGGCCCCGTCTGATAACGGAACACCGGCGCGCACGAAGTCATTGTCCTGAACCAGGATGTGCTTGGAGAGTGGCACCATGTACTTCTTCTTCACACCGTCCTTAGACTCAATGTAGATCTCACGGTTACCGCGTTTCACGCCACCGTAGGTCACTACACCGTCAATCTCACTCACTACCGCTGGGTTTGACGGGTTACGTGCCTCAAAGAGCTCCGTAACGCGTGGTAGACCACCCGTGATATCACGGGTCTTACCAATGGCACGAGGGATTTTAGAGATAATCTGACCCGCTTTGATTTTCTGTCCGTCTTCCACGGCTAAGTGAGCTCCTACTGGAATGTTGTAGGTTTTAGGCTCGCCGTTTGCTGGGTTGATAACAATGGCAGGGTTTTTCGTCTTATCCTTGGTTTCAATGATCACTTTCTCACGGTGACCTGTCTGCTCATCAGATTCCTCACGGAACGTGATACCGTCCACGATGGACTCGTAGGCAATGGTACCGTCAAACTCAGACAAGATAACTGCGTTATACGGATCCCAATTACAAAGCTCGTCTCCTTTGGTTACGGTCTGTCCTTCATTTACAATCAGGAATGAACCGTAAGGAACGTGGTTACTGATTAACAGCTTTCCGGTAGTTGGGTCAATGATTTTCACCTCACCAGAACGTCCCATCACTACCTTCACGAGTTCTCCTTCCGCGTTGGCAGTATCCAGGGTCCGAACATCTTCGAACTCTACTACCCCGTTGAATTTGGCTCTGATGGCTGCATCTACCGCAATGTTAGAGGCAGTACCACCTACGTGGAAGGTACGGAGGGTAAGCTGTGTACCTGGCTCACCAATGGATTGGGCAGCAATTACACCAACGGCCTCTCCTTTTTGCACCATGCGTCCGGTAGACAAGTTACGCCCGTAGCACTTGGCACAAATACCACGCTTGGTCTCACAAGTCAATACAGAACGGATCTCCACGCTTTCAATGGCGGTGTTCTCAATGATGCGTGCCACTTCTTCCGTAATCTCATGACCAGATTCCAGGATGATGGCATTGGTTAACGGATCCACGATATCATGCACGTTCACTCGACCCAGAATACGCTCAGACAGTGATTCAACAATATCCTCGTTGTCTTTCAGGGCGCTTACTTCCAGGCCACGTAATGTACCGCAGTCTTCTTCGTTCACGATCACGTCTTGTGATACGTCTACCAGACGACGGGTCAGGTAACCAGCATCCGCTGTTTTCAAGGCCGTATCGGCTAGACCTTTACGGGCACCGTGGGTTGAGATGAAGTACTCAATTACATCCAGACCTTCTTTGAAGTTAGATAGAATTGGGTTTTCAATGATCTCCCCTACTGAACCTTGCAATGATTTTTGTGGCTTAGCCATCAGACCCCGCATACCACCCAACTGACGGATCTGCTCTCTGGAACCACGGGCTCCTGAGTGCATCATCATAAAGATGGAGTTGAAGCCCTGGTCGTCTTTCTCAAGACGGGACATCAACGTTTCAGTGATCTGGTTGTTGATACGGGTCCAGATATCAATTACCTGGTTGTAACGCTCGTTATCAGTGATAAGACCCATAGAGTAGTTAGCCCAAACAGCATCTACATCTTTTTTGGCCTGAGCAACCAGGATATCTTTTTCTTTAGGGATCACGATGTCACCTAAGCCCATGGACAGGCCGCCTTTGTAGGCAGACTGGAATCCCAGGGTTTTGATATCATCCAGGAACTGAGCAGTTCTCGCCATACCTGTTACTTTGAACACGCGGGAGATGATCTGCTGCAATTTCTTTTTAGACAATAGTTCGTCTACGTAACCCACTTCTTCTGGCACAAACTGATTGAAGAGTACCCGTCCGGCTACTGTCTCAATAGATTTGGTTACCAGCTCACCGCTGTCATCTACTATCTTCGCTCTTACTTTAATGAAGGCGTGCTTAGACAGACGACCTTCATTGATAGCGATGATAACTTCTTCGGCGCTATAGAAAGACATGCCTTCCCCTTGAATGACTTCATTCTCAGTGGTACGCTTGCCTTTGGTCACGTAATATAGACCCAATACCATGTCCTGAGAAGGTACCGCAATAGGGGCACCGTTAGCAGGGTTCAGGATATTGTGTGAGGCCAACATCAAGGTTGAGGCTTCCAGGATTGCAGCAGGTCCCAGGGGAACGTGCACTGCCATCTGGTCACCGTCAAAGTCGGCGTTGAATGCGGTGGTTACTAATGGGTGAAGCTGGATCGCTTTTCCTTCAATCAGCTTTGGCTGGAAGGCTTGGATACCCAATCTGTGGAGCGTAGGAGCACGGTTCAACAGGACAGGGTGCCCTTTCAGCACATTCTCCAGGATATCCCAAACTACAGGGTCTTTTCTGTCTACAATTTTCTTGGCAGACTTAACCGTTTTCACAATACCGCGCTCAATAAGCTTACGGATGATGAACGGCTTGAAAAGCTCAGCGGCCATGTTCTTTGGCAGACCGCACTCATGCAGTTTCAATTCAGGACCTACTACAATTACCGAACGGCCAGAGTAGTCAACCCGCTTTCCAAGTAAGTTCTGACGGAAACGTCCTTGCTTACCTTTCAGCATGTCTGAAAGTGATTTCAAGGCACGGTTACCTTCGGCACGAACCGCATTCACTTTACGTGAGTTGTCAAACAGGGAGTCAACGGCTTCCTGCAACATACGCTTCTCGTTCCGGAGAATTACCTCTGGCGCTTTGATCTCGATCAGGCGCTTCAGACGGTTATTACGGATGATTACACGGCGGTACAGGTCGTTCAAGTCAGAGGTAGCGAAACGGCCACCATCCAATGGAACCAACGGACGCAATTCCGGCGGAATCACAGGCACCATGCGGATAATCATCCACTCCGGCTTGTTCTCAATTCTTGTGGAAGCGTCACGGAAAGCCTCTACTACGCGCAGGCGCTTAAGGGCTTCTGCTTTCCGCTGCTGAGAAGTCTCATGGGCGGCAGAGTAACGCAGGTCATAGGACAGGTCATCAAGGTTGATGCGCTCCAGTAACATCTGTAACGCCTCAGCACCCATCTTCGCGATGAACTTGTTTGGATCATGGTTGTCCAACATCTGGTTCTCACGAGGCAGCTTGTCAATCATGTCCAAGTACTCATCCTCGGTGAGGAAGTCCAACACGTTCACGCCGTCTTCCGCCAGGATACCAGACTGGATCACTACATACCGCTCATAATAGATGATCTGGTCAAGCTTCTTGGTTGGTAAGCCTAACAGATAACCAATTTTGTTTGGCAGTGACTTGAAGTACCAGATATGCGCTACCGGTACTACCAACTCAATATGGCCCATGCGCTCGCGGCGCACTTTCTTCTCTGTTACTTCTACCCCGCAGCGGTCACAAATAATCCCTTTGTAACGGATTCTCTTGTATTTACCGCAGTGACATTCCCAGTCCTTCACCGGTCCGAAAATCCGCTCGCAGAACAGACCACCCATCTCTGGCTTGTAGGTTCTGTAGTTGATGGTTTCCGGTTTGGTTACTTCACCATTTGATCTTTCCAGGATTGATTCTGGAGAGGCCAGGCTGATGGTAACTTTAGAGAAGTCCTGGATTAATTTTTTATTTCTTGCTAACGCCATTTTATGTGTTGCTAGATATGTAAAATTCCTTTTTACTGTGCGGGCTTTCTAACGCGTAAGAGGGAGATTCCAGGCCCAGGCGTTTTGAGCCTGTTTTCCTGAAATCTCCTCCAAAACAGCTTATTAGTCCAGCGTAATCTCTAAGGCCAAGCCTCTGAGTTCGTGAATCAACACGTTGAATGACTCTGGGATGTTCGGCTTAGGCAATACGTCACCTTTTACAATGGCTTCGTAGGCCTTGGCACGACCAATCACGTCATCAGACTTAACGGTCAGGATTTCCTGCAATACGTTAGCAGCCCCGAAGGCCTCCAACGCCCACACCTCCATCTCACCGAAACGCTGACCACCAAACTGGGCTTTACCACCCAATGGCTGCTGCGTAATCAAGGAGTATGGTCCGATAGAACGGGCGTGCATTTTATCATCCACTAAGTGACCAAGTTTCAGCATGTAAATCACCCCTACTGTAATAGGCTGGTCAAAACGATCTCCGCTTAAACCATCATATAAGTAGGTACGGCCGTACTTTGGTACACCTGCCTCAGTCAATTCTGCAGAAACCTGCTCTTCAGTGGCGCCGTCAAAGATTGGGGTAGCATACTTGCGTCCCAACTTAAGACCAGCCCAGCCTAGAACTGTCTCGTAGATCTGGCCGATGTTCATTCTGGAAGGTACCCCTAGTGGGTTCAACACGATGTCCATTGGCGTTCCATCTTCCAGGAACGGCATGTCTTCTTCACGCACGATACGGGCAACTACCCCCTTGTTACCGTGGCGGCCTGCCATCTTATCCCCTACTTTCAGCTTACGCTTCTTGGCGATATATACTTTGGCCAACTGCACGATACCAGCAGGTAATTCATCCCCTACCTCTAGGGTGAAGCGGTCGCGCTTGAAACGGGCAGAAATCATATTGCGGCGCTTGGTGTAGTTTTTCACCAGTTCCAGCAACATTTGGTTGGTCTGCTCGTCGGCGGTCCAGCCTTCCAGAATCAGGTCCTTGAACATGTTCACCTCTTCGGCTACGGCATAGTTGCTTTCGTCCTTATAAGGGTTCTTGTCAGGGAACAGGGCTTCTGTGATATTCTTCTTACCAAACTTGGCACCTTTGGCCAGCATCTCATCCCCGAAACGGTGACGGATACCCTGGCTTGTCTTGCCTTCCAGTAAACCAACTAGTTTCTCAACCATCACGTTCTTCACGGCTTTGAGTTCACTGTTGTATTTCACCTTCAGTTCTTCTACCTCTTTCTTAGACTTGGCCCGAAGGTTTTTGTCTTTCTTAGGACGGGAGAACAGTTTGGTCTCAATAACTACTCCATTCAAGGATGGCGGCGCCTTCAAGGAAGCATCCTTCACATCGCCGGCCTTGTCACCAAAGATGGCACGAAGAAGTTTCTCTTCCGGTGTTGGGTCGGTCTCTCCTTTAGGAGTGATCTTACCAATCAGGATGTCGCCTTCTTTTACTTCAGCACCAATCCGGATGATCCCGTTTTCATCAAGGTTACGAACGGCTTCCTCGCTCACGTTCGGGATTTCAGAGGTTAACTCTTCTTCCCCACGCTTGGTCTCGCGAACTTCCAGTTCAAATTCCTCAATGTGGATAGAGGTAAAGACGTCATCTCTTACTACACGTTCAGAGATAACGATCGCATCTTCAAAATTATACCCTTGCCAAGGCATGAACGCTACCTGCAGGTTTCTACCTAAGGCAAGCTCTCCCTGGTTGGTGGCATATCCTTCGCACAGTGGCTGGCCTTTGGTTACCCGCTCGTTCTTCTTCACCAATGGGGTGAGGTTGATACAGGTATCCTGGTTGGTACGACGGAACTTAATCAGGTCATAGGTAACATACTCGGCGTCAAAGCTGATCAGCTTCTGCGCTTCTGACAAGTCATAATGGATAATGATCTTGTCTGCGTCTACGAAATGCACGTATCCTTCGCCTTCGGCTCTCACCAGTGCTCTGGAGTCAAGGGCAGCTCTTAGCTCAAGACCGGTACCCACAATTGGTGCCTGTGGTCTAAGCAAAGGAACGGCCTGACGTTGCATGTTTGATCCCATCAAGGCACGGTTCGCATCATCATGCTCCAGGAACGGGATCAGGGAAGCCGCCACCGATACAATCTGGTTAGGGGCAACGTCCATGTACGTATAGCGCTCTGGCTCTACTACTGGGAAGTCACCTTCAAAACGGCCTTTTACCTTATCATTCACAAAATTACCGTTGTCATCAATGATGGCATTGGCCTGAGCAATGTGGTGGGTGTCTTCTTCTTCAGCGGTCAGGTACTTCACGGTAGATGTAATGTCTACTTTCCCGTCTACCACATTGCGGTAAGGGGTTTCAATGAAGCCCATGCTGTTTACGCGGGCGTGTACGCACAGCGAGGAGATCAAACCAATGTTTGGTCCCTCTGGCGTTTCAATGGTACAAAGACGGCCGTAGTGGGTATAGTGAACGTCACGTACCTCAAAACCGGCGCGCTCTCTGGAAAGACCTCCTGGCCCCAGGGCAGATACTCTACGCTTGTGCGTGATTTCTGCCAGCGGGTTAGTCTGGTCCATGAACTGAGACAGTTGGTTAGTACCAAAGAAGGAGTTGATCACTGAAGAAAGCGTACGCGCGTTGATCAAGTCAACCGGTTTGAATTCTTCGTTATCACGCACGTTCATACGCTCTTTGATGGTTCTGGCCATACGGGCAAGACCTACACCAAACTGCGCATATAACTGCTCCCCTACCGTTCTTACCCGGCGGTTACTTAAGTGGTCAATATCATCTACTACCGCTCTTGAGTTTATCAAACCGATCAGGTATTTCACGATAAGGACAATGTCCTCATTGGTCAATACCTTGGCTTCCCAGTTTTTGTCAAGGCCTAGCTTCTTGTTGATTCTATAACGACCAACATCACCTAAGTCATAACGCTTATCACTGAAGAACAACTTCTGGATAATGTCACGGGCGGTCTCCACATCAGGAGCCTCTGTATTTCTAAGCTGACGGTAGATTTGCTCCACCGCTTCCTGCTCAGAGTTGGAATTATCCTTCTGAAGGGTATTATAGATAATGTTGTAGTCAGCGATGTTAACGTTCTCACGGTGCAGAATGATAGATTTCACCCCTGAATCAATGATCACGTCTAAATCATCTTCGCTTACTTCAGAGTCACGCTCTAACAGAACCTCATTACGGTCAATAGATACCACTTCACCGGTATCCTCATCCACGAAATCCTCTGTCCAAGTGCGCAAAACCCTTGCAGCAAGTTTTCTACCTACTACATTCTTCAGGGTCTTTTTGTCTGCCTTCACTTCCTCGGACAACCCGAACAGGTCAAGGATGTCTTTGTCCGTTCCGTAGCCAATGGCACGCAAAAGAGTAGTAACCGGGAATTTTTTCTTACGGTCAATGTACGCGTACATGACGTTGTTTACGTCTGTCGCGAATTCAATCCAGGATCCTTTGAAAGGGATAATTCTGGCTGAATATAATTTAGTACCGTTGGTATGCTTACTTTGGGCAAAGAATACGCCCGGGGAACGGTGCAGCTGGGAAACAATTACGCGCTCTGCGCCATTGATCACAAAAGAACCTTTCTCAGTCATGTACGGGATGTTCCCTAAGAAAACCTCCTGCTCAATGGTTTCAAAATCCTCGTTGTCTGTATCATTACAAATCAAACGAAGTTTCGCCTTTAAAGGAACTGAGTACGTTAAGCCACGGTCAATACACTCATCTACTGAATATTTGGGCGGGTCAACGTGGTAATCTACGAATTCAAGAACAAAATTCTCTCTTGAATCAGAGATTGGGAAGTTTTCAGCAAATACTTTGAAAAGGCCTTCTTCCGTGCGGTTTTCTGCAGCGGTTTCCAACTGGAAAAAGTCTTGGAAAGACTGTAGCTGTACGTCCAGAAAGTCTGGGTAGTCTATTACCGACTTGATGGACGCAAAATTAATCCGCTCTGTCGTTTTACTTGTAGCCAAAGTTGTCTGATTTTTACGTTTAAACTTTGTCGTGCCGGGAAATTGCTATTTCACTGGCAGAAATTACTAGAAAATCATTTCTAGGTACAAACAGGAAAAGACCTGACGAAATTGCCAGGTCTAACCCTTAGTGGTAATGGAAGGTGAATGTGAGATTACTTAACCTCCACTTCAGCACCAGCTTCTTCCAATTGCTTTTTCAATGAATCTGCTTCATCTTTAGCAACACCTTCTTTCAATGGTTTAGGAGCTCCGTCAACCAATTCTTTTGCTTCTTTCAATCCAAGGCCAGTCAATTCCTTAACTAGCTTTACAACCGCTAGTTTAGAGGCACCAGCTGACTTAAGGATCACATCAAAAGATGTTTTCTCTTCAGCAACAGTGTCAGCACCGGCACCGGCACCACCTGCCATCATTACTGGAGCAGCAGCTGCTGGCTCAATACCATACTCATCCTTAAGGATTGTAGCAAGTTCATTAACCTCTTTTACAGTTAAGTTAACCAACTGCTCAGCGAATGCTTTCAAATCTGCCATTTTTATTAGTAATTAAAAGTTGTTTTAAAATTGAAATATTATTGTTCTCTCTCTGATAATGTTTTAACCAATCCTGCCAGAATATTTCCACCGCTCTGAAGGGCAGAAATAACGTTTTTAGCAGGTGATTGCAGCAAGCCAATGATTTCGCCCACCAATTCTTCTTTTGACTTGATTTTGCTCAAGGCATCAAGCTGATCATCACCTAAATAGATGCTGCTGTCAATATAAGCACCCTTCAGGATTGGTTTCTTAACACCACCCTTGCGGAAATCAAGTAATAATTTTGCTGGAGCGTTACCAGTTGTAGATTCAAATAAAAGTCCGGTAGAACCTTTCAAAGCTACATCTAATGCAGAAGTGTCTGCATCTAAGGTATCCAATGCTTTACGTATCAGAGTGTTTTTATACACTTTGTACTCAATGCCTCTGTCAAAGCACAGTCTTCTGAATCTGTTGATAGTAGCAACTGTCAATTCTGAAGCGTCTGTAATGTAGACGAAGGGGTTTTGAGCTAATTTCTCGCTCAGATCGCGTACAATGATTTCTTTCTCTTCCCGTGTCATCTCTTCTCGTTAAATTGAGTTTTTGTCAACTACTACACCAGGACTCATTGTGCTTGACAATGTGATGCTCTTGATATAAGTTCCCTTAGCAGAAGAAGGCTTTAAACGGTTCAAGGTTGCAAGGACCTCAGTAGCGTTAGCAGCAATCTGCTCTGGCCCGAAGGATACTTTTCCAATGCTGGTGTGAATGATACCGGTTTTGTCAACTTTGAAGTCGATTTTACCAGCTTTCACTTCTCTTACCGCTTTGGCAACGTCTGTTGTTACAGTACCAGCTTTAGGATTTGGCATTAAGTTACGGGGTCCTAAGATACGTCCTAGTCTACCTACTTTTGCCATAACGGCTGGCATAGTGATGATTACATCAATATCTGTCCAACCTTTTTCAATCTTCTGGATGTACTCGTCAAGACCTACGTAGTCTGCACCAGCCGCTTTTGCTTCCTCTTCTTTATCAGGGGTGCAAAGCACTAATACACGTACATCTTTACCGGTTCCATGGGGAAGTGTAACCACACCTCTCACCATTTGATCAGCCTTACGCGGGTCAACTCCCAGACGTACGTCAATGTCAACAGAGGCATCAAACTTGGTGAAAGTAATTTCTTTCACTACGCCTGCTGCATCTAACAAAGAGTACTCTTTAGAAGCATCATACTTCGCTAAGACTGCTTTTCTGTTTTTAGAAATTCTAGCCATTTGCTTTTTAATTACTCACTCCAAGGAGCAGTTCCTTTTACTGTGATACCCATGCTACGTGCGGTACCAGCTACCAATCTCATTGCAGCCTCAACTTTGAACGCATTCAGGTCAGGCATTTTGATTTCAGCGATTTCTCTAATTTGCTCCCACGTCACTGAACCTACTTTATTTCGGTTCGGCTCTTTAGAACCAGATTTGATTTTCGCCGCATCCATCAACAATACTGGAGCGGGAGGAGTCTTAATTACAAAGTCAAATGACTTGTCAGTGTACATTGTAATCAAAACTGGGCATACTTGGCCGGCCTTATCTTGGGTTCTGGCATTAAATTGCTTGCAGAACTCCATGATGTTAAGACCTTTAGATCCAAGTGCAGGTCCTATCGGCGGTGCTGGATTCGCGGCGCCTCCCTTTACCTGAAGTTTCAGATAACCTTTTATTTCTTTTGCCATTATTATTTATTACTACTGTTCTTTTTCTACCTGCATGTAGTTCAGCTCTACCGGGGTATTCCGCCCGAAGATCTTCACCATCACATTCAACTTGCGGCGTTCTTCAAACACCTCTTCTACAGTTCCAGAGAAACCATTGAACGGACCATCCATTACTTTCACGGTCTCGCCCACAATGAATGGGGTCTCCAATGTCTCCACCTGCTCTTCTGACTCGTCAACCTTTCCTAAGATGCGGTTCACTTCAGACATGCGCAAAGGCACAGGCTTGGCTACTGTATTTCCGTTTCCGGCGCCTAAGAAACCAATGACTCCCGGGGTACTGGTAATCAAGTGCTCTACCTCCCCGTTGGAGATATCAGCGTGCACCAACACATAACCCGGAAAAAAACTACGCTCTCTCACGCGCTTTTTTCCGTTCCGCATTTCGTACACTTTCTCTGACGGGATTAGTACCTGGGGCACCATCTCCGTTAGATTATGACGGGCAACTTCGTTTTCAAGATAAGACTTTGCTTTCTTCTCCTGTCCGGAAACAGCCCGCACTACATACCATTTCAAATCTGCCATTTTCTCCAGCTTAAATTAGAATTGGTTATAGAACCATTCCAGGGTGGAGTCGTACACAAAATCCATAGCACCCACAACTACTGCAAACACCAGTGACCCTACCAATACCAGGATAGAGCTTTTCTGAAGCTCTGTATAGGTTGGCCAAGAGACTTTATGTTGCATCTCTTCCTTTGTGTCATTGAAAAATTTTGTCAGCTTTCCCATTCTGATGCTATTAACTCTATATGCACGGGAGGTAGGACTCGAACCTACAACCAATGGTTTTGGAGACCACTACTCTACCAATTGAGCTACTCCCGTAAAAAAATGCACGCCATTCGTCTAAATGGAGTGCAAATGTATTAACTCTTTTATAAAAAAACAAGTCCGCCCCACAACTAAGTAAGGCGGACTTGTAAATTTTTATAGATTAGTCAAGGATTTCAGTTACCTGACCAGCACCTACTGTTCTACCACCTTCACGGATAGCGAAACGTAAGCCTTTTTCCATCGCTACTTTGTTGATCAAGTCAACAGTGATAGTGATGTTATCACCAGGCATAACCATTTCAACACCTTCTGGCAAAGTGATAACGCCAGTTACGTCTGTCGTTCTCAGGTAGAACTGTGGACGGTAGTTGTTGAAGAATGGAGTGTGACGTCCACCTTCTTCTTTAGAAAGAACGTAAACCTCAGCTTTGAACTTCATGTGAGGAGTTACTGAACCTGGCTTGCAGATAACCATACCACGACGGATATCAGTTTTCTCAATACCACGAAGCAACAGACCTACGTTGTCACCAGCTTCACCTCTGTCAAGGATCTTACGGAACATCTCAACACCAGTTACTGTTGACTTCAGGCCTTCAGCACCCATACCCAAGATATCCACTTGCTCACCAGAGTTGATGATACCACGCTCAATACGGCCAGTAGCTACTGTACCACGACCAGTGATAGAGAACACGTCCTCAACTGGCATCAAGAATGGAAGGTCAGTTAAACGAGCAGGAATCGGAATGAAAGAGTCAACTGCATCCATCAATTCTTCAATGGTTTTAACCCATTTCGCATCGCCGTTCAAGCCACCAAGAGCAGAACCTTGGATAACTGGAATGTTGTCGCCATCGAAATCATAGAAAGAAAGAAGCTCTCTGATTTCCATTTCAACAAGCTCTAATAATTCTGGATCGTCTACCATGTCCACTTTGTTCATGAACACAACAAGAGCAGGAACACCTACCTGACGAGCCAAAAGGATGTGCTCACGTGTCTGAGGCATAGGGCCATCAGTAGCAGCAACTACAAGGATAGCGCCGTCCATCTGGGCAGCACCAGTAACCATGTTTTTCACGTAGTCAGCGTGACCAGGGCAGTCAACGTGCGCATAGTGACGTTTCTCAGTTGAGTACTCAACGTGAGAAGTATTAATAGTGATACCACGCTCTTTTTCTTCAGGAGCGTTATCAATTGAAGAGAAATCTCTCTTTGCGGCTAGACCTTTGCCCGCTAAAACCTGAGTAATAGCAGCAGTCAAGGTTGTTTTGCCGTGGTCAACGTGCCCAATTGTACCGATGTTTACGTGCGGTTTGGAGCGATCAAAATTTTCTTTAGCCATTTTAGAAAGTATTTAGTTCTTGGGTGAAACGGTGTATTGATTGTTTGATAAATAATACCGCTTGAGCCAACGATGGGAATTGAACCCACGACCCCTTCCTTACCAAGGAAGTACTCTACCCCTGAGCTACGTCGGCATAATGAAATGATGCAGCTTGCGCTGCATCATTTTTTTTTCAAAGAGCGGGAGACGAGGTTCGAACCCGCGACCTACAGCTTGGAAGGCTGTCGCTCTACCAGCTGAGCTACTCCCGCTTGTTTACTGGTACTATCAGAAACCTTCATGAGACAACCTGTAACCTAGCCTCAGTTCCTGATCAATGTTTGAGTGGGGAGAGAAGGATTCGAACCTTCGAAAGCTTACGCTAACGGAGTTACAGTCCGTCCCATTTGGCCACTCTGGAATCTCCCCATTCTTTATTCAAAGAACCCTTTTCCCGTCTTCTTTTGGTGATTTCGTTCTAAGGAGATGCAAAATTAACGGCTTTTTGTTCCGTGTCAAACATTTCGTGAAATATTTTTCAAATCATTTCAGTTGGGTGCTCAAAATTTGCTGCAGTTTCTCGTCTTTCTGGGCCATGTTCAGCAGGGTTTCTTTCCTTTCCTGGGTCTCTGCCATGAGCGTAAGCATTTGAAAGGCTGTTTGTTTCACTATCTCTTGGGTCTCCCGCTCCGTTATGGTTACCAAGGCCTGCCAACCCCTCTCCTGCTGGTCAATATTTTTTTTCAAGAGGAAGGCCCCGAAGCTCTGGATGAAGTAATACAGGTCGCTTCCTCTCATTTTTCTGCCATTTTCCAGAAACCAGGCGTAAACCTCCTCTTGCTGGGAATCCGTAAAACTTGCCGCCAACGCATTCACCACCTCCGGGTTCTTATACCTTAGGAATGGCTTTAACCTTTCGGGGTCGTGCTTGCCGCGGTTCCAGGCAAAGATGGCGGCACTCACCACCTGGTAAGAACTATCCTGAAGGCCTTTCTCTATTATTTCCTTGGGCAACCCGGCCAAGGTGCTCATCGCATACATAGCCGTCGCCCGCACGTTGCTGTTCTTGTCTTGCTGGGCCATCTCCTCTATCAGTCCCTGCACTTCGGGCTTTTGCATGGCCTCCGTGGTGATCATCATCTCCAGGCCGGTGGCTCTTATTTTCCAGAACGGGTCTTTGAGGGCCTTTAATAACACTTGGTCAATTTGCACATGCGCAGTGTCTCGCAGTTCCTCCAGGGCGGTAGCCTTGGCTGCAAACGAATTGCTGTTCATGAATTGGGCCGCCCACTCTGGAATGGTCTTGTCATGGGCCACCTTAGCCAACAAATCCTGGCGGGGGTCCAGGACCACGGCCTGCGGGGCGGCGGCCATGGGAAAGGTGAACGTTTGGCTGGCCTTTTCCACCTGCACTACCTGTTCCTTCCATTTACCCGCTTGCAGGAGCGCTACGGTTAAAGGGAATTTATAAACCGCGCTCCTAAGGGTGTCTTGGGTCTGGGTTAGTTGTAAGGTAAGGTTTCCGTTCTGGTACTGATGGGTAACCTTTAACTCTGGGTGGCCCGGGATCAGGAACCATTGCTGGAAGAAAGGCCTCAGGTCCCGGCCCGTTACCTCCTCAAATGCAAGGCGCAGTTTGTCTGCCTCCACCGTGCCGTACTGGTTCTGGGTAAGGTAAAGTTTGAGCGCCGCGAAGAAGGCCTCGTCGCCCACCTGCTTCCGGAGCATATGCAGGACCCGCCCGCCTTTGGCATAGGAATGGCTGTCAAACATGTCTTCCCTATCCAGGTAATGGTACCGGATAAGCGGCTCCTGCTTGGTCTTCGCCTCGCCTAGGTATTCCAGCAAGGCGGTCTGGTGGGTAAGGGCGGCTTCGTCTGGCCCATATTGATGTTCGGCCCACAGGTATTCTGAGTAATCCGCGAAGGACTCGTTTAAGGGAAGGTTAGCCCAGGACTCGGTGGTGACCAAATCCCCGAACCATTGGTGGAAGAGCTCATGCGCGATGATGTGGTCCCAGTTCTTGTCCAGCAGCTCGCGGCGGTCCTGGTGCAGGGCCTGCATAAAGGTAGAAGCAGTGGTATTTTCCATGGCGCCAGACACGAAGTCCCGCACCACTACCTGCGCGTATTTTTCCCAAGGAAAGGTCACCCCAAGTTTTTGGGAGAAAAACTCCAGCATGGCCGGCGTCCGGCCGAAGGTAGCCTTGGCCGTGCCTGCGTAGGCCGGTTCCACCCAGTAGCTCACTTCTTTGTTCCGCCAGCTGTCTTTTACCACGGCGTATTCCCCTATGGCCATCATCACCAAATAAGGGGCGTGGGGCTTGGTCATGCGCCAGTGGTCCGTTTTAAGCCCGTTTTTCTCATTTCGGCTGGAAACCAGCAACCCATTAGAAAGCGTCTTGAACCGGTTCTCCACCGTAATGAAGAGGTCCTGCGTCATTTTCTCATTGGGCTTGTCAATAGTCGGGAACCAGGCCGAATTGGCCTCTGTCTCGCCTTGGGTCCAGATCTGCTGGGGCACGTCTTTGTCGGTGCCTAGCGGGTTAATGAAGTACAGGCCTTTATCAGCTAAGATGGCCTCACTTCCCTTCACCTTCAGGTCATTGGGTTTGGCGGTATAGGAGATAAAAATTTGCAGTGTGTCCTGGCGGGTATAGGTCCTCCCCAAGTAAATGGTAAGGCGGCTTTGGTCATAGGCGTATTTGAGGGGCGTGGCCTGCTTGCCCTTCAGGAGGGCCACCTGGTGAAGGGCAAATCCCTTCGCGTCCAGCACCACAGAGTCCTGCGGATAAAAATACGGCTTAAGCGTGAGGGAGGCCTCCCCCAGCAGGTGCTGCTTTCCCCAGTCAAACTTTACCTTCAAGGTAGTATGCACCAAATCTATGAGCCGCTCTGCCGATGCCTGGTACGGGCCTTTGCTGGTCCGGGGACCCGCTACGGTGGCAGTGGTGTCCTGGGTAGACGAGACAGGTTCAGCGGTGGCAGCAGGGGCGGCCGGTTTCTCTGCGGCACAGCCCCAGAGGGAGCCGCCCATAAGAATAAGCAAGAAGCCGCGCGAAAGGATGTGATTCATGTAATGATTTATTAACTTTGAGGACTCAAGTTGTGAATTTATTCACACATACGGTATTTACAGTTATTAACGCTGCCCACATGCTACAGGTAAAATCGGCTACTGCTCAGTGGCAAGTAGTGCTAGAGAAAAACCAGATTCTTCTCAACAACACTCCTTTTACCTGGGACCTGCTCCCGCTCACTCCCACTTCTTTCCATATTATCAAAGACGGCAAGTCTTACACCGCTGAATTGGTAGAGAACAATCTGGAGACCAAAACCTTTAAGATTAAGATAAACGGTAACCTGCATACGCTGCAGGTGCAGGACCGGATGGACCTGCTGCTGGAAAGCCTGGGCATGGGCGAGGCCCTTGTCCAGAAGGTGAACGACATCAAGGCGCCTATGCCAGGCCTTATTCTGGAGGTGAAGGTAGTGCCGGGGCAGGAAGTAAAGAAAGGCGACCCCATCCTTATTCTGGAGGCCATGAAAATGGAGAACATCATCAAGTCGCCAGGCGACGGCGTGGTCAGTGCCGTTAAGGTAAACGTGAGGCAGAACGTAGAGAAGAACCAGGTTCTCATAGTTTTTTAAGGATTTCCGTTTTGGGCCTGTTTTTCACAAAACAGGCCCAAAACATATACATACACTTGTTATTTACTTTTCCATAATATAAGAAGCATGCGATTCAAAAGAATTCTATTGAAGCTCAGCGGAGAGTCCTTGATGGGCGAGCAGCAGTATGGCATTGATACCAACATGCTGGTGCAATACGCCGAAGAAATTAAGTCTGCCATTGACCTGGGTGCCCAGGTGGCCGTGGTGATTGGCGGAGGCAACATTTTCAGGGGAGTGCAGGCCGAGTCTGTAGGGTTGGACCGCGTGCAGGGCGACTACATGGGCATGCTGGCCACCGTGATCAACAGCATGGCGCTGCAGAGCGCCCTGGAGAAAGCCGGCGTGTACACCCGTTTACTGTCTGGCATCAACATCCAGCAGGTGTGTGAGCCATACATCCGGCGCCGCGCGCTGCGCCACCTGGAAAAAGGCCGCGTGGTGATTTTCGGGGCCGGTATTGGTAGCCCGTACTTCACCACCGACTCTGCCGCCAGCTTGCGCGCCATTGAGATTGAGGCAGACGTGGTTCTGAAAGGCACCCGCGTAGACGGCATTTACACTGCAGACCCAGAGAAAGACCCCACCGCTACCAAGTACACAGACATTACGTTTGAAGAGGTTTTTGAAAAAGGCCTGAACGTTATGGACATGACTGCGTTTACCCTTTGCAAGGAAAACAACCTGCCAATTGTGGTGTTTGACATCAATACCCGCGGCAACCTGGCCCGGTTGATCAATGGCGAGAAAATAGGCACCCAAGTATCTATGTAAGCATTACCTTCGGCCCAGGCCGCGGATTTTACAGAATAAAGTGAGAAATTAGCGCCGCCTTTGGCATTTGCTGCGGCGGTACCATTTAGTCATCTTTCTAAATCAGAAAACCCAATGACCGAGGAAATTAATTTTTATTTGAGCGAGGCCGAGGAATCCATGCAGAAATCGGTGCAGCACACTAGCGTTGAGTTAACCAAGATCAGAGCGGGTAAAGCCTCTCCTGCCATGGTGGAGGACCTTCGCGTAGATTATTACGGAACTCCTACCCCACTCTCTCAGGTAGCCAACGTAATGACACCAGACGCCCGTACCTTAATGATCAAGCCCTGGGAAAAGAACATGGTGGCCGAGATTGGCAAAGCCATTAAGAACAGTGACTTGGGCCTGGCCCCTAACATGGAAGCCGACGGCGTACGCCTCAATATTCCTGCGTTAACCGAAGAGCGCCGCCGGGAGTTGGTGAAACAAGCCAAAAACGAAACCGAAAGCGGCAAGATTCGCGTGCGTAACATCCGGAAGGACGTGAACGAGTCTTTGAGAAAACTCCAGAAAGAAGGCACCTCTGAAGATGCGGTAAAAGACGCCGAAGCCAAAGTGCAGAAGCTTACTGACTCTTACATTGTAAAACTGGACGAGTTGCTTTCTAAGAAAGAGGCCGAGATCATGACCATCTAAGAAAAGGCGTTTATAGCCTGTTTTTCTTAAAACACCCTAAAAGCAGAAGCCCGCCCTCCAATGAGAGCGGGCTTCTGCTTTTAGGGTCAGGCCGCAAATTATTTTTAGGTATTGAGCGTAGGTTTTGATAGCCAGGCCTTGGCAGCCTCCAGGTTCTCAAATACTTCTATGCCGGTAGTGTCATAGGTAAACCTTAAGGACTTATCCGCTGACAGGCGGCTGAACATGCTGGGTGAGTACACCCAGGCGAAGCAGCTCATGCCGGCCTGCCGCATCCGGGGAAACCAGTCGGTTCCTACCCATTCGGCGGCGCTGGACCAGATTCCCTCTACGTGGGTATTGTC
This sequence comes from Rufibacter radiotolerans, assembly GCF_001078055.1. Classification (NCBI taxonomy): domain Bacteria; kingdom Pseudomonadati; phylum Bacteroidota; class Cytophagia; order Cytophagales; family Hymenobacteraceae; genus Rufibacter; species Rufibacter radiotolerans. The sequence goes on along the minus strand of NZ_CP010777.1, from coordinate 249,909 downwards.
ATTCAGTATCTTAAAGCAATTGTGCTGCACCATCTCTTCTAGTAACCGCTCACAGCCCTCTTGCACAGTAGCCAGCGTCTGGAACCCAATCCAGTCGGCATAAATGCAGGACAGTGCGTCATCATGGTAAAGAGAAAGGTAGGTATCTTGAAAAATAAGGACGCTCATTAGAAAGATTAAAACAGACGATTAATCTGATAGGTTGAGCAAATTACAGTACTTATTCGAGTATCTCAAGTATTTACCCCTTTTAAATTTGCACTTTTCTTATAGAACAAAAAGAACAACTTCGTATTTACGGAAAGCTGCACACTTAGGTTTTAAGAAATTTCCCACAGCCTGAGATCCGGATAAATTGAGATGATTAAGATGATCTATTGTTGAAGGAATTCTGAGAAGGGTTCTACCGTGACTCTCCCATTTCCTGGGAATATCCTTTAAGAAGTTAGACCAAGAAACCCACACATCTTGTCATTCTGTAAAGATTTGTGGGCAAACTAGAGAAGCCTTTACTCTGGCGTCATTACCGTTCACAACCGAGATCCTTTCAGGATGACAAAGGAGAGTAGGTAAGCCTATTGCAGGCCTAAACTTTACTTTTCAAGCTGACAGAGGAGAAAAGGCATACTAATTATCCTGCCATTTCATATATAGAATGAAGCAGCAGAACTACAGATCAGAAAGGTCAGCAAGTACTTTGCCACCGGAAGTCACGGCTAAAGGAAGTTAAATGCAGATAGACTGCGGGAGATGGAAGTCAAACCAACTATCTGCTAAAAAAACAGTTTTCGGGTAATCACCCTTTAGAGGTATAGCTTTTTGGCCTGGATGTAGTCTTGCACCGCTTCTGGCAGCAGATAGCGGGTGGACTTGCCTTCTTTGAGGCATTTCCGGATGAAGGTGGCCGAGATGTCCAGCAGGGGCGCCGGTACCAGCGTAATTTTAGGATGGTCCTTTAAGGCCAAAGGGATAGCCGCACTACCGGGCCTGGGGTATACCAGTATTTCGTACTCCTCCAGAATCTGCTCATAATTTTTCCATTTATGGAAAGTGGCGAGGTTGTCTTCGCCCATAATGAGTACAAACTGGTAGGTGGGGTATTTTTCCTTCAGGTACGTGAGAGTGTCTATGGTATAACTAGGCTTGGGCATCCGGAACTCAATGTCCGTGACGCCCAAGTCTGCGTTATCGGCTATGGCCAGCCGCACCATGTGCAGGCGGTCAAATTCATGTAAGAGGCTGTTGCTGGGCTTGAACGGGTTCTGCGGGCTTACCACCAACCAGACCGTGTCTAAGGTGGTGTTGGTAGCCATGTAGTTAGCCAGAATAAGGTGACCTACATGGATAGGATTAAAAGAACCGAAGAGCAGCCCTACCCGCATGGCTATACTATAGGTTCGTCTGGACGGATAAAGTCCCGCACCAGTTTTTCGGCTTTCACAAAGGCTTCTTCCAGGTTCTCATTTACAATCACTTCATCAAACTGGTCTTCAAAACTCAGTTCAAACTTGGCCTTGAAAATACGGCTGGAGATGCTGGAGGCAGAATCTGTGTTACGGGCCACCAGGCGCTTGGAAAGTTCTTCAATGGAAGGCGGCTTTACAAATACCGCAAGGGCGCGGTCTCCGTAAAAATGCTTCACGCTTAAGCCACCTTTTACATCTACATCCAGAATGGCGTGCTTGCCTTCTGACCAAATGCGCTCTATCTCAGACTTAAGGGTGCCGTAGAAGGCGCCCTCATAGACTTCTTCCCATTCCACAAATTCCTCGTGCACAATCTTCTCACGAAACTCGTCTGGGGTAATGAAATAATAGTCTTTGCCGTTTACTTCTGAACGGCCGCGGCGGTCGCGGGTGCAGGCGGAGATAGAAAAACTTAGCTCTGGGAGAACGTTTACTAAATGACGGACAATTGTTGTTTTGCCGGCCCCGGAAGGAGCCGAGAATATAATGATTTTACCTTGCATCCTAGGTATGGAAGCTTATGACTAAGCTGTTTGGTGGATCTTTGATTTAATGGTGTCAGCGAGGGAGGCAGGAGTACCTGGCTGACGTAACGATGCCTGTAGGAACTGGACAAACACGCGTTGTTTGTCTACACTTTCAAAGCACGGAGAGCATTCGTCTGACTGCTCGGCCAGAAAATCCTCATCCTCTTTGGTGGCTGCGCCTTCCAGCCACTTTTCAAATACGCCTTTCACCTTCTCACAATCCGGATCATGGCTCTCCCCTTTGGCGTTATCGCCCATCAATTCCTCTGTCATTGTAGTAGTTCCCCTCATATTTAATTCCTGTTAGCTATTATAACCCATCGTCTTAGCGTATTTCTCCAGCTTCTCCTTTAGGAAGTGGCGGGCCCGGTGTAAGCGGCTCCGCACAGTACCAATAGGAATGTCCAGAATCTTGGCCATTTCCTCATAGGTAAACCCTTCCAGATCGCAGAGGATGATTACCGTTCTGAAGTCTACCGGTAATGAGTTCAAGGCTCCCGCCACCTCATCGCCAATCAGGTCCTGCACACTTTCCATGCGCAAATCTGTGGTACCTCCAGAGCTATCTCCCTCGGCATCAACGTCTTCAGAATTGTAGTAACCTTCCACCTCAGAGTAGTCTACTTTGGCGGGTTGTTTGCTCTTTTTCCGGAAGTCGTTTATAAACGAGTTCTTTAGGATGCGGAACAGCCAGGCTTTGGCATTAGTTCCGGGTTCAAAATAATCAAAGAAACGATAGGCCTTTAGATAGGTCTCCTGTACCAGGTCATTAGCATCATCTTCGTCCAGGGTTAGACGAAAGGCGAAGTTGTAGAGCGGGGAAATGACTGGCATCAGTTCCGCCTCAAAGCGGGCGTCCTTTTCCTCTTTGCTCATTGTATTCCCTCTCTGTTCGCTCATTGCTCTTAAATTTGTACTTTTACACTTATGATAAAGGTACCTATACGCAAATATAGAAATTAAATATACATAGGTACGTACGAATATTTGGGCAGATGTTTACACTTGCCCCCAGAAAGGCTACTTTTTTGAGCGCCTTCCGCTTTATTTCACCTTCTGCGCCGCATGTCTCAGCCCATCTCCCTCACTATTCTTGCCAAAAACAGCCAAGACCTGCTCCCGCGTTGCCTGGCGGCCCTCACCGCTTTCCCGGAGGTCATCTTACTGGACAACGGCTCTACGGATGATACCGTGGCCGTGGCCCGGCAGTTTGCCAACGTGAAAGTCTTCCATTCGCCGTTCATTGGCTTTGGGCCACTTAAGAACCTGGCCGCCTCTTACGCCACCCATGACTGGATTTTGTCTGTAGACAGTGACGAGGTACTATCTCCTGAGTTGGTGCAGAGCATATTACACCACCCGCTACAAGAGAACAAGGCCTACCGGTTCCTGCGCCACAACTATTATGGGCAGAAGCTCATTAACGCCTGCGGCTGGGAAAACGACTACGTGCTACGGCTGTTCAACCGCAAAACCACAGGCTTTACCAACCGCGAGGTCCACGAAGGCATTATCACTACTTCTATAACGATAGAAACCCTGCCAGGCATATTAAAGCACTATTCTTTTAAGAACGCTGACGAGTTGCTGCAGAAACTCAACCAATACACCACCCTGTTTGCGCATGAGAACCGGTTCAAAAAGCAGTCCTCGGCGTTCACCGCCACCTACAAAGGCGCCTGGACCTTTTTCCGGAATTATTTTCTCAAGCGCGGGTTTCTATACGGGTTTGAAGGCTTTTTAATCTCGGCTTCTAACGCTAACGGGGCCTTTTACAAATACCTGAAACTGCACGAAGCCAACCGAAGCATGACCACCAGCCTCATTATTTCTACCTACAACTGGCCCCAGGCTCTGGAAGTGGTTTTGAAAAGCGTGGCCCGGCAGCATGAACTGCCCACCGAGGTAATCATAGCCGATGACGGTTCCCGCGGGGAGACCCGGGCCCTGATAGAACGTTACCAGCAGGATTTCCCTGTGCCACTACGCCATTGCTGGCACGAAGACACGGGCTTTAGGCTGGCCGCTATCCGGAACAAAGCCATGGCCCTTGCCACCGGTGAATACATCCTCTCCATTGACGGCGACATGGTGCTGCACCCAGACTTTGTGAAAAGCCACAAGCGTATGGCCGGCTTCAACACCTTCATTCAGGGCAAGCGGGTCCTGCTACCAAAAGACCTTACCCAACAGATTCTGCAGACCAAGGAATGGCACCTCACGCCCTTCTCCAAAGGAATCATTAACCGTTTTAACGCCGTCTCCTCTGGGGTGCTTGCCAAACTTGCCTCTAAAAAGCGTTCTGATATCAAGGCCATACGCGGCTGCAATATGGCTTTCTGGCGAAATGATGTTTTGAAAGTAAACGGGTTTAATGAAGCTATTACCGGCTGGGGCCGCGAAGACAGCGAATTTGCCATCAGGTTGCTGAATGCCGGCGTAGAACGCAGGAACCTACCCTTCGGCGGCGTGGGCTACCACCTCTATCACCCAGAGAATGCTCGTACTTCTCTAGCGGAGAACGACAAGATCCTGGCAGATGCCATCGCCCAAAAAGCCACTTGGTGCGAGAAGGGTATTAATCAATATTTGGGATAAAGCATTTTGCCGTAGGAACAGGTCGAGAAGCTCTCCGCTGTAGTTTAAGTTTGTAACCAGCTTTCTTTATGGTTTGCAGGAAGAGCAGCTATTAAAGGTGTCTATGAGAACACCAACAACGGCGGGAGGTATAATTTTGCAGGTTGAAAGTACCATAGCACGCTCTTCCGAATTTGTAATCCGGAAGTTTGGAAAAGGGGATTTGCAATCCCCGGCGTTGCCGAGAATCATCTGCACGAGTAACCATCCCCCTACCCTCTTCAATGGGGATGAAGAAGAGGGCAATGGAAAACCTGTTAACTATGGTAGAGCTTTTAGTCAAAGCCTTTCTAGTTCGCCCACAAGGTCCTTTCAGGATGACAAAAGATAGAAAGTAGATTGGGTTACCAAAGGATAAGATTGGGCTGTCAAAACAGAGGTTGTACAACATGACTCCAAATAAAAACGCCCGGCTTCTTGGTAGAAGTCGGGCGTTTTTGCCTTGTTTTCCGGAAAACGGCCCGGAAACGGTATGATTAGTAACGGTAGTACTCTGGCTTGAATGGTCCTTGCACCTCTACACCAATGTAGGCAGCTTGCTCAGAAGACAGTTCTTCCAGCTCTACGCCAATTTTAGCTAAGTGCAGACGGGCTACTTTCTCATCTAAGTGCTTAGGCAGGGTATACACCTTGTTCTCGTAGGCCTCAGAATTGGTCCAAAGCTCCAGCTGGGCCAGAGTTTGGTTAGAGAAAGAGTTAGACATCACAAAAGACGGGTGACCAGTGGCGCAACCAAGGTTCACCAAACGGCCTTCCGCCAGGATGATAATGTCTTTGCCTTCCAGGGTGTACAGATCTACCTGTGGTTTCACGGTATCTTTGGTATGGCCGTAGTTTTCGTTCAACCAGGCCATGTCAATCTCATTGTCAAAGTGACCTATGTTGCAGACAATGGCTTTGTCTTTTAGGGCCAGGAAGTGCTCGCTTCTAATGATGTTGAAGTTACCAGTAGCGGTGACCACTATGTCAGCCTCCGGAATGGCATTCTCCATTTTCTTCACGGCAAAACCATCCATGGCGGCTTGCAGGGCGCAGATAGGGTCAATCTCGGTTACAATCACGCGGGCACCGGCGCCACGCAACGAAGCGGCAGAACCTTTTCCTACGTCACCGTACCCAGCCACAACGGCTACTTTACCAGCCATCATTACATCCGTAGCTCTTCTGATAGAGTCTACCAAAGATTCTTTACAGCCGTATTTGTTGTCAAACTTAGACTTGGTCACGGAGTCGTTCACGTTGATAGCGGGCATCACCAAAGTGCCGTTTTTCATACGCTCGTACAGACGGTGCACCCCGGTGGTAGTCTCTTCAGACAAACCTTTGATACCGGCAGCCAGCTCTGGGTAGTTGTCAAACACCATGTTGGTCAGGTCACCACCATCGTCCAGGATCATGTTCAGGGGCTGACGGTCTTCCCCGAAGAAAAGGGTCTGCTCAATGCACCAGTCAAATTCTTCTGCGTTCATACCTTTCCAGGCGTAAACAGAGATGCCAGCGGCGGCAATGGCAGCAGCAGCGTGGTCTTGGGTAGAGAAAATGTTGCAGCTAGACCAGGTAACCTCAGCACCTAACTCCACCAGGGTCTCAATGAGAACCGCAGTCTGGATAGTCATGTGCAGACAGCCGGCAATACGCGCGCCTGCCAATGGTTTGCTGGGACCGAACTCCTCACGGATGGCCATCAAACCTGGCATCTCAGATTCAGCTAATCTAATCTCTTTTCTTCCCCACTCAGCCAGGGAAATATCTTTTACTTTGTACTTCAAATACGTTTCTACCATTGTAGTTCAGGTTTTTACAGAAGAACCGCAAAGGTACGCAATAAGTTTATCATCCTCAACGGAAACCCCGGTTTACACGGCGCGCCCCTGCACGTTTTAGAGCTGTTTTAGAGAAAACGGCCCTAAAACGAAATAGAAGGGCCCGCTTACACTAGCGGGCCCAGGGTAACTCAAATCAGGAAAGTCTTTACTTGTTCACAATCACTTCGGCCCCCAGGGTATTTGTATTGCCTGACGGCGGATTCAGGAATCCTTTGGCGAAAATGGTGTAGATCTTGCCCGCCTCCAGGTTCACGGTGGCGGTAACCGCATTAGTGTTGGTATTCACCGGCTGCACCAGCAGCGTATAGGATCCTGCATTGACCGGGGTAAATGCGGTGGCTTCCTTGAACTCTATGTCTGAGAACAGGTCACCTCCTCCTTGCACCACCACATCTACCCTTGGGGCGTCTGGCGACAAATGGAAAAACCGCACATGGGCTTTTCCGGCGGCAGGCGCAGCCAGGTTATCCTCCACCACCAGGGCAGAAATACCAGTAACCGGACCGGCAGCAAACACAGAGTAATTCATGTTGGCGGCTAGGGTCAGGTTAGCATCTATGACCGCATTGGTGGCGCTGGCACCGGCAGGGGTTACTTTCACGTTTCTGGTTCCGGCCTGCACCTGCAGATACCCCGTATTTCTTGGGTAGGCCAGCGCGGCGGTGTTGGCTTTGGTTCCGTCTACATATAAATCAACCGAAGGGGCGTTGGGCGACGCGTGCACCACCATGACATTGGCTTTCTGGTCCATGGTCATCACATCGTCATCATCATCTTCGCAGGCGCTGGTCAGGAGCAGGGTAGGCAGAGCAACTGCCATCAGGCAAAACTTCATCCACGTTTTCATACGGCTACTACATTAAGTTAAAAAATAAGGACTCACCCTTAGATAACTACCTCACCACTAGTTTGTTTAACGATTTATATCAAAACCTTAAACAATACTTATTCGGTAGCGGCTTGCTCAATTCTGTATCTTTGCCTCCTTCCTCTCACCAGACCCTACTATGCACGTTTTTTCTCCGGAGGAGCAAGAATTCCTTCAAAAAAACCTCCAGCAAGATCCAGCCAAGCTGATGCTGCAGGCCAAGAAATGGCCGGGGATAGACGTGCCCAAACTAGCGCAGCAGATAAAGGCCCGGCAGAAAGCGAAAACCAAGATTCCTGCCTGGGCGGCGAATCTGAGCCTGGTATTCCCGGCGAACCTGTCTGTAGAGCAGAGTTCCTCTGAACTGACGGCGGCCTACAAAGCCAATCTTATTTCTGGGGAAACCTTAGCTGATCTGACCGGTGGGTTTGGGGTAGATGCCTATTCCTTTGCCCAACGTTTCAGGCAGGTGACCTACGTGGAGCGGCAGCCAGAATTAGCCGAGGTGGTGGCCAATAATTACCAGCAACTGGGGATAGAAAACATACAGGTGGTTTCCGGCGAGGCCGAGGATTTCCTAGAAACCTTGCCTGCTCAACTGGACGTGATTTACCTGGACCCCGCCCGCCGGGGCGAGAGCCAGGAACGGGTGCATCTGCTCCAGGACTGTGAGCCAGACGTGCTGGGCCTGCTCCCTGCGCTGTTACAGAAGGCCAAAGCGGTGCTGCTCAAAACGGCGCCCATGCTAGACATTGACCTGGCGCTACAAGACCTGACCGGCGTGCAACACATTTGGGTAGTGGCCGTGCAGAACGAGGTGAAGGAAGTGCTGTACCTCATCACGTCAGATACAACCCAGGAACCGGTCATTACCGCCGTGAACCTTCGGCCGGGCCAGGAGCCGCTGGAAGTCAGTTTTACCAAATTGCAGGAAGAACAGGCCACTGCCGTGTACGCCCCTGAGCCGCTCACCTATCTGTATGAACCCAACACGGCCCTTCTGAAAGCGGGCGCCTTTAAATGGTTGTCACAAGAGTACCAAGTGCAGAAGCTACACCGAAACAGCCACCTCTATACCTCCACAGAACTGCAGGCAGCGTTTCCGGGCCGTATTTTTGAAATCACGGCCAAACCAAAAGCCAATGCTAAGGAACTGCACCAGCTACTACCCAATAAAAAAGCGAACATCACGGTACGCAATTACCCCTTAACAGTGGCCCAGCTAAGAGATAAGCTAAAACTGAAGGAAGGCGGGAATGATTATCTGTTTGCCACTACGGACATGCACAATAAGCCTATTCTGATATTGGGCAGGAAAGTGAATTGATTGTTTTATTGCTAATTGTTGATTGTTAATAATACTCGCAGATTATAGGCTGAGGTTTTTTCGCTAGACCTTTCTTGGCGCGCGTCTCCAGACTCGCCTGGAGCCACGGTTAACTTTCAATCCTACAGCCCTAGATTTACTTCCGTGACTTATAACCTTTTGAAAAGAAAGGCTAATGTACTGGTTTCGCTGCTGTGCAGTGAGGTAGTCTGGAGACTACCAGCATCCATAGTCACAAGTCTGGAGACTCGCGCCAGGGGAATAACCTCAAAACAACCAGCAATTAACAATCAGCAATACATCAATACTTCGGCTTTGCTTTGCTCACCCATTTGCTGCCTTTGAGGCTGAAGCGCCAGGGAAGCAGGGCATCTGCACCGGCGTAGGCCACGCCAACCCGGGGCCCGGCCACTATTTCTTCCTCCGGAATCACTTTTCCGTGGTCTTCAAACCAGATCTCGCTGCCTTGCAGGTGGGTACCGTTGTGGTGCGTGGAGATGCCCAGGGCTTGGGTGACCAGGCCGGGGCCGGCGGTAAGGCGGGTTTCTATTTTGTCAAGGCCGCGGCGGAGCTTCATTTCTTCCAGGCCTTCGGTGGGTTCAATGGCCCTGATGAGCACGGCATCGGCGGTGCCTTCGGTATTGGTGACAATATTGAAGAGGGAATAAATGCCATAAATGAGGTACACGTAAGCCACCCCGCCGTGCTCGTACATGATCTGGGTACGTTTGGTGCGCCGGCCCAGGTGCGCGTGGCAGGCCGCGTCATTGTCTCCGGAGTAGGCCTCGGTCTCCACCACCATACCGCCGGTCAAGATGCCGTCAAAGCTGGTGAAGAAGTACTTGCCAATGAGTTCCTGCGCAATAGTGACCACGTCTGGGCGGGCGAAGAAAGCATCTGGGAGTTTGCGGGGCGCTGGCATAGCAGAGGGACGTTATTGTTTCACGTAGACATCGGTGGCGCCGTCTGCTACCACGTTGTTGAGCACCAGCGTTTTCTCATCACAGAACCAGAACTGGTAGCCCACGGGCGTGAGGCTCTGGCCTACAATCTTGTAGGGTTGCCGTTCGCCCTGAAGTTTCCCGTTGACATACTGCTCAAACTCGCCGTTCTCAAAGAAAATGATGGTAGAGGCCTCGGTGATTTGCGCACCGGTCAAGAACTCGTCCTCCCGGGCGCCCATGTAGTTGGTCTGCACGCCCTTCAACTCCCATTTACCGGTTAACCGGCTGACGGCCGTGGCCGAGTCTGTGGAAGTGAACTCGCAAAGCGCTACTTCTGCCTTTTCATCAGCCGCAGCGCCTTCCTTTTTATTATCCTTGCCGGATTGGCAGGCCGTCCCTAACGCCGCAAGCACCAACATAGAAAGCAGAAGTTTTTTCATAGACAGGGCAAAAACAGTGGACTGGGTGGCAAGAAAGCTAAAATTGCCGGGATGACCTGTACAATAGAACAAGTATCCCGGCAAAATTCCGCCGCTAAAAAGTGAGCTTATCTTTTCTTGGCAATCGCTTTCTCAATGTTGAAATAGACCTCGGTGAGGTTGAGCTTATTGGGCGTCTGCAGGTTCACCTGTTCGTATTTGTTTTCCAGCAACACAGCCCTTCCCTTCTGCCGAAGGTTCACCACGGTCAGGAACATATACTCATCGCGGGGCGCGTTGATCACCACCGCGGTCTGCGGGGAGCGCCCGTTGCCGCTGGCCTTGATGGCCGCCATCAGCCCCTCAAACTTGGTGAGGTATTTCTGGCTTTCCACTTTCTTGTTCATCTCGCCGTAGGCCATGTGCATGAGGTAGAGCACGTCCAGGTTGAAGGGGTCAACGGCCAGAATCTTATTGCCGGTGGTTACAATATCCATGAACCGCTCATAGAGCAGCATCTCGTTCAGGTCATCAGACTTGTCATTGGGCCGGTACGGGTTGTAGCCGGTCTGGAACGTCCAGCCATAATACAGGTGCTTGTATTCATCCAGGGTGAGGCGGGTATCATTGGCGTGATACCGCTTGAGCAGCGTGGGGTAGTAGAGTTTTGACTTAGGCGAGGCAATAGCCTTTTTGATGGCGTCAAAGTTTACCTTGGAAATGGTCTGGGCCCCAGAAGAGGCCAGTAACGCCAGGCAAAGGAGGCCGGTAAGCAAAAATTGTTTCATGGAGGAACGTACAAAGGTAATGTGGCGGTAAGCGCAAATACAGTGCTAAAAACTAGCGCCCGTTGTAAAAAGTTGCAAGCCTTTGAAAAGCCTTGCCTATACTAACGCTGTTTTGGGGTTGTTTTGGCTAAAACAGGCCTAAAACGGAAGTAATTTCTTTCCGGAAGTTCAGCCCTAGTCTTACCGCAGCAAGGGTAAAAACCCTATCTTCCGGTAAAACAAGCTGCGCTATGAGAAAAACTATCCTCTTACTCCTGCTCTCCGTAGGGGCGTTTTCCGTGACCCAGGCCCAGAAAGTGGTGTCCTCTTTCCGGCAGGCCGAAGGTACTGCTTATTCCATGCAGCTACTGGATGCCCAATACAAAAGCGCGGTGCATGAAGATTCTACCCTGGCGGTGTTCACCGGACCAGACCAGCAGAAGCTGGTGGCGGCCTACCAGCAGCTGTTGCAGGAACTGGGCCGGCACCTCAGGCAAAACGGCTTTACCTGGGGCAAACCTACCCGCGCCTTCAACCGCTTCTACTTTAACGCAGACGGCACTATTGACTATTACCTGTTCAACTTTAACCCCCAAGAGGCAGACGCCCAGAAGCAAGCCGAGTTTCAGCGGCTCATGGCCGAATTCATCAAAACCCACCGATTGGCGATGGAGGCGCCGGTCCCATTCAGCCAATGCAGCCCCGTGGTGTACAAAGATTAGCGTAAGTGAAGGGTCTACATTTTTTCAACATCCTTCTAATAACAGCAGGTAGCATTTCTATTCTGTTTCTGTCCTCAGTATTTTCCCTTGGAAGTTATGAGCAATTCCAAGAACAGCTGAATAGTCTACCTGAAGCCTTTTTTTCAAGGTTTCTAGCTATGATCTACTTATCGCTTCTTTGGACAGCGTTGATCATTATCCTTAATTCCTTAATCACAGGTTTATTAGGAATCAATAAAATCTATGCGCTTGAAATATCCTCTAAAGCGCTCCTAATATTTATAGCCAATGCTCTGTTAGGAACAACCTTTTTCTTTTTCCGATAAACTTAATTCTGGCCTGTTTTTGCCAAAACAGCCCCAAAACGCCTCTTCTTAAATTTCCTGGGTCCGCTATAGCGCACTTTCCAAACTTACCGTACCTTTGCCCCTGATATTGGTGACCGCCCTGGCTTTCTGCCGTGCGGTCTTAAAAGGGAATCAGGTGTAATACCTGAGCTGTACCCGCAACTGTTATCTTCAAACCCATTCTGCCCACCATACGCCACTGTCTGCTTTGCCAGATGGGAAGGCCGGGCCGGAGAAGAGAGCCAGGAGACCTGCCAACGTCTTACATACACACTTGGAGGCTTTCGGGAAAAAAAGCAGCAAGGATGGTGGCCCCTTCAAGTGGGCTGGCGTTTTCGTTTATTTCTCTCGTTCTGGTCTCCTCTGCTATTGGCCGAGGATATGGTACGTTGTCTTGTTTTATGCGCGTTGGTGAGTATGGCTGCCCAGGCTCTGTCTCTGCCGTCGGCTATGGCCCAGGCGGTGTCGCCAGACACGGTGCAACTACAGACAATAACCATTTCGGGCAACCGGTATTCAAAATATGCCGCCGGTTCCCGCACCCAGACGCTTGACTCCCTTTTGCTGCAGCGCCAGCCGGGCATTACCCTGGCCGAGGTGCTCCAGCAGCGCAGCCCCCTGTACCTCAAGAGCTATGGCAACGGCATGACCGCTACCGTTGCGTTCAGGGGGACCACCGCCAGCCACACCGCCGTGCTTTGGAACGGGTTCAACATTGCGCTGCCTACGTTGGGTCTCTCAGATTTCGCGCTATTGCCGCCGTCGGCCAACGCCACGGTGCACCTGCAGCACGGGCCCAGCGGCGCCCTGCACGGGAGCGGCTCTCTGGGCGGGGCCGTGGTGCTGGAAAACCCGGCGTCTTTCCGACCGCTCCGGCAGGTGCAGGTACAGCAGGAAGCGGGCAGTTTCGGGCACCGCCGCACCGCCGCCCAGGGCGCTTTTTCCAATGGCCGCCTGGCGCTCTCCTCCTCGTTTACGCGCACTGCGGCAGATAATGATTTTAGATTCCGGAATACTGCCGTCTTCGGTCAGCCCTATGAAACCCAGCAGAACGCCGCCTTCTCGCAAACCAGCCTGGCCCAGGACCTGCATTATAAAATCAATCAAGACCACCGGGTTTCTGTGAGGGGATGGTACGTGAAGACCGACCGGCAAATACAGCCTTCCATGGGCAGCGCCAATACCCACGCCCGGCAGCATGATGAGAACCTGCGCCTGATGGGCGAATGGCAGGGACAGGTGGCCAGAGGCACCACCACCGCCCGGGTCGCCTACTTCCAGGACCGCCTGGATTTCCAGGACGATGGGGTTCTTTCCCTCTCCAAGGTACATACCTACCAAAGCCAGCTGGAGCATGAACGGGCACTGCGGCCAAACCTGCTGTTACAGGTGGGCGCGGAAGGGCAGTTGTTCCAGGCCAATATGAAGGAGTACGGCGGCGCCATTCAGGAGCAGCGCTTTTCAGTCTACAGCTGGCTAAGGTATGACCCGCTGCCCCAACTGCAACTGAGCCTGAATTTGCGGCAGGCCTGGGTGAAAGGCTTTAACCCTCCCCTCACCCCCACGCTGGGCGCCAACTACCATATCTGGCAAACGCCGCAGCACACCCTCACCGCCAAAGCCAACGTGTCGCGCAGCTACCGGGTGCCTACCCTCAATGACCGTTTCTGGCGCCCCGGCGGCAACCCTAACTTACAGCCCGAAAACGGCTGGGGATATGAAGCCGGGCTGGCGCACCAGTACGAGCGAAAAGCCGTCACTGGAAAAACAGAGGCCACCGTTTACCGCCTGCGGGTGCAGGACTGGATTCAATGGCAACCCGCCACGGCCGGCTATTCAGAGCCGGTCAACCTGAGTCAGGTGCTGGGGCATGGCGCCGAACTGGATTCGCGCTGGCATTACCAGGCATCAGAGAAAACAGCCTTGTCTGCCGGGGCCGCCTATGCCTACACCATCTCGCAGCAGAAACTGCCAGACGCGCGGGCGCACTTCATCAACCGCCAACTTTTCTATGTGCCCAAACACAAGGTAGCCGGCTGGGCCGAAGCTCGGTTCCAGACGTGGTGGCTGTCTATGGATGCCGCCTTTACTGATAGGCGCTTCTCAGATAATGACAACAACAACTGGCTTGCTGCCTATGCCCTGGCCAATGCCAGTCTGGGAAAGGCCTTTACCTGGCGCACTATGGAGGCGCAACTCATGGCCCATGTGCAGAACCTTACCAATACCACCTACCAGACCATGGCGTTCCGGGCTATGCCGTCCCGTTCATTCAGGCTATCACTCTCCCTTAAATGGGCCACACACCCTTAATTCAATATGTTTTCTTCTTCTATCCACCATCAACTATGAAAGTACCCATGCTTAAAAAGTATCTTCCCTTCCTTTTGCTGGGAGGCCTTTTCCTGACTTCTTGCGACAAGGAGGACGAGCCCAATGAAGCCCCAAAGGGCGCCTATGAAAAAGGGGTCTTTATCCTGAACGAAGGCGGCTTTGGCACCCCTACCTCTGAGGTGAGCTACCTCTCCCGCGATGCTAAGACCTTTTCGCCAGAAGTGTTCAAACAAGTAAACGGCCGTCCTCTGGGCGATGCCGGCCAGTCCATAATGTTTGTAGGAGACAAGGCCTATATAGCGGTGAACAACAGTGAGAAAATTGAGGTAGTCAATGCCAACACCTTTGCCTCTGTTGGCGTAATCAATGGCTTGAAAATTCCCCGGTACATGGCGGCCCTTAATGCCACCAAAGCCTACGTGACCGAATATGTGGGGTATGGCTTTCAGGGATATACCGGCACGGGCCGGGTATCTGTCCTGAACCTGGCTACCAACACCGTTACCAAAACCATTAACGTAGGTCTGTTGCCGGAAGGACTGTTGCTTTACAACGGAAAACTATACGTGGCCAACAGTGATGGCAACACGGTTTCGGTCATCAATACCACCTCTGATGAAGTGGAAACCACCCTTACCGTAGGACAAGCCCCCAAACACCTGGTGCTGGATGGCAACAATAAAATCTGGGTTTTAAGAGGCGGTTATTCCGGTCCCGGGGCTTTGGTTAAAATCGACCCAGCCAATAATAATGCCCTTACCACTTTCAACTTCCCGGCAGGAACCAGCAGCGCCGGGCAATTGGTGATTAATGGCGCTAAAAACACTTTATTTTATTCTTACAACGGCAAGCTATATGCCATGTCTACCAGCGCCACCGCGGCCTCCACTACCCCCCTTCTGCACCGCGACCCTTACGGCCTGGGCATTGACCCCGAAACCGGAACGCTCTACCTAGGGGTGGGCGGTTATTCTTCCAATGGCTGGGCCGTGCGTTATCAGCCTACCGGCGGAGCCGCTATTGACTCGTTCCAGGTACGTATCTTGCCCAACGGCTTTTATTTCAGATAAGCTGTTTTAGGCCCGTTTTTCGAAAAATAGCCCCAAAACAGAAAAGCCTGCCCCTTAAGAGGCAGGCTTTTCTGTTTAATGCAATCAAGAGACTATTGGTCTTTTTTATTCTGGGTCTTAGCCGCAGCGCCAAACCCTTGCTCCTGGGTACTGTCATTGCGGTTCCTCATTTTCTCCTGCTGTTCATCATAGATCTTCTGGTTGGCAGGGTTGCGCTCGTCTTTCACGTCCTCGGTATTGTCTGAGGTGCCTTCAGCGTTATGCTCAGTGGGGCTTTTGTCTTTAAAGTCGCTTTCCTCTACGTTCACTTCCCCTTTATCTGTGCCGGTGCTGCAGGCGGCGGTACCGGTTAGCAGGGCGCCTCCTACAAGTAATGTATAGGCAAGGCGTTTACAGGTCTTTATTTGCTTTTTCATGGTAGTAAGTTCTGTTTAAACAGTCTGCGGCAAGTATGCGGTAGTTGCCTTGTAGCAGGTAGTACGCGCTTCTCTGGTTTTGAGTTAACCACCCCTGGCTGTTGTTCCTATTCTAATAAACCAGCTGCACTGGGTGCAGAATTGAGACTCCTCCTAACCCAAAGTTTTACCACCACCGTACAAGAGTGTACTCTGCGCCTATAGCCAGAGCAGAAGCAATATCTCAAACTATTTAACCATAAGGAGAAAGAGCCATGACCAAAGGAAGCGATAACAGCCCGAAACAAAACAGACCCAACCAGGACAATAGCTGGCAGGACATCCAAAGCCAGGATGACAACCTCAACAACAGCAACCGCCATAATAATAACCCTCCGTTTGAAGGTTCCCCTGAAACGCAGTCGCACCCCCACGCCCGCAAGGATCAGGAGCACATGGACCACCAGCATCCTCAAAACCCCAACAGCAGCACAGGCCCGGGCGTAAGCGGACGGCCCAACAGCATGCGTAACCAAGGCACCGAGGAAAGCACTAACAAACCACATTTTCAGGATGGTCCGGTACCGGGCGGCGCCGATAACACCCGCGGCGAGAACGTTCCGTCAAGTGAAGGCCACGGCGGCGGCGCCAAAAAAGCCAAGTTCCATCCAGAGGCCAATAGCCCGCAGGGCTCTAACGCCAATAGCTCAGACACCCGCGGCGCCGACAGCTCTGATAAGGAGTTCAGGAACAACCAGCCCAACGCCAGCACGCTGGAAGGCTACCGAGGAGACGCCAGCCTGGCAGATGACGTGAAAGACGCCAAGAAAGGCGAGTAATTTTTTTTGCGTTTACAAAAGGAAACCAGCCGTTTTAGGCCTGTTTTCAGCAAAAGACCCGGGAAACGCCCGGGTCTTTTGTTTTTGTACAATAGCCAGACCATGGGTTTAGGCAAGAAGCAGGCTTTGCCGTATCTTCGCGGCCAGGTCTGCTTTACAGACGGAAAGACAAGGACGTATGCAGGAAGCGCAATTCAATGTGATTACCCCAGAGGTAGTGGCCCAGAGCCTCTCCTACTCAGAATATTTGCAACTGGTACAGGAGGCCGTGGCCCAGGAGAAAACCACCGGGCTGGAGCAATCTGCCTTTCTGGCCCAACTCACCAAAGACAACCTGGCCATTATGGAGCGCACCTACCAGTCGCCCCTGAACCAGGACCTGGTAGAGCAGGTGCAAAGCCTGCCGCAGCCGCAGCTGTGGCTGGTGCTCACAGAGGCCTGGTGCGGGGATGCCGCCATCCATGTGCCGGTGCTGGCCGCCATCGCGGAGCAATCAACGCACATTACCCTCAGGACCATTCTGCGCACAGAGCAGCCCCAGGTCATGGACGCTTACCTGACCAACGGCGGGAAAAGCATTCCCAAGCTCATTGCCCTGCACGCCGATACGCTGCAGCCTCTGGGAAGCTGGGGACCGCGGCCAAAGGAACTGCAGGACTACGTGCTGGAACTGAAACAACAGAATCTGCCCATCACTGACTTTATCACGCAGGCCCTGCAACGCTCTGAAGATGACAACGGCTTCGCCCTGCAGGCGGAGTTGCTACACGTACTGCCCCACTGGATACGCACCTCACTGGCATAGGCATGGCGAAGACTGTTAAGAGACACCCCTTCCAGCGGTACTGGCGCCGGGACCTGCTCATTGCCGCCCTCATCAGTATGCTGCTGTCCATGGCCTTGATCCTGTACACCTTCGGGTTCCCCGATGATTTCATTTTCAGGCTGTTCAACACGTTTCTGGGCATTTTCATCCTGATGGCCGGTACTGCGTTTGTGATTGTGCCCACGGTGAACTGGGCGTTTATGCGGTTTTCGGGCAAGAAGCCTAAAGTGGTCTCGTCAGCCCCTAAAAGGAACGTTCCCCGGGTACGCACCCGGGAGTCTTAGCAGACCCGGGAAAAAGGCGAGTGCACTTCTTTGGGGTTTTCTTTGTTATTTTAGCACCTGAGTACCTTTTGACGTTAACCCCATGGAACAGCACCTTCATATCAAAAACATGGTTTGCCCGCGCTGCATTGCTACCGTGACCGAGGTATTGACGGGCCAGGGCCTTACCGTACAGGACGTGAAACTCGGCGAAGCCACCGTGACCACTGAGAAGAAAGTGAATGTACCGGCGCTTTCTGAGGCGCTGCAGGCCCACGGCTTTGAACTGCTCCAGGAAAAAGACGAACAACTCACCGATCTTATCAAAACCACCTTGCTGGAGTACCAGCGCCAGCTGGAGGAGGAGTACCAGCCCATGACCACGTCTGTGTACCTGTCTGAGAAACTGGGCATGTCTTACCAGCACCTGAGCAAGGTGTTCTCGCAGCACACCGGCACTACCCTGGAGAAATACCTGATCCGGTTAAAGATTGAGCGCGTGAAAGAACTCATTTCTTACGGCCAGCTTACCCTTAGTGAGATTGCCCACCGCCTGCAGTACAGCAGCGTGCAACACCTTTCCAACCAGTTCAAGAAAGTCACCGGCGTCTCGGTGACAGACTACAAGAAAGCCCCTTCGGTAGACCGCCTTCCCCTGGACAGCCTGGCCTAGAAAGGAATTCTGTACACCTTGCTTTTAATTTTATAAAACGGCTGCCTGCTTTTGGGCGTAAACCCCTATTACCTTTTGGCTTTGTTTCTTTCTGAGGCGGCCACAGGTATTAAATAGAGCGTGAGTGTGCTTATCAAGTTTCACCTATAAAACTCTGAACTATGCACAATTCACAAAACCAACCAGCCATTGACGCGCTCATGGCGTGTATCTTAGAATGTGAGCACTGCGCCACCGCCTGTCTGCAGGAAGAAGACGTGAAGATGATGGTCCGCTGTATTCAGCTGGACCGTGACTGCGCCGATATCTGCAAACTGACCATGACGCTGCTGGCCCGCGGTTCTGAGCACGGCAAACATCTATTACGTGAATGTATGGAAGTTTGTGAGGCCTGCGCCGCTGAATGCGGTAAGCACCACCATGAGCACTGCCAACGCTGCGCCGAAGCCTGCCGCAGATGCGCAGAGGCCTGCCGGTCATTGGCTGCGTAAGGGTACCCCCGTACAGAGAACAGGACAGCCGGAAATTCCGGCTGTTTCTTTTTAGGGCCGGTCCTGATTTTTAGAAATGGTCTTTTTCCCGCGCATCTAATCTTGTTAACCGGCAACAGAATCATATAACGCCGTTGCAGACAGGGACCGTTTTCTTTGCCCCAGAAACTAATTCTAGCGTACAACCCACATCTCTTTTAGTTGGCCATGGCAGAAACCCATTCACATTCCCACGCGCACGGTTCCCATGGGCACAGCCACGGCTTGCCCGCCTCGGGTAGGTTGAACACCGCCTTCTTGGTGGGCATTGGGCTGAACGTGCTGTTTGTGGTGCTAGAGGCCGGGGCCGGTTGGTGGTACAATTCGCTGGCGCTGCTCACAGACGCGGGGCATAATTTCACAGACGTCATCAGTCTGTTGCTCGCTTTTTTCGCGCTCAAGATCTCTAAGCGCAAACCCACCGGCCGCTTTACCTACGGCTTCGGGAAAAGTACCACATTGGTCTCTTTGCTGAACGCGGTGCTGTTGCTGCTGGCCGTGGGCGCCATTGGCTGGGAGGCCATAGAGCGTCTGGGCGCACCCCCGGCCCTGAACGGGACCGCCATCTCCATTGTCTCCGGCATTGGCATTTTTATCAACGCCGGCACCGCTCTGCTTTTCTTCCGGGACAAAGAACATGACATTAACGTGAAAGGCGCCTACCTGCACATGGCCGCCGATGCGCTAGTGAGCCTGGGCGTAGTGGCGGCCGGGATAGTTATTTTCTACACCAATTGGTTCTGGATAGATGCCGTCATCAGTCTGGTTATTATGGCTATTATTGTCTGGAGTACCTGGAGCCTCTTAATGGAGTCTTTGCACCTTACCCTGGATGCCGTACCCCAGGGCGTTGATCTGGAGGCTATCAGAAACTACCTGAAAAGCATCTCCGGCGTGGCCGAAATCCATGATCTGCACGTGTGGGCCATGAGCAGCACCGAGAACGCCCTTACCGCCCACCTAGTGGTAGACGAGCAGTACAAGGAAGACCAACTGGCCCAGATCCGAACGCACCTCCACGAGGAGTTCCACCTGAACCACGTGACCCTGCAGGTGGAACGCGGTCCCGACGGCCACGCCTGCGCCGATGCCGGGGCCTACCATTGATTCCGTTTTACGCCCGTTTTCCGGAAAACACCCCCAAAACGGCTAACCTCCTTTTTACAAACGCGCGTATAGAAGTACGGACCAAACCTTCATGCCTTATGCGTACTGAGTATAAACCCGCGATTGATGCGTTGCTGGCCTGTATTGCCGCCTGCGACCACTGTGCCACCGCCTGCCTGCAGGAAGACGATGTCAAAAAGATGGCCCGCTGCATTCACCTGAGCCTGGACTGCGCCGATTACTGCAGCCTCACCGCCTCGTTTTTGTCTAAAGGCTCAGAGCATGCCCGTCTAGTGGTGCGCCAATGCGTTGAGATCTGCGAGGCCTGCGCCGTAGAGTGTGAACGCCACGCCCATGACCATTGCCAGGCCTGCGCCGAAACCTGCCGCCATTGCGTAGAAGTGTGTAAGGACCTCATTCCTAAAACTGATAGCCTCAGCGCCATTCTGGCCGCCGCCTCAGAATCTGAATAAGCGTTTTAAGCCTGTTTTTTTCCAAGACAGCCCCAAACCATACCAAAGCCTCCTTTTCTGTCCCGCAGAAAAGGAGGCTTTTACTTTTCACCCGGGAACCTGAAAGCGTGGCCAAAATCTTACACACCTTCCCTAAAATTCTATGAATACCAGCGCAATGGGGCCTTCTACTTTTGCAGGTACTAATCCTAAAGTGTGATGCAACCCACCCACCTTTCTTCTACTGAAAGCCCTGTCTATGATGCCCTGGTCATTGGTGCCGGTCAGGCCGGTTTGGCCATGGGATATTATCTCCAGCAGCAAGACAAACGGTTCCTGCTCTTGGACAAGAATAAAGCCGTGGGCCAGTCCTGGGCAGAGCGGTACAGGTCATTGAGGCTGTTCACACCGGCGGCGTACTGCCATTTGCCGGGCTGGCCGCTTTCCTCGCCCAACGGCACTTACCCCACCAAAGACCAGATTGCCACCTACCTGCAAGAATACGCCCGGCACTTTCAGTTACCCGTGCTATTAAACCAAACGGTTAGCGCCCTTACCAAAAACGGAGGCATTTTTCAGGTGCAGACGCAGCAGCAGGTTTTCCAGGCCAGGCAGGTGATTATTGCCACCGGACCTTTCCAGACGCCTTTCGTGCCAACCTTCTCCCCGGCCCCAGCCTCCGGAATTCTGCAGCTGCATTCCTCCGCTTACCAGGAACCGGGGCAACTGCCCCCCGGGAAGGTGCTGGTGGTGGGCGCGGGAAACTCGGGGGCGCAGATTACCGTGGAACTCAGCCAAACACATGAGGTAAATCTATCCGTCAGGAAACCCCCAAGGTTCTCCTCGCTCCGGAAGTTGGGTAAAAGCGTGTTTTGGTGGGCTACTAAAACCGGGGCCATCTTCGCACCGCCCCATTCTTTTCTGGGCAAGAAGATGCTCCGGCAGACGGATGTGATCTACGGGCGGGAACTGGAGCAGGCCCTTCAGAAAAAATCCATAACGCTGCGGCCAGAGCTTTCCAGGTTTAACGTACCAGAGGCGCTGTTTCAGGATGGGAGCAATACCGCCTTTTCCAGCATAGTTTGGTGCACGGGTTTCCAATCTGATTATAGCTGGTTGCAGGTCAAGAACGCATTGGACCCAGGTGGCCAACCCTTGCACCAGGAGGGCATCAGTCCGGTGGCTGGGTTGTTTTACCTGGGGTTACAGTGGCAGCGCAGCCGAAGCTCCGCGTTACTGTTGGGCGCCGGTCGGGACGCGCACTTCCTCGCGCAGCGGTTGGCATAGAATTTTGTAAAACAAAGATACAAAGCTGTAACGCCGCCGCCCTTGTGGGCCGTATCTTTGTATTGTACCCTGAAACCGATACATCCTCCTGAAAATGGAAACGATACAGAAAACTAAAAAGGCCATCAAAGACACCTTCCCGGTAGAGGGCATGACCTGCGCGGCCTGCGCTGGAAGCGTGGAGTCTATGCTCCAGGCCCAGCCAGGCGTGCAGAGCGCGGCCGTGAACTTCGCCGGCAAAACGGTGCTGGTGGAGTATGCCCCGGGCACCGACCTGGCCAAGCTGCAGCAAGCCCTACAGAGCGTGGGCTATGACATGCTCATTCAGAAAGAGGAAGCCACCCCCGAGGCCAAAGAGGCCCGCGAGCAGGAAGCCTATGCGGCCATCAAGCATAAAACCATCTGGGCGGTGGCCCTATCCATTCCGGTGGTCGTCATTGGCATGTTCTTTCATCACCTGCCCTACGGCAATTGGATTATGCTGGCGCTTACCATTCCGGTGGTGTTCTGGTTTGGCCGCAGCTTCTTTGTGAACGCCGTAAAGCAGGCCCGTCACGGCAAAGCCAACATGGACACCCTGGTGGCCCTGAGCACCGGCATTGCGTTTCTGTTCAGTGTCTTCAACACCGTTTACCCCCAATTTTTCCTATCCAGAGGCCTGGAGCCGCACGTGTATTTTGAGGCCGCCACGGTGATTATTGCCTTTATCTTGCTGGGTAAACTGCTGGAGGAAAGAGCCAAGTCCAGAACCTCGGGAGCCATTAAGAAACTGATGGGACTGCAACCAAAGTCAGTAAAAGCGCTGCGCAACGGGCAGGAAATAGAACTGCCTATTGAACAGGTGCTGGTGGGTGATGTTCTGATTATCCGCCCTGGCGAAAAGATCCCGGTAGATGGCCGCGTGATCAGCGGTTCTTCTTATCTGGACGAGAGCATGATTAGCGGCGAGCCGATTCCGGTGCAGAAAACCAAAGACGACCAGGTCTTCACAGGCACCATCAACCAGAAAGGCAGCCTGCAGATCTCCGCGGAGAAAGTGGGCGCCCAGACGCTTCTGGCCCAGATCATTAAACTGGTGCAGGAAGCGCAGGGCTCCAAAGCCCCCGTGCAGAAACTCACGGATAAAATCGCCGGCATCTTCGTGCCCGTGGTCATTGTCATTGCCTTGCTGAGTTTTGCGGGTTGGTACTTCCTGGGCGGCGACAACAACATGACCCACGGCTTGCTGGCCCTCATTACGGTGCTCATTATCGCCTGCCCCTGCGCCCTGGGGCTAGCCACGCCCACAGCTATTATGGTGGGCGTAGGCCGCGGGGCTGAACAGGGGATTCTGATCAAAGACGCCGAGAGCTTGGAACTGGCGCACAAACTCACGGCCATCGTGCTGGACAAAACCGGCACCATCACCAAGGGCAAACCCGAAGTCACCGAGCTGCAATGGACGGTCCCTGCAGCGGCCCAGGCGGAGTTGGCCGGCGTGTTACTCGCCATTGAAAACCAAAGTGAGCACCCGCTGGCCGAGGCTGTGTCTAAGTACCTTTTAGAGCAAGGCGTGCAACCGGCGGCGCTGGAGCATTTTGAAAGCATTACCGGCCGGGGCGTGCAGGCGGAGTACCAGGGCCACACCTTCTGGCTGGGCAACGAGAAACTCATGCAGGAGAACAACCTCCAGTTTAGGGCAGATTTGGAAAAAACGGCTCAGAAACTCAAAACCGAGGCCAAGACCGTGGTTTTTGCCGGAACTCAGGGCCAGGTGGTGGCGCTCATTGCCATTGCCGATGCCATTAAAGACACCTCGGCGCAAGCCGTGAAAGACCTGCAGGACCTGGGGCTACAAGTCTACATGCTCACCGGCGACAATGCCCAGACCGCCGCGGCCGTGGCCAAACAGGTGGGGCTACAACACTACAAAGCCGAGGTGATGCCCCAGGACAAAGGCGACTTTGTGCAGGAGCTCCAGCGACAGGGCCACGTGGTGGGCATGGTAGGCGACGGTATCAATGACTCGCAGGCGCTGGCCCTGGCAGACGTGGGCATTGCCATGGGCCGCGGCACCGACATTGCCATGGACGTAGCCAAAATCACGCTTATGCACTCAGACCTGCGGGCCATTCCCAAGGCCATAAAACTGAGCAAGGCCACTGTACGCACTATCCACCAGAACCTGTTCTGGGCGTTTATCTATAACGTGATAGGTATACCCGTGGCGGCGGGCTTGCTCTACCCTATCTGGGGCTTCCTGCTGGACCCCATGATTGCCGGCGCGGCCATGGCCCTTAGCTCTGTGTCTGTGGTCA
This sequence comes from Rufibacter radiotolerans, assembly GCF_001078055.1. NCBI lineage: Bacteria > Pseudomonadati > Bacteroidota > Cytophagia > Cytophagales > Hymenobacteraceae > Rufibacter > Rufibacter radiotolerans. The sequence goes on along the minus strand of NZ_CP010777.1, from coordinate 225,986 downwards.
CCAACAGTTTGCGCCTGCGCACGTTGAAGCTTTAATTGATTGTTCAATTGCTGATTGCTTTTGAGCAGTCCTTCTTAATTTTAAAACCTAAATCTTAATTGATATGAGTACTCAGAAATTCAAAACCAATATTAAGTGCGGTGGCTGTATCAGTACCGTTACCCCTGTGCTGGACAAAACGCCGGGTATCTATAAATGGGAGGTAGACACCAACAACCCAGACAAAATCCTGACCATTGAAGGAGATGCCACCTCTGAAGCCGTGATCAAAGCGGTGCAGGGTGCCGGCTTTACCGCTACCGAGCTAAAGGACTAACTCCATTCTCCTATCAGAAAACAAAAAGGCCACCTGCGATAAAGGTGGCCTTTTGTTTTCCCAGTTCCTCAGCATTCTGCATGCTTTCAATTTTATCCATAAGTTTACGGGCCCAGCACTTGTTGGCAAACCTTAGGCCCTGGCATGACCCGTTATTTTCTGATTCTTCTCTTCTTATTTCTTGGGGTCATCGGCACCTGCCCGGCCCAGACCACAGATACGGTAGCTGCCTCTACCCAGGAACCCAGTCACCGCTACCTTCTGCTTACCAAAGTTGGGACGGCGGTCCGGTACAGAATCTATACAGGCGAGAACATTACCTTTCAGTTGGTAGGCGAAAAACAGATGCGATCAGGCGCGGTGCAAGGCTTCCGGGGGAACTCTTTTTATGTGCAGGGTATGGAAGTTCCTTTGAAAACGGTGGAAAAGGTCAGGCTCAGAAACCACACCGGCGGGCGTAAGGTGGCCAACTTTGGGGGCAGTTTTCTCAAAACTGCAGGCGCCGTCTTCACCCTGGTGGGCGCCATTAATTTCTTTGCCAATGCTGATGACCGCAAAGACGGCCTGCAGACCATGGGCGCGGCCATCACCTTATATGGCGCCGGCATTGGTTTGCACGCGCTTAGAAAAGGCACCTACACCCTCAACAGTAAGTGGCAACTCAAGATCATGGAGATGTATTAGCACCAGCGTCTCTGACTTTTAAGGGTGAAGGCCCTTACCCCACCCGCTACTTTTTATCAGAGGCCCAGGGGGTAAGTTTCCAGACTTCCATCAGGGTAACGGCGGCGGCGGCTAACCCGGCAGCTACCTTCCATTCGTCCCAACCAAAGTCAGCCGGAATAGAGAAGATTTCGCGCACGCCCGGCAGCACCGTGAGGCCATACAACCCGAAGCACAGCAACACCGCCCCCAACACATATTTGTTCTCAAAGAAACCCGCACCTATTGCGGTTTGTGTATTAGAACGGGCGGCAAAGGTCTGTAGCGTTCGGGCCAGAATCAAGGTGGTAAAGGCCATGGCAATGCTCATCTCCGGGGACTGCTGTAAGCCCAGCCACTGCGAGACAATCACCGCGGCACCAATCAAGACGCCCCGCGCAATTACAGATTTCATCATGCCGCCGGCAAAAATACCCTCATTGATATCACGCGGTTTACGGCGCATCACGTTGGGTTCGGCTTTCTCCATGCCCAGCGCAATAGCCGGCAAGGAGTCATTCAAAAGGTTGATAAACAGCAACTGAATGGGGTTGAACGGGTTGACCCAGTCCAGGGCCAGCGCGAACAGAATGGCAATGATGGCGCCCAGGTTCCCGGCAAACAGGTAGGCGATGGCTTTCTTGATGTTGTCAAACACGGTTCGGCCCACGGCCACGGCGCTCACAATAGACACGAAATTATCATCCGTGAGAATCATAGCCGAGGCGTCCTTGGCCACGTCGGTGCCGCTGCCCATGGCCACGCCAATGTCGGCCTGTTTAAGGGCGGGGGCATCGTTCACCCCGTCGCCGGTCATGGCCGTCACCTTGCCTTTTCGTTGCCAGGCGCGTACAATGCGTATTTTATTTTCCGGCGATACCCGGGCGTATACCGAGATCCTTTCCAGCTTCTGGTCCAGTTCTTCTTCAGAGAGATCATCCAGTTCCTGGCCGGTGAGGGCAATGTCCTGCTCCTCCATGAGGCCAATCTGGCGAGCAATGGCCTGGGCGGTGGTTTTGTGGTCACCCGTAATCATGACTGACTTGATTCCTGCTTTTCGGGCTTCCTCAATAGAGTCAAAGACTTCTTCGCGGGGCGGGTCTATCATGGCTTTGAGCCCTACCAGCACCAGATCTTTCTCGTCTTCAAAGGTAATGGTGCCAGAGGTAAACAGTGGCTTATACCCGAAGGCCAGCACGCGCAGCGCCCGGTCAGAGAATTCCTCAATCTGCTGGCGTATTCCCTCCAGTAACTCAGGCGTAACGGGTTTTTCCTCGCCGTCTACCAGTACATGGCTGCACCTGGCCAGCACCACATCCGGTCCGCCTTTGGTCAAAAGCATGCGCTGCTCGTCAATGGTATGCACCGTAGACATGAGCTTGCGGTCTGAGTCAAAAGGGAGCTCGGCCTGCCGGGGAAATTCTCTTCTCAGTTTGGCGTAGGGCTGTTTTTTTGAGTTACTGTAGGCAATGAGGGCCACCTCAGTGGGGTCACCCAGTTCGGCGCCGTCCTGGTTGATGTGGGCGTCATTGCAGAGCACGGCCACCTGCATGAGCCACCGCTCAGACACCGACCATTGCTCCGGGTCTTCGGTATACTGTTCCTCTGAGCGGCCGGGCACATAGGAATCTACCACGGTCATCTTGTTCTGGGTGAGCGTGCCGGTTTTGTCTGTGCAGATAACGCTGGTAGAACCCAGGGTCTCCACGGCGGGCAGTTTCCGGATGATGGCGTGGCGGCGGGCCATCTTGTGGGTACCTACGGCCAGCACAATGGTCACAATAGAAGAAAGCGCCTCTGGAATGGCCGCCACCGCCACGGCCACTGCAAACATAAAGGCCTTGAGCAGCGCCCCGGTCATGTCTTCGGTTTCTACGCCGGTCCAGACCCTGAAGGCCTCTACCCCGAAGATAAGGATACAGAGCGCCAGAATGACCCAGCCCAGCTTCTTGCTGAACGCGGCCAGCTTACGCTGAAGCGGGGTTTGTTTGGCTTCCGCTGAAGCCAGTAAACCAGCTATTTTGCCTATCTCGGTTTTTTCGGCGGTAGCCGTCACCACAAAATTGCCCCGGCCATACACCACCAGCGCCCCGCTGTAGACCATGTTCTTGCGGTCGCCCAGGGCGGATTCCCCGGGGATGGGTTCTGTGTGTTTTTCTACCGGTTCAGACTCACCGGTGAGCATGCCTTCATTCACACGCAGGGAACTACTTTCCAAAATCCGTCCGTCGGCGGCCACAAAATCGCCGGCCTCCAGGGCCACCACGTCGCCGGGTACCAGCTCGCGGGCCGCCAGGGTCTGCTTCACTCCATCGCGCAATACCTTGGCAGAAGGCGCCGACATCTGCCGGAGCGCGTCCAGAGCGCCTTCGGCTTTTTTGGTCTGCACCACGCCCACCACGGCGTTCAGCACCAGCACCGCGAAGATGATGACCGCTTCTATGACTTCGCCCAGCGCCAACTGCACCACAGCCGCCAGGAGGAGCACAATCACCATGGGGTCTTTGAAGGTCTCCAGAATCAGTTTCCAGACGGGGTCCCGGTCGGCTTCTTTGAGTTCATTGTACCCATGGGTCTGTAGCCGTTGCTGCGCCTCTGCAGAAGTGAGCCCCTGGGCCGAAGTGGTTAGGTCCTGTAAGACATCTTGAACGGGCTGCTGGTAAGATTCCATGAGGTTTGCTAAGGTTTACTTCTGGATAACGTTCTCCAATTGCCTGTGCTGTATTTGCCTGGGCAATTCTTTTCTCTTTACCCTTTTTGGGGTAAAACCGGTTTTACCTTTTACTTGTTTAAAACCAGCAGGTTAAGGCCGGCCGTGACTTTAAAAGAAACCAGGTTTCCATTCTGGGGCCGTTTTCAGGAAAACAGGCCTAAAACGGACCTTACGTTTCTAAGAACGCCTCCAACCCTGCTTCCGCGCGTGACGCGACAAACTCTATTATCCTGAGGTCGGCGAGATCCTGGTACACGAAGGGGTCTTCCTGCATGAGTTCTTCCACCTCGGCTTTGCTGGCTGCCTGGCAGAAGATGAGGCCGCCGGTGCGCGGCTCTTTTCTTCCGGACGCCAGAAAATGACCGCTGGCGTAGCCTTTCTCCACAAAGGCCAGGTGCTCGGCCAGAAACGGGGCTACTTCTTCAAAGGGTCCTTTGTAGGTTAGTTCTATCAGAAACATAGGCAAGTAGTTGGTGAGAATGCAAAGCTAACCGCTTCTTCCGTTTCAGGCCTGTTTTCTGGAAAACTATCCTAAAACGGACTTTCCCGCTTGGCACTTAAACCCTTCTTGCCGCAAGAGGTTATAACCCCAAGGGATGCGCTGCGTTTTAACGGACCAGTTTCCCCTGTCTAAAGCATTACCAACTCAAATGAAGAAAGCGTCCGCTGGAGTCCGCACGCATAGCTACTAATTACCTTACATACCCTTATTATTTTTTGTCCTCCTGAAAGGACCTTGCGGGCGAACGACAGTAGCGAGCCATCCATGTCATTACCGTTCGCTACCAAGATCCTTCCAGGAGGACAAAGAGAGAAAAGAGCTTTTAAAGGACAGAGAGAGTAGCATATTCAAAAGGCAAGCGGACCTCAGCGGACGCTCGCGCCATGGAAGAAGTTGAGCCAGTAGATTTCCTACCCACTTTCCCGCATCGAACCTAAACCCTGCTAATGCTGTTTCTTCCTCACTTATCCTGCGTTGCGTTTTGGACCTGTTTTCCGGAAAATGGCCCTAAAACGGCTTTTTGAAAGGCATACCTCAGAACTCCAGACTCAGCCCGCTTTGTAGTATCTTTGCCCAAAATTGATTCCTTTGACTGCCGCTCCTAAAATCCTGCTCATTACCCCGCCGCTCACGCAGCTCAATACGCCTTACCCCGCCACTGCCTATATCAAAGGCTTTTTAACAGGCCGCGGGTTTGACGTGACGCAGGCAGATTTTGGTCTGGAGCTGGTGCTGCGGCTGTTCTCCCGCAACGGCCTGACCCAGGTATTCCAAACCATTCTGGACGGTAGCTATGAACTTTCCGATAACAGCCAGCGCATGCTGCGGCTGCGGAGGTCGTATCTGGACACCATTGAGCCGGTCATCAAATTCCTGCAGGGTCGCGACAGTACCCTGGCCCACCCTATTGCCATGGGTTCCTTTCTGCCGGAGGCCAGCCGGTTTCTGCAGCTCGCTGACCTGGAAGAAGCCTTCGGGACCATGGGCATCACAGACCGCGCCCAGTACCTGGCCACCCTTTACCTGGAGGACCTCGCGGACTTAATCAAGGAAACTGTTTGCCCCCACTTCGGCTTTAGCCGCTACGCCGATAAACTGGCCATGAGCGCCACGTCTTTTGACCCGCTGGAAAACGAGCTGCAGACCACACCCAACCTGGTAGACCAAATGCTGCTGGATCTTCTGGACGAGCGCCTGCAGGAAGTTCAGCCCGAGGTGGTAGGTTTCTCGGTGCCGTTCCCCGGCAACTTGTACGGGGCGCTGCGTCTGGCCCAGCTTATCAAGCAGAAGTACCCGAACATCAAAACCCTGATGGGCGGCGGTTACCCCAACACTGAACTCAGGACCTTGCGCGAGCCGCGGGTTTTCAAGTATATAGATTATATCACCCTGGATGATGGCGAAGGCCCGTGGCTCAAACTGCTGGAACATTTCCAGGGGCAGCGGGACCAGGAGCAACTGCAACGCACGTTCCTGTTGCAGGACGGTCAGGTGCGATTCCTCAACGGTGCCCAGGACGCCGATATCCCGCATACCGAGGTAGGAACGCCCGATTACAGCGATTTACGGCTGCACGACTACCTGAGCGTGGTAGAGGTGCTCAACCCCATGCACCGCCTCTGGTCAGATGGCCGCTGGAACAAACTTACCATTGCCCACGGCTGCTACTGGAAGCGCTGCTCTTTCTGTGACATCACCCTGGATTATATTTCGCGCTACGAGACGGCGCCTTCTACCCTGCTGGTAGACCGCATTGAGCAGATAATTGCGCAGACGGGGCAAACCGGTTTCCACTTCGTGGATGAGGCCGCCCCGCCCCTGGCCCTGCGTGATTTGGCCATTGAACTATTGCGCCGGGGAGTAAAGATTACCTGGTGGGGAAACATCCGGTTTGAGAAAACCTTTAGCGCAGACTTGTGCCGTCTGCTGGCAGCCAGTGGCTGTATTGCCGTGTCGGGAGGTTTGGAAGTGGCCTCAGACCGCTTGCTGGCGAAGATGGAGAAAGGCGTGAGCATTGCTCAGGTAGCCCGCGTGACCCGCGACTTTACCGCCGCCGGCATTATGGTGCACGCCTATTTGATGTACGGCTTCCCTACGCAGACCGCGCAGGAAACCATTGACTCCCTGGAGATTGTGCGGCAGCTGTTTGAGCAGAACGTGATCCAGTCTGGCTACTGGCACCGGTTCTCCATGACGGCGCACAGCCCCGTAGGCAAAAACCCTGAGAAATACGGCGTGGTGAAAGTAGGCCCGGAACCCGGCCTGTTCGCCGATAATGACCTTTGGCACGATGACCCGCAAGGTGCCGACCATGAACTGTACGGCCCCGGCCTGGCGAAGGCGCTCTATAATTTTATGCACGGTATTGGGCTGGAGGAGCCGCTTTCCTTCTGGTTTGACTTCAAGGTTCCCCGTGTCTCGTTGCCCCGTACTTTGATTGCCCAGGCCGTGGAAACTTTAGGCAAACCTGATGCGGAAAAGCAAAACCTACGCGTTTTCTGGTTGGGCCATGCCCCGGAACTGGATATCCAGACCAAAACCAAGAAAGGCCGCACCTTCCAGAATGCCGTGCTCGTTTTCACCGAGAAAACGGAGGAGTACGAAATCAAAACCTCGCCGGAGGTAGGACAATGGCTCTTTACCTGGCTCACCCGCTTGTCTGAAGACTACGGCACTAAGTACTTGTTGAAAGACATGGCTGAGGATTACCCAGCTGGGCAAATGTTCACCTTCCAGGAGTTCCTGATTACCGATACGTGGCTGGAGTTGCGGGAACGGGGGTTATTGGTGGTGTAAGGAAGATTGGTTTACACCTCCCGCATCATATACAAATCCCGCTGCACATCCTGGCCCAGCACGAAGGTCAGTTCCCCGGCTTCCTTGAACCCGTATTTCTGGTAGAACCGGATGGCCCGCTCGTTGCTTTCCCACACCGTGAGCCATACCACGTCGTGCCCGTTCTCTTTGGCCTTTTCTAAACTCAGTTGCATCAGTTTATCCCCCAATCCGCGGCCGGTCCAGGCTTGCAGTAAATACAGGCGGCTAATCTGGAAGGGCTTTTGCCCAGGAATCTCGGCGGGAGCCGGGGCGGTGTTCCATTTCACATAGGCCACGGCCTCGCCATTTACCTCCACTATCAGAAACTCCGTCTCAGCCTCGGCCAGCTCGGCGGCCTGAAGCTCGGGGGCGTACATGGTGGGGTGAAAGGCTTCCATGTCCTCAGGTTTGTTGTAGGTGGCAAAGGTTTCGTCAAAGGTGCGCCAGCCCAGATCAGCGAGCAAAGGGGCATCAGCCACGGTGCCGGGGCGAAAGGTAAAAACGGAATCTGTAGAAGAAAAGGCCATGGAAAGTACGCTACGGATAAGGGGCAAAGATACGGCGCGGGCATCTTGGAAACAGATACTTACCCAAGCATTTTCTGTTTTGAGGCTGTTTTGGCCAAAACAGGCCAAAAATAAAAGACTTAGAACCTTAGTTGCCAAACACTTCCTAATTTAGATGGTTTCTAAGCATGTACCTACGTATACTACATCTTCAATCAGCCCATAATTACTTACTATATGCCCCAAGACAAAGACCTTGACCAACACCAGCCGTCGGCCGCGGGCGGGCAGCGCATTTCTGAGGCCCGGCGGTCCTTTCTCAAGCAGTCCTCGGTACTCACCGCCTTTGCCTTGACCCCGGGCATTGCCGTGAAAGCCGCCGACCTGAAGCTGGAGGAAAAAATAGCCGATGCCTTTGAGAAGGTGAACGTAACCCTGGACATCAACGGCAAAAAACAAAAGCTTTCCGTGGAACCTCGTACCACCCTACTGGATTTGCTGCGCGAACAACTGCACCTCACCGGCACCAAAAAAGGCTGCGACTACGGTCAGTGCGGCGCCTGCACCGTGCACGTAGACGGGCAGCGGGTGAACTCCTGCCTGACCCTGGCCGTGATGCAGGACGGCAAGAAAATCACCACCATTGAGGGCCTCGCCAACGGCGAAAAATTACACCCCATGCAGGAGGCGTTCATCAAGCATGACGGCTTTCAGTGCGGGTATTGCACCCCAGGGCAGATCATGAGCGCAGTGGCCTGTATCAAGGAAGGCCATGCCGGTTCAGACGACGAGATTCGCGAGTACATGAGCGGAAATATCTGTCGGTGCGGGGCTTACCCCAACATTGTCAACGCCATCAAGGAAGTTAAAAACGGAGGGCAGAAAGTATGATCCCGTTCCAATACGTAAAGCCCGGCAAGCCGCAGGCCGCCATTGATACGGTTGCCAAAGACCAGACCGCTATGTTCATCGCCGGAGGCACCAACCTGTTGGACCTCATGAAACGCGGGGTCATGAACCCTGAGAAACTGGTAGACATCAACAAGCTTCCACTTCGCAAAATTGAGAAAGAAAACGGCAACACTCGCATTGGGGCACTTGCCCTGAACAGCGCCGTGGCCGAGGATAAACTGATACTGGAGAAACACCCGCTGCTGGCGCAGGCCCTCAACGCAGGGGCCTCGGCGCAGCTTAGGAACATGGCCACTGTAGGTGGAAATATCATGCAACGGGTGCGCTGTTCTTACTTTTATGACCTGGCCACACCCTGCAACAAACGTGAACCCGGCTCTGGCTGCAGCGCCCTGCAAGGCTACAACCGCATGCACGCCATCTTCGGGCACAGTGATAAATGTATTGCCGTGAACCCCAGTGACATGAACATTGCCTTGGTGGCACTGGATGCTACCGTGCTGGTCTCTGGGCCAAAAGGCGATAGAAAAATCCCCTTTGCGGAGTTCCACAGGCTGCCCGGCGATACCCCGCACATTGACACCAACCTGCAGAAAGGCGAGTTGATCACGGCCGTAGATATCTCGGAGAACCCGTACCAAAAATACGTGCATTACCTGAAAGTGCGGGACCGCAATTCCTATGCGTTTGCTTTGGTCTCCGTGGCTGCGGCCCTGGACCTGGCCGGAGGCACCATTAAATCTGCTAGACTAGCCATGGGCGGGGTGGCCCACAAGCCCTGGCGCCTAACGGAGGCCGAGCAGTTCCTGGCTGGCAAACCGGCCACGGAAGCTTCTTTCCGGCAAGCCGCTGAGATAGCCATGCGCGGAGCGAAGGCCTTTGAGCACAACCAATTCAAACTGAAACTAGGCCCTAACGTTCTGGTGCAGGCCCTGAAAAACGCGGCAGGCGCCGTTTAACCCCACTCCTCTCCTATATGAAAGATTATTTCTTCCAAGATAACGTGGGCAAGCCCATGGACCGGGTAGATGGCCGCTTCAAAGTTACCGGCGCCGCCAAATACTCCGCGGAATATGCGTTGCCCAACATGGCGCACGCCGTCCTGGTGGGCAGCACTATTGCCAAAGGCCGCATTAAAAGTATTGACACCAAACGCGCCGAGAATTCCCCCGGCGTACTGGCCGTTTTGCATTTCCAGAATGCGCCCAAAGTACCCGGCTACGTGCAGGCCGCGCATCCCTCTGAGCCCAAACCCGTGGGCCAGCCGCACCGCGTGTTCTTCAATGACGAGGTAGATTTCAACGACCAGCCTATTGCCGTGGTGATAGCAGACACCCTGGAGCGCGCCATGTACGCGGCCAAACTGGTAAAAGCACAGTACACTGAAGAGAAGCACGCCACCGATTTCAATAAAAACACCTCCAAGGCTTTTCTGCCCACGGCCGCCCAGCGCAACCCCAAGCACCCGCTGGGAGATTACACCCGGGGCAAGGAAGACGCCTACAAAACCGAGGCGCTCAAAGTCGAGGGCGAGTACGTGATTCCCACGGAGGTGCACCACCCCATGGAACTGCAGGCCATCATTGCGCATTGGGAAGCCGACAACAAGCTTACTGTCTATGACAAGACGCAGGCGGTCATTGGCACTCAGAATGCCTTTGCTAAAGACTGGGGCATACCCGTGGAGAACGTGAAGGTGATTGCCACGTTTGTGGGCGGCGCCTTCGGGAACGGGTTGCACACCTGGCCCCACGAGACGGCCGCCATTATGGCCGCCAAGAAAGTAAACCGCCCCGTGAAACTCATGCTCACCCGCGAGCAGATGTTCACCATGGTGGGGTATCGGCCGCACGCCTGGCAGAAAGTGGGCATGAGCGCCACCAAAGACGGCAAAATCACCGCCATCACGCATGAGGCCATTGGGCAGACGTCTTCTTATGAGGAGTTCACCGAGAGTACCCTGCAGCAGACGCGCATGATGTACACCAGCCCCAACGTGACCACCCGCTACCGCATCCTGCCCCTGGACATCAGCACGCCCATCTGGATGCGCGGTCCCGGCGAAGCAACCGGGGCGTTTGCGCTGGAATCTGCCATGGACGAGATGGCCCACGTGATTGGCATGGACCCGCTGGAGTTCCGCCTGAAAAACCACACCGACAAAGACCCAGAGAAAAACCTGCCCTGGTCTACCAAGTACCTCACGGAGGCCATGCAGATGGGCGCAGAGCGCATTGGTTGGAGCAAACGGCAACTGAAACCGGGCTCCCTGAAAAACGGCGAGTGGCTGGTGGGCTACGGCATGGGCGTGGGCACCTTCGGGGCGAACCGCGGCCGGGCCAAGGTAAAGGCCGTGCTGTATAATAACGGTACGCTGGTCCTGCAAAGCGCTACCACCGATATTGGCCCAGGAACCGGCACGGCCATGGTACAGATTGCGGCCCAGAACCTGGGGATTGCCCCCGAGAAGATTGTGTTTGAACTGGGTAGTTCTTTGTACCCGCCTTCGCCCAGCCAGGGCGGATCGGCTACGGTGGCCAGCGTGGGTTCGGCGGTACACGCCGCCTGTATGGCCCTCAAGCAGAAACTCATGGGCATGGCGGCCGGCAACAAAGACACTGCCTTCAAAGGCGCCACGCTGGAGACCCTGATGTTCAAAGACGGCTATGTCTCCCTGAAAAGCGCCCCTTCTTCCCGCCTGAGTTACGCAGATATTCTAAAGCAACAGAACCTGCCGGAAATTGAGGTAACCGAGGAATCTAAGCCCGACGATGCCCGAACCCGGTATTCCATGTACTCATTCTCGGTGCACTTTGCCGAGGTGCAGGTACACCCCATGACCGGGCAGATTCGCGTGACCAAACTGGTTTCCTGCGCCGATGCCGGCACCGTCATCAACCCCAAAACCGCCGGCAACCAGATGATTGGCGGCGCCGTAGGCGGCATAGGCATGGCCCTCACCGAAGGCGCCGTCATGGACCACCGCTTCGGGCGCTACGTGACCAAGGACTTCGCCGATTACCATTTGCCCGTGCACGCTGATGCGCCAAACATTGAAGCGCTCTTCGTAAACAAGCCTGATATGATCAACAACCCCAACGGCACCAAAGGCATCGGCGAGATTGCCACCATCGGGGTAGCCCCAGCCATTGCCAACGCCATCTTCAACGCCAGCGGCAAACGGATCAGGGAACTGCCTATCACACCGGATAAATTGATTTAACCTGGTTTAATTAAAACATAAAAGCCGCTCTGCAACCAAATGCAGAACGGCTTTCATGTTTAAGGGGTATTTTAAGGTTACTAATAGCTGTTGGCAGAGACACTCGTAGGAGCTGCTATTTCCCTTTTACGCCTGGTTTTCTTGAAACAGGCGTAAAATAGGGATTTACCACAAATCAGGAAGTATTAGTCCCGTTTGGCTTTGAGCAGCTTGCGGAGCTCTGCCAGTTCATCACGGTATTTGGCGGCCTGCAGGAAGTCCAGTTCCTTGGCAGCGGCCTCCATCTGCTTCTCGGTTTTCTTGATCACCTTCTCCAGCTCATCGCGCTTCATGTACTGTACTACTGGGTCTGCGGCAATGGACATGAGGCTTTCATCCGGACCGGCGTAGGCTTTGGGCTCGCGCTTGTTGGAGTCGGCCACGGAGGTCTGGTCCATAATGGCTTCCTTGGATTTGTAGATGGTCTTGGGCGTGATACCGTGCTCCGTGTTATACTCCATTTGAACGGCGCGGCGGCGGTTGGTCTCGTCAATGGAGCGCTGCATGGACCCGGTCATCCGGTCGGCGTACATGATCACCTTGCCGTTCTCGTTCCGCGCGGCCCGACCAATGGTCTGAATCAAGGAACGCTGGTCACGCAGGAAGCCTTCTTTGTCAGCATCCAGAATAGCAACCAGACTTACCTCGGGTAAATCCAGACCTTCGCGAAGCAGGTTTACGCCAATGAGCACGTCAATGACGCCCAGGCGCAGCTCCCGCAGAATCTCCACGCGGTCCAGGGTCTTCACCTCTGAGTGAATGTATTTTACCTTGATGTTGAGGCGCTCCATGTACTTGGTGAGTTCCTCGGCCATGCGTTTGGTAAGGGTAGTCACTAGAATGCGGTCACCTCTCTTAATGCGGTTGTCCACTTCGTCCAGCAGGTCATCAATCTGGTTCTGGCTGGGCCGCACCTCAATCTCGGGGTCCAATAAGCCCGTCGGGCGGATGATCTGCTCCACTACCACGCCTTCCGATTTCTGGATCTCGTAGTCGCCGGGCGTGGCGCTCACGAAGATGACCTGGTGCATGACGCTCTCAAACTCATTGAACGTGAGCGGGCGGTTGTCCATGGCGGCCGGCAGCCGGAAACCGTATTCTACCAGCGCGGTCTTGCGTGAGCGGTCACCGCCCCACATGGCGCGAACTTGTGGCAGGGTTGCGTGGCTCTCGTCAATCACCATCAGGAAATCATCTGGAAAATAGTCAAGCAGGCAGAAGGGACGCGCCCCGGGTTCCCGGCGGTCAAAGTAGCGGGAGTAGTTCTCAATACCCGAGCAGTAGCCCAGCTCCCGGATCATCTCCAGGTCAAACTCGGTACGCTCCTTAATGCGTTTGGCCTCGTTGTCACGGCCCTCCTTGAGGAAGTACTCGTGCTGGGCCACCATGTCAAACTGAATCTCATTAATGGCCTGGTGCAGCGTGTCTTTGCCAGTCACGAACAGGTTGGCCGGGAACAGGGAGATGCTTTCCTCATCGGCCAGCTTGCGGCCACTCTCCGGGTCTATGCGCTGGATGGACTCAATCTCATCGCCCCAGAAATAGATGCGGTAGGCGAAATCGGCGTACGCCGGATAAATGTCCACGGTATCGCCTTTCACCCGGAACGTTCCACGTGTGAACTCTACCTCGGTGCGGCTGTAGAGAATGGACACGAATTGGTACAGGAGGTTGTTGCGGCTTACTTTCATGCCCAGCGCCAGCGGAATCACGTTCTTCCCGAATTCTTCGGGGTTACCGATACCGTAGATACAGGACACGGAAGCCACCACGATCACATCTCTTCTGCCAGAAAGCAGCGCCGAAGTGGCATGGAGCCGAAGCTTTTCAATCTCTTCGTTAATGGCCAGGTCCTTCTCAATGAACACATCAGAGGAGGCGATGTAGGCCTCGGGCTGATAGTAGTCATAGTAGGAGATGAAGTATTCTACCGCGTTGTTAGGGAAGAATTGCTTGAACTCGCCGTAGAGCTGAGCGGCCAGGGTTTTGTTATGGCACAGCACCAGCGTGGGTTTCTGGACTTCCTGGATGAGGTTGGCCACGGTAAACGTTTTACCGGTACCGGTGGCGCCTAGCAATACCTGCGCGTGCTCGCCGCTGCGTACTCCCTGGGTGAGTTGTTTTATGGCCCGGGGCTGATCTCCGGTGGGTTGGAATTCTGAGGTGAGTTGAAATTTCATGTGGTGCGAAATACAATCAAAGATAACGTATTATAACACCAGTAAAAGCAATAGAGTTTAGCATTGCGCTAAATTAGGTAGCGTTTTACGCCTGTTTTCAGGAAAATGGGCCTAAAACGCCTTTACTCCTAGAATAAGGAAATCAGGTTATTTTTTATCGCTACCCAAGGGCACTGCCTCATTGACAGGCGGTTTCCTGCACACTGGATATCTTGATATGCGGGTAGATCTTAGGAGTGAAGCCGGGGCACTCCGGTACTTCATTGGCGTTGGCGGCTTCGATGGTGATGTACAGTTTTTTTTCCGGCTACCTGATAAATGGGGTGCAGGTCAAAGGTATTGACGTAGACGGTATCATGGCTGGGTTGGGTGTCTACTACCTGGGCGGCTCTGGGGTCTAGAATAGCCAGGACGGTGCCGCAGCCCTGGTCCAAAACTACCGCCGGAAAACATTCACTGAGCACTTCCTCAGGCTTGCAGGAGACTAAAGAGGCCAGCCCCGCGCTCAGCAGGAGAGCCGCTTTCCAATGTTGCATAAGGGATATCTCAGTTTTTCTGGGTGTACCCGAGTAGGGTTTGCTTACGGGAGCAGAAAGGTTTGTTGCTTTTGTTTTTTGTGGGCCAGCGACTTTTTCATTTCCTCTTTAATAGAGGAAAGCATTTGCGCCTCTTTCTCATTTACCACGTCTTTGATTTCTTCTTTAAGCCAAAGGGAAGTACCGCCAATGTACAGGGGCACCGAAAAGATCATAGCCCACGTTCTGGCTACTTTATGGAATGAGTAAGTGGTATTCATACTGGTAATCACTAAAATAATAAACTCCTGCAGAATAAAGGAGACCATTAATATTCCTTAGACCCCTATTGCAGGCAAAAAGTTACTTCCTACTTATTTACCCAGACGCCATCTTCCGCCAATGCTCACGCCTAGCTGGTATGCGTCTGTCTGCTGCTGTTCTTCCCGTAGCAAAGGCGTAAGGGAATAATTAAGTTCTGGCGCCACTATTAGGCTCATGTTTTTTGACACCTCATACCCCAACCCCAGGGAGGTAGACGTGGCAAACTGCCAGGCTTTATACGGCGAATCTTTATCCTTGAAACTAAAACGCAACGCTTCTACCTGCATTGTCTCTGGCGTAATGCTGTTCTGCAATAATAGGTTTACGTGCACGCCTCCAGCCAGATAGCCAAAAAACTTTTTTAAGTTATGCCGGTAAGCCACCCGCAGCGGCAGCCCCAACTGCTGGTACTTGTACCGGGTATTGTACTGCGTGGTGCGGCTCACAGACATAGAAGTGGGAGAAGCGTCTGAATGGAGAGCATTGGCTACCAGCGGCACATTCTTGGCGCTGGTAGCTAGCGCTAGACCGTCAAATGACTGGTTCCTGCTCCCTGCGCCGCCAGATACCAAAAAAGAGGAGCTGGTCTTGGCTTCGTTCTGGGTATACAGGAACCCGCTCTCTAGCTGCCACTTTTCATTGATCTGATAGCTGGCCCCTACCATGGTGCTGTAAGAATAGGTAGGGCTGTAGCTGTTATTGTATTCGTTTACTGCCTCCTGGTACTCATTGGCCATCTCGGGTTGCGAGAAGGAGGCCATAGGCGCATTGCTGGCCTGCCCCAGCTTTACGGGGGCGTACGCATACTGCGGACTATACGCCACGGCCAGGCTCCAGCGCTGCACGGTACCAGTGGGGTTCTTTTCCTCTTTCTCCGCAGGAGTCACCACGGCTACCGCAGATGTCTCTGCCTGCTTCTGCAGCAAGATGGTCTTGGCCCGGGCAGGCTGAACAGAATCTGCGGTTACTGCCAAGGCGTTTATTTCACCAACCCGCCCCGCTAAAGCGGAAAGTTCTTCTACAGAACCCTTAGCCTCTGCGGAAGCTAATGTACCAGCAGCGGTTGGGGTTACAAAGTTGTTAGGTGCTTCCTGTAGCTTCTGGCTAATTCTGGCTTGGTTGGAACCTGAGTGAGCGATGGCGTTTGTTGTTTCAGTCCCTGGCTTTCTCTCATAGATTCGGCCAGCGCCCAAAGGCTTGCTATTCAAATTTCTGTTTTGGCCCTGTTTTCCGGAAAACGTGCCTGAAACAGCCGCGAGCTTTTCTACCGGTTTCTTTGCGGTTGGAGCTGGCTGGTTGCTTTCTGGTTGAGCGGGAGCGTTATTGGTGATAGCGGTAGAAGCCAGCGATTCCTGCGGCTGCGTGGCTGGGGTGGCGCCATTCTTCCAGAGGAAAATAGAAAAGGAGATCAACAGCAGCAAGGCGGCGGCGGCAATGGAACGGTACCATTTTGCCTGCTTCCGGTAATGGTGCAGTTCCTGGTTCTCCAATATAGTATCCAGGTTCTCCCAGATGCGCGGAGGCGGGGTAGACTCCGCGTCTGCCAATCCGTTTCGGAACACCTCCTCCACAGACTGACCTTGCTTCTGCTCAGCCGGTGATTTTTTCATGGTACTGCTCTTTTAACCGTAGCAAGGCCTGTCTTAGACTGGCCCGGGCCCGGGAATATTGTGACTTAGAAGTACTTTCAGTGATGTCCAGCATCTCCCCTATTTCCTTGTGGGAGAAACCCTCAATAGCATATAGGTTAAACACCGCCTGGTACCGCGGCGGAAGGTCCCGCACCAATTGTAACAGCTCCTCATAAGCGAACTGGCCATCCAGAGAATCATGCTCAGAGGCTACATCCCACTCTTCTTCCTGGTCGGTGACCATGAGGTGCCGGTTGCTGTGCTGGTGTTTGATGGCCGTGTTGATGACAATCCGCTTGATCCAGAACTCCAGGGGGCATTCGCCTTTAAAGGTCTTCAGGTACAGAAACACCTTCACAAAAGCATCCTGCAGTATATCTTCGGCCTCAAAATCCGTGCGGGCATACCTCTTGCTTACCGCCAGCATCTTGCCCGCGTACCGTTGGTACAGCAGTTGCTGGGCGTTCCGCTTGCCGGCCACGGCCTCTTTGATGAGGTCAGCCTCGGAGGAATCTCTGGATTTGAAAATCTTCAACGGAGGTTCTGGTAAAGGTAGCTTCCACTGGTAAGAGCCCGGCAGAGCGCCAAAGGTTGCACGGCAAATCAGGGAAAAGAATATTTTCCCGGTTTTTTCAGGGCACTAGATGAATTTTACTCAGATATAAGTAGGAAGGACGAAGCTGGTTTAGGCTTCTTTTGCTAAAAACGGGCTATAAACAGCCTAGCTGTGCCAGATTTGCCAAGCCACCTCGGCCTGAAGGCAAAGCATCTCGTAGCCGTTTATGGTTTTGGCGCCCATCTGCTGGCCGCGCTGCAGGAAAAGGGTTTGAGAAGGGTTGTAGACCAGGTCATACAGATAGTGGTGGCCAGACAGCAGCTCATACGGAATGGCCGGGGCCTCGTCTACCTTGGGATAGGTACCCACCGGCGAGGCATTGATGATCAGTGATACAGCCGACATCACGCTGGGAGAAAGCTCCTGGTAGGTCAGCATGCCGGGCCTTTTCTCCCTGGACACCACCTTGTAGGCGATGTTCATGTACTCCAAAGCGGCCATGACAGCCTTGGCTGCACCGCCCGTGCCCAGCACCAGGGCCTGCGACTGGGAGTAACAATGGTAGAAATTTTGGAGGGACTGCATAAACCCCTGGTAGTCTGAGTTGTGGCCAATGAGTTTGCCGTTCTCAAACTTCACCACGTTGATGGCGCCTATCTTGGCTGCGGTAGGCTCCAGCTCATCCAGATAGGGGATAATGGCTTCCTTGTAAGGAATAGTCACGTTTAACCCCTTCAGGTTGGGGTACCGTTTCAGGAGCGCCGGTAGTTCGGCAATACAATCCAGCTCAAACAAATGGTACTGGCTGTCCTTGATCCCCTCAGAGATGAATTTATCAGTGAAATATTTCTGAGAGAAAGAGTGGGTAAGCTTATAGCCTATTAGCCCGTAGTCATTATGCATATCTGGAGAGAAGGGTGCGAACGACCCTATTGCTGTTTGGGGCTAAATTTATGTTTTACTAACTCAATCACCGGCGGGATGATGGAGATAAGGATGATCCCGAAGATCACCAGCGTAAAATTCTTTTTTACTGCCGGAATGTTCCCGAAGACAAAGCCGGCCAGCACGAAACCAGCCACCCACAAAAAGCCACCAATTACGTTGTAAGACAGGAATTTACTGTATTTCATGGTCCCTACCCCAGCCACAAACGGCGCGAACGTACGGATGATAGGGATAAACCGGGCGAAGATGATGGTTTTGCCCCCGTGCTTCTCATAGAAGGCCTGGGTCTTGTACAGGTACTCCCGCTTCAGGAAGCGGTAATCTCGTTTGAACACCTTGGGCCCAAAATAATCGCCTATCAAATAGTTAAGCGTATCGCCCAGAAAAGCCGCAATGAACAGCAGCAGCACCAGCCACCACACGTTCAGCACCCCGGTCGCGGCAAAGGCCCCGGCGGCAAAGAGAAGCGAGTCTCCTGGCAGAAAAGGCATGACCACCACCCCGGTTTCCACAAAGATGATCAGGAAAAGGATCACGTAGGTCCAGGTGCCATAATCAGAGATAATCTGACTGAGGTGCTGGTCCAGGTGTAAAAACAAATCAATGAACTGCCGGAGTAACTCCATTATGAAAAAGCTATTGGGTTAAACCAGTTTATCTAACATTTCCTTGGCCAGGAAGTGGGTGAACGTATCGCCTCTCAGGCCCAAACGGATAGTTTCCAGCGGGATAATTTCATTAGGCGAGATATTACCCAAGTTCACGTTGGCCCCCAGTAATTTGATAAAGAAGACCTGCTGCGCTTTCTGTGGGGCCTCCCAGATAATTTTCTCAAACGGGATCTTAGTGAGGATCTCCTCCACCAGACCGCTTCTCACCTCACCGGTGGAACGGAACAGGCCCACGTTACCGGCCTCTCTGGACTCCCCGATCACCTTCCAGGCGCCAGCATCCAATTCGGCCTGCATCAGGCTAATCCATTTATAGGGAGGGATAATCTTCTCCGCGTCTTTGGAGCCTACCTCAGACAGGACCGTTACCTGCTCAGACAAAGTCCGGATGTATTGGCACTTGAGGTCATGGTCCATTTCAAGGGAGCCATCAGACACTTCGGCAAACTCTAGCTTATATTTATCCAGCAGACGGCGGTAGTCATCAAACTGGCCTCTAATGATAAAGGCTTCAAACAAGGTACCCCCAAAATAGAAAGGCAGACCGGCTTCTCTGAAAATGGCCAGTTTCTTATCCAAATTAGGCGTCACGAATGACGTAGCCCAGCCCAGCTTCACAATATCTACATACTCTCCGGCAACCTCGGCAAAGTTTTCGGCTTCTCGTAAACTCAGGCCTTTGTCCATGGCCATGGTAAATCCGCTCTCTCTGGGTTTAGAGGTGCGTTCTGGAAGGTGGGAAAGTTCGTAATTCATGTTTAGGGGTTTATTTGCGATACTGGTCAATGAGACGGGCCAGGGCCCGCTGCGATTCCAGCTCTGGAAAGAACTCAAAGAGAAGTCTATGCTTATCGAAGTCCAAAATTAAAGCATTTTCCAGATAATTGTATGCCTGCTTATACTTTCCTGCGGCTAAACTGTAGGCACAGAGCCTGTACTGCAGTTCGGCTTCGTCTGGCTGAAGCTCTAAGGCATTTATTAGAAGGTCAATAGCGCCCTCAAAATTGCCTTGCTCATACAGGATAATGGACCAGTTCAGCCAGATATCTTTGTTTTCAGGGGACAGGTTGCTGGCCTGCTCATAGGCTTCCACGCTAGAGATGACATTGCCCAACTGATACTCCGCCGCCGCCAGGGCCAACCAATAGTCTACATTGTCGGCGTAAAAGGAAATAGCCTTCCGATAATAATGGACTGCTTCCAGCCATTTACCTTGCAGGTCAAGGATCACGCCAATACCAAACCAGGCCTCGTCCATCTCAGGAGAAAGGTCAATGGCCTTTACGTAATACTTATGAGCCAAATCCCACTGCGAAAGCTTTTCATAGCACTCGCCAATGTTGCAAAGAATATCTGCATTGGGCTCTGTGTGCTCCAATGCTCCCTGAAAAGCCTCGATGGCTTTGGTGAACTCTCCCAGATAAACATAGTTATTGGCCAGGTTCACGAAAGCCGGAGCCAGGTCAGGCTGGATCAAAGTGGCATACTCATAGGAAGCTACGGCTTTCTCATAGTTCCCCAGCCTACTTTGCGCTAACCCTAAGTTAAACCAGGCCATGGCCGAATAAGGATCCTCATCTACAAATTCCTGGAAAAAGGCGATCACGCCCTCTCCTTCACCGGTCACTTCCAGACAATACAGTAATTCCTGCAAGGCCAGCTCATTTTCTATGTTCAACCGCAGACTACGCTTGTAGTACTTCATGGCCGCCTTGAACTTGCCCCAGCTCTGGTAAGAAAGCCCGATGTTGAAGTAAATATCATCCTTCACCTCAGATTGCTCTGCCGCCTGCTTAAAGAAATCAATGGCTTGGGCAAAGTCTCCCTTCTGGTTGAAGATAATGCCTTTGGTAACCGGGATGTCCTCATTGGCAGGATCTATCTGGGCTACTTCTTCCACCAAGACCAAGGCCTCATCAAAGGCACCCAGCATGGCCAGCACCTGGGCTTTGTCTATCAGGAGTTCAGTGGAGAAAGGGTATTGGGCAATACCGGCATCACAGGCCTTCAAAGCCTGGCTGTAATTAAAACTATTGGCGTAATAGTCTATAATGCTCTCATAGTCTGAGAGGTCAAAGAACTGTGTATTATTCGTTTCCTGCATGGTCTCAAACCTGTGTACCAGGTCTAAATCCTCACTGGAAAACTCTTCAAAATTATCGTCCATCTACTAGTAAATCTCAACATGGGTAAAAAGTACCCTTCACACTAAACCAACAAAAGAATCTTACAAAGATTCACTCCGCAAAAGCTGCCCGCAACTCCAACGCAGGGTTTCCTCCAAAGGACGAAACGTCATGCCTGTTGCTGCTTTCACTTTATCATTCGCAAAAAAGTGAGCTTCCTTTGCGATACGGGCTGTTTCTTTGGTAATTAAGGGCTTGATACCGGTTAACCTTCCTCTTACCGCTTCAGCCCGCCAAACAATTTCAGCTACCCAGCCTGGGACCTTAAATTTGGGAGGGGTTTTCCCCATTAACCTTGCTACCGCTTCAAAAAAGGATTGATAGGAGGTTTGGTGGCCATTTACAATAAAGCGCTGGCCCCATTGGTTTCCCTGCATGAGTCTCACCATGGCTTCCACCACATCGCGTACATCAACAAAGTTAACATAACCTGCGGTGTAAAAGGGTCGCTGGTCCAGAACATATTTATACAACTGTGTGCTGCTCCTGTCCAGATCTCCGGGGCCCAGAATAACCGAGGGGTTCACGATGACCGCCTGCAGGCCTTCTGATATGCCTCTCCATACTTCCATCTCAGCATAAAACTTAGAAAACGCATACGCTGACCTTTCTGCCATGGGGTCCCACTGTACGTCTTCATGGATTACTTTATCACTGGCTTTTCTGTTGATGGCCGCAATAGAGCTCACATGGCATAAACGCACCTGACCGTTCTGCAGACAGGCATTCACAATGTTGGCGGTTCCCTCCACATTTATTTGCTGCAGCAGGTTTTCATCCTGGGGGGCATAGGATACAAAACCGGCGCAATGGTATACTTCCTCCACATGTTGGACAAGAGTTTGCAGCAACGACGGGTCTAAAATATCGCCTTCAACCCAAGTGAGGTTGGGGTGATCTAAGTTGGAGGACGTCTGCCTCCGCAAAGCGACCACCTCTAAGCCATCCACTAACAGACGCTGCACCAGAAAATGGCCCAGAAGCCCACTCCCACCGGTCACTAATACCTTTTTCAATAGATATGATTTAGAGGGTAGCGTTTAGAAGTGGTAGTCTTAAGGCCTCCTGAAACAATGGCTCTGTCACCGCTCGCTGAAGCACCTGAATATGTTTCATGGCGTGTGTGTCGGTGCCCAAAAACTCAACCGCTTTCCTTTCGATTAACTGCCTGGCCATTTCTTTGGCAGGCTTAGAATAATAACCCGCTATAGAATTGATATTAATCTGGAAAAGGATACCGGTCTCCCTGAGTTCCAAAAGCCTCTCCAGCCTCCCGTAAAAATAGGTATACCGCTCTGGGTGGGCCAATACCGGCGTATAGCCCGCCGTTTGTATGGCAAAAATAATCTGCCGCAGATGTGCCGGCTCATTCATGTAGGAGGTCTCTACCAACAGAAACTTCCGGTCTCCGCCAAAAGACAGCAACTCTTCCCCCTGTTCTATTTTCTCCAGGAACCATTCATCCAGGTAATATTCTGCGGCGCAGGAAAGCTCCATCTCTATTCCTCTGGCAGACACCACCTCCTGAAGCTCTTTCAGTTTAGCCTTTATGGCAACAGGAGTATTCTTGTAAAAGTCCCCCATGATGTGGGGAGTCATACAAAGTTTACGGAAGCCCAGGGAATACAAAGCTTCCAGAAGTTGCATAGATTCTTCCAGCGTGGTGGCCCCATCATCTAAACCCGGAAGCAGATGAGAGTGCATATCAGACACCAGGTCCTGATAAGAAAGAGTTGCCTTGTTCTTATCGCTCCACAGACCCTTAAGTCGACTCCACATGAGGCTTTATTTAAAGATCGATTTTAATTTTGACCCAAAAGTTGGCTTTACCTCTTCATCATAATAGCCTTGCCCATAGCCATATCCATACCCGTAGCCATAGCCGTAACCATAGCCATTCATACTGCTGGCATCATTTAAAATAGCGGCAGTATTATTTAGATGATTGGTTCTTACCAATTTGTCAATGCCTTTCAAAAAGGTTTTCTTGGAATAACCAGCCCTGATTATATAGAGAGGAATATCTGCTTTCCGCATAATCAGCACCCCATCCGTTACCAATCCAACTGGCGGGCTATCCACCAAAATCATATCATAAGTCTGGTGGAGCTCATTTAATACTTCATCAAATCTACCTGACATGATCAATTCAGAGGGGTTAGGCGGAGTAGGCCCCGCTGAGATAAAGTCTAAATCTGTTATAGCGGTAGGTTGCACACATTCGGCTATGGAATGCTTATCAATCAAGATGGTGCTCATGCCTTTGCTATTGTCCCCATCTAAGGCAATATGCACCTTAGGTTTCCGCATGTCAAGGTCCAGAATCACCACTTTCATACCAGACATGGCGATGATACCACCTAAGTTCACAGCCACAAAGGTTTTTCCTTCCCCGCTTATGGTAGATGTAACCGAGATGATTCTTTTTTTCTTGGAGGCACTCATGAACTCCAGGTTAGTCCTGATTGACCTGATTGATTCACTCAGCGCCGACTTAGGGTTCTGATTGACCACCAACTTGGAGAAAGGCATCTTCTGCTTGTCATAGGAAGGTACCACCCCAAGAACTGGCACAGAAGTATTCCGTTCCAACTCTCTAATGTTAGTCACTGTATCATGCATTAGATACCGGGTAGCAATTAAGCCAATACCCAGAAATAATCCACCAGCAATACCAATAGCATATACTAGAAGCCTGTTAGGGGAAATAGGGCTAGACTCACTGGGCAAGCTAGCTGGTGATAACACCTGGAAATCTGGAGTAGTACCTGCCATAGCAATGCCATACTCTACTCTCTTGTTTAAAATTTGGGTAAAGAAGCCTTCGTAAAGGCCAAAGATACGCTCTAACCTTGCTCGTTCGGTTTCTTGGCCAGGCGCCTGCAATATTTTACCCGTAAGTAAAGATTGGTTACGGTTGATATTATCAAGCTTTGCCTGCGCAAGGTTTTTGCTCCCATTGACAACTGCATTCAGCTTATTCTGGGCAAAATTAATTTGCTCCTCTAGAAGGTTATCAGCTACGGTATTCCCCCTGCTGGTCATTCTGGCAGTCCTTTGTCTGGCTTGCAGATCACTAAGTTCCGTTAACTGTTCGGCTAACTGTGGGTCTTGGTTCTCCTGGCCTTGAAGTCCTGAAACAATTAAACCAAGGTCTTCATTCTTCTTAACCTTTGATTGTATGGTGTTCAGGAGTGAAACCTGGAACCTCAGTTCCATTTTTTCTTTCTCTAACTCCTGTACCTGGGTTAGGGCTTCCTGAAGACTGCCTTTAATGTCATAAGACTTATTTTGCCTTACAAACCGTTCAATTTCATTCTCAGCTTTTCTAAGGCTGTCTTCCGTCTCCTTTAATTGATCGTTTAAAAAAGTGAGCGTCTGTCTACTGGCTTGATTGCTTCGCTCCAGTTTCTGCTGCAAATAGACCGCATCAATATTCTCAACAATATCACGCGCCTTGAACCTGTTAAAATCTTTAAAAGAGATTTGGATGGTTTTTGACTCTGGATTTAGAATGGCAGTGGTTAGATTTTCATCAATGTAATTCTTTAACCGCTGATTGCTGTGGATTATAAAATAGTAGGTCTCACCTATATGAGTATTAGAAAAGTTTGAAGAAACTTCAACAGTAACCTTACTTCCCGCAAGGCTTATCTGGTTCCCGACCGCATTGGAAGAAGGAGATCCTTCCTCCCCTACATATATGTTATATTGGCTGGGAGATTTAAATTCAACAAAAATCTTTTGGTCAAACAGGTCAAAGCTGGTGGTATCAAAAGTAACCGAAAATGGACTCTCTTTGTATAGTTCAGCATCTAAAACACGTGCCTTCAGAAAGTAGCTTACCTTCAAAGGCATTCTTTCCTTCAGGCGTTCATATACAATATTAGATTTGATAAGATCAACCTCACCCTGCAACTTACCAATTCCAGATTCTACTTTTAAGCCAGCGCTTTTATCCATTCCAAGGACACCTGCCTCAGACTGCTCATCTAATTTGATAGTGGAAGAAGACTCATAAACTTTTTTGGTATATCTTAAATAAAGGTAAGAACCAGAGGTTCCAAGAAGAACAAGAAGTATTATCCAAGGAATACTTCTCCGAACAACGTGTAATAAGGTAACAAAATCAATCCCTGCTCCGCCGTCATCCTCATCCTCATCCCCAATACCCATACGATGATCCAGTTCATCCAGATCATTGACTGTTTTTACACTCATGAACTTCTATTAAACTAATTAATTATATTCTTGATAACAATATAGGAGGTAAGCACATTAGAGACGGCTCCCAAAACTGTTAAGACATCACGCAGTGACTCATTGAACACTCTTCTTACCGGCTCCACATAAATCACATCATTAGGCTGCACCTTAAGACTAGCTTTTTGCAAACCGGCAATTGTAGATAAATCAATGACATGTACGATAGGCTTACCAGAGGCAACATCTCTGATAAGCCTAATATTTTGGGCTTTACCATTATCTGGCATACCTCCTGCCAATGCCAGAACCTCCACTACATTTATATTCTCATGCGATAAAGGGACTACTCGTCCTCCTGTAGCGCCTAAGACTACCACTCTGCGGCTAATTACCTGAGAGTAAACATAAGTATCTTTATAATAAGTTTCGAATCTACTCTGGAATGCACTATCTGCCTGAGCAAGAGTATATCCCTGTACATTAACGAAACCTATCATCGGCACTTTCACCTCGCCATTAGGCAATACGGTGTACTGTTGCGGCTCCTCCTGTTGCCCTATTTGTTGTTGTCCAACTCCCCCTCTTGAGCCCCCTCTACTTTGGGAGAGTTCCATGAGAAGGAAGTTATTAGGGTCCACCAAAATCTCCCCCTTATTCGTATAGATCCGGATATTTAAAATGTCATTTGGCTGAATCTTGTAGTTTCTTCCTGCTTCGGCTATGGACCCACGTAACAAATCAGCATTTACATCACCTTCGGTTCTGAACATGATGTTCTGCCTGTAGACATTACAGGAGCTCAACCAAAACAGCAAAACATAAAGAAAATACTTTGGTGAAAGCTTTATGCTGGTAAATAGAGGCATAGTAGATTAATAATCTGCAGATATACAGTTGTATTTGCTAACCACAAAACAGTTAGGGCCAACCACAAAGTAAACTAAAAGTAATGGGTACGCCAAATTAGCGAAGACTGTTAACCTCTATCAACGCTATTTCAAGGCGTTTGGTATAACCTTTCAATTATATATAGAGTTCTAAATCTAATAGTTAATAACTTCACCAACCTAACATGCGTTAGGTTGGTGAAGTTATTTTATCTAATTTTAAGACCTAATTGACTTTAAAATCAACTTTGTCTATGCAGCTTAGCTACAATGAAAACCAGCAGATGATTGCTGATATGATCCGTGACTTTGGCGCAAAGTCCATCAAACCAGACATGATGAAATGGGATGAGTCCCAGGAATTCCCGGTGCATGTTTTCAAGCAACTGGGAGAACTGGGTCTGATGGGGGTATTGGTTCCGCAAGAATATGGCGGTTCAGGCTTCGGGTATCTGGAGTATGTGACAGCCATTGCTGAACTATCTAAAATTGACGGCTCCATTGGATTATCTATGGCGGCCCATAACTCCTTGTGCACCGGCCACATTCTGCAGTTTGGCAGTGAGGAGCAGAAAAAGAAATGGTTGCCTAAGCTTGCCACGGCCGAATGGATTGGTGCCTGGGGCCTGACCGAGCCTAACACAGGATCGGACGCGGGTAACATGCGCACGGTGGCCGTAAGAGACGGAGATGACTGGGTACTGAACGGAGCCAAGAACTTCATCACGCACGGTAAATCCAGCAACATAGCGGTTGTGATTGCCAGAACGGGTGAAGTAGGAGACTCAAGAGGCATGACCGCTTTTGTCATTGAAAAACCAACGGCCGGGTTCTCAGCGGGCAGAAAAGAAGACAAGTTAGGCATGCGGGCCTCAGAAACCACTGAATTGATCTTTGAAGACTGCAGAGTACCTCACGCAAACGTTCTAGGGGAAGTGGGCGAAGGCTTTATCCAGTCCATGAAGGTGCTAGACGGAGGCCGTATCTCCATTGCAGCCCTTAGCCTGGGCATTGCGCAAGGCGCTTATGAAGCGGCGTTGGCGTATTCAAAAGAGCGTCATCAATTCAACAAGCCCATCTCTGAGTTCCAAGGCATTGCTTTTAAACTGGCAGATATGGCCACGGAGATTGAGGCCGCAGCCCTCTTAACCTATCGAGCCGCCGCTATGAAGAACCGGGGCGAGAACGTAAACAAAGAATCTGCTATGGCGAAGCTGTATGCCTCAGAAGTATGTGTGCGTGCGGCCAATGAAGGGGTACAGATTTTTGGCGGTTATGGCTATACCAAAGACTACCCGGCGGAGAAATATTACCGTGATTCCAAGCTTTGCACCATAGGCGAAGGAACTTCAGAAATTCAGAAACTTGTTATTTCAAGAGCAGTATTAAAATAATTGAGCAACAGCGCTTGACTGTCAGTGGATTTGTGAATATCTTTGCAATCCTTAAAAACAATTGACTTTAAAATCAATCTATTATATGATCATCATTAACGTAAAGGATAACGAGTCAGTAGACAAAGCCTTAAAGAGATTCAAAAAGAAATTTGAGAGAACAGGTGTGTTGAAGCAATTGCGCGCTAGAACGTTCTTCCAGAAGCCTTCTGTTACCAAGAGAAAGCAAAAGGAGAGAGCCGTTTACAAGCAACAATTGTTCGCAACTGATAACTACTAGGCTTTACTGATACAACCTACGTGGTAATTCCATAAATTAGGGGAAAGGTCTGACAAAGGCCGGCTTCCTTAATTTATGGAATTATTTTTTAAATACCTTCAGTACGAAAAGCGGTTCAGCCCGCATACCATCATCTCTTACCAGACCGATCTGCAGCAGTTTAAAGACTATTTGCAGGAGGTGTATGAGGTAGAAGATATCAAGGCGGCTGATCATGCCATTATCCGCTCCTGGGTGGTAGCCTTAGTCCAAAAGGATCTGGATAGCCGTACCATTCACCGCAAGATTGCCTCCCTCCGCTCCTATTTCCGGTTTTTAATGCGCCGCGGCGAAGTAGAATCTAATCCTACCGTACGCATTAAAGCGCCCAAACTTGCCAAAAAGCTTCCCTCCTTCATACCTGAAGATGCCTTCACGCAGGTCCTGGACCAAGGTTCTTTTTCAGAAGATTTTAAAGGGCACCGTGAGAAGTTGATCCTGGAGCTTTTGTATGGCACTGGCATGCGTTTGGCCGAACTCACCAACCTCAAACTGACAGACATCAACCTTTCCTCCAGCACCTTAAAGGTTTTAGGGAAAGGCAATAAGGAGCGCATTTTACCCTTGAACCCCTCTTTGGTGAACACGCTTTCTGGCTATATAAAGGAGCGGCAAGCTACCTTCCCAGATAACAATTCTCCATTTCTCTTCGTTACGGATAAAGAGGCTCCCCTCTACCCAAAGTACGTATACCGCGTGGTAAAGAAGTATATGAGCACCGTGTCTACCGCCCAGAAGAATAGCCCGCACGTGCTTCGCCATTCCTTTGCCACGCATCTATTGAACCGTGGGGCAGACTTGGGGGCCATTAAAGATTTGCTTGGGCACGCCAGTCTGGCGGCAACCCAGGTCTATACTCATAATTCTATTGAGAAACTCAAAGCCGTCTTTGAGAAAGCTCATCCCAAAGCTTAATTCGTATCACCCTAAAGAAGTAAACTATGAAACTGCAAATTCAATCTGTACATTTCACCGCAGACCAAAGCCTGTTAGATTTCCTGCAAAGAAAACTAGACAAGTTAGATACCTTTTTTGACCGGATTATAAGCGGCGAAGTGATCCTGCGTGTGCAGAAACCAGAAGCGCATGACAATAAATTAGTGGAGATTAAGTTATTTGTGCCTGGAGCCACCCTGTTCTGTAAAGAAGAAGCCAACTCTTTTGAGACGGCCACAGACAAGGCGGTAGAAGACATGAAGAAGCAATTGATCAAACATAAAGACAAACTGGCTACTTACTAAGGGCCAGTTCAAGATCCCAGTAAATAAAAAGAGCCTCCATGGAGGCTCTTTTTATTTACTGGGAATTGGTAAGATTACAGATTGAAGGAAGCTTTGATTCTATCCACGTAATCTAACTTCTCCCAGGTAAAGGTTTCAAACTCGCGCTCCTCTACCTGGCCGTTTACTTTGTATTGCACTTTTTTCACGCCTGCCTCCCGGCCCATATGGCCGTATGCGGCAGTTTCAGAGAAGATAGGGTTCTGGAGACCAAAGCGCTTTACAATATCATAAGGCCTCATCTCAAACAGCTCGTTCACCTTATCGGCAATCTCACCGTCAGTCATGGTCTCCCCGTTGGCTCCGGTCACCTTAGTGGTTCCGTAGGTGGTAACGTAGAGGCCTACCGGCTCTGCCACGCCAATAGCATAGGCTACCTGCACCAGTACCTGGTCGGCTACGCCGGCAGCTACCAGGTTCTTGGCAATGTGCCGCGCAGCATAGGCCGCAGAACGGTCTACTTTAGAAGAGTCTTTTCCGGAGAATGCCCCGCCGCCGTGGGCGCCTTTGCCACCGTAGGTATCTACAATGATCTTACGGCCGGTCAAGCCGGTGTCCCCGTGCGGTCCGCCAATCACGAATTTCCCGGTAGGGTTAATGTGGTAGGTAATATCATCTGCGAACAGATCAGCGGTGCGCTGTGGCAGCTTGCTTTTCACCCTTGGCAGGAGAATGTTCAACACATCTTCTTTGATCTTGGCCACCATTTTCTCTTCGGCCTGCTTAGAGGCGGCCTTGTCATTGGCATCTGAGCTTTCAAACTCATCATGCTGGGTAGAGATAACAATGGTGTCAATCTTCTCCGGAACGTGGGTATCTGAGTAACGGATGGTTACCTGAGATTTGGCGTCTGGACGCAGGTAGGTCATTTCTTTCCCTTCCTTCCGGACAGCAGCCAATTCTTTCAAGAGAAGGTGCGAGATCTCCAATGCCAGGGGCATGTAGCTATCGGTCTCATTGGTGGCGTAGCCAAACATCATGCCCTGGTCGCCTGCGCCCTGGTCTTCTGGCTTGGCACGCTCTACTCCTTGGTTAATATCATCTGACTGCTCATGAATGGCAGAGATAATTCCGCAGGCCTCGGCATCAAACTTATATTCAGATTTGGTATAACCAATACGGGCAATTACTTCACGGGCAACCTTCTGCACGTCTACGTAAGCCTGCGTTTTCACTTCACCGCTTAATACCACCAAACCGGTGGTTACCAAGGTTTCACAAGCCACTTTAGATTGAGGGTCCTGCTTAAGGAACTCATCTAACAGGGCATCAGAGATTTGGTCGGCTACTTTATCCGGGTGCCCTTCGGATACCGACTCAGATGTAAAAAGATAAGGCATTATCTAAAAGTTAGGTACAATGTAATGGCAGCCTCGGCCGCAAGAGACAAAATTAACGTAATTGATGGAGATGCAAAAGTTTACTTGTAAAACAGGTGGGCGGCGGGTCTGAAGATGGGTGCGTGCAAACGCGAAGCAGCAGTCTGTTATGGGCACGTTTTCGGGAAAACAGGTTTAAAACGCCAGCGGAACATAATAACAAAAAATGCCTGGTTGGCTTGGGCAGAAACTTTTTACCCCTCCTCCCGTTTCACAAAAAACTTTACTACCCATTTAGAATCTCACCTTTATTTATGAAGAAATTCTTCTATTCTTTAGTTATTTCCCTGTTTACTGTTTCTCAGGTGGTTGGCCAGTCAGCCTCCCCTTATAAGACTTCTTTCAAAGTAGACGCGCCCATCACGGCCGCCGGCATGGGATTAAGTGGATTAGGCTTGTACCTCATGCAGCAGAAATCTGCCTTTACCCCTGAGCAGGCCGAGGCCGTACAGAAAAGCAATGTCAATTCCTTTGACCGATTTGCCGCTGGCAACCATAGTGAAAGCGCCAAAAAAGTAAGCGATGTCATGCTGTACAGCTCACTGGCCGCCCCCGCGTTACTGCTCTTTGACCCAGAGATAAAGGCTAAAACCGGCCAGGTGATGGTGTTGTATGTAGAGACCATGGCCATTACGGGTACGCTCTTTACCATGGGGTCTGCTGCCAACCCACGGGTTCGGCCGCTGGTCTATGATAAATCAGGAGCAGTGCCTACCAGCGAGAAAACCCGGGCCAACGCCCATAACTCTTTTTACGCCGGCCATACTGCGGCAGTGTCTACTATAACTTTCTTCACGGCCAAGATTTTCCATGACTTCAACCCGGACTCTCCGGCTCGCCCCTTTGTGTGGGCTGGAGCGGCCCTGGTACCGGCGGCAGTAGGATATCTGCGCCTGGAAGCAGGAAAGCATTTTCTCAGTGATAACCTCATTGGCTATGGCGTAGGGGCTGTGGTAGGAATTGTGGTGCCCCAATTGCATAAGAAGGGCAACAACAGTGGCCTTTCCGTCTCCCCTAGCGTGATTCCTGTGCTTGGCGAAAACCTGGATGGCGTAACCCTGCAGTATAAATTTTAAGCCTTAACCCGTGCGTCTCCTTCAAGTCCTTCTCTCTTTGCAGGTTATTATCTGCTGGGTAGACCCTTCTACGGGGCTTGGCCAGAGTGGCTCCCGCCTCTATCATACCAACGTGATAAAAGATGGGGCCATCACGGCGGGCGGAATAGCCATGGCCGTAACGGGGTCCATGATGATCCTGGATAAGCCCAAGCTAACGGAGAATGACTTGCGCGGTCTGGATAAAAGCCAGGTAAATGCCTTTGACCGTTTCGGAGCAGGCTATTATAGCAAAAGCGCCCAGGAACTGAGTGATATCCCCTTCTACACTTCGTTTGCCTTGCCCCTGCTTTTGCTGGCCGACAAAGAAGCCTTGCCACAAGCGGGTGATATTTACTTTTTGTACGCCGAGACGGTGTCTCTGGCGGGTGGCCTTTATGCCCTTACGGCCGGGCTCACCAACCGGAAGCGACCCAATGTCTATGCCACGCAGGCCCCGCTGGAGGAACGGCTGCACAAGTACGCCACTAATTCCTTTTATGCCGGCCATACCTCAGCCACTGCCAGTGCCACGTTTTTCGCCGCGAAGGTATTCCATGACCTTCACCCGGATTCTCCCTGGAAACCAGTGGTCTGGGGAGCCGCGGCAGCGGTACCGGCCACGGTGGGCTACTTAAGACTGAAGGCAGGGAAGCATTTCTTGAGTGATAACCTACTAGGGTTTACCATAGGAGCCGGCATTGGCATCTTAGTCCCGGAACTACATAAGCGCAAAGACCAACTGGGCTGGAACCTGGTTCCGGTAACCGAAACCCTGGCGGGAGAATTTACCCAAGGCGTGGCGCTTACCCGACGGTTTTGACCTGTTTTCTAAAGCCATAGCCCCAAAACGCCTCCGCCGAATCTTCTGATTCGGCGGAGGCGTTTTGGGGCTATGGCTTTATAGTCGTTTGCCAGTTAATTATTGGAATCTGCTTTCCTGTTTTAGGCCTGTTTTCCGGAAAACGTGCCTAAAATAGGATCAGCGCCTGGTTAGGCTTTAAGCGGGTTCTGCTACTATTACTTTTTCAGGTTAGTCTCAAAGAGTTTGAGAATCCGTTTGTACTCATCGGTCCAGCTAGTGGGCTCTATAAAGCCGTGGTCTTCTACCGGATACACCGCCAATTCCCAATTTTCTTTCTTGAGTTCAATCAGGCGCTGTGACAGGCGCACAATGTCCTGGAAATGCACGTTGGTATCTACCATTCCGTGGCACATAAGCAAGGCGCCTTTCAGGCCCTCTGCAAAATAAATGGGAGAGCTACGGGCATAGGCCAGGCTGTCTGCCTGCGGTTCATTGAGAATATTGGAGGTGTAACCGTGGTTGTAATGGGACCAGTCTGTGACAGAGCGCAAGGCAGCCCCGGCCGCGAAAACGTCTGGCTGGGTAAACATGGCCATGAGCGTGATGAACCCGCCGTAAGAGCCGCCATAGATACCAATGCGTTTAGGATCTACCCCGTGCTTTTCTACCAGCATTTTGGCACCGTCTACGTGGTCACTCAGATCTTTCCCGCCCATGTGCCGGTAAATGCCGGTACGCCAGTCACGCCCGTAGCCCGCACTGCCGCGGTAGTCAATATCCAGGACCGTGTACCCTTTGTCTACCAAAAGATTATGGAACATGTACTCCCTGAAATAGGTGCTCCACCACTTGTGGGCGTTCTGTAGATACCCGGCGCCATGTACAAAGATGACCGCCGGACCAGAAGCGGTGGCAGTAGCCGGTTTGTAGAGGCGGGCATGTACCTCGGCACCGTCAGAGGCTTTGTAAGTAATTACCTCCGGCTCGCGCCACGGGTAAGCGTTAAACTCTGCGGTAGTAGATTTCGTCACCTGCACGGGCTTGGCGCCTGGCTTATTATCCATCAGGTACAGTTCCCAGGGCTTGTTGGAGTAGGAGTACCTGATGGCCAGCTTCTTTTCATCCGGGGACATGGTTACCTCATGGGCTCCGGTCATTCTGGTGATCTGCTCCATCTTTCCGCCTGCCAGCGGCATCCGGTAAAAATGCTGCTCGCCGGGGTGCATTTGGTTGGTAGTGAGGTACCAGGTTTTCTTGTCCTTTGATAGTTGCACCCCCTGCACTTCAAATTTGCCGGAGGTCAAGGCCGTCTTTTGCCCGGTAGAAGCGCTTACTGTGTAGAGTTGGGCGTACCCGCTTTCCTCAGACACAAACCACACCTTCTCGTTATCTGGCATCCAGCCAATTAACCCTGGTCCGAAGCCATTGACCCACGCCTCATCATGCAGGTGATCCAGAACCCGCACGTTACCTTTGGCCGGATCAAAATTCATGATCCAGCGGTCTTTGTTGTCTTGTGATTTAGCCACCAACACGGCTCTCTTGCCATCTGCGGAAAAGTACGGCCCAAAGGCCATTACCTTCCTGGCCTCTGAGGCCAATGCGGCCGAACCTTGCGTGGCAGGAATTGTTTTATTGCCTGCACCCAAAGACTTGAAGGAAACAAGGTAAGTGGTATCTGCTTTACTATCATACACCCCCATTTCATAGGTTGGCTGGGTGGCTCCTACTTTGGTTCTGGTGGGAATTTCTTCGGTATAGCCAGAGGCGGTCACATAATTAGGGACCTGCGCCATCTTACTTGCTGCCGGCCTGGTGACCAGTCTATAGGTGATGTAGCGCTCATCTGGGCTGAGGACGATATTGTCCACAAACTTGTCTTCTATGTAAATCTCTTTGGGCCTGGACTTGGCCCATTCTTTTTGGGCCAGGCGCTGCTGCCTACGGTCCTCTTCGCGCTTCTGGATAATCTGCAGCAATTCTAGTTGCTGGTCGCGCAGGAACCGTTCCTGTTTATCCTTCACCTGGTCTGGGTCTGTGGGTTTGCGGCCTTTCCTGAAATCGGTTAACTGCCGGGTCTGCCCGTTGTCAATGTTCCAGGCATAGAGATTGTTATCTTTCAGGTAAGTGATATCCCGTCCACTTGAGGTAAACGCCGGTGCTGACTCCCGCTCCACCGTTTTAGTGATTTGCCATATCTGGCCGGTTTTCCCATCCAGCAAGAAAATATCCCCCTCCCGCTCGTACACTCTTTTTGTGCGTTGCAGATTATAGGTTCCACCAGGCGCTGGCCCCTTGCGTCTGTATGCCTCCCCTACTTTCTTAATGTTGGTGCCATTGGCCTGCACGGTATATAGGGAATCACGTTTTGCTTTCTCAGGGTTCCACTGAAAGTACACCTGCTTGCTGTCATCTGACCAATACACATTGCTGGGGGAGGTGCCTATCCACTGAGCTGGATCCTGCATGATTTTCTCCACCGTGAGTTCGGGCTTGGTCTGAGCCGATACGTTGAACTGGGAAATTACAAAGACAACTAGTGTGCCTATAAGAGAAGGGGTTAACCTCATTACTCGTTGTTAATTTGAAGTGGGTGTACAGAACTAAAAGGCAGGTATTAAACCAAAACTAAAACCTAAGGTAACCTATATTTCTTTTTGGGGCAACCAAGCTACGTGTCCATATATCCTCGTTTGTCTCTATACTGATAGCTTAAAAACAAAAAAGCCCCAGATACATCTGGGGCTTTTTTTAATTGGTCAATAATTACTATTGGTTTATGTTGATTCCAATCCGGTCATATTTTGGACTTGGGGTCAAGACTTCGTTCCCTCTTAACTCAAGTACTAAGCGAACAGAGGTTGGAGCACCTGCTGCTGGAGCACCTGGGTTCAGGATAGGAATCTCTACTAAGCCAAAGCTAGAGTAAGCAGGGATAGTTACTTTACCTGAAAGGGTTCCGTAATGGGTGCCAGCAATAGCAGTTGTTTCATCTGCAACTACTACATAAGAAATAGTTTGTGCTTCACTTCTATGGGCACCTACCAAATTCACGCGCAGTCTGAAAACACCATTAGTAGCTCCCCAGGTTCTGGTGATCACGGTATCAGCAGCAAAGCTGGTTGTAGCAGAAGTTAAAACGCTTCTTCCGTACTGTGGTCTACGCGATAACAAGGGATAATCTTTGGTAACGCCTGCTACAGTTGAGTTAGCATTGTAAGTGGCAGCATCAAATTCAACCATACTCTTTTCCCAGAGAATATCATCATTCTCAATACAAGAGTTTAGGAAAATGACTGCAAAAGCAAATAAATATATTAGTTTCTTCATCTTAAATATCAATTAATAGCCACTGTTTTGTTTCAGATTTGGGTTACCCAAAACTTCACTATTCGGAATTGCAGGAAGAATAACATCTTCAGTAAAGGCAACCGTTGTACCTAAAGCTGGTTTTGCTATATCTAATCCTAAGCGCTTCAGATCAAAGAATCTGTGGCCTTCAAATGCAAATTCTA
Source organism: Rufibacter radiotolerans (assembly GCF_001078055.1). Classification (NCBI taxonomy): domain Bacteria; kingdom Pseudomonadati; phylum Bacteroidota; class Cytophagia; order Cytophagales; family Hymenobacteraceae; genus Rufibacter; species Rufibacter radiotolerans. The sequence continues at coordinate 190,366 of NZ_CP010777.1, read as the reverse complement.
AACGGCGTTGCAATAAAATCTCATTCTTCAGGGCCTGATCAACTGCCACGCTTGCTGCCAATCCTCTGTTAGTTCTGATTGTGTTCACATCAGCTAGCGCGTTAACATCTCCCCCAGTTGTATTCGCATAAGCTTCAGCTCTATTCAAATACATCTCAGAGATACGAAGTACGGGAACGTTGTCTAGGTTGATGGTTCCGTTTTTGCCAATGAACTTTGTGGTTTCCACCCATGGGTTACCTCTACCAGTTGTGCCCACCTCAAAAAGAAGGTTACGCACATCTGATGAACGAGCCGTGATGGCAGCAGTGGCAGTACCGTTTCCGGTAACTGTAACTCCTAAGTCAGTTAACAAAGTTGGGGTTGGTACTAAATCACCAAAACCACCTGTCTGCGCGGTATTACCTCTGGTTACCAATGTGGTGAAAGACGTCTGCAAAGATTCATTCACACCAATATTCTCAGCAGTTGTCTGAAAGGCAACATGGAAAATAGTTTCTGGGTGTGTAGCAGCCGTCCAACCAGCTAGATAGTTGGCAGAAGTTGTTAACGTATTGCCTCTGGCAGTAATTACCGCATTAGACATTTCAATTACTTTAGGGTAGTCTTTTTTATACAAAGCTACTCTAGAGTATAAAGCCTGAGCTGCCAATTTTGACGCCCTGCCTACATTTGTAATGTTGCCAAGTTTAGCTACAGCCTCATCTAAGTCCGCGTAGATAGCGGCATACGTTTCATCTAAACTAGCTCTTGTCGGTAAAAATGCTACTGCCTCAGGACCAGATTTGAATGTTTGCAAAACAACCGGAACACCCCCGAAATTTTTCTGAGTAACAACTGCTCCAGGTATATAAGCATATGATCTTACCAGGTCAAAGTGGTAAAGGGCTCTTAAGAACTTAAGTTCTCCAACGTAAGCATCTTTGGCGGCCTGGGTAACGGCTACATCCTGTAGGGCTGGTACCGCTTCTAAAACTAAATTGATGCGTTGGATAGCGTTATAGGAGGTTGCCCAATGGGTAAAATGAGATCCTCTTGTATTCTGTGCCTCATTTACTAAACGGCCTGACTTGTTGGTTGCCCGTCCATTATCAGAAAGTGCGTCTGCCAATGTTATCAATCTATTACCATACAAGGCAGTAGATTTCAAAGGAGTATAGGCGGCTGTAATGGCTGCATCAATAGCAGATTTTGACGTAAGGGCCGTTGAGCCATCAATAGACGTCTCTGGCTCTATTTCCAGCAAATCATCGCAGGAAAAGGTTGAGAACGTTATTCCAGCAGCTAATGCCACTGTACTTATTCTATATAAAAAACTATTTCTCATTTTTAAGTTGATTAAAATCCTAGTTGAACACCAAATGTAACGTTCTTAGACTGCGGGATGATACCAAGGGCAGTTCCATAAAACTCTGGATCATATCCTGGGAAATCTGAGTAGGTATAAAGGTTAGTACCTTGAACATAAACTCTGGCGCTGGTAAGGAACCGGCTTCTAGTTAGAAGAGCATTTGACAGGTTGTATCCTACCTGAACAGTTTTCAATCTGATGTAATCTGTTTTAAGGTAATTGCGGGTTGACCCAATTACGTGGTTGTTACCTTGAGACTCAGCACCGCCATGGTAAGGTCTTGGAACAGAAGTAATTTGACCAGGAGTAGTCCATCTTTCGTTGTATACTTCTGTCAAACCATTCAACGCACGGTTACCATTTTCTAACAGGAAGTTATGCTGTGAGTCAAGTTGTCTTCTTCCATATTGATACTGGAATAAGAAGTTCAAATCAAAGCCTTTATAAGTAAAGGCGTTGTCTAAACCACCTGTATGCTTCGGACGGGTAGACCCAATGATTCTACCATCATTGGCAGCAGAAACTACATATGTAGGGTTTCCATTTCCATCATACCACATTGGTCTTCCTGTAGCAGGGTTAACACCAGCATACTCATATGACCAAATTACTCCAATATCTTCCCCTACAATAAGTGAGTTATCTGGTAAACGGTTCAGGTCATTATACAGACGGGTAATTTCATTGTGGATGTAGGTATAGTTGAAGTTAGTTCTCCACTGGAATCCACCAAAATCAAGGTTTACAGTGTTTAACTCAATTTCTAAACCTTTTTGCTCCAATGCACCTACGTTATTCCAAACAGAGCTAAAGCCGGTTGATGATTGAAGTGGTTGCTGGAATAGCAGGTCATCGTTTTTCTCAATGAAACCTCCCAATGTACCTGAAACTCTATTTCCGAAGAAGGCAAAGTCAATACCCATATCAAGCATGGTACGCACTTCCCACTTCAAGTCTGTGTTAGCTAAGCCAGCTGGAGCAATAGCAGGAGCACCGGTATAAACGCCAGCTCCGGCATAAAGTGAACGAGAGGTAAAGTCACCAATACCATCACGACCATTTTGTCCCCAGCTTGCTCTTAACTTCAGGGTATTTAACCAATCAGTTCCTTTCAGGAAATTCTCATCAGAGATATTCCAGGCAGCCGCAACCCCAGGGAAGAAGCCATATTGCGTAGACTTACCAAAGCGGGAAGAACCGTTATAAGATAATATACCTCTCAACGTGTACTTTCCGTTGAATACGTAGTTAATGGATCCAAATCCACCAGCTCTCTTATATCCTGTAAAGCCTTCACCAATAGAAACTGGAGTACTTGCTGTACCCAAGGTTCTGAATTCCGGAGTTGCAAATCCTTGAGCGTTAGCAGAGAAAGATCTTCTTTGATCTGTTCTGTACTCAAATCCAACCTGGGCCTCTACTTTGTGCAGATCAGCGAATGTTCTACCAAAGTTTAACAACTGCACAGTCTGGATGTTAGTATTCCAGTCACTTGCCTTAAATCCGCTACCGCTGTTGGCATAACCATCATTGGTTCTTGGGTCATAGTAAAAGTCTGCGTTGATGTTGCTATAATCTAAGCTGTAGCTAGATCTGAAAGACAAACCTGGCAAGATTTTATAAGTAGCTGCAAATGAACCAATAACAGAGTTAGTCTGCTGGTTACCAGTTGAATACTCATTAACTGCTACAATATTCTGGTTTAGAACACCACCAAATACCTGGCCACTGCCTGGTAAGCCAAAATAAGTTCCGTTTTCGTTTCTAACCTTGTTCTGAGGAAGAATCAAACTCGCAGAGAAAGCTGGGTTACCTAAAGATGAACCAGAAGTTGAGAAAGGAGCTGCTTGGTCAACGTTACTTAAGTTGATAGTAGTTTCAAAGCTAAGCTTGTCTGAAGCTGCATGGTTCAGGTTCAATCTCATGCTGGCTCTCTTGAAATCAGCAGACGTAAGGATAGCGCTTTGCTCTTGGTAAGCTCCTGAAAGGTAGAAGGTAGTTTTGTCATTACCTCCTCTGGCAGATAATTCATAATTATTCACCACGCCTCTTCTAAACGCTTCATCTTGCCAGTTATAAGTAGGCAAAGCAGCAATTTGCGCGTCAGTGATAGTAGATGGAAGCCCCATCTCTGAGATCACGTTTGCTCTGGCCACTGCAGGAGAATTTGCATTTCTATAGGCTTCGGTTCTTAACGCAAAATATTGCTGAGTATTAAGCACATCAAACTTGCTTAATTCTTTAGCAAAGCCAGTATAGTAGTTAGCTGTAAAGTTGGTTCTTCCAGCCTTACCTTTTTTTGTAGTGATAATCACTACCCCGTTTGCCGCCTGAGAACCATAAACTGCAGCAGTTGCCGCATCTTTGATTACTTCAATTGACTCAATATCATTTGTATTGATGGCAGACAATGGGTTAGAAGAGGTATAAGCAACCCGAGCAGTAGCCGTGTTTATCTGAACCCCATCCACAATGTAAAGAGGCGAAGTGTTAGCATTAACTGAACCTATACCCCGGATCTGCACATTGATAGCTCCCCCAGGGATACCATTACTTGATTGAACCACAACCCCTGCGGCTCTACCTTGCAATGCTTTATCCAATGAAGGAATAGGCTGATTTTGGATAGAAGCTCCGCTAACCTGTGCAATTGCACCAGTTACCTCGCGCTTTTCCTGAACACCGTAACCAGTCACTACAATCTCAGAGATCTGACGGGCATCTGTGACCATGCGTACATTCACGGTTGATTGGCTACCAATAGCCACTTCCTGATTGGTGTAGCCTATAAAGGAGAACACCAAAGTTCCGCCCGCGCTGGGGACGTTGATCGAATAGGCACCGTTTACATCCGTTGGAGCGGCTGTACTGCTACCTTTGAGTAGAACTGTCACACCAGGCATTCCCTCTCCTGTTGCGGTGTCAGTCACTCGTCCTGTTACAGTCCGGTTTTGAGCCCACGCCTGGGTGAGAAGCGTAAGCATCAAAGCGAAGCTGAATAGTAAAGCTTTCTTCATGTGGTTTTTGTGGTTTGTTTGTAGAGATAATTTTTCTTGATAACCAAAATTACTCAACAACAGGACATTAACAAACTTATAAATTAGAAAGACTTAAATATTTCAGCCAAAAAAAATTTAGATACGTATAAGGCAGGCGTCGCGCGCCTTTGCACCAATCTTCATGTAGTAACTACAGGCGATTTTAAAGTTTAATAAACATTCAAACCGCGGTTCATTAACAGCAGTTGGGTATTTATAAAGTTCTTCTCTACATCTTGCCAAAGGTAAAGGCCAGCTACAACCGAAGGATCAGCCACTTGTAAAATTGCTTGTAAATAAAAAAGCCACCCATTAAGGGTGGCTTTTTTATTTACAAGCAATTTTATCTGCTATGGTTGGAAAATGGAAACGTAAAACGTGTCATAGTTTGGAGATGCTTTCACCTCACCGGCATCAAGGAGTTTAAAGCCTACCCGTTTGGTTGTTCCAGCGGCGCTTCCCCCAACAATTGGTTTAAGGAGAATATAGCCAAAGGAAGAGTTAGCAGGAATAACAACTTTATTGCCCGTATTAGCAGCATCTAAAGTAAAATCTGTTCCCTGCACAGCAGTGCTACCAGCTATAACCTCAAAAGTCACTTCTGTAGGAGTACTTCTGTGAGGCCCTACCAACTGCACCAAAACGCTATCTACCGTACGTGCGGCAGTGGTGGTAGTGGTGGTACCAGAAGTTGTGCTATACTGTTTGGCCGCAATTACTCTGGAAGAGTCAGTCTGTGCAGTGGAAGTCACAACACCCCTTGCTCTAAGCGTAGAAGCAAGAATCCCCAGAGTCTGGTTTTTAAACTCCACATAGGTAGATCCTTGGTACTTCAGTGCTTCTTCATTCTCCTCTGGAAGGCAGCTTGCCAACAGAAAAGTGCCTGCCAATAATAAGAAGGCGTAGTTTAATATCTTTTTCATCATTATTTCTATTGAATTAATACCCTGGGTTTTGAGGAAGTTTAGGATTAAGGGTTACCTCTGCTGTTGGAATGGCAGCCAAGAGTCTATAATCTGTACTAGGAATAGTACCTACTGCCGTTAATGCCGGCTTGGAAATTCCTTCTCCCCAACGCTTCAAGTCAAACCATCTGTGGCCTTCGTAGAATAATTCACGTCTTCTCTCATCCTTGATGTATTGGAACAGTTCAGCTTTTGTTGCCGGTATTACCGCAGCTGAGTTTCTGCTGGTTTTCAAAGTGTTAAGTAAAACTATTGCTTCTGCCAGTTTATCTTGCATTACCTGAGCCTCTGCCTGCATTAAGAGCACATCTGCATATCTGATAATTTTGATATTATCAGTGTAGGCGCCATTAGCTGCATTGTACTTTCTTGCCCAAGTATATTGAACTGTACCAGAAGTAGTAGAACCACTTCTATAGAAGAAACTCTTTCTTACATCTGTTACTGTTGCCTGGTTAGAAAGAGTAGCATCTAATCCAAACAAAGCCAATAACTCTACAGACGGAAGCTGCCCACCGTAGGTCGCTACGTTCGCGCTTCCAGATAAAGGAGCGTTTATTCCGTTTGGCGTAGTGTAAGAATATGGAGAGTCATTTACCCCAAGCACACCCGCCATCTCAGTTGATTGAACAAATTGTAGTTCAAACAATGATTCTGGATTAGGAACTGTGTTAAAGGCGGATACGATATTTGAAGAAAGCGTAGCGTTTGTGTTGCTTAATGCCAGTTTAAACTGAGCTTCAGCATCAGCATACTTTTCCCAATACAGGTATACCTTACCTAATAGAGCATAAGCCGCACCTTTATTCATCTTGTATCTGGCGGCAGTACTTGCTGCAGCGTCTAATACTGGAATAGCAGCTTTTAAGTCAGTCTCAATTTGGGTATACACCTCTGTAACGGTAGCACGCTCTTGTAAGCTGGCCTCCTGCGGAGTAGCGGTAGGCACTAATCTTAGAACTACGCTTTTATTAAAGCCAGCACCTTGGCCTGAGGTAGGGATTTTATTTGGCTCATACCCATAAATACGGGCTAGATCAAAATAAACCATTGCTCTCAACGCCAAAGCCTGAGCTTTTATCTGGGCCTTTGTAGTTTCTTCACTAGAGGCAACCGTCAGCTTGTCAATATTAGCGATGATGGTATTCAGATCATTAATGGTACCATACGCTGTTCCATAAATATTATAGTGCGAACCTCTGGTGTTACGGTTCGCACCCGTGTAGCGACCAGAAGCCTGTGAGGTTTCAGTGTAGATGTTATCAGCTAATGCATCACCTAGCAAAGCCATATCCCTGCCCCAGTAGTTAAAGGACTGGATTCTGTCATAGGCAGAGGTTAGCACGGCTTTATAACTCCCAATAGTGGACAAGGCAGTTCCAGCAGCTAAAGAAGTCTTTGGTTCTACCACCACTAAATCTTCACATGCTTGCAGAGAAAGTCCCGCAAATATGGAAAGTGCTATTATTTTCTTCTTCATGATAAAGTCTTAATTAAAAATCCAATGTAATACCACCCGTGATAGTTCTTGGGTTTGGATATGCATTCAGGTTGTTTCCAGCATTTTCTGGATCATCCCCTCTGTAATTAGTGAATGTGGCCAGGTTAAGCGCCTGAACAAAAACACTTGCGCCACGCACTTTCACATTCTCTGTTAAGCTGGTAGGCAATTTGTAGTTCAAAGAAACTTGCTTTAAACGTACATAAGAGGCAGTTTCCACAAATCTTGAAGACAAGTTAGTGTGGTCATATCCACCTGGCTCTGAACCACCTTCATAAGGACGGGGAACGCTTGTTACCTGACCAGGAGTAGTCCATCTCTGTAACTGTGATCTAACCTGGTTATCTGTTCCAGATCCAGCCCACTCAAGAACTTGACCTGCTTGTAGATAAGACTCGTTGCCATATTGGTACTGGAACAACATATCCAAGGTCAAACCTTTGAAAGAGAAGTTATTTGAGAAACCACCATAGAAAGCAGGGTTTTGATCTCCAACTACTCTTAAATCAGCAGTTTTAGGGGAATAAGTGATGTTCCCGTTTTTGTCATACCACATTGGTCTTCCGTCTGCAGGGTTTACTCCGGCCCACTGGTAGGTGTAAATCAGGTTTAGTGCTCTACCTACCTCATATTGGTTATTGTTCAAGATAGTTCTTCCTTCATTCAATGCAAGAAGCTCTGTTCTCTGCATACTGATGTTGAAGCTAGTACCCCATCTAAAGCCACCTTTATCAATGTTGACGGTGTTTAGTTGAAGCTCAATACCTTCAGATTGTGCTGAACCTGCGTTCTCAAGAATGGTACCGAACCCTGAATCTGTAGGTAACTGTCTGCCCAAAATCAGGTCGGTATTCTTTTTACGGAACACATCAACGGCACCAGAGAGTCTGTTACGGAACATAGAGAAGTCAAGGCCTAAGTTGATTTGAGCAGACTGTTCCCATTTCAAGTTAGGGTTCTCTAATTGAGTTGGTCTCAAGCCTGGGTCATTGGCATATTGCCCTCCACCACCAAACAGACCAAGCGCGCCAAAGTCAGAGGTAGGCTGCACACCAACCACACCATAACTAGCTCTCAATTTCAAATCGTTCAAGAAGGTCACATTTTGCATGAACTCTTCACCAGTAACTCTCCATCCTCCTGACAAACCATAGAACAAGCCATATTTGTTATCAGAACCAAATCTTGAAGACCCATCATAGCGCAAAGTAACGCTGGCCAAGTATTTTGTTTTGTAGTCATACTTAAAGTTTCCAAAGAAACCAGCTTGCTTATAACCACCAAAAGAAGAAGAGGCAGTAGTTGGGGTAGCAGCGCTACCTACTAACTTAAGCAAGGGGCTCGCAAAACCTTGTCCGCCGGCGCTGATAGTGGTTTGATCTACACTTCTGTACTCAAAACCTACTAATGCACCCACATTGTGAACTTCAGCAATACGTTTGTTATAGTTCAAGGTAGCCTGGCCTGTCCAGTTAGTATTTCTTCTGTCAGTTTCCAAGGCACTTCCGCCCACACTTGCTCCTACTGGAATGTCACCTGGACGATAGTTGCGGTCTTTCACATCAGAGAAGTCAATACCGGCAAGTAATCTTGCGCGCAGACCAGGAATGATGTCATAATTGAAGGCCATGTTACTCACGGTCTGCACAATGTCACCTTGACGGTCTTCACGCACAATGTTTTGTACAATGTTCAAAGAAGTACCCACTAAAGAAGTGTTAAAAGTACCGTCTTCTTTATAGATAGGGTTGATAGGTGCCGTAAACAAACCACCAGTAAAGGCTCCATTAGAGAAGAAACCAGCGTTGGTAGATGGCCCTAGAGCTTGAGAAGCTGTTAAACCAATGGTAGACTCAATAGAGAACTTGTTATTAAGCTTATGATCTAAGTTGGCTCTAACCGTACCTCTTTTGAAGGATGAATTAAGCACAGTTCCTTCTGTATTGTTGAAAGACCCAGATACAAAGAATCTGGTTCTTTCATCTCCACCATTCAATTGCAGGCCATATTCCTGAACTTTTCCTTTTTGTTGGATTGCTTCCACCCAGTTATAAGAAGGGAACTGTCCGGCTGCAGGCACACCATTTGGATAATAAAGAGCACCAGCTCTAGCTACACCAGCAGCATAACCGCCAGCTGTTCCTGTTCTTTGGTACTGATTGCCCAGTGCTTCTGCCCGAAGACCAAACCACTCTTCAGCATTCAGGATTTCATAAGGGTTATAGGCTTCTGAAACACCAAATTGAGCAGACACCTTTACTTGGGTAGCACCTGCCTTACCACGCTTGGTAGTAACAATTACTACCCCGTTACCGGCTTGTGCACCATAAATAGAAGCTGCAGCAGCATCTTTTAAGATTTCAATAGACTCAATATCAGATGGGTTGATAGAGGAAAGAACGTTAGCAGATGTCTGTCCAGACAATCCACCGGGGCTCACCTGAACGCCGTCAATGATATAAAGTGGCTGAGTTGTACCATTAATAGTAGCTGTACCTCTAATGTTTACAGTGATACCACCACCTGGCTGACCACCATTAGAAACTACTTGCACACCTGCAGCGCGACCTTGCAATGCTTTATCAAACGTCTGCATAGGCAGGTTCTCAATTTCAGAACCTTTTACAGTAGCAATTGCACCTGTGATTTCACGTTTGTCCTGCACAGCACCGTAACCAGTTACTACCACCTCAGAAAGCTGACGGGCATCTGTGGCTAAGCGCACATTAACGGTTGACTGGCTACCGATAGCCACTTCCTGGTTAGTATAGCCAATAAAGGAAAATACCAGAGTTCCGCCCGCGCTGGGGACATTGATCGAATAGGCACCGTTTACATCCGTTGGAGCGGCAGTGGTGGTTCCTTTGAGCTGGACTGTCACCCCGGGCATTCCCTCGCCGGTTGATGCATCCGTCACTCGTCCTGTTACAGTCCGTGTCTGCGCCCACACTTGCGTAACAAGTGCCAGCATCAGAACGAAGCTGAAAAGTAAAGCTTTCTTCATGTGGTTTGGTTGTTTGTTTGTAGAAATGATTTTTCTTGATAACCAAATTTAGGCATTAGAAAGACATTAACAAATAATTAACAGAGAAAGCCTTTTTTATTTAATATCTATAATCCTAACTGCAGACTATATCCTACATGAAATACTGAGCTACCCATTCAGAGCCTTATCCAAATTTTTAAAATCACCATTCCGGTTTCGTTAATTGTGTTTTAACATGAACATTGCACTATACTAATGAAGCATAAAAAAAGCCTTCTCCTATAAAGAAAGCTATTTTTATGCATTTGCAGTGAATTCCTCACCAAAATGCTACTTTAATACATGTCCATTTATTTGACAGAATACTTTCTATTAATCAACCTATACGTTATTAATCAAAGAGTAAAAACTTAATAATTCTCTGTTAACTGCAGAATATTTATATTAAATAAACAGAAAGCTTTTCTTATAATCTTTGGTGGCTAAATATTCTATAGAAGAAATATTTATCTAATTACAAAAAAAGGGAGCAGTAATACTGCTCCCTTTTTTTGTAATTAATATCCTGGGTTTTGAATGATGTTTTTATTAGCATCTATTTCTGCTTGTGGGATAGGCAACTGGAATCTGAAGTTTCCGGCGTCAAGCAGCCTGGCATTTGCCGGGGCTGGCACACCTCCACAGTTGGCTGCATCCCCTTCAGTGGCAGACCGTACAATAGGCTGATTTAATCTTTTCAGATCAAAGAAGCGGTGTCCTTCAAAGGCAAGTTCTAATCTTCTTTCCTTTAAAATTGCGTCAAGCAAGGCTTGCCCTGTTTCAGCACCTGGAACAAAGGGCTCGTACCGTCTGCTTCTAATGGTATTCAAATCAGCCAGAGCTTCTACTTGTCTTGCTGCTCCTAAATTGTAAAGTGCTTCAGCCCTGTTTAAATAAACTTCAGACAGTCTAATAACCTTTACGTCTACCACGTTCAAGGCCCCAGTAGCTCTACCAACATGCTTCTTCACATACTTGGCTGTTAAGCCGCCATAAGTAGATTCACCTATATAAGTATTGGTTCTCACGTCTGTAGATTGGTATTGCTTTACCAGTTCACACGTAGGGCTATATTCGGCTCTAACGTTTCCGGTAACTGTTTGCTGATAACCTACACCTACCGTAACCGCTGGAGTGGCATCTGTATCCAGAATTCTCACTTTGAAAAGAACATCTTTCTCAGTAGCATCTGTCCAGATGAGAGGGAATTCTGCTCTGGTGGCTAAGGCATTGGCTGCCGGAACATTTGTGATAGCTGCAGTAGACTTATCTACTGACTTTTGCCATTCACCCATGTATAAATATACCCGGCCAAGCAAGCCCTGCACCGCTGCTTTATTCAAACGGCCTACTCCATTAGCAGCATTTATATCCGTCTCAGAAGCCAGGAAGTCAGCCTCCACTAAACTATAGGCCTGCTTTAAAGGAGTTCTGCCAGGCTGTTGCGCTGGATCTGTTGAGGTTACATACGGCACCCCTAAATCTGCATCTGACGCACCAATGTAACGTTTCGCATAAACTCGCAGCAAGTCAAAATGAGCAAGTGCCCTTAAAGCCAAGGCTTCAGCCCGAATGTTATTCTTTGCAGGCCCGTCAGTTAGGTTATTAATATTCTCCAGAATATAATTAGTCCTGAGAATGGTCGTATAGGCGTTATTCCAAATGTTCCAGGTACTATTAGACGTATAATTTAATTGGTAAGTCGTTTGTTGGGAAAGCCTCCCCTGTGAATTAATAATTAAATTGTCAGAAATAATGTCTGGGGTGATAATCATAGAACCCGCATCTTGCCCCCCGTAATAGGTAGCGCCCCTTAAGCCTGCGTAAGCACCTCTCAACGCATTCTCAAAGTCTGCCTGCGTTCTGAAGGACTGCCCCGTACTTAAGGAATTAAAAGGCTCCTGGTCTAACTCGCTATCGCAACTGGCAAAGGACAAAAGCCCTACCGCCAGCATGAATATATATTTTCTTCTCATTTTCAAGGTGGTTAATTCTTCTAATTAAAAGCTAAGATCTAAGCCAAATGTAAATTGACGGGTTGTAGGGTAGCTGTAAAGGCTATACTGGCCAGGGATAAATAAACCTGATTCCGCGCTACCGGTTCCCACTTCTGGATCACCAAAGTAATTAGGAATATAGGTCAATAGGTTTTGCCCTTGTACATATACTCTAAGACTCTTAACCTTTATCTTATTAATCAGGCTTGCAGGCACAGTGTACCCTAAGGTCACGTTGCGTAGGCGCAGGAAAGAAGCATCTTGCAAATACTGGTCTGTGGTTCTGGTGGTATTAGAAGCAGAGGCCTTTGGCAAAAATGTATTATCGCCTGGCTGTCTCCAGTAGTTAAAGGCATCTGTGCTTAAGTTCTGCGCACGTGATGGTCCCCAGGAAACCAAGGTGGCCATTATACCATTATAGGTATATCCGCCTACGGTATAGTTTACCTGGGCAGAAAGGTCAACGCCTTTATATTTCAGGCTGGTTCCAAAACCACCATAGTAGTCTGGATTGCTGCTTTTGCCATCAAGAACTACCGCATCAGAAGCTAAATACGTTTTAGTGATTTCACCATTTTTATTGTAAAACTGCGCCTCACCTGTTGCTGGATCTACTCCTGCCCAACGTACTAATTTGAAGGTACTGTAAGCATGGCCTGGTCTGTAAACGTTAATACCAGTATTGGCATCCACAATCTCCTCCTGCCCTTCATTCAACTCCTCTACTCTGTTTCTGTTATAGGTAATATTACCATTGAAAGACCAGGTAAAGTCTGCAGTGCGAAGAATGTCTACATTCAAGGATGCTTCTAAACCTTTATTTGAAATTGCTCCAATGTTTCTGGTTACTGAGGCAAATCCGGTAGTTCTGGATACTGGCTGGTCTAAGAGCAGGTCATCTGTGTATTCATTATAATAATCTAAGCTAAGCGCCACTCTGGATTTGAAGAACTCCATGTCCAAACCCACGTTTCTTTTCAGCTTTGACTCCCATGTTAAGTCTGGGTTGGCAATCTGACTAGGGAAGCTGGTTAAGGCCCCACCGTATCTTCCAAAGGAATACAACCCTAAAGACTGGTAGTTAGAGATACCGCTAAAGTTACCAACGGTTCCTATAGACGCTCTCAATTTCAAAAGGGTCAACCAATCATACCCTTGCAAAAAGCTTTCCTGAGACATTAACCAAGAGGCACTGGTTGACCAGAAAGTACCGTATTTATTGTTTTCACCAAATCTGGAAGAGCCGTCTCTCCTGATACTACCAGTCAGGAAATACCTTCTTTGGAAATTATATTCCGCGCTACCTGCCAGAGAATACAATGTCCAGATAGATTTAGAGGTAGTATTATTGCCCAGGTTAGAGGCTCCATTATCCTGCGTAGTTAAATCAGCACTGGCGAAACCTTTCTTCTGCAAAGAATAGCTACTGAAATCACTTTTCTGGAATTCCTGAAGCGCCATTACCCCAATATTATGGTCTTGGGCAAGCGAGAAATCATATCTGGCCTGGTTTGTCCAGCTATAATAGAATTCTTTGGATCCATTATCAGTCTTAGAGCCAGGAGCGGCCGGGTCTCCTACAATAGGATCAAGCGCGCCACCTGGTTGAGAAAACGATTCTCTTGTATAGTCTCTTAAAGTAAGACCAATTCTTGACGTTAAATGCAAGCCATCAATAGGATGAACATCTACGTTAAATGCATTCAGGCCGGTAAGGTTCTTCTGCAATTCAGGCTCTGTTTGCATGTATTGAATAATGTTTACCCCCTGATGGGTAGGGTTGTAGGTACCATTGGCGTTGAAAACCGGCTCATATGGATTGTACACATACATGGCCCGGAAAGGGTTTTGAACGTTGTTCCTGTCCCTGGTTTCATTAGACTTGGTATGCCCAATGTTTAATGAGTTGCCTACAGTTAGCCAAGGTTTAATTTCAGTACTGATATTTAAGGTGCTGGAATAACGGTTAAACTCGTTCCCGATCACAATACCCTCCTGATCAAATTTCTGCAAAGAGAAATAGTAGCTGGTCTTCCCGGTGCTTCCTCCAAAAGACAATTCATGCTGTTGAATTTTGCCGTCTTGGAGAATATCATCCTGCCAATCATGGTCCTGGGCAGCAATTACGCCCCAAACAGTTTCACGTTGGGCCGGAGTTAAACTAGTGATAGTGGTACCAACCGGATAAGTGCCTCTGTTTGCCGCGAAGTAAGTGTTTATGTAAGGATTGGTAAAGCCTAAATCATACTCATACTGTAACTTCTGAGCAGAATTCATCATATCAAAATTATCAGGTGTCTTTCTATTAACCCCTGTTTGAAAACGATAGGTAAGCGTTCCTTCAGACTTAGCGCCACTCTTAGTGGTGATCACCACTACCCCATTTGAACCTCTGGCTCCATAAATGGACGCTGCCGCAGCATCTTTCAGTACAGATATGCTTTCAATATCATTGGCGTTAATAGAGTTAAAGAACTGATCTCTCATGTTATCAGGGATCTGCACGTTGTTCACCACCAACAAAGGCTGGTTACCGGCATTGATAGAACCTGTTCCCCTGATCCGGATGTAGGCGTTAGCGCCAGGCTTACCGTTTGCTGCGGTAACCTGTACCCCTGCCGCTCTACCTTGCAACAATTGGTCAACAGAAGGAACCGGCTTAGACTCAATCTCTTTGGCACCTACCACGGCAACCGAGGAAGATAAATCTTCTCTGGTCTTGGTGCCATAACCTACCACCACTACCTCATTGATAGTTTCAGTATTCTGCCCCAGTTTAACGTCTACTACAGATTTACTTCCAATATTAATTTCCTGGTTAGAATAACCCAGGAAAGAGAAAACTAAAGTTCCGCCCGCATTGGGGACATTGATCGAATAGGCACCGTTTACATCCGTTGGAGCGGCGGTGCTGGTTCCTTTGAGCTGGACTGTCACCCCGGGCATTCCCTCGCCGGTTGATGCATCCGTCACTCGTCCTGTTACAGTCCGTGTCTGCGCCCACACTTGCGTAACAAGTGCCAGCATCAGAACGAAGCTGAAAAGTAAAGCTTTCTTCATGTGGTTTGGTTGTTTGTTAAGTAGGTTTTTCTTATTACCAAATTAACTTAATGCAAAGACATTAACAAATCATTACTACTTAAAACTTTGTTGTTACCTGCACTTTATCATTGTTACTTAGTAGAATTTTAACAATACCATTAAGTTCTAGATCTTGCCTCACAGGCATTGGAGGATTCAATTCCATTTTAATGAAAGCCTAATAAGGGAAGCAATTGAAACTTATATCTTACAGCTAGTGACATTTCCTTATTTTAAGATTCCCTTTTTAGATATTTCCAAACCATTACGAAAAACTGTTTTAAGCCTGTTTTTCTAAAAACAGGCTTAAAACAGGAAGAAATATCCCCTTAAAGTGCTACAGTAAGACATAAAAAAAAGCCTGCTTTGTAAAGCAGGCTTTTTTTTATGTCTTACTGTAGCAGAACCCTAGTAGTTAGGGTTTTGCTGCTTTGCTAAAACCGGATTAGCAGATGTCTCTGAGGCTGGAAGCGGCCATACGAATCTAAAATCATCATACGGCAGGGCTGCCACAGCAAATGCACCGGCTCTTACAGTCCCGCTTGCCGCCACATAGTCAGAAGGCAAAGTGTTTCCTTTAGTTACTTTAGCAGGAATACCTTTGTATACATATAATCCTTCTACTGCCAGACGGTGAATATCTTTCCATCTTAGCCCTTCAGCCAGGAACTCAATTCTGCGCTCATTCACAATAGCCTGAATTAATTCCTGTGGAGTACCTGCAGTAAACACTTCTGTAGTAGACCTACCTCTTACAGCGTTCAACAGGGCAATAGCTTTAGGCGTGGCACCAGCGGTACGGGCAATAGCCTCAGACATGTTTAACAATACTTCAGCATATCTAATGATAGGTGTATTATCGCCCCATGTTACTTTATCACCATTGTATTTGGTGGTATACCTAAAATTATTGGTGCTTACATCTGTCAACAAAGTTCTTCTTTTGTCAGCCACCGGCCAAAAGCTTTGATTCCAGATAACTGGGCTAATTGCAACCAGGGCACGGTTAGGCGCCGAACCATACATTTGCGGTAAGGCACCGTTGGTAGAAGAGTTGTCAGTAGCAGAATTAAGCATAGAGAAGATAGACTCCGTGTTATTCTTGTTTCCTGCTCCAAATGGCCCTGTAGGCTCTGCGGTCAATCTATATCCGCCAATTGGGCTGGTAAATGGCGGCACATCTCCTGACACAATTTTGGTAGCCTCCGTGATTACACCAGTATAATCACGTTTATGCAATAATACTCTGGTTTTAAGGGCAATGGCAGCTCCTTTAGTCACTTTAGTAATCTGGAAAGTGGCTCTGGTGGCTGGCAAAGTAGTTTCTGCAGTATTTAAATCCATTAAGATTTGATCATATACCTGCTTTACAGAGTTACGTCCCTGGGTTTTCGCTTCATCTACACGGGCCGGGGTGTTAACAGCCGTAATTCTCACAGGAACCCCAAGGTGAGAAGCATCAGCCGTGTGGTTATATGGACGCGCAAAATGGGTTATCAACTCATGGTGTGCCAACGCTCTCAGGAAAAGGCATTCTGCCACGTACTCATCTGCCACCTGCTTGGTGATTACACCGGCAGTGGCGGCACCTTGCACTCCCTCTATGGTAACGTTTGCTTTGTTGATAAGCGCGTACAGGGTTTCCCACATGTACTGGTTGTTGGCAGTAGAGGCATTATAAAGGTTCTCATAGGTGATCTGGTAGAATGCTTCCATGTTCAGCATATCTTCCCCCCGTGTATCACCCTGCTCTACATTTGCTGCCCCAAAAGGATATCCTCTTACGGCGCCACCTAAATAGAAACCACTTTGGGCCGCATCATACACCCCATTCATGGCCAACTGAATTCTGGCCGCTGATTCAAAAGCGCCTAATTCAGTTACCCTGTCAGGAGCATTGAGCTCCATCACTTCTTCCTCACATGAGGTCATCATGAATGACAGTGAAAATAAAGGAGCTACTAACGCTACTTTCACCACATTCTTTATAAACTGATTTTTCATTTTGAAAAATTTAAATCTTAAAAAATTAAAACCCAAGGTTTACACCAAAAGAGAACACTCTCTGCTGAGGGTTGGTATTGTAATCAACACCAATAGAAGAAGACATTTCAGGGTCTAAGCCTTTATAACCAGAGATGGTCAATGCATTCTGGAGCTGGGCAAATACTCTTACTCTCTCAATCTTGTATTTCTCAGTGAAGGTTTTAGGAACTGTATACCCCAGGGTAATATTGCTCAACTTCAGGAAATCACCGCTTTCCACAAATCTGGAAGAAGCTTCGTTCTCAGTGTTGATGATGCCAGATCTACCTTGTCTGATTCTTGGAGTCTGACCATCACCAGGCTTCTCCACACTTTGCCATCTGCCCAAGATCTCAGTACCGTTGTTCTCAAACAACATAGTCAACAGGTCCTGACGGGTACGGTTCATGATGTAGTTACCGCCAGAGAACCGGAAGAACACATTCATATCAAAACCAGCGTACTTAAAGTTATTGTCAAAACCACCAAACCAGGATGGCAAGGCGCTTCCCAAAATCACTTTATCACCGGCGCTCAAAGAAGAGGTTTTAGAAACATCTGTTGGAGCATTTGGATTGTACACTTTGTAAGAGTTGCTGTTAATGTCACCCTGCACAAAAGAACCATCAGCTTTTCTGTAGATAGGATTACCATTGGCCATGTTCACCCCTTCGTATTGGTACCCATAGATAGAGTTGAATGACTCCCCTACTCTGATGATGTTATATGCGCCAATAATGTCTTGTCCCTCTACCAACTCTTTCACCTCATTGTTCTGGGTAGAGAAGTTCACACTTGAGTTCCAGGTAAACTTGTCACCTTCAATCACATTTCCGCTTAAAGAGAACTCTAAACCATCATTCACCATTCTACCAATATTTCTGTAGATAAGGTTGTTAGGCACGCCCAGTGAAGGAGGAGTTGGAGCACCTAAAACAATGTCATCATTGTCTTTTTTCCAGTAGGCAAACTCAAAGTTCACGCGGCCATTCAAAAAGCCCAGGTCTAAACCAACGTCAGTGATCTTCTGCGTTTCCCATCTTAATAGTGGGTTACCAGTGTTGCTGAAGGCAATGCCACTTTCACCACCGTATTGTACAGAACCATAGCTACCCAGGTAACCATAATTACCACTCACAATACCGCTGTTCCCTACTTCAGCGTAGCTACCTCTAATTCTAACATCACTCACGTAGTTTACAATACCAGTTCCTTTGAAGAAGTCTTCTTCAGAGATTCTCCAGGCCGCCGAAACCCCAGGGAAATAACCCCAGCGGTTTTCAGGAGAT
The DNA here is from genome assembly GCF_001078055.1 of Rufibacter radiotolerans. NCBI lineage: Bacteria > Pseudomonadati > Bacteroidota > Cytophagia > Cytophagales > Hymenobacteraceae > Rufibacter > Rufibacter radiotolerans. Next base: position 172,094 of record NZ_CP010777.1, on the reverse strand, counting down.
AATTTAGAAAGACCATCTGCTCTGATAGAAGCTCCTAAGTAGTACTTACCTCTGAAGTTATAGTTTACACGGGCTAAGTAAGAAGCTAAACCGTTTTCTTCCAGGTCACCAAAGATCTGCTGGGTAGTCAAGGTTCCGGACTGAATGTTCTGGTTGAAGAATCTGTCTGACAAAGTAGTTCCTGAAGCCTGGATGAAAGAAGAGCGGCTCTTGGTATATTCAGCTACCAATGTTGCATCAAAATTGTGAGCATCATTGAAAGACTTGTTGTAAGACAAAATGTTCTGCCAGTTCCAGGTATAGAACGGGCTATAGGCCTGAGACAAGGTGCCTCCGGAAGAAAGACCGTCACCATGGCGTGGGTCAGTGTAGTTAAAATCCTCTACTATACTGAAGTCTGTACCAATTAACGTCTTAAAGGTAAGGTTATCAACAATGTTTGCGCTCAAAGAAGTATTCCCTACAAAACGGTAGGACTTTCCTTTTCTGAGGTTGTTCTCCAACACAAACATCTGGTTTGGAATACCATTGGCGATAGTGATAGTATTTGCACCTCTACCTAGTGAACTACGGGTAGTTGCGTCTACATTGTACCCGGTTGGGTCATTGGGGTTGTAAACCGCTACGTTAGGCAACATACGGATAACCGCAAATGTATTACCAGACAAGCTGTTAGTGCCCACCAATGGGCCTAAGTTTTCCTGATGGGTAAGACCAGCCTGTACATCCCAGGTAAGTCTGTTGGTTACTTTCTGGTTCAGGTTGGCTCTCAATGAATAACGTGACAAGCTGTTCGCGATAGCAATACCTTCCTGGTCGCTGTAACCTAAAGACACATAGTATTTGGTTCTTTCTGTACCTGCACTGGCAGAAATGGTGTGGCTTTGCTGGAAGGCTGTTCTATATACATAGTCATTCCAGTTAGTGTTGGTACCATCAAATACCGCTGGCAAAGAAGTAGCCCCTGCGTTTCTGTATTTCTCATTCTGGATTTCAACAAATTGCTCAGCGTTCAACAAGTCATGCAACTCTGTAGCCTGAGAATATCCGGCCCAGCCGTCATAGTTGAATTTAGCTTGGCCTTGCTTTCCTTGTTTGGTAGTAATAAGAATAACCCCATTAGAAGCGCGTGAGCCATAGATAGCGGTAGCGGCACCGTCTTTCAGAATCTCATAAGACTCAATGTCATTAGGGTTGATGTCTGCCAGGGCGTTCACGCTGGTAAAAGCACCCACGTTACCAGAAGAAGCAGGCACCCCGTCAATCACGATCAACGGAGAGTTGTTTCCTGAGATAGAGTTCACCCCTCTGATTCTGATGGTTGGAGGAGCGCCCAGGATACCGGAAGGCTGCTGAACCACTACCCCTGCCGCACGGCCAGACAATTGCTGGTCAAAGCTAGGAGTAGCCAGGTTGGCAATTTCCTCGCCTTTCACCTGGGAAATGGAGCTGGTCACATCTCTCTTCAGTTGGGTACCATAGCCCACTACCACTACTTCGCTTAACGCCTGTTGGTCTGTTACCAATCTTACATTAATGCTAGTACGGCTTCCTACCCCAATTTCCTGAGGGGTATACCCTATAAAGGTAAAAATCAAAATACCGCCCGAAGCCGGCACATTAATAGAGTAACCACCGTTTACATCCGTTGGAGCGGCAATGGTGGTACCTTTGAGTTGGACTGTCACCCCGGGCATTCCCTCGCCGGTTGATGCATCCGTCACTCGTCCTGTTACAGTCCGTTCCTGAGCCCACACTTGCGTTACAAGTGCCAGCATCAGAACGAAGCTTAAGAGTAAAGTTTTCTTCATTTGTTTGTTTGTATAGGTTTAGGATTAAGTATCCAAAGTAGTAAAGTATAGATGATTACCAAAACTTATATATTAAGTTTTTCCTAGATATTCCGGCCACCCTAATTCCAATTCTTCAAATAACTTCTACCCTAGCTTCCAGTGGGCTTTCTTTGTTGGGCAAAAAAATAGCCGGCCTCTCTAGAGAGGCCGGCTATTTATAGAACGCGTAAGGAAAATGCTTACCCTTTTAAGTACACTATCATACAGTGGAGCAAACAGAGAGAAGATTTACTCCATTGCCATGAGCTTCTTTTGAAAAAGGTGCTATTAATAAAAACCTATACCAATGCCGGCGGTGGCAGTGGGGTATTTGGCAATTGTGTATTCCCCGTAGAGAGAAAGAACAGCTAATTTCAACCGCAGCCCCCCAGTAGCTCCCCATTGGCTGTCCTGCATGTTCAGCATGATGGGGTTAGTGATGTCTTCAATGTATTTGTTGTTAGGCAGCGTGGTCTTATAGGCCAAAACCGGGTATCTGCCTTCCAGATTTAAATCTGTCTCTACGTTACTGTACCGTACCCCGGCGTAGACGTTGAGTATGCCCAGGGTTTTAGAGGCAATCAGACTGGTGGTCCAAGCTTTGGTAGTGAGCTTAACGGCTTGTCCGCTGTAGTAAGAAGGGTCTAATTGCTGAGAGGTAGCATAGGAACGGTCTTCCTCGGCTACCTGCACGTCTATGCCTGTGTAGGAGCTTTTCAGGTTGGTATACCCGCCAGTGAGGGCAATATCAAATCCTTCTACCTCATTAATGACAGGTATCCATTGCTTGAGCCCATGCTTGGCACCCACACCCCAGAGTTCTCCCTCAAAATCATCGTATTTCACCTTAGGCGAAAACCTAACGGCTACCTCTGTATTGGCTACCAGACCCAGGCTCACCTGCGCCATGGGCACCGGTAACAGATCATAGCCAGAGCCTTGCGGGGAGTTGAACCGGGCTATTTCTTCCTGTTGCTTGGTAGTAGGATTTGTGGCGAAAAGCCTGAGCTCTGGCCCATCTGCAGCTTCCCCAAAAATGGTGGGGGCAATGGTAGACCTGCTTCCATCAAATTTCACGTTGGAGCTCAAACCCAAGGTAGCCAGGTCAAACGTTTTGTCTTCATCAGGGGCGAAGGAAGCGGTGGCAAAGACCCGTATATCAAACCGGCCCAGTTTCAGGGCCTGCCCCGAATTAAACCAACCTCCGTTTAGCCCGTGCCCAAAAGCCTTGCTGGCGGGCTCAGCATACGCCCTTATTAATTTGTTCGCGTCTGCTTTTCCTGCCCGTATAAAATCACCTACCTCTTCCTGGGCATGGGCCGCCGATCCCGTTAGGCAAGAAACCAGCAGAAAAAGAGCAAAAAAGGAAACTTTAAAAGTATTTTTTTTCATTTGCAACCTGTCTTTGTTAAATAAATTATTGTCTGTCTTATACTTCACAGGCTGCGAACTTCCCCATTAATCAACAATATTCAAAGGTACAGGTAGTACATTACTTAGTAATAAGTAGTTATTTTTAAGAATACCCTATAGAAAAAGAGAAATCAGCCTTTACTTAAAAGTATCATAGGCGAACTTGAGGATAATACCTGTCACCACCACCAGGAAAAGCTTCCGCACAAAGCCAGAGCCTTTCACCAGCGCAATACGCGTGCCCACCACGGAGCCCAACACACTACTAACGGCCATGGGAATGCCAATATGGTAGAGAATATACCCCTTGTAGCCAAAGTACAGCAGCGCCGACAGGTTAGTAGCCACGTTCACCACTTTGGCAGAGGCAGAGGCCGTCAGGAAATTGAACCCGAAGATGCCCACAAAGATGAAGATGAGAAAAGAGCCTGTACCGGGCCCAAAGAACCCATCATAGAACCCAATCACCATGCCCACTCCTACCCCGTACCAGATTTCCTTGTTGGCTGCCAGGCGAGGCGCATGAATGGCCCCGAAGTCTTTCCGGATGAAGGTGTACACGGCCACTGAGATAAGCAGCACCAGAATAAGCGGGCGCAAGAGGGCGGTGTCAAAGTGGCTCAACGCGCGGGCGCCCAGAAAAGAGAAGACAAAGGCGGTGATAGCAGCCGGCAGGAGCGCATGCCAGTTTATCTCCACGTTTCTGGCGTAGCGCCACATAGATACAGACGTTCCCGCAATGCTGGAAAGCTTACCCGTACCAAACACCATGGGGACCTGCACGTGCGGCAAGAACACAAACAGCGCCGGCAACTGAATAAGCCCGCCACCTCCTACTACAGAATCAATCAGGCCCGCCAGAAAGGCGAACAGGCACAGGTACACAATCTCCAACGTCTCAAGGTTAGGCCGGGCTGGCGGCGGATGAAACCGCAAATATTCTTAAAATGTACCGGCTAATCAAAGAGGCATTTAGTGAAATTACGTTTGGGGCCCGTTTTCCGGAAAACAGGTCAAAAACGCCCACCCACCACGGCGGTTTCCTTGAGCACTTCGCGGTGCCCCTGCAGATTGAAAAGCTCAACCAGCACTACGTAATACCCCACGGCCGCCTTGCTGCCCGCATCAGTGAGGCCGTCCCACTGCAGCACGCTTTCCGCACCCAGCAGGGTATTGGCCGAAAGCCTACGGATGTGGCGGCCCTGGGCGTCAAAAATAGTGACCGTAGCCACAAAACCCGGCTGCGGCAGCCGGAACTCTAACAACAGGACATCACTTACCCCATCGCCGTCGGGCGTGATGGTTTTGGGGTTCAGGGTCAGTTTCCCGCTGGATGCCTTGCCTTCCTGGCTCTGGGAATTCACATACCCGGGCGTGGCCTGCACTACCGTGGCCGCAGAATGGAAATTGGCCGCCACCGACGGACCCGCCAGGTTAATCCGTTCCAGGGAGATACCCTCGGCATCTGAGAGCAGCTTAAAGTGCTGGCTGTTTTCATAGGCCACCTCATCCATGACTTCCTCATTAGGCAAGAGCAAGACCACATCTCCGGCCGCATCTGGGTACGCAGGCATAGTGGGCAGTTGCAGAAACTTTTCCCTTCTTCCCGCAGGGTACTCGCGTTGCAGCTTTTCTGCGTCTGAGGTAAACACCAGGTACTCTCCGGGGGCCAGCAGGAAGGATTGATTGGTGATCACCTTTCGGTTGGCTATCTGACCGTCGGCGCGGTTGGCCAGTTTCCAGCCTTGCAGGTTAAGGTACCGCGGTGACCGGTTCACTACTTCCACAAAGTCCACCCCGTCGGTACGCGGGTTAAACAGAATCTCATTGATGACCACATCACCTTTCTGTGGAGCCGCCGGCAACAAAACCGTCTGTTGCTGGCTACCCGCCACGTTACCAGCACAATCTCTTATGCCTTGTACGGTCACCGCATACCGCTCATTTTCTTTCAAGGCTGAGGATAATGTTACTTCCACCTCCGTAAGGTAAGGCCCCAATACCTGCACGTGACGGACGCCCAAACCCAACCCAATGGTATAATGGCTAAGAATTACGGCATTGGTGCTGTCCAGCGCCTCATTAAATCGGAGCAGGATCTTGTCTGGGGCGGTGGCCACTAGTTGCTGCAACACGGGCGGCTCACGGTCTTCGCGTTGCACCGAATTGACGGTGCCCGGCGTTCCGCCCCGCGGGTCCTCTGAGGCCTTCCACTGCGAGGCCCCGGTGCAGCTGCTTTCCACGCTCAGGCGTTCCAGAGACCAACCTCCGTCTTTCTTCGTGACGTTTTGGTACCAGGCGGTGGTGTAGCGCACAAAATCTATCAATTGGCCGGTGGCGTTGAAAAGCTCCACGTCATCTCCGGCATCATTAAGTGACGGGAATGAGGCCAGCCCCAGCACCGGGCCAAATGATTTATACAGCGCCGTGTCTGCCGCCGCGCAGACAATCACGTAGGCACCGGGTCGCAACAGGTACGCGGGAAACACGCCCATGGAAGCGGTGGCATCTGAGTAGGTCCAGCCCTGGAGGTTAAAGGTCTTTTCACTGCGGTTGTAGAGTTCAATAAATTCAGCAGCGGGTAAATCCTGCAAGGGGTTAAAATCGGCGTAGATTTCCGTGACCCAGACGTCACCGGGTTGGGCCACCGGAGCATAGATAAAACTCGCGGAAAGGTTCTGGGCCACATTTCCGGCCGCATCGGTGGCGCGCTGCACTTCTATGCGGTTGGTGCCCGTTTCAAAATCCTGGCTAAACTGCAATCGTACCTGCTCCGGTTTAGCGGCACTCCAATCGGCGGTAAAGGGTACCTTGTTCCCGTTTAGTTTGTAATTGGCAGGATTGGAGGCCTCCGTAGATAAGACAGGTTCTGAGAATACAAGGTCTATGGTGCGGGCACCAGTCACGGTGGCGCTCACCAGGCTGGGGGCTCCAATGTCTTTAATGGTGAAGTCATCCAGGTAGAAGCGCTGGGCATTGGCTTGGGAGTACCGGAACAACACACCCGCAAAGGCAGAAGTGGTATAGCGCGCCTCCTGCACCGTGCCAATGCTTATGTAATTCTGCCGGGTGCCGGTCACGTCTATCTCCAGAATCCAGTCAAAGGTGGCGGTGCGGGTCACCCGTACCCATAGTTTATTGTCAGAGGCGGCGATGGTTTTGTCGGGCCCGTTGATGATGCGGGTAGCGGTGGTGCCGTCTTTTCGGTAGAGACTTACTTCGTCTTCGGTGCCACCCATGCGCACAAAGTAGCCGCGCAGGGCGCCTTTCAGGTCAGGGGCGTCTGCCGTTAGGTGCACTTCGGCGTAATTACCTGAGGAGGTGGCGAAGGCCAATTGGGCGTAGAACTCCCACTGGGTTCCGACGGCCAAAGTGTTGGCGGTAGCTAAATGGATGGTAGTGCCGGTTACGGCAGGCCCGCGGCTTTGCAACTGGCGGGCGGCATTGACCTGGAAATAGTCTGCGTCCCCTACCCAGGTGGGGTTCTGAGTGAAGTCACCGTCTGAGAACGACTCCTGAAGTTGGGCCCTGGCCCCACAAAAAGCCACCTGCCAGAGTAGAATTACCAGAAAGAATTGCCGCATCTTGAACCTGTACTTTAATTATCTGGAAAAGTTGGCGTATTTTGCGGCTGGCTATGAGCGTTTTGCGCCTGATTTCCAGAAAACAAGCCCAAAACGCAACTAGCTTTTATCTCTAGAGGAAGCCATCTTTTACTGTTCTTCCTTCGGAATTTTTAAATCAATTTACACACCCTTACATGAAAGTAGCTGTAGTAGGCGCCACCGGCCTAGTGGGTGGCGAAATGCTGAAGGTCCTGGCGGAGCGTAACTTCCCGGTAGACGAATTATTATTGGTAGCCTCTGAGCGGTCTGTAGGCCAGAAGATGACCTTTAAGGGCAAGGAGTACACCGTCATTGGCATGGACGACGCCATTGCCCAGAAACCCCAGATCGCCATTTTCTCTGCCGGCGGAAGCGTGAGCAAGGAAATGGCCCCTAAGTTTGCCGCCGCGGGCACTACCGTGGTAGACAACTCCTCGGCCTGGCGCATGGACCCCAGCAAAAAGCTGGTGGTACCGGAGATCAACGCCCCGGAACTGACCCCTGAAGACAAGATCATTGCCAACCCCAACTGTTCTACCATACAGATGGTCGTGGCCCTGAATCATTTGCATAAAGCGCTCAAGATTAAACGCATAGTGGTAAGCACGTACCAGTCTGTGACCGGTACCGGCAAGAAAGCCGTGGACCAGCTCATGAACGAGCGCGCCGGCATAGAAGGTGAGAAAGCCTACGCTTATCCCATTGACCTGAACGTGATCCCGCACATTGACGTGTTTGAGGAAAACGGCTACACCAAGGAGGAAATGAAGATGGTGAACGAGACCAAGAAGATCCTGGGCGACGACTCCATCAAAGTAACCGCTACGGCGGTGCGTATTCCGGTGATGGGTGGCCACTCAGAGTCTGTAAACGTGGAGTTTGAGAAAGACTTCACCCTGGAAGAAGTGTACCGCCTGCTGCAGGAAACCCCTGGCGTAGTGGTGGTAGATGACACCGCCAACCTGAAATATCCTATGCCGATGGATGCCCACGGCAAAGACGAGGTACTGGTAGGCCGCATCAGACGCGATGAAACCCAGCCCAACACCATCAATATTTGGGTAGTAGCCGATAACCTTAGAAAAGGAGCCGCCACCAACGCCGTTCAGATTGCCGAGTACCTGGTAGCGCACAAACTGGTGTAACAACAATCATTTCATAGTAGAAAGGCCACCTCTGCAGGTGGCCTTTCTTGTTTTATAGGGCCACGTTCAATTCTTTCAGATTCTTGCCAATTATAATTTGCTTGGTAATAGTGAGCAAGCCTAAATCGTTTCAAGGTGTTTTGGCCAAAACAGGCCCAAAACACCTAGTTTATCAAATTATAGTGCGCTCAGGGATTATTTACCCTGTATGACAGGATTAAAATGCCATCCAGATGTAGGTTGGACCCTTAAGTATTGCCAAAGCGAGGGTTTAAAGTAGCTACGTAGAAGGGCGTTTTAGACTTGTTTTCAGGAAACTGGGCTCTAAACGGGACATCCTCCATTCAACGCAGACTCCCCCTTGAGGGGAGAGTCTTTTTTACAGCCACTCCTGGTGATTTCTGAGAGAAATCACCAGAAAACAGAATTCCCTGGCACACATTGATTTATTAGCAAAGAAAGGCATTACCTCAAAGGGACATTAACAAAAAAGCCTCCTCTTACAGCAAGAGGAGGCTTTGGTTATATGCTTTGTAGATATACACTAAAAGTTATCACAGCTGGCACCGCTTCTACTTTTTCAGCTATCCTTTCCAGCGGTTATTGATACTGAATATACAAAGGCTTAGGGTTCAGCGCCAGAATGCCTTCTGGGGAGTAAAGTTTCCAGCCGGGCTTTTTGGTGTCATTGTGGTAGAAAAGCTTGAAGCCGGTGTACTGCACAAACTCCTTTTTAATATAGTCATTATAGGTACTTTTCTTCAGGACGCGGTCACCCCAGCCATCCATGTGCATGACAAACTGCACGTTAGGCCTAAGCTGGATGTTTTTATAGTTGGTGACCATGCGTTGGGTAAAGCGATGTATCACCAAAATCTTTGGAGGCAGGTTATACTTTACGGCCATCTCGTTCAGGAAGGAGGTGGCGTAGTTGATCTCAGCGGCATCCAGGGTACCTACCCTACGGCCCGGGATGGCGCCGTTTTTCATGGCAAACTCAGGGTCAATGCCCAGGTGCACCTGCGGTAATTTCAGCCATTTCTCCAGCCTTGGAATCTCTTCCTGCACGGTGCTCTGCCCAATCTGGATATCCAGGAACACAATGGCATTCCGCCGGGCGGCCCAGGAGATGACAGAATCGGCGACGTGGTCACTCATGCGCAGGCGGTACTTGCCGCCTTTGCCCGGACTGCCCTGGGCGGTTACTACAATCACGTGCAGAGCCGGCTGTGCGGGAGTATTGGGGTCGGCCGCGTTCCAGGCTTTCACCTCTTCGTCAAGTTTGGACAGCATTTTGGATGGGGCATACTCGCCCAGGACACCCATGCGCTTGGAAAGCGGGTTGCCGTAGTAGGCAATAATGCGTTTATGGGGGAGAATGGCGCCCGGTTTCTGGGCGGCCTCGTCTCTTACCACGAATTTGGTGGCCGCGGGGGCAGTTGCCGCGCTTGAGTCTGCTTTAGGGGCTACCGTGGCTGTTTTGGCGGAATCTACGGGTGCTTTGGTGGTATCAGGGGCCTGTACGGTCTCTGGATGGGGGGCAGCCTGTACGCCACCGGTTTCATTTTTGCCTGCGTCTGAGCTGCAACCAGCTAACAGGACCACACTCCACAAACCTAAGGCCGGAAGGCCAAGCTTGCTTCTCCTCATTATATCTTTCATCATATTGTAATAATCTGGCACGTTCTGCGCCTGGGTCTCATTTAAGGTCAGGAAGATAAGTCTTTTTACGCGCTAACCCATAAGACAAGCCTAAAAAAGAAGCTTTAAAAACACAGGACAGGGCTTGCGTTCAGGCTCTGGTTTCGGCCGATTCTGCCGTCTGGCGCTTTGCCCGGCAAAAGCAGGCTGCGGGTGGCGCGTTAAAGTATCATTTACCGTTCCGCCCAAGGGCGAGCATTCTTTCAAAATAAAAGTAGATAGAGGCAGAAAGTCCTGCGTATACTATACCTTCACCAAAAAAGCTTCGCCTTTACCATGGAACAGATACACCGTGTTTTGTTGATTGACGACGACGATATCACCAATTACATGAACAAGCGCATCTTCACCAAAGCAGAGATGGCGCAGCAGATAGACGTGGTCACCGATGGCCAGATGGCCCTGGCATACCTGGCCAGCCCGCAACACCTGGAATCTCCCCTACCCCTGGACCTTATTCTGGTGGATATTAAAATGTCGGTAATGGACGGGTTTGACTTTCTGGACCGATACCAGCACCTGCCGCCCGAGCGCAAGGCGAAAAAGCTGTTTGTACTGTCTTCCTCGGCCAGCTTCTATGACCTGCACCGGCTCAAAGATTTCTCTGACGTAGACGGCCACCTCTCCAAACCGCTCACCCAAGCCGATGCCCAGCACCTGATCACCGAGAATTTCGGCACCCAGGAAGCGGGAGCAACCACCGCTCAGGAAGAAGAGGAAGATTTATAGGCGCATAATACCTGCTTTTAAGCACCACTAGCGCATAAACCAAGAGTTCCCGTTTTGGGGCTGTTTTTCTGAAAACAGCCCCAAAACGGGAACTCTGCATTGATAGAAGTTTAAAACTATTCTCTGGCTCGGCGCTCAGGCGCTCTCAACTGGAATTCCTGCTGGGTCTTGCTGCCATTGGCCTCTATCTCCACCACGTACTTACCGGGGCGCAAATAGAGCTGCTGGTTGGCCGATGGGGTCACTTTCACGGGTTCTCCGGTTTTGCGGCCTTCGTTCAAGGCTTGCTCATAGGCAGGCAGGTTCAGGGCATCTAGCGTCAAGTCATAGCCCACATAGTTGAGGCCGCGCTCGCTCTGGTCTTTCAGCTCTTTCAGTACCTGGCCTTTGTCCGTTTTTATTCTAATAGTGGTGGTGCCGGCGGCATTCACATAATAAGGAACCGTTAAGGTAGGGGTGAAAGGCTCATTCCAGGCGCCGAATTTCTGGCCCCAGCGGTCTGAGAACTGCGGCGCACTGATCTGGAACGCCTGTACCGGCTTCTTCTGCACGTCTGCGGTGAGCTGCTGCAAATGCGCCACATTGGCAACGTATAAAGAGCGCCCGTGCGTACCTACCACCAGGTCATTCTCGCGCGGATGGATCGCCAGGTCATGCACCGCCACCGACGGCAGGACATCACCACCCATCGCCTGGAACGTCTGCCCTTTGTCAAATGACACATACAGGCCGTTGTCTGAGCCCACATACAGCAAATTCGGGTTCTTAGGGTCTTCCTTTACCACGTTCAAGGGCTCTTTGGGCAGGTCCTTACCAATCTGCTTCCAGGTTTTGCCGTAGTCTTGTGACACATACAGGTAAGGCGTGAAATCATCCCAGCGGTAGCCGTTCAAAGTGGCGTACACGGTACCTTCGCTCTCAGAAGAGGCCGCCAGGCTGCTGATCCACATGTCTTTGGGCAGCTTGTCAGAGATTTTGGTCCAGGAGTAGCCGCCGTCTTTGCTTACGTGAATGAGCCCGTCATCTGAGCCGGTGTAGAGCAAGCCAAACCGTTTGGGAGATTCCTCAATGGTAGTCAAGGTGCCGTAGCCCACATCGCCCTTGCGGCCGCCTTGGGTCAGGTCTCCGGACAGGGCCTCCATGTTCTCGCCTTTGTTCAAGGAGCGGTGGAATTTGTTGGAGCCAAAGTACAGCACGTCCTGGTTGTGGCGCGATAGCAGAATGGGGCTTTCCCAGTTAAACCGGAGCGGGCGCTCGCCCAGCTGGTGCTTGGGTTGGATGGAAAGGCGCTGGCCGGTGGCTTTGTTCAGGCGGTAATACGCGCCGTACTGCGAGCCGGTGTACACGGTATTGTTATCACGGTAATCTACCTGCACCATCATGCCGTCTCCACCGCCCAGGCGCTGGTACGGGTAACGGCCGTTATCAGTCCAGGAGGAGCTGGCGGTATAGGTGCTGGGGCCGCCCCACACGCCATTGTCCTGCAGGCCGCCGTACACGTTGTAAGGCGTGGCCATGTCTACGGTCACGGAATAGAACTGCCCCACGGCCGGGGTATTGGCTTTGAACCAGCTCTTGCCGTCATCATAGGTGATGTTGATGCCGCCGTCGTTGCCGTTTACCAGGTGACCCGGACGGGTAGGGCTTACCCACAGATCCTGGTGGTCTGAGTGCACGTTGTCACCGCCAATCTCTTTCCAGGTTTTGCCCGCGTCTTCAGACTTAAGCAAAGGCACGCCCAGAATATAGACATGGTCAGGGTTTAAAGGAGACACCCTGATTACCCCAAAATAGTAACCATACGTGTAATACAGGTCATCAATATAACCGGCATGCGCCTTCTTCCAGCTTTTGCCGCCGTCGTCTGAGCGGTACACCTGCGCCCCGGTCACGGGGGTCTCAATCATCATGGAGTTGGCGTCTACCAAGAAGTCTGACAAGGCCACTGGCCGTATCTTCTCGGCGTTCACCATTTCTTTCACGGTCTTGGCCGTGTACTGCCGCGGGAAGTTGTTCTCTTCCAGGAACGTGTTCAAGGCGGCATCGTCCATCTTCAGGAAGTCTTCCTTCGTGAAGTCCTTGAACTGCTCCTTGCGCAGTTTGTTGCTGGCCGCCACGGCTGGTTTCACGTCTTTGCGCAGCTCCTGGTTATCTACGCTGGCGTAGATGATGTTGGGGTTCTGCGGGAAAATACTCAGGCCAATGCGACCTATGCCCTCCCCCGCAGGGAAACCGCTGGTGCCGCCGGTGACCTGCTGCCAAGTCTCGCCGCCGTTGGTGCTTTTATAGACACCCGAGGTATTGCCGCCTTCCACAAAATTCCAGGCGCGGCGCTCCCGGTGCCAGAGGCTGGCATATAGGTTGTTGGGGTTTGCCGGGTCAATGACCAGATCCACGGCGCCGGTATTGTCGTTGCCGCCTTTAAGCACATGCTTCCAGGTGGCGCCGCCGTCGGTGGTTTTGTAGATACCCCGTTCTTTGTTAGGTGAGTACAGGTGGCCCAAGACCGCTACCCAGGCGGTGTTGGGGTCTGTGGGGTGAATGGTTATACGGCCTATGTGGTGACTTTCGGGGAGGCCTTTGTACTGCCAAGTCTTGCCGCCGTCCTGGCTGCGGTACACGCCCACGCCCGAGTAGGAAGAGCGGCTGGAGTTGGCTTCGCCGGTGCCGGCCCAGATCACGTTGTTTTTCCAGTCCACGGACACGTCACCCAGCGTGATGACAGTCTCGCGGTTGAAGAGCGGCTCAAAGGAGATGCCGTTGTTGGTGGTGTGCCATAATCCGCCGGAGGCGTAAGCTACGTAGAAATTGGTAGGGTCTGCCGGGTTCACCTCTACGTCTACCACGCGGCCACTCATGACCGTGGGTCCAATGTTCCGGAAGGGCAGGTTGCCCACCAAAGAGTTTTTCTGGAGTTGCAGGCGCTGTTGATAACCCGCCAGGCGCTCTTTGGCGGACGTGGCATCTGGTTGCTTTTCTTTTTTCTGGGCCACGGCCGGAAGGCTCAAAAGCCCCAGTAACACCAGCGGGTATAACGGTTTGCGGAATCTGGATTGCACGGAGAAGTGAGTGTAATTTGGTGTAAGGTTGGGAACAGGTTAACTCTAGCCTTGAAAATAGAGGAAATTCATGAGTTAACGAAACAGCCGTTCGGTTTTGTCACAGCTGGCTAGCCTAAAACCTGCGGCCGGGCAAAAGAAAACCCGTTTCGGGGCTGTTTTATGAAAAACAGCCCCGAAACGGGTTTCAACTTTATACGCAATGTGGCTACTTACCTTAGAAAGAATTGGTGCTCCGGTATTTCTGCGTGTTGGCCGGCGATAAGCTCTCCGCGAATTGCACCAAGGCAGCACGGGTTAGCGTGGTTCGTTCAAACATACCCATGTGGCCTACGTGGCCCAGGAAATGAACGGTGCTATCTTCGGGCAGGTGGCACTGCTGCAGGGTAGCCTCCAGGGGCACGGCCGGGTCTTCTTTCCCGGCGATGAACAGAACCGGCACCTGAGATTTCTGCAGTACCGCGGTTCTATCCTGGCGGTCGCGCATGGCCTGCAAGCAGCCCACTACGGTAGCTTCCTTAGTGGCTTTTCCGATGTCCTGCATTTTCTTGATGGCTTCCTTACAGCTTTTCTGGTTGCTCTCAGCAAACAACGGGGCAATGAGCGTGTCCATGAGTTTCTGCACCCCGTTCTTCTCCACAAACTCAATGGTTTTGTTCCGGCTTTCCTTTTTCTCCTGGCTGTCTGGCAAGGCGCTGGAGTGGAATAGGCACAGGCCGTAGATCATCTCCGGGAACGCCTGGGCAAAAGCCAGCGCCACGTAGCCGCCCATGGAATGACCTACCAACAGACAGCTGTCAATGTCAAGCTTTTTGAGCGTTTCATGCACGTGCCGGGCCTGGCTTTCCATGGAAAAATCCTGGGGCACGGGGCTTTCGCCGTGGCCGGGCAGGTCTAAGCAGATAACGCGGAACTCGTGACCGAGGGGTTTGGTGAAGTCGGTCCAGAGGTCTTTGCTTTCACAGAAACCGTGTAGAAAAACAAGGGCAGGGCCAGAGCCGGTCTGGGTATAGGAAAGGGATGGATTGGTCATGGTATGGGTTGATTATGACCTGTTTTACGCAAAACAGGCCCAAAACAGCCAAGGCACTTTCGCTGCTGGACGCTACTGCGCCACCGCTTCATGCTCTCTCGCCGGGCCTTCAGTTAGGGCCTTGGTTCTTTTCTTTATGGTGCTTCTCCCCATCAAAAAGGTGATAAGGGCTATGAAAGGCGCCTTCTTATGCCATTGAATGTGCGTCACCAACTCCTGAAAAGACATCACCTCTCCGGCCCACAGCTTTTTCATTGGCACGTACATGTCTATCACAGTATAAATGGCCAGCGTGAGCAGGAAACACCCAAGGTATATCTTGATTTTCTCTTTCAGGGGTAAGGTTGGTGCAGGCATGAGCGGAAGCGTTCTTTTGCTGGAAGGTAGTCAATTTGTTTCAGAGCGAGGCAATTATCAGCGCACTCGCCGCTACAGCGGATCTTCCTGTTCTCATAAGGCTAACGCAGGAGGAAGCCGTTTCTTGCCCATTTCCCTGAAAACTACTTTATTCGCTGTTCGGGATTTGCAATCCCGAACTTTTGGTAAGCGGATTTGTAATCCGCATGCGGAGAGTCGGGAACCTGTAGCCATGGGGATTGACTAATAAGTAAGTCACGGAGGTAAATCTGCGCCATAGAAGGCTACTCAGGTTACTTTTGAATTAAACGCTGTAAAAGCTGTTTTTAGCCTGTTTTACGGAAAATGGGCTTAAAACGAAAAGCCCTCACAGGTGTTGAAAACCTGTGAGGGCTGCTCACTTATATTTCTTATGGAAAAGTTACACCCGTACGTGCACTTCCATGAGTTCGCGTACGGTGCGCTCAATGCCGTCTGGGTCAAAGCCGCAGAGGCGGTGCAGTTCCATCTGGGTGCCGTGTTCCACAATGGTGTCCGGGATACCCAGGCGTCTCACCTGCGCGTGGTAGTGGTGGTCGGCCATGAACTCCAGGATGGCGCTCCCGAAGCCGCCTTGCAGGCAGCCGTCTTCCACGGTCACTACTTTGTCATAGGTCTTGAAAATGTGGTGCAGCAGCTTTTCATCCAGCGGCTTGGCGTAGCGCATGTCATAGTGACCCGGACGGAGCCCGTCTAGCCGCAGGTTCTTGCAAACATCCACAGCATAGTTTCCTATGTGGCCAAATGTTAGAATTGCTACTTCCTCGCCTTCCTGAATGGTGCGGCCTTTGCCGATTTCCAGTCGTTCAAGGGGGGTGCGCCACTCGGGCATCACGCCTTCACCGCGCGGGTACCGAATGGTAAAAGGCCCGCCGCCATCTAAACTGGCGGTGTACATGAGGTTACGCAGCTCCTGCTCGTTCATCGGCGAAGCCACCACCATGTTGGGCAGGCAACGCATAAAGGCAATGTCATAGGAACCGTGGTGAGTCTGGCCATCGGCCCCGGCAAAACCGGCGCGGTCCAGGCAGAAAACCACGTGCAGGTTCTGCAAGCAGACATCATGCACCACCTGGTCATACCCGCGTTGCATGAAACTGGAGTAGATATTACAGAACGGAACCAAGCCCTGCGTGGCAAGGCCAGCAGAGAACGTAACGGCGTGCTGCTCGGCAATGCCCACGTCCAGCGCGCGGTCTGGCATGGCGGCCATCATGATGTTCATGGAAGACCCGCTCGGCATGGCCGGGGTTACGCCCATGATTTTCTCGTTCTCCTCGGCCATCTCCAGCAGGGTATGCCCGAAGACATCCTGGTATTTGGGGGGCTGAGGGGTGGTGTGGTGTACTTTGTAGATTTCACCGGTGAGTTTGTCAAACAGGCCGGGCGCGTGCCATTTGGTCTGCTCTTTTTCAGCCAGGGCGTAGCCTTTGCCTTTCACGGTGACGCAGTGCAGAATCTTAGGGCCCGGGATCTTCTTCAGGTCCTGCAACACACTGGCCAGATGATTCACATCATGGCCGTCAATGGGCCCGAAATAGCGGAACTTGAGGCTTTCAAACAGGTTGCTTTGCTTGAGCAGCGTGGCTTTGATGCCGCTTTCCACCTTAGAGGCAATCTGCTGGGCGTTAGGGCCGAACTTACTGATCTTACCCAGGATGTTCCAGAGCTCGTCGCGCACCTTGTTGTAGGTGCGGGAGGTAGTAATGTCGGTTAAATATTCTTTGAGCGCGCCCACGTTGGGGTCAATGCTCATGCAGTTGTCGTTCAAGACCACCAGCAGGTCGGCATCGGTGGCGCCGCCGTGGTTCAGGGCCTCAAAGGCCATGCCCGCGGTCATGGATCCATCCCCGATCACGGCAATGTGGTGGCGGTCATATTCTTTCTTGATCTGCGAGGCCACGGCCATGCCCAGCGCCGCCGAGATAGACGTACTGGAGTGCCCTACGCCAAAGGCGTCATACTCGCTTTCTTTTCTTTTAGGGAAACCCGAGATACCGTTGAGCTTGCGGTTGGTGTGGAACTGGTCGCGCCGGCCGGTCAGGATCTTGTGCCCGTAGGCCTGGTGCCCCACGTCCCAGACCAGTTGGTCATAGGGGGTGTTGAACACGTAATGCAGGGCCACGGTCATCTCCACCACGCCCAGGCTGGCCCCGAAGTGCCCCCCGTAAATTGACACGTTGTCAATAATGAATTGCCGCAACTCCTGGCACACCTGCAGCAACTGGTCTTCAGGCAGTTGGCGCAAATCGGCGGGCGAGTTGATCTGGGCCAGCAGTTCTCCGGGTTCAATCATCATAGGTGTGCGTGTGAGGTGGATATGAATGCAACAGGGTATTCCGCTAAAAGTTTAACTATACGTATTGCACCCAAACAAAAGGTAAAATTACTGATTTTTTCTGATTCTAAATTGTTTGCCGGTTCGGGGCCAAAAGTTCGGCATGAATGCCGCTTCTTTCCCTGTTTTACGGCTGTTTTCCAGAAAACGGCTCAAAAACAGGTTCTTCCGGTGTAAACGTTGGCGGTTGGCATTTCTTATGCGTAATTTTGAAACATAACCATTGCCGTACCGCTGCCCGTGAGTTTCGAGATTAAGTTATCACTGTTTGAAGGCCCGTTTGATCTGTTGCTCTTCTTTATTGAGCGCGACGAGCTGGATATCCATGATATTCCCATCTTCCAGATCACCAATGACTTTGTGGGCTACATACGGCAACTCGAGACCATGAACATGGAAGTGGCCAGCGAGTTTATTCTCACCGCCGCCACGCTCATGCGCATTAAGGCCAAGATGCTGCTGCCCCGTTTTGAGAAAGACGCCGAGGGGAACGAGATTGACCCGCGCCAGGAACTGGTGCAGCATTTGCTGGAATACAAGCGCTACAAAGAGGTGCTGGGTGACCTGAGTCTGTTGGAAGACGTGCGCCTGCAACAGGAGCAGCGCGGCAACACAGATACCGAACTGAGTAAGATTGCCGCCCTGCATCAACTTGAGTACGAGCTCAAAGACCTCAACCTCTACCACCTCATGCAGTCTTTCCATAAGGCCATGCAACGCTACGAGGACGAGCAGAACCGACCCAAACACACGGTTTACACGTACCCTTACACCATTGACCAGCAACGCAACTACATCAAGCACCGCGTGAGCGCCCAGGGCACCGTGCAGTTCTCAGATCTGATAGATGCGTTTCCAGACAAAATAGGCCTCATTTTCAACTTTCTGGCCATTTTAGACTTGCTCCAGCTCAACGAGATTGGCCTGGAGATTGCCGATGGGTTCAATAATTTCCGCATTGTGCCGTATTCTGACACCCAGCATTTGACCGCCCCTGACCATGGATCTGAATCGTAAGAAACTGCTTTCCTACTTCACCCCGCAACGCATTCTCATTCCGGTGGTGATTGGCCTGGGCGTGATTGGGTACATGTTTTACAGAGACAGCGCCGAGATGGATCTCACGCCGCTCTACAACGCCAAGCCGTTCTGGTTGTTCATGACGTTTTTGGTGCTGGTGGTGCGCGATTTTGGATATATCTACCGCATACGCTACGTCACGGAGAAATTCCTGAGCTGGCGCAAGAGCGTAGACGTGATCATGCTTTGGGAGTTTGCTTCCTGCGTGATGCCCTCTGTGGTGGGCGGTTCTACCGTGGCGGCCTTTATTCTGAACAAGGAAGGAATCAGTCTGGGCAAGTCTCTGGCCTACGTGATGGTGACGGCCATGCTGGATAACCTCTACTTTATTGTGGCCGTGCCCCTGGTGTTTTTGATCACCGCCGGCGATATCTTCCCGCAGGTATCGGCCATGGAGTTCTCGGTGACGCAAAGCTTGGAGATTGCCTTTGTTATCAGCTACGTCCTGATTGCCCTGTATGCCTTTATCATGGCCTATGGCCTTTTGATCAACCCTACCGCGGTAAAGCGCCTGTTTCTGCGGGCCACCTCTTTCAGGTTGACCCGCCGGTTCAGGGCTGGGGCCTATAAAAACGGAAATGAATTGGTGTGGGCGTCGCAGCAACTGAAAGGCAGCACGTTTGGCTACTGGGCCAATGCCGCCCTCAGCACGGCCTTTGTCTGGACGGCCCGCTACTTTGTTATCAACTGCCTCATTGCCGCCTTTACAGATATCTCTTTCCATGACCACGTGCTCATCTTCTCCCGCAACATGATCTACAAGATTGTGTTATTGGTAGCCGTGACGCCGGGCGGGGCTGGTATTGCCGAGGTGGCCTTCCCTACCTTCTTCGGGCAGTTCCTGGGTCGGTTCACCACGGTGATTGTCCTGCTCTACCGCGTGGTGACGTATTATCTGTACTTGATTCTAGGCTCGTTCTTCCTGCCCCGTTGGGTATTGCGCGTTTTCGGCGAGCATCCTGAGGACGAAGTCGAAGTATAAAGAAGCATCCATTTTTGGCCTGTTTTCACCAAAAAAAGCCAAAAACGGATGCTTCTCCCGTAACTGCTTACCCATTTAGGATGGATTGGAACGCACCGAATATGACGCCTTTTACTTCACGACAACTGTATAAGGCATCCTGTATCTGAAGTTGACTCTTTTTCCATCTTGCCTGGACGGTATCCAGTAAGGCATGCGTTTTAAAATCCTGATGAGCTCCCGGTCTACTTCAGGATCCAAAGATTTAAGCACTTCAAAATCTTCCAAAGAGCCGTCTTTCTTGATAGTAAACTCAACTAATACGGTTCCGCTTATTTTGTTTTTGATAGCCTGGGTCGGCATTCTGAACTGACTGGCCAAGTACTTATACAAAGCAGCCATTCCCCCCGGATACTCTGGCAGGGTTTCATTGGCTGTGCGTATAACACCTACCACAAAAGGTTTCTCATAATTCTTCACCCCCGCCTCAACCCGCACAGGCAGCTTGTTCTCCTTAGGCGGGATGGGACAGGAATAGCCAGCTGAATAGGCGCAGGACGGGTTATAGGCTTTATTGAAATCTACCCAGACGCTATCCTGCCCCATCACAGGAATAGAAAAGTCCAGGTAGCGGCCGGTGGCGTAGGTTTCGTGGCCGGTGGTGGCGTCTGTGAACGGGATGAACAGGTAGTTGGAGTACTGCACCTGTTTCATGAGTTCCTGGTTCTGGTACACGTTCAGGCGCAGCGGCTGGCCCTGGAACGCAAAATGCAGTTCGCCATATTTCACATACTCCGGGGTGCGGGTACCTGTGGTGGGCATTTTAAATATCCCTTCCTGGGCGGTGCGTACAAACCGGGCTTTCACCTTATAAACCTCCTGCACCGGGAAATACGCCAGACCAACAAAGATGGCTTTATCTTCAGGGGTGAGCGGAGATTTCTCAGAGTGCTTGAACACGCTGTCTTCCTGCGCGCGGTGCCGGGCAATTTCCTGCTGGTACGCAGATAGGGATTGCTGCTGCCCCAGGGTAACAAACGGAAGCAGCAGGAGGAAGAAACTATAGAAAAATCGAAGCATAAGAATGGGTAACGAAATGGCAAAGATAGTACCTATCATCACATAGCCCTTATTCGGTAAGGAAGGGTGATGGTGTAGGGAACCGGTTCCCCGTTGAGCAAAGCCGGTTTCCAGCCAGCGCTTTGCCTGACTACCCGCATCACTTCTTTGTCTATGGCGGGGGTGAGGGAGCGTACAATCTTAATATCAGACAGCTTCCCGTCTATGCCTACTATAAAGGACACCACCACGGCTCCGTCTATCCGTTTGGCGGCGTCTTCTCTAGGCATCCTGAAACTAGAGGACAGGTACCGCATCAAGGCGGCCTGCCCACCAGGAAACACCGGTTCCTTTTCTGGTTTGGGCGCAACCGCCACGCGGATGGTATCCAGGGGCAGTAAATGTTCTTTCCTGAGGATATAGCGCATGGCCCGCTCTTTACTACCAAAAGCAGCCACGTCAAAATTCAGCTTCTCCAACTCAGTTAAGGCAATCAGGAAGGGCCATTTCTCGCTTTCCTGGTCGGTATAGGTTTGGATGACGGTTTTCCCTCCGGGCCCGTACAGCATTCCCTTTTTGAACACCCCATTCTCAAAGTCCTCGGCGTACACCTTTTTGCCATCGGTCTTCAGGAACACCCACTGCCCGGTCTTCACGCCGTTTTTCCACTGGCCTTCCAGGTGCAGGTTCATGAAGATATCACCAGCTTTAATCTTGCTGGTGGTCTCCCACTGGCCCGTGCCGTCTTTTACCAGCTGCTGCCCCAGAAAATTATAGTACTTCAGCACTTTGTAATCCTGGTCAGGCAGGAATTCTACCGTCTGCATGGGTTTGCTGTCTGGGTAATAGAACTTCCATTGGCCTACCGGTTGGTTGGCCAGGAAAACCCCTTGCACCTCTAGCTTTTTGCCCGGATGAAATAGCTGGAACGCCCCTTCCTTGCCGGTAGCCTCATAGTTCAGCTGCCGGTATGGCTGGCCGTTGTCATAGTAGTCCGTGACAATGCCCTTAAATACCAAAGCCACGGTATCTAAGGAAGCCACCCGTATATAAGCCGCCTTGGGCTTCGTGGTGATCACGTTATTCTGGTCATAGAACATGGTCACCGACACCACATGGGGCGCAGTACCTTGCTGGGCCTGCACTATGGTACCTGCCATTGACAGCAGGAACAAGCAGGCCACGAAAAGACGCAGGAATGGGGACTGAGGCATATAACTCAAAGATAAAAAATTTCTCTACCCGTTTAGGGCCTATTTTCCTGAAAACGAGCCAAAACTAGAAACCGCCCCCTTTACAGTTGCCCTTCGTTTCACGCTAGGTAAGCCCTTACCTTATTAACTTAGGTTCCGGTAGCCCCCCCTTTCAACCGTGAACTCCGCATCAACAGACTCTGTCCAGGACCGCTGTCTTTCCCCAAGTCCCACGGCTGAATTTGAATTCTTTTCGTATGAATTACTGTCTGATTTTCCTTCCCCCCGCAGGAAAACCTTAATTCAGATGCTTTGTTACATATTCAAACCAACTATCAAATCTATGGCAACTACCTCCATCCAAAGCATAGGTGTCCGTTACGGCATCCTTTCCGCGGTAGCGATGATCGTCTACTTTTTGGTAATTAACCTTCTGGGCCTGCAAGACAGCGAGGTGGTTCGGTTTGGCAGCAATATCTTCATTCTTATAGCCGTGGTGCTGGCCATTGGCACCCTTAAACGAAGCTATGATGCCCGCCACAAGGAGACCCCTTACCTGCCCGGGCTGGCCATTGGCTTTTTGGTGGGCCTGCTAGGCTCAGCGGTTTATGCGGCTTTTATTCTTTTGCACTCGCTCTTCCTTAACCCTGACTATGCCGGGGTCCTCCAAAACCAGGACTACTTTGGCGTACGGCTGCCCCTACTCATGGTATTAGGCTCGGTGGTGATTCTAGGCACCGCGGTGGGAGCCATGACCGGCTATATTCTCATGATGGCCTTTGACCGTTCTGGGGGGCCGCAGGAAACCCGTTAAACCTAGACCAAGGCAGTACCTTGGTAAGGCCCAACTAAATCTGTTTTAAGCATGTTTTTAGCAAAACAGGCTTAAAACGAAAAGATGCAATAAGCGCTGCTCTTTTTGAACTTGCTTTCTGTTTTCACTGATGCAGGTTAAAAGAACTCATAGGAATACCTCATCCTTTTGAGCACCTTCCCCTTTCTACCTGTCCAATAACTTTCTATCAAGAGGCCTTGATCGTCATATGTATGCGCATATTTCACATTTAATTTCCCGGCCTTGTCTAACACGGTTTGTTCAATTTCCCGGCCAGCCGCGTCATAAACATGATTAGTAATAGACACGGTCGTTGCCTTGCCCTTCAGGTCATGATGCGAGGTGATAACATGTGACACCTGCTTTTTCTCATTTAATAACACTCTTTGTTCAGACACCACTTTACCTGTGCTGGAAACTTCTCGCGTTATATAGCCATTCGCGATGCTTTCATGTTGGATGGTGGTTGCCATTGGGGTTGCTTGGTCAACTACTGGTCTTCTGGCAGGGCCACTGTTTCTTCTGTCTCTGTAAACCCAATCACTTCTACTGATGCTATTGGCCGATATACTTTTATTGTCTAAACCAGAGGCAACGCTTTGCCCCCTTGCTTGTTTCAGGCTTGCAAGGAGAGCCTCCTCCTCCGTCTCCCATTCTTGTATAGTCCCGTCTGGTTGGTAGAACAGAACCCTTGCAACTTTTCCATCTGGGGTATATTCATACCCTATCTCCTTTTTATGTCTTTCTTTATTTAAAACATTGATAAAGGTCTTTTTCATAAAAGAAAGCTGATGCTTTCCTTCCCCGTAGAATAATTCCTGCATAACCATGGAGGTATCCACCCCAAACACTGTCTCAGAGTACGTAAAGGTTTTTTCACTAATTAGTCTTTCATTTTCATCAAAAGAAAGTTCTTGGGTTAACACGAAAGGCTGCATCTTAAGAATGCCAGGTTCACTGGTATAGGTGCGGGCTATTTTTACTTTCGTAGATCCGCCTGAAGCTAACTCTTTATAAGAGCTTTCATTAGGTGGCCTCTGCCCCACTCCTTTGGTGCAACAAACCAGAATGAGCCAAAGCAAAGGAAGTAATCTTAGTTTCATATTTACATTTCACTTTACTTTTTATAACTCTGTAGTGTCCGCCCAGGATGGCCTTTTCACAGACAAACTTTACTAATAATAAGGAAAACTATTCATTTAAAGGTTAGGTAGGTAAGAATACTTGGGCAGCTAAAAAGCCAAAAAGAAGATGAGAAATCTGGTGTCTACTTAACCTCAAAACAGTAGCCACAAAAAAACCGCCCGGCTGTGCAGCCGGGCGGTTTTGCCTTTATTCCTCAAAAAGAGCTTAGAAACGCTCGTCAGCTGAGAAGAAGAAATCGCCTTCAATCTGGGCGTTCTCATCAGAGTCTGAACCGTGCACGGCGTTAGCCTCTACAGATTTGGCATATTGCTTCCGGATGGTTCCGTTCTCGGCCTGGGCCGGGTTGGTGGCGCCAATAAGTGTACGGAAGTCAAGAACGGCGTTGTCTTTCTCCAGGATCATGGCTACAATTGGGCCAGAGCTCATGTATTTCACCAAGTCACCGTAGAATGGACGCTCTTTGTGCACCTCGTAGAATTTACCGGCACGCTCCTCAGTCAGACGCGTTTTTTTCATGGCTACTACTCTAAAGCCAGCATCTTCCATCATTTTAGTGATACCGCCAATGTGGTTATCCAGTACGGCATCTGGTTTAATCATGGTGAACGTTACGTTTCCAGCCATTGTCTTTTTCGTTTTCGGTTTAAATAGTATTTGAGCGTGCAAAATTAACATACTTTAGGGCAAAACCCATGTAAACCGACAAAATTACCCAAGGCCTTTTCAGGCGGGGTTAATTAATTTGGTTTGTAGCTGAATTCTTTAGAATTTTGCACCTTATATCCGCTTTTTTTCAGGCGGACCGTGAGTGTACAATGCAGCAAATCAACGCGCTAAAGGAGCTCTTGCAGACTCCCAAGAAGATCATGATCACAACGCATCATAAACCAGATGCGGATGCCCTGGGTTCTTCTTTAGGTCTGGCAGGCTACCTACTTAAAAAAGGGCACCATGTACAGGTGATCACCCCCTCAGATTACCCCTCTTTCCTGAACTGGATGAGCGGCAATGACCGGGTGTTGATCTACAGCCCTTCTACAGACGCCCTGGCCCAGCAGATTATTCAGGATGCCGAGGTTATTTTCTGCCTGGACTTTAACCACCTGGGCAGGATCAATGAACTGGGCAAGTACATAGAGGCGGCCAAAGGGGTTAAGGTGTTGATAGACCACCACCTGCAGCCAGATCACTTCGCAGACATCATGTTCTCAAACACCTCTGCCGCGGCCACCGCCGAACTGGTGTTTGAGGTCATCAGAGACCTGGGCGACGAGGCCCTCATTGACGTGAACATAGGCGAGTGCCTGTACGCCGGCATTGTCACAGACACCGGCTCTTTCAGGCATGCCAGCACCACCCGCAACGTGCACATGATCATTGCCGACCTCCTGCAGACCGGCATAGACATCTGCAAAGTGCACCGCAACATCTATGACAGCTACTCAGAGACCCGCCTGCGGTTTTTGGGCTACGTGCTCAAAGACAAGCTTACGGTGGTGCGCGAGTACAACACGGCCTTTATTGCCGTTACCTCAGATGAACTCAAACAATACAACTCCCAGACCGGTGACACCGAAGGCTTGGTGAATTTTGCCCTCTCCATTGAAGGGGTACGGTTTGCCGCCCTGTTCATAGACCGTCCGGAGGCGGTCAAGATCTCGTTCCGGTCGGTGGGTGATATTTCGGTGAATGAGTTCGCGCGGGCCCATTTTAGCGGGGGGGGCCATAAAAATGCGGCCGGCGGTATTTCTTACCAGCCCCTGAACGAAACTGTTAACCATTTTGTGAGTCTATTACCGCTCTACGCGGAACAACTAGTAAACTAAACCCTTTAAGACGCATTATTTAACCTAAGAACAATGTTTAAAAAATCCCTTTACCTGCTACCTGCTGTAGCAGTAGCTGTGTTCTCTTTCTCTTGCAAAAACCTGGGCAAAGATGAATTCGTGAAAGCCCCTTCTGGGTTGGAGTACAAACTGTACACCCAGAACAAAGACGGCAAATATGAGATCAAAGACGCCAAAGTTGACTCTGCCGCCCACAAAGCCAAGTTAGACAAGGTAATGAGCTTTGAAATGGAGTACCGTAACAGCAAAGACTCTTTGTTGTTCAGCACCAAAGACAATGCCATGCCTATCCAGATCAAAATGGTAGAGTCGCCTAACAAAGGCAGCATTGAAGAAGCGTTCCTGATGCTGGACAAAGGTGATAGCGCCGTGTTCAGAATCAACGCAGACACTTTGTTCGCTAAAACCTTCAAGAGCCCGCTTCCTCCGTTCATCCAGAAAGGCAGCTTCTTAACCTTTTTCGTGAAAGCCATTAACCTGCAGACAGAGCAAGAGGCCATGGCCGATTACCCTAAGATGATGGAGCGTCAGCAGAAAGAAATGGAAGCCCGCGCCGCCAAACAAGGTCCTCTGGATGACAAGAAAATTCAGGAGTACGTGAAGAAAGAGAACCTGCAAGTGCAGAAAACTCCTGCTGGCGTGTACTACGTTATCACACAGCCAGGTACCGGTCCTAACGCCACAGACGGCAAAGTAGTGAGCGTGAAATACAAAGGCACCCTGTTGAACGGCAAAGAGTTTGACTCTTCTGAGAAGTCTAACGGTGGTAACCCTATTGAATTCCCGTTAGGCCAAGGCCAGGTGATCAAAGGCTGGGAAGAAGGCATTAAGCAATTCAACAAAGGCGCCAAAGGTACTTTGTTGATTCCTTCTCCGCTTGGCTACGGCTCTATGGCCCGTGGCGCCGAGTTACCGGCTAACTCAATCCTGCGTTTCGACGTGGAATTGGTAGACATCAAAGATGCCCCAGCAGCTCCTGCCGGCGGACCTATGGGTCCAGGTGGTCCAGCTGGCCCGGGTCAATAATTTAAAAGGGAAGCCTCCTATGCAAAAGTTTGTGAAAAAGGCAGGGCTGTGGCATTGGATGCTGGCGCTGTGCTGTGTAGTGGCGTTAGGCTCTTGCAAAGACGGATACGAAGATCCCTTTGATGCCGTGGCCCAAGCCAAGTGGGAAGATGATGTGATCAAACAGTACCTGGAGGTCAACAAAATCACGGACTACACGCGTACCTCTACCGGCCTTTACTATGTAAAGAGAGAAGAGGGCACGGGCGCCAAGCCAGTGGCTGGCCAAACGGTAGAAGTGAATTACGTGGGCAAAACCGTTCTGGAGAGCTATAAGTTTGACTCTTCCTATGACCGGGCGCAGACGTTCAAGTTCACTCTTGGGCAGAGACGTGTGATACTGGGCTGGGAAGAAGGTATTCCCCTTATGCGGAAAGGCGAGAAAGCTTTGTTGCTGATTCCTTCGCATCTGGCGTACGGAAGAACCGGGTCAGGCAATATTCAACCTAACGTTCCCATCATGTTTGACATCCATTTGATTGATTTCAACTAGACCTCTTTCCCTGGATATAAAAAGAAAAGGCCTCCTGCTACAGGAGGCCTTTTCTTTTTAGCGGGTAACCCTAGATTTTTCAAGTTTAAGCCGTAGGCACTCCCCGGCCGTTTTAAGCCTGTTTTCCCATAAATAGCCCTAAAACGCCACTCACTCACTCAGCACCTCTGTGAGCACGGGCAAGGACTTGATCTCGCCCAGGTTGTCTACGTGTAGTTGAAAGTACCGCACCAAGAGTTGCAGCAGCTCGCGCCGCACCCTTCCGTTGGGGAGGCGGGCTCCTTCAGATTCGCGCAAGAGCTCTTGCAGGTACGGCTCCAGGCGCTGCAGTTGCATGAGGCTGTTACCCAGCATCGCCGAGCCGCCCGTCTCAAACGCCACCTGACTGATCACATCCTCCGCTGAGGAAATACCAAAGCCCAGATACCCCGCCAGGTGCACCAGAAACGCCAGGTGGAAATTCTCAAAACCGGTTTCCATCTGGTCAAATGCCTGTATGGCATGGTGCAGGAATTCAAACAGTGGCCGGTTCTCCTCCTCTTCCTTCACGGTGCGGGCCACAATCTCAGATAGAAACAGAGTAATGCTGCTCTTTCTTATATCATAAGGAATAGTGGAGAACTGATGGCTGCACTTGTACTCAGAAATGCGTGTGAGACCGCCTTTGCCGGGGTATACCACCATGTCCAGGAGCGTGAACGGCTGGAACAGGGCAATGCGCGAGGCACTCCCCTTTTTTCTAACGCTGTTCACAATGTAGCTCTGCAGCCCCAGCTCCTCGGTGTAAATGCGCACAATAATGGAAGACTCCCTGAATTTTATAAAGTTCAGGACAATCCCTCGGGTTTTTACCAGCATAGGTTTAGTTGCTTTCTGCTTTTCTCATACGCAAGGCACCCCTGCCCAGGATACGTTCAGGGTTCCTGCTATTGGATGGCAATTTTGGTCATACAGGTCTGGGAACCGTCTGCAGAGGAGGCCATGACCAGGTACACGCCCGGCCTGGCTTTGCGGCCGTTGTAGTCCTGCCCGTTCCAGGCATAGGTTCCCCCGGCCGCCTTTCCCTCGCTTACCAGAAACCCGGCGGTGTCCGTAATCTTCACCCAGCCATTGTTGGGTACCCCCGAAATACTGATCAGGCCCGTAAAGCCGGCCCGCACCGGGTTAGGGAAAACCTGGAGGCAGTTCTTGTTCACGGTTTCTGTTCGCGTGGCAGTGCCCCTAAAAACAGCAATGCCGCCCTCGGTGCCAATCAGTACTTCGCCGGTGGCGTGGTTAATGGAAATATCCCTGATCTTGTCTGAGGGCAAGGGGCTGTTCTTGGTATTGAAATGGTAAATGAGTTCTTCGCCGGTTTCATTGAAAAGCCACAGGCCAGTATCGGTGCCCATCCATTTGCGGTTACCGGCGTCTACGGCAATGCTCCTGACCACCTGACCCTGCAACAAAGGCCGCCGTTCATACACAGGCAGGTAGGCGCCCGCGTAGGAAGCAGTGAAAATATCTGAGGAACTGGTGAAAACCGCCACCCCACTGTTGGTCCCGGCCCAGATCTCGCCTTGCTGGTCCAGGGCCAGGTCAAACACCTGGTTCCCGGGCAAGCCACCCTGTCCGGCCCCGCCCAGATAAGCGTATTTGCCCGTCACATCATCATACACCACCAAGCCCGCCGAAGGGGCATTAGTGCTCACCGTTACCCATTTGTAACCTTGGTCGTCTACCAGAATCTTGTCTAAGCTACTCCCCAGGCTAAACCCAGGCAGAGGGTGGGCTTTCCAGGTATTGTCTGGCCGGAGTTGGAAAATGCCCGGAGCGTTGGGCATCTGGTTCCGGTTCACCACCCAAAGGTTTCCCTCCAGGTCATAGGCCAGGCCTGTGATCCTGACAAAGTCCCGGTCTGCGGGGCCAATGGCACTCAACAAAGGGCTGTTCGCATTGTTGAACAAGGTGATCTGCTCCGGCCCGTTCCACTCCAGCAGCCCGGCCCCGTAGCTGGCCAGGTAGAATTTGCCGGTCACCGGATTCCGGATGGCCATAACAAAGTCTCTGGCATTGCCGGGAAAAGGCCCACGGCTGAAGCGGTTATAGCTGGTCCATTGCCCGTTCTGGTACTGGTAGAAACCGGCATCAGACTCCCGCTGCAAATACGACTGGGTGTAGCCGCCGCCCAACACCGTAAAACCCTGCGGCTCGGCGTATACGGCAAAGGCATCTGCAGAGGCTGGTCCGTTGGGCACGAATGCCTGGGAACCGGCAGCCGTAACGCGTACCAAACCTTTCTCATAGCTGGCCGCCCAGATCCCTCCGCCCCTGGCCGGAAGGGCCATGCGTAAATTCTGTAACAGCGGATCGGTTTTAAGGGAAGCCTGCACGTTAGCATTTATCTCCAGCACCTCTTTTTGGCTAGCTGTTACCAGTCTTTTGCCATCCGTCTCTATGGACTGGAACTGGTTATCTGAGGTGGAGAAAGGCGCTTTGGTCCAGGCAGAGCCGGTGAACCGGTATACCCCTGCGCCATTCACTCCCGCGTACACACTCCCCTGAAAAGCCGTAATGGTTTTCACCGCTTCGTTTCCGGCGTTGGCCGGCAAGCCTTGGGCCATACCAAATCGGCGCCAGCTCCTGAAGTCTAGCAGATTAGGGTTTGAAAGGCTGGCGGCCATCACGCCCGCGCTGGAGGCAATGTAGAGGCTGTCGTTCAAGACCGTGGAGGCGAATACCTGCACCTGCTCGCCCTGCGGACCGAGGTTGCTATAAGTATCTTTGATCTCAATTTTCAACAGGTCCACTACCACCAAACCAAACGACGTAGCCACATAGGCTTTCTTGTTATGGGTATACAGATGGTGAATGGTCTTGACGCCAGAAAGGGGCTTCCGGAAGAGATCAGATACGTTAATCACTTTGCCGTCCCGCAGCAGGTCAAGGTTGGTGTTCTCATAGGCCACCACCAAGGTAGCAGTGACAGTGTCATATCTGAGGGTCCTCAGGTTCACGTCGCTAAAGCCATCTGTGCGGCTCAAGGTCTGCAGCGTGTTCTCTTCTTTTATATACCTGAAAAACCCGTCTTCCGTGGCCACATACACCGACGAAGGGGTTTCAGCCAGGGCCTTGGCGCGGTGATTGGGCACATGAATTTGCCACCCGCCCAGTGGCAGACCACCCGTTTGGGCGTAGACTGCGCAACTCAGGAGCAGGCTAAAAAGCCGTATTACCCACTTATATATACCCAATGGCACCATACTCAAAGTTACACAGAATCAGGCTGTTTTGGGCCTGTTTTGGCTAAAACACCTCAAAAACGCCCGGCCTTCTTCTAGCCACCAAAGGCGCTCCAGAAGTTAATGCAGTACCAGCATAGAGCAAATACCCGTGACCATAATTGCCTTGCAGAGCCAGCTCAGGTGCGCAAATTCCCGTTTGCGGTCGGCGTAGAAAAGCTGGCGAAGCAGCACCAGGGTGGGCAGCATGACACCAATGAAAAGGTACATCACAAACAGCGGGCCTTGCTGGCGGTAGAACATAACGGTAGCGGTGAACAGCAGGAAAAGCATGGCCAGAAAATACAGCACCCATTTGGTTTTAGGCAGCCCCAGCACAATGGGCAAGGTCCTGCACCGGAAGGAGGCATCGCCCTGCACGTCTTCCATGTCTTTGATGATCTCCCTAATGAGTGAGATTAGGAACGCAAACACCGCGTACGCCCACGCCGATTTGGAGGGCTGGCCTGCCTGCAACGGCACCACCAGCACTATAGCCGCCGCCAGCAGCGCAATGGTGAAATTACCAATGAACGGCCTTTTCTTGAACTGCGCCGAATAGCCCCACAACAGCAAAGCCACGCCCAACAGCACCAACCCAATCTTCAGGCCAAGTAAGGCACCCAGCACTACGCCCAAAGAAGAAAGGTACAGGTGAATCATCATGGCCTTACGGCGGGTGAGGCTTTTGCCCACCACAATGCGCTCGGGCTTGTTAATGCGGTCAATCTTGACGTCATAGTAGTCATTGATGATATAGCCGGCCGCGGCTATGCAGACCGTGGCCAGCAACAGCACCGCAAACGGCCACGACAACGACTGCCACAGCGTGCGCTCCGGAAACACCAAGTACTTGCGCACCAGCAACTGGGCCAGCACCATGATCACCAGGTTAGGGAACCGAATAAGGGAAAGGAATTTCTTCACAGGACTACCAAACGAGAACGGAAGTTACGCTTAAATTCCCGCCCAAGAAAAAAGCCCCAGAAATGGGGCTTTTTTTAAGACTTTACAAAATGAGTATGATCGCGTAGAAGTGTTAGATTTTCTTCACGTTAACCGCGTTAATGCCTTTTTTACCTTCTTTAGTATCGAACTCTACTTTGTCGTGCTGCTGGATCTGGACACCATTGAGGCCTGTGATGTGTACAAAGAAATCCTCATTAGTGGCTTCTTCGGTGATAAAGCCGTAGCCTTTGGATTCGTTGAAGAATTTAACAGTTCCTGTTTTCATAAAAATTTAAAAATTGAAATAATGAATGATTCTGTAAATATAGGATTATTATACAAAAACCAAACTTTATTTACAATTTTTTAAAACGATAGAAAACAAGCTTTATTGTCTCCTACCAGCGTTTTTGTAATTTCATCACCATTTCAATGAGCTCGCGCACCGCGCCTTTCCCGCCTTCGGCGGAAGCCACATAATGACTGATGTCACAGATGTCAATGGCCGCATCTGCGGGGCACGCCGAGATGCCGCAATGCTGCATCACCTCCAGGTCGGGCATGTCATCGCCCATAAACACCACGGTGTCTGGGTCAATGCCGTAGTAGTAGGCGTAATTCTGAAACGTATCCAGCTTGTTCTCCACGCCCAGGTAAATGTCTTTCACATCCAGAGACTCCAGCCGCTTGCGTACCCCCGCCTCATTCCGGCCGGAGATGATGGCCACGCGGTACCCTTGCTTTAACGCATGCTTAATGGCATAGCCGTCCTTGATGTTGAAGGCCCGCGCCTGCTCCCCGGTAGAAAAAGCCAGCAGCGTGCCGTCGGTCAGGACGCCATCTACATCAAAGATAAAGGTGGTAATGTTCTTGAAATCTGGAAGAGCTTGCATGGTTATGACATCATCAGGGTAAGAACCCAAAAGCCGTTTTGGGCCTGTTTTCAGGAAAACAGGCCCAAAACGGCTCTAAGACTTTTATTGGTTATCGCGCCACTCGTACACCCAGGCCGCCTGGATCTGCTCCAGATGGCCTTCGGTGGCCTGCTCCCGGGTGCCTTCAAAGTTAGGCAGGGTCAAGATCCACTCCAGCAGGTCTGTGAACCTGATGCGGTAAATCTTGCTCTCGCCAAACTCGTCGCCAAATTTTTCATATAGCGCCATGGCAATGTCTTCGTGGTCGGCCCACTTAATGGGGGGTTCATATGAATTACTCATATCTGTGTAGTTGCTAGTGTTTAGTTATTAGTTGTCAGTAGTGGGTTGCTGGTTGGTAGGTGGTACTACGCCGTAAGGCTTACCCCTAACAACTAGTAACTACTCACTAACAACTACTATTAATGTCCTAAGAAATCTTGCTTGGGGATGGTGATGACCAGGTCCTGGCCACCTTGTACCACACACTGGCAGGCCAGGCGGGAGTTGATGCGCGGGTTTACGGCGCGGTCAATGTAGTCTTCCTCTTTGTCAGTGATTTCAGGAAGGTCATCCATGCCGCTTTCCACGTACACGTGGCAGGTACTGCACCCACATACTCCACCGCAGTTGTGCTGTAGTTGAATGGCATTGTTCAAGGCTACGTCCAGCACAGACTCCCCTTCGGCGCCCAGATGCGTTTCATCTGGTTTGCCATCCATGAACTTATATGTAATATTAACGACTTTCATGCTCAGCTACTTTTATGGGTGCAAAGGTAGGCATACAGTCGCCCTAATCAAAGCTGCCACTATACAAGAGGAAACCCCACGGAACGCTATTAAGCGGTGATTCCCTTAGAAGAGGTTATTTTTTCTTAGCCGCCGCCTGAATGCTGGTCGTTAACGTTTTGTAGAGTTCCTGGTACTGGGGCAGGTTTTCCAGCAGCTTCAGGTGCGCCTCTAGGGTAGATGTGTCGCCGCGTTGGGCGGGTCCGGTCTGCACCTGGAACGGCGGGAAAAGAAAGGCTTTGCGCATGGTTTCTTCCACCAGCGGCTCCAGTAAACTGGCAGGCAGGTGCGCTTGTTGCAGCACTTCCTGGGCAATGCCCCACAAATGATTGGTGAAATTACAGGCAAATACCGCGGCCAGGTGCAACTGCCGCCGAGCCGGCCCCGCCATTACTACCACCTGGTCGCTTTGGCGCTGCCCCAACTTTAACAACGTTTCTTCCGCCTCCGGCGATGACCCTTCCACGCAAATAGGAACGCGGCGCCAGTCTACTTCTTTCTCTTTACTAAAGGTCTGGACCGGGTAAAAAACGCCTGCGCTCCCTTTTGACAAGGCCTGCAAAATTTCCAGCGGCTGCGTGCCCGAGGTATGCGCCACTACCACCCCTTCCGGGAACTTGAACTGTGGCACCAATTCTGGCAACGCCTGGTCTGGCACCGCTATCAGATATACATCCGCGTGGGGAAGTTCTTGGAAATTAAGTGAAGCAGTTGCTTTTGTAGAAGGGCTTAAGTTCGCTAGTTCTTGAGCAGAGGCCAACGTGCGGCTATAGACCACTGGCACTTCTATTCCTGCCGCTAAAAAGCCTTTGACCAAATGCGTAGCTACGTTCCCGGCGCCAATGATGCCTACCTTCATAGTGGAGTGATTCGTTGGGAAGGGCTAAGTTAGTAGGTTTCTTTGGCAAGGGAGGTATTTTAATTCTGCTTTCGCCTTTGAGTAACTGGGCGTACGCAGTTGGCATTTGCCTTGGATTGGCCGCAGTCGCCTGAGTCCTTATGCTGGGTTGTTTCATGGTTTCCCTCCGAGCGCTCACGGCCGCGGGGCCCCGTCTTTCCCCCTCGCACTGCCCTTGCGGCCTCTTTGCTATCTGCTCTTAGTAAAGCCATTGCAGGGCCACAAGCGAGGCGCTCGGAGTAAAGACTGGAAGGGAGGGAATGGACGCGATAAGCCATTAGCTCTTCCGGATTTGCAATCCGGAAGTTCCGAAAGGGGATTTGTAATCCCCGGCGGAGGCGGCGTTCCCGATCTTAATCCCAGGCGGATTGCAAATCCGCTTTTCCCTCGTTCGGGATTGCAAATCCCGAACAGCACAACTGTTTATGCGTTTTAGGCACGTTTTCTGGAAAACAGCCTCAAAACGCAACACTGCCTATTTATTGCAGACTCTCCCCTTGAGGGGGGCGAAGTGGGGTGTTTACACAGGAGAGCACGTCTGGAGACTCGCGCCGGTTGGTTTATCCAAAGGCTTTCAGGTTACACCGTTTTCAGCCTGTTTCCCGCAAAACAGCCCAAAACCAGAAAAGCCCTGAGGAAATCTCTTCCTCAGGGCTTTTGTTTATTCTCAAGCAAATGCTACGCTAGCTGTTTCTCGCGTTTCACGATTACTTTGCCGGCGGGGCCGTTTTTGTTTCCGCGCTTGCCGTCTTTGTAGTGGCGCACAATGGCCATCACAAACCCGAGGCTCATGATCAGGGTACCAATCCAGAGGATGTTGATGAACGGCTTCTCCATGGCCTTCAGGATGATGTAGTCCTTCTGGGTGGAGTTGATCCCGATGGTGATGAGGCCTTTCTCAGGGTTGATGTTGAGCAGGAACAGACGCAGACCCAAGTCTTCAATCTCTTCCGGTACCTGGCCTACTTCTTTTCTATTCCGGATGGCGTAGATAGGGTGGGCGTGGTAGGTGCGCTTTTCGCCCAATACCTGCATGTCGGCCTGTACGGCTATGTCACCCTCGTTTAGATTCAGCAGCAGTGTGTCTTTGGCGGGTTCAATGCCATGGAGCACCGCTACGTAGTCGTTCACGAAAATAGTGTCCCCAATCTTCACCTGGTACTCCTTCATCTCGCCCCACTCCTTTTCCTCGTTAGGGTCTGGAATGGTAGAAACGTGGGTGTAAAGGTCTTTATTAGCGAACATCTTAATGTCCGGCGAGGCCAGCAGACCCATTTGTGGGTTTACCTGCGCCCGTGGGTATAAGGTAAAGGCTTTGCCGGTTTCGCGGTTCTTGAATTCCACCTCGTAGTAGGTGTTCTCCGGGTAGATGTCAACGGTATCTCCGGCGGTGTAAAGCACCTTGTCCCCGTCTTTCAGCGGTCCGCGGGCAATGGCCCTGAACTCATCGGCTATTCTAAAGAGTTGCTGCTTGTTCACGTAATCCGGGAGGTCTTTCACTTCCAGGTACTGGCCTTTGTAGGTGACCTTGTAAGGACCCATATCGGTGCCGGTGTTGCGCCATAGAAGCACGTTGTCACGGTTGATCTCATCGCCAAATTCCTTAGCGTACACCAAGCCAGACATGTTCTTGGAGATGATGTTGGAGTAACCAGAAGAGAACAAGATACCCAGCAGCATAAGGGCCACCCCAATGTGGGCCACGGCACCGCCGGCAATGGAAATGTTCTTCCGGAGCACACCCAGCAGAATGGCCAGGTTACTGAACACCGCGTACAGTGACGTAATTAACAGCACAATGTACACCGGGGTTTTGATCTTCTCAATCAGGCCCAGCTGACCAATCATTAAGATAAGGGCTGTGAACAGGGCTGTGAAAATAAGGGGAACCGTAAAGACCTCAGAGAGTTTTCCGGTGCCGTTCTGCTTGCGCCACCACAGCAATTGCCCGGTACCCGAAAGCATGGCAATGGCAATGCCCATCCACATCTGGAACTTGGTATAGTGCGCAATCTGGTCGGCGGGCAGGGCTACATTGGTTTTCACGCCAATAAAGCCCATGAAGGAGTTGTATACAGGAATAGACGTGGTCACCAGCACCTGGAAGGCCCCAAGGCACAACACAGCGGCGCCCACAAATACCCAGAACTCCCCGGAGTAAGTGGCAATTTCTTTATCGGTGGCCGGAATGCTTTTCCAGCGGTACACCAGTAAGCCAATGGCCAGAACCACGAAGGCGGCCAGGTAGGTAAACAGCTGACCAGACAAGCCAAGGTCTGTGAAGGAGTGCACGGAGGCGTTCCCTAAAATACCACTTCGGGTTAAGAAGGTAGCGTACAGCACCAGCAGGAACGAGGTGATAAACAGAATAAAGGTAGCCCGCAGCGCAGTCTTGCTTTTGCGGTAAGCCAGCAACGTATGGATAGCCCCCACCAGCACCAGCCAAGGAATGTAAACGGCATTTTCTACCGGATCCCAGTTCCAGTAACCTCCAAAGTTAAGGGTCTCATAGGCCCAGTAAGCGCCCATCATAATACCCACCCCTAAAACCACCGCCGCGAAAAGGCCCCAGGGCAAGGCAGGTTTGGTCCAGGCAGAGAAGTCTTTTTTCCAGAGGCCGGCAATGGCAAAGGCAAACGGCACCAGGGTGGCGGCAAAGCCCAAGAACAGCACCGGTGGGTGAATCACCATCCAGTAGTTCTGCAGGAGCGGGTTCAGGCCGGTACCGTCTTTAGGCACGTAGTTAGGGTCCATCTGGAACACCGGGGCATCGGTCATGAAGTCCCGCATGAGAATGAAGGGCGAAGACCCGATCTTCAGGTCACCAATCACCACACCCAGGATCATGGAGGTTAAGAACAACTGCACAAACGAGAAAACCGCCATTACGGGGCTCTCCCATTTCTTACCGGCAAATTTGATCAGCACCAATCCCAGCAAGGCATGCCAGAAAATCCAGAGCAGGAAAGAGCCTTCCTGGCCTTCCCAAAAGCAGGAGATCA
The DNA here is from genome assembly GCF_001078055.1 of Rufibacter radiotolerans. Lineage (NCBI taxonomy): Bacteria > Pseudomonadati > Bacteroidota > Cytophagia > Cytophagales > Hymenobacteraceae > Rufibacter > Rufibacter radiotolerans. The sequence continues at coordinate 135,351 of NZ_CP010777.1, read as the reverse complement.
TGTAATGGACCGGCAAATGGTTAGAGGAGTGGCTCCAGGCGTAATGGTATTCGTACCGGTGCGCGTAAATGATATTGAAAAGGCTGAAGATGATGCTGAACACCGCCACCACGTGCACAAAGAAGGCACCGCGGGCTAGCTTCTTCCAGGCGTCCTGCTCAGAGGTGAGCGCATTGGCATTGGCCGCGAAAGAAAAAGAAAACGAAGAGACCAGTGCCGCCACAAAAGCGATAATCACACTGAAGTGACCCACATCACCTACTAAAGTATTAACCATTTTAAATAGTTAAGAGTTAAAAGTTAAGAGTTGAAAGTGGTCCAGCAAGAGGAGGATGTCACTTTATCTCTTAGGGTTTATGTAATAAAAGAGTTGGGATCGAGGCAGGGCACATAGCACTCTTACCTTTTAACTCTCAACTCTTAACTTAATTAAAGGCTTGCCGTTTCTACCTTCACCTCTTTCTCGGTGTATTTGGAAGGGCACTTGAGCAAAATCTTGTCGGCCACGAAGGCTTCGCCCTGCATGTTGCCTGTGATAACCACTTGCTCAGAACGGTCAAAGTCCTGGGGTTTGGGGCTATAGTAAACTACCTGCTGCTCTACCCGGTTGGTATCAACCAGCACGAAGGAGAAGTAATTGGGGTCCAGCACCGGGTCATATTTCATGCCCACAATGTGGCCTTTGGCATCTTTCTTCAATCTGCCCACCACGTGCACCTTGGTGTCATCACCTTCTTTGGCGCGGGCCTGGGCCTCAGAGAAAGGCACGTACACGCTGGCGTCTGAGGCCGTGGACATGATAATGGCAATGGCCACCGCAATCACTAAAATCCCGATAATGTGTATTCTTTTCATGGCTATCTATTCGTGAGCAGACTTTTCATCGCCCTTTTAACAACAATCCATTAAAATTAAATCCGTGCGCCGGTGCTTTTTCACGGAGGGCAACCTCCTGTTTTAGGGCCGTTTTAAGGAAAACAGCCTTAAAACAGAATTATTGCTTCAGCTCGCGCTCCAGCTTCCCAATTTTCTTATCCAGGCTGATCATGTAGAGCAGCAACCCCAGCAGCACGGTCAATAGCACGGCCACCACAATGTAGATCTTGCCGTCGCGGCGCATCACGTCTGCCATTTCGGGCTCGCTGGCGGCGGGGGTTTGGGACGAGAATTCCACGGTGTTCATTTCCTCCGGGGCCTTCTGGGCCATGGCCGGGGCCGAAAACAGAGCCGCACAGGTTAAGAGCAGCATCAAGAGCCATTTATGCATTTTCATAGAATCGTTGCTTTAAAACTTCTAAACGGGTGCGCAGGTGCACCATCCAAACGCCCAGCAGGGCCCAGCCCAGTACCGCGGGGTAAAATACGGCCCGCAGGCGGCTGTCCAGGTCATAGGAGTTGAAACCGGGGTTTCCGCCGTTGCCCGGGTGCAGGGAATCTGTGAGGCGGGGCAGAATAAACAAAAGCGGGATAAGCGCCGCAAACGCGAAGATATTGTACACCGCGCTAATGCGGGCCCGTTGCTGGTGGTCCTGGAAAGAACCGCGCAGGATTAGGTAGGCGAAGTAAATCAACAGGCCAATGGCCGAGGCGTTCTGCTTGGGGTCATTACTCCAGAACTCGCCCCACGTGAAACGTGCCCATTCCATGCCGGTCACAATGCCCAGCACGCCAAACAGGATGCCCACTTTAGCGGCTTCATAGGCAATAATGTCATTTCTGGAAAGGGGGTTACGCAGGTACTTAATGGAATAGACCACCGAGATGAGCAGGATCAGGATCATGCCAAACCACATGGGCACGTGGAAGTACAGGTTCCGGATGGTCTCGTTCAGGATAGCCAACCGCGGCACCTCGCTCAACATGCCCATGGCCACCGTATACAGCAGCAACACAATTGTTAACCATTTCCACCAGGCAAGCTTCATTCTTTTTCTTTTTAGTTATTCTTAGGCCTTAACTGCGCCACAAATACGGGAACAGAATATAAGACACCATGCCTACAATCATATTGATGGCCAGCAGCACCAAGGCCTCGTCCAGGCTCATGGAAGGGTCCAGGCCGTCAATGGCGTTCTTAGACATCTTCATGAGCATGAGCAGCATGGGCACCATCACCGGAAAACTCAGGACTGCCATAAGCGTACCCGTATTGGCCGCCTTGGCCGCAATGCCCGAGATCATGGTCAGCGACGAGGCGAACCCAATAGCCCCCAACACAATGGTGAGCAGAAACATGCCCACGTCCTGCACCGGGTTGCCAATCACCACGGCGTAAAACCCGAAACAGAGCAACGACAGCACCAGCATAAGCGCGGCATTGTAGAGCATCTTGGCCACAATCACGCCCTGCGGACTTACCACGCTGTAGTAATAGAGCAGCCGGCCGCGGCTCTCCTGCGCAAAGCCCTTGGCAATGGCGTTCACGGCGGTGAAGAGCAGAATGATCCAGTACAGGGCGTTCCAGACCGGCACCTCCAGCGCGCCGAAACGTAGGCTGAAACTCAGGTAACAGATAAACACCGTGCTACCCACATACAGGAGCATACCGTTAAAGGCGTACTTCTGCCGCCATTCCAGCACAAAATCCTTTTGCATCAGGTAGATAACCTCTTTCAGCAGCACTTTATCTCTATTTTCGGCAAAGGTACAACACAAATGCGTGTGGCAAGATGATTTCTGTCATTTATCACGGTGACCCGCCGGCGTTTTGCACTTACTTTCAGGATATCAGGCTAAAAACGCTTTCCCTCTGAGGCAGCCCTTGCTTTTGAAGTACACTCCTCCTAGCACAGGAGATCAGCGTATCAATCTTGCCTTCTCTTTGTTTTCATGGCTCCTGTCTTTTCATGGTTCAAAAAACCATTTTTCTGTTTTGGGCCTGTTTTTGAAAAAACAGGCCCAAAACAGAAGCGCAGCTATCTGCGCTTCTGTTTTGGGCTATGACCTTATTACTTAGGTCTTGATACTTGCTACCTGCTACTTGATACCTAATTTTAGCTGATAGGCACCTTGCGCAGAATGGCTTCCACAAAGTCTTTGGTTTGCACGTTATCGGCCTCAGCCTCATAGTTGAGAATGACGCGGTGGCTCAGCACATCGGCGGCAATCTCTTTGATGTCTTCCGGAAGAACATAGTCCCGCTCATCAAAGAAAGCTACCGCCTTGGCGGCCAGGTTCAAGGCAATACTGGCCCGCGGCGACACCCCGAACTGCAGGTACTGGGCAAAATCGGTGAGGTCGTAGTCTGCCGGGTGGCGGGTGGCGAAGACCAGTTCAATGATGTAGCGCTCCAGCGTCTCTGAGATCTGCACCTGGTTGATCTCGTTCCGGATGTCAAAGACGTCTTGCTTGGTGAGCACGGTATTGACGGTGCTGCTATACGACATGTTAGACATGCGGCGCATCACTTCCAGCTCATCGGCTTTAGAAAGGTAATCCACGTAGACTTTCATCATGAAACGGTCTACCTGGGCTTCGGGCAGCGGGTAGGTGCCCTCGTGCTCCACCGGGTTTTGGGTAGCCAGCACCAGAAAGGGCAGATCCAGGCGGTAGGTTTTCTCGCCAATGGTCACCTGCTTTTCCTGCATGGCCTCCAGCAACGCAGACTGCACCTTGGCCGGGGAGCGGTTCACCTCATCTGCCAGAATCAGGTTAGCGAAAATAGGTCCTTTCTTTACCTCAAACGCCGACGAGCTCTGGTTATAGATCATGGTCCCGATCAGGTCTGAGGGCAGCAGGTCTGGGGTAAACTGAATGCGCTGGAAGTTCAGGTGCAGCACCTTGGCCAGCGTATTGATAGTGAGCGTCTTGGCCAGGCCAGGAACCCCTTCCAGCAAGATATGCCCGTTGGTGAAAAGACCTATGAGCAGGCGGTTGACCATGTATTGCTGTCCCACCACCACTTTGCCCATCTCCCTGAACACCTGCTTAATTTTAAGCTGGTGTTCCCTGATCTTTTCCTGATATGAGAGTTCTTCGGTCTGCATCTACTCTAAATTTACGAATCGGCTAAGGTAACGATTCTATCGCACACTCGCCGCCTCTCACCATTTCTTAAAAACGAAGAAGACCGCCAACACCAGAAAGGCAAACCCCACCAGGTGGTTCCAGGCTAGTTTCTCGGTTCTGAAGACAAACACGGTCACCAGGGTAAACACCAGCAGCGATACCACCTCCTGAATGGTCTTGAGTTCAAACAATGAGAAAGGCCCACCGTTGCCCTGATACCCTATCTTGTTGGCCGGCACTTGAAAAATATACTCAAAGAACGCCAGACCCCAACTGATGAGTATAACGCCCACCAACCCTACTTTCTGCAGCATGGGTATTTTCTTGAAATGCAGGTGCCCATACCAGGCAAAGGTCATGAACAGGTTAGACAGGCCCAGCAGCAAAAGGGTATAGAGGGTTTTCATGGACAAAAGGAAATTTATATCACTCAGGAAAAGTAAGGCCGAGATGGAAAAGTAACAAATTCAGGCACCGCCCCCTGCTCTCCTGGGTTACAAAATATATAAAAAATAATATGTATTTAATTGATTTCCTGACTTATACTCCATGAAACGGAAATAAAAAGACCAGCAAGGCCAGAAAAACGAATCCGCAAAACAAATAATTTATACGTATAATCCTATCCAAGAATTTTCATCCAGCAAAAAGTTCGGTTCATCGAATATACCTACTTCTTGGTATTACCACCTGTTAATTTTAGGCCATTAAAAACCAATGTCCCCACTCAATGGCTCACTTTTACCGCGTTCTTTGCCTTTTTTGTTTAGCAGTGCTTTATGCAACCGTAAGTTTTGCCGAAGGCTCTAAACAGTTGACCCCCAATCAGTCTAGTGCGGCTCTCACAGATCCTGCCAATGACAAGGCCGGTTACCTGGCCCATGATGCCAACTTCCCCAGCGCCTCAGGGGTAGCTATCACGTCACTCAGCTTCCTGAAACCCGCCGGGTTCAGCCGCAATGGAGCCACCTACTCAAAAGACCATCGCCTCTACATACGGGTGAAAGCGGGTGAGACCCTCTACTATGGCGTGCGTAGGGCCATTCATGAGCAGACAACTGCCAACCAGGCAGACCTGATCATTACCCTGCGCCGCATCAATGCGGTTACTGGTACAGATGATGACACCTATTCTACCTCCACTACCCTTATCCGGAACACCAATAGTACCAGAGGCATGTTGCTTAGCAACACTATAGGAAACGGAAAAGATGCCATAGCCCAAAGCGGGGTAATTCAGACTCCAGCACAGGCCTTGACTGGTCCTAACAGACCCGCTCTTGGTGGAAAAGCGGCCGTGACCAGCGGTTACGCGCCCCTTACCATTACCAATAACACCGGTGTTGACTATGACTATTATGTGGAGTTCTCACAGGTAGGCGAGGCCAACATGACCGATGACGGCCAGAGATTCTCTGTCTATGATTTATGGGACTTCACGGTGATTGACGCCGCCGGCGATGAGAGACAAGGCCGTATGCGCAGCAAGTTGTGGTCTTTTTCAGCGGGCGGTACTACCAACGTCTTCTCCAAGGATTTCAACATGTACCCACTCATTCCCAGCGAAGACCATGCGAACAAATACTTTGTCAAGAAAATAGAGCTGGCTGGCATTGCTCCACAGAACTTCTTTAGGTTTGTCACCAACCGCTTCGGTTCCAGCACAGCCGCCGGCAGTTCTATAGCAGACAGAAGGAAAAGCCAAACCAGCCAGACGGACTACCCAGAGTTGTTCAACTTTGTGAATAACCCAGACCCTGCCCTCTGGCCCAGCGCTGACGCCCCTACCTTTACAGTAGGTGTTGCCTCCAGTTGCAACACTTCTACCAACGGCGGCAAATCTACCTTCAGCCTGAATACCTCTGAGAGCAGTACCTTTATTGTTTTAATTAACCTAAACGGAGTAGCAGGCTACCAGCCAGGGAGCGCAGACGTGCTGCTTGAGTCTACTGGCGCGAAAGGAAACCGCACGGTAGAATGGAACGGCCTGAACGGCTTAGGCCAGGTAGTAGCAAAAAACACGACGCTGAATTACTTCTTCCGGAACAACAGTTCTCCGGTACACTTTCCGGTATGGGACGCCGAGGCGAATGCAGACGGCTTCAGGGTGCAGGACGTAAGGCCATTGGTGGGTTCTAATTATGACGGCCTCCTATTCTGGGATGACTCCAATCTTCCTACTTCCTCTTTTCCGGCGCCCCAGACCGAATTCTACGGGGTTTCTTCTTCCAGTGGGGTACACAGATGGGGCTCTGCCTCTACTACCGCAGGTGACCTGAAAACCGTAAACACCTGGACTTACGGCTACACTGGCTCTTCTACCCAAACTGCCGCCTTTGACTATGACTGTAGCGCAGACGTGGCCGTTACCAATACCGCCGCCACGGCTCCCTACACTATAGGCAAGCCGTTTACCTATACCGTAACGGTCACCAACAACGGCCCTATTGCAGCCAGCAACGTGCAGGTAACAGATAAGCTAGACCTTACCAAGCTGGAATTTGTCAGCTCCTCAGAGGCAGCCAGCTACGTTTCCTCGACCGGTGTCTGGACCGTGGGTTCTTTGGCCGTTGGCGCCTCTAAAACCCTTACCATTACGGCCAAGCCCTTAGTATTGGGTACTATTTCCACTACGGCCAGCCAAACCCATACAGAGGCAGACAATGTCACTACCAATAATAGTGCAACCGCTTCCATAACTGTACAGGCCGCCGCTGACATTGAAGTAAAGAACACCAGTGACAAAACAACCTATAACAACGGGGACCTTGTCACCTATACCATCACGGCCAAAAACCTGGGGCCAAATGCCGCTACCGGCGTTACCGTAACCGACAAACTACCAACTGGCCTAACCTTAGAAGGAACCGCGCCGGCCGGGTATGACGCTGCCACCGGAAACTGGACGGTTGGAGCCCTAGCCTTAAATGAAACCAAGACCTTAACCTTAATGGCTAGAACAAGTGCCTTGGGCTCTTTTACCAACACCGCTGCCTTAGCCAGCCGTACCGGGTTTGAGTTAGATGAAAACAACAGCAATAACACATCTTCTAACACCATCACCGTGTCGCCTACGGCGGATGTGGCAGTGACCAATGTAGTTTCAACTAATACCCCGAGCCAGAATGAGGTGGTAACTTATACCATTAAAGTGGTGAACAATGGACCAAACAATGCCTCTACTGTAACAGTGGCAAACCAACTGCCAGCGGGGTTAGAAATCACTGGTTCTAGCGTCAGTTTAGGTTCATTTGATAAAATCACCGGCATCTGGACCATTGGAACCATTGCCAATGCAGGTTCCCAAACCCTTATGGTGTACGCGAAAGCAGCCAACACAGGAAGCTATACTATTACCTCTACGCAGTCTCACACTGAGTTTGACAACCAGAGTACCAATAACTCCTCTTCAGGCACCATCACTGTACAACCCTTGGCTGATGTGGCAGTAACCCAAATCGTTACGCCATCTGCAGGTGCTACCTATACCACCGGAGAAACCGTAACGTACACGGTAAATGTCACCAACAATGGCCCTAGCACAGCCACCAATGTATTGGTAACAGACAAGCTTCCCGCTTCCTTAACGTTCATCAGCGCTACCAGCGGCATGAATTATAACGCTGCCACTGGTCTGTGGACCGTGGGCACGCTGGCCAGTGGCGCTACAACCACTTTACAAATCACAGCAAGCATTAACCAAAGCGCCGTTATCACTACCACTGCTTCCCAGACACATAAAGAAGCAGACAACGTCTTAGGAAACAACAGTGCCTCTGCTACTATACAGTCAGGAACAGGAGTCATCACCGCAGACATTGCCGTTACCGTTTCAACGCCAGGTTCAGAATACTACACCGGAAACACGGTGCCTGTAACCATAGTAGTAACCAACTCTGGTCCTGATGCCGCTACCAATATCAAGATTAATACTCCTATACCAGCAGGCTTCTCTGTGAGCAGCATTGATCCAAGGGTAGGAACTTATGCAAATGGAGTATGGAACATCCCAACCCTTGCGGCAGGTGCCTCTACCAGATTATTTATCACCGGTTCACCCACTGCTGATCCTGCTACCTCAGGCGATAAAACGTATGCGTTTTCTGCCGCCGTTACGGGTACTCCAGAGCAATTTGACAACGTATCAAATAACAACTCTTCTAATACGTCCATCATTGTACACAAAGCGGCAGATGCGGGAGTGGTTATGCAAGTCACTGGCGGTGATGCCAACGGCAACTTCTACCGCGGCATTACAGAAGCGACCTTTACCCTTAGAGTTACCAATCATGGCCCGGACGTAATTACAAACCTGGTAGGCTCTGATACAAAAACCGGAACCCTCAACTTCACCTATTTTGATCAGGGCAAGGGATATAATCCAGAGACAGGCATCTGGAACATAGGTACTTTAGGAGTAAATGAATCTGTTTCTTTGGTAGTGAAAGGTATTCCTAACACTACTGGGCGGCTTAATCTGGGCGGTAACGCGGTAACGATGGACCAATATGATGCCAACTCTGAGAATAACAAGGCCATTGCGTTGTTGAACGTGCTGCCAGTAGCAGAATTAGCGGTTACCAACACCGCTTCGGCTGCCACCTACAGCAATGGGCAGACGGCCACTTTCACCGTGAAGGTGCAGAACAACGGCCCAGATGCCGCTACAGGCGTAGTGGTGGAAGATAAGCTTCCGGCTGGCTTGACCTTTGTTAACGCAGTGGCCTCTTCCGGCGCCTATGACCCTGGCACTGGCCGCTGGACCTTGGGCTCAGATGTTTTGGCAGGCGAAGCCAATGCTCAAATTCTGGTGATTACCGCCAGACCTATGACTGCTGCCACCTTCACCACCACCGCAGCAATAGTAGCCTCTGGCCAATATGATAACATAGCGAATAACAACAGCCAGGCTGCTAGCATTCAGGTTTCCGCTTCGGGAGACATTGCCCTGAGCAGCACCATAGCCGAGGGACCGTATTATGTGGGTGGCCAATACCTGGTAACAATAACTACCACCAACCTGGGCCCTGATGCGGCTACCGGTGTGGTAGTGGCCGCCGGTGTGGCTCCAGGTCTTTCCCTGGTACCCGGTAGCGGACGCGCTGATGACGGTACCACCATTGACCCGGCCAACGGGTTATGGACCATAGGAACCCTGGGCGTAAATGAAACTAAGAACCTGACTTTATTGGTGCAGCCAACTGCCCTTGGTGTCTTAAACAGCATTGGCTACAAGTATGCCACCAATGAGTTTGACCCTAACGGAGGCAATACCAAAGACGGCAACAATACCACACTGGTGTACATCACCGCCGTTGACCGAGAAGCTACCTCTACTGTAGTTACTACTGGCCAGCATATGTTCAGGCTACAAACCGGGCAGGTTATTGCTAGCATCTCAGACCCAGATGGCGCCATTGACAACGCCAGAATAATCAACGGCACCTTGCCTGCCGGGGTGAGGTTACAGAAAAATGGGGTATTGGAGGTAGATTACAGATACGCCTTGGTACCAGGCAGCTATACCCTCACCATTGAAACGGTAGATGCCATTGGTGGTATCTCTGAGAACACCCTTACCTACTCTATCTCAGGAGACTGGGATGGTGACGGCATAGCCGATAAAGATGACCTGGACGCAAACAATGACGGTGTGCTCGCTGATGCCATAGATGCCGGCTATGCGCCTTTCGGGGATAATGATGGTGACGGCATCCCTAATTACCTGGATAAAGATTTAGTGCACACTTTGTACGGCGCCTTCAGAGACAAGAACCATGATGACATCAATGACGTGTTTGACCTTGATCTGGATGGCTTGATAAGAGGGTATGATATTGACAAAGACGGTGACGGTATCCCTAATGCCGTAGAGGCCAATGGGGGCAAGATTCCTACTCAGGATGGATATGATGCTGCCCAAGGAATTTTTACCGGACCGGTAAGCGCCAATGGGATGCCTATTGCTGTGCAAACGTCTAGTAACAGCGGTATCTCTACCTTACCTAACCCAGACACCGACGGCGATGGCTTCACGGACCAGACCGACCTAGACTCAGACAATGATGGTATCTTAGACAACAGAGAAGCCCAATCTACCAAGGCCTATGTGAATGGCTTAGGGACAGACAGTGACTATGATGGCCTCAGTGATGGCTATGATGCCACTACCTCCGGAACAGCCATTATTCCAATAGACACAGACAAAGACGGAACGCCAGACTACCTTGACCGGAACAGTGACGGTGACATCGCCCTGGATTATGTAGAAGCATTTGATGACAACCATGACGGTGTGAGTATGGATGACCTAATGGAGCGTGCCCGGGTTTTTGAAGAAAGCAACGCCAAGGGGTACTATGTCAACTCAGACCAGGATGCCACTGGTACGCCCAACTGGCTGAAGTTAACCAACGGCTACCCTGCCTTCTTAACCAAGGGCAACACCTATTACCATGACTCTGACTTTGACGGCCTGGTAGACCTGTTTGACATAGACAACGGCGGAAAAGCTACTTCTCTGCAAGCCGGCACCAATGGCGAGTATGCCTTCCGTAACGCGGAAGTAGTGACCCCATTACCTGTCACCTTGATTAGCTTCACCGGCAAAGCCCTGAAAGAAGGTGTGCTGCTGAACTGGGCCACCGCCTCTGAGAAAGACAACAGCTATTTCCAGGTGGAGCGCAGCGCAGACGGCAAGACCTTTACTGCCATAGGCAAGGTAACCGGGGCCGGAACCAGCAGCGTACGCCTTGACTACCGTTTCCTGGACGCAAAAACAGTACCTAGCACCGTGTACTACCGCCTGAAACAGGTAGACTATGACGGCAAGTTTGAATACAGCAAAGTAGTGGCCGTACAAATAAAAGCCACCGCAGCAGGGGTAACCGTGAAAGCATATCCTAACCCCACTACCGGGGTGCTGAACCTTGACCTGGCCAGCATGGCCTCTAGCCCGGTAACCGTAAAGGTTTATGCCCTGGACGGCCGACTGATCAAAACCGCCCAGGTAATGGGCGGCGCGGTGCAGACCCTGAATCTTTCTACCTTGGCCGCAGGAACCTACCTGGTAAAAATTGCCGGAGAACACTTGGACACCACCGTACGGATAGTTAAAAACTAACCCACAATAATCTGCTAAAAAAGAAGAGGCGCCCAGAAAGGCGCCTCTTCTTTTTTTTTATGGTATGTATTAAGACTTCCCTTGCAGGAAACAGATAGTGCTAGTCTTCGTCTTCCAGGTAATAGTCCCCGGGGTGGCCTTCGGCAGATTCATCACTAAAGCGCACAATGTCCTTCATGAAGTTGTCATGGATCTCTTTCACCTTGGGTGAGGCGTTGATATGTTTCTTGAGCACTTTGGCAATCTGGCTGGCTTCCTCCAGATAGAACATATCATCTGTGGCAGTGCCTAGCTTGTCAGCGTCTATCTGCAGGAGCTCGGCCTGCAGATCCATGAGCTGGGGGTCGTCTTCGCCGTACATGATCAGGGTGCCGTGCAGTTTGCTCAGCATTTCATTGAACAGTTCCCCTTCATACGGAAGGTTCACCTCCTCGTCATCGTCTGCGCCAAAGCCGCCTCTTACTCCTAAGATATCATCCTCGTCGTCATCCAAGGAGAACTCATCATCAAAATGGCTGTTCTTAAGGTCGTCCTCGTCATAACCGTATTCGTCGTCAAAACTTCCGCGTGGTGCCATGTCTGTTCTGTTTAAGTCTGTCTAAAATGGTACTGGGGTCCCGAAACAAGCGGTCTCCTTTTTACGAAACTCACTAAAAAAGTAGCTTCAAAAAACACGAAACTTTAAAACCCTTTTCTCGTTTTGGGGCCGTTTTTGCAAAAGTAGGGCAAAAACGCATTTCTGGTATTGCTAAAATTTATTACCGGTTATTTTCAGCATAGAATCTTCGTTTCTACCGGGTAAGCTGTCTTTTTAGCCACAAATGGAGTATACTTCCTTAGAAACTTACCCAAGACATTGCCCATGACCCAACCCCAGGACCTTGCCGCCGCTTTTGCGCGCCAGAAAGAATTTTTCAGGGCCGGCCATACCCGTCCGCTGGCGTTCAGGGAGCAGATGCTGCGGCTCTTGAAGACCGTCATTGAAAAAGAGGAAGAAGCCATTACCAGGGCGCTGGCCGAGGACTTCGGGAAGCCCGCCTTTGAGACCTACGCCACTGAGATTGCCATTCTGCTCTCTGAGATCAAATTCATTTTGAAGTACCTGCGCCAGTGGGTGGCACCCAAAAAGGTGAAGTCCAGCTTCCTGAACTTCCCGTCTACAGACGCCATTTACGCAGAACCCTATGGCGTGGCCCTGGTCATTGGCGCCTGGAACTACCCCTTCCAGTTAACGCTGTCGCCGGTGATTGGGGCCATAGCCGCCGGCTGCTGCGCTATTCTCAAGCCCTCTGAGATGACGCCGGCCACCAGCCAGCTCATTGCCCGCATGGTGCAGGAGCACTTCCCGCCGGAATACCTTACCGTGGCGCAGGGCGGGCCCGAGGTGAGCCAGGCGCTGCTGGACCTGCCCTTTGACAAGATGTTCTTCACCGGCAGCACCGCAGTGGGCAAGATTGTGGCCCAGGCCGCCGCTAAACACCTCACCCCCGTTACCCTGGAACTGGGCGGCAAAAGCCCCTGCCTAGTAGACGCCACCGCCGACCTGGCCATCACTGCCAAACGTATTGTCTGGGGAAAATTCATCAATGCCGGCCAGACCTGCGTGGCCCCTGATTACATCTTGGTGCAGGAAAACGTAGCGCCCCAACTGCTGGAACAACTGGCCCAGGCCATTACTCAATTCTACGGCCCCACCCCCGCCCAGAGCCCCGACTTTGCCCGCATCATTAACCAACGGCACTTCCAGCGGTTAAAAGGCTTGCTAACCGGCACCCAGATCTACGCCGGCGGCGAAACCGATGAGAGTACCTTTTACATTGCTCCCACCCTCCTGCAGAACGTTTCCTGGCAAGACCCTATCATGCAGGAAGAGATCTTCGGGCCCTTGCTGCCGGTCTTAACCTATTCTTCGCTGGCCCAGGCCATAGAGATGGTCAACGCCCAGCCCAAGCCTCTGGCGCTCTATTTCTTCTCCAAAGACCGAGACGCCCAGGAACAGGTGCTCACGCAAACGTCCTCGGGCGGTGCCTGCATCAATGACACGGTCTCCCATCTGGCCAACCCGCATCTGCCCTTCGGGGGCGTGGGCCCCAGCGGAAACGGCAATTACCACGGCAAGGCCAGCTTTGACGCGTTCTCGCACCAAAAAAGCGTTCTGAAGAAACCCTCCAACCCAGACATTCCGCTGCGCTACCCACCGTATGCCCAGAAACTTACTTGGATGAAACGGGCTTTCAAATGGCTGTAGCCGAAGAGCCTTACGGGTAAAACCCACCCATAAAAGGAAAGCCGTTTTGGGCCTGTTTTCAGAAAAACAGGCTCAAAACGGCTTTTTATGAAATTGCCTTTTGGTTTACGGCTGCGGCCGAATCATCTTGATGTGGTCAATGCCGTCCTCGTCATATACCTCACTGGACTGCTCAAACCCGAACCGCTCATAGAACTTCTTGGCGTATAGCTGCGCCCCAATCTTAATAGGCCCCGGCCCGAAAATTCGGAACGCTTCCTCAATGGAGCGTTGCACCAGTTTCTCGCCTACCCCGGTTCCCCGCACGGCGGCGCTGGTGATAATGCGCCCAATAGACATGATACCCGGGTAAGATACCCCAGCCGGCACTAGCCGGGAATACGCCTCCAGAATCCCGTCCCGGTAAAATAGCACGTGATGACAGGCGGCATCCAGCCCGTCCGGGTCCAGGAAAACGCAGTTCTGCTCCACCACAAATACCGCGCTCCGCAACTGCAGCACGTCATACAGCTCTTGCGGGGTCAGGTCTGCAAAGGCCTTGGTCAATATTTGAAACTCCATAATACCGCTAAGCTACGGCTTCCTGTTTTAAGCGCCAATTATTCTCCTATTGGTCTTTCTAAACCAGCCAACAATGTTTTTTTAAAACTTATGCCAACGTTGGCATAAATATTTCTTATTATTACAGCAGGTAGATAAAGAAAGATATATTATATTTAATTGTAATCATGACACTTATAATAAGTAATACTCACCCGCTTTATTAGGGGAGCGGTTATAAGTCAGAGATTAGCCGAACCATCATTCTCCCCCGGGAGCCAAACTAATAACTACATGCAAGCAGAAGTAAAAGAGATAATGCCCCTGGAAGAAATGGAACAGGTGGCCAAGCAGGTCCGGAGAGATATAGTGCGCATGGTGCACGGCTGCCAGTCGGGTCACCCGGGCGGTTCTTTGGGCTGCACCGATTTTTTTGTGGCGCTCTATTTCCGCATCCTCAACCACAACCCCAGCTTTGACATGGACGGGGCCGGCGAGGACCTGTTGTTTTTGTCCAATGGCCACATCTCGCCGGTGTGGTACAGCGTGCTGGCGCGGTCTGGTTACTTTGACGTGAAGGAGCTCAAGACCTTCCGGAAGCTGGATTCCCGCCTGCAGGGCCACCCTACCACCCATGAAGACTTGCCGGGCGTGCGCATTGCCTCCGGCTCATTGGGTCAGGGCCTTTCTGTGGGTATTGGCGCTGCCCTCACCAAGAAACTGAACGCCGACAACGGCCTGGTCTTCACCTTGCACGGCGACGGCGAGTTGCAGGAAGGCCAGATATGGGAAGCGGCCCTGTTTGCGCCGCACAACAAAGTAGACAACCTCATCTCTACCATTGACGTGAACGGCCAGCAGATTGACGGCCCCACAGACAAGGTACTGGCCCTGGGCAACCTGCGCGCCAAGTGGGAAGCTTTTGGCTGGGACGTACTGGAGATGAACGGCAATGACCTGGTTGACATCATACGGGTGCTGGAACTGGCCAAGGCCAAAACCTTCAAAGGCAAACCCATCATGATTCTCATGCAAACCAACATGGGCCACGGCGTGGACTTCATGATGGGTTCGCACAAATGGCACGGCGTGGCGCCCAATGACGAGCAACTGGAGCAGGCCTTACTGCAACTGATCTCTAACCACCAGGATTATTAGCAGCCCTTCCGTTTTAAGCCCGTTTTTTCTGAAAACAGGCCTAAAACGCAACTCTAACCCATTATCCATCTCTGAGATTTTATTCATGAAAAAATATACCTACACAGAATCAAAAGATACCCGCTCGGGCTTTGGCGCGGGCTTACTGGAGGCCGGCCGCCGTAACAAGGACGTAGTGGCGCTGTGCGCCGATTTAGTGGGCTCCCTTAAAATGGCCGACTTCATCAAGGAATTCCCGGAGCGCTTTGTGCAGGTGGGCATTGCCGAGGCCAACATGATGGGCATTGCCGCCGGCATGACCATTGGGGGCAAGATTCCGTTCACGGGCACCTTCGCTAATTTTGCCACGGGCCGCGTGTATGACCAGATCAGGCAGTCTATTGCCTACTCAGACAAAAACGTGAAGATCTGCGCCTCGCACGCCGGCCTTACGCTGGGCGAAGACGGCGCCACCCACCAGATTCTGGAAGACATTGGCATGATGAAAATGCTGCCCGGCATGACCGTCATTAACCCCTGTGACTACAACCAGACCAAAGCTGCCACCATTGCCATTGCCGAGCACCGGGGCCCGGTGTACCTGCGTTTCGGGCGGCCGGTGCTGCCGGTGTTCACAGACCCAGAGCAGGAGTTTGAGATAGGTAAGGCCTGGATGGTCAATGAAGGCACCGACGTGAGCATCTTCGCCACGGGCCATCTGGTCTGGGAAGCCATTAAAGCCGGTGAGAAACTGGCAGAGCTAGGCATCTCCGCGGAGATCATCAACATTCACACCATTAAGCCCCTGGACGAGGAAGCCATCCTGAAATCGGTGGCCAAGACGGGTTGCGTGGTTTCTGCCGAGGAACATAACCGCCTGGGCGGCCTGGGCGACAGCATTGCGCAGGTGCTGGCCAAGAATACGCCGTTGCCCATGGAATACGTGGCCGTGAACGACTCCTTCGGGGAGAGCGGCACGCCGGAGCAACTCATGAAAAAGTACGGTCTGGATGATGCGCACATTGTATCTGCCGTGCAGAAAGTGTTGGAGCGTAAGAAAGCCCTGGCTAAATAAATGACGCTCCTGGCGCAGCCCTGTCTGCCGCCTGTACATAGAAAATAAAAAAGGATTAAGGGAAAGGCGGGCTCTTCTGGAGCCCGTTTTTTTTTAAGTGACGCCTGTATCCTGTACCTTGACCAAAAATCTTACGCATATGAATACCCCCGCTTACCAAGCCTTTCTGTTTGACATGAACGGCACCATGATTGATGACATGGAATTCCACACCCAGGCCTGGCACCAGATACTCACCCAGAAACTGCAGGCCTCCCTCACCTATGACCAGGTAAAGAAGCAGATGTACGGCAAGAACTCTGAAGTATTGGCCCGCCTATTCGGCGATGACCATTTCACCCCGGAGCAGGCAGACAAGCTCTCTCTGGAGAAGGAGAAAATCTACCAGCGCGAATACATAGACCACCTGCGGCTCATCAATGGCCTGGACCAGTTCCTGACCAAAGCCGCCGACCATGACATCCAGATGGCCATCGCCTCGGCGGCCATCATGTTCAACATTGACTTTGTGGTAGATAACCTGGATATAAGGTCCTATTTCAATGCCCTGGTGTCTGCAGATGAGGTGACCAAAAGCAAACCGCACCCCGAGACCTTTCTGAAAGCCGCCGAAGGCTTGGGCGTTACCCCAGAGAAATGTCTGGTGTTTGAAGACGTGCCCAAAGGCGTGGAAGCCGCCCAAAACGCCGGCATGGACTGCCTGGTCATCACCACCATGCACAGCAAAGAGGAATTCTCGGGCTTGTCTAATATCATCGGGTTTATTGAGGATTACACAGACCCTATGCTGGAGCAATTGTTCTCTGGGAAGGGAAAGTAACGGAAAGCCTGGGTTGCGGCTGGCGCCGCACGGAAGTTGCAAACTTCCGGCCTTTATAGGTCCAAGTTGAAAACTTGAACCAGGAGAAATCTTAAAATCCGTTTTGGGGCTGTTTTCTGAAAAACAGCCCCAAAGCTCAATACCTCCTACTCAACGCAGACTCTCCCCTTGAGGGGGCGCAGAGGAGTGTTTACACAGGAGAGGACTATGGATCGGATTTACTTCCGTGACTAACGATAGAAAGTCACGGAAGTAAATCCGATCCATACAAGAAAATACCTTTGTCAATCAACCTAAACTTGGCCCCTCTCTAATCGAAAAAGCTAAACCCCGTTTCACGCTTGTTTTTAGAAAAACAGGCCCGAAACAGCCTTAGCACATTTGTTTACCCGAACAGGTTATTGGTGAACTGTACCTTAATGCCTAGCTGGAAATCATTGATGGTTCTGAAAATTTCCTTAAGCGTGACCTGTTCAATCTTGGTGAGGCTGTTAAGGTCCAGGTAATTATCCGGCTGAGCCTTGTCGTTCATGATCTGGCTGGCCTGTTTGCGTAGCCGAAGGCCCATGAGGTAGTAGTAAGACTGCAGGAGTTCCTGGCTCTGCACCTCGGTGAAGACCCCGGCGTCTCTCAAGGCCTGGATGCGTTCGCCGGTGTTGGTTTTGAAGATGCGGTTCTGCAGGGCGTACACCCGCACCATATCTACAATGGGGGTCATGGCTTTCTTAAGGTCGAAGACCTTTTGGGTGCCCACCGTGAATGTTTTGATGTTGTTGAAAAAGGTAAGGGGCGGCTCGTACTGCAGGGCGTTTTTGGCCATGTAGTAGAATAGCCGCGGCATGGGTTCCTGCAGCTTCTGGTCCAGAAAACCCACCAACTCCTGCATGATGGCGAAGTCGCCGTAGAGGTAGCGGCAGTCAAAGAAGGTGGAGAATTGGATGGCCGTCTCGGGAACCAGTTCCTGCATCCAGCCTTCATAGTTGCGTTTCCAGTGCGAGAGCGAGTGCGTCCATTTGGGGTTCTTGGCCATGTAGCCGCCGGTGCAGTAACTGAAGCCAATGGTATCTAACCGTTCAGACACCATGTCAGACAGTTTCAGAAAATAGGCCCGCACCAGTTCGCGCTGCTCGTTGGCTTTGTCTTCATAGATAATGGCGTTGTCCTGGTCGGTTTTGAGGGTCTGCTCCTTGCGGCCCTCGCTGCCCAGCACCATGAACACGAACTTGGCCGGCGGCGGACCAATGATGGCAATCACCTCTTCTATCACCTTCTGGGCAATGGTATCGGCCACGGTGGTGATCACCTGGTTGATGATCTCAGATTTGGCGCCGCGCAAGAGCAATTGCATCACAATTTCAGGTACCCGCTCCCACCGGGCCTTCAATTCATTGACAGACCGCGCCAATTTCACCGACTGGATGAACACGAACGGCGACTGGGCCTGGTCACTCAAGAGTTTACTCCGGCTGATCATGCCCACGTACTGTCCGTTTTCCTCAATGAGCAGGTAGCGGGTCTTGGTCCGGAACATCAAAAGGATGGCCTCATAGATATAGGCGTCTTTCCTGATGGAGACAATGGGGTTGTCCATGATTTCGCGGGCCTGTCCGCGCACGTCTTCCTGGGCGGCCACCACGTTATCGCGGAGCGTGATGTCTGTGATATAGCCCGCAATCTGCCCAACCTCGTTCTTCACAAAAAGGCAGCTGGTCTTGTGCTGCGCCATGATGCGGGCCGCCTGGTAAATGGGCGCGGTGCTGGCGCAGGTCACAATATCCCGGTACTCTATGCTTTCAATGCGCCGGGAATAGAACTGGTCGGTGGCAATGTAGTTTTCGTCAAAGGAGGTGGGGCGTTTCACAAAATGCGCGAACTCCTCATTGAGCATTCGTATCCCAAACTCCTGCGTGAAATGGTGCAGAAACCCTTCACTGGACTTGGCCAGCGCCCTGAAATCCTTCTTGGGCAAATGGTACACCACCGTGCCTTTCTTGGCGATGACCGTGCGCAGCGATTTCTTGCGGTTGAGCAGCATGGAGATGCCGCCGTAGCAATAGCCTGCCCCGTGGTACTCCAGCACCCGCTTGTTTTGCGCGCTGTCATAGAAAAACGACTCATATTCGCCGGTCACAATCAGGTCTACGCCCCTCAGCTTGGTGGCTTCCTGATGATAAATGAGCGTGTCTTTGGGATAGGTTACTTCCTCCAGCAGGTCTAGCACACCCAACAATACGTCATCGCCCAGCAGGTGGAAAGGCTTTACGCTCTTCAGAAATTTGAGACGCTCGTTCATAGCCAGTAAAAAAGAAGTAAGACAAGTAACAAAAGGCCCAGCGCCCCCAATAGCCAACCCGGTAATTTGAAAGTAGAACGGGCAGGCGCCGCCGGTTGGGTGGAGTACGTATGCAGCCGCTGCTGGGCAATGGTGGCCTCGGTGATGATCTGCCGTTTGCGCAGCTCAAAAAAGCAGGCGGCGGTGGCATCTGCGTCTACTACAGCGTCATGCTGGTCTTCCAGGGTTTTATGAAAAAGATAGCCGTACAACTCCCCTAGCCTCAGGTAGCGTTTACGCGGTAGCCGCATCAGCTCTGAAGACGCCAGCATGGTGCAGAAGGTGTCCAGGCCGTCAAACGGGCTGGGCAGGCCGGCGCGGTAATAATCGGCGTTGAGCACATGGTAATCAAACTCCATGAAATGGCCCACCACCAAGGGTTGATACCGCTGCAGATCTTCCTGCAACAGTAGCAGCACCTCTTTCCGGGTTTTGCCGTTGTCGTGCAGGAACTCATGCGTGAGCGAATGGATTTCCAAGGACTCGGCGCTTATCTCAAAATCCAGGGGCCTGATGAAATGGTTCTCTCGCTTTACCTCCTGCTGGTCTTTGGAATAGACAACCCAGGCCACCTGCACCGTGTACGGCCAGTTGCCTTCCTGGGAATAGGGCACGTCCCATTGCTTGGGCAGGCCCGAGGATTCTATGTCTATGAACAGCAGATACTCTTTCACACTATTTCTTCAGCCTTGAGGGATATTTTTTATTTACTGCTAAACTTAGGTAAACGATGGCAGAATGCACGTGCGTTTTGAGCCTGTTTTTTAAAAAACGGCCCTAAAACAGCATCGGCTCCTGGTTGGTCCGGGAGCCGATGCTGTTTTAGGGTTAGCGTTTTAGCTGGTAGTACATCTCGCTCCAGCGTAGTTCGTTCTGGAACTGGCGCAAACGGGTGTCTTCATCAATGTGCACGCACTCAATGTCAGCCATGTCTGCGAAGTCTTGGAGGTTCTCAGAGGTGAGGTTCTGGCTGTAGCAGGTGTGGTGGGCACCTCCGGCCAGAATCCAGGCCGCGCAGCCGGTTTTCATGTCGGGATACGGTTTCCAGAGCACGCGGGCTACGGGCAGGTTGGGCAGGTCATGCTCGGGTTCTACGGCCTCTACGGTGTTTACCAGTAACCTGAAGCGGTTGCCCATGTCAATGAGCGAGGCGTTTAGGGCCGGACCGCCGGCTACGTTGAATACCAGGCGCACCGGATCGGCTTTGCCGCCAATGCCCAGCGGGTGAATCTCACAGGACGGCCTGTCCTTGGCGATGGACTCGTCAATCTCCAGCATGTGCGAGCCCAGCACCAGCGAGTTGGCCGGGTCAAAGTGGTAGGTGTAGTCTTCCATGAAGGCGTTGCCGCCTTTCAGGCCGCTGCCCATCACTTTCATGGCGCGCACCAGGGCGGCGGTTTTCCAGTCGCCCTCGCCCGCGAAGCCGTAGCCTTTGGCCATGAGCCGCTGCGCCGCAATACCGGGCAACTGCACCATGCCGTGCAGGTCTTCAAACGTGTCTGAGAAGCCCTTGAAATTGCCGTCTTCCAGGAATGCCTGCAGGCCCAGTTCTATCTTGGCCGCCTCACGCAGCGATTGGTACTGGTGGCCGCCTTTGCGCAGATTCTCCATTACGGCGTAACGCTCCTGGTATTCCTGGGTGAGTTGGTCTACAGAGGCATCACTCATCTCATTGATCACCTTCACCAGGTCGCCTATGCCGTAAGTGTTCACGGAGTAGCCCAGTTTCAGCTCAGCCTCCACTTTGTCGCCTTCGGTCACGGCCACGTAGCGCATGTTGTCACCGAAGCGGGCGAACTTGGCGCCTTGCCAGTCTTGCCAGCCGCAGGCGGCGCGGCTCCAGCCGTTTATCTGCTCACGCACGGCTTCTTCCTCCCAGTGGCCTACCACCACCTTCCGGTTCATGCGCATGCGGGACACCATAAACCCGAATTCTCTATCGCCGTGGGCGCTTTGGTTCAGGTTCATGAAATCCATGTCTATGGAGTTCCAGGGAATGTCGCGGTTAAACTGGGTGTGCAGGTGCAGCAGGGGCTTGCGCAGGATCTTGAGGCCGGCAATCCACATTTTGGCCGGCGAGAAGGTGTGCATCCAGGCAATAATGCCCACGCAGTTTTCAGTAACGTTGGCGTCCTGGCAGATGCGGAAAATCTCCTCGGTGGTTTTCACCACGGGCTTGAACACCACGTTTACCGGTATCTGCTCAGCATCATTAAGGCCGGCGGCAATCTTCTGGGAATGTTCGGCTACCTGGCGCAGAGTGTCTTCGCCGTACAGGTGCTGGCTGCCGGTCACAAACCAGACTTCGTATTGTTTCAGGTCAATCATAAATTCTTCGTCTATGGGCGGGCCTGGGGGCTAACGCCGGTATAAGGTTATTTTCTGGGTAAAGACTTATTGTCCGTAGTAAGAATCTGGGCCGTGCTTACGCTCAAAGTGTTTCTTGATGAGCGAGTCTTTCATGCGGAGCACCTGCGGATTGATCTGCTCTGTGAGAAGCGCCATGCGGGCGATCTCTTCCACCACGGCACTGTTATATACCGCTTTTTTGGCGTCTTTGCCCCAGGTGAACGGGGCGTGGTTGCCTACCAGCACCATCTCTACCTCTTCATAGCTCATGCCTTTTTCCTGCAGGTAGTTCATGATCTGGAAACCCGTCTCGTACTCATAATCACCCTGGATCATGGCATCATCCATGGGTGGGGCGCAGGGCACGTCGGTGGTGAGGTGGTCGGCGTGGGTGGTGCCGTAAAGGGGAATATCACGCAGGGCCTGGGCCCAGGCGGTGGCGTAGGTGGAATGCGTGTGCACGATGCCGCCAATGTTCTCCCAATGCTTGTAGAGCACAGCGTGAGTTTTGGTATCGGATGAAGGCCGTAAGGTTCCTTCCACGGTATTTCCGTCAAAGTCCACGATCACCATTTTCTCCGGCGTAAGGTCTTCATAGGGCACGCCGCTGGGCTTAATGGCGAACACGCCCAGCTTGCGGTCCACGGCGCTCACGTTCCCGAAGGTGAACAGCACCAGCCCCAGCTTGGGTAGCTGCATGTTGGCATGGTAAGCCTCCTCTTTGATATGTTGGTACAAACTCATGGGTGCTTAGTTGTTAGCGCTGGCGGGTACATCCTGCAGCTCTTCCTGTTCCTGGTTTTCCTGGGGCGTATGGCCGGGTTGGGCCTTTGTGCCGGTCTCTGGTAAATCTGCCAGCGCCTCTAGTTTGGCGGGGGCGCTGTGACTGTCCAGGAATCCTCCCAGCTCAGAGTATTTTATGTAGCGTTTGGCGTAAATAGGAGCTTTGGCTGGGTTAGGGCAATACTCCAGGTCAAAACCCTGGCCCATGGCCGCCATGGCGTCTTCTACTTTAGGGTAGATCCCTGCCGCGGTGGCCGCGAACATGGCCGCCCCAATAGCGCAGGTCTGCTCCGATTTATGGATCCGGATGGGCATGTTCATCACATCGGCCATCATTTGCATAATGAACGGCGACTTGCGGGCCACGCCACCCAGGCCAATGAGGCCTTTCACGGGTACACCCTGCTCATTGAACCGGTCTACAATCTTCTTGGCGCCAAAGCAGGTAGCCTCTACCAGCGCTCTAAACACGCGCGGGGCGTCACTGCCCAAGCCCAAACCCGAGATAGCGCCTTTCAGCACCTGATTAGCATCTGGCGTGCGGCGGCCGTTGAACCAGTCAATGGCGAATTCGTTGTTCTCAGACAAAGGAATGGCATCGGCGGCTTTGCTAAGTTCCGGGATGATTTTGTTAGAAACCTCCTCTACCAGCGCCTCGGCAGTGGCAGCGTCAATCACGCTGGAACCTTCCAGCAGGTTCTGCAGCGGCCATAGCAAAATGCGTTTGAACCAGGCATAGGTATCACCGAAGGCGGATTGCCCGGCCTCCATGCCCATCATGCCCGGAATCACGGAGCCCGGCACCTGGCCGCAGATTCCGCTGACCAGCGTATCTTTCACCTCGTCCATAGGCGCTACCAACATATCACAGGTAGAAGTGCCCATGACCTTGCTCAAATGGTAAGGCTCAATCTGTCCGCCCACGGCGCCCATATGCGCGTCAAAGGCTCCTACGCCTATCACCACCTCGGTAGACAGGCCCAGGCGCTCTGCCCATTCTTGGCTCAAGGTGCCGGCGGCTTGGTCGGCGGGATAGGCGGTGGAGAACAGGCGGGATGTGAAACCGTCCAGCACCGGGTCTAAGCTAGCGAAGAAGTCATTGGGCGGCAGTCCGCCAAATTCGGCGGCGAAAAGCGATTTATGGCCCGCAGAGCAGATGCCTCGTTTCATCTCAGACACGTCGTTTCCGCCCGTCAGCAGAAACGGTACCCAGTCACAGTGCTCTACCCAGGAATAACAGGCCTCACGCACCTTTGCGTCTTCGCGCAGCACGTGCAGCAATTTGGCCCAGAACCACTCAGACGAGTAGATACCGCCCACGTATTGCAGATAGTTGATATCGAACCTGGTGGCGTGCGCGTTAATCTCGGCGGCCTCTTCCACGCCCGTGTGGTCTTTCCAGAGCACGAACATGGCGTTGGGGTTTTCCTCAAAACCCGGCAATAGGGCCAGCGGGGTTCCGGTCTTGTCAACGGCCACTGGCGTAGAGCCTGTGGTGTCCACGGAGATGCCTTTCACCTGACGGGCCACGGACTCCCCCCCGGCCTGCTGCAGACAGTCTTTGATGGTTTTTTCCAGTCCCTCTATGTAGTCCAAAGGGTGCTGCCGGAACTGATTGGCTGGGGCGTCACAATAAAGTCCTTTGCCCCAGCGCGGGTAATGAAAGACAGAGGCCGCCACTTCCTGGCCGTTGCGGGCGTTTACCAACACCGAGCGCACGGAATCTGACCCGTAGTCTACGCCAATTACAAATATATCTTGTGCCATAGCTTTCTTATTGCTGTCAAATTAACGCTTATTCCCCTACTGCCCAACTTTCTCCGCTAACTTTTACGAATTTAAGCGCCAGCAGCGGGCGCAGAAATAGACAATACAATAATAACGAAAAGCTTGCTTAAAATGTATTCATGACACTTATTTTTGTTTAAAGGAATCTTCTCTATCCCGGGCAAGGCTTAAGGGAGGCCGAACACATTTAAGGCAATTGGTGTATAAACCGGCAGCGCTCCTGTTTCGGGGCCGTTTTCTTAAAAACGGCCCCGAAACAGGAGCGCTGCAAAAAGGGAAGAAGGGGTGCTTAGAGCAGGAACTTCTCCGGGTTAGGAATGAATTTCAGGAATGCCTGGAAGTTGTCATAGTACTTCTCTTTGTCCAGCTTGAAGTAGAACGCACCCTTTCTTGAATTCTCCTTGTCTTTGTCTGGCTGGCGCACCAACAGCCCGGTAGATAACACTTTACGACTAAAGTTCCGCTTGTCAAAGGTGGTGTCATACAGCTTCTCATACAGCGTCTGGAGCTGGGGCAGGGTAAATTTCTCAGGCAGCAGCTCAAACAGGATGGGGTGCAGGGCGGCTTTGTAGCGCAGGCGCATCTTGGCCATCTCTACCATCTGCTCATGGTCAAAGATGAGTTGGGGCCGCTCATTCAGCAGAAACCACTCGGCGTGGTAGTCTGAGCTCAGTTGGGCCTGGTATTTCTGGATGTCAATGAGGGCGAAATACGGTACGGCAATGGTGCGCTCCACGGGGTCACGGCTAGGCTCACTGAACGCGTTGATCTGCTCCAGGTACACGCCTTCCAGGCCGGTGAGCTGCTTGAGCACGCGCTGGGCGCCTACCTCCAGGCTTTCTTCGGGTTGGATGAAACCACCCATCAGACTCCATTTCTGCTTCTCAGGGGCAAACCCCCGCTGGATCAACAGAATCTTGAAGTTCTCCCCGTCAAACCCGAATATGATACAGTCAACGGCTACTAGAAACCTTGACTGCCCTGTATACTTCATCATTGCGCTTCTACTTTTTCGTACGCTTTTGTTGTTAAAAGGAACCTGGCCACTTCCCTCCCATTCTTCACCCTTGGCTCCTCAGCTTTTGCCCTGCCCTTTGACCCAAGGGAAGGCAAAGAAAAGAATAATTCAGGCGCTGACCCAGCAAACCAACCCGCATCTACAAAAGAACGCGGCGCCAAACCAGAAAATTATCACTAGCCTGCCGCACCAGTTTTGCGTTTTAGCCCTGTTTTCCGGAAAACGGCCCTAAAACAGTCTTTCTCTTACCTCACGGAGAACTTGTACAGAGACACCGTTTTATAGGTCTGCCCGGGTTTCAGGACCGTGCTGGGGAAAGTAGGTTGGTTAGGTGAATCTGGGAAATGCTGGGGCTCTACGCAGAAACCCGCGCGGTATTCATCTCTGGCGCCAGACTTAAGGGCGTGATTCCCTTTCATGAAGTTACCGCTGTAAAACTGCAGGCCCGGCTCCTGGGTTATGATCTCCATCACTATGCCCGTCTTATCACCTATCATAGTGGCCGCGGTTTCCAGGCCGGACTTGGTTTTTCTGTTCAGCACGTAGTTATGGTCATAGCCCTTGCCAAATTTCAGTTGCTGGTTCTGCTGCGCGATATTAGCGCCTATGGGCAGGGCTTTTCTAAAGTCAAAGGGGGTGCCGGCTACCGGTTCAATGCCCGTAGGAATAGCGGTGGCGTCTACGGGGGTGTATTGATCAGCGTTGATCTGGAGTTGGTGGTTTAAGATGGTGCCGCTGCCTTCGCCGTTCAGGTTAAAATAGCTGTGGTTGGTCAGGTTCACTACGGTGGTTTTGTCTGTGGTGGCCTGGTAAGTGATCTTCAGTTCGTTGGCATCGGTGAGGGTGTAGGTCACTTTTGCCAACAGGTTGCCCGGGTACCCGCTGTCCAGGTCTTTAGAGAGATAGGTGAGCTCCAGGGTATTCTGGCTGGGCTGTTTGGCGTCCCACACCACCCTTGAAAAGCCATTGGCGCCGCCATGCAGGTGGTTAGGTCCATTGTTAGTATCCAGGGTATATTCTTTGCCCTCCAGGGTGAACTTGCCCTTGGCGATGCGGTTCCCGAAGCGGCCTACAGTGGCCCCGTAAAATCCGTCGGGGCCCTTGGTGTGGTCATCCAGCGTCCCGAAGCCCAGTACCACGTCGGTCAGTTTCCCGGCTTTATCTGGTACCCACAAGCCTACCAGCCGCGCCCCGTAATTGGAGATGGCCGCCTGCAGGTTATTCTTGTTTTTGAGCACGTACAGATCCGTCTGCTTGCCATCAATGGTCCGCTGGAAATTAGCCCGTTCCGGCAACCTCACCGTTTGGCCGGGAGCTACTTTCACGCTGGTTTTCGGCCCGGAAATAGACTGGGCACAAGCGCCGTTTAAGAGCAGGGCACCAACGAGAAGCGCAGAGACAGATCTGGATAGGAAACGCATAAATCTTGACAGAGGGTTAAGGGGACAATTTAAAGAAAAACTCCGGATTGGGTACACCCTCCGCAGCCCCTATGTGTTCTCTTACTGCGCCAATGCCACCACCGGCCATTTCTCCTTATCCCAGGTCAGTTTCTCTACTCGTAGTTTGGGCCGTCCGTTCTGGGTAGCGTCATAGCCATGGAAAATAAGGTAGTCTGTTTTGCCGAAGGTATAGACGGCGTTGTGCCCTACCCCATTCCAGGCCGCGTTGCCTTCCAGCAGGATGGTGCCGCCGCCGGCGTCCAGGGCCACGCCGTTCTTATCAAGGTAAGGGCCCTGCACGTTTTTGGCCCGGCCCACCATCATTTTGTAGTCGCTTTTGGCGCCCTTGCAGCAGTAGTCAATAGAGGCGAACAGGTAATAGTAGCCGTTCTTCTTAAAGATAAACGGGGCTTCAATGGCATTGCCGCCCGCACCCGCGGGATTGCCTGGCAATGGCGCCGGGTTGGCACTTACGGTCAACCCTTTCCGCCGGCTGGCGATGGTAGGAAAAGTGGTAATATCCTCGGCCACGGACAGCCGGTCTTTGCTTAGCCGCACCAGCTTCAGGCCTCCCCAGAACGACCCGAAGCTCATCCATGGCGTGCCTTTCTCGTCCACTACCACGTTGGGGTCAATGGCGTTCCAGTTGGTCTGCCCCGGCACCGATTCAATGATCTTGCCGTGATCTACCCATTTAAACTTCGGGTCTGTAGGGTCCAGGGTCACGTTGGTAGCCAGGCCTATGGCCGAGGTATTTTTCCCGAAGGCCGAGATGGAGTAATACAGGTAGTATTGCCCGTTGTAATAGCTGATGTCCGGGGCCCAGATGTGGTTGTCCTTGAAACCGGGCACCGCTTTTACCGCCCACGCCGGGGCCGTGGCGAACACGGGTTGCTCCATCTTCCAGTTCTGCATATCCGTAGAAGACCACACTGAAATGCCGCGACCCGTGCTGAACAGGTAATAGGTGTTGCCTTGCTTGGCCATGACCGGGTCATGCACGGTGAGACTGCTGGCCGGCTGGGTCTCAGCGGACGGCGTAGTCCCTTGTCCCGCAGAAGCTGGAGTATTGGTGTTGGTTGGCGCACCTGAGGGAGAAGTCTTGGTTTGGGCGCAACCCGTCAGGGCCAGCAGGAGTAAGAAAAAGGAGGTAATTCTAATCCTCATGAGCATTGTCATCTTTATTCGTTTTGTGGCTGTTTTGGCCAAAATGGCCCTGAAACAAAACCAACCGGGCAAGAGCTAGAACTCTTGCATTTCCTCCTGACGGGAGCCCTAAAACACCAGCACAAATCCGCCGTTAGGCTTTATTTCCACCGCTGTCTTGCCGGTGAGGCTTACCTCTACTGTTTGCTGTTGCCAGCCACTTGCTTCGTTGCCGTCGGTAATCAGAGAGCCTTTCTTCCCTTTCAGGAAGGCAAGGTCCAGGTCCAGCGTTTTGGCGGTATTCTCCCCGTTGATCCCGGCCACATACCATTTGCCTTCGGCTTGTCGGGCCATCACCACCAGTTTGCCGGGATAACCATCAATGAACCTGGAGTCCTCCCACACGCTGGGCACGTTTTTCATATACTCCTGCACGTAGGCCGGGGCCTTGGCCATACCCGCGGGGATTTCAACGTAATGCTGGATACCTGACGTAAACAGCACCGACAGCGCCAGCTCGAAACCCTTGGTGGTTCTTCGGGTGATTCTGGGAATCTTGTCCAGGTTCACGGGCGTGAAATCCATGGGGTCAAACACGTTGCGGGTAAACGGAATCACGGTGGCGTGGGTGGGTTCCTCATCGGCGTTTCGCTGGTCAAAGGTGATGAACTCAAAGCCTTTGATAGATTCCATGGTCATAAGATTGGGGTAGGTGCGCTGCCAGCCGCGGGGCAGGGTGCAGCCATGGAAATTCACCAGCAAGCCGTACTCCGCTGCGTCTTTGAGAATATCGGTGTAGTACTGCATCACGCTCTGGCCATCGCCGCCGAAGAAATCAATCTTCACGCCTTTGATGCCCATCTCGCGCAGGCGCCCGAACTCCTGTTGGCGGCTCTGGCGGGTGAGCATTTTGTCTTTGGGTGTGAAAGGCGTGCCGTTCCAGGAGCCCGCCGAGTTGTACCACAGCAACAGCCCCACATTTTTGGTCTTGGCATAGTCCGCCAGTTCCTTGATTTTGGCATAGCCTATCTTCCGGTCCCATTCGGCGTCAATGAGCGTGTAGTGCCATTTCATGCGGGCGGCGTAGTCAATGAACCGTTTCTGTACGTCATAGACCGTGGAGTCATCTTTGAGCAGCGCCCAGCTCCAGGAGGCCTTACCCGGTTTGATAAAGCCTTGGTCCATTTTGATAGCGGGCTTGGCCAGATCGGTACCCAGGGTAGATTCAGCAATGGTTTTCAGGGAGCCCACGGCCACTATGCGCCACGGCGAGTACCAGGGCAAGGTAGACTCGGGGTTCAGGACGCCGCCCGGGAATTTCTCCTGCTCCTGCGGAAACGCCACGCTGTACTCCCCGTCCGGGGAATTCTGCGCCAGCCTTGAACCACAGTAATCGCCGTCCGGGCCAGATTCTGTGATCAGCACCCAACTCTCGCCGGTTTCAAACAAAGCAGGGAAAACCCAGCCGGCCTTGAAGGGCGAGGGCGTGCCTACAGCGATGCCTTTCTGGTAATGTTCCTCATACGAAGGATTTGTGCGCTCCCAGCCGGTTTTGGCATCTGACATGGGCTGCAGCCAAGCTTTGGCCCCCTGCGGGAATTTAAAGGACGTCACTTCCTGGGTGATCTTCTTTTTCTCAGAGGTCTGCCCCGGGAAGTAATACTGAAACGCCACCCCGTCATTGGAAACCTGGAAAATCACGTCCATCTGTTGCCCCTGCGCGGTCTTTAACCGAAAGGTGCGCTTGTTGGCGCGGTAGGTGTTCTTCCTGCGCTTGGCCGTTAAGATCTCATAGCTGTCCGTTACTTTCTCTTCTTTAGAAACAGACTCCAGCGCCAAGCCCTTGGTAAGATCGGCGTCTTCCATCAACACACCCAACTTTGAGTCCTGCAGTACCACGGTCCCGTTTCGGGACACTGTATACACGGCCCGTTGGTCTGGGGTAAGCCGGAACCTAACTTCCAGGCTTTTATCTGGGCTGGCCAGCGGATACTCTTTTTCTATTGCGGCACTTTTCACGGCAGTAGTAGTTTGGGAACAGCTGCTTAGCCCCCACACCGCTAACAGCAACATGAGCGGCGAACACAAGGCGAGCAAGGGTGATACTTGTTTTGATTTAAAGAACATCGTCACAGTTTGAGGAATTTGGAAGAAAGCGTTTTGATCTTGTTTTCAGGAAAACAAGCCTAAAATACCTGCCGTGTACCTGGAAGGCGGCCATGCACCCAACTACTAAGGAAGCAAGCGTTTGGATTTCATATGGTTCTACAAAAAATCAGATACTACAGGCATGCCCCTTTTGGCGTTACCGCAGCAGTCGCACGTAATAAATGCCTGCTGTTGTTGAGTTGGGCAAGGCTTTAAACTCCAGCTTCAGTTCTCCGCCTTTGGCCTTCTCCAGCACCGCGGCCGGAATTTCATAATCCACTTCCATAAATTTATCGCCTCCTGTACCGGCCAGTTTTTCAGTGGCCAGCACCTGCCCATTCACGGAGATGGTGAAGTGGCGGTCTTTGTCTTTGCCGTAATACATCAGACGCAGCCGGCGCGGACCCGGCCCTTTGTTCTTGAGCGTATAGCTGAACCAGCCGCGGGCATGGCGCCAGTGGCGGTCTTTGAAAACGCCGGTCTCGGTCTGTTCGCCAGCAAAGCCGTGGTCAGATTCTGGTTGCTGCTCGCCGGGGGCTACCTGGTCAATGGTTTGGGCCTCCAGCGCCAGTTTGGCTGTTTCCTTTTCTTTGAGGGCGGCTTTTCTGGCCTCTAGCCCTTCGGGCGAAGTAACCGGGAAATAAATGGTGTAGCGGGCGTCATGGATCTGGTAAAAAGGCACCAGTTCCAGTTGCTTGTATTGTTCCTGGTGCAGAAGCGAGGAAGCTGTAAAGGTAAAGGGCTTGCCCGCCACGGGCTGAATACCGGCCGCCACGTCTTTCCCGGCAGATACCAGCAAAGGCGCTTCTTCCAGTGAATACAAGGGCCCGTTGGCCACGTGGCCCATGCGGCTCCCGTCGGCTCTCAGGCCCTTTAACCCAGTGGTATCGGTAACGGCCGCCAGCACCAACGGACCGTGTACAAAAGAAACCCAGGGCGAGCCATCCGGCAGGTACTCGGCTTTGGTGTGCATGGGCAGAGACACCGTGACCACATCGCCTGATTTCCACTTCCGGTCCAGGCCCAAGTAGCCGTTGGCAGCTTGGGTAACCTTAGCCGCTTTGCCATTTACGGTTACTCGCAGCTGCCCGGCTTCCACCCACTCGGGGTACCTGATGTACAGGGTAAACTTCTGCGTTTTTTTAAGAGCAAAGGTGAGGGCAGAGGATTCCTCAAAAGGGAATTTGGTGTTTTGGGTAAGCGTTACACCTTTCTCCTTCCACTCTAAAACAGAAGGCAGAAACAGATTCACGTACAGGTCTTTGGCGGAATGGGCATAGATCAGTTCGCCGTACTTGCCGTGGTTTTCTAGGCCGGAACCCACGCAGCACCAGAAATCCAGCTGCGGCTGGGAATACACGCGGTAGTGCCTGGGCCGCATGGGCGTAAAGTACACGAAACCGCCCTGGGTGGGGTGCTGCGAGGACAGGATGTGGTTGTACATGGCCCGCTCATAGTAATTAAGATACTCCGCCGAAGCGCTGGCTAGATACAGTTGCTTGCTGAGCTTGAGCATGTTGTAGGTGTTGCAGGTCTCGGGGCCCTCCTTCCCTTCCAGCATAGAAGAAAAGTTGTTGGCCGGATGGAAATGCTCACTCACGCTGTTGCCCCCAATAGAGACCGTGCGGTTTTTCACCACCGTCTGCCAGAAGAATTCGGCGGCGGGAGTCCAGGTTTTATCCCCGCTCACCTCGGCCACCCGCTGGAAGCCGATCACCTTTGGGATCTGGGTATTGGCGTGCATGCCATTCAAGACGTCTTTGCCCTGCAATAAAGGATTCAGGACCGAAGTCTGGGAAAAGCTTTTGGCCAGGACCAGGTATTTTGGGTCACCGGTGATCTCGGCCACATCCGCAAACACTTCGTTCATACCGCCGTGCTCGCTCCGCAGCATGTCCTGGATTTGGGCATCTGAAAGATTAGCGGTCAGGTCCAGGCACCAATCAGAGAGTTTGATGAGCATCTGCCTGGCTTTCTCGTTGCCCGCAAAAACGTAGGCATCGCGTAAGCCCGCATACGTTTTGTGGATGTTGTACCAGGGCACCCATTTCTTGTTCAGCGAGAAGCTGCCCGCGTCTATCTTACCCGCCTTTATATCTTGCCACATCTCCTTGCCGCCCGGAGTGCCGCCCAGGTAGCCGTCGCCGCTTTTCTGCTGGCAGGCCTCCAGGGCATCGACCATGTAGGTGAGCCGCTGCTGCACCTCGGGGTTGCCGGTGGCCGCGTACATCAAAGCCAGCGCCGAGAGGTAGTGTCCTCCAATGTGCCCGTCCAGGCCGGTGTTTTCCCAGTTGCCGTAGTTCTGGGCCTTGGGCTGGATTCCGGCTTCTTTCTGAAAAGGGGCCAATAAACGGTCCATGTCCAACGACAGCATATAGGCCAGATCTGTTTGCTGCGCCTGCTTGAAAGGCCCCTCCAGCAACCGCACCTGCGCCAGCGGAAAACTCTGTAGTTGGCCCTGCCGGGAAAAACCCCAGGCAGGGGCTAGCATCAAAAAAACAAACCACAAAATCTTCGCCTTCATGAGCATTTTTTCAATTGTAAACAGAGGTATTAAACGGCGGCTGGGGCCTACCACAGAGAGCCGGCGCTTTTCCTGTTTTAGACATGTTTTTGAAAAAACAGTCCCAAAACAGGAAAAGCGCCTTACCCAACAAGCCCGCCTAATGAGGTAAAGCAGGTTAACCTTAAAATTAATTTTTAAATGTATTAAATACACTTATATTTATTGCAATCTTTGCCCATAAATATTCTTCCGTTTTACATTTCAGCAGCAGAACATCTATTATACAGGTTATAAATATGAAGAACACAATCCTGAGCCTCCTCCTTCTTTTGGCCGTGACTGCCGCCAACGCACAAAACACTGCCACCCTTACTGTTCCGGCTAAGGCTGAGCAGATCATCAGCCGCCACATTTACGGGCATTTTGCAGAGCATTTGGGCCGGTGTATTTATGGCGGTTTTTATGTGGGTGAAAACAACACCAAGATTCCGCACACGGCTGGGGTACGGAACGACGTGGTGGACGCCTTGAAGAAGCTGAAGATCCCTAATCTGCGCTGGCCGGGCGGCTGTTTCGCCGATACCTACCACTGGAAAGACGGCATCGGCCCCAAGGAGCAGCGGCCTTCCATTGTCAATACCTGGTGGGGTGGCGTGACGGAGAACAACAGCTTCGGGACGCATGATTTCCTGAACATGTGCGAACTGTTGGGCACCGAGCCTTACCTAGCAGGCAACATGGGCAGCGGGGCCGTGCAGGAACTCGCAGACTGGGTGCAGTACACCAACTTTGCGGGCGTGGGCCCCATGTCTAAACTGCGCAAAGAAAACGGCCGCGAAAAACCCTGGAACGTGAAGTACTGGGGGATTGGTAACGAGGCCTGGGGCTGCGGCGGCAACATGACCGCCGAGTACTACGCCAACGAGTACCGCAAATACGCCACCTTCGTCTCTGACTGGAACAACTCGGGCAAACTGTTCAGGATCGCCTCTGGCGCCAATGGCGGTGACTATAACTGGACTGAGACGCTGATGAAGATCATCCCGAAGAACCTGATTGAAGGCGTGGCGTTGCACCACTACGCGGTGATCAACTGGGACAAGAAAGGCCCTTCGGTGAAATTCTCTGAGGAGCAGTACTTCGCCACCATGAAAAGCGCCCTGCACATGGAAGAGCTGGTTCAGAAACACAGCGCCATCATGGACAAGTATGACCCCGCCAAAAAGATTGCCCTGGTGGTTGACGAGTGGGGCGGCTGGTATGAAGTGGAGCCCGGCACCAACCCAGGGTTTCTGTACCAGCAGAACACTATGCGCGATGCCATGATTGCCGGTTCTACCCTCAACACCTTCAACAACCATTCAGACCGCGTGCGCATGGCCAACCTGGCCCAGGCAATTAACGTGCTGCAGTCCGTGATCCTCACCGATGAGGAAAAGATGCTCTTGACGCCTACCTACCACGTCATGGAGATGTATAACGTGCACCAGGACGCCACCTACCTCCCCTTCACCGTGCAAAGCGCTGACTACACTTTGGGTAATGAGAAACTGAAAGCGGTGAACGGCTCGGCCTCCCGTGACAAGAACGGGGCAACGCATATCTCCCTGGTGAACATTGACCCCAAGAACAAGCAGCAAGTGGCTATTACCATTGAGGGCGCCCGCTACAAAAACGTATTGGGCCGCATAGTGACCTCCAAAACCCTGCAGGACCACAACACCTTTGACAAGCCAGACGTGATTAAGCCGGTGGCTTTCAAAGGCGCCAAACTGAAAGGCAATTCTTTGAACGTAGAGTTGCCGCCTTTCTCAGTGGTGGTGTTGGAAATGAAGTAGGGGTTTGGCCAGGGCCAAGCTCCATAAGCCTAGGAAAGGAAATATAGTCCTTTAAACTCTCCCGGCTGTTCTGAAAATGCATTTCATCAGCTAAAACATGCCTTGCCACATGGTGCCGCTTTGAGCACGTTCTTAGAAAAACAGACATAAAACAGCCTCGCAGGATTTGATCTTGCGAGGCTGTTTTATGTCTCTAGGTGGTGGTATATACGCTTCTTAGTTAAGCTGCTTTTCAGGGGCAATTTGCTTCTCCCGGTCGCTTACCAGTTGCTGCAGGGTCTCCTCATATTTTACGTGGGTGGTGCCCAGCCATTCATCCCACAACCGGAAGTACAACCCATAGTTCCCCTTGAAAAACTTGTGGTGCATGTTATGGTTAGTGGAGGTATTCAGCCATCGGCCTAATCTGCTGTTCACTAACCACTGCGGGTAAATTTCATACCCCAGGTGGCCATACACATTGTACACGGTCATGAAAAGCAGGAAGGCCAGAATAGCCAGCGGGTGGATGGGGATAAGCACGGCAATGACCAGGATAATACCGCCCTCTACCAATGCCTCCAGCGGACTAAAGGAAAAAGACGCCCACGGCGAAGGGTTCACCGATTTATGGTGCGTGAGGTGAAACGCCTTGAATAACCTGGGGTGGTGCATAAGCCGATGGGTCCAGTAGAAGTAAGCATCATGAATGACCAAGGCCAGGAACACGCTTACCCAAAAGTAGCCCCAGCCATACGCACTGATTTGGGTATAGATTTCCGTGTAGGGCCGTACCAGGTCAGAGGAAAGCAGAATACCGTACAAGGCAAACACTACAAACGTGAAGAAGGAGTAGCCTACCTCTCGGGCATAGTCTTTTTGCTTTGGGAAGAGCGCCTGAATTTTACGTCCGGCAAATTTCTCAGGCCAGAACACGTAAAATACCAGGAACGCCAAACCCGCTATAACTACATAGCGGACGGCCAGCACTATATAAAATAACCAGAACTGCGTATTCATAAGTAAAGCTACTTACGCTCGTATACGAATTCTCACAAGGCCCTTCTTTTTCTCCATAGCTTTCGCTATGAAATCTCTACATACGGTTTGGCCAGCCATTTTTTGGCATCCTCCACCTCGGCAAACACGCCGCATTGGAAAGCAGTAAGGCTGTTGCAAAACGCCAGCGCACTCGCATCTGCGAAGCTCTCTGGGGTAGTAAGCATGCTGAAATACCGCAACCCGTCTTTCGCCGCTTGAGGCGCCCATTCATTAATCACCCAATCAATGGAATGGTCCCAAGAGCCTATCACCAGCCGGGTATCATTCAATACCCGGCTAAACCCGGCCTTCTTGAGCGCGGCCACATACGCCGCGGCCCCTGTTTTGATATTCTCGGGGGTCAGATACCCCATCCAAGTGACGTGTACCCACTTATTCTCGGTGTCAACTTTAATGGTTAGAAATACTTTTCCAAATGAGTTTGTAAGCTCTTGCGTCATAAAGGGTATTCGGTCTATAGGGATTGGCAGGCCTAGCTTGATATGCTTGATGCCAGACTGCTGTAGTAACATAGGTTACCCGTCTGAAATTTCATTTTGGGAAAAGATTTTTGGTATGTTTTTAGGGATATAGGCAAAGGAGGGCCTTGCGTGGGAACTGAGGGAGAGTTAAAATCAAAAAGCCCTTTGTAAGCTATACAAAGGGCTTTTTGATTTAGTACCAGGAGCGGGTACACAACCCGCTAACATAGGAAAACAACAATAAACAAAAACCGCTTTTAAACCCACTTTAAGGCTGTTTTTCTGTTTTCAGCCCCTTATCATTTTCTCTTATTTTCCTTTGTTTCAGTAAATTTTGTTACCAGTTTGTTACTCGTTTGTTACTCGCTTCAATTACTTTCCTTACATTAGATAACAAAGGAAAACAAAGGGGTAAGAAGTGAAAAAGCTAGCAAACAAAGAACCTGTGAGGCTTAGGGAGAAAAAGCTCACCAATGGCAATCTAAGTCTTTACCTTGATTATTACAAGGAAGGGGAAAGGCAGTATGAGTTTTTAAAGCTCTATTTAATAGCCAAACCTAAGAACCCCTTAGAAAAAGATGCCAACCAAACCAATTTAGAGCTTGCCCAGCGCATCAAAGCCAAAAGGACAGAAGAGGCCCTAATGGGTACTTTTGACTTGCAGGCAAAGAGCCTGAGCCATACAGATTTTATAAAGTTCTATCAGGCATACATTACCCATTACACCAAAAAAGATAACAGGGTACTGAGTGCCACCCTCAGCAAGTTCAAAGACTTTTTACTAGAAAGGTATGGCAAAGAAAAACTGGCTTGTAAAGACCTTACCCAAAACCTGATCATAGGCTTTAAGGATTATCTAGAGGCAAACCAAACAGGTGAGGGCCCCCTCACCTACTTTAACCGGTTCAGGAAAGTAGTAAAGTATGGCATAAGGGAAAACCTGTTCCCAAAGAACCCCCTGCCTGAAAACCTGAAATTCAAAAGCGGGGGCATGACTAAGGGAGTGCTGAGCCTTGATGAGGTAAGCAAGCTATCAAAGACCCCCTGTGGCAGCGATACCATAAAGCGGGCCTTTCTCTTTGCCTGCAATACCGGCCTAAGGTTTGGAGACATTAAAGAGCTGAAATGGCAGGATATAAGCAACACAGAGCTAACTCTAAGACAGAGCAAGACCCAGGAGGTAAACAGGCTTAGGCTTAACCACAACGCCCTAAAACTGATTGGGGAGAAAGGCGCCCCTAAGGAACTGGTATTCCCTCTGCCCTCTTTCAATGGCTCAGCAAAGACCATCAAAAATTGGGCAGCCCGGGCCGGTATAGAAAAGCGCATTACCTGGCATAGTGCCCGCCATTCCTTTGCTACTAACATCTTGCTGTTAGGCTATGACCTAAAGACCCTTTCCCAGCTCTTAGGGCATACCTCTATTAAGCATACCCAGAAGTACCTCAGCATTGCAGATGAAAGGAAGCACCAGGCAGTAAACGCTTTACCTGATTTAAACTACTAAACCCCTGCTATGCCAAAAGATAACAATAAAAATCTCGAGGAAATTTTAAGGGAAATTAAAAGAGAAATGGAGGAAGTCCCCAGTGTTAATGATGAACATTATAGGGAGTTTCTAAGCTGGGCAATAGAGTTCCCTGAATTAGCAAGGGAAAGGTATCCGAGAAATTATAAAATGATTGAAAAAGCTGCCAGTGAAGTTACTGCTTGGGAGATGGCTAGGATATATAATGCCCTCCTGAAAAACATTCCATTAAACATTGAGGAGGCCAATAAAGCTATTGGTGGGCTTAGGTTAAAGAAGTTAAAGGAAGTATTAGAAGTCTTAAAACGTTACAAAGAGTTAGGCGAGCGCACAACTGAGCCTATAATCAAGGCGGCATACAAAGAGTGTGGTTCTTTTTTTGACGAATTTATACCAATAGTTGAGAAAGGTTTAAACGCGAGCCCTACCGAGAAAGAAATGTCCACAAGCAAAGTCTTAGACTGGAAATCCCTTTTTAAAGAGTCTGAAGAGGCGGACAAAGTATTGGGGTTTTTAGAAGAGTACCTTTCCAGCACAGGACAATGGATTGTAGAACCGATTGGCAGGCATTTGGTAGCATTATGCACTGATCTGGAAAAGAAGGGGTATTTTAAAAGCCATAACACTATTTCTAATCCTGTAAAAGCTTCAGCATTTAACATTCAGTTTGAAGCAAATCTAAGCGCTAAGAACTTTCAGCCTCAAGAAAGAAACAAGGCAGAAGATTTTAGAGAACATTTCAAGCATATACCATTTTACAAGCCCACCCGATAAACATATTTAGTTCTACTAGTTCCTATTTTATTCCGTTGGAATAGATGGAACTACTTTCTTTCTTGCCTTCGCCACCTTTGCTCTTGTTAACAGCATAAGGATTGGCCAATCCATTTCTCTAACTCTTAAAAAGTAAGAAATGGAATTACAAAATTTAGAGGCAAGGCTAAAGAATATTGAATCTTTACTCCTCACCCAAAAGACAGTACTAAACTTTGATGAGGCAGCAGCATACACAGGCTTATCAAAAAGCTATCTGTATAAACTGACCTCAGCAGCGGGCATACCCCATTTTAAGCCCCAGGGGAAACACATCTATTTTAATAAGCTAGAGGTAGACCAATGGCTGCAAAGAAATCCCTGCAAGCCCCTAGATAAGGCCCTTATAGAAGAGCAGGCAGATACTTATATCTCACTTAATAAAATGGGAGGTGCAAGATGCTAACGGCCTACTATAAGCTTGAGATCCTGCAAGACTACCTAAGGCAGGCAAACAAGATCAATTCAAAGACTAGGCTGGATTGCACCCTGCAAACCAACCCCAAAAACTATACAGGCTTGACAGATTTTGTCAATGCCAAAGGGCAGATGTATTTCTATAAGACACCTGCCAGGGAGTTTGTAAAAGCCAACTGCAAGCGGTTGGCAGAATGGGCCCTATCTAACGGTAAACTGAACCTTTCTAGTATCTACTTTGAAGATATAGACTTTCCCCAATTTGGGTATGGCTACCCCAATGCCAACCGGCTAAAATCAAACAGGGAGCCAAACCCCCTATTCCCTTTCAGGAACGATGCCTACCTGTTCATTACCAATGCTGACCTAAGCCAGGTAGAAGTACTTGTAATTGCTGAGGGCAGGAACCTGGTCAACGCCTACTACCAACGCCTGATAGATGGGGAGCTGGATCAAGAGGTGCAAACCTTGAGGCAACAGGCCCAGCCTTTGTTTGACTATGGAAGTGCTATATAGCAAGTGGTACACTGCTACATTTTTTGTCAATTAAGATGTATGATTCAGTAGGGCTAAGGATTAGCCAGGAACAGGCAGGCAGTAACCTAATAGACTGCCTGCCCTACCTTACCGACCTATCAGAAACCTGCAAAGCAGATGGGCAGGTTTACTACACCGGCCACCTAAACAACTGCAAAGCCTACCTGTCAGACAGCGGGCTCTTTATCAAGGGCAGCTTAACTAAGTTCTACCTAGGCGACAACTTGCATACCCTGAACAGAAGCGATGCCAGGAGGGCCTTTGAAATGATGGCAGACATCCTACACCTGCCTATCCAAAAAGCTACCTTAACCAGGATAGATGCAGGGCTAAACATAGTTACCGATTTTAAGCCAGAGCTTTACTACCCGTACCTGGGCCAAAGCAACCACTACCAACGCCTTACCCAGCCCAAAAGCATAAGTTACAAAAACGGGCTAAGGCTGAAGCAGTTCTATAACAAGATAGCAGAGAGCAAGAGCAAAGGAGTAGCTATACCTGCTATCTACCATGGAAAGAACCTGCTGAGGTATGAGGTAAGTTATATGCAACGCCTGGCAAAGCAGTTCAAACAAACCCACATCACCCCTGCCACTTTGACGGAAGAAGGTTTCTATATGGGTTTGATAGATAAAGTTGTGCAGGAGTATGAGGCAATCCAAAAAATAGGACTTATAAATATGGACTTAACTAAAATCAAATACCCAAAGGACTTATGGAATCAGGTTATAGCCCTATGTATAAAGGAAAAGGGCCCAGATGCTTTTCTGCACTTGATAGATCAACTCAAAGAGCTTAGGAGCTTTGATAAGCCAGAGTACTACTCTAGGGCAAGAAAGGATGTAAGAGAATAT
The DNA here is from genome assembly GCF_001078055.1 of Rufibacter radiotolerans. Lineage (NCBI taxonomy): Bacteria > Pseudomonadati > Bacteroidota > Cytophagia > Cytophagales > Hymenobacteraceae > Rufibacter > Rufibacter radiotolerans. Next base: position 95,399 of record NZ_CP010777.1, on the reverse strand, counting down.
TCCAAAGCCCTGGCGCCTGACACCCCAGACCTGATTAAGGAATTGGACAGGAAAGTAGCTAGGATAAAGCAGAATTATAGGTAAGTCATTCAAAGAAATACAGTAATTTACTACTGCTTGAAATGCAAACCCTATATTTTAGATTCAATTAACGAATTAATGAGTTATTAATTAAACCTTAAATATATATGGCAAAGCTTACAGATATCATTCAGGAATTTAATGGAAGAAGGATTCCTTATTCCGTTTTGTTGAGCTTAGAAGAGTGGAAATCCAAACGACAACAGATCCTTAATAGAACCGGATATGCTTGTGAAAGATGCAAAGTAGTCTGTATTCAAGATTATGTTCCTAAAAAAATTGGCTCAAATATAAAGTTTTTACCTGCTGTTTGGGATGAAGTTATAAAGGAAGTACCAATCAGAAGTCACATTACAGGTGAAATTATAGATAGCTTTGACAAACATGTTCCTGTGCTTACTATACAAGCCGATCCTCATTTTCCTGAAGTTCACCATACCTATTATATTTTAGATAAGTTCCCATGGGAATACCCTAATGAGAGCTTAATGGTTGTTTGTCATAAATGTCACCAAGAAATACATAATAAAGATGTTATAAAGATCTATGAAGATGAAAATATGAATAGGGGTAAAGTGTTAACCCCCTGTTCTAGGTGCCAAGGCACGGGTTATCTATATGAATATGATTACTATAAAAATGGTATCTGCTTTCAATGTAACGGTGCCCGGTTTAAAGAATGGAGGTAAGGTTATCAACCCAATTTATTGACATTCCCTAAACATTTAGGTTACATAAGCCTCATCACACCTAAAAATGGCTAAACATCCCACGCTCCCAACTCTCTATGATGAGGTGAAAACATTAACCATTACCAATCTTAAAAAGTGGGGTTACCTAATCCCAAACAGCTACAAAAGCGGGATTATACATTGGGGCAGACATGGCCAGAGAACGTCTAGTATCAATATTCTAGTGGATACCTATGGCTTTAGTCCTTACTTACAAATAAGTTATACCTACAATGGAACAACTATAAGCTACAAGGTGCCTCTTACCTTCTTACCTGCCAACATAGGCAAGGGGCAGGTATGGTACTTTGTGTGCCCCCATACTCAAAAGCGTTGCAGAACTCTGTATATGATTGGTGACAGGTTCCTGCACCGGTCAGCCTATACAGGCTGTATGTATGAATCACAGACCAAGAGCCATAAGAACAGAACACTGCACCGGCTCTTAGATAAGGTCTTTGGGGAAGATGAACTTTATGAGCAGCTATTCAGCAAACACTTTAAAAGCTCATATGCAGGCAAGCCTACAAAGCGTTACTTGGCTATTCAGAAGAAGCTAAGGCAGGCACAGAGCATAAACTATGATGAGGTAGAAAGGTTACTTTAGAATAAAGAACGCCCAGGGTAAGATGCAAATCCTTGCTTGAAGTTTGGTAAATGACAACAATTCAATTTTGCAATTTATTTTCTATAGTTTAATTTAAACCAAAAATAACCATTATATGATTTTTTGTACTGCTGCTTTCAGGACTGTCACCTTTTTTACCCTGCTTTTATTTACTCCTTTAATTTCATTCGCTCAGTTCTCCTCTGAATCAGAAGCAAAAGATTATTTTACAAAGTCCAAATCATTAGACCCTATTGAAGGAGTTTATTTAGTTACTCAAACAAACTCAGGAGCTTCAAACAGTGTAAGAAGTAGTAGATACGTTATTTCAAGAAATGCACAGGAGCCAGGGTTCTTCCACATGCAATTAATTGATGAAGCAAATAACAGCCTTAGGATTTTGTATGCCAATATGAAAAAAATAGATGAGCAACTTTATGTTTATCTAATTAAAATGGATGGAGGTCTGAAAACGGTTTATTATACTATTACAGATAAACAGTTTACAATCAAATATGATAGTAAAATTGAAGGACTAGGTCCTATATTCTATGAATATAAATACACAAAGATCCTGCCCAAATAAGATTGACACCTCTTATCATAAGCAATAAGGGCAGAGAGAGAAGAAATAGTGAACGTCTTGTTTCTACCATTGTGCTAAGAATAAGGACCTAACAAAGCAAGAAGAGGAAAGGCTAAATTCATTACTTAGGATGTTAGCCCTTCCGGGCAATATTTCATTAGATTGAAGCCAAAGCACAAGAATTCATCTGATGTTAGACTAAGATCAAACTACCTTTTGGCAGAGTTTAGCACTACTTATTAGGGCTTTCACCTGTTCTAATGAAAGAGTATAATGCTTTGTTCTATGCACAATGGCATGGCAATTTGGGCAAAGCACGCAAAGATCTGTCTTAGGGTTAACAAAAATCCTTTCCTTAGCATCTGATATAGGCCTCAGATGGTGAACATGGATATACCCTTCACCTATCTCTCCATAGAACTCCTTAAAATTAAAATGGCAGGCCTGGCACGTTGTGCCATGTACTTCTATGGCCTTTTGACGCAAAGCAGAATTCCTTTCATAAATTGTTGTGTACCTCTTTTTTGGGTCTCCCTCCTGATAGGATTCTAGCTCTCCCTCTGGTGATACTTCACTATCAAAGCCTGGAGAATCAACTTCAACGACAATTGTATTAGATAGGACTTTCTGGTAAACCTCCTCTGTTATAGGTCTTACCCCATCGCGCCAATAGTTTGATTCTCTACTAGAAGGTATAGATTCTAAGAATTCATCATCTACTTTTGCTAAAATTGGCACACCAAAAGGAGTGAAATCTTTGATAGTGCAAAAGTGATTTCTGCTGTTTGCAGGATCAGGGAAAACTTCCTCAACTTTTGCCACCGCAAAGTAATGGGGGCTATCAGTCAGTCTCTTGTTTCTATAATCTTTGTTCTTAAGCTTTCCTTTATAATAGATTATAGATGTTTCAGGCTGTAAGAACTTAAGATACCTATTTGGAAAGTGATAAAGAGTACCTGTTCTATCATCCCACTCAGAAACATCATTTTCAGTTATAATAGTATACATATGGAAATCTTGCTAGTCTTTTACTAAATGATTTCAAAACAGAACCCAGCTATAATTGACTTTGAACAGATTTGACAAAGCCAGAAAGGATATGAAAATTTGCTTTTAATAAAGAAAGAATATATCATTAAAAACTTTTAGAAAGGTAAAAAGGCATACTTAGACCATAATACATAAAAGCACTAAGCCCATTCATTAGGCTTATTTTCACTTTTGATGTCAACACTTTCTAGTGGTCTGTTACCAAGATACTTAGTCTATTTTACAAAAATTATAATTTGACACATGAAAGCACCTGGAGTTCTTATCAAGAAAATTTGTTTATGCCTACTGTTATTGTTTGCGCCATTCGTGTCACCTGCACAACTATTACTTGAAGAGGAAGCAAAAGAATTATTTGCATCCAAAAGAACCTTTGACCCTATTGAAGGTATTTATTTTAATACTGGGACTACAACAGGTGAAGCTAATAGTGTATCAAATACCCGAATAGTAATTTCAAAAAATGATCAGAAGCCAGGCTTTTTTATTATGCAAGAGATAGATGAGAGCAAGTCTATACTGCAAACCTTGTACAGCACAATAAAAAAAATAGATGAACAACAGTACGTCTTTCTACTTCCAATGGGAGAAAGAATAATAACGACTTACTTTACTTTGGCAAACAATCAATTTGTTATAAAGTATGAATTTAGTTTAGGAGGATTTGGCCCGTACTTTAGAGAAGAAAAATACACCAAAAAATTACCTAGATAAAATTATATAAGTTACAACTAATCATAACCAACCTTTCACATACTTAGGCTAAGTTTTGCCAAATTAACTTAGCGAACTAAAGCAATCTTAATTCTCTTACCGAATAAATGTCTTTGTTTTACTTAAGCTATCCACATTAAAATCTGGCTCACCTACAGGAAGAGGGGCCATTTTTCTGGGATAGTTGTAATCCATTGGCCTCTTAACTATATAAATCAACAAGCACGTAAATAATATATATGACCCAAAAATGGCCCAATGCATAGGAGTTAGCTTTATTGTTCCGTACCTAGTTACTACCCAAATACAAATCACAAACAAACCTAATGAAAATGCAAAAGCAACCATAAATAGTATGGCTTGATTAAAATTTTGAACATTTTCATATATTTTAATACTGCCCATTGTAAATAGAACAATACCTGAAAAAATACTTAAAATTTCTATTTGTTTTCTATCATGTTGTCCGATTTCATTTCTAATAGCCTGAATTTTCGCCTTTTCACTGTCAATCTTTATTTGAATTTCAGATTGGCTTTTTAGCTTATGGAGTTCAGTTTGCATAAGGCTTAATTCTCTTCCTAGCTCATCATAATTAACAGGAAGTACAAAAGATGAAGCTAAAAAAACTGGAAGTGGTTTTTCATCTATTGTTGCTCTATTATATATAGTGCACTCCTTCTTGGGAAGCTGAAAAGGCAAATAGTCCCTCTCCTTACACCATTCATAATTCCCTAAAGCCCTTGTTAAGTTGTCTTCAGCTTTTTTGATAAGCCTCTTAATCAAATGTTGATTAGGTTGCTCTTGCTCTAATTCGCTTTTGATTGATCTTAAAAGAAAAAAACTAAATCTATAAAAGGGGAAGTAATTATTAATATGAGTTTCTTGTTGAACTATAGAAACGAACTCCAGGCGTTTCTCAAGAACCTTTGCAACTTCCTCTGAATATTTATTCTTATAAATCGCTAAAGAAATCCTATTATTTAAAAGATAGTTATAACTAGTATTGAAGGCCCTCCTATCAAATTGGGTTTTTAAGCTTGGCGATTTAGCCTTGTATACTTCATCAAATTGCTCAACAATATTATTAACCTGCTCAACACTCCTATTCTGGTCTTTATAATAGTTAACAAGAGTGTGATAATCGCCAATTAGCAAATCTTGACCTTTTCTTACTTTTTCATTAATGAAGCTAAATATCTTATCATAAAATGGCCCAAATCTATCTCCAATATTATAATGGTTTTCAGTAAACTCTAAAAATGGGCTATAAAAATGTATGGTTTTTTTTATTTCTTCTATATTAAGCTCTTTATCTTCATACTCATACCTATATAAGAAATCCCTTTTATCCTTCTTTAGCCTGAAAAGAACTTTATATAAAAGGTAGTTACATTTATCAATTAATATATTTATTAAAAGTGCAATTGTCTGAGGCACTTCTGACAATGCGCCTTCTAATTGCTTCTGAATATTTATTAACAGCTCTAAATAGTCTTTTCTCACAGCTATATTGTGATCAATCTTAGCTAGCTGTATATTTAACAAAAACACCTGATGCAAATCAGATGTCATTGTGCCAAGCGGGTTATTTACAAGGCCATTGTTATCTTTATCATTTATTATATCAAATAAATGTATAGCCTTAGTAGAAGACAATTTGAAATTGACTTGGCTTATTAATAATTTAAATTGTGCGATTGAATGAAGAACAGGAATACTAAAGGAGCTTTGAAGATCATCAAATAGCTTATTAATAATTTCACCACCAGCCCCGGGTGCATTTGGCACATTTGATATTATGGAGTTTATATCACTTTTTATGCGATCTAATTTCTTCTCTAAGGATTCTATAAAAATATAGTCACCACTTATAATTGACCTATTAAGCGATAAGTAAATTGACTCTGCAACTCTATTTATTTCAACAATAAAGTTAGAAGCGAATTCCTCTCTCTCATCACTAGGTAAATGAAGAAATACATCTATAGCATCTTCAGAATAGAATTTAGCGAGATTGGCTAGCTTTAAATAAGTTTCTTGAAAGTAGGCAAATGACTTATACACCTTTTAAACTATATATTTTATTTTCAGATTTAATTATTTCTTTTGGAATTTTCATACTATACTTTTTAAAAGACCTTGCTAGCTTATACATAGACTTCCAGGAGTACCAAGTATGACTTAACTCTACTAAGTCTACTGCCATATAATTCACCAATTTCGCATTTGTTGATTTTACGGCAACAAAAGACTCATCAATCCTTTTTTTGATATCAGAATCTAAGTCTAAAAAGTAATCATCTAAATATTCTTTAACTATATCTAATTTATAATTATCAATTCTTATATAATCAAGCTTATCTAACCAAGTATATACATCACTTTCCACATGCCCATATGGCATTGCCCAAAAATTATCAAACACATCTAACAAGCCATCTTCTTTCTCACTTGCTCTACTTGCACATACAAAGAAATGTATTTTGAGGACCTTTAATTTGCTTAGGTCATTATCAGAAAATTCTTGTTCGTGATTTTGCTCCTTATACCAATCAACCAGATGATTAGTAAAATATTCAAAGGCTTTAACTTTGGTTGCCGTGTCTTGATCCATTGGAATCTTGCCCTCAGTACTTTTCTTTACATCAATATTATGATTATTCTGCATATCGATAGCCAAAGGCTTAGAAGTCTGATTGGCTATACGTTGCTCGGACAAAACTGGTAATGGATTCGTCCCCAAACAGACTTTTACATCAAATATAGACAATAACTTATCTTTATCAAGTAGCGATTATTACTGGAATATAGAGAACTTCTTATTATTCTCAACACTTTGATCCTCTATTTCAAAAATCCATGTAATTACAAGCTATTTTGTTACCAGTTTGTTACTCAGTCCACAAAAAAAGCCTGTAAATACTTGATTTACAGGCTTTTATCTTACTCAATAAGTACCAGGAGCGGGAATCGAACCCGCACTTCCTAATGGAAACAAGATTTTAAGTCTTGCGTGTCTACCAGTTCCACCATCCCGGCGACCTCATTTCTCGGGTGAGAAATGAAATAGGCAGATAAAGAAAAGACGTCACCGAGGCAACGTCTTTTATCTTTGAGCGAAAGACGGGGTTCGAACCCGCGACCTCGACCTTGGCAAGGTCGCGCTCTACCAACTGAGCTACTTTCGCGTTTTTTACTAATCCGCTGTTTGAATTAGTGATACAAAGGTACGCACAAAATTCTTTTTGTCAAGAGTCTGGCCTAAAAAAATCTTCAAAAAGAGGAATGTTTCTGAGTATCAGGGAGAAAAATTCACTACTGAATTCTGCCAGCCGAGTGTTTTAAGGCTGTTTTTAGGAAAACGGACCAAAAACAGCCTCGCTTCTACTGTATCAATCCCCCTTCCCCTCCCTCAACGGGCGCTTTGCCGCAGGAGGGGCGAAGAGAATTTCTGTTTTGAGCCTGTTTTTTGAAAAACAGGCCCAAAACAGATTTTGCCACCTGATCTAGGACTATAAACTTAGAACTCTTCTAAGCTTTCTCCTTCTTGCCGTCCACCAGCATTTTCAGCTCATTCAGCTTTAGCAAGGCTTCTACCGGGGTAATGGTATTGATATCCAGCTTCTCAAACATTTCCTTAATGCGTACCAGCTGAGGGTCGTTGAGTTCAAACATACTGAGTTGGTAGGGCTGCTTGGGCAGGCTTTTTAGGGTTTCCTGCGGGTCCTGGTGTGGGTGCGCAATCTTCTCCTGCTCCAGGTGGTGCATGATTTCGCTGGCCCGTATCACTACGCTGTTGGGCATACCGGCCATCTGCGCCACCTGTATCCCGAAGCTGTGGGCGCTTCCCCCCTCCACCAGTTTGCGCATGAACAGAATCTTGCCGTTGCTCTCCTTCACGCTCACGTTGAAGTTGCGCACTCTCGGAAAATCTTCGGTGAGTTGGTTCAGTTCATGGTAGTGGGTGGCAAACAGGGTCTTGGCCCGACCCTTAGGCGCGTTGTGCAGGTGCTCTACAATGGCCCAGGCAATGGAAATACCGTCATAGGTGCTGGTACCGCGGCCAATCTCATCCATCAAGACCAGGCTGCGGTCAGAGAGGTTGTTGAGAATACTGGCCGTCTCGGTCATCTCCACCATGAACGTACTTTCGCCTCGGCTCAGGTTATCTGAGGCACCCACGCGGGTGAAGATCTTGTCAATGACCCCAATCTGCGCGGCCTCGGCGGGCACGAAAGAGCCGATCTGCGCCATGAGCACAATCAAAGCCGTCTGACGCAGCAAGGCACTTTTACCGGCCATGTTGGGCCCGGTAATGATGATGATCTGCTGCTCCTCGTTGTCCAATAGAATGTCATTGGGTACGTAGCGCTCACCAGGAGGCAACTGCTTTTCAATAACGGGGTGGCGGCCTTGTTTAATGTTGAGCACCGTGCTCTCATCCACTTCGGGCTTCACATAGCCGTTCTGCGCGGCCAGCCGCGCGAAGTTAGCCAGGCAGTCCAGAATAGCCAGGGCGCGGGCGTTCTGTTGGATTTGGGGCACCACCTCGGCGGCGCTCAGCACCAGTTCATTGAAGATGCGCTGCTCAATCACGAACAGGCGGTCCTCGGCGTGCAGGATTTTCTCCTCGTAGGTCTTCAGTTCCTCGGTGATGTAGCGCTCGGCGTTCACCAGGGTCTGCTTTCGTATCCAACTGGCAGGCACCTTGTCGCGGTGTGCGTGGGTCACCTCCAGGTAATAACCAAACACTTTGTTATAGGCAATCTTCAGGGATGAAATACCAGTGTTCTGCACCTCGCGCTGCTGAATCTGCAGCAGGTAATCCTTGCCTGAGAAGGCAATGGCCCGTAGCTCATCCAGTTCCGCGTCTATGCCCGTCTGGATCATGTTTCCCTGGTGGGTGAGCATGGGCGCGTCGGGCTTCAGGATGGTCTGGATTTCGTCCCGGATGGCTTCGCAGGGCAGCAGTTGGTCGGCCAGCTTTTGCAGGGCAGGCACGCCGCTCACCGCCAGCAATTCTTTGATAGGCAAGGTGGCTTCCAGGGCGCGGGCCAGTTGCAGCAGCTCGCGCGGGTTCACGCGGCGCACCGCCACTTTAGAGATAAGCCGTTCCAGGTCACTGATCTGCTTGAGGTAATGGTGGATGTCCTGCGACAACTCCGGACGGGCCTGCAAAGCCTCTACCGTGTCAAGGCGCCGACGAATCTGGGCCGCTTCTTTGAGGGGCAACACCAGCCACTTGCGCAGAAGGCGGCCGCCCATGGGCGTGACGGTATGGTCCAGGATATCAATCAGCGGCACGCCCTCGGGGTGCTGCGGGTAAATCAGTTCCAGGTTACGTACCGTGAACCGGTCCAACCATACGTATTTGTCTTCCTCCAATCGGCCCAGGGCCGAAATGTGGCGCATGTCATGGTGTTGGGTCTCGGCCAGGTAATGCAGGATGGCGCCGGCGGCGGTAATGCCCTCAGTGAGGCCCTCCACGCCAAAGCCTTTCAGCGACTTGGTGTTGAATTGTTTGTTGAGCGCTTCCCAGGCAAAGTCATAGCTGTACACCCATTCATCCAGGGCGTAATGGCAGAAATCGGGCCCGAAGCCTTGGAAAAACGCTTCTTTCTTGCCTTTGCAGAACAAGACCTCGGCGGGGCTGAAGTTCTGGAGCAGCTTGGCGGCGTACCCGGCATCGCCCTGGGCCAGCATGAACTCGCCGGTAGAGGCATCCAGGAGAGCAATGCCCATACTGTCTTTCCCGAAGTGCAAAGACGCCAAATAATTGTTCCGCTTCTGCTCCAGCACCTGGTCATTGAAGGACACGCCGGGCGTCACCAGCTCGGTCACGCCGCGTTTCACAATGCCTTTCACCGTTTTGGGGTCCTCCAACTGGTCACAGATAGCCACCCGCTGCCCCGCCCGCACCAGTTTGGGCAGATAGGTATCCAGGGAGTGGTGCGGGAAGCCGGCCAGGGCGGTCTCTGAGGCAGATCCGTTGCCGCGCTTGGTGAGCATGATGCCCAGAATCTTGCTGGCCTTGATCGCGTCTTCGCCGAAGGTCTCATAAAAGTCCCCTACCCGGAAGAGCAGCAGCGCGCCCGGGTGTTTGGCCTTGATGGCATTGTATTGTTTCATCAGCGGCGTGGCGCTGAACTCTGCGGTTGTAGCCAAAATTCTTACTATGCTTATGATGGATAATGTGCTGATGTGCTATCTGGGTAGAGCATTTTCTATCTCCCCTGGCACCACATGAGCCATTTCTCTTCTTTCTGATTTTCCGTTTTGGGCCTGTTTTGCTAAAAACGGCCTCAAAACGCCCTCCCCTCTTTTCCCTATGTTGCAGTTTCTGTTTACGTTTTAAGGCTGTTTTCTTAAAAACAGGCCCAAAACGCATCTCTCGTCGCTAAGTGTTACCTTTGCTGTTCATTCGGCGCTGCCGGAAATTTAACCGTTATGCGAAAGTTAAGCATGGAGGAACTCCAACGAGATTCAGTGGAGGACTTCAAAAATAAGCAAAAAAATCCGTTGGTTCTGGTTTTGGATAATGTGCGCAGCCTGCATAATGTGGGGTCGGCGTTCAGGACCGCCGATGCCTTTGCCGTGGAGAAGATTTACCTCTGCGGTATTACCGGCACACCCCCCAACAAGGAAATCCATAAAACGGCCCTGGGCGCCACTGAATCAGTGGAATGGGTGCACGTGGCCTCAACGCTGGAGGCAGTGGAGGCCCTGAAGCAGCAAGGCTACCAGGTTTGGGCGGTAGAGCAAGCGGCGGGCAGTATCTCTCTTACAGATTTTCAGCCGGCCGCTGGCAGCAAGAATGCCTTTGTTTTTGGGAATGAGGTGTTTGGCGTGGAGGAAGAGGTGATTCAGGCCTCCGACGGGGTGCTGGAGATACCTCAGTTCGGAACCAAGCACTCACTTAATATCTCGGTGACCGTGGGGGTAGTAGTCTGGGATGTATTAAGCAAGACCCTTAAAAACGCGGTTGAGTAAAGACCCAAACAGTTTCTTTCAAGTACTTGTACAAGCCCCGCGTCACTTAACCAACAGGGCATAAAAAAGAGGAGGCCTGCAAAACTGCAGGCCTCCTCTTTTTTATGGCAGAAATAGGTACTCCTTATTTCTTGCTGCTTTTGCTTACCTGGTTAACCATTGAAAGGAAGTTTCCTTCTGGTCTGGCTTTGAAGGCGGCGTAGGCATCCACTTGACGGGCGTTCAGGATTTTGAACAGGTCAGACTCAAAGTTGCCTTCAATTTCTTTCAAACGGGCATCACGCATCTCAGTATCATTGCTGTACATTTTAGCTACCTCAGCAGCCTTGGCCAAACGATCTTGGTTCAACGCTTTGATTTGGATGTACTCACTCTCATTCAGACCCATTGACTGTACCATTAAACGGGATACAGAAGTAGAAGCTTTGTCAACTGCCTCAGAAGAAGCAGGAGCATCTTGGGCAACAGCACTAACTACAAGGGCAAAGAAAAAGAAAAGAACGAGTGAAAAGTTTTTCATGATTACGGTTTAGTTTGGGAGGTTAGGTTATAAATATTTTAAATGAATACGTTTGAAGGGGCTTTCTGCGGGTATGGGCAGAAAACGGTTTTACTTTTGCAAGGCAGCATCTGCCGCAGCCAATGCTCTTTCTGCCTCTAAATGGTTAGGGAAATGGGAAAGGAAGCTTTCCAGATCTTCGGCAGCGCCGTCTAGTTGTTTCAATTCCATTTTCACTACGGCTCTGTTATATAAAGCCTTTGGATGGTTAGGGGCAACGGCAATTACCTGGTCCAGGTCACGCAGCGCTCCAAAATAATCATCCAGAAAGTAAGCAGCTACGGCGCGTCCGTAAAGTAGCTCAGCAGAAGAAGTGTTCTCTAATGCCACGTTAAAGTCTTTCAAAGCTTCTTTGTAGGCACCAATTTCTAAGAAAGCGTTTCCGCGGCCCAACAGGTACTGAGCATTGTTTTCTTTGCTCAGGTTAATGGCCGCAGAGAAATCATGGATGGCACCAAACACGTCTTTCGCTTCCATTTTAGCAGAAGCACGATCTGCGTAAGCCTGGCTGTTGGCGGGCTCTCTTTTGATCAATTGGGTAATCTTCCTGATTTTTTCTTTGGAGGAGTTTTCAGTAGCAGAAGTCATATCATTGGCTGCAACCCCTTGCAAAGTCAGGGCTATGAACGCAAACACAAACGAAACTACTTTGAAAACTTTCATCACTTTTATTATCTGGGGTGGATTACTAAAGTTTCTATGAACGTAATACGAACTACTTTGTTTTAGGCATCAAATATTTCAATACCGTAGAAGAATGAGACAAATATATGCAATGGTTATTAACTAAAACAAGACGTTGTATAAAAAAATATATTTTTTGGGAACCTTTTTCAAAAAATAGCCTTATTCTCTGTTTAAAGGCACTTTTAAAAGGAAAAATATTTATCCACATTTTAGAAGTTAGGTTAATCAGTGAAAATATTATCCTTTCCCAATCAAATCAGAACTTAGTATGGTGAGATGGAATAGCCATATCTGGCAAAAACTTGATTTAATCTTTGTTCCGCCTTCCCATATAACCATTAAAAGTCTATTTCTTATGCCTTTTATGATAAAAAACTGCTTTCTAGGCCTTTTAACGCAGTTTTTATCACCTTATTAGGTAAGCACTAGAGCTAGCTGCTTACTAAAAAAGCAGACGGCTGCCAGAATGACAATTATTCTTTTATTTGTTCACTTCAGGAAATAGGTCAATGTTTAAGGTCTAGGCTAGCCTTTGCAACCAAGGGGCATTAAAAAGAGCAGTCCCCTTTACGCAAGACGCCTGATTGTTAGAATCAGGCGTCTTGCGTAAAGGGGACTATTTATAGAATAAGGGGTTCTCTATCCTTATAAGAGCTATACGTAACGGACCAAGTGTTCCCGGAATGCGTTGCGCAGGAAGGATCCTTTATACCACTCCTGGGCCGGCGCCGCCTCTACCAATGAAAACACATCTGCGTCTCCGGTCACGTAGGTCAGCATCAGATCAAAGGCATAATGGACTTCAATCCGGTTGCGGGACTGGTCACAGACTGGGAAAAAGCCTTCAGGGGTAATACCTTCTGTGATATCTTTCAGCAAGCCATACTGTTCCAGCACCGAGGCAAGCACTGCTTTGGTTTTCTCAGGCTTAGGTCGTTTGATAATGGTTTGGGCCATGATGAAACGGCCATTCAAAAAATGAAGGCATTCGGTTACCCTGGCTGACCCCAGAGAAGAGAAGTAAAAAAGAACTTCATGCCCGCTTACCTCTTCCTCTTTATTCGCATGCAGTTCGGGCTTACCTAAAATTTGCTTGGCCGCCCGTATGGTAGCCCCAAAGGCCAGCCCCTTAAAATCTATAGGCGCCGACGTATTTGACGACAAATGCTTTTGCTCCATCAAAGCCTTGCGAAGACCAGAGGCCGTACGCACGTAATTGACTCTATCAAAATATTCCTTTTTGTTAAGCACACCTGCATCAGACTTATTTTTAGATTTTCCAATGGTCAGGTTTCCCCAGGCAAGATTAAACATTATCAGTATATTTTAAATTAACTATTGATTTCTTCTCATTAGGCAACATATGGGTTAAAATAGTGCAGTTTCAGAACTACCTATTTCTTCCCTCTATATACTAAGGAGTATGTAAGCTATTTAACACTGTTTACTCGTACCTCAAAATTTTCTTCAAAGGATATAACAACTTCTTACTAAAGAATAAAACTTTAGCTGTGATCTGTTTCTTGAAATTTCATTGCTACTGTCTATTGTGTAAGGAACCCCATTTTTCAAAAGTCACTGCCTGGCGGGGTTTACCTGAAAGTAGAAAGCCCAGATCCATTACTGGACCTGGGCTTTTCTCTTTTACGCTTTCCTTACTGCCTGTTAACCGGCTCTGCGTTTTTCCTCCTCTGCCCCACCGGTCCGGCGGCGCGAAGGGGCCACCTGGTTTTTCCCGAAGCGGTAGGTGAAGCTGAGCGTGGCTACGCGGGTGTCACGGCGCTGGTAGAAGTTCTCCATGTAGCCAGTCAGGGCTGTAGTGGCCCGTACCTTATTAGAGTAGAACACATCGGTGACATTGAGTTTCAGGTTGGCTTTCTTATCCAGGAACTGCTTTTGAACCCCCAGGGTCAGGAACCGGATGGGCTGCAGATCCAGGAAACCGTAGACTTCACGGGCCCGGTAAATCCCGATCACCTCGGCAGACCAATCCTTGGGCAACTGAAACGTGTTGGTAGAGTTGATGGAGAAAGTAGGCCGGCCGCTTCTAAGGGCGGTATTGGCCAGATTCCCCTGGTAGAGGCCATAGTACGTTTCAATATTGTTGGTGCTGGTATACCACCTTGCCACAGAAATAGGCACCGAGAAGCTGGCCCCATAGTAATGGAACTGGGCCAGGTTGCGGTCTTGCTGAATCACCACCGGAATCTGCCCTGGGTTAGGGTCTGGTACTGGGCGCTGCTCTGGGGCCAACACAGACACTATGTAATCTGTGGTGCGACTGTAGCTGAGCTTGGTCACGTACTTTTCTTTGAACGTGTGGGTAAACTCAAACGAATACGTCATCTGGGGCAACAGGAAAGGGTTACCGGAAGATTTGGTGCTGGGGTCCAGGTAGAACACGAAAGGGTTCAGCTGGTTATAGGTTGGGCGGTCAATGCGCCGGCTCACGGAAAGCCCCACGTCATGCGTCTTGTTTAGTTTGTAGCCCACAAAGGCGCTCGGGAAAAACTGGGTATACGCGCGGTCAAAGGTTTGCCCATCTGAGAGCTGTTGCCCGTCGGCGTTGGTGTTCTCCACCCGTAGCCCCAATTGCAGGCTCGCCTTGGCCCATTTCTTATTCAGGTTCACGTAGGCCGCATGGATGCTCTCACGGTAAATGAAGTGGTTGCTGCGGTTCAGGTCCAGGGTGTTGCGCCCGCGGGTTCTGTCAAAAAACTGGAGGTTATTGTCTGCGTGCACTAAACTGCTTTTCAGGCCGGCCTCCAGATTAGCCTCTATGGCTTTCAAAGGCTGCGTGTAATCTACCTTAGCCGATTTAATAGTCAGTTCGCCGTTCAGGTTCCCGTGCAACAGAGAGTCGGGCATGGGTTTATCTGTATCAAAATACTGGGTCACAAAGTTCTGGCGGTCATGTGACTGAAAGGCCGCGTAATCTACGTCTGCGCTTATCTCTTTGCCGGTACTGTCAATGGTGTGCTTTATATTGAAGTTAAGTGACTGGTTGTTCCGGTTGGTTCCGTTGAGCGCGTTGGTGATGGTAGACTTGTCATACTGCCGCTGGCTGTCAAAGAACTGTGATTGGTTAGCGGTGGTGCGGTTAATGTCAGTGAAAATGCCGCTTCCTACCAGCCCTACAATGGTCTTAGGCGACAGGTTCAGGTCAAAGCCCAGGCGCGCGTTGTGGCTGTTGATCTGGTGTGAGAACAGGTTCTTCTGGTCATTCACCCCAATGAGCCGCCGCTCAGAGGTGGGCGTGAAAAACTCCCGGTAAATGTCCAGTTTGTTGAAATCCTTGCGGTGCACATAGTTATAAGACCCGAACACGTTCACATCTTTGGCCCGGTGGTTTACCTGCAGGCCCTGGTTTAGTTTGGGTAACTCGCCGTAGCCCACAGAAGAGGTAATGCTGCCATTGGTTCCCAACCGGCTGTCTTTCTTGAGCTTGATGTCAATGATGCCCGCGTTTCCGGCCGCGTCATATTTAGAGGACGGGTTGGTGATTAAATCAATCTTGGCCACGTCATTGGCATTCATGCCCCGCAACATAGTGGCCAGTTCAGTCCCAGACATAGGCACGCGTTTCCCGTTGATCATGACCATTACCCCGGCGCGGCCCCGCATGCTAATGTTGTCGTTCTGGTCTACCGCCAGGCCGGGCGCCTTCTCCAGCACCTCCAGCACCGTACTTCCGGCGGCCGTGATGCTGTTCTCCACGTTAAGCACGGTCTTATCAAAGTGCTGCTCCACAAACGGCTTCTGGGCCTCAATCTTCACCTCCTGTAGGGCCACGGCCCGCTCGGCCAACACCAGGGCTCCCAGGTTGGTATTCTGCGTGAGGTTCAGGACCGAAGATGTATACAGCGCATAGTCATAGTGGGAGACCATCAGTTTGTACTGCCCTGCCGGTAAGTTACTGAACAGGAAGGACCCATCCTGGCCCGTGACCTCTACTTTCACCAGCGCCTGCCCCGGGTCTTTGACCAACTGCAGGTTGGCCGCCGGCAAGAGTTCGCCTTTGGCCCCCTTCACTATGCCTTTGAGTTCATACTTTTCCAGTTCCTGGGCCCGCACCACCGGCGCGAGACAGATGAGCCAAAGCATGGCTAGTAGCAGAAGGAGTTTAGTGTACATGGCGGGTAAAGGTTTATCAAGGTGAAAAATGGAATTGAGTTAAGTGATTGACCAAAAAGGCACTACTTTGACTTCATCCTACACAAGGGCTATGCCAACAAAATAAAACACTGATTATCAATCAATAACACGCCTTTTTAGAACCAAATATGTCCAATTATGAACAAAGACCTATTCAAAACCGGACACCTTGCTTCTACCATAAGCTGTAAGGTGCAGCCCAGTTATTTGGCCCTGGCTGTACTAATTGGGTAAGGGGTTTGGAATAAAAGACCAGAGAAAAATAGAAGAGTTGCATGGTACGCACTGCCGTAGCCGGAAAAGTTATCCTCTTTCCCTGGCTTGTCAATGCAGGCCGATTCTACCTTTAATGAAACCTGTTTTAGGCCCGTTTTCCTGAAAACAGGCCCAAAACGCATTTAGCCAGATCACAGAACAATTAGTACCTTTGCCGCTTAGTCTTTAAAGAACAGATACAATGCTTCGTTCACACACCTGCGGCGAATTGCGCCTGGAACATATTGGTCAGGAAGTGACCTTAACCGGTTGGGTACAGAAATCACGCGACAAAGGCGGCATGCTGTGGGTAGACCTGCGCGACCGCTACGGCATCACGCAGCTAAGCCTGGAGGAAGGCGTTTCGGCCCCGGAGGCCCTCACGCTGGCCCGTACGCTGGGTCGTGAGTTCGTGATCAAGGCCACCGGCACCGTGATTGAGCGCGAGTCTAAAAACGATAAAATCGCCACCGGCGAAATTGAGATAAAAGTAACTGCGCTGGAAATCCTGAACCCGGCTAAGCTGCCCCCGTTCCTGATTGAGGACGAAACCGACGGCGGTGATGACCTGCGCATGAAGTACCGCTACCTGGACCTGCGCCGCACCCCGGTCCGCAAGAGCCTGGAACTGCGCCACCGCATGGCACAGCAAACCCGCTCGTATCTGGATGGTCAGGGCTTTATTGAGATAGAGACGCCGGTCTTGATTAAATCTACGCCCGAAGGTGCCCGTGACTTTGTGGTGCCTAGCCGCATGAACCCCGGTGAGTTCTATGCCCTGCCCCAGTCGCCGCAGACGTTCAAGCAACTCCTGATGGTGTCGGGTTTTGACAAGTATTTCCAGATTGTGAAGTGCTTTAGAGACGAGGACCTGCGCGCCGACCGTCAGCCCGAGTTCACCCAGATTGACTGCGAGCTTTCCTTCGTGACCCAGGAAGACATCCTGAACACCTTTGAAGGCCTGGTAAAGCACCTGTTCCGCACTGTGAAGGGAATAGAACTGGCAGACTTCCCGCGCATGACCTACGCCGACGCCATGCGCCTCTACGGCTCAGACAAACCAGACACCCGTTTCGGGATGCAGTTTGTGGAGTTGAACGAGGTGGTGAAAAACAAAGGCTTCAAGGTATTTGATGATGCCGAGCTGGTAGTAGGCATTAACGCCAGCGGCAGCGCCCATTTCACCCGCAAGCAATTAGATGAACTCACAGACTTCGTGAAGCGTCCGCAGGTAGGCGCTACCGGCCTGGTGTACGCCCGCGTGCAGGAAGACGGCAGCGTGAAATCAAGCGTAGACAAGTTCTACTCGCCGGAAGACCTGCAAAGTTGGGCCCAGGCCTTCAACGCCCAGCCCGGCGATTTACTGCTGGTGTTGGCCGGAGGCGCTGATAAAACCCGCAAAGCCCTAAACGAATTGCGCCTGGAAATGGGCACCCGCCTAGGCATGCGCGACAAAGACACCTTCTCCACGCTGTGGGTACTGGACTTCCCGCTGCTGGAGTGGGACGAGGACAGCAACCGCTACCACGCCATGCACCACCCCTTCACCTCGCCTAAGCCTGAGGACATGGACCTGATTGACACCAACCCCGGGGCCGTGCGCGCCAACGCCTATGACATGGTCATCAATGGCGTGGAAGTAGGCGGCGGGTCTATCCGTATTCATGACCGGGGCGTGCAGTCCCGCATGTTTGATTTACTAGGCTTCACTACCGAGGAAGCGCAGGCCCAGTTTGGGTTTCTGCTAGATGCATTTGAGTACGGCGCGCCTCCGCACGGGGGTATTGCCTTCGGGTTTGACCGCCTTTGCTCCCTTTTCGGTGGCGCAGACTCTATCCGGGACTTCATCGCCTTCCCTAAAAACAACTCGGGCCGTGACGTGATGATTGACGCACCTTCTCCTATCGCGCAAGCGCAGCTGGATGAGTTACAGATTGATACCAGATTGAAAGGCTAGTTGTTGATTGTTGTTGGCTATGAAACGGGTGAGGTCTTGGTGACCTCACCCGTTTTTGCTTTTTAGGCCTGTTTTCCGGAAAATAGGCCCGAAACGGAAAGCGCCGCCATTCACCCCCTCTATCAACCGCTCATCATATTTCCCTTCCCGAGCATACCTTCTTCACGCACCTTTGTAGCAAGCAATCGCACTAAAGAACCTTAACCCATACAAAAACATGAAAGCAAAAATCACTTTCCTCCTGGCCTTGCTCCTAGTTATCACCCTCACCGCACAAGCCAAAGTCCCCTCGTTCAAAGTAGTGAAAACAGGAAAAGGCCCGGCCATGATTCTGATTCCCGGTTTGAACTCAGATGGCGAAGTCTGGGACGAGACCGTGAGGCACTACCAGAAGAACTACACCTGCTACGTGTTAACCTTACCTGGTTTTGCGGGACAGCCGGCTATCAAGGCAGACCATTTCCTGAACACCGTGCGCGATGAGATCATTAACTACGTGCAAGAGAACAAGCTCAAGAAACCAGTGTTGGTGGGCCATAGCCTGGGTGGGTACATGGTGCTTTCCTTGAGCGTCAAAGCGCCTGAACTGTTTGGGAAGGCGGTGGTGGTAGACGGCCTGCCTTACATTGGCGCAGCCCAGAACCCGAACGCCACCGTGGAAACCATCAAGCCCATGGCCGACCAGATGAAGAACTCCATGGCCAAGATGAGCCCCGAAATGCAGAAACAGCAGGAAGCCAGCTACGGCGTGACCATGGCCACCGACTCTGTGCACATCAAGAAAGTGATTGACTGGGGCAGAAAGTCTGACTATAAAACCACCGGCCAGGCCATGTATGAAATGTACACCACCGACCTTCGCAAAGACATCGCCGGTATCAAATCGCCGGTGCTGGTATTGGGTGCCTGGTTCGGGTACAAAAATTACGGCGTGACCAAAGAGACAACCACCAACATGTATAAGGGGCAATTTGCTAACTTGCCTTCCGCCGAAGTTAAGATAGCAGACACCGCCCGCCACTTCATCATGTATGATGAGCCTGCCTGGATGTTTGCGCAGATGGACGCTTTCCTGAAGAAATAAGCCAACACGCAGTACATGCCTAACGCACGTCAAAATAAATGGTATTGGGCCATCCAGCTTACTGGGTGGACCCTTTACTTTTTATTAGGTCTGTTCATCAGTTATAAGTTCTTCAAGGGCTCCCCTACCATGTACGGCATCCAGTTCACGGGCGCGTTCCTGTTTCTGGGGGCCACGCACCTGCAACGCCATTTATCCAAGAAATATCACTGGCAGAAACTCCCCATCGGGCAACTGGCGGTGTTGATTCTGCTATACAATTCGGTTTGCTCTGTGTTGGTGCAGTTCATCACCTATGCCCAGATGGTGGTTTCCGGATCGTATACCTGGGAGCAGATGGAGTTCCTTATTCTGCTGCTGTATTCGGTCAACGGGATTATTGTCCTCACGGCCTGGTCTTCCTTTTACTTCGGGTTTAAGTCTGTCCAGCGCTGGAAAGCCAAGGAAGTGGAAACGCTCAAACTGCAACTGTCCTTGAAAGAGGCCGAACTGGAGGCCATCCGGTCCCAGCTGAACCCCCATTTCCTGTTCAATAGCCTCAACAACATTAGGTCCCTGGTGCTGGAAGACCCGTCCAAGGCCCGCGAGATGATTACCCGCCTGTCTGCCATGATGCGCTACGTGATTGGCTACAACCGCAACAACCTGGTGAGCGTGGCCGAGGAGTTGGAGTTTCTGGACCATTACGTGGCGCTGGAGAAAATCCATTTCGAGGACAAGCTTGCTTTCTCGGCGCAGGTAGAAGAAGGCTTGAGCAAGGCGTCTATTCCGCCCCTAGGCATCCAGCTGTTGGTGGAAAACGCCATTAAGCACGGCATCGGCACCCAGCCGAAGGGTGGGAACATCCATCTTTCCCTGCAAAGGCAGAACGGCCATGTACAGGTGCAGGTGGAGAATACCGGCCGGCTCAGTGCGCTTCCGGGGCCTTCTGGCATTGGCATCCAAAGCCTGCTGGAGCGTATCAACCATTCCCTGGACCAACCGGGCACGTTTGCCCTAGACCAAAAAACCGACAACAGCGTGACGGCCACGCTCACGCTTCCATACAAAGAATATGAGAATCTGCATCGTTGAGGATTCCCGGCTGGCGCGCCTGGAACTGAAGCACCTGCTCGCCAAGTTCCCAGAACTGGAGCTGGTGGGCGAAGCCGAGAACGCCGAAGACGGCATTGCGTTCATTGAGGAGCTTCGGCCGGACTTGGTTTTCCTGGACATTCACCTGCCCCAGAAAAACGGATTCGAGTTGCTGGAGGCCTTGGAGCATGTGCCGCAGGTTATCTTCACCACCGCCTATGACCAGTACGCCCTGCAAGCCTTTGAGCGCAACGCCCTGGACTACCTCATGAAACCCATTGAGGAGAACCGCCTGCGCCAGGCCGTGGAGAAAGCTCTGGCTAAACAAGTAGCCGTCAAACCTACCGTGGCCCCTTCCCAACTGAGTGAAGACGACCGGGTGTTTGTGAAAGACGGCGAGCGTTGTTGGTTTGTAGCCTTAAAGCAAGTGCGCCTCATTGAATCCAATGGCAATTACGCCCTGCTCTCCTTCGACCAGGAACGGCCCTGCATCCTCAAAACCTTGAATTACCTGGAAAGTCGTCTGGACCCCAAGGTGTTCTTTCGGGCCAACCGCCAACAGATCATCAACGTGAACTACATTGAGCAGATTAACCCCTGGTTCAGCGGAAGCATCAAGATTCAGTTGAAAGGCGGTGAGGAAGTGGAAGTCTCCCGAAGACAAACACAGGTGTTTAAGGATTTGATGAGTCTGTAACCAACTTTCGTTTTTGGCCTGTTTTCTGGAAATCAGGCCAAAAACGAAAGCTAAATTTTCTTGATAGGTCAGTCCTCTGTCTCTACTATGCCTCTTGCTTCTTCCCGGTGTTCATAAGGCGCTGGCCTCTGAGCAGAATCTTAAGGCTTTTCCGTTTCAAGGAGATGTTTGGGGTTTTCTGTTCGTGCTCTTCCATGTTGGTTTTGTACGCCGAGATGATGTTTTGATACGACAGCACGCCAATCACTTGGTTCTCTTTGGAGACCACGGGCAGCATGTCCAGGTTTTCCTTGGCCATCAGTTCTACCGCCGTGCGCAGGCTGTTGCGGGCATCCACAGAAATATTCCTGCGTTTGATAAGCGAACCTATTTTGGTCTGGACCGGATGGTGGTGACTGAACAGGTTAGAGGAACTCACAATGCCTCTGAACTCATTTTCATCGCTGGCAATAATGAAATAGTTGCTTTGGTAATCGCTTTCCTGATCTAGCCATTCCCGTACTTCGCCAATGCTGTTGTCTTCGCTCAGCACCAGGCCCTCTTCCTGTATGACCTGCGCCACCGTCACCTTTTCCAGGATGTCCGGCTCATAAGAATCCGGGGTCTTAACACCCCGGCGGGCAATCTTCTCGGTCATGATGGTATTTTCCATTAAGAAGAAAGACACGAAATAAGAGCCCGTACAAGCCGCCAGCAAAGGGAGCAAAGCATTAGACTGCATGGTAGTTTCTAAGGCAAATACAATGGAGGTGAGCAAGGCCCTGGAAGCCCCCGCAAACATAGCCGACATGCCCACCAAAGCGGCCAACGTCAACGTGACACCAGACCCCGGAAAGAAATACAGAATCACGCTCCCCAGCAAAGCCCCCGTAGCCGCCCCAATGGTGAGCAATGGAGCCAGAGTTCCGCCAGAGGTACCGCTTCCCAGCGCTATGGCCCAGGAAAGGAACTTGAGCAGGCACAGGGACAGCACAATCTGCAGGGGCATGGAGCCAGAAAGTATTTCTGTGATGTTCTCATACCCTACCCCTAGCGTGCGCGGCGCGAAATACCCTATAACACCCACTCCCAGCCCCCCGATGGCGGGCCACCACATCCAATGAATAGGCAGTTTCTCAAAAGCGTCCTCTACCCAGTACACGATCTTGGTCACCAGCACAGAAAGGACGCCCATGGCAATGCCAATAGCGCTATAGCCTGCCAAGGCGGTGTTAGAGGGAACCCCGATCAGATGCTCAATGGCAAACACCGGACCGGCCTCAAACAGAAGATGGTGACCGGCAGCCCCTGTGATACAGGCCAGCGCCACCGGTATAATAGACCTAGGCGAAAACTCAAACAGCAGCAGCTCAATGGCCAGGAAAATAGCGGCGATGGGAGTTCCAAAAATAGCCGACATACCGGCAGTGGCCCCGGCAGCCAGCAGTATCTTGCGCTCATTGTGGGTGATTCTGAGCAGTTGGCCCAGTGTAGAGCCCAAGGCGCCCCCGGTGGCAATGATAGGGCCCTCGGCCCCGAAAGGTCCACCCGTTCCAATAGAAATAGCCGCCGACAGGGGTTTTAGGTAAGTGATGGTAGGCTTTATTCTGCTTTGGTTGGTAAGAACCTGCTCCATGGCTTCGGGAATGCCGTGTCCTCTAATGGCTTTGGATCCATACAGGGCCATTAGCCCTACTAATACCCCTCCAATGACTGGCACTACCATTACCCAAAGTCCTAAATTGTTGGTTGCCGGAGACAGGTACTCGGTGGTAAACTCGCCATGGAACGCGATGTTAGAACAAAGGTCAATCAGATACACCAGCAACTTGGCTATAAAACTGATAGCCACCGCCACCGCTACCGCAAGCGAGGCAATGGTTAGGAGCCTTCTTTTGTTTGGGGCGGACGAAGGCGCCACTGGTTCAGTTTCTAAAGATGGGTTAAGCGAGAGGGCAATAGGAATTCCTTTGTTCAACATCTTACTTTCTTAAATGTGCAATAGCAATTTTTATACAAGCGATTCGGTATGTTTCAGGGTATACGGTCGCCATACCTTATTCTATAAAATTAAACCACCCTTTAGCGCGTTTTTGGCCTGATTTCTGGAAAATAGCCTGAAAACGCATAAAACAGATGAGGCGCCCAAGGGCGCCTCATCTGTTTCTTTATAATGTGTTCTTCCTTACAGAAGATCATTGAATAAGCCCGGCACAATGCCCATCAGCACGGTCAAGACCAGCAGAGAGATCAAGGTGAAGGTGGCAAATGCGTCAACGGGTACGCGCTCGCCGGCTGGGTCTTTCATGTACATGGCAATGATGACCCGGAAGTAGTAATAGATACCTACCGCCGACATCAGGATAGCCACCACAATCAGCCACAACATGCCCTGCTCCAGGGCGGCAGAGAAGAGGAACAGCTTCCCGAAGAATCCACCGGTTAATGGAATACCCGCCAATGACAACATGGCCACGGTCATCACGAAGCCCAACAGCGGGTTGGTTTTACCCAGGCCGTTGAAGGCGTCATAGGAATCAGAGCCGCGGGCATCAGCTACGTATTTCAGAATCCCGAAGGCCGCGATAGTCGCTACAGAGTACGCCAGTGAGTAGAACAAGAGGGCATTCTCAGAGCGGTCATTGAACGAGGTAAGGGCAATCATGAGGTAACCGGCATGCGAGATGCTGGAATAGGCCAGCATCCGTTTCATGCTGGTCTGAGCCACGGCCCCTATGTTACCAATCAAGAGCGTCAATACAGTAATGGCTACAACGGTAGGGAACCACTCTTCGTACACGCCCCCAAAGGCCGCCGACATCAATTTATAGAAAGCAGCGATACCGGCCGTTTTCACCACGGTAGACATGTAGCTGGTGAAAAGCGTGGGGGTACCTTCGTACACGTCCGGGGTCCAGAAGTGGAACGGAGCCGCGCCTACTTTAAACGTCACGCCTACCAATACCAGCAACAGACCCATTAACAGCAAGGGCGCGTTGCCCGGCTCCAGGGTAGCCGCCGAAGAGGCAATCTCAGACAAGTAGAAACTTCCGGTGGCACCGTATAGCAGGGCCACGCCAAACAAGATAATACCGGTAAAGAAAGACCCCATCAGGAAGTATTTCATAGAGGCCTCGTTGGACAAGAGGTTGCGTTTGTCTGAACCCGCCAGAATGTACATGCTGATAGACATGATTTCAATGCCTACAAACAGCATGAGTAGGTTCTCGTAGCCTACCATCATCACGCCGCCCACCAGAGAGAACAGCATCAGGGAGAAATACTCCGCCAGGTTAGCCTCTTCGCGCTCGCCGTAGCTGCGGGAGAATGGCAAGATAAAGATAGTGGACAGCACCATGACCGCGGTAAATCCAACGGCGTAGTTGTCCATGGTGAACATGTTGTTGAAATAGCTCTGCGGCTGGTTCCAGTCCATTACCGTAGCACCCAGGGCTATTACCAAGAATAGTAACACCATGGGCATCAGTACTTTCTTAGATTTCATGAACCCTAAGAACAGGTTCACGATTCCAAAAACAGAGAGTAGAATAAGTGAGGTCATGAGCAGGTGATTTCTCCTGTGTAAAGTATATGTGTCGCTAACAGTTAGCGTTTAATCACGTCCAGCAGGTGTAAGATGGCCGGTTCTGAAATGTTCAGAAAAGTATTGGGGTGTAACCCAATCCAAAAGACCATCACTACCAAAGGTACCAACACCGCCTTCTCTGTGAAGGTAAGGTCTGTGAAAACCTCAGTAATGGCATTCTTCTCTCCAAACATCACACGCTGGAACATACGCAGCATGTACACGGCGCCCAGAATAATGGTCAGACCGGCTACGGCGCCCATCCAGGCATTGTATTGGTAAACGCCCATTAAAAGCAGGAACTCGCCCACAAACCCGTTGGTCAACGGTAAGGCCACGGCCCCAAGCATGAGCACCATAAAGCACACGGTCAGGAACGGAGCGCTCTGGGTGATACCGCCCATGGCCGCAATGTCTCTGGTGCCGGTCCGGCTCTGGATAATGTCAATAATGAAGAACAGACCCACCACGTTCACGCCGTGGCTCAGCATCTGGATCATGGCGCCCTGCAGCCCCTGCTCGTTCAAGGTGAACAAACCGGCGGCAATCAGGCCCACGTGCGAGATAGAAGAGAAAGCGATCAGGCGCTTAAGGTCATGCTGCCGAATGGCGATGATGGCTCCGTACACAATGCCGATGATGGCCAGCACCAATACCACCGTCGCCCACTGGCTTACGCCCAAGGGCACTACCGGCAATAACCAGCGCAACACTCCATAGATACCCATCTTCAGCATGATACCAGACAAGAGCATGGTACCGGCGGCCGGGGCCTCAGTGTAGGTGTCGGGTTGCCAGGTATGGAACGGGAACACCGGCATCTTAATGGCAAACGCAATAAACAGGAACCAGAAAATCCAGCTCTGGTTGGCGGCGTCTAAGGTCAGTTGGTAAAAGACCACCTCTTCTGAACTGTGCGTGCCCGGCGTCTGGAAATACAGATACACAAAGGCGGCCAGCATGAACAGAGAGCCAAAAACGGTGTAGAGGAAGAACTTGAAGGTAACCTTGATTCTGTTCTCACCGCCCCAAAGGCCGGCGATGAAATAGATAGGAATAAGGGCCACTTCCCAGAAGAAGTAAAACAGGAATGCGTCTAAAGAGGTGAACACCCCCAGCAAGCCCGACTGCATGAACAGAATGAGCGCATAGAAAGAAGACGGACGGTCATAGGTGTGCTTGAACGTAGACAGGATAATCAACGGAATCAGGAACACGGTCAGTAACACCATCAGCAAGCTGATGCCGTCCATGCCTACCTTAAAGGAAATACCAGCTGTTTCAATCCAGGGAAGGTTCAGTAAGAATTGGGTGCCCGGGTTGGCCGGCACGAAGTTGATCCAGGCGTAAATACCCAGCACCAGCTCTACCAACGCCGCCCCGAAGGCGATTTTCTTGGCTCCCTGTCCTTTTACCAACAGTACCAGCAGCGCGGCCACAGCTGGCCATAAAATTAAAATTGCGGTTAACATGTGTGGCCTATCAGATAATAAAGTTCAGCAATAAGATTAACGCGATGCCCAGCACCATCAGGAGGATGTAAGACCCGGTGGCTCCGCTCTGCACAAAGCGCAGCGAACGGCCTCCGCCCAGGGTTACTTTCCCGAACCCGTTCACGATGGGGTCAATGATGCCTTTCTCCACAAAACGGTACAGACCGGTAGACAGCGCCATCACGGGTTTCACAAACAGGGCATTGTAGAGTTCATCCACGTAGTATTTGTTGTACACCAATTTGTGCACCGGCGACAAGGCAGCACCTTCCTCGGCGGGAACGGTTCTTTTCTTGCCGTAAATAAAGTAGGCCATAATAATAGCCACTACCGCTACACCCACAGACACGGCCATCAAGATGTACTCCGTCTCATGGGAGAGATGATTGGCTTCAAACGCGCTAGGCACGGCTCTTCTGGCCAGTTCATAGATAGGCGACAGGAAGTTACCCAGCATGTGGTTCTCACTGAAAACCGCCGGCAAGCCCATGAACCCTCCAATGGTGGAAAGAATGGCCAGGATAATCAATGGAATAGTCATCACCGCCGGAGACTCATGCAGGTGGTGGCGTTGGTCCTCGGTGCCTCTGAACTCGCCAAAGAACGCCAGGTACAGTAACCGGAACATGTAGAACGCGGTCATGAACGAGGTCAACAGACCAAAGGCCCACATCACTTTGCTGTGCACAAACACATGCGCCAGCAACTCGTCTTTAGAGAAGAAACCGGCAAACGGCGGAATACCAGAGATCGCCAGCGTGCCAATCAGGAACGTGAGGAAGGTAATAGGCAAAGCTTTCTTCAGGCCGCCCATTTTGCGCAGATCCTGCTCGCCGCTCATGGCGTGAATAACGCTACCAGCGCCCAGGAAGAGAAGGGCTTTGAAGAAGGCGTGCGTCAAGACGTGGAATAGAGAGGAAGAATAGGCCATTACGCCCAGCGCCAGGAACATATACCCCAACTGACTCACGGTAGAGTACGCCAATACTTTTTTGATGTCGTTCTGGAACAGGCCAATGGTAGCGGCAAACAGCGCTGTGGCCAGACCAATAATGGCAACCCACTCCAGGGTCACGGGGGCCAGCGTATAGAGCACGTTGGACCGGATAACCATGTAGATACCGGCCGTTACCATGGTAGCGGCGTGGATAAGGGCAGAAACCGGAGTAGGGCCGGCCATGGCGTCTGGTAGCCAGGTGTAAAGCGGCAACTGGGCAGATTTACCCATAGCACCTACAAACAATAGCATGGTAATGGCAATCACCACGCCGTCATTCACCTCACTTAACTGCGATGCCTGGTTGAACACCTCACCGTAGCTCACGCTTCCGTAGGTGATGAAGATTAAGAAGATGCCCAGCAAAAAGCCCAAGTCACCTATGCGGTTCATAATAAAGGCTTTCTTGGCAGCGTTGTTATAAGGAGTGACCTTGTTCCAGAACCCAATGAGCAGGTACGAGCAAAGCCCTACGCCTTCCCAGCCCACAAACATCATCACGTAGTTAGACCCCATCACCAACAGGAGCATGGAGAACACGAACAGGTTCAGGAAGGAGAAGAATTTACCGAAGTTCTCGTCATGGCTCATGTAGCCCGCCGAGTAGATATGGATCACCGAACCCACGCCCGTTACCAGCAACAGCATCACCAAGGACAACTGGTCAATCTGGAACGAGAACGGGATTTTCAAGGCGCCCACCGAGATCCAGTTGAAGATATCAGTGGTGTACGGACGGTTGCCGTAGCCTTCAAACCCGAAGAACAGGTACAATGACAGCAGGAACGAGCCAATCACGGTGGCGCAGCCAATCAGTCCCGCCAAGCCGTTCGGCAATTTCCGGTTACCCAGCCCGTTAATCAGGAACCCGATCAGCGGCAGGAGCGGAATCAGCAAACACACCCAGGTCATCTCAGCGTTATTTGCCGGCAAAATAAATTCTTGCATTTGTTAAAGCGTAAATGGAACGGTATTCTTTATAGATAGAGGGCAGCTGAAAGCCAGGCTACCATTTCAATTTGTTCAGGATGTTGATGTCTGTGGTGCGCAGGTTGCGGTAAATCATCACAATGATCGCCAACCCTACTGCTACCTCAGCGGCGGCCACGGCCATGATGAAGAACACGAAAATCTGTCCGTTGGGGTCTGAGCGGTAGGCCGAGAAAGCCGTCAGCAGCAGGTTCACGGAGTTGAGCATGAGCTCAATGCACATAAAGATGATGATGGCGTTACGGCGAATCAAGACGCCAGTAATTCCTATACAAAAAAGAGCGGTGCTGAAATACAGGTATAAGTTCAGCGGGATGGTCCTAATAACCTCAGGAATCTCATTCATGCTATAAGTGTTGGAGGAAAAGCCTTGCGAGCGCCTGACAACAGGCCCAAAGTTATTCCCATTTTTTGGTTAATCCTTATTAAAAGCACCTTCTTCAAAAGTGCGGTGTTTTGCTGGGGCTTCTGGTTCCTGGTTTGCGCCTGTTTTCAGGAAAACGGCCCTAAAACGCAACAGCAATCCTAATCAGAACCGGCAAGAAAAAAGGACAACATGACCGCTGCCCTTTTCAGGCCCTCAGAAAGAGCCTTAGAATCTGTTGTGCTCGCCCGGCTCGCGCTTGCCCAGCATCACGGCCCCCGCCATTGCGGCCAGGAACAACACAGACGCTAACTCAAACGGCAACAGGTAATCTCTGAAAAGCACTTTCCCCAGGTTCTCCACCATGCCAATCTGAGAGTCAAAGTTGGCGGTGTCAACGGGCATCATGCTTACGTCTTTCAAGGCGGCAATCATGATCACAAACAAAACACCGCCGGCAATGGACACGGCTATCTTGCTCATTAAAGGTTTATGTTGCTCGGTGTCTTCGCGCATGTTCAGGAACATGATCACAAACAGGAACAACACCATGATGGCCCCCATGTACACAATAAAGTTCACCGCGGCCAGGAACTGGGCATTCAAGAGAATGTAGTGCCCGGTGAGCGCGAAAAACGTTAAAATCATGAACAGAATGCTGTAGACCGGATTCTTGGAGACAACCACCCCAATAGCCGCGAACAAGGTTAGGAAAGCGAGAAAGTAAAAAAGATTACCCGTCATAAAGATTATAGATAAGGTGCGAGTGGCCGCTGATTATAGGTTTTGAATGGGCATTGGCTCCACCAGACGGTCTTTGCCGTAGATGAACTCATCACGCTCATAGCGGGCCGGAGCCGTTTTATCATTCTGCAGGAAGATAGCCGCCTTAGGGCAAGCCTCTTCACACAGCCCGCAGAAAATGCAGCGCAGCATGTTAATCTCATAGCTCACGGCATATTTCTCCTCGCGGTACAGATGCTCCTCGCCTCTTACACGCTCCCCGGCTACCATGGTAATGGCTTCGGCCGGACAGGCCACCGCGCAAAGACCACAGGCCGTGCAACGCTCTCTCCCCTTTTCATCACGCTTAAGCACATGCAGGCCGCGCCACACCGCACTCATAGGGCGGGTTTCCTCTGGGTACCTTATAGTGGCCTTCTTCTTAAAGAAGTGGCGCATGGTGATAGACAAGCCCTGAAAAATAGCCGGGAGATACATTCTCTCCGAGAAATTCATGGGTTTCTTCTCTAGTATTTTCGCTCTATTACTAAGTGATTGCATTTCAGTCTAGCTTTAAATGATGCATTCAGAAGAAGGATTACAACCCTTCCCCCTGAGTACGCATAAAGGTGATTAGAACCACTCCTGCTTTGCCAGAATAGCCCCGCCGGTCACGATCACGTTCAGGATAGCTAACGGAATCAGGATTTTCCAACCCAGGTTCATCAACTGGTCATAGCGGAAACGCGGCAAGGTCCAGCGCACCCACATGAAGAAGAAGATGAAGAAGAAGATCTTCATGAAGAACACCACGGTTCCCATAATGGTCACGATGTTATGCGCTACCGTGGGGTCATTGGAAAGCAGAGCCCCCAGTTCGTTCTGGAACGGGAAGTTGTACCCGCCAAAATATAAGGTGGACATGACCGCGGAGGCCACAAAGATGTTCACGTATTCGGCAAACAGGTACAAGCCCATGCCCATGGAACTGTACTCTGTGTGGTACCCGCCAATCAGCTCGGTCTCGCACTCGGGTAAGTCAAAGGGTACGCGGTTAGTCTCTGCAAACGCGCAGACAATGAAAATAAGGAAGCCTACCGGCTGATAAATAATGTTCCAGTTCATGCCTGAAATGCCAAACAGCTCCTGCCCCTGCTGCGCGGAAATCTCACGCATAGACAAGGTGCCGGTTACCAGCAATAAGGCAATGATAGACATACCCATGGCCAGCTCATAGCTGATGTTCTGGGACGCTGCCCTGATAGCACCTAGCAAAGAGAACTTGTTGTTGGAGGCCCAGCCCCCAATCATAATCCCGTATACCCCCAGCGCCACCACGCCAAAAATGTACAGAATACCAATGTTCACCTCAATGGCCTGCAAATGGATGTACTCGCCGTTAATGATCAGCGAGCCGCCAAACGGAATCACTGCGCTGGACATACAGGCCGTTAACATAGCCAGCGAAGGCCCCGCAATGAACAGGAACTTGTTGGCGTTGGCCGGCACGAACTCCTCTTTGAAGAAAAGCTTAACGGCATCTGCCAGCGGCTGCGCCAGCCCGAACGGACCCGCGCGGTTAGGACCCACCCGGTCCTGAATAAAGGCAGCCACCTTGCGCTCAGCGTACGTAGAGTAAGTGGCAATCAATAAGGTAATGCCGAAGACGGCCAGGATGATAAGTCCTTTGATCAATAATAGGGATAGCTCCATTATGCGTGTCTTCCTAAGTTAAAAGGAGTGCTTTTAATATCTTCTTCGGTTGAGCCTGGCAAGTTAGGTACCACCGGCACGTTCAAGACCGGCAGCTCATAGTGGTTAGCAGAGATCACGGAACCCTGGTCAATGTGGCGTGGTCCTTCAATGGTCCACTCGTTCACATCTTTCTTGTCAAAGCGGCAGGTATTGCAGATGAACTCCTGCACCTCGCCGTATTTGTCTTTGCGGCCCGTTACGCGCAACACGTCATTGCCGCGCATCCATAGCACTACCTTGCCAGAGCAGGTAGGGCAGTCGCGGTGCGCATCCATGGGTTTGGTGAACCACACGCGGTTCTTGAACCGAAAGGTTTTGTCCGTCAAAGCTCCTACCGGGCACACGTCAATCACGTTACCCGAGAACTCGTTGTCAATCACGTTTTCAATGTAGGTACCAATCTCAGAAGCGTCTCCCCGGCCCAGCACGCCATGCACGCGCTTCTCAGTGATCTGGTCGGCGGTGTACACGCAGCGGTAACACAGAATGCAGCGCGTCATGTGCAGCTGAATGAGCGGCCCGATGTCAATTTTCTCAAACGTGCGGCGCTCTTCCTCATAGCGGGTAGCTGAGGTACCGTGCTCATACGAGAAGTTCTGCAGATCACACTCGCCAGCCTGGTCACAGATAGGGCAATCCAGGGGGTGGTTGATCAACAGCATTTCCACTACGCCTTTGCGGGCGGCCAGCACATCTGGGTTGGTGGTATTCTCTACCACCATACCGTCCTGCACAGGCGTCACGCAAGAGGCCACCAGTTTAGGCATTGGGCGCGGGTCTTTGGCAGAACCGGCCGCCACCTTCACCAGACAGGCCCGGCACTTTCCGCCGCTTCCTTTCAGGGGAGTATAGTAGCACATGGCTGGGGGCACCACCTCGCCGCCTATCTTACGGGCCGCGTTGAGGATGGTAGTTCCTTCCTCTACCTCCACCTCTATGCCATCAAACGTTATTTTTACCATTTCAAATTATTGTTGATTGCTGCTTGTCCATTGCTCTGGACGC
Source organism: Rufibacter radiotolerans (assembly GCF_001078055.1). Classification (NCBI taxonomy): domain Bacteria; kingdom Pseudomonadati; phylum Bacteroidota; class Cytophagia; order Cytophagales; family Hymenobacteraceae; genus Rufibacter; species Rufibacter radiotolerans. The sequence goes on along the minus strand of NZ_CP010777.1, from coordinate 63,277 downwards.
GCAACAAATGGCTAGTTAATTGTATTTCCGGTTTAGGTCAGTTTTCTGAAAAACAGGCTTAAAACGGCACTTGTACTTTTAGCTTCTTGAAAACCCATTGAAAGCTTTTCCTTTTAGCAAACCCTTCTCCCTTTTGTCATCCTGAAAGGATCTTGGTAGCGAACGGCAGTAGCGCTTCTCTTCAGCCTTTCTAGCTCGCCCACAAGTTCCTTTCAGGATGACAGGTGAGTGAGGTTTCAAGTCAATCTGTTTCAGGCCTGTTTTCTGAAAAACAGGCCTGAAACGCTTTGTTTACGCGATAACCGATTCCGCCTTGGTGAACACAGCACCAGGAGCCGTAGCAGCTTCAGGATGTTTCACGTGCCACTCAAACTCCTCACGGAAGTGACGAACGGCGGCGGCTACCGGCCAGGCGGCGGCGTCTCCCAACGGACAGATGGTATTTCCTTCTATCTGCTTGGCAACGCTCACTAACAGGTCAATATCATGCATGTGGCCGTGGCCATGCTCAATGCGGTGCAAGACTTTCTCCATCCAACCGGTTCCTTCACGGCACGGGCTGCACTGTCCGCAGGACTCATGGTGGTAGAAACGGGCCAGGGTCCAGGTGTGGCGCACAATACAGGCCTGGTCATCCATCACGAAGAACCCACCGGAACCCAGCATGGTACCCGTGGCAAAACCTCCGTCAGAGAGAGACTCATAGGTCATGAGACGGTCTTCGCCGTTGGCGGTCTTCAGGATCAGATCCTTAGGCAGAATGGGAACCGAAGAACCTCCGGCAATCACCGCTTTCATGTCGCGGCCTTTCCAGATGCCCCCACAGTATTCGTCTGAGTAGATGAATTCCTCCACGGTAATTCCCATCTCAATCTCGTACACGCCGGGTTTGTTGATGTTTCCGCCCGCGGAGATGAGTTTGGTACCGGTGCTGCGTCCTACCCCAATTTTGGCGTATTCGGCGGCGGTGTTGTTCACAATCCAGGGAACAGTGGCAATGGACTCCACGTTGTTCACCACGGTTGGGCAGCCATAAAGCCCCCACACCGCCGGGAAAGGTGGCTTGTTACGCGGGTTTCCGCGCTTGCCTTCCAGAGATTCCAGCAAAGCCGTTTCCTCACCGCAGATGTACGCGCCCCCACCCGGGTGCACGTGCAGGTCAAGGGAGTAACCGCTACCCAGGATATTCTCACCTAAAAAACCGTTGGCATAGGCCTCCGCGATAGCTTTCTCCAGAATGCGCAGCACATACATTAACTCACCCCGGATGTAGATATAAGAGGTGCGGCAGCCTAGCGCGAAAGAAGACGTGATCATGCCTTCAATCAAAAGGTGCGGCAGTTTCTCCATGAGGTACCGGTCTTTGAAGGTACCGGGCTCAGACTCATCTGCGTTGCAAACCAAATAACGCGGCTTGCCTTCTGGTTTGGCCAGAAAGCTCCACTTCATACCGGTAGGGAAACCGGCGCCGCCACGTCCCCTCAGGCCAGAAGCTTTCACCTCTTCCACAATGGCCTCTGGGGTCATGGTTTTTAAGGCCTTCTCTACCGAGGCGTAGCCGCCGTGCTTGCGGTACACGTCAAAGGTTTGGATGCCTTCAACGTTAATATGTTCAGTTAATAATTTTCTTCCCATGGTTTCCTTACGGTTGAGGCTTTCAGGTCTTCCAGCATCTGGTCAGCGCTGGTGGCATCCAGGTTCTCGTAGAATTGTTCACGTACCTGCAGCATAGGGCCGGTGCCGCACGAGGCCAGGCATTCCACGGTCTTCAGGGTGAAGTGGCCATCTGCGCTGGTCTCTCCTACTTTGCAGCCCAGACGGTGTTCCAGGTGCTCAATAAGTTGGTCTGAACCGCGCAGCATGCACGGGCCCGTACGGCAAACTTCCAGCACGTGGTGGCCTACCGGCTTCAGGTTGAACATGGTATAGAAGGTGGCTACCTCATACACCTCAATGGGCTGTATGTTCAGGATTTCAGCCACTTTGTCCATTACCTCGGGGCTTACCCACCCGCCAAACTCCGCTTGCGCGATGTGCAGGATAGGCAGGATCGCCGATTTCTGGCGGTCTGCGGGATAGTGGGAAAGGTAGCGCCGGATCTCGGCCATGGCCGCCTCCGAGAACTGTACTTCTTTCTTATTTACGGTTTGATCCATTTGGTCAATGGTCGGTATAAAGCTGCCCTGCGGCAGGCTTGGGAAAAATCTGTTTCGTATTCAGGACCGGCTAGGCGTCCAGCTCGCCGGCAATCACGTTCATGCTGGACAGAATCACAATCGCATCTGACAACTGCGTGCCCACCACCATTTCTGGGTATGCCTGGTAATAGATAAAGCAAGGTCTTCTGAAGTGCAGACGGTACGGCGTGCGGCCGCCGTCAGACACCAGGTAGAAACCAAGCTCGCCGTTTCCGCCTTCCACGGAGTGGTACACCTCGCCTACCGGCGCGTCAATCTCGCCCATCACAATCTTGAAATGGTAGATCAAGGCTTCCATGTTGCGGTATACCTCCTGCTTAGGCGGCAGGAAGAACTCAGGGGCATCAGCGTGGTACGGTCCTTCGGGCAGGTTGTCAATGGCCTGCTGAATGATGCGTAAGCTTTGCCAGATCTCCTCGTTTCTCACCATGAAGCGGTCATAGGTATCGCCTTTGGTACCTACCGGAATATCAAACTCAAAGTCCTGATAAGAAGAGTATGGGTTCATGACGCGTACGTCATAGTCAACGCCGGCGGCTCTCAGGTTAGGACCCGTGAAGCCGTAGTTCAAGGCGCGCTCTGCCGTGATGGGGCCCACGCCTTCCACGCGGTCCACAAAAATGCGGTTGCGGTTGAACATGGTCTCAAACTCGGTCATTACGGCCGGGAACTCCTTCAGGAATTTCTTGATTTTTTCAATAGCCAACGGAGAAAGGTCACGCTCCATGCCCCCAATTCTACCCATGTTGGTAGTGAGGCGGGCACCGCAGATCTCCTCATATATCTCATAGATCTTCTCACGCTCCTGGAACACGTACAGGAAGCCCGAGAAAGCCCCTGTGTCCACACCCAGAATGGAGTTACACACCAGGTGGTCGGCAATACGGGCCAGTTCCATCACAATCACGCGGATGTACTCAGCACGTTTGGGAACGGTCACCCCCAGCAGCTTCTCCACCGTCATCCACCAGCCCATGTTGTTGATGGGCGAGGAGCAGTAGTTCATGCGGTCTGTAAGCGGGGTAATCTGGTAGAATGGCCGGCGCTCTGCTATCTTCTCAAAGGCGCGGTGAATATACCCGATGGTGGGCACCCCAGACACGATCCGCTCACCGTTCATCTGCAGAATGTTCTGGAAGATGCCGTGGGTGGCGGGGTGCGTAGGACCTAAGTTCAGGGTGGTTAACTCCTGCACGTAGGTATCGGTGGTATTTATTTCGGTGGTCTGTTTGACTAAATCCATGTTGGCACTTAGTAGTAAGCAGAAACGCCAACGGCCTTGTCTGTGAAAACAAAGCCGGGCGCTGTCCTTATTTTATCTTCCGAAGAAGGTATTGATTTTGTCTTCGCGGGTCTGGTCTTCCAGCGGGAACTCCTTGCGCATAGGGAACGCCTCCATCTCGTCCACATTAAGAATGCGGTTAAGGTTAGGGTGGCCCTCAAAACGGATACCGTAGAAATCCCAGGTCTCGCGCTCCATCCAGTTGGCGGTCTGGTACAGGTTAGTGGCAGTGGGCACCACGGCGTCATCTTCAGAGAAGAAGATCTTGATGCGCAGCCGCACGTTGTGCGTAAAACTGTGCACCAGGTACACCACGCCCAGTTCCTTGCCTTTGTTGTCTGGATAATGGATCCCGCACATGGTGGTCAGGAACTGGAACTTCAGGAACTCATCATCATACAGGGCCTGTAGCATAGGGATGATATGCTCACGGGTAGTGGTAACGGTCACCAGCCCGTAAGGCTCCTGGATATCAAACACCTGGTCGCCAAACTTCTCTTGAAGCGACTGTACCAGGAGTTCGTTGGTTAGATCGGCCATGCCTTATTTAATGTTGTAAGAAGCCAGTAATGCTTGATATTCTGGGGAGTTACGGCGGCGCAGTGACTCATTCTCGGCCAGGTCCTGGATACGCATTAAGCCGTCCAGGATCTGCTCAGGGCGCGGCGGGCAACCCGGCACGTACACGTCTACCGGAATGATACGGTCAATGCCCTGCAGCACGCTGTAAGAGTCAAAGATACCACCGCTGGTAGCGCAGGCGCCTACGGCGATCACCCACCGGGGCTCAGCCATCTGCTCATACACCTGTTTCACCACGGGGCCCATTTTCTTGGCAATGGTACCCATCACCATTAAAAGGTCTGCCTGGCGCGGCGAGAAGCTGGGACGCTCAGACCCGAAACGGGAAATATCATAGTGCGAGCCCATGGTGGCCATGTACTCAATACCGCAGCAGGACGTGGCAAACGGCAAAGGCCACAAAGAGTGCTTCCGGGCCAGGCCCACCACTTTCTCAAAAGAAGTAGCAAAGAAACCAGATCCTTCAACGCCCTCCGGCGTTTCAGCCATTATAATATCGCTTTTGTTATCGCTCATGAGTTAGTTTCGCTTAGTTTTCAGAAAAACAGGCTAGAATCGCCTTCTTTCTAAACACCTTATAGCTTATAAAAGTTTGCTGCGCATCGCGGAGAAATCCATTTCTACTCCCACTTAAGAACGCCCTTCTTGATTACGTAGTAGAACCCGGTCAGGAGCAGTCCCATGAACAGGAGCATCCAGACAAAGCCGTCTATACCCAGCGCCCTGAAGTTCACGGCCCAGGGGTAAAGGAAGATTACCTCCACGTCAAAAAGTACAAACAGAATGGCAATAAGAAAGTATTTGATGGAGATAGGAGCCCGGGCATCGCCTTTGCTCTCAATACCACATTCCCAGGAGGCGTCTTTCACCTTGCTGTGGCGCTTGGGGCCAATGTTGTGGGTCACCACCATGGCGAAGACCACAAAACCCAGCGCCGCCAGAAATTGGATCACGATGGGGAGGTAATCGCCGGGAAGATATTGTGTAGGAACAGTAGTTTCCATAGATTAAACAAATTTTGCACAAAATTAGGCACTTAAACCTAAGATTCAAACTAAAAAGAAGAATGGTATTGGCTTGTGGGCCTTTAACATTTCAAACGAACGATTGTTCTGCTTATTTTGCAAATCAGGCACTATGAAACCGATTCGATTTAAAAAAATCAAAAATAAATAGCGTTAGTCGTAATAAATTCTAAAATTTAAACACTTATTGAAATAAGTACTAAAGTAAGCGTTCAAGGCGCCAACAGATGTCCCTCCATCTGGCACCTGCCCTGCTTACTTTATAGTAAGTTTTCTTCTAATTGAAAAAGCCCGGTTATCTTAGCCGGGCTTTTTCTGTTCCCGGGGGGTTTGGGTGCTGGGGCGCTTCTCCCTACCTTTGCCCTCTGCCCCATAACGGCCCAGTATTTGCTTTGGGTCTGGGAGCCTATCATTCAACTTATGTCCATGACCAGAAAACACTTATTTGCCTTCTTCCTGCCTTTACTACTTCTCTTGGCCTTTGCCCCAAAACTGAAGAAAGTGACGGTAGCCAGAAACGTGACCCTGTCCATACCTCAGACCTTTGACGTGATGCCCGATGACGGTATTGCCCGCGAGTACCCGGCGGCCCGCAAGCCCCTGGCCGTGTACACCAGCCCAGACGGACAGGTAGACATCAGCGTGAACCAGCGCCCCAGCACCTTCCCTACCAATGACATCACCATCCTGCTCCCTTTCTACAAGGCGTCTATCCAGCGCATGTTTACGGAGGTGCAGTTCCTGCGCCAGGAGAAAAAGACCATAAACGGCCGAGATTTCCTGGTCTATGAGTTTGTCTCTACCGTGCGCGATGAGCGCAAGAGCCGCAACATGGCGCCGGTGCGCAAGTACACCTACATCCAGTACACCTTTCTGAAGGACGAGATGCTCATCTTCAGCTTTAACGCCCCGGTGCAACTGCAGAAAGAGTGGCAGGAAACCGCCCAACAGGTAATGGCCAGCGCCCACGTCAAGTAAGGATTCCTGTTTTGGGGCCGTTTTCCGTAAAACAGCCCCAAAACGCATTTTGTAACATTGCAGAACGGGTGGCAGTAGAAAAGAGCCACCCGTTTTCATTTTATAAACCCCAACCCAGTGCTTAGCATCCATTCAGATGAACACTTCATGCGCGAGGCCTACAAGCAAGCGCTCTACGCCCAGGAAGAGGGCGAGATTCCTATTGGCGCCGTGGTGGTCTGCCAGAACAAGATTATTGCCCGCGCCTACAACCAAACCGAGAAACTGAACGACGTGACCGCCCACGCCGAAATGCTGGCATTTACCGCCGCCGCCAACCACCTGGGCAACAAATACCTGCATGACTGCACCCTGTACGTGACCGTGGAACCCTGCGTGATGTGCGCCGGCGCCAGCTACTGGAGCCAGCTTAAGCGCATTGTCTACGCCACCAATGATGAGAAACGCGGCTACCGCCGAACCGGCGTGAACCTGCTCCACCCCAAGACCGAACTGGTCACCGGCATACTGGCCCACGAGTGCGCGCAATTGATGAGTGACTTTTTTAGAGCCAAAAGAATTTAGTTTATCTTTGGCCTGTTCCGTATGTAAAGACAGAACCTTATATTTTCTAACCTATAACACAAAAAACTATGGCATTTGAACTTCCGCAACTTCCGTATGCGTATGATGCGCTTGAGCCGCACATTGACCGTCAGACCATGGAGATCCACCATACCAAGCACCACCAGGCCTATACCACTAACCTGAACAATGCTATCCAGGGCACGGAGAAAGAAAACCAGTCTATTGAGGAGATCCTGCGTGACGCAGCCAAGACCCCGGCCATCAGAAACAACGGCGGCGGGTACTATAACCACAACCTGTTCTGGACCATTCTGAGCCCTAACGGCGGCGGTCCGGCTACCGGTCCAGTGGCCGAGGCCATTGACAAAGCCTTCGGGTCTTATGACGCATTCAAAGAGGAACTGACCAAATCTGCCACCACCCGCTTTGGGTCTGGCTGGGCCTGGCTGTGTGCCGTAGAAGGCGGTTCTGTACAGATCTGCTCTACCGCCAACCAGGACAACCCGTTAATGGAAGGCGTTGACTCTTGCGGCGGCGTTCCTATCTTAGGCATTGACGTGTGGGAGCACGCGTACTACCTGAAATACCAGAACCGTCGTCCAGAATATATCGCCTCTTTCTTCAACCTGATCAACTGGGATGAAGTAAATCGCCGCTACGCCCAGGCCAACGGCTAAGCAATAGTTGCTAATATATTCTAATGCCTCACCTGAAAAGGTGGGGCTTTTTTTGTGCAATGACTTTACCCTCCCCCACGCCAGGCCTTGATTTGTGCATTGCGCTTTAAGCCTGTTTTCCTGAAAACGGGCTTAAAGCGCCTTGACCGGAAACCGGCTATCCCTGGGGTGGCTACAGGATTTTAGCGGATAAAATTGTAATATAGTGCCTTCACTATTCACAGGTCTTTATGGAGTTGCTTCTGCTTTTGGTGCTGGTGGTACTGGTCATCTGGTTTGGCAACCGGATAAGCACCGACGTAAGGCTGCATCGCCAGGACCTGCACCTCCTGCAGGAAGAACTGGCCCGGCTACGGGAACAGATGCAACGCCCCTCTAGAGAAGGAGAATCGGGCCCCGCCCGAAGTGTCTCCCCTGCTCCACTTATTACGCCTGAAGCCCCGGCAGTCCCGGCTCCTGCGCAGCCTTTGATTGTCCCTTCGCCGCCAGTTACCGCGGCCCCTCCGAAACCAGAGCCGGTGCCGGAAATTCCCGCCATGGCGGCTTTCAAGGCCGCAGAAAAGCCTTCGGTTTTTGAGGAATTGGAGCAAGAACCTGCCAAACCTTCTTTCTTCTCCCGCACCCTGGACTGGGAGAAATTCATTGGCGAAAACCTGATCAATAAGCTGGGCATTGCCATTCTGGTGCTGGGCATTGGGTTCTTCGTGAAGTACGCCATTGACCAGGACTGGATCAACGAGATAGGCCGCGTGGCCATTGGGTTGCTGGCGGGCGGGGCACTGCTGGCCGTGGCGCATAGGTTACGCAGGGAATATAAGGCTTTCAGTTCGGTGTTGATTGGCGGCGGCATGGCGGTGCTGTATTTTACCATCGCCATTGCTTTTCATGAGTACCAGATTTTCAGTCAGACGGTGGCGTTTCTCTTGATGGTGGGCATTACGGCCTTTACCATTTTCCTGGCTATTGCCTATGACCGCATGGAGCTGGCGGTGCTGGCCTTGATTGGCGGCTTCGGCAGTCCGTTCATGGTGAGTACCGGCGAGGGGAATTACGTGGTGCTGTTTGTGTTCATTCTGCTGCTGAACGTGGGCATTCTGGTGCTGGCGTACTTCAAGAAATGGAACCTGCTCAACGTCATTGCCTATGTGTTCACCATTATCCTGTACGGCAGCTGGTTTGGCACCCGGGTGGTAGACACGCCCACGGCCCCGTTTGTAGGCGCATTGGTGTTCGCCACCCTGTTCTACCTGGTGTTCTTTCTGATGAACATTATCTACAATGTGAAGGAGCGCCGCCGGTTTACCGCCCCGGAGATCATGATCCTGCTGAGCAATACGTTCTTGTACTACGCGGCGGGCATGTACGTGATGTACCACCTCGCCGGGGGCGACTACAAAGGGCTGTTCACCATTCTGCTGGGTGTTTTCAATTTTGCGTTTGCCTTTGCCTTGTACCGCAGCAACCGCGTTGACCGCAACTTGGTGTACCTGCTCATTGGGCTGGTGCTTACGTTCCTGAGTCTTTCGGCGCCTATTCAGTTGGAGGGAAATTACATTACGCTGTTCTGGGCGCTGGAGGCGGTGCTGTTGCTGTGGCTTTCGCAGCGGTCGGGCATTACGCTCATCAAATACGCCTCTATGCTGGTGCTGGGCCTTATGCTGGTGAGCCTGATGATGGACTGGATGGAATACACCCTCTCCCGCGAAGGCCTGCCTCTGCTTCTGAACAAGCTCTTCATCACGGGCATCGTGTCGGTGGCGTCGGTGGCAGGTACCTGGTGGCTGCTGCGGAAGGAGAAACCGGGCGCGCTGCCCGGCCGTCTCCTGAAAAACTACCGCACCCTCATAGGCCTGCTGTTCGTGTTTTTGCTGTACCTGGTACTCCTGCTGGAGCTGCAACACCAACTGGAGCACTCCAGCCTGAGTCCCGATGCGCAAATTATCTTCCTGGGCTTCTTCCATTTCCTGTACCTGCTGGGGCTGCTCTGGCGAGCGCACCGGTTAGCGCCGCCTATCTATGCGCGGGCCGCCATGGCCCTTTCCTTAGTGGCGGTGCTGGCCTACATGACCAACCTGCAGCCGGCCACCACGCACCTCCGGAACGGCTATTTGTTTCCCCAGACAGAAACATTAGCAGCGTTTCTGAGTCATTATTTACCGCTGCTCACGCTATTAGTGGTCATGGCCGTGGTGCTGCGGCGTATTCAGAAAACAGACACGTTTACCAGCCTTTTAGGCAAGATTAGTCTGTGGCTGGCCAGCGCGGCGGCGGTGATTCTCCTGAGCTTTGAGTTGGAGCACCTGTGGCTGCTGGCGGCCCATCCTTCCTCTGAGCTTCTGTACCACACCCAGCGGCAGGTCTACAAAATTGGCTTCCCTATTCTCTGGGGCGTATGTTCATTTGTCTTGATGGTCCTGGGCATGGCCCGAAAGCTGAAAACCCTAAGAATTATCTCGCTCACCCTGTTTTCGGTGGCGCTGCTCAAGCTGTTTATTTTTGATGTGCGGGATATGTCTGAGGGCGGGAAGATTGCCGCGTTCATCTGCCTGGGCGTGCTGTTACTGGTGATTTCGTTCATGTACCAGAAACTGAAAAACATGATCCTGGAAGATACCCCTCCTCAAGACAAACCTTCAAGCTCTTTATCCCATGAAGCGTAAGCTGCTGTTTCTTTTGGTGGGGTGTTGCCTGCTCTGGCAGCAAGCCGAGGCGCAGGACTTTTCCTGGCAGGCCCAAATACTGCCCGCCACGCAAAAAGGCTACCACCGCCTGCTGCTTACCCCAGAGATCATAGGACGTCTACAACCGGGCCTGGAAGACGTCCGGCTCTTCAACCAAGCCGGCCAAACCGTGCCCTATCTGCTGCGTGCCGAGGTGCCCGTGCAGTACAAGCGCCTCTTCAAGCCCTACCAGATTCTGCGCTACACCCGCCGACCTGGGGGCATGTCTGAGGTGCTGGTGCACAACCCGCAGCAGCGCGCCATCAACAATATCAGCCTGCTCATCGGCAACGCCGAAGTAAGGAAACAGGTCTCTTTAAGCGGCAGCGATGACCAGCAGAACTGGTACGTGCTTAAGGAGCGGGATTGGTTGTACGCCATCCAGAACACCCAGCGCACCGCCGAGGTGAAACTGCTGGACTTCCCGCTGAGCAAGTACCGGTATTTCAGGCTGCAGCTGAATGACTCAACCAGCGCCCCGCTCAACATCCTGAAAGCCGGCTACTATGACACCTATTCAGAAGCCGGAAAGTATACCCGCATCCCGGTCTTGTCTTTCTCCCGCAAAGACAGCGCTGGCACCCATATTACCTACCTGCGCCTGACGTTCGGGCAGCCGGTGTACCCAGACCAGGTTGCGGTGCACATTTCAGGGCCTGATTTCTACCATAGGCCCGGAAAGGTAGTGCTGGGCAAAAAACGGGTGTATAACCGCCGGGGCAAACCAAGACGCCGCCGCTCGCGCCTGCAGGAAATCTCGGTGCCGTTGTTGCTTAGTTCCAACGCCCCGGCTTTGGTAGATTTTCCGCGCCAGCGGGTAGAAGAACTGGAGCTGCAGATTGAAAACGGAGACAGTCCGGGCCTGACCATTGACTCAGTGCAGGTGCTGCAGCTTAACCGCTACCTGGTGGCCTCTTTAGACTCCGGGCAAACCTACACCCTACGGTACGGCGATGAAAAACTCTCGGCCCCCAACTTTGACCTGGCTTACTTCCAGGACAGCATCCCGCAAACTCTCCCGCTCTTGATTCCAGAGCAGGCAAAGGCCCTCAAACTTAAAAAAGCCCCGGGGTCGCGCGGGTCTAAGCTGCTGATTTGGGCAGCCATTGCGCTGCTGGCGTTGGGGTTGGGGTATATGACGGTAAAGTTGCTACGGGATATGGAGAAGAAGAAGCAGGGATGAGAAAGAAAACTTTGCTCGCTTTCACTCTTTTCTTTTCATGCTATGCCTTTGCACAAGAGCCATTTATCATCATCCAAGAAGACGATGGCTATCCGTTGAAGGGGCCTAGAAGGTATTTGGCAGTGGACCAGCAAAATGAAATTAACTTCCAGTTAGGCAAGAGAATTGCGGCAGGGAGTCTCTTAATACAAAATGGCAAAATTGATTCTCTGCTTTTAAACCCCGAGGATTCCTATACCTACTATCTCATACCAGATGCAGCAGGTCCGGTGATAGTTCAGGCTGAAGTTTGCACTCAGGGACAAAAGAGCTTCAAGACTGAAACCAGCACATTTGAGGCCATAGTTACGCCACTGGTGGAAGTACGGCTTTTGAAAAATGAGTACGCCAAACACCAAAGACTACGTTTTGGCTTATTTGACAAAAGCACAGGTAAACCACTTCCTAAGCGTTACCGTGCCGGCGGATTTTTCGATGTTGAGGTGTATGATAAGAAAGGTACCGTTGTAGCAAGGGCACCCATGCAATCGGGTACTACCATTTTTCTTACTCCCTTTCCTGAGCCTATTCCAATAGAAGAAGGCCACTTTATCAGATTCTCCTTTCCTATCAGAGATTTTAAAACAGGTATCTTATTTTCCTCTGCAGAAGTAGTGCATACTTTTTAAAGCGTTTTGAGCCTGTTTTTCTAAAAACGCCTCAAAAACAGCCAGTCCCGCTCCCATTGCTTCTGTTTTTTCAGTAGCTTACTCCATCAAACACCCTATACCAAGCTAACACAACATGCAACACCTTTCACCCGCGCGGCTTTTCAGGCAGTGCCTGCCCCTTTTGTTGGGCGGCCTTACGCTGCTGGCCCCCGTTACCGCTGAGGCCCAGAAAAAAGAGAAAAGTAGCAAATCCTCTAAAACCAAAAAAGGCTCCCAGGAGCTTTACCCAGAAAAACTCTATAGCGGCCTTACTTGGCGCTCCATAGGGCCTTACCGAGGCGGCCGGTCCGGCACCGTGACCGGCGTACCCGGCCAGCCCAATCTGTTCTATTTCGGGGCCACCGGCGGGGGCGTGTGGCGCACCAAAGACGGCGGCTCCAGCTGGGAAAACATTTCAGACAAATTCTTCGGGGGCTCTATTGGCGCCGTGGCCGTAAGCGAGGCAGACCCTAACGTGATCTACGTGGGCGAAGGCGAGAAAACGGTGCGCGGCAACGTGTCCTCGGGCTTTGGCATGTGGAAATCAGTGGACGCGGGGCAGACCTGGCAGCACATCGGCTTGAAAGACTCCAAGCATATCCCAAGGGTACGTATTCACCCTAAAAATCCAGACCTGGTGTATGCCGCGGTGCTGGGCAATATCTACGCACCCAATGAGATGCGGGGCGTGTACCGCTCCAAAGACGGGGGCAAGAACTGGGAGCGCGTTCTGTTCGTGAACAAGGAAGTAGGCGCCTTTGACCTGATCATTGACCCCGTGAACCCGCGCAACCTGTATGCCACCACCTGGCGCATGCAGCGCACGCCGTACAGCTTCTCCTCAGGCGGGGCTGGTTCCGGTATCTGGAAAAGTACTGACGGCGGCGACACCTGGAAAGAGATTTCCCGCAATACCGGTCTGCCGAAGGGCACCTTGGGGATCATCGGCGTAGCCGTTTCTCCGGTGAACAACCAGCGCGTGTGGGCCATGGTGGAAGCCGAGGACGGCGGTCTGTTCCGGTCTGATGACGGCGGCCAGAACTGGGCCAAGCTCAATGATGACCGTAACCTGCGCCAGCGCGCCTGGTACTACACCCGCGTGACCGCAGATCCTAAAAACGAGGACGGCGTTTACGTCATGAACGTGAGTTACCACCACTCCACCGACGGTGGCCGCACCTTTAAAAGTTACAACGCCCCCCACGGCGATCACCATGATCTCTGGATTGCCCCAGAAGACCCCAAGCGCATGATCATAGCCGATGACGGCGGCGCCCAGGTAAGCTTTGACGGCGGCCAAAACTGGAGCACCATGGACAACCAGCCTACCGGCCAGTTTTACCGGGTAGTAACGGATAACGCTTTCCCGTACCGCATTTACGGCGCGCAGCAAGATAACTCTACCCTTAGAATTGCGCACCGCACCACCGGCCGCAGCATTGGCATTCATGACTGGGAAGAAACGGCGGGCGCCGAAAGTGCTCACCTGGCCGTGAACCCCAAAGACCCGGAGATTGTGTACGGCGGAAACTACGGCGGCTTTTTGGCCCGCGTAGACCACAAGACCGGCTTTGAGCGCACCATCAATGTGTGGCCAGACAACCCTATGGGCCACGGCGCCGAAGGCATGAAATACCGCTTCCAGTGGAACTTCCCTATCTTCTTCTCGCCGCACAATGCTAACCGGTTGTATACCACCTCTAACCACGTGCACGTGACCACCAATGAAGGCCAGAGCTGGGAAGTGATCAGCCCTGATCTGACCCGCAATGACAAGTCTAAACTGGGGCCGTCCGGTGGACCTATCACCAAAGACAACACCAGCGTGGAGTACTATGGCACAATCTTCGCGGCCATGGAATCTCCGGCGGAGGAAGGCGTGATCTGGACAGGTTCTGATGACGGTCTGGTGCATGTGACCCGCGACGGCGGAAAGTCTTGGAACAACGTCACGCCCAAGGCGCTGCCCGAGTGGAGCATGATCAACAGCGTGGAGCCGCACCCTACCCAGAAAGGCACCATGTATTTTGCCGCCACCCTGTACAAGACCGGCGATTTCCAGCCGCTGCTTTTCAAGACCACAGATTACGGCAAGACCTGGACCAAGATCACCAACGGCATACCGGCCACCCATTTCACTAGGGTAGTGCGCGTAGACCCTAAACGCCCCGGCTTGCTATATGCGGGCACCGAGTACGGCATGTACGTGTCATTCAATGACGGCGCCAACTGGCAGAAGTTCCAGCAGAACCTTCCGCTGGTGCCCATCACCGACCTTACCATTAAGGAGGACAACCTAATTGCCGCCACCCAAGGCCGAAGCTTCTGGATCATTGATGACCTGACCCTGCTGCACCAGCTTACCCCTGCCATTGCCAGTAGCAAGTTCCATCTCTACAAGCCCATGCCATCTTACAAGATGAACGGCGGCAACATGGCTAACACCAAGTTTGAGGGCCAGAACCACCCCGGCGGCGTGATGGTGCATTTCTACCTGCCCACCGCCCCAGATACCACCTCCAAAATGACGTTGGAGATTCTGGAGAAAGACGGCAAGCTGGTTAAAAAATACACGTACGGCGCTAAAGAGGCCGCCAGCAAACTGGACGCCAAAGAAGGCCTGAACCGTTTTGTCTGGAACATGAGTTACCCAGAGGCCTCCAAGTTTGAAGGCATGATTCTGTGGGGCGGCGGCACTCAGGGCCCAAGGGCTATTCCGGGCACCTACAAGGCGCGCCTCACCGTGAACGGCCAACCCCAGGAAACCGAGTTTGAGATCCTGCAGGACCCGCGCAGCAAGACCCCGCTGGCAGATCTTCAGGCCCAGAAAACGTTCCTGCTACAGGTGCGCGACAAACTAACCGAGACCAACGACGCTATCAGCAAAATACGTGAGGCCCGCACCCAGATCAACACCGTCACCTCAAGGTTCCAGGGCCAGGAGAACATGAAAGACGTGCTGGAGGCGGCCAAGGCAATGAACAAGAAAATGACTGAAGTAGAGGAAACGCTGTACCAGACCAAGAACCGCAGCGGCCAGGATCCCTTGAACTTCCCCATCCGGTTGAACAACAAACTGGCTAACCTGGCCTCGCAGGCCTCAGTGGGCGACTTCAAGCCTACAGACCAGATGTATGCGTTCCAGAAAGAAGTAACGGCCCAGATAGATGCCCAACTGCAGAAACTAAACCAGGTCTTCACTACTGACCTGCCGGCCCTCAATCAGCTTATCAAGAGTAAGAACGTAGACGCTATCATGCTTAAAGACAAGAAAGAGACGAAGTAAAGAACCTAGCCTTCTTTCCTAAGCTCAATGCACCTTTTGAACTCCCGCCGCTGTGATAGCGGCGGGAGTTCTGTTTTAGGCCCGTTTTGGCCAAAACGGGCTTAAAACAGAGAATCATCACCTGGAACATTGGCAGAGACATTAAAGAACCACTATCTTGGAGGATTCACCTTCTCCATATATGAAAGCCTTCTTCCCGCTCCTGTTTATTTGCCTGCTGGGCCAAGCCGCCCTGGCGCAGAAAACACCTCCTAAAAAAGCCGCTCCAGTTAAAACTGTTGCCGTTCCAGATTCTATGAAAATAGATTCGGTGCAGGTGGAATATGTGCGCACGGAGCCCAATGCAGACTTGTGGGTATTGCACGGCGACCGCCTGAATGTGCGGGTAAAAGCACAGCCTGGCCTTAAGGTAAGTCTCTGGAACCAACACCCGCTGCAAGAGCTTCCGGCGGCGCAGAACAAAGGTGTGGCCGGACTGTATGTGGGTTCTTATATTGTGCAGGCGGCAGACAAGCTCAAGGACCAGTTTCTGGAGGTACTGGTAGATGACACCACCACTGTGTTTACCGCGGCCACTCATTATTCTACTACCAAGGTTACTATTCTCAATCCGGCGCAGCCCATTTACGGACTCACCAAAACCAATACCGCTTATATGAACTATGGCCTGGGCGAAGATCGGCTGGGTGGCGCCAAGATGGGTTTCCTGGATTCACTAGTGCGGGTGCAGGTAACCGGTAAAATGGGCCGTGATTACCGCATTAAACTCTCTAACACGCTCAATGCCTATATACCCGTGCAGCAGGTGCAGTTGGAAGGCCCGTCTCTCTACACCGGCGAGAGCCTGACCAGTTCCTGGAGCGTGACCGGCGATGATGCCAACGGTAAGTATGACTACGTGCGCGTGGCCGTGGGCCAACGGCTGCCTTACACTTCTTACATGGAAGTGAGTCCGTCAAGGATTGTGGTGGATATCTACGGCGCCGTGTCAAACTCCAATTGGATCACGCAGCACCGCACCTTAAAGGAAGTCACCAATGTGCAGTACCAGCAAATTTCATCAGACGTGTTTAGGGTCACCATTGACCTGTGCCACCCGCAGGCCTGGGGCTACAGCGTAGGCTACCAGGGCAACTCGTTGGTCATTAAGGTAAAGCGGCAGCCGGAGAAACTGAAGCTCAGGCACCTCACCATTGCCGTAGACGCCGGCCACGGCGGTACCAACAACGGCGCCACCGGCAAAACGGGCATCCCCGAAAAGGAAATCACACTTAAGATTGCCCAGCAGTTAAAAAAGGAACTGGAGAAAAAAGGTGCCAAGGTGATCATGACCCGCGAGGCCGATGTGAGCGTGGACAACTCCGCAAGGGTGCAAACGCTCAGGCAGGCGCAGCCAGACCTGCTGGTAAGCATCCATGTGAACTCGGCGGGCCGGCCCGAGGTGAAAGGAACCAGCACCTATTACCGGCACCTGGCGTTCCGGCCGTTGTCACAGGCTTTATACAAAGAGGTTCTGAAACTGGATTTAAAGGAATTCGGGAACATTGGTGGCTTCAACTTCGCCCTGAACGCGCCCACCGAGTTCCCCAACGCGCTGGTGGAAACCGCGTTCGCGTCTAACCCCGAAGATGAGCAGAAACTGATTAACCCAGATTTCCAAAAAGACATGGCCGAGCAAATACGCAAGGGGCTGGAGTTGTTCCTGAAGCAGACGACCAAACGGAAAAAGTAGACCCCCAGCGGCTAAGGGCTTGTTCTCCAGAAAAATAGTAGTATATTCACTTCTCACTAAACCAAACTACTATCTAACAAACAATTATCACATGGATAACACAGCTACCAACGACTCTTTTTTCTCTGACATCTATGAGACCTCTGCCACGGTGGAGTATGCCGGCTTCTGGATTAGACTTGTGGCTTGGGTGATTGATGCCTTCGTCCTGGCTATCCCTAACTGGATCATCAGTGCCGTTTTCATGGGTGGCACGGCCCTGGCCACCGACCTGGAGAACAACCCCTATGCCATGATGGCGGCCATGTCTGGCTCTATAGGCCTCACCTCTTTAATAAACCTGTTGTATAAGTCTATCCTGGAAAGCTCTTCCTGGCAGGCCACCATTGGCAAAAAAGCCTTGAACCTGAAAGTAACCGATGAGCAAGGCCACCGGATTTCCTTCTTACGGTCTTTGGGCAGAACCCTGGCTACTTTTATCTCTGCCTTTATTTTGTTTATTGGCTACATCATGGCGGCATTTTCTTCGCGCAAGCAAGCCTTGCATGATAAAATTGCCAGCACGCTGGTGGTGAAAACCCGCTAGAAAGCCCTCTTGCGTCTTTCTTTAAAATTATTTTCTAACCCGAAGCAGGACTCTATCAGAAGCGCTTCTTTTACCAGTACTAGTATGTCAATGATTAAAGAATTCAAGGAATTTGCCATGCGTGGCAACGTGATCGATCTGGCAGTGGGTGTGGTCATTGGAGCCGCTTTCGGGAAAGTGGTTTCCTCGTTCGTAGATGACATTCTCATGCCGCCCCTAGGGATAATGCTAGGCGGGGTTGACTTCAAAGACCTGAAAATGGTTTTAAAGCAAGGTGCCGTTGATGCCGAAGGCAAAATCACAGACGTGACCCTTAACTACGGTAACTTCATCCAGAGCCTGGTAGACTTCATGATTATCGCGTTTGCCATCTTTCTGATGATCAAGCTGATGAACACCCTTAACCGCAAGAAAGCGGCGTCACCGGGTGTACCGCCGGCCCCTACCAAAGAAGAAGTGCTTTTGACTGAAATCAGAGACGCTATACGCACTAAGCCGGTTGTGTAAGCAAAACCCGTTTTAGGGCTTATTTCCTAAAAACAGGCTAAAAACAGAAAGCGCACCTTTTGGGGTGCGCTTTCTGTTTTAACGGAGAGTACTTTCAGCTTAGGCTTCTTCCTCTTTCTTGTCTTTGAGTGCCAACTGCCCGCAGGCGGCGTCAATGTCTTTGCCCCGGCTGCGGCGCACGTTCACCTGCACCCCGCGGTCTGCCAGGTAGCGCATGAACGGCTCCAGGCGGTCGTCCTCAGATTTTTGGAACATGCCGTCGCCAATAGGGTTGTACTCAATGATGTTCACCTTGCAGGGAATGAGCTTGGAGAACTCCAGCAGCTCCTTGGCATCGTCAATGTTGTCATTGAAGTGGCTGAGCAAAATATACTCGTAAGTGACCTTGCGGCCAGATTTGTTGTGGTAATACACCAGCGCGTCTTTGAGGGCCTCCAGGGAGTTAGTCTCATTGATGGGCATGATCTCGTTGCGCTTCACGTCATTGGCGGCGTGCAGACTCAGGGCCAGGTTGGCTTTGATGCCGTCATCGGCCATCTTCTTGATCATCTTGGCAATACCGGCGGTAGAGACCGTAATGCGGCGCGCGGCCATGTTGAGGCCGTCTGGCGCGGTAATGCGCTCAATGCTCTTCATCACGTTGGCGTAGTTCAAGAGAGGCTCGCCCATACCCATGTACACAATGTTGGTGAGCGGGCGGTTGTAATTACTTTCGGTCTGCTCCTTTATGCGCACTACCTGGTCATAGATCTCATCGGCGTTGAGGTTTCTAATGCGGTCCATCTTGCCGGTGGCGCAGAAAGAGCAGGTGAGAGAGCAGCCCACCTGGCTACTCACGCAGGCAGTCATCCGCTTAGGGTGCGGAATAAGCACGCCTTCCACAATGTTGCCGTCATACAGCCTGAAGGTAGACTTGATGGTATAGTCCTCGCTCATCTGGCTGGTGTTCACCTCTACCGTGTTAATGGTGAAGAAGCGCTCCATTTTCTCCCGCAGCGGCAAGGCAATGTTGTTCATTTCTGTGAAAGAAGTGGCGGTAAGTTTCCAGATCCACTCATAGACCTGCTTGGCGCGGAAAGGCTTCTCGCCCTGCTCCACCATCCAGGCTTTGAGCTGGTCCAGGGTTAGCTTTCTTATATCCTGCTTGTTCAGGATCTCTATATCTTGGATCAAAGGCATACTCATACCACAAAGGTACAAAATATCTTACGCTTTAGTTTCCAGACGCTGCAGGGCTTCCTGGGGCACCGACTGTAATTTGCGGGCGGTGTAGTCAAAGCACAGCATACCGGTCTTGGCCTGGGCTATTTCTTTGCCGTTTTGGTTGGTGAGCCTATACACCAGATCAAACCCGTACTTGTTAAACTCCGTGGCCTGTACCTGCACCGTGAGCGTATCTCCGTAGAAACCTTCGCCTTTGTAGACAATGCCCACATCGGCCATGATCAACCCGGCTCCACCGAAATCCATCTCTGAATATCCGTGCTGTTTTAGAAACCTTACACGGGCCTCATGCAGCAAACTCAGTAGGGCGTCGTTGCCCAGGTGCCCGCCGTAATTGAGGTCGCTGATTCTGATGGGGAGCTCGGTCTGGAAAGAGAAATGCGCGGGGAGGTCTATTTTGATGCGGGCCACTTTATTTAATTAAGAATTAATAATTACGAATCAAGAATGGGAAGATAAGTGAAAGTGGTGAATCACGTGAAGTATAGGAAAGCGTTTTAAGGCTGTTTTGGGGAAAACGGGCAAAAAACAGCCCCAGCTCTTTTCAGAACCGGGGCTGCCTCTATTGGGGTTTGCTGATGTTACAGCTTGGTGATTTTCTTGGTGCGCACCCCGGCTTTGGAATGGATCTGCAAAATATAGGTACCTGCAGGCAGGCCTGCGATATTGATTTCCTGCTCTCCGGCGCTTCTGCTGAGTTCGGTGCTGAGCAAGGTCTTGCCCGCCAGGCTTACCACTTTCACCAAACCTCCGGTGTTCTGATCCAGTTTAAGAGAGAATCTGTCCTGTACGGGGTTAGGGTACACTTGCGCGGCTAACTGCAATTCCTCTTTAGCAGAAAGAATAGCCTGAAAGTTGCTGAACACAATACGCTGGTTGTTTTTATAAGTCTTGGAAGTTTTATCCCACGCTTGATAAATGAGTTCTGTTAATTTATCACCATCATAGGTGTTGGCATATTTACTGCCAGAGGTCACAACCCACTGCCCCGCGGTGTATTCCTCCTCTTGCATTACAACCAGGTTCTTGTGGCTATCAAACTGCATGGTGGTCCTTTCATCAAACACCCAGTTTTGGTTGCTGAACTCCTCAGTAGTGATAACATAGCTGTCGTTAGCACTATAGGTAGTGCTCTGCCGGAAATAATTCACCCAGTTACTTCCACTGGGGTTTTGAACTAAGAAGCTTCCTGGTTCTTGACCTACAAAAAGGCCGAAATAGTTTTTTGACGCAATGGTTGACGCATGCCACTGGATATCTATTACCTGCCGTAAAGTCACCCAAGCTTCACCTTGTTTTGCTTGTAGCAATACAGTAGTAGGCGGTTGGGTTGCATTGGTGTATTGGTAGACGAATTTCAAGTTGGGAACCCATGCATTATTTTCCCAGTAGTAAAAGGCTTCACTCTCTATATTACCAGACGCATTATAGGTGTATTCATACTTTTCATTGCTTACCCAGGCCTGCCCGTTGTAGTACTGACTCACATATTGCGTGAGTTTGTTATTAGTATACGTATAAGTTGACTTTGAACCTCCCTTTAAAACCCATGCATTATTAACCCATTGGTATGATAATGCCTCTGTTTCATTGCCCCGGCTATCAAAGGCAAAGGTGGTGCGACTAAAATTTACGTTTTCAAAAGGATTGATGCCTTTCTCCTCAATTAGGCGCCCCTGGGCATCATATATTAACTCATACTTGATGTCCAGATCCCATGAGTCATACATCCACATATACACGGTCGCATTACGGGGTTTCCAGGTTTCCCCAGTCCGTAGGCTTGGCGGACCAACGGTGCCAAAGGTTTTCAAGTTAAGTGCTTTGGTAGTTTCTCCTTTTCTGGCCGAAATACCGGAAGGGTTACTTTTTCTTCCGCCGGCAAAGCTGGCCAAGGTTAAAATCAGAAATAGGATACTGAGTACAAATACTTTGTACCAAATGGGGGCTATGTTCTTTTTGTAAAATTTAACCATAGTTTTTCCTTTAAGGTCCTTCTTTTTAGTAAATATTTTCTTGGTAAATTTTTATTTTTCAAACTTACTGAATATACAACAAGGCTAAATACTTACTATTAAGTAATTTACTAACCCATAAGTACTTACCAACCCCTATTGGCCCTATTCATAACAATTTCATACTTTAGGGTCCATTATCGAAGAAAATACCGTGAATACACCTGCCCTGCAAAAAGGAGATACCGTTGGCATAGCTTGTTTAGCCCGAAAAGTAAGCCTGGAAGACATTCAGGATGGAGTACGGTTGCTGGAAGCCTGGGGGCTGAAGGTAATATTGGGCCAAAGCGTTGGGGCCGAGGACGGTTACCTAGGCGGGCCCGATGCCTTGCGCACGGCAGACTTCCAACAGATGCTGGACAATCCTGAGGTAAAAGCCATTTTCTCGGCCAGAGGCGGCTACGGCACCACCCGCATCATTGACCAGCTAAACTTCAGCAGTCTGAAAACCAACCCTAAATGGGTCATTGGTTTCAGTGATGTGACGGCTATGCTTTGCCACCTGCACGCGCTGGGCCTGGAGAGTGTGCATGGTACCATGCCGCTGCTCATGGGTAAGCCAGACACCCAGGAAGCTGATGAGTCTTTACGCAGAATTCTTTTTCAGGAGCCCCTTTCCTACACTATTCCGCCAACCCCTCATAACGTACTGGGTACTTCCACCGGCCAACTGGTAGGCGGTAACCTTATCCTGCTGGACACCATTACCGGCACCGCCTCAGACATAGATTACGCAGGCAAGATTCTGTTTCTGGAAGATGTGGGAGAGCATTACTACAACCTTGACCGCGTACTGGTGCACCAGCGCCGCCTGGGCCGTTTGCAGAAATTGGCCGGCCTGGTGGTTGGGCAATTCTCAGACATGAAAGACACGGCCGTGCCCTTCGGGAAGGACGTGCCCCAAATTATTCTGGAGCATTGCGGCCCCTACGGCTACCCCATCTGCTTTGATTTCCCGGTAGGGCACGTAGACCGGAACCTGGCTTTGGTGGTGGGCCGGGAGGCTACGCTGCAGGTCACCCAAGAAGGCGGCACACTTACATATACCTCCTCCCTTTCCTAAAACCTTTCTCAAAATAGAGATGGTGTAAGCGATCACTGGTGTCGGGAGTTGGATTGGTTTATCCTTAACCTTCTTTTTATTCATTTCCCTCTTTTCCTTCTGTCCTTTCTCTTCCTCTCTGTCATCCTGGAAGGATCTTGGTAGCGAACGGTAATGGCAGTAATTAACCGCTACTGCCGTTTGCCCACAAGGTCCTTTCAGGATGACAAAATAAAATAAAAAGGAAGGTTAGTATTCAATCAGGCATACGAACACCAGCGGACGCTTGCGTCATGAGAGCCGCTATTACCTGAAAGATTTCGGCAAAAAGCCAATTAGCCAATTCCTGCGTTTACCTAGCAGCAACCGCCGCCGTCATAGAAGAAAGTAGAATCAGTGATGAACAGGTCCTGGCGGTTTAAAGAAGCCAAGGCGCCGGCGGTCTTGTCACAGACGGCCAGGGGCTGGTTGTTGAGGAGCACGTGGCCTTTCTGGTCGTCCAGGTATTCCTGGTCCCCGAAGTAGAAAGCTGTTTTACCGGTGAACACGCAGGGGCCATCGGCGGGCATGGGGTCTTTGATGGCGCAGACCTCAACGCTCTCAATAAAAACCAGTTTATCGGTCTTATACTGACCAGGGGCCAGCACCCGGTAAGGCCTCCGGGCCCTCACCTCAATCGTCCCGAAGCCCACATCCGTGAGGGCCTTGATGTATTCCTGCAGGGGAAGGGCGCCGCTCAGGCATAGGGCTCTAAGGCGGCTGTCTTCCGTCAGGTTAGCGGGCATGCCCCCGTCACAGATGGGATCTGAGAGGATAAGGCGGCCGTTTGGCTTTAATACCCGGTACATTTCTTGCAGCGCCTTTTTCAGGTCATCGGTCTTGAAAATATTGAACAGGCAGTTCTGGGCGGCCACGTCTATGCTTTCGTCTTCTACCGGCAACTCCAGGGCATCGCCGTGGCGCAGTTCTACAAAATCAGATTTGAACCAGTCGTTTTCTTTTTCGGCTAGCTTGAAATTCTCTTCGCTGGCCTGCAGCATTTCATCTACCACGTCTACGCCAATCACGCCGCCCGCCTGCCTATTAAAATAAGCGAACTGCAGAAGCTCCATTCCGCCCCCAACGCCCACGTAAAGAATTTTAGGGTTGTTCACCAGGTCACGGGGGTGTACTGTACTGCCGCAGCCATAATTCATTTGCTGCATCCTTTTAGGTATAGACAGCCCGGGCAGCTGCCAAATAGGGGTGGTGGTGCAGCAAAGCCCCACATCTGGTGTTAAAGCGGCATCACGGTAAAGATCTTGGGTGGTAGAATGATATGACATGCGAAAAAGTAAATTAAGAGGGAGTTAGCTTCTCCTGGAAAGCAGTTATAGAAAACAAAAGCCTGGCTTTTACGCGCTCCCTTGGGGAAGTTCTGACCAGGCTAAGGTCAAAGGACTATCTGTTAAAACAGGCCAGGACACTTACGGAGTGTATAACCAATAGGGATCGTTTTTGTTCTAGCCAAAGCCAAAAAAAGCCGTTCCCCGGATATTTTCCAGAAAACGGCTTTACGGCAGCTTTTATTTTAGTTTCCTATTTCTCGGTCATCACCACGTGCAGCAGGGTCTGTCCCACGGCCTTTAAGGTATTGCGGTCAATGACATCCATATTATCTGTATGCCTATGGTGGTACGGCCCAAAGAACCCGTCTGGGCTGGTGGGGTCATAGGCGATAATGTCTATCATTCTGATGTTGGTGTGCTTGATCACGTAGGTGTGGTCATCGGTGATGCCCGGGCTATCCACAAACGGGAAGTAGTCTGAGTAGCCAATTTTCTGGGCCGTGCGCCACACTTTCTCCACCACATCACCGGCATAGGCGCGGCTGGTCTCCTCACGGGCGAAGCGGGCGTTTTTGGCGCCTACCATGTCCAGCAAGATACCGTAGTTAGCCGAATAGCCTTTAGGCAACAGGTTCTGCGCCCAGTACTGGGAGCCCAGGCACCAGGTGTCTTCCTGGTAAGGGCCGGTATTGTCAGGTTGACCGTAGTCTTCGCCGTCAAACAGCATGAGGTCTACCCCCACGTTCTCTGGCAAGGGGTTAGCCTGCAACTGCCGGGCAATCTCCAACAAAACCCCTACCCCGCTGGCCCCGTCATTGGCACCGTCTATGGGTTTGGTGGGGTTCTTAGGGTCCTTGTCGGCTACGTGGCGGGTGTCCCAGTGCGCGGCTAGCAAAATGCGCTTGCTAGCCTTAGGGTTGATCTGCCCCATAATATTGCGCAGGTTTAGGACCGTGCCGTTATAGGCCTTGGCCGTGAAGGACTGCACCAGCACATTGGCCCCGTAGCCTTTCAAGGTAGTAATCAGGTAATCGCCGGCGGCCTCATGAGCGGGCGTGTTGGGTACCCGCGGCCCAAACGAGACCTGCTTCTGCACAAACTGGTACGCCGAGTCAGCGTTAAACGAGGGAACATTCACGGTGGCCGCCTCCGCAGTAGTAGTTTCCCCGACCGGGCCCGTTTCCTGTTTGGCAGATTTGTCGCAGGCGGGAAGGCTGGCGGCTAAGATGAGCCCAAAGGCCAGTGTTTTCATATTATTCTTCATAGGCCCAGTCAATTCCGGTTTTCATGTCTTTGATTACAATGCCCTGCGCTTTGAGCTGCGCCCTGATGACGTCTACCCGACCGTAGTCTTTGCTTTCCTTGGCTTCTTTGTAAAACCCTAGCACCACGTTGAGCAGCGCCTGCGCATCGGTGGTCTGTTCTTCCTTGAGGCCCAGGATGTCAAGCACCGTGGTGCGGTATTGGGCGCGCATTTGGGTGAAAGTCTCCTCAGAAATGGTTTCCAGCTTAAAGCCGCCGGTATGCATGCTGTTGATTTTCTTAAGCAGGTTGAACAGCGCCGCAATGGTTTTGGCCGTGTTCAGGTCATCATTAAGCGGCGCGAGCAGCTCAGCGGTGAGCTTTTGGATTTCCTCATCGGCTTGGGCGTCTACGGCTCCGGCGCCGGCCGGGTACTGCAGCTGGTCCAAAATACGCAGGCCATTCATCACT
Organism: Rufibacter radiotolerans; assembly: GCF_001078055.1. Classification (NCBI taxonomy): domain Bacteria; kingdom Pseudomonadati; phylum Bacteroidota; class Cytophagia; order Cytophagales; family Hymenobacteraceae; genus Rufibacter; species Rufibacter radiotolerans. The sequence continues at coordinate 37,943 of NZ_CP010777.1, read as the reverse complement.
TTCAGGTAGCCTTTGCGGGCCGCCTGCAAGCCTTCATTACTGAAGTCTAAGGTGCTGCGGTAATGCGCCTGCAGAATAAAGAAGCGCACCGTCATGGGTGAATACGCCTGCTGCAACAACTCATGAGTACCGGTAAACAACTCGCCCAGCGTGATGAAGTTGTTGAGTGACTTGCCCATCTTCTTCCCGTTGATGGTGATGAGGTTGTTGTGCATCCAGAAGCGGGCGGCATCGGTGTGGTTGTCGCTGGCCTGGCTTTGGGCAATCTCGCACTCGTGGTGCGGGAACATGAGGTCCAATCCGCCGCCATGGATGTCAAACTGCTGGCCCAGGTATTTCCGGCTCATGGCCGAGCATTCCAGGTGCCAGCCCGGGAACCCGTCTGACCAGGGCGAACTCCAGCGCATGATGTGGCTGGCCGAAGCCTTCTTCCAGAGCGCGAAATCCAGCGGCGATTTTTTCTCCTGCTGCCCTTCCAGCTCACGGGTGTTATTCATCAGATCCTCCACCACGCGGCCCGAAAGCTTTCCGTAATGGTGTTCTTTGTTATAGGCCGGCACGTCAAAATACACAGACCCGTTTACTTCATAGGCCAGCCCGTTGGCCAGAATCTCTTGGATCATCTCAATCTGCTCAATGATGTGGCCCGAGGCGCGGGGCTCAATGTCTGGGGGCAATACGTTCAGGCGGGCCATGTCTTCATGGAAGCTGTTGGTGTACTGCTGCACCACCTCCATGGGCTCCAGCTGGTGCGCCTTGGCATATTTCTCAATCTTATCCTCTCCCTCGTCGGCGTCATTCTGCAGGTGGCCTACATCTGTGATGTTGCGCACGTAGCGCACCTTGTAGCCCAGGTACTGCATGTACCTACGAAGCACGTCAAAGGTGATATAGGGCCGGGCGTGGCCCAAATGCGCGTGCCCATACACCGTGGGTCCGCAGACATACAGCCCCACAAACGGAGCATGCAGGGGCTCAAACTTTTCCTTGGTGCGGGTAAGCGTATTATATAGAGATAACGGGTGGTTCATGCGGCAAAATTATAAAACTTACTGGTACTTGTAGTAACGGTACGCGGTTCTGGTGCTTTCGCTGCTTTTTTCTTTGCGTTTTGAGGTGGGCAGTCTCTTTTGAGGGTGTTTTCAGGAAAACAGGCTTAAAACAGAGTTTTGGTTTTGTGCATGCAATCCCGCTTTTGATGACTTAGTGGCTGCTGATGATTTTCGTGTTGCCCATTCTGCAATTGCCTTGGATTGGCCGCTAATGCCTGAGTCCTTATGCTGTAATGTTTCATTTTTTCCCTCCGAGCGCTCACGGCCGCGGGGCCCCGTCTTTCCCCCTCGCACTGCCCTTGCGGCCGCTTTGCCTTCTGCTCTTAGCTAGAGCTGTTGCAGGGCCACAAGCGAGGCGCTCGAGGTAAAGACTGGAATCGGGGAATGCTGGGGATTGGATTAGGGCGTTTTCAGCACGTTTTCCGGAAAACAGGCCTAAAGCGCTGTCCCACCTCTTCGACGCAGACTCTCCCCTTGAGGGGAGCGCAGAGGGGTGTTTACACAAGAGAGCACATCTGCAGAGTGAATAACTAAAATTAAAAAAGGCACGGAAGTCAATCCGCGCCATGGGAAAAAGCTAACCACGCATTTCGTCCCCCTTTGAAGGGGGTAGGGGGATGACCCAATTTTGCAGATAAAACCGTTTTGGAGCTGTTTTTCAAAAAACAGCCTCAAAACGAAAAAACCTTCCTCCCTAAAAATCCTTCCGGGTGAGCAAATAGGTGGCCTCTACCGGAAAATGGTCGGTGAACTGGATCTGCTGGCGCACGTCAAATTGAAGCAGTTCCAGTTCAGGGCTGAAGAACTGGTTGTCTATGCGGAGCGGCAGGCTGCCGTTATAGGTGAACCCGAAGCCGCTTCCGCCGGCCTCAAAGCTGTTATTCAATTGGCGGCGCAGTTGCTGGTAGGTATAGGAGCTGGGAATATCATTCAGGTCGCCGCAAAGGAGCACCGGGTAGGGGCTGGCCTCTATGTGTTCCAGCAGGCGCTGAACCTGGTGGCTGCGGGCAATGAAGCCCCCCTTTAAACGGCGGGCAATGTTGCGGCCTTTGGTTTTGAGGCCTGTCTCACTCTGCACGGCCTCCGCCACGTCTTTCTCTTCTATTGCCATAGACTCCAGGTGCATGTTGTACACGCGCAGGGTGTCTTCTGAGGGCAACTTCACATCCACGTAAATCACCTGGTTCTTGGTGGGCCGGTCAAAGGTCACGGTTCCTTTGCTGAGCACTGGGAAGCGGGTAAAAATAGCTAACCCAAACTCGGCGCCAATGTGATTCACTAACGCTTTGCCTACGTAGACCTCCCGCCCCTGCTCCTTGCCAATCCGCTTGCGGCTGTTGTAGGTGCGGTCTGTTTTGTCATGGTAGAACTCCTGCAGGCAGAGAATATCGGCGGGGTGTTCAGCTACCCAGGTCATTTCCTTTTCGGGCAGGCCCGGGTCATGGGCGTGCAGGTGGCCGTACACATTAAAGACCCGCACGTTGTAGCTCAACACTTTTATGCGTTGGTCCTCAGGCTCCGGCTGCGCGTCTGGGGTGTTGAGGGTAAAGTAACGGGTGTGCTGGCTCCAGGTCAAAACCAGAAGCAGCAAAGGCAGCAAAGCCCAGAGCGGCCGTTGCCAGAGCCAGAGCAGCAGCAACACCGCGTTCAGGACCAGGGCGCCCGGCAACGACATGGCAATAAACCCGGCGGGCCAGAAAAGGTGCGGCGGCACGTACTGGCAGAGCACCCCCAGTAAAAGCCAGCCGGTAGACAGCGCCGTAAGAAAAGACAGGAACTTCCTAAACACAGGTAAAAGTTAAAAGACAGAAGTAAACCTACGCAAAAAACCGCAGGCTAATAAAAAAACGTAGGTTCAACCTCATTTACCGCCACTTTGAGTAAAACAGCCGCTAAACGGGAACGCAAACACCAGTACCTTCTGTACTAACGGCACCGACCATGCGTTTAATCTTCAGAAAATGTGCGCAGTAATTGAAAATTATACCCTAATTTTACATTCTTAACACCTTATTAGTACAGCTATGTTGTTATCCAACCTTTTATTTATCGGTAATCTGGGCACCGGCGAAATCATTGTTCTTGTCTTGATCGTTTTGTTGTTGTTTGGTGCCAAGCGTATTCCAGACCTGGCCCGTGGCTTAGGAAAAGGTATCCGGGAGTTCAAAGACGCCACCAAAGAGATCAAGAACGATATTGAGAACGCCTCAACTGAGGACCGCTATTCCAATACCCAGAACAGAAACAATTATAACAACGGCCCCGGCTACACCAACCCAGGCCCAGGTTATAATAACAATGCCCCATACAACAACGGTAACGCGCCATATACCAATACTGGTACTCCTGAAAACGCGCCCGTGAACCCTACTCCCCACAACCCGAACGTTTAATTCATGCGCTATACATCCCTTGACGCTATCCGCGAGGAGATAGGCAGAGGTTCGCTCTCCTGCCGTCTTCTGGTGGAACGTTACCTGCAGAACATAGCCGCCAAACGCCATTTGAACGCGTTTCTGGAGGTGTTTGAAGAAGAGGCCCTTCGGCAAGCCGAAGAAGTGGATGCCAAAATACAAGCCGGCACCGCCGGAAAACTGGCCGGAATGGTGATTGGCATCAAAGACGTGCTGGCCTATGAGGGCCACACGCTGCAGGCCGCCAGCCAGATCCTGAACGGTTTCCAATCCCTTTACACTGCTACTGCCGTGCAGCGCCTGTTGCAGGAAGACGCCATTATCATTGGCCGTCAGAACTGTGACGAGTTTGCCATGGGCGGTTCCAACGAGAATTCCTCGTTCGGTCCAGCGCTCAATGACGTAGATAACACCCGCGTGCCGGGCGGTTCTTCCGGCGGATCGGCGGTGGCGGTGCAGGCAGACCTTTGCCTCGCCTCCATCGGTTCAGACACCGGCGGCTCTGTGCGCCAACCCGCGGCCTATTGCGGCGTGGTGGGCATGAAACCTACCTATTCACGCATCTCGCGCTACGGGCTTATTGCCTATGCTTCTTCTTTTGACCAGATTGGCGTCATGACCCACAGCGTGGAAGATGCCGCTTTGTTATTAGAAGTAATGGCGGGCGCCGATGAATTTGACGCCACCGTAAGCCAGCGCCCCGTGCCGGCCTACAGCCAGAACCTTTCCTTTGACCGCCCGGCCCGCATTGGCTTCATCAGTGATTCTTTTGACAGCCCCGGCTTAAATGCTGAGGTGAAAACGGCTGTGCAGGGTGTCCTGGATCAGTTAAAGGCGGAAGGCCATACGGTAGAGCCCGTAGAATTCCCATTTTTAGACTATATTGTCCCCACCTACTACATTCTTACCACCGCCGAGGCCAGTTCTAACCTAGGCCGGTATGACGGGGTGAAGTACGGGTTCCGGAGCGAGAATTCCACGGACCTGGCGTCTATGTACAAGAAAACCCGTTCTGAAGGGTTCGGGAAAGAGGTGCAGCGCCGCATTATGCTGGGTACGTTTGTGCTCTCCGCTGATTATTATGACGCTTATTATACCAAGGCGCAACAGGTACGCCGCCTTATCAAAGAGAAAACCGATGAGCTCTTAAGCCAATACGATTTTCTGATTGTACCTACCACCCCTACCACGGCCTTTAAGATAGGGGAAAACACCAAAGACCCGCTGGCCATGTACCTGGAAGACATTTACACGGTACAGGCAAACCTGGCAGGCATTCCGGCTATTTCGTTACCAATTGGGCATGACGCCGCAGGGCTACCAATTGGGGTGCAAGTGATGACCAAAGCTTTTGGGGAAGAGCAATTGTTTGCGTTCTCCAAACAACTGATGAACCATCAACCACAAGTAACCGCCTAATGCACAAATTTACCTTTCTTACTGGCCTTGTACTTACATTGGGCCTGGCCTCTGCTACCCAAGCCCGCCAGGCCACCGTACCGGAGCTTCCGGTACTGCAAGTAAAAGACTCCCTTAAGGTATTCACTGACTCCATTGAGTTCATTCCGGTAGAAACCGATGAACTTATCCAGGACCGCCTGAGCTGTCTGGAGCAGGAAATTCCGCTGGAGTTCAACAAGCAGGTAAGAGGGTTAATTGACTATTTCACCATTAGGAACCGCAAGTACACCAAGCGGGTGCTGGACCGGCAGCCGCTGTACTTCCCTATGTTTGAGAAGTACCTGGCCAAGCACGGCATGCCAGATGAGCTCAAGTACCTGGCGGTGGTGGAATCTGCCTTGCTGCCCAAGGCAGTGTCTTCGGCAAAGGCGGTAGGTCTGTGGCAGTTCATGACGCCCACAGCCAATGATTTCAGGCTGGTGCAGAACCATTATCTGGACGAGCGTATGGACCCCGAGAAATCAACCGAGGCGGCCTGCAAATTCCTGAAGCAGCTGCACCGCATGTTCGGGAGCTGGGAAATGGCGCTGGCCGCCTATAACTGCGGTCCGGGCAACGTAAAGAAAGCCATTGCCCGCTCCGGCGGAAAGAAAACCTTCTGGGGTATTTATCCTTACCTGCCTAAAGAGACCCGCAGCTACGTACCGTCTTTCACGGCCCTGGTGTACACCCTGAACCACGCCCAGGACCACAACCTCCGCGCCGCCAACCCACAGTTGCCTATCGCCCTGGACACGCTGCTGATCAGCCAACCGTTGGACCTGAAATTGCTGGCCCTGCAGCTGAACCTGCCTGAAGACCAGATCGCCAACCTGAACCCGGCCTTGAAGCTGAAGCACATCCCGGAGAACGTGACCAATTTCCCGCTCCGCATTCCGGCTGACGTACGGCCTTTCCTGGCGGAGAACCGCCTGGCGGTACTGGACTCGGCACGCTACAAATCTCCAGTAAGGAAGAAGACGCCTACTATAGCCCCGCTGGCCCCAACCACTATGCTGGCCAAAGCAGAGCCCGTGGTAAAAGACACCGCAGGCAAAGAAACCAATCCTACGGCTAAGTCTTATTACACCGTGCGCCGCGGCGATAACCTCTCCAAGATTGCCCAGGCGCAGAATGTGACCGTGGCGCAGTTAAAGTCCTGGAACAAGATTTCCGGCAACACACTGGTGGCCCAGCAAAAGCTGGTGGTCTTTAAACCTGGCACTCCAGGAGAACTTAACGGTTCTCTGAAAACAGATTCCCTGGTAGAGAACACCTTGCTTGCTTCTGCAGAAGAGCCTGGCACCGCAGTAGGCAAAACCTCAGGCCCTAACGCCGAAGGCATGCCCAAAGAGGGCGCGGCCATGGCGGTAGTAACGCCTAAGAAAACCCCGGCCAAAAAAGCAGCTATTATTGAAAAACCAAAGGTGCACCACGTGCAGCCCGGTGACACCCTCTGGAATATCTCCAAGCGGTACAACAACGTGAGCGTGGAGCAACTAAGAAAAGCCAACAAGCTGAAAGGCGATGAGTTGAAACCCGGCATGAAGCTGATTGTAGGCTGATCTGGTCGCAAAGAAATGTACGGCATCTCGGGTCTAGGCCCGGGATGCTTTTTGTTTTTTAGCTACTTTGCCAAAAACGGCCTCAAAACACCTTTCCGGGGAAAGGCACAATTACTTGCCCAACCGGAAAAATCTTAACAATTTGAATTTTTCACCCTGCAAACGGTAAAATGCACGCAGGGATACTAGTAGAACACAACCCAAGAGTTCAAGGAAATGATTAAAATCAACAAGCAGGACGCCCTCAATTATCATAGCCAGGGGCAACCCGGCAAGATAGAAGTAGTGCCTACCAAAATGGTAAGTACCCAGATGGACTTAGCCCTGGCCTACTCCCCGGGCGTAGCGGAACCCTGCAAAGAGATTGCCGCCAACCCAGAAGACGTTTATAAATATACCGCCAAGGGAAACCTGGTGGGCGTGATTACCAACGGCACAGCCGTACTGGGCCTGGGCAACATCGGTCCCGAGGCCTCTAAGCCCGTGATGGAAGGAAAAGGCGTTCTTTTCAAGAAATTTGCCGGCATAGATGTGTTTGATATTGAGATCAATGAAACCGACCCCGACAAATTCATCCAGATTGTAAAGTCCCTGGAGCCCACTTTCGGCGGCATTAACCTGGAAGACATCAAGGCTCCGGAAAGCTTTAAGATAGAGAATGCCCTGCGCGAGCAGATGAACATCCCGCTCATGCATGATGACCAACACGGCACCGCCATCATCTCCAGCGCCGCGTTGCTCAATGCCCTGGAAGTGGTAGGCAAAGACATCTCCAAGATTAAAATGGTGATCAATGGTGCCGGTGCCGCGGCCATTGCCTGCTCCAAACTCTACCTCGCCCTGGGCGTGAACATTGACAACATTGTCATGTTTGACAAAGACGGCATCATTAACCCAGAGCGCAATGACCTGGACATTTACCGGGCCCAGTTTGTGACCATGCGCAAGATCACCACCCTGGCCCAGGCCATGGAAGACGCCGATGTGTTTGTGGGCCTGAGTGCCGGCAACGTACTGGCCCCGGAGCTGGTGAAACTGATGGCGCCTGACCCAATCATCTTCGCGCTGGCCAACCCAGACCCTGAGATTCCTTATGACGTGGCCATGGCCACCCGTGAGGACCTGATCATGGCCACCGGCCGTTCAGACCATCCTAACCAAGTAAACAACGTGCTGGGTTTCCCTTACATTTTCAGGGGAGCCTTAGACGTGCGCGCCACCGAGATCAACGAGGCCATGAAGCTGGCAGCCGTTTACGCCCTGGCAGACCTGGCCAAAGAAGGCGTTCCGGACCTGGTGCACAAAGCCTACGGCGATAACACCATCGCCTTTGGCCGCACCTATTTGATCCCAAAACCCTTGGACCCGCGCCTTATCACCACCATCAGTCCGGCGGTGGCAAAGGCCGCCATGGAGTCTGGGGTGGCCCGCTACCCTATCCAGAATTGGGAGCGCTACCACCAGGAACTGCAGGCCCGCATTGGCATTGACCAGAAACTGATGAACCGCATTCTTACGCAGGCACGGCAGAACCCAAAAACCGTGGTCTTCGCCGAGGCGGACAACTACAAGATCCTGAAAGCGGCCTCTACCGTGGTAGAGCAGAAACTGGCCTACCCTATTCTGTTAGGCGAGCGTGCCGTGATCCAGGAGATGATCAGGGAGTTTAAAATGGAACATGAGCTGGAAGGCTGCCCTATCATTGATCCAAGGGAAGAAGACGCCAAATGCGAGAAATATGCGCACTTGCTCTATGAGAAGCGCAAGCGCAAAGGCATGACCCTGTTTGACTGCCGCAAGCTGGTGCGCATCAGAAACTACTTTGGCTGTATGATGGTGGAAACCGGCGAGGCCGATGCCCTCATTTCCGGCCTTACCCGCGACTACTCCAGCACCATTAAGCCAGCTTTGCACGTGATTGGCGTGGAAGAGGGCGTGAACAAGGTGGCGGGCATGTACATCATCCAGAACAAGAAAGAGCCTTACTTCTTTGCAGACACCACCGTGAACCTGCAGCCTACCGCAGATGACCTGGTGGATATTGTGGGACTGACAGCCCGCTATGTGCGCTTCTTTGACCAGGAGCCGCGCATTGCCATGCTTTCGTACTCCAACTTCGGGTCAAGCGAAGGTCAGGTGCCCACCAAAACCCGCGAAGCTACCCGAATGGCCAAGCTGCGTTACCCAGACCTGTTGATAGACGGCGAGATGCAGGCCAATACCGCCCTCAACACAGACTTACTGCGCGAGCATTATCCATTCAGTGAACTAGCCAACGTGGGCGCCAACACCTTAATATTCCCGGGTTTGGCCGCTGGTAATATTGCCTATAAACTTTTACAGGAAATGGGCGGGGCAGAAACCATTGGGCCTATTCTGATGGGGATGCGTAAGCCGGTGCATATCTTGCAGTTAGGCTCCTCGGTGCGGGAGATCATCAATATGGTGGCCATTGCCGTGGTAGACGCGCAGAAGTGCAAAGCTAAACTCTAAATAGTACCAGTACGTACTGCCTTTGTTGCTCTCCCTAAAAAGCACTCAATAGCTACTATTAAATATTTATTCCGTTTTGGGGCCGTTTTCTCAAAAACAGCCCCAAAACGGAATCTAAGTATATAAAATTCTATTACTTACCTTTTGTAACGCTGGTCTCATGATCGCTTATTTAGACGGCAAACTAGCCCAGAAAGACCCCACTTTTGTCATTATTGATGTGGGCGGCGTGGGCTATGAGCTCCGCATCTCCTTGAACACGTACGGGCAGCTACCCACCGGTGAGCGCTGCAAGCTGTTCACGCACCAGCACATCAAAGAAGACGCCCACACGTTGTATGGCTTTGCCACCATCGCGGAGAAAAGCGCCTTTCTGCATCTGATCTCTATTTCGGGTGTGGGCCCCAACACCGGCCTTATGATCCTTTCCTCGCTTACGGTGCAGGAAGTGCAGCAGGCCATTGTGCGGGAAGACGTGCGCACCATCCAGCAGGTAAAGGGAATTGGGGCCAAAACCGCCCAGCGGATTATCCTGGAACTGCGCGATAAATTCAGGAAAGGCCTGGGCCCAGATGCGGTAAGTGTCACCTTTGGCGCGGCACACAATACGTCCAGAGAGGAGGCGTTATCTGCATTAGTCACGCTAGGCTTCGCGAAGAATGTGGCCGAAAAAACCTTAGATGCTATTATCAAACGGGAGGGCGCTAGCCTAACTGTAGAAGATATGATTAAGTTTGCTTTGAAGTCTTCCTAAGTAACTTCTTTACTATTTGTGTTTTATACAAAAAAGCATCCCATTCTTGCAACCGCGGTAGGGTTGGTGTCGTTGATGGCCTGGCTTACCCAAGCAGAGCCAAGTGAGTTTACCATGCCCGGCCTGCGTGCCGCGGCTTCGGTGTTGCCCGGAAAGAAGGAAGCCCAAGACACAACCAAGAACCAGCAATATATTCCCTCGCGGCGCCCCAAGCTACTATTTGAAGACCGCCGCGGCGATCCTTTCTCCAATAGAACCACCATATCTCCCCTGCTGCTTCCGCTGCCCAGCAACGTGCAACTGCAGGTGGTGCCAGATGACAGCCTAAAGCGCTACGAGATCACGGAGCAGATTGGCGGCTATGACTACCGCGATCCCAGCACCATGACCTTTGAGGAGTACTCGCGCTACCAGCAGCAGAAATCCATCAGGGAGTATTGGCGGGCAAAATCGGCGAGCCTGGATGAGCAGAACCCTGCCGCCCCCAGCCGGCGTTTGGTGCCTACCATTGACGTGGGAGGCCGTACATTTGACCGTTTGTTTGGCGGCAATACGGTAGACATCCGGCCCAACGGCCTGGCCACGCTTAAGTTTGGGGCGCTCTTCAACAAGAATGAGAACCCGGCCATCCCGCTTCGGCAGCAGAGCATTGGCGACTTTGAGTTTGACCAGAGCATCGCCCTGAACATTGACGGCCGCATTGGTGAGAAAATGCGCATCACGGCCAACTGGGACACTAAGGCCAACTTTGACTTTGAGAACAACCTCAAACTGGAATACACCGGCTATCCCGAGGAGATCATCCAGAAAATTGAAGCCGGTAACGTAAGCCTGCCTCTCAATAACTCCCTCATCTCTGGCGGGCAGAACCTCTTCGGGTTGAAGGCGCAGCTGCAGTTGGGCAAACTCTCCGTGACTGCCATTGCCGCCAACCAGCGCGGGAGCATTGACGCCATTGACATCCAGAACGGGGCCCAGAACCGGCGCTTTGAAATCAGGGCAGATGAATATGACCGTGACCGCCACTTCTTCCTGGCCCAGTTCTTCAGGGACCGCTATGATCAGACCTTGCGCAACCTGCCATTGGTAAACTCGGGTATTGTGGTGCGCCGCATGGAGGTCTACATCACCAATGACAACCGCGCCACCACCAACCTCAGAAACGTGGTCGCCCTGATGGACCTTGGTGAACCGAATCCTTTCCGGGCCCAGTTCAGCCAGAACCTTCCGGCCGGCTCCGGTGCCGGCAACGGGCAGAACAGCCTCTACCGTAGCCTCACCGTCAGAAACAACAACCAGATAGACAATTTCCTGGAGAGTTTTGGTCTGCGTAAGGCTGTGGACTTTGAGCACGTGCGCGCGCGCCGCCTGGACCAGTCTGAATACAAATTCAACCCGCAGTTGGGGTATATCTCTCTGAACGCTGCTTTGTTACCGGAGCAGGTATTGGGCGTGGCCTTTGAGTACACACTTAACGGCCGCACTTATAAAGTAGGTGAGTTGCAGGAAGACTACCAGAACGTACCCGAGGACCAGGTCATTTTTCTGAAAATGTTACGCGCCACCAACCCGGGCCTGAACACCCCTACCTGGGACCTGATGATGAAAAACGTCTACGCCCTCAACGCCAACCAGATTGACCGCCAGAACTTCCAGCTGAACGTGGTCTATAAAGACGATGCCACCGGCGGCGACCTCACCAGTCTGCAGGATGAGTCACGGCTGAAAGGCATTCCCCTGATTCAGGTCTTCAACCTGGACAACGTGAATACCAACAATGACCGCCCGCGCGACGGTAACTTTGACTTTCTATCCGGTATCACCATTGACCCTGAGTCGGGCCGTATTTTCTTCCCGCAGGTAGAGCCTTTTGGGTCGTACCTTCGGTCCCGCTTTACGGTGGGCCAGGAAGACCAGTACATCAACAAATATGTGTTCCAGGAACTGTATGACTCCATCCAGACCGATGCCCAGCAGTTCTCCCAGAAAAACAAGTTCTTCATACAGGGCCGTTACCAGGCCAGCAGCACCGATGAGATCACCCTGCCCGGCATCCGCATTGCGGAAGGCTCCGTGGCGGTCTTCTCTGGCGGCACGCGTTTGGTGGAAGGCCAGGATTACCAGGTGTTCTATGACCTAGGCCGGGTAAAGATTCTCAATCCCAGCTACCTGAACAGCGCCAGCAACCTGCGCATCACCTATGAGAAGGCAGACATCCTGAGCGTGCAGCCCCGCACCCTCATGGGCGCCCGCTTTGATTACCGCGTGGACAATGACCTCATTTTGGGGGCCACTGTGCTACACCAGGGCGAGCGGCCTTTCATTCAGCGGGTAAACATAGGCGATGAGCCCAGCAACAATACCGTCTATGGCTTTGACGTGAACTACCGCCGTGATTCGCGCCTGCTCACCCGCCTCACAGATAAACTGCCGTTCTTAGAGACCAAGGCCCCCTCCTCTGTCACGCTGGGAGCCGAGGTAGCCCAATTGGTGCCCAAGAAAACGGAGTTTGTGGGCGAGAACGGTGTTTCCTACATAGATGACTTTGAGAATGCCAAGACCCCTTATTCCTTAGGCGGTTTCAACACCAATGCCTGGCGGCTGGCTTCTACCCCGGCGCCGCTGGTGAACGGCCGAACCGGCCTGGCCTATGCCTACAACCGCGCCAAGCTGGCCTGGTATACCATTGATCAGATCTATTACTCGGCCAATAGCCTGCGCCCCAGCAACATCTCCCGCGAGGAACTGGAAAACCACTATGTGCGTGGGGTACAGCGCCGTGAGATCTTCCCTAACCGTGACCCGGAGACCAACAACACCTTTGAGTACACCTTTGACCTGGCCTACTACCCCCAGGAGCGCGGCCAGTACAACTATGCCCCCAATGTAAGCAATGACGGGCGCTTGCTCACCGGCAGCGTGCGCAACAACTGGGGCGGTATTAGCCGGGAGATTTCCTTTGACAATAACTTTGACAACGCCAACATTGAGTACCTGGAGTTCTGGATGCTGGACCCCTTCATTAATGGAGACCGCGGAAAGGTGATTGACGGCGAGGGCAATGCCCAGAACAACACCACTGGGGGTGATTTCTTCATTAACTTAGGGAACGTTTCAGAAGACCTGCTCAAAGACCAACGCTATGAGTTTGAGAACGGCCTGCCCTCTGATGGCAGCCGCCAGGCCACCGAAGCCACTGCCTGGGGCCGTGTGACCCGCAACCAGTTCCTGACAGATGCCTTTGACAGTGAGCCCAGCGCCCGTCCCTTCCAGGATATAGGGCTGGACGGATTGAACGACAACGAGGAACGGGAATTCTTCCAGGGCCTGGGCATTTACGCCTCACTGCAAGACCCTTCCGCAGACAACTTCAAGCACCACCTGGACGGCGACTATGACTCCCGCCGCATTGGGGTGCTGGGCCGGTACAAAAATTTCAATGGCATGGAGGGTAACTCGCCGGTGAACAGCAACCTCTCTTCTAATGCGTTCCCAGACAAGGAAGACCTTAACAAAGACAACGTCATCAGTGACCTGGAGCAGTACTATGAGTACAAGATCAACCTCAGACCTAACCAGCTTACCGTAGGCAATAACTACATAGTAGACAAGGTAGACACGGTAGACGCAGGCGGCAACAAGGTGAGCTGGTACCAGTTCCGGATTCCGGTGAGAAAGCCGACCAGCAACGTGAACAACATGCAGGGCTTCAAGTCCATCCGGTTCATGCGGATGTACATGACCCAGTTTGAGCAGCCGGTGGTGCTGCGCTTTGTCCAGATGCAATTTGTCTCTAACCAGTGGCGCACCTACAACTCGGTGCTGTCTAACGGCGCGCCTTGCGTAGGTGACTGTGATTCTGACGCCTCTGCCTTCAACGTGTCGTCAGTGAGCATTGAGGAGAACGGCGAGGTAGATGCGGGGACTATTCCGTATGTGGTTCCGCCTGGGGTTGAGCGCCAGCGGGATTACTCCTCGGCCAACAACCGTCGCCAGAATGAGCAGTCCTTGCAGTTGTGCGTGGAGAACCTGAGAGACTCTTTTAGCAAGGCCGTGTACAAGAACGTGTCGCAGGACATGCTCATCTACAAGCGCCTGAAAATGTACGTGCACGCCCAGAGCCCCAGCGGTACCCAGGACAATGAGGTCAACGCCTTCGTGCGCATAGGTACCGACTTCACCCAGAACTACTATGAGTATTCCATCCCGTTAAAGATGACGCCGCAGGGCAGCCGTGACCCGTACCAGATATGGAACGAGCAGAACTTCATAGACGTGGCGTTTGAGGAGTTTGTGAAACTGAAATCCAGAAGAAACCAGGCCAGTTTCCCCCTGAACCAGGTGTACATGGAAACCCGGGAAGACGGCAAGGTCTTCAGGGTGGTGGGTAACCCCGATTTCAGTGACGTGCAAAGTCTCATGATTGGTCTGGAGAACCCGGCCACCCCAGACCGCGCCTCGCAGTCGGTTTGCTTGTGGGTGAACGAACTGCGCGTCTCTGACTTTGACCGCACCGCCGGCTGGGCCGCCACCGCCCGCGCCAACGTGAAACTAGCCGACTTCGCTAACCTGACGGCCACCGGTTCTTACACCGCCGTTGGCTTTGGCGGCATACAGGAGCGCGCTGCCCAGCGGGCCCGCGAGAACACCGGCCAGTTTGACATTGCCGCGAACATAGCCGCCGAGAAACTTTTGCCTTCTAAGTTGGGGTTGGTGGTGCCGGTATCGGTGCAGTACGGGACTACCATCAGTGAGCCGCGCTTTGACCCGCTGGACCGTGACACTGAACTGGACCTCTCACTGGAGAAGTTTGACGGGGCAGAAAAGGAGAACTACCGGAATGAAGTCGTCAGTAAGACCACTACCAAGAGCGTAAACCTGCTGAACGTTCGGAAAGAGAAAACCGACCCCGAGGCCAAAAGCCGGGTGTATGACGTGGAGAACCTTTCCTTCTCCTATGCCTACACTGAGGTCCTGCACACCGACATCTCCACGGACCGCAATTACACCAAGACCTACAACGGGGGCGTGGCATATACCTATAACAACAACCCGAAGAGCTACACTCCTTTTGCCGAAGTGAAGGCGTTCCAGTCGCCGTACCTGAAATGGCTGAAGGAATTCAACTTTGCGCTGCAGCCGAGCCGCATTGCCGTCCGCGCCGACCTGGACCGCCGCTACAATGAGACGTTCCTGCAAGGGCGAACTTCGGCGTACAGCCTGCCAGACACTGCCGGGTTCCTGCCTACGTTCCAGAAAGCATTTTTCTTTAATCGGATTTATGACGTGAAGTGGGACCTGACCAAGAGCCTGACCTTAGACTATACCGCCAGCAACCGGGCGGTGGTAGACGAACCCAATGGCCGCATTAACGAAGACGTGGATTCCCTGCGTTACAAGAATGAGGTAATCTGGCACAACCTGCGCCGCTTTGGTCGTAACACCAACTTCAACCAGACTGTGGCCCTTACCTACCGCCTGCCCCTGGATAAATTCCCGCTCACGGACTTTGTCTCGGCAGACGCCCGGTACCAGGCCGGTTTCACCTGGACCTCGGCTTCTACCGCCCTAAGCAACAATGACACCCTGCAACTGGGGAACACCATAGAAAATAGCGTGGAAACCAGCTTGAGCGGTAAGTTTGATCTGGTGCGCCTTTACAACAAGGTGCGGTTCCTGAAAGCGGCCAACGAGGCATCCCCTAACCCGGGCGTGCGCAACCAGTCGGCCAAGCCCGGGCAACCACCCGTGTCTGATTCTACCCGAAGTGGTGGCAGACAAGTGATGAACGGGGTGCTGCGGACGTTGATGTCGGCCAGATCTGTGAACTTTACCTATGCCCGCACTGAGGGTACCTTGCTGCCGGGCTTCCTGCCAAGGGCGCAGAACTTCGGCTTAGCCGATGGATTCGGGGCACCCGGGCTGGACTTTGTGCTGGGCCGGCAATATGAACTGGATGAGCTCTTCCAGCGGGCCAACCGCGAGGGCTGGTACACGGACAGCAGCCAGTACCTGAACACCCCGTTAAGCTCCCTTAAATCTGTCAACTTCACGGCCCGGGCCACTATAGAACCAATCCGTAATTTCATCATTACCCTGGACGGGGCCGTGAACAAATCTGAGATTGACGAGGTCTTCTACCGCCGTGACTCTGCCTTGACCGTGCAGCGCCAAAACCCGTTCACCACCGGCTCTTACCGCGTGTCCTTTATCTCGGTGCAGACCTTGTTTGAATCTGGCTCGGGGAACCGGTCAGATGCGTTTGAGAACTTTATCAGGAACCGGGCCGCCATTGCCAGCCGCTTAAACGAGGCCAATAATGGTCCGGGCGTCTATGGCGTGAATGCCCAGGACGTCTTGATCCCTTCCTTCCTGCGGGCCTACCAGGGCAAGAGCGTAGATGGGTTTGAGGCCAAGCCTACCGGTCCGTTTGACGCTATTCCGCTGCCCAACTGGAACGTGGTCTACAACGGGCTGTCCTCGGTGCCGTTCTTCCAGCAGTACTTCAGTTCGTTTACCCTGAACCACGCCTACCAGTCTAACTTTACGGTAGCCAACTTCAGTACGGCGTTGAACTACAACTTTGAGCCGTCCGGCTTCCCGGATGCCACCAACGAGCAGGGCGAGATCATCCCGTATTACGTGGTGAGCCAGGTAGCTATCACGGAAAGTATGTCGCCGCTGATTGGGGTGAACTTCAGGACCAAGGGCCAGATCACCGGGCGTTTGGAGTACAAGACCCAACGCAACCTGCTTTTGAACATGACCAACGCACAGGTAACCGAGAACGGCGTGAAAGACGTGGTGGTAGGCCTGGGCTACACTACCACTAACTTCCGGGTGCCGTTTAAGATTG
The DNA here is from genome assembly GCF_001078055.1 of Rufibacter radiotolerans. Taxonomy (NCBI): domain Bacteria; kingdom Pseudomonadati; phylum Bacteroidota; class Cytophagia; order Cytophagales; family Hymenobacteraceae; genus Rufibacter; species Rufibacter radiotolerans. The sequence continues at coordinate 21,369 of NZ_CP010777.1, read as the reverse complement.
GCGGCTCCCGCAAAACCCTGGAGAACGAGCTGACCATGCGCCTGGACTTTACCATCAGAGACAATGAGACCATTCAGCGTACCATTGCGGTAGACACAGACGGCAACGAGTACCAGAACAACCTGACTACCTCCGGCGCCCTGCAAGTGCAGATACGCCCTACCATTGACTACGTGGTAAGCCAGCGCCTGAACCTGCAGTTCTATTTCACCAAGAACATCAACGAGCCCAAGGTAGCCAACGCGTTCCGGAACACCGTGACCGAGGGTGGTATCCAGCTTCGGTTCAGTTTATCTGACTAAGGGTTGTGGCACCAACCAAAAAGAATGTATTTTTGAGTCGAACTTAAATAAACAACTATGAACTTCCCTGAGGAACTGAAATACACCAAAGACCACGAGTGGATCAAGATTGACGGCGATGTAGCCTATGTAGGCATCACAGATTTCGCGCAGCGCGAGCTGGGGGACATTGTGTATGTAGACATTGACACCCTGGACAAAGAAGTAGCCAGAGAAGAAGTGTTTGGCACCGTTGAAGCGGTGAAAACCGTTTCTGATCTGTTCAGCCCTTTGACTGGCACTGTATTGGAGATCAACGAGAAACTGGACGGCGCCCCTGAGCTGGTGAACTCTGATGCCTACGGCGATGGCTGGATGATCAAGATGTCTATCGCGAACCAATCTGAAGTAGGCGAGCTGCTTTCGGCCGCTGAGTACAAAGAGCTGGTGGGTGCTTAAATTCCTTTCAGTGCGTAACGCTTACTATGCACTGGCGCTGGGGTGGGCAGTGGTGATCCTGATAGGGACGCTTCTGCCCGCCAATGCGTTACCCCCTACCCCGCAATGGGATTTTCTCACCTTTGATTCTCTGGTGCACGCGGTGCTGTTTGGCACCCAGCTGTTCCTGCTTCTCCTGGCACTCCTTAGAGATCCTTCCCTTTCTTTAACCCCCTGGTTGGTGGCCGGCGCCTTTCTGGCCGTGGTGCTGTTTGGCGGGTTGGTAGAAGTGTTGCAGGGAGCCATGGCCATGGGTAGGGCACCAGACCCGGTAGATGCCTTGAGCAACGCCATTGGCTGCGTGCTGGGTCTTTTCACCTGGCTTTTGCTTAGAGGCCGTTTTTAGCCTATTTTCACCAAAACAGACCTAAAACGTTTTGGTATGGCACCGCGGCTTTCCCTCTCTTTCCTTCTTTTTCTATTTAGCTTTTCGGGTTTTGCCCAGGACTTGAACCGGGTACGGCAGACCATTGCAGACCTGGCCGCCCCTGCCATGCACGGCCGCGGCTATGCCTTTAAAGGCGATAGTATTGCCGCCAGCTACCTGCAGCAGCAGTACGCCGCGATCGGCCTGAAGCCCCTCTCCCACAATTACCGGCAGGAATTCTCCTTCCCCATCAACATCCTGGACAATCATCTCAAACTGGAGATCAATGACAAGGAATTGACGCCCGGCATAGACTTTATTGCTCATGGTGCTACGGGGCCCGGAAAAGGCGAAGGCAAAGCATATGAGCTAGATACCCTGCTGCTGCAAGACGTAGACGCCGCGCAGCAGTTCCTGACCAATAACCTCAAAAACAAGGTATTGGTGGTCTACCAGCGCCACTTCAAAGAATTGCTGGCCTTGCCGGAGCCGCTCCACAGCCAGTTGCTCAGGGCCCGCGCCGTGATAGTACGGCAGCCCGGGCCTAAGCTCATGGCCACGGTGCGCACCGAGCAGCTGCCGTTCCCGGTGCTGGAGGTGCTGGAGAAAGCCTGGCCCAAGAATGCCAAAGAGATTGAGTTCCACGTAGACGCCCGGCTGGAGACCGACTACAAAAGCCAGAACGTGATCGGGTTTGTGCCCGGCCGTATCAAACCAGATTCCTTTGTGGTGGTCACGGCGCATTATGACCATCTGGGCCACCAGGGCAAGGACCTGTTCTTCCCGGGCGCCCATGACAATGCCAGCGGTACGGCCATGCTCCTGGAACTGGCCCGCTGGTACGCGCAGCCGCAGAACACGCCTGACTATTCCATTGCCTTTATGGCCTTCGCCGGGGAGGAGGCCGGACTGCTGGGCTCCAAGTATTACACAGAAAACCCGCTCTTCCCGCTGGGCAACATCAAGTTTCTCCTGAACCTGGACCTAATGAGCACCGGCGAAGAAGGTATGATGGTGGTTAATGCTACGGTCTTCCCCAAGCAGTTTAGTTTGTTGCAGCAATTGAACAAACAACACAGCTATTTGACGGTCCTTAAAAGCCGGGGCAAGGCAGCCAACTCAGACCATTACTATTTCTCAGAGAAGGGCGTGCCGGCTTTCTTTTTCTACACCTTGGGCGGCACCACCACTGAGTACCATCACCCCAAAGACACCGCAGACACCCTGCCGCTGACCAAGTTCAAGGAAGTGATGGCACTCATCACCGCCTTTGTCAAGGCCCTGTAAGAACCCCCATAAAAAGAGAAACCCGTTTTGGGGCCGTTTTCCGGAAAACGGCCCCAAAACGGGTTTCTCTTTGAAAAGGAAATTGGTTACCGCACCAGCATTACGCGGCGCACCACCGGGCCTTTATCAGTGGTCATTTTAAGGAAGTAGACTCCGTTGGAGGCTTGGGGCAGCATAAGTTTCAGGGGCTGGCCTTTTACATGACGCGGTTCCAGGTCTTGCAGTATTTTGCCTACGGCGTCACAGACCTGCACGCGGGTAATTCGGGCTTCCGGCGAAGAGACGTACAGCATACCGGTGGTAGGGTTAGGCGTTACCTGCACGGCCTGCTGGGCTCGTTCCTCTTCGGCGGCCATGGGCACGCCATCTACCTTCACGTCATCCAGGTACAGGTTGTTCTCATAGTCTGTGATGTGCCGGAATTTAAGGATTGCCGTTTTGGCCGTGGCGAAAGCCGCTAGGTCTATGGTTTCCAGGCGCCATTCAGAAGCGGTGGGAATAAACTCCGTTTCCCGGAAGGCGGGCGATGCTGTGACCAGATCACGGTCAAATTTGCGGTACACCCGCTGGAAAGACTCCCCGCAGTTGGTAGACACCCACACCTCCAGCGTATCTGAAAAACCGCTCTCTGACAGCAGCGAGTACGCCACCTGGAACGTCATGGTAGGTGCCGTGCGCGAGGTTAGATCCAGCGGCGGAAGCACCAGTTCGTCTACCAGACCATTGCTGGTGTATTGTATGTTCTGCATGAATGCCGAGGCGCTGCCGGTCTTGGCTGCCTTAGTGGTTCGGGCCCAGGTAAGATCCTGGTTCGGGTTCAGGATAGCCCAGCCGGCCGGAGGGAAAGCAGTACCCTCAAAGCCTTCGGCCAGCGGCAAAGCTGAGCCCTGGACCTGAAACGAGGCCGAGATCGCGTCATTGGTGGCATCTGCGTCGGTGGCGGCATTGTTGCGGCTCACCAGGGAATAAGAAATAGTATGGGCGCCAGCCGGCACGGTAAATGCAGGGAGGGAAACCGTCACGTTGGTGAAAGACGCCAGTGAGCCGGTCCAGGTATAGGTCTGGGCGGGCCCGTTGTCTACCCGGTACTGGATCTGCGCTGAGGTAAGCGTCTGTGCCCCCCGGTTGCGCAGGACCACCTTAGGGGAAACCGAGGTAGCGCAAATGATTTTGCTTGGCGAGGTTACTTCTATCAGGGCGGCCTCCAGGTCTGGTACCTGTACCACGGCGCAGCCCTGTGAGGTAAGCAGCGTGGGCCGGTATCTGGTAATAGCCGTCTGCATCACGTTTACCTGCCCATTGGTGAACATATACATACACGCGTCATCTGTGTAGTCCATGTAGTTCATGAACATGTCACTGGTGTTGGAGCAGGAGGGGCTGGGGTACACGGGGCAGCCTCCGTTCTCCTCTTCCTGGGTGGGCGTGTCTTCTACCTGGTCATTGCCGCAGGACTCATCTCCCCAGATATGAAACAGGTTAAGCCAGTGGCCTATCTCATGGGTGGCGGTACGGCCTTTGTTGAAGGGCCGAACGGCGGTACCGGTGGTGCCAAAGCAGCGGTAATCCACTACCACACCGTCGGTGGCCGGTGATCCTGAGTTAGGGAACTGGGCGTAGCCCAAGACGCTTTCTTCAGAAGAGAGGGCCACCACCCAGATGTTGAGATATTTACTGGGGTCCCAGATGTCTTTGCCACCCGAGGTCGTAAACTTCATAGAATTGTCAATCTTGAAGCCGTTTACGCTGGTTTGGGTACGGGTAATGCCGTTGGTAGGCTCTCCGTCTGGGGTGCGCTGCGCCAGGCAGAACTCTATCCCGGCATCGCCGGCCAGGCCTTTAAAGGCCGCCGGAATGCTGGCGGTATCGCCGTTGAGTTTCCTGAAATCTTTGTTTAAGGCCGCAATCTGGGTCTGGATCTGAACATTGGAGATGTTCTGGCTGGTGCCGTTGTACACCACGTGCACCACCACGGGTATGGTGGTGACGCCGCCCAGCGCCCGGTTCTCATAGCGCCCTTTCAAGGTGTTGGCCTCCCGGGCCTGCAACTGCAACTGTGCCCGCAGGTTGGGCCGCTCCCGCTCCAGCAGCCGCACATAGTCCATGGTGCCGCAGGTACGGTTCTGGGCTACAGCGGCGCTCATTCCTATGACCAGAAGAAAGAGGCAGGCAAGTACTCGTGTTATCATAAGGCGTGCGTTTACGCGGTGTTTTAGCGAAAAGAGACCCAAAACAGAAAACCAGCCTACAGAATGTTGTTGAGCTGCTCCTTTATCTTCTCCAGTTCCTCTTTCATTTCCACCACCAGGTGCTGGACGGTAGAGTCATTGGCTTTGGAGCCGATGGTGTTGATTTCCCGGCCTATCTCCTGCGAGATGAACGCCAGTTTCTTGCCGGTTGGTTCAGGCAGATACACGGTTTCTGTAAAATAATGCAGGTGGTTGACCAAGCGTACTTTCTCTTCGGCAATGTCCAGTTTCTCAATGTAATAGATCATCTCCTGCTCAAACCGGTTCTGGTTAAAAGACTCAGAAGAAGAGATCTCCTCCAGGTGGCTCTGGATACGCTGCCGGATGTTCTCTACGCGGGTGGGGTCATATTTGTCCACCTCGGCCAGCAGGATTCTAATACGATCTATATAGGAGATAATCTCATTGGTGAGCGCCTTGCCTTCGTCTACCCTAAAGGTGTTAAAGTTCTCAATGGCCTCCATCAAGAGCGGCTGCACCTGCTCCCAGGTCACGTCTTCGGTCTTGGTGTCTTCGGTGGCGTCTGTCTGCATCACGTCTGGCATGTGCAGGGCCAACCTGAATAAATCTGGTGACTGCGCACCCAGGCGTTTGGCGGCTTGGTCCATTTCCTGGTAATACTGCGTGAGCAGCTCAATGTTGATTCGGCTGCGGCCGGCGGCCCCTTTGTTGCGGCTCACCTCAATGGTCAGGTTCACCTTGCCGCGCACCAGGCTTTTGCTGATGATGTTGCGGATTTCCAGCTCTTTGTCAGATAAGCTCCGCGGAATGCGCAGGCTCAGATCCATGGATTTAGAATTCAGCGATTTCAGCTCAATGCTCAGGGTAAAAGCCTCGGTCTCCAGTTGGGCGGACCCAAAACCGGTCATGGATAGTAACATACGTCAGGGATAAAGTGGTAAAAAGTAAATTTAACAAAAAAGGGCCAGTCTCCCTATCTTAAGTACTAATGCCCTTGGGTCAGGAGCACTCACTCACCGGAAGAATTTTGGGTCACACATCTGAAGTAGTAATTTCTTCGGGTTCTACCTCCAACCAAGCTGCCTTGCAGCGTCCGGACCTTAGTATAGTGGGGCAGCTGTGCCTCCGGGGATAGAAGCCTGTGCCTGGCCAAGAGATTCTGTTTCAGGGCCATTTTCCGGAAAACGGGCCTGAAACGGCTTTCTGCTCTGGTGCAGTTCAGGCTTATACTCCCAATAAAAACAAAAATCGCCGCCTCTTTTCAATAAGAGGCGGCGATTCCGTTTTGAAGCAGTTTTCGTGAAAACAGCCCTAAAACAGGCTAAGCGTTCGGTTAGAAATCATAGCCCATGGAGAAGTAGAATTTAGGTCCTTCGCGCTTGAGGTCTTTCTCGCCCCAGGCCATGTCAAACCGGCCGTAAACGCCCAGCAAGGTGGTGCGGGCGCCAAAGCCGTAGCCGTACATGAAAGGGTTACGGAAGTTACGCACAATCACCTCAAACGGCGGGCGTGGCACGGGTTGCGTGTTCACGGAGTTATCATCGCTGAAGGGGTTACCGCTGTTGTAGGCCGTACCGGTGTCAAAGAAGCCCACCATCTGCAGGTTCCGGAAGAAGCCGGAGTTGATAGGGCCCTCAAATAGGTACTGGAAGAGCGGCAACCTCAACTCGGTGTTCCAGAGCACATAGCGGCTTCCGTTACGGGCGTTGTAGTTGAAGCCCCGCAGCGGCATGGCGTAATCCAGGTAGAAGAACTCGGCCGGATAGGTATCTATGGTCAGGTCATCGCCCCAGATCTGGGTGTTGTCCTGCTCGGCGTTGATCCAGTTGTCTACCCCACCCAGCAGGTATTTCTTAGGCGATGGCCCAAAGGAATGTCCGTAGCTCAGGCGGTTGGCCCAGACAAACTGCCGGTGAATTTTCTGGTAATGCCGCAGGTCTACGTAGAATTTCCCGAAGCCCGTCTCGCTGGCGCCCAGTCCGTACATGCGCGTAATGCCCACTTTCATTCTGGTGCCTTCGCGCATGTTCATGCCCGTCACCACCGAGTTGTCAAACACCAGTTCCCCTCCAATACCGGCAAAGTCCATAACCACGTCTGGCACGTCAAAGCGCTCAATGATGGTGTAGCGTAGGTTAGCGTACCGGGGCAAAAACTTCACGCTTAAGGCATTGGTCAAAGGGTAGCTGAGGGCTGGCAGAATCTCATGCTTCCCTAACCGCCGTTCTATGCCTGTATTAGACCCCTGACGGATGCTTTGCTTCTGGTAGCCTATCCGATAGTCATACCGGTTCTTGAGGTTGGAATACTCAGCGTAGAAATTGTTGGTCTCCAGGTCTGTAAGCGCGAACACGCCGCCACGTATGCGATAATCCTCAAACAGATCAGCCATGCCTACCTCCATCACAAACCCGAAGCCCAGCAAAGGATCTGCGTGAATGGAAGAGACAATGTTGTTCACCCCAAAGCGCAGGTCATAGGGCTTAGGATAGTTTAAGATAAGCGAGTCTGGCGTGGCCATGGCCAACACCCTTTTTGCCCTAGGGGCGGCCACGGGTGGTTTTGGAGCCGGAACAGCCGTGCTGTCCGTGCCAAGCGAGTCCTGGGGCACCTGAATGGCCGCCAGGGAATCTGCCGCCGCTTTGGCTGCCAGGGCCGCGGCTATCCGGTCACGTTCCTGCTGCAGGCGACGCTGCAGATTGGCCTCCAGCACCTGCTGGCGCTTGGTCTTGAAGCCAGTGTTGGCTATGGGCTGCAACGGGTTATTAGGGTACCAGTACAGGTATTCCTTGGCGCGGTCATTGGCCACAAATGTAAGGTTGCCGGTACGCACGTTGTAGTCAAAAGACTTGATGTTCTGCCGGAAATCTGTGACGCGGTCTATCTGCCCGTTTTTGATGTTATGACGGTACAGAGATTTAATGCCTGTCTCCTCGCCTACGTACATGATCTCGTCTTCAGACAGGCCAATGGGTTGCCCTTCATTGGCGGGAGTGTAGGTTAACTGCCAGAAACGGCTGTGGGTATTGGTAGGGTCATACAGGTACACGTCATAATTGCTGCCCACATTCGCAAACTTGCCCCGGCTAGACTGCAATGAATCTGGCAACCGGTTAGAACTGAACACCAGTCGGTTACCGGTACCCGGCAGGAACGACGGAGACAGGTCATCATAGATGTCATTAGTGAGTTGCTGAGACAGGCGGCTGCCGCGGTACAGGTACAGATCGCTCTGCCCATTCTTCACGGCACTTAGCACCATCATTTGCCCGTCTTCAGAAAAGTCTAGCCCGGCCACCTGGCTATAGGCGCCCAGTGGGATGATGTTGGAATTATCGCCCAGCAGGGCTTTGATGGTAGCCACTCCCGGGAAATACCGCGCGGTGGCAGCCTGTAATTTAATCTGCAGCTTGCCTCTGCGCACATCTGAGATACCCAGTTGCGACTCGGTGCGCCAGGAAACCAGCGGCACGGTGTGGTCAACCGCCAGGTTAGGCATTTTATACCCTCCGCGGTACACCATGCGGTGCCCTTTGTTGGCCAGGTTGCGCACCATCACTTTGTAGGCGCCCCGGTCATAAATCACATACGCCAGCTGCTGGCCGCTGGGGCTGAAGGCGGGCTCTGAGTACAGGTAATTGCGGCCGTTGGTCTTCTTCACCTTGCGGTCTTTGTCCGGGGAGGGCATAGACCCATCGGCGAAGGTGTTCATCTGGGTGTAGTAGGCGAACCAGTCGCGGGTAAACCGCTTGTAGGGCATGTTCAGGCTGCTGGCAATGCCTATCTCAATGTCACGGGTAATGCGCGTGAGGTTAAGGATGTTCTGGATGGCGGCGGTGCCGTGGCGCTCTGTGATGTAGTTCCAGATGGCCTGGCCGGTAAGGCGCTGGTTACGCGCGAACAATGGTTCTGAGCGTTTGCCCCCCGTCTTCTGGATCATGTCGCGCATGTAGTCATCCATCTCCACACTCCAGCCTTCAGAGAGGTAGGCCGCGGCCCCAGACACAAACCATTCGGGCAGGCGCAGCAGGTAATTGCTCTGGATTACTTCCTTCAGGCTGCCGCCGTACATCATGTCTGAGAGCAGCAGCTCTGAGATGCGGTAGGTCATCTGGCGCTTGAACTCGGTCTGCGCGCCTTCAAACGCCACCTCAATCTTGCTCTTCACAAACAGGGCATCGTTGCCGCCTTTGTAGGGATCATCAATCAGGCCAATGTTGCTCTGCTTCATGTCTGAAACAGAGTTGTAGACAATGATGGTGATTTTGGAATAGGGATAATACCCTATGAGTGAGGTGATTCTCTTGAGTTCTTTCTCGGCGTGCTCGGCGGCATTGCGGGCCAGTTCCTTGCCGTTCTGCGAGTAGTAGATATTGAAATTCTGAGTGCTGTAGAATTCCCAGTTGAAACGCTTGTACTGGATACGGTTCTGCCCAAAGTCATCTGGCGCGGTGGTCTGTGCCCAAGCAGAGGCAGGTGCCCCCAGGCCCAGGAGCAACAACAGTAACCGGCACACGTGTGAGAAGCGAGTAGAGAGTTGACTCATGTGTTTGGCGTAGATGCTAAATATAAAGAAAAATACCGGGCAATGCTCACCTCTGGCCACAGTTGCCCTTCCTGCTCCAGGGCAGAAACAAACTGTTGGGCCAGCAACGGCGCCATCAATACTCCCTTAGACCCCATCCCGTTGAAAACCCCTATCTGCGGCAGCACCGGATGCAGGCCTATCAAAGGTTTTCGGTCCCTCACCGCCGGCCTGATTCCTACATACTGTTTTGTCACGGTAAACGGTTTTTTCAGGATGTCTTTTGTTTTCTCCGTTAGTTCCTCGCGGGCTTCCGGGGTGATGTCCTCGTTTACTTCGCGCCAATTGTACGTAGCGCCTATGCGGTAGGAATATTGTCCTAAAGGAACAACGTAAACGGCTTTATTATAGATATAAGAAGCCTCAAAATCAGGCACATTTATGTCTAAAATCTCCCCTTTGTTCAAAGAAAAAGGAAGCCAGCTGAAATACGGGTTCTGAGCCGCCTGCGCCCCTTCGCAGAAAATGATTTTACGGGCCTGCACATCCTGGTATTTCACCCCTTCCGGCGACACCTCCAACTGTGAAATATCAAACGAATTTGTGCGCAAAAGTCCCCGCTGGGCCAGGTCGTTTTCCCGGTTTTGCAGGAACGGCCGCAGGGCTACGTACCCGCCTTTCTGAATGAGTAGCCCGCCCAGTTCCTGATGAACGTTTTCAGAGGACGGGAGTTGCAGGTGCGTGGTTTCTATGTAGCCGTCCCAGGCGGGGTCTGCGCTTTTGCCCATCCAGTTGTTCTGTTCCTCAGGGGTGGAGAACAGCTTTAAGATAGGCTTGCGGTGGAACAAAGGGGTCTGGTAGCGCTCTTCAATTTCCTGGTAGAAGTTCTCGGCGGCGGGGAGAAAGGCGTCTACCTGCCAGCTTTTGGCAAAGCGCTTGCCAGCCACCGGATTAATAAGCCCGGCCGCCACTCTGGAGGCGGCGTTTTCTTTAGGCACATCAAACACCAGCACCGTTTTTCCGTTCTTCTCCAGAAAACAGGTTAAAATGGCACCGGCCAGGCCGTGCCCTACTACCAGATAATCATAAATCATGCGGCAAGGTACGGCTTGTGCCGCTGAAATCTGTAACTTAGCTCCATCAAAATAAGAGAATACGCCCATGCCTGCCACCACCTTTAAGATAGAAAGCTTCACGTTTAATCCGTTTTCAGAGAACACCTACGTGTTGTATGATGACACCAAGGAGTGCGTGGTGATTGACCCCGGCTGCTCCAACAAAACCGAGCAGCAGGAACTGCAGGACTTTATCAAAACCAATGAACTGAAAGTGGTGCGCTTGCTCAATACCCATTGCCACATTGACCATGTGCTGGGCAACAAATTCGTGGCCGATACCTATGGCGTACCGCTGGAAATCCATGAAGACGATTTGCCGGTGCTGCGCTCAGTGCCTACCTATTCGGTGGCCTATGGCTTTCCGCAGTACCAGGAAATTCTGCCTGAGAAGTTTCTGAAGGAAGGGGAGGACGTGGCGTTTGGGAACACCAGGTTGCAAGTGCTCCTTACCCCAGGCCATGCGCCGGGCCATGTGGTGTTTTACCACGCAGAAAGCCAGAACGTAGTGGGCGGCGATGTGCTGTTCCAGCGCAGCATTGGCCGCACAGACCTGCCGGGCGGCGATTATGATACCCTTATCCAAAGCATCAAAACTAAATTATTCATCCTGCCAGACGAGGTGACCGTACACCCTGGGCACGGCCCTTCCACCACTATTGGGGAAGAAAAAGCCAGCAATCCGTTTTTGCGCTGATTTCAGGAAAACAGGCTCAAAACGCTCTACCCGCCTCTATGAAGAAACATATCCCCAACTTTATCACCTGCCTGAACCTGCTTTGTGGTTGTCTGGCTATCTACTTTATCCTCAAACACAATGACCTGACCACTGCCGCTTACCTGGTGGTGCTGGCAGCTGTGCTTGACTTCATGGACGGCATGGTTGCCCGCGTGCTGCATGCCTACTCAGAAATAGGAAAGCAACTGGACTCACTGGCAGACATGGTGTCTTTTGGGGTAGTGCCCGGCGCCATGATGCTGCAGTTGATGACCAGAAGTTTAGAGGAATCACCGGCGGGCACTGATTTGCCTTTCTGGCTCCCGTTTACCGGGTTCATCATCACCATTTTCTCTGGTCTGCGGCTGGCCAAGTTCAACATTGACACCCGCCAGACGTCCTCTTTCATTGGAGTACCCACGCCGGCCTCCACGCTCTTTGTCATCTCCCTGCCGCTTATTCTGGGCTATGACGCCTTCGGGCTGACAAGCGTGATTCTGAACCCTTATGTGTTGCTGGGCATTACGCTGCTTTTCTCTTATTTGCTGGTAGCGGAGTTACCCCTGTTTGCGCTTAAGTTCAAAAGCTTCGCCTGGAAGGGAAATGAGATCAGGTTTATTTTTTTAGGCCTTGCGGTTCTGTTTCTGATAGGGCTTAATGTTACCGCCATTCCGCTTATCATTGGTTTATACATTCTGTTATCCTTCTTGAAACCCTCTGCCATTTAAATCTTACCGCCCAGCATAAAATCATGCCCCAGCGGGAAGCAATCAGGTGGGGAGCAGAACATTTAGGCCAGAGCCAGGTTTTTGATGCAAGGAGTGGCAAAAATGAGCCTGAATCCTTATCTTATCACCTCACTGCCAATTAAGTATACCCACCAGGTTCTAAGGCTTTGCCGCCTGAACCTAAGCGTGTGGTACTATGTTGCGAAGTGAGTTATTTTACCCGCGTACATGCATCTTGTAAGAACGTTTCTGCTTGCCGTAAGCTTTTGGGTGATGGCTGTTGCCGCTTGGGCCCAATCTGAGGCTACCTACACCGTGCGGTGGCAAGCAGTTGCGGCTAGCCCGGCGGCCGGTGCTCCCGTAGCTTCGGTAATGCCCACCTTTGAGGAGGCCGCCTTTCTGAACCGGGAAGAAATTCCTTACCTGCTGCTGCCTATCCCCAACACAAGCGTCCGTTCTTTTGAATTTACCCAAGTAGAGTTTGCCCCTTTAACAGAGCCAGAATTGCGCTCTTTTCCAAAAAACGGGCTTAAAACGGAAATCTCTTTTTCTATAAGTTCGGGTATTTCTAACCGGGTCCCTCATTCCGTAGTTGCCTTTCAGCCTTTCCGGCTAAACCCGCAGACCGGGGCCGTTGAAAAGCTTCTTTCTTTTGGGTATAGGTTTTCCACTTCCGGCAGTACTGCCAGAAAAGCGCCGGGCCAATCCGCTCCGCTTCGCACCTATGCCTCTCGCTCTGTTTTAAGCACCGGCGACTGGTTTAAGATTGGCGTGCCTGCCAATGGCCTCTATAAACTGGACCGGGCGGCGCTGCAGTCCTTGGGGGTTAACCTGCAGGGCCTGAACCCACGCAACCTCAAGCTGTATGGCAACGGGGGCGGTATGCTTCCCCAACCCAATGCGGCTCCCCGCCCCGATGACCTGGTAGAGAATGCCATTTGGGTAGAAGGCGAGCAGGACGGCAGCTTTGACGCCAATGACTACCTCCTGTTTTATGGGCAAGGGCCGCATACCTGGGCAGTGAATAACGTGACCGGGCAAAACCCGTTCCTCCATTCGTTCAACCTGTATACAGATACCACTTATTACTATGTCACCGTGGGCTCCACAGCGGGACTACGGGTGGGGCAACAGGCTTCCCTGGCAGGCTCTTTCCCGGTCATTACCTCGTATGATGAGCGGTGGTTCCATGAGGCAGACCTGCGCAACATGGTCAACTCTGGCCGCGAATGGTACGGCGAGGAATTCACTTCTTTTGCCCCGCAGCAAAACTTCACGGTTCCGGCCTCAGACCTCGTTTCTAACAGCACCGTTTGGCTTACCTCGGCGGTAATGGCCAACTCTCCTTTGAACAGTTCCTTTACGGTGCGATTGAACGGGGCCGTGCAAGGCATCCATGACATCTCAGGCAGGGGTTCTTTTAGTTATCACCCCGAAGGCGTGAACCACGTCCTGCAGTTTTCTCCAGCCTTGGGCTCTTTGGGCTATACCAATGACCTGGCGGTTTCCTATACCTATCAACCCGGCGGCTCTTCCTCGGCTACGGGCTACCTGAATTACTTCACGCTTTCCTCGCAGCGGCAACTGAAGCTGTACGGGAACCAAACCGGGTTCCGGTCCCTGGCCAGCCGGCAGAATCCTGCCAGCACTTTTCAGATCAGTGGCGTCTCTGCAGAGGCGCAGGTGTGGAACGTGACCGACCCGCTCAAACCTTACAGGCAAGCGCTTTCTATCAACAACAGTATAGCTTCTTTTTCGGCGGCCAGCCAGCTACTGCAGGAATATGTCGTGTTCCAGTGGAACACCTTTCCTGCTCCCAGCCTGCACGGCAAAGTAGCCAACCAGAACCTGCACAGCCTGAACCTGGACGGCAAACTGGACGTGGTGATCATTACCCCTGCCGCCTTCGCCGCGCAGGCCCAGCGTCTGGCCAGCCACCGCAGTAGCCGGAACGGGTTGCAGGTGGAGGTGGTGCAGCTTTCTAAAATCTATGAGGAGTTCTCTTCGGGTAAACCGGACATTACCGCCTTGCGCGATTTTTTAAAGATGCTGCATACCCGCAGCAATAAACAGGGTGATGACCTGCTGCAGGTGATTCTGCTGGGCGATGCCTCTTTTGACCCCAAGCGACGGCTCCCGCAGAACACTAACTTCATTCCCATTTATGAGTCCAGGCAATCCTTGGACCCTATCACGTCTTACTCTTCAGATGACTACATCGGTTTTCTGGATGAGGAGGAAGGCGAATGGTCTGAGGTGAATTTTTCGCTTAGCCACTTGCTGGATGTGGGCATTGGCAGGCTTCCAGTTAAGTCTGCGGCTGAAGCAGACCTGATCATAGATAAGATCATCCGGTATGAAAGCGAGCAAGCCTTGGGCAACTGGCGGAAGCGCCTCATTTTCCTGGCCGATGACGGGGACACCAACGAACACCTAAATGACGCCGATTACCTGGCCGAGTTTGTAGAGCGAAATTACCCCGCGTATCTGCCCCAAAAGATTTACCTAGATCTGTACCCGCAGATTTCCGTGCCTAACGGGCAGCGGTCGCCAGAAACCAATAAGGCCTTGCGCGAAGCCATTGAAAAGGGAGCGCTGGTGACCAATTACACAGGCCACGGTAATGCTTTAAGCCTGGCAGATGAGCAGATTGTGACCATACCTGAAATACTGGATTGGAAGAATGCCAACCGCCTCACCTTTTTCCTGACCGCTACCTGTGAGTTTGGGCGCTATGATGACCCACGCCGCAACTCAGGTGCTGAAACCGCCCTTTTCCACCCGGATGGTGGGGCCGTGGGACTTCTTACGACTACCCGCCCTGTGTACTCAGACGGCAACCGGGCCTTGAATACCAATTTTTTTCAGTTCCTGTTCAAGCCGCTTGCGAACGGTGCTATGCCTACGCTGGGGGTGCTCATGAACCAAACCAAGAATGCCAGTTTGTTTGGGGTAAACAACCGGAACTTCGCCTTGCTGGGTGACCCTTCCATGCGGCTGGCCTATCCGGCGCAGGAGGTGCTGCTTTCCAAACTGAATGGCAAACCATTCTCTGCCGCCGCCTCAGATACGCTTAAGGCGCTTTCTACGGTACGTCTGGAAGGTTATGTAAGAAACAGCCAGCAGCAGGTAGCTACAGACTTCCAGGGGCAGGTTCAGGTAACGGTGTATGACAAGCGAGCGCCTCTTACCACGCTGGGAGACCAGAACCCAAAACGCCAAGTACTCAGCCGAAACAATGTATTATATGACGGTCTGGCTTCGGTGAAGAACGGCGTGTTTGAAATAGCCATGGTGGTGCCTAAGGACATTAATTATCAGATTGGGGCCGGAAGCATCCACTTATATGCCTTCTCCCCCTCTTCAGACGCGCATGGTGCTACGCCAGTGCCGGTTGGGGGTGCAAATGCTAACGTATCAGCAGATAACACGCCTCCGCAGCTGAAGCTGTTTCTAAATGATGAATCCTTTGTATCAGGGGGATTGGCCGGCACTGAGGCCACTTTTTTAGCGCATTTATTTGATGAGAACGGAATCAATACGGCTGGGGCAGGCATAGGGCATGAGATTATCGCCATTCTGGATGAGAAAACGGAAAACCCTATTGTCCTGAATGAGTTCTATACGGCAGATGTGGATTCCTACCAATCTGGGAAGGTGCGCTATGCGCTCAAGAACTTAACGCCGGGGCCGCACACCCTTACCCTCAAGGCCTGGGATACCCATAACAACTCCAGTACCAGTAAACTGGAGTTTATTGTGGCATCCTCTGAAAAGCTTACGTTAGACCATGTTTACAATATACCTAACCCGTTCCTACACAAAACTACCTTCCATTTTGACCATAACCGGCCGGGGCAAGAATTAGATATCCTTATTCAGATTTTCACCGTTTCTGGTAAAATGGTTAAAACGTTGCATGGGTTCAGCAACGGAAATACCCACTTTTCTGACATTACCTGGGACGGTAAAGATGACCACCATGATAATTTAGCGAAAGGTGTATATATTTATAAAGTAAATATTCGTTCTCGATTGGATGGAGCAACAACTTCCCGTTTTGAAAAGCTAGTTTTACTAAAATAACGTATCTGCTATTACATCAACTTCTACCACATGAACTACACCTTTATCAGATCTACTATTCTGGGTATTCTGTTAGTCTCTTTCTCTGGCCTTTCGGCGTTGGCACAAAACTCCATTGGTCAGAACCAAGACTACCGTCCTATTACCACTGCTGTTCCAGTATTATTAGTAGCCCCAGATGCCCGTGCGGCAGCGATGGGAGATGCAGGTGTGGCCACATCACCAGATGTTAATTCCCCTCACTGGAACCCGGCCAAGCTTGGCTTTCTAGAGTCAGACTTTGAAGCCTCCTTGTCTTACACTCCCTGGTTACGGAATGTAGTAGATGATATGTACCTGGCGTACCTGTCTGCCCATAAGAAACTAAGCCCTAACTCCTCTATAGCGCTGTCTATGCTGTATTTTGATTTGGGAGAAATTGTTTTTTCACAGACCGGCAATGACTTCCAGCCCTTCAACCCGAAGGAGTATGCCATTAACCTTTCTTATGGCCAAAAACTGAGCGAGAACTTAAGCCTTGGCGTGGGAGCCCGGTATATTAGATCTAACTTAGCTGGTAATACCAATGTGGTGAGCCCCAGCGGCAACTTTGAGTCAACGCCTGGTAATTCTGCCTCTGTAGACCTAGGTATCTATTACACCAAAGATCTTGCCTTAGGTAGCAAGAACTACAACTTGGCCTTAGGTGGAAATATCTCTAACGTGGGCGCTAAGATTTCTTATTCTACCGCTGGCCGTAAAGATTTCCTGCCTACCAATCTTCGCTTGGGTACTGCCATTACTATGGAGCTTGATCCTTACAACAAACTCACCCTGGCCATTGATGGTAATAAATTACTGGTACCTTATTCAAGACCAGATGATGCCTCAGCCAATGACCAAACCAATGTCTTCTCAGGTATTTTCAAATCCTTTACAGACGCCCCGGGCGGTGGCAGCGAGGAGTTAAAGGAAGTGACCCTTTCTACCGGTTTAGAATACTGGTATGATAACATGTTTGCGGCACGGGCAGGATATTTCTTTGAGAATGAGCTTAAAGGAGGTCGTCAGTTTCTGGCCATGGGCCTTGGTATCAGATATCAGAAATTTGGCGTAGATGCAGCCTATATGGTACCTAATGAACAAAACAGCCCATTAGCGCAAACCATCCGTTTCTCGCTTCACTTTAAATTAGACGGAGCCGAATAATCATTTATGACTTTGATCCGTACCGTAGCTCCAGCTATTGCTGAGCTTTCAAGTGATTTATCTGTTCACCCTGAAGTTTTAATTACTCCTTCAGGCGCACGTTTACACGTGTTCCAAAATTCGGTGCAACCGGTCATCAGAATTGAGTTTGTCTTCAAAGGAGGTAAATGGTATCAGCCCTTTCCTGGCGTTGCTTCCTTAACGGCTAAAATGCTGAAAGAAGGCACCCTCCATCACTCTGCTAAACAGATTGCGGATATCACTGATTTCTATGGGGCCTCCCTGGAAGTCTCTCATGGCTTTGACAGAACCACGGTGACCTTGTACTGTCTCTCTAAGTTCCTTCCTGATCTTTTGCCGCTCACGTTTGAAATTATTGAACAGCCGTCTTTTCCGCAGGAAGAGTTTGACTTATTAAAGCAAAGGATCATACAATCCTTAGCCGTTGATAAGCAAAAGAACAGCTACCTCTCCACAGAGACTTTCACGACGGCTATTTATGGGAAAGGCCATCCTTACGCCACCTTCACGTCAGAGGAAGAAGTGGCAGCGGTCCAGAAAGAGAGCTTAGCATCTTTCCATCAAAAGGCCTATAATTATTCAACGGCGGAGGTCTTCATTACCGGCGATATAAATAACCAGGCCTTTTCTGCAATACTAGAAAAGCTTAACGCTTCATCATCTCAGACTTTAGAAGAACCCCTTATAGCGGCCAAGGCATTATCTCCAAGGTTGATTATTGATCCAACCTCTAATCAGATGCAGGCCGCTATACGAGTTGGGAAGTCTATCATTAAACCTACTCACCCAGATTACCCTGCACTATACTTGCTTAACCATACTTTAGGCGGATACTTTGGGTCTAGGTTAATGAAAAACATACGGGAAGAAAAAGGCTATACCTATGGCGTCTATTCTTCCTTATCCCAGAAAGAGCATGACTCCCTATTTTCCCTTGGAACAGATATCAAAGGAGACAAGATAGAAGAAACACTAGAGGAGATTTCTAAAGAGCTGGATAAGCTAAAGCAGGAGGAAGTGACAGAAGAGGAACTGACCACTGTTAAAAAACACCTTGCCGGAAAGTTCTTATCAGACCATGCCACTTTGTTTGACAAAATGGATAAATATAAATCTAATGTACTCCTAAGACTCCCTGCTGATTTTTACACAAACCTATTAAAGGAGATTCAAAGCCTAAGCGCTGACCAATTAAAGGAGGCAGCCAAAAATTACCTTTCCGAAGAGGATTTCTTTAAAGTAGTAACGGGCGGAACACCTAAGGGATAAGTATAACTTAATCTCTTTAAGCTAAAATGCCTTGGTTAAATAATTAGCCAAGGCATTTTAGCTTAAAGAGATTGCCATGAACAATTCTAAATTATAAGTAAGCAAAAGTAGATTCAAGCTGATAGCCTTTCACTATTTAAAGTTAAATATTTAGCATATAAGAAAGCTAATGAGGAGCCTTCATCTTTCCGGAAGTCAGCTATCATAACCGCTAAAATAATTGGACTCACAATTTAATTAAAGCTTATAGATAAATGAATTATCAAAGGGCAAAGAAAGTACTAACCACTGGGTAGCATTTCCTAAAAAATAAACCCACTGATTTATTGAAGCAAAATCCAAAAGCTTTTGAATCCCCCTGCGCAGTTAGAGAACTTTCCAAAAGAAGAGGCCCGGTTACATAAGATAACCGGGCCTCTTACTTTTTATAATCAAGCATTTAACTAATTTGTTTTGCTTTGATGTAAGTCTAAGACATCAATGACAGCTCCCATCTACCCTCTCTTTACCCCGTTCCCCTTCCCCAAAACGCCTCGAGGGCCCGTCCATCGCTGGGGGGCCCTCGGGGGTTGTTGGGGGTTGGCGGCTACCTACTCTCCCGCGTGTGACCGCAGTACCATCGGCTCGGCGGGGCTTAACTTCTCTGTTCGGAATGGGAAGAGGTGGACACCCGCGACATAGCCACCATTGCCTTGAGGCATCTCTGCCTACCGCACGGTATCGCTACGCGTGCTCAATGATGTCGGGGGGTGCTTTGATATACATGGGAAGAAAGAGAACAAGTAGGGTACGCGCCTTGGTTCGGCGGGAAAGCTCTCGGGCAATTAGTACGGCTCGGCTATGACGTTTCCGCCTTTACACCTGCCGCCTATCGACGTGGTCGTCTCCCACGGCCCTTAAAGGGATTTCTCATCTTGGGGTGAGTTTCGCACTTAGATGCTTTCAGCGCTTATCTCATCCGAGCGTAGCTACCCTGCGCTGCGGCTGGCGCCACAACAGGTCCACCAGAGGCTCGTCCATCCCGGTCCTCTCGTACTAAGGACAGGTCCCCTCAAAAATCCAACGCCCACTACAGATAGGGACCGAACTGTCTCACGACGTTCTGAACCCAGCTCGCGTGCCACTTTAATGAGCGAACAGCTCAACCCTTGGGACCTTCTCCAGCCCCAGGACGTGACGAGCCGACATCGAGGTGCCAAACCTCCCCGTCGATATGAGCTCTTGGGGGAGATCAGCCTGTTATCCCCGGCGTACCTTTTATCCTTTGAGCGATGGCCCTTCCATGCGGAACCACCGGATCACTATATCCGCCTTTCGGCCCTGCTCGGCTTGTGGGCCTCACAGTCAAGCACCCTTCTGCTATTGCGCTCTGCGCACGGTTACCAAGCGTGCTGAGGGTACCTTTGAAAGCCTCCGTTACTCTTTTGGAGGCGACCACCCCAGTCAAACTACCCACCAAACAATGTCTCCCGCTCAGGGATTAGGCTCCAAACAACTCAAGGGTGGTATTTCAACGTTGCCTAACCGACGCCTAGCGACGCCGGATCAGAGGCTCCCACCTATCCTACACATGAGTTGCCCAGAGTCAATGTTAAGCTATAGTAAAGGTGCACGGGGTCTTTCCGTCCCGTAGCGGGTACTCGGCATCTTCACCGAGACTACAATTTCACCGAGCTCACGGCTGAGACAGCGCCCAGATCGTTACACCATTCGTGCAGGTCGGAACTTACCCGACAAGGAATTTCGCTACCTTAGGACCGTTATAGTTACGGCCGCCGTTTACCGGGGCTTCGATTCAATGCCTCGCCTTGCGGCTAACATCCCCTCTTAACCTTCCGGCACCGGGCAGGTGTCAGGCCATATACCTCATCTTTCGATTTCGCATAGCCATGTGTTTTTGTTAAACAGTCGCCTGGGCCTCTTCACTGCGGCTTCTCCATCGCTGGAGGAAGCGCCCCTTCTCCCGAAGTTACAGGGCCATTTTGCCGAGTTCCTTGGCCGTGATTCACTCGAGCACCTTAGGATTCTCTCCTCGACTACCTGTGTCGGATTGCGGTACGGGTAGCGTAACCTTAAACGCTTAGCGGGTTTTCTTGGAAGTCTGATTAGGGCCGCTATCCCCTCGCCCGGGGGCTTGGGGTACTATCGCATTTCATCAAAGTCGGCGTACTTGACTACCGTCTCTATAACTACGTGCTTTAACCTGGTATTCCGTCACCAGGCGGGCCTTTCACTACTCCGTCACCGCATCACTGGGTTACGCTAGTACTGGAATATTAACCAGTTGTCCATCGACCTTAGCCTTCGCGTCAGCCTTAGGACCCGACTAACCCTGATCCGATTAGCGTTGATCAGGAAACCTTAGTCTTTCGGTGTGCGGGTTTCTCGCCCGCATTATCGTTACTTATGCCTACATTTGCTTTTCCCGACGCTCCAATACCCATTACCAGGTACCTTCTACGCAGACGGGAATGCTCCCCTACCACTGTATTATAAATACAATCCATAGCTTCGGTACTATGCTTGATGCCCGATTATTATCGATGCCCTGTCGCTCGACCAGTGAGCTGTTACGCACTCTTTAAATGAATGGCTGCTTCCAAGCCAACATCCTGGCTGTCTGGGCAACTGGACCTCCTTTGTTCAACTTAGCATAGATTTAGGGACCTTAGCTGATGGTCTGGGTTCTTTCCCTCTCGGCTTGGGACCTTAGCACCCCAAGCCTCACTGCCGAGTATGTCACGTGGCATTCGGAGTTCGTCAGGATTCGGTAGGATTTGACTCCCCCTAGTCCTATCGGTAGCTCTACCTCCACGAGACTCAACCTCGACGCTGCCCCTAAAGGCATTTCGGGGAGTACGAGCTATTTCTCAGTTTGATTGGCCTTTCACCCCTACCCTCAGGTCATCCAAATCCTTTTCAACGGAAACTGGTTCGGACCTCCATTGCGTGTTACCGCAACTTCATCCTGCCCAAGGGTAGATCACAAAGTTTCGCGTCTACCCCCCCTGACTGTGCGCCCTGTTCAGACTCGCTTTCGCTGCGGCTCCGCGTCTTGAGACGCTTAACCTTGCCA